>JAKJDL010000009.1:63924-64308 GCA_022705945.1 Candidatus Omnitrophota bacterium | reverse complement strand
CGCAACTGCCAGGATATGATCGCTTTGCCAAGGGGGTATTTAAAGCGGTGGAGCCGGGGAATGGTGATATTGAAAAGCTCCTGAATGAACTCGATCAATATGTTGAGGACGAGGTCGAGGATCCGAACCTCAAAACCCTCGGTGAGACTCTCTCTCAGGTTCTCGAAAAAATATTCTGGGATTCCGATCTCCTCATTTACAAGACCTCCATGGGAAAGTGGTATGCCGCAGGAGAAATGATCGACGCTTATAAGTCTTTGGTCCGGCAAAATTCCGGATCGGACCCGGAATCGGGTGTCGCGGCCCGCCGGGAAGCCCGCACCCGCTCGGAAGACGCAAAGCCGTCACCTGATAGCGGTTCCGGGGTTCGCGCGGAAGTGAGGG
>JAKJDL010000009.1:0-63914 GCA_022705945.1 Candidatus Omnitrophota bacterium | reverse complement strand
CCCGCCAGCCGAAAAACGCTGCTGTCGAACGGCAGTTGTATACAGACCTCTTACCGCCAGGGCCTAGGGAGGAGGTTCTCAATGTCATCAATCTTATAACAAAGGATCTGGGTGTTTCTTTTCCAATACCCGTTCTGGCTGTGGCACCTCAGAGTTTCGGGACTTCGGCCTATTTTCATGATCGCAACGTCCTGCTGCTGTTGCCGGAGCACTTTGGTGATCTTTCGATCCTGGGTGAGGAGTTGATCCATTGGCTTCGGGGCTTCATGAAGAAAAAACAAAAAAAGTGGTGGCAGCGGAAGTTGGGGGATTTCGAGACGGGTGTGGTCGACGAGTTTTTTGGCCGTTTGGGAGAGAACTACGCGAAGGCGATTGTCAAGGGAACGCCCCAGGAATCCCTGTTGCAGGGGGCGCTGCAGAGAAAGTGGTCTGATCCGGAAGAGTTTCAGCGGATCATCCGCTCAATCGCCAAGGAAAAGGAGCGTATAGCAGCCGCGCAGAAGAGGTTGGCGGATTTGGATTCGCTTGCCACGAAGAGGGCAGCAGTTCTGAAACATTATTACGAGAACGTGATTTTGCCGGCATGGAAGCGCTTTATAAGCGGCGGAATAGTCTACCGTGAATTTGTCGAGGTTCTGGAAAAGGATCTTCCGAAGATCAGTCTGCTCTTGCGGGGCTTCGATAAGATCACCGGACATCCTGCCGCGGATGTGCTGTTTTACCTCCGGACCATGATCGAATTTCGCGATTACATCCGGAGCGAGGAAGCCGAAAACTATGCCAGGGAGAGTGAGTGGATGAAGTATGAAATGAATCAGCTTCAAAGAGCTATTTTCGAATTGGCGACGACCGGTGTTGCGGGGCTCGCTGTGACTGTGATGATGAGGGAGGGTGAAGTGTATAACCTCGGATGGCATTTGGAAGGCTACGTTGCCGCAGAGCTTTTTATTGAACAAAATCCGGATTGGGTCGATCGGTTCCCTGAAATGATTCGCATGTCAGATCGGTATGTTTTAAAACGCTATATTGCCACGTACAAGGTGAGGGAAACGGTGAGGGAAACGATCGCGGCCCGTACGGATGATATGCGAGGGTCGGGGCAGGTTACCGGTTCCGCCGACCGCCGGGAAGTCCGCACCCGCTCGGAAGCACGGGGGGGAGAGGCCCTACAAGATCCGGCGGCGGAGGCTTCAGCTCTATACCGGCAGGAGGACCACCCTGCGTATATTTTCGTGCAGGCCGCACGGCAGGCGGCATTTGATTTTTTCGCTCAGCCAAATCCCTGGAATCGTTTTATGTCGCCGATCGTTGCGATCGCTATTTCCATGGTCGTGATCTTGGCGGAAATGTATCAGCTTTCGCAGATCAAGTTTTTTTACGATGCGTCCTTGGGAGCTCAAGGCGTTATAACCGCCGGAGTAGCGTTTCTGACCGTAGCCATCTATACGGGGATCATGAATTTAATTCTTGTGAGCCTATATCGGGTAGGTTCGCAACCGCTTTACCGTGGGGTTTACGGGAAACCGGATGAGATTATCAAAATTTTAGAGGAGGGAGATAAGGACCCGAGTTTGGGCGAATTGGAGATCAACAAGGGGATCGGTTTATGGGAGACCCTTGGACATTTTGCCGGGAGACGGAACCCGAAGGTCCGCTCAGCGACACCGCAAAAAGAATGGGCGGAGCATTACACCCGCTATTCTGCATACGGGCAGAAAACTTCAGGGCTGAAAATGCTGGGACGCATTCTCCGGGAGATCTTTGGACGGAAGTTTATGAAAGCTCAAAGATACAGGGTTGCTGGGACGGCTGAGGAAGTGTCCCGGATAATGAAAGATCTGAACACTAAGGGGATACAAGGAAGCTTGGGACTTTTGATGACTCTAAATCCCACAGGAAGGGGCAATAAGAAAGGAAACGTCCGGATGACTTACTGGAATTCGCTAGGGAGTCATTTGGAGGCGGCTATTGTAGGAGCGATAGAGCCCGAACAGATGGAGTTTATCGAAGTTTTTATTGAGGTCATCCCGAATCGACATCTTGGTCTAAGGGCGGAAAAATTGTCTTTGGAAGAAAAAATGTATGAAATTGTTTGGAACGATCAAAATCAGATTATGAGTATTTCCCGTACCGGGCCCTTTTGGCGAGCCGGAACCTTGCGCCCGGGGAAGGGAGAATATGAAGCCGTGGTCCGAAGGTTAATGTTGCAAAGAACGATTGCGAAAGAACGCTCTGAAACCCGTTCAGCCGGTCTCACCGTCTCTCGAACGGGGGACGCTGCCCGCGCTGAAATTCGCTCGGAAGCGCGGGCGGAACGTCGCGCGAAGCCGGATGATCTGCGCGTGGCGCAGCTGGCGCCTGGAGTGACCCACAGGGTCGATTTTCTAAATCAAAAATATGAGTTTAGTAAAAGCGGACCCAACGTGATCAGCCCCTCTGAAGAGGCTTATCTCATCTTAAATGGGGTGCCGTTCAGTTTTTCTTTTAACAAATCAGATCCGAAATCGGATCCCCAAATAACCATTACTGGTCCGAAGAAACGATTCGTTCTTGCTCAGGGAGAAAGCTATACTTACCGGGACACGGGCACCAATATTAATATTGAAGTGACCTATAATTCTTCCGGTCTCACCCTAAAAAATCTTTCAGAAGGAAGCATGCTTTCCGTCGAACGCGATCCCGTAGACGTTGCCAGAAAGGGTCTTGTGACAATTCGGGGATGGGCAGTTCCGCGTTATGCCGCGAGATTTTTCCACCCCCTTTCCCAGCATCAAGGATGGAAGCTTCATGTTGCGATCGATGTCCCCGATGTCCTCACGACCGTTCCTGTGGTCAGGGGAGTCCTGGAAACTTTGAAAGTGGTGTTCAAAATGGAGACGAATCAGGAGGATTTAAAGTTTACAAACCTTCCTTTGCAAACCAATACCCAAAGAGGCAAGGGGATGACGGTCTACTGGTTTCCTGATGATGCCGCGAGAATGGATAACATGCTTGGGGGTGCTCTCACCAGAATTTTGAAAGAAAACCACGCGCGAAAAACAACAGTGACACTTATCGCGGCCACATCGGCGTTGTTATTGATCTTTTCGGTGCTGGCGGGCTTCGCGATTCTCAGCGCTGTTTTTGGAGCGATAACATTTTTGTTGGCCGTCGCAATGATTATCTTGCATATTCGACGCCCCATGGATCTTTATGACCTGGGCGCGATGTATTTGGGAACATTGCTGGACCGGGCCTTGTTTGACGTCGGTGTCCGTGCGTCGCCGAAAGTCCGTTTTAATCCTCGGGGAATCGGCAGCGACAAGCTTTTTGATGGCGCCTCCGGCCGGATTGGTTACCGTTTCGCGGACGATCAAGATGACGGTAGTGTTAAACATCGCATGTATTACAAGCCCAAAAGCGTTGACCGCACTCTCGTTATTAACGCCAAGAACATGGATTTTAGGGAAATCGTGCGCCGGCCCGGCATATTATTTGAGCGATGGGGCCTTTCCTACCGCCTTGTCAGCCTTGCTGAATCGCATCTTGCCTTCCTCAAGCGCTTCGAAGAGCAGGCTTCTCAAGGGCGGGCCGCCGGTTCCGCCGACCGCCGGGAAGCCCGCACCCGCTCGGAAATCCGTTCAAAAGCACGCATGAGCGAGGCGGAATTGGGCGTGAATCTTGACCGGATCAGGACGAATCCTTCAGGATTCTCGTTCAAAAACTTTAATCCCGACCGGTTAGCAAAAAAACTGTTGGAGCTTTATAACTACGAAGGGCCTTCGGAGCCGTTGCTCATCAGAAAATATGTGCTGGCGGCCGCCAAGAAAGCAGCGGACTCGATGGAGGAAAACAGGGAAGAATCGACTGTGCTCGGCATTTCAGGGGAAGTTTCAGGCCTCTACGAGTTGGTGGTTAATCGGGGGGGGGTCCTCAGAAACCTTGAATCGGGCAGGCTTGAAGAGGTCAACCCGGTCGTGTATAACGGAAGGAAAGAACTGGATGCCCGGACGTGGAATACGGTCCTTGAGTCGAAATTCCACGGGGGGCTTTTGGATGTGATAATGCAGGTTATGGGGGGCGACCGGAATCGGCTTTCTCATCTTCAGGCGATTGTGGATGACCCTGAACTTTCGCACATACGTAACCTTGTTTTTTTTGCGGAAAATGACGGCGGTTACATGGGAAAGGCTGTTTTAGCCTATCTCAAGAGCCTCCGGGGCCCCGGTGAACCGGAACTGGTGATGACGGAGAAAGGGTTTTCCCTTAAGCTGCGTTTAGAGAAAGTAACGGATTTTCTGTTCAACGACAAAGTCTGGGAAGTCATTGAACAGGAGGCCGGCAAGCACAATCGAAAGCTAAATCAGAAGAGAGTGGAAAATGAAATAAACCGGTGGGTCAGGCTCAAGCGCAAGGATCTGGGGCCCGGTGAACACTTTGATGTGATCATCTCTGTGAGCAATGCGTATTCGGATGAGATTGCGGCGATGACAGAACTTGCGGGCCGCTCAAAAACCGGCAAAGCCTCCCCCGCCCGCTCGGAAGCTCGAAAAACAGCTGAAGTGCCGGCCCGAACCGTGAATGTGGAAGATCGGTTCCCGCATATGTATTACGAAAAGCTTTTCCCGGCATGGGCAACGGCAGAGCTTTTGGCCAATAATCCGGCACTGGAGGCTTTTCTTAAGAGCCAGGAGCAGGAACTCGCGAAGATCAAACGCGTGAGGAACGAAGAACAGCGCCGCATTTTATCCTGGAAATATTTGGGTACGCCTGCAGAACAGCAGGATGCCCTCAATCGTTCGCTTCGCAGCTTGGACGCTTCTACTCATGCTCAAATCATGAAAATCCGGACAGCTATCGATGTATTTCGTCGGACAATGACAAGATCAAAAACAGGGTCGATGCCGAAATATGAGGTTGCCGAGGTAAACGAAGGTGACCCGGAGATCGTTCGCTTGCGGGATGATTTTGGCCGAGGCAACGCTTTGCACATGTTCGGAGCGGCGGCCTATATGGGAGGGGATTACAAGATGCTTGCGTTGAGGGAAAGGAATGGACCGGTCTTGAGCTTTCTCACATACAAGCAGTTGGCGAAGGATCACTATGAATTGGGTCTAATCTTTACTGCTCCTGAAGCTCGCGGGCGCAGGGCCGGGGAACATTTATTCTACCAATGGCTCACGAAACTCACCAAGGTTCATAAAGGAGATCTTCGACTCGAGACTTCTGAGCTTTCGGAAGGTCCAGGCGGGGGTGAAGCTTTTTTCCGTAAATTACAAAAACCCATGTTTTTAGGTAGCAAAGCGGTTCAACTTAAACAAAGAACCAGACCCTGGGAACGCTTGAGAGTCGCTAAGGATGATTTTTTATCCGGTTCAGATATCGCTGAAATCGATGAGTGGGAGAAGTCTGAAGAAAAACTGATTCCGTTTATTGTGGGGTTGATTGACTTGGCGAAAGTCGATCCTGCGCGGTTAGCTCGATTGGTTGACGAAACAGGAGAAACCGTTGCCCGCTCGGAAGCGCGCATGGAAGCACATGAAGTGACAATCGAGGCTGGTTTTAAATTTTCCACGACCGCAAATATTAATCGTAAAGATCTGACCCAATTGGCGGAATTACAAGGGCACAAGGGGCTGCGAATAAACTCCGACGGGACTCTCAAGTTTGGTGACTGGAGAATATTTGAGACTTCTTTAAAGGAAGTCAGTGATAGTTTTAATCAGGCGGGCATTGATTTTGTTGAGGATATTATGGCAAAAGCAAGTGCCGCGAAAGCAGAGGGTAAAGAAGGGAAAATAAAAATTGTGGACTGGGGCTGCGGAAACGCGCGCGCGCTCATGGAGCTGGACAAAACTCTCAAAGAGAAAGGCCTGAGAGATGCGGTGGAGCTCATCGGGTTCGCTGACATGATCGCGCCGGAATGGAAAGAGGCATCCAAGCTTGGAATCAGGCTGATTCTGGATCCATCAGATAATTTTTCAAAACACTTTGAGGCGGGATCAATCGACATCCTGTTCAGTTATTCCGCCCTGCATCATCTCGCCAACCAGGCGTCATACGAGCCGTACACGAACTATCTAAAATCGCTCCGTCCTCTCTTAAGCCCTGAGGGCTACTTGATTCACAATAGATTCGGGAATCGAATCGCAGGTCCTAATTATTCCGTAGATGACAAGAAAGCAATCCAGGATAATTTATCAAAAAATTATAGAGTGGAGACCTGGGGAGATGTGCTTTTTCTTGCGTTACCGACAGGCAAGGCCAAACCCGTTGAAGTGCAGGTTTTACCAGGGCAAGCCGTCCCCGCCCGCTCCGGACAGCAGGGACTCCGCCGCGCGGAGGTGCGAGTCCGTGGAGAAACAGCGGCTCAGGTGGCTGCCGGGGCGCTGGATCCTTCGATGCCAAAAGGGGAGATGTCTCCCGAGCAGGCAGGAGAGCTTGTCCGGGCGGTGAAAGAAATGGGGATTGATAAGTTTGTTGAGCAGATGATGGCGGATGCGATCAGCAAGATCGAAAGCGCCGCAGAGTCCCAAAGCCGGCAACCGGGATCGCCCGTTCGGGTCACGGACCAGATGGCGCGTGATTTCATTGAAAGGATTAGCGACGGCCTCCGGGATTTCCTTCGGGCATCCGATCTTAAGGGGAATATGACGGCTGTTTTTGACCGGGCCCCCGACAAGAATTTTCTGGAAGCCCTGCGGGCGGTGCGGTTTGGCCTCGAGACGGTCGTCTTCCCGGGCGACAAGGCCCAACGGTTGAACCGGAACGATCTGGAGGGATTAATCGTTCAGACGGTAAGGAGCCTGGCCACGTTTAATCCGGTTGCCGCCGAAAACCGCGGGGCCATTCCCGTTATCTCGGAAGATATTGGAGCTTCTTATTTTGAAAACAACCCCAATCTTTTCGGTGTCGGATTAGATGATGACGGAAGCATTACGGGAGAAACATTCCTTGAGATTGCGGAGCATGTCACCCGGATCGCGGCCGGGATTGTTTATACCCGGCTTAAAATGGAGGGGAAGGCTCCTTCACCCGCGGAAATCAACGCGGAATTATGCAAGCTTCTCTTCCAGCTTGATGCCGTAGCCCGGGACGAAGCCGTGTTTTCAATGAACGGCCGCCACCTGATAGTGCATCGAAGCGCTCTTCTTGCCGCTCTCCAGCGCACCTACCAAGCCCAAGCCTCGATCCAGAAAGCCGCGTAAACGGCACCTGTTTCATGCCGGGTGCAGTTGAAGCATGAGAGCGATAAGGGTAAAGAGCATTTTTTGTATCGCGAGGAGCACCGGGGTCAGGAGGCCGCTCACGATGAGGAGGATCAGTATCACAAACCCGTAAGGTTCGATCCGGGTGAGCGTCTGCCGGACCTTGCCGGGAAGGAAGCTCATTACGACTTTGGAGCCGTCGAGCGGGGGAATCGGGATGAGGTTCAGGGCTCCGAGAGTGATGTTGATGTAGACGAGGATCGGGAGGGCTTTTGCCAAAAGCGGGACGGAGCTAATCCTGGCGGATTGAAGCAATGCGGCCGCGGCCGCAGCGATCAGGATATTTGCCGCGCAGCCCGCGAGCGACACGCAGAAAAAACCCGCGCGCCGCGGGGTCAGCCGCGAGTAATTGACCGGCACCGGCCTGGCCCATCCAAATCCCACGAGAAAGAGGGCGAGAGTTCCGGCGGGACTTAAATGGGGAAGCGGCGCGAGCGTGAGCCGCCCCGAGCGCCTGGCCGTGTCATCCCCGAAAAGGCTCGCGACCCACCCGTGCGCCACCTCGTGAAGGATCACCGAATATAGCAAAAGGACCGCGAGCAGTGCGAACGTCAGCGGGTCCTGATAAAGCAGTCGCAGTAACCCCATGATTTCTTTATCCTTATCCTTTCAAAAGTGAAAAACAGAACAGAAAAAACACAGCGGGAAAGCGCAGGTATTATAACCGCGAGACGGATGACAGTCACCGGAAAGGGGACAAATGTTGATGAATTGCCTGTCCCCTTCATTTTCTCCGTTCTATAATCTCTTTGATGGGAAAAATCTTCTGTTCATTTTTTATTTTTTTCTGGTTTGGGACGGTCGTGCCTGCCGTCTGGGGTCAGGGGACTTTCTATACGGTCAAAAGGGTGGCGGACGGGGACACGGTGATCTTGTCGGACGGCCGGAAGGTGCGGCTGATCGGGATCGATACACCCGAGTCGCGGTCGAACGCCAAGCTTAAACGGGACGCGGAGCGGACGGGTTGGGATCACGACACGATTCTTGCGCTCGGGAAACGGTCCGCGCAATTCACCCGTTCGGCGGCGGAAGGGAAACGCGTGCGTCTTGAATATGACGTCGAGACGAAAGACCGGTTTGGCCGTACGCTCGCGTATCTTTTTCTGGAAGACGGCACTTTTATCAACGCCGAGCTTGTGAAGGAAGGTTACGCGACGGTTTACACGGTCCCGCCAAACGTGAAATATAAGGATCTGTTTTTGAGTTTGCAGAAAGATGCGCGTCAAGCCAAACGGGGCCTGTGGAGAGACGCGCCGATTATTGTCAGGTAATATGAAGCCGTCTCGCCCTGCCGCGTTGCAATGAAACGACGCGGTTGATTTTCGCGGATCATTTGCGCTGCCTTGTTTCGCAAACGATTCGTTCATTAAGAAGCGTGAATTTTTGTTTTTTATATGTGAGCTGTCGGCTATAGGCCGGAGGCTGGAAAAATATGGACATCAGGCATCTCAAGATCGGGGAAACTATACGCTTTGAGGAACTCGAAGCGGTTTTGGACGCTCTCCGTTATCAGAAAAAAAATCTTGTCGAGCTTCCCGGAGAATATTCCATTCGCGGGGGGACTGTCGATATTTATCCCGTAACCTACCGGATGCCGGTCCGCCTCGATTTCCGGGGCGACACGCTATCCCTGATCCGCGATTTTTCTCCCGCGGAAGGAAGAAGCTTCACCTCATTCGAAGAGATTTTCCTTATCCCTCTCGCGGGACAATTTAAGAAAAAAATCCGGCGGCTTGAAGAGCGCTTCGGGACTTTTGAACCGGTGGAGGGGGCGGGGGATCTCAAACGCGGTGATTTTGTCGTTCACTTCCATTACGGAATCGGGCGTTTCCTCGGAACAAAGCAGATTCGGCTGGAAGGAAAAAAGGAACGTTGTTACGCGATCGAATACGCGAATTCCGAGATCCTCTATCTTTCCCTGAAAGAACCGGTCGAGCGCTACATCGGCGGCTCCGCCCGGGAACCGAAGCTCACGAAGCTCAACACCAGGGAGTGGGAGCGGATCAAGCAAAGGACCCGGACGGCGCTTCACAAGGTCGCGGGCGAACTTCTCGAGATCCAGGCCCGGCGCAGGGTCCAGCAGGGTTTCGCTTTTCCGGAAGACCACGACTGGCAGAAAAAATTCGAGGCGGAGTTTCCGTTCCGGGAAACCCGGGGACAAAAGCGGGCGATCGAGGAGGTTAAAGGCGATATGGAAACCTCGAAACCGATGGACCGGCTTCTTTGCGGGGACGTGGGCTACGGGAAGACCGAGGTCGCGATGCGCGCGGCGTTCAAGGCCGTGACGGGCGGCAAGCAGGTCGCATTCCTCGTGCCGACGACCATTCTCGCCGAACAGCACTACATCCTTCTCAAGGACCGTGTCAAAACATTTCCCCTGACGGTCGGCCTGCTTTCCAGATTCCAGACGGCTGCCGCGCAGAAAGCGGTGGTCAGCTCGGTTAAAACGGGAGCGACGGACATCGTGATCGGCACGCACCGTCTTCTTTCGCGCGACGTTGAGTTCAAGGAGCTCGGGCTCGTCATTATCGATGAAGAGCAGCGCTTCGGAGTCCGGCACAAGGAAGCGCTTAAAAAAATGAGGAGCCAGGTGGACGTTTTGACACTTACCGCGACTCCGATCCCGAGGACGCTCCACATGGCCTTGCTCGGTGTCCGCGATATGTCGGTAATTGACACTCCGCCGCGACATCGTATGCCGGTCCGGACGTTTGTAATGGAGTATCATGAGAATATCGTGAAGCAGGCGATCGAGCGTGAAGTCGAACGCAGGGGGCAGGTCTATTTTGTACATAACCGGGTGGAAAACATTGAAAAGATTCACGAAAAGCTCAGGAACCTCATGCCCGGCGTCCGCTTCGGCGTCGCTCACGGGCAGATGCCGGTCGAGGCCCTTGAGAAGGTTATGATGAGCTTCATGAAAGGGGCGGTCGACTGTCTGATCTCGACGAATATCATCGAGTCGGGGATCGATATCCCGAACGCGAACACATTGATCGTGAACCGCGCCGACTGCTTTGGTCTTGCCGATCTTTATCAGCTCCGGGGGCGGGTGGGCCGTTTCAAGGAAGCGAGGCAGGCCTACGCTTATTTTCTTACCCCGAAGAACTGGGTGATGACGCTTGATGCCGAAAAGCGCCTTGCCGCGATCGGGCGGTTCGTGGAGCTCGGGTCCGGTTTCAAGATTGCGATGCAGGACCTCGAGATCCGCGGGGCCGGAAACCTCCTCGGTCACGAGCAGAGCGGCTTCATCCACGCCGTCGGGTTCGATCTTTACTGTAAAATGCTTAAACGGGCGGTCGAAGAGCAGAAAAACAGATTGCGGACGGAAGATAGCGACAAACCTTGATTTTTTTTAAGCTTTTGCCTTATCTGTTTTCTCCTCCCGACGGTTTTATGACCCGATGCATTTGTTCTTTTGTTGTGCGTTGCGCGTTGTGCGATTCGAGTTATAATATCTCCACTATGCAGAAGCTTGTTCTCACCCTTTTGATTCTGTGCGCGTTTACCCCGTGCCTCCGCGCCGAGGAAGCACTCCTCGACCGGGTCGTTGCCGTCGTTAACGATGAGATCATCACCCAGGCCGAGCTGGATTCGGTTCTTCGCCCGCTTTATGAAGACTACAAGCAGCAATTTGACGGCGAGGAGCTTGTCAACATGGTCAAGGAGGCCCGCTCGAAAATACTGAGCCAGATCATCGAGGACCGCCTGGTCTATCAGGAAGCCGTCGCCCAAAAAGTCGAGATCAAGGAAGACGAGATCGATAAGGAGATCCAGTCCCTGAGCCAGAGAATGGATCGGCCGGAGGAACTCGATGTTATGCTCGAGAGGGAAGGGATGACCCTCAAGGATCTCCGGCAGAAGATGAAAAAACAGCTTATGATCCGCCGGCTGCAGGATATCGAGGTCAGGTCCAAGGTTGTGGTCTCCCCGACGGAGCTCGAGACCTTTTATAAGGAAAATCCCGAAAAATTCCGGAAATCCTCCCGGGTCAAGGTCCGTTCCCTGACGATCAAGAAAAGCGCGGAAGCCCGTGACAAGGGAATCGCGGATGAAGGGGCCAGGGACCGGATCGAGTCTTTTTTCCTCAAGATCAAGCAAGGGGAGGATTTTGAGGGGCTGGTCGTAAAATTCTCCGAGGATTCCCGGGCGAACGAGAAACAGCCGGAGGAGTGGATCGAGAAGGGCACCATGATTGAGTCCGTGGATGAAGCGATTTTTGAAACCCCGGCCGGAAAAATGACCGGGATCGTGGAATCCCCGATCGGTTTCCATATTTTCCGGATCGAGGAAAAAGAGGAAGCCCGGCAGGTTCCTTTCGAAGAGGCCCGCGATCAGATAGCGAACTATCTTTTTCAGATGAAAAGCAACGACCGTTTCAAGGAGTGGGTCCAACAGCTGAAACGGACGGCGTATATTTCAATCCGCTAGGTCCGGGATGGCGGAAGGAGGATAGGGATGGGGAAGTTCCGGATTTTACGCCATTCGCAATCCTCCCGGCGCCCTCCTGTGATTGCGATCACGATGGGCGACCCCGGAGGAATCGGCCCCGAGGTGATCGTCAAGGCGCTCAGGCGTCACAAGCTCCGCTCCTCCTGCCGGTACATTGTGATCGGCTCCCGCAAGATTTTTTCTTTCCTGAAACAGAAGACCCGTCTTTCGTTCCCGTTCGAGAGCCTTTCTCCCGGGCGTGAAAAACTCCGGGGCGGCAAAGTCTATTTTTGGGAAATGGGGGATGCCCCGTTTGATGCCGGGAAGGAGGCGAAAGTGAACGGCCGGGCGGCGATCCGCGCGATCGAGGCGGCCGCCGAACTGGCGAGGCGCGGTTTGGTCCAGGCGATCGTGACGGCGCCGCTCAATAAGGCTTCGGCCCGGCTCGTCCGAAAAGATTTTATCGGGCACACGGAATTTTTTGCGGAACATTCGGGGGCGAAGCGCCATGCGATGATGTTCGTCGGGCCGAAGCTGAAGCTGACGCTCGCGACGATCCACGCGCCGCTCAAAACCGTCAGCTCGCTTCTTTCCCCGAAGTCAATTCTCGATAAAATCGAACTGACCGCGGAAATGCTTCGCGGGGGGTTCGGAATCAGGAGGCCGAAGATCGCGGTTTGCGCACTGAACCCTCACGGCAGGGAATGCGGGAAAGAGGAGGACAGGATCATCCTTCCGTCCGTCAAGCGCGCGCGTAAAAAGGGGATCAATGTGTCGGGGCCTTATCCGGCGGACCAGGTTTTTTATTCAGCCTATCACGGCAAGTTTGATGCGCTCATAGCGATGTATCACGATCAGGGTCTCGGGCCGTTCAAGATGGTTCACTTCCACGACGGCGTGAACGTAACGCTAGGGCTTCCCTATATACGAACATCGCCGGACCACGGTACAGCCTACGATATCGCTTATAAGGGAAAGGCGGACTCCTCGTCGATGACCGCCGCCCTCAAGCTTTCGGAAACACTCGTTCTAAACAGGGTTCACCCCGCATGATTTGTCCAAATCAAATCAGGCCGGCGGGGTAAAGTTCCCTTATGGTTGGCCAGGTTCATCTCCTTAAAAAATACGGCGTCCGGGTTCGGGGCCATCTTGGCCAGCATCTTTTGATGGACCCTAATACGGTCCGGAAAATTGTGGATGCTCTTGACCTGGAAAACGGCGAAACAATTCTTGAGGTCGGGCCCGGTCTTGGGGCGTTGACCTCCGAGATTCTTTCGCGCGGTCACCGTGTGATCGCTGTCGAAAAAGATCCGAAGTTTATCGAAATCCTTGAAGCTGAGGTCGGCCCGCATTTCCCGGGTCTTCTTGAAGTGATTCCCGGAGATGTCCTCGATTGCGACCTGACGAAGATCATCAACAAATTCTCCCCTACCAACACCCGGTGTTTAACACCGGGTGTTGGTAGGGGAGGGAAGGTTGTTAGCAACCTTCCCTATTACATCTCTACGCCGATCCTGTTCCATCTGATCGATCACCGGGAGTGTTTCCATTCGGCGGTGCTGATGATGCAAAAAGAGGTGGCGGCGCGTATGACGGCGAAACCGCGGACAAAGGACTACGGGCGCCTCAGTGTTTCTTCCTCTCTTTTCGGGACGGCCGAGACTCTGTTCGACGTTTCGCCCAAATGCTTCCTTCCGGCTCCGGAGGTGACAAGCCGCGTGATCCGCTTTACGTTCAACCACGCCCCGTCTGCCGGCGACGAAACCTTCCTGCCCGAGCTGATCCGCATCGCCTTCTGCGAACGCCGCAAAACCCTTCTTTCTCTTCTTCTGAAATATCTGAAACCCAAAAGGGAGCGGCCGGAAATTGAATCCGCCTTCGAAAAGCTCGGCCTGTCGTCAAAGGTTCGCGGAGAAGAGCTGACCACCGGGCAGTTCAAGGCCCTCGCTCAGGCCCTGAAATAGCGGGGAAGAAAAAGCCCTTTTCCGTTATATAATACGAAACTTATGACTCAGACGCTGAACCTTATATCGATTTATACGCCCGTGAAAGCCGGTCTCGACCTTGTGCCCGGGATTATCGAGGAAACGCTCAGGACGCCGAGCGTGCGCCTCGAAGAGGTTATCCGCTATTTTTTTTCGAAGAACGGCAAACTACTGCGTCCCGCGCTGCTGCTTCTCGGGGGCGGTATCGCGCGCTCCCTGGCGCAAGAGGCCGGTATCATTTCCGAACGGCAGGAGACGGCCGAGTTGCATCTGGCCGCGGCAACCGAGATTTTCCACGCCGCGACACTGATCCACGACGACATTATCGACTCCGCGCCGATCCGCCGCGGCCTCCCGTCACTCCATGTGAAATGGGGACCCCAGACGGCCGTTCTTGCCGGCGATTTCATGCATGACCGGGCCGTTGTCACGATCTTTCGCTACGGCAACGACCGGATCACCCCGCTTTTTTTGAAGACTGCGGGCGAGATCTGCGAGGGGGAGGTCCAGGAGCTCGGAGAAAAGAACAACATCAATCTGACCGAGGAAGTTCACTTCGAGATCCTCCGGAAAAAAACAGCGTCACTTCTTGCCTGCGCGCTTCAGACCGGCGCACTGGTATGGGGGATAGAAGAGAAAAAGTTCGAAGCGCTAGGCCGTTACGGATATTCGTTCGGGATGGCGTTCCAGATCATCGATGATTATCTGGATTTTGCGGGACGTGAAAGCGAGTTTGGGAAAACACTCGGTTCGGACCTTGAGGAAGGAGTTTACACGCTTCCTGTGATCAGGGGTCTCGCGTCCGCTGAACGCGACCGGGTTGTCCGGATCCTTCATGCGAGAAGCCACGGTAAACGGTTTTCGATGCTGAAAAAACTGCTGCAAAAGACCGGCGCTCTTTCTTACGCGCGGGAAAAAGCCGCGGATTTTATCGCCCGTGCCAAACTCGAGCTCGATGTTTTCCCGGAATCCGGTTTCAAAACAAGCCTTCTCGCGCTTGCCGATTATGTGATCCAGCGGGAGCGATGAATTTATGCTGAGTCTTGTCGCGACGCCGATCGGAAATCTGGGAGATATAACGGTGCGGGCTGTCGAAACGCTCAGGGCCGCGGATTTCATCGCCTGTGAAGATACTCGGGAGACGATCAAGCTTCTCACGCATTACGGAATCCCGGAAAAACATCTCCTCAGTTATTATGAACACAGCCCGGAGATCCGTGTTCATGAGATCCTCGCGCTTGTGCGGCAGGGCAAGCGCGTTGCCGTTGTGACGGACGGCGGGATGCCGTCGATTTCGGACCCCGGGTTTACCCTCGTGAGGGAAGCTGTCCGCGAGAAGGCCCCGTTCGAAATTCTTCCGGGCGCTTCGGCTGTGACGACCGCCCTGGTAGGGAGCGGCCTCGCGGTCGATGAATTTTCATTTCTCGGATTTTTACCGAATAAAAGCGCGGCCCGAAAAAGACAACTTGCAAGATTCGCTGACCGGGAAGAGACGCTGATCTTTTTTGAGTCACCGTTCCGCCTGCCCTCGACACTCAGGGATATGTTCGAAGTGTTCGGTGATCGCGAAGCGGTCGTGGCAAGAGAACTCACAAAAAAGTTCGAAGAGTTTTTACGCGGCAGGCTTTCGGAGCTTGTGAGCGCGGCCGAAAAGCGCAGTCTGAAAGGGGAGATGGTGGTTTTGGTGTCGGGAAAGAATCGAAAAAAGGTGTTTGAATGAACCGGATAATGAGCGGCGGATGGCGGAAAGCGTTAAATCAAACCACATCCTCTTTCCGTTATCCGCAGGGCGGAATTTGTATGAAATGTATCGCATCCCCGGTTTCCGGTTCCGGCGCCGACATGGCCCCGTTAGAGATTTAAATATGTATTACATATATGTTCTTCTCAGCAAAAAAGATGGGCGATGATATGCCGGATATGCGGCGGATTTACAGAAACGCTTCAGTCAACATAATGCCGGGGAAGTCCCATTGACGGAAGGCAGGGGGCCTTTCAAACTCATTTGTTGTGAGGCCTGTGTTTGCCGTGAGGATGCTATGACAAGAGAAAAGTATTCGGAATCAGGTGTGGGGAAACGATACTTTAAAAACAGATTGAAGCGTTTCCTATCTCTAACGGGGCGGCTGACATGAAGAGAGTGGCTTTTTTTGTCTCAGGCAGCGGCACGAATATGGCTAACCTCGTGAAGCGGATCAGCGCGGGAGAGATTCCTGCCGAGGCCGCGCTCGTGATTTCGAACAAGTCGGGCGTGAAAGCCCTGGAGCGCGCCGAAGAGTTCGGAGTCCCTTCCGTCGTTATTTCTCATAAAGACTATCACTCGCGTGAAGCTTTTGACGAAGCGCTTGCCGGATGTATCGATGAGCACAAGATCGACCTGGTCTGTCTTTGCGGATTCATGCGTGTCCTGACCGAAGGCTTTGTCAGAAAATATTACGGCCGCATCATCAACATTCATCCTGCGCTTCTTCCCGCGTTTCCCGGCGCTCACGCGATCAAAGACGCGTGGGATGCGAAAGTGAAAGAGACCGGCGTTACGGTGCATTTTGTCGATAGCGATGTGGATACCGGCCCCGTCATCCTCCAGCGCAAAGTTCCCGTTTTTCCGGAAGACACGCTGGAAGCCCTGGAAGCCAGGATACACGAGCTCGAGTATCGGATCTATCCCGAGGCCCTCAGCCTTGTGTTGAGCGGAAAAGTAAAAGTCCGTTGATCCGTCGAGACAAAGTCCGACCCTGTCTTGGGCCGGGCCTGTTACTATAGACACCCTTCGGGGATTTGTTATAATCACGGCTTGAACTTTCCGTTTTTTTCCTGAAACCACACAAAGGGGACGGGCATTGACTGTCTGTCCTCTTCGGCACCGGTCAAAAAAAAGGAGCATTCTCATGTCAAACACGATCATTGAAAGCATCAAGGCTCGCGAAATCCTGGATTCCCGCGGCAACCCGACCGTCGAGGTCGATGTCCTTTT
The DNA here is from genome assembly GCA_022705945.1 of Candidatus Omnitrophota bacterium. Taxonomy (GTDB): domain Bacteria; phylum Omnitrophota; class Omnitrophia; order Omnitrophales; family Aquincolibacteriaceae; genus UBA1443. The sequence continues at coordinate 47,277 of JAKJDL010000009.1, read as the reverse complement.
AAAGGACGGGGCACTTGGCCGCGCGGCCGTTCCGAGCGGAGCCTCCACCGGTGAACACGAAGCCGTCGAACTTCGCGACGGCGATAAGACCCGCTATCTCGGCAAAGGCGTCCTCAAGGCCGTTCAAAACGCCAACACCGAGCTTGCAAATGCGCTCAAGGGCAAAGACGCGGCCGATCAGAAGGCGATCGATAAACTGATGATCGGTCTCGACGGCACACTGAACAAATCGCGGCTCGGTGCGAACGCCATTCTTGGCGTATCGCTCGCCTGCGCCCAGGCGACGGCCGCTTCAAAACGTGTTCCGCTTTATGAACTGATCGGCGGCGCTTCCGCGAATCTTTTACCGGTCCCGATGATGAACATCATCAACGGCGGTGTTCACGCGGACAATAACGTCGATTTGCAAGAGTTTATGATCATGCCGTTCGGCGCCGGGACCTTCCGGAACGCGCTCCGGATGGGAGCCGAAGTGTTCCATAACCTGAAAAAGATCCTGCATGACAAAAAACTTTCCACTTCCGTCGGTGATGAGGGCGGGTTCGCACCGAACCTCAAATCGAACCATGAAGCGCTCGACGTGATCATGGAGGCGATCGCAAAAGCGGGATACAAGGCGGGCATCGACGTGAAGATAGCTCTCGATCCGGCGAGCTCGAGCTTTTATAACCAGGACAAGTTCGGAGGAAACAAAAATCCCGGCAAATACGTCCTTTGTGCCGAGGCGCAGCCCGTGAAATCGGCCGATGACATGGTGAAATTTTATGAGGAGCTTACGCAAAAATATCCGGTTTTCTCGATTGAGGACGGACTTGCCGAAGACGACTGGGACGGATGGAAGAAGCTCACCGACCGGATTGGCGGGAAAACCCAGCTTGTGGGTGACGATCTCTTCGTGACCAACACGAAACGTCTTGCTATGGGGATCGAAAAGAAAACGGCAAACTCGATCCTGATCAAGGTAAACCAGATCGGGACGCTTACGGAAACCATCGAAGCCGTTCAGCTGGCTCACAAGAACGGTTACACGGCCGTCATGAGCCACCGCAGCGGTGAAACGGAAGACACGACAATAGCCGATCTCGCGGTTGCCTTAAACTGCGGTCAGATAAAGACGGGCTCAACTTCGCGCACCGACCGGATCTGCAAGTATAACCGGCTGCTTCGCATCGAAGAGGCTCTCGGTTCCAAAGCCGTTTATGCGGGGCTCACGCTCGGCAAGTAATGCTGAAAAAATTTTTCATCTTCTCCGGGATTGTCCTGGCGGTAATTCTGGTTCTCTGCTGGATTTATCTGCCTTCTTATTCCCGGTACCATGAGCTGAAGCAGGAAGAGGAGAGGCTTGTAAGGCGGATACGGGAGATTGACGCCAAGATTAAGGCGCTTGCCGATGAGAAATACCTTCTCCAGAATGATGTCGAGTATCTGGAGAAGGTGATCCGTGAGGAACTCGGGTTTGTGAAACCGGGTGAAATCATTTACGAATTTGCGACCAAGGGACGATCGGCCGGACCGGTCGCCGCGACCGATTCGGCGGCGGATGTGCAGAAAGCCGGAAGCGATGCTGTTAAAAAAACAGGTCCTGCGGCCCCCGGATCCGGGACGACGCTTCCCGACAAAAAAAAGACTTTATCTTCCAAAACGAGCGCCCCGCGTTAGCACCGAAGCACCCGGAAGTTCTTCCCTGGAATTACTTAAGTTGTTTTCTTGTAAAGAGTTATAAAAAATTCCCCAAATAAAGATTTGCAAAGAAGTGATGCCTCCACCTGCTAGTTGCCTGCTCCAGTCTGTCTTTGACATACCAGAGTGAATCGCTATAATAATAACCTCTTTGGTTTCAGTCACTTACATCATTCACCTCGCGAGATCAAAGGTAACCATATGAAAAATAAACTCAAGAGCATCTTTGTCCTTTTTTGTGCGGCCGTTTTTATTTTTAATCCGGCAGTTTCAGCGGAGGAGCTTGTGGATGCGGCGGCGGTCCAGGATGCGGTGCCCGCATCGCCGGCAGCAATAGCGAACCCGTTTCCGTCGGGACTTTTATCGATCTCGGATTATAAATATCCGGTTTTCCTTTACGCGCCGCAAGGGTATCGGCCGGATAGAAGCTACCCGATGATCGTGGTCTCACCGAGCGAGAGTGCCGGGGCAGAAGAAGGCATCATGTATTTTAAGGGGTTGGCTGACCGGGAAATGATCTTTATTCTTTCCACCAAGGGACAGCGGACCAAGGGGGGCGACATTCCGGTCCAGCTGGACCTTTGGCTGCTTCAGGTGAAAAAAGATGTGATGGACCGCTTCCCGATCGACAGGAAGAGGGTTTATCTGATCGGGGAAAATACCGGCGCACAATACGCGGCCTATCTCGCGATGCAGTATAGCCGGGAATTTTCCGGGGTTGCTCTTTTGGGGCAGGCTTGGGCGGGGACTTTCGAGAAGCTTTTTCATGCAAGCTCCGATCCGGCAAAACAGGTTCCGTTTTTTGTTGCCTTCCGGGACGATCAGCCCGAGGCCAGGGCGCTCAATCAGAAGTGGCTGGATACCTTGCAGGAAAAAGGGTATCCCATCAAGCTGGTTGCGGTCCCGAATGCGGAGGGATTTAATTCCCTGGAGTTCAAGAAAGAAATTTACGCATGGCTTGAAACCACGGGGCAGGACCTTAACGCCCTTGTTGAAAGGTCCCGAAAGGGATTTAAAGAGAAATTCAAAAAGGGCGTAAAGGATTTTTTTACGGTATAAAGTTTTATTATTAAATAATAAATAAGGAAAATTTATGGAATTGACCGGTGCGCAAATCTTGATCAAGAGCCTCGAGCTGGAAGGTGTGAAGCATATTTTCGGCCTCCCCGGCGGGGTGATTCTGCCGACTTACGATGTGCTCTACGATTCCAGGATCAAACTGATCCTTACGAAGCACGAGCAGGGCGCGACGCATATGGCGGACGGCTACGCGCGCGCCTCGGGACGTCCGGGGGTTTGTATGGTGACTTCGGGACCCGCGGCGACTAATACCGTGACCGGATTAGCCACGGCTTACATGGACTGTGTCCCCATGGTTTGCATCACGGGCCAGGTGGTGACGAATGCGATCGGGAGCGACGCGTTCCAGGAAGTGGATATCGTCGGGATCACCCGGCCGGTCACCAAGCATAACTTTCTGATCAAGGACGTGAAAGAAATTGCGCGGATCGTACGCGAAGCTTTCCATATCGCGACGACCGGACGTCCGGGCCCCGTGCTGATTGATTTTCCGGTCGATGTCAGCCGGGCCAAAACCAAATTTATCTGGCCGGAGCAGGTTTTTATCCGCTCTTACCGGCCGTTCGATGAAGATCCGAACGCGGTTCCCCAGATCCGCAAGGTTGCGGGGTTGATCAAACAAAGCAAGCGGCCCGTCCTTTATGTCGGGGGCGGAGCGATCGTTTCGGGAGCGGAACGCGAGGTCAGGGAACTTGTCAAAAAGACGGGAATCCCGATCACGACAACAATCCTCGGCCTCGGCATTTTTCCCGAGACGCATCCGCTTTCCCTGAGAATGCTCGGTATGCACGGGACACACTACGCGAATTATTCGGTTCAGAATGCCGATCTCCTGATCGGGATCGGGGCCCGGTTTGACGACCGCGTGACCGGGAATGTCGCCAAGTTCGCGCCTCACGCGAAGATCGTGCATATCGATATTGATCCGGCCTCGATCTCAAAAACCGTAAAGGCGCACGTGCCGATCGTGAGCGACGCGAAGACGGCAATCACCCGGCTTCTTCCCCTGGTCGGGGATAAACGCGGAGACATCAAACCCTGGCTGGATCAGATCGCGGAGTGGAAGAAAAAGTTTCCGATGAAATACAATGTCAAAACCGGGAAAGTACTCCAGGAATACGTGATCGAGACGCTCGGCGAGTTGACGCGGCATGAAGCGATCGTTGTGACGGGAGTCGGCCAGCATCAGATGTGGACGGCGCAGTGGTACAAGTTCAAAAAGCCCCGCACAATGCTTTCTTCCGGGGGCCTTGGGACGATGGGATACGGTTTCCCGGCCGCGATCGGAGCGCAGATCGCGTGCCCCAAAGCGACCGTGGTGTGCGTTGAAGGAGACGGCTCTTTTCAGATGACGATGACCGAACTGGCCACAGCGGCCTATAATAAGGTTCCGCTCAAGCTTTTCATTATGGATAACGGTTATTACGGAATGGTCCGCCAATGGCAGGAGTTCTTTTATAAACGGCGCTATTCCGGTTCCGTAACGGGACCGACCAACCCGGATTTTGTCAAACTGGTTGAAGCTTACGGGATCCTCGCTCTCAGGATAAGGACAAAAAAGGATGTTGTTCCCGTGATCCGCAAAGCCCTCAAATATCAGGGGCCGGTGGCGGTTCACTGCGAGGTCATGCCCGAATCGAACGTGTATCCGATGGTGCCGGCAGGCAACGCGCTCGACCAGATCATGGATATGGCATAATCAATCACCGGATTGATTGTGTCCCGGCGATGTTATTTTGTTCGGGCGCGGGAAAAGCGGTTAACTCAAAACGAGGACTAGGAAAATGAAACACACTATCTCGGTTCTGGTGGAGAATCATTTCGGCGTGCTGGCTCGCGTGGCAGGGCTTTTTTCCGCGCGCGGTTTTAATATCGACAGCCTTGCGGTTGGCGAGACCCAGGATCCCGAGGTTTCCCGCATGACGGTAATTGCGCAGGGAGACGACCATGTTGTGGACCAGATCATGAAACAGCTCGGGAAGCTTGTGGATGTGATCTGCGTCGAGAACGTGACGGATAAAGACGTGATCGAGCGCGAGCTGGTTTTGATCAAACTCGGCGCGAACGCCTCGAACCGCAATGATATCATGCATGTCGTCAATACGTTCCGGGCCAAGATCGTGGATGTAAGCCCGGACAGCATGACCATCGAAGTGACCGGCAGCGAAGGAAAGATCGACGCGATACTGGAGCTTCTCCGGCCGTTCAACCTCCGTGAAGTAGTCAGGACCGGACAGATTGCGATGGCGCGCCGTCACGAGATGAAATTACCCCGCAAGAAAGGCGCCGGTAATAAGAAGAGAGCGAAGAAAAAGAAATCATAACAATCGCGCAGCGGATTTAAACGTTGCGCGGCGAACGAAAACAACGAAAGGAAACTAAAATGGCAGTCAAGATCTATTACGATAAGGATGCGGATCTGAATCTTCTCAAGGGCAAGAAAGTCGCCATCATCGGATACGGGATTCAGGGTCGCGGTCAGGGTTTAAACCTCCGCGATTCGGGAGTGGATGTTCTTGTTTCGGAACTCGAAGGAACCCCTAACTACGAAACGGCCGTCAAGGACGGTTTCAGACCGGTTTCGGCCGAAGAGGCCGCGAAACAGGCGGATATCATCCAGATCCTGACCCAGGACCATCTGCAGGCCCAGATTTATGAAAAGCACATTGCTCCGAACCTCAAGGCCGGCAAGGCGCTGTGTTTTTCGCACGGGTTTAATATTCATTACGGCTACATCAATCCGGCTCCGGAGATCGATGTTTTTATGGTTGCTCCGAAAGGTCCGGGATCACTCGTGCGCTCCCAGTTTGTGGAAGGGGGCGGTGTTCCGTGTCTGGTTGCGGTAAAACAGAACCCGAGCGGGAAAGCGCTCCAGACCGGTCTTGCCTACTCGAAAGCGATTGGCGGCACCCGCGCGGGCGTGATCGAAACTACCTTCAAGGAAGAAACCGAAACGGATCTTTTCGGCGAGCAGGCGGTACTTTGCGGGGGCCTGAGCGAACTGATCACGGCCGGTTTTGACACACTGGTGGAAGCGGGCTATCAGCCCGAGATGGCCTATTTTGAGTGTCTTCATGAGGTGAAGCTCATTGTGGACGCGATGTTCGTTTCCGGGATCGCCGGAATGTATAAGCGCGTTTCCGATACGGCAGAATACGGCGGATACAGCCGCGGCTCCCGTGTGATCACGGCGGAGACCCGCAAAGAGATGAAAAAAATGCTCGAAGAGGTCGTGAACGGCAAGTTTGCGAAGGAGTGGATGGAAGAAAACCGGAAAGGCCGTCCCGGCTTCAAACAAATGCGTGAGAAATGCGAGAAACACACGATCGAAGAGACGGGCGATCGCCTCCGGAAAATGATGGAGTTCATCAATAAAAAATAAAAGCAAAGGGACTTGCCTCTCGCGCCTCGAACAAGCGGGGATCCCGGGCGAGTCCCTTTTGCGGGATCATGAAGACGGGCGAGGCGCAAGCCCCGAACCCCGGATTTATGAGTGACATGAAAAACAAACCGAAAAGAAAAATCCACATATTTGACACAACGCTCCGTGACGGCGAGCAATCGCCGGGGGCCTCCCTCACGCCCGATGAGAAACTTAAGATCGCCATACAGCTTGAGCGGCTCAATATCGATGTGATTGAGGCGGGTTTCCCGGCCTCTTCGGAAGGTGAAATGAAGGCTGTCGCCATGGTGGCGGCCCAGGTGAGGAAGCCTGTGATCTGCGGTCTTTCCCGGATGATCCCGCGGGATATTGATGCCTGTCGGCGGGCTCTTGAAAAAGCGGCAAAGAAGCGCCTGCATGTTTTTCTTGCGACATCGCAGATTCATCGCGATTTTAAGCTGAAGAAAAATAAACGCGAGATTATCGAGATGGCTGTGAAGAATATCCGGTCAGCCAGGAAGGATTTCAGGCAGGTGGAGTTTTCGCCCGAGGATGCGTCGCGCACCGAACGGAATTTTCTCGCGGAGGTGGTGCGCGCGGCGATCGATGCCGGAGCGACCTCGGTCAATATTCCCGACACGGTCGGCTACACGGTCCCGCAGGAGTTTGCCGAGTTGATACGATTCCTGATCAGGAAGAACCCGGAGTTGGGCAAACAGGTTGTTTTGTCCGTTCACTGTCATAACGACCTCGGACTCGCGACGGCAAATTCGCTTGCCGCGATCCACGCGGGAGCGAACCAGGTCGAATGTACCGTGAACGCGATCGGTGAACGGGCGGGGAACGCCTCGATGGAAGAGATCGTCATGGCGATCAACACGCGCAGGGATTTTATGAAATGTTACACGGATGTCAAATTGTCCGAAATTATGAAAACTTCGCGGCTTGTGTCGCACCTGACGGGCATGGTCGTCCAGCCGAACCGGGCTATTGTCGGACGGAATGCTTTCTGGCACGCCTCCGGGATCCACCAGGACGGAGTTCTCAAAAAACGACAGACCTACGAGATCATGAATCCCAAGAAGATCGGTTTGGCCGGAAGTCAGCTGATGCTCGGGAAACTTTCCGGCAAACACGCTTTTTCGGTCCGTGTAAAAAAACTCGGATTCAACCTTTCGGCCGCGGAGCTGGATGAAGCCTTCCTGAAATTCAAGACCCTGGCGGATAAAAAGAAGTATATTTTTGACGAGGACCTTGAGGCGATCCTTCAGGATCAGGTCAGCCAGATTCCGGAAACGTGGAAGCTTGTCTCGATGAAAGTGATTTCCGAGACGGGACAGATGCCGTCCGCGACGATCAAACTTTCGCGCCACGGAGAAATCAGCGAGGCGAGCTCGACCGGCGACGGGCCCGTGGATGCCTGTTACAAGGCGATCGAAAAGATCGCTCAATCCAAGGCTCAGCTCGTTCACTACGGCCTTCAATCCGTTACGGGGGGGAAGGACGCGCTTGGAGAAGTAGTCGTCAAACTCGTGCTGGGGACGAAAGAAGTCACCGGACGCGGGACTAGCACTGACATTATTGAAGCAAGCGTTCGGGCCTATCTTTTTGCGCTGAACAAGGTTTGTCAGGAACCGAAACGGGCTCAAGAGCCTTCATCACCCTGTACCAGAATAGATGTTCGTGTCTGAAAGTCCGGCAGGTTTCAAAATAATTCTATCCACACAGAACGGTTTCGTGGAGATTTGAATCTGTGAAATTTGGTGCGGAGCAAGCGGCGTGAAAAAAACGGAACCTTTCAAGCTTTTCGGTATTTTTGGCTATCCTCTCGGGCACACCCTTTCCCCTTATATGCATGAGGCCGGGTTCCGCGCGATCGGGCTTGACGCAAACTATATTGTCCTTGAGCTTGATCCGGATTCCTTCCGGACTGCGATGCGGGATCTGAAAAAATGCGTGCTTTCCGGGTTTAATGTTACGGTGCCTTACAAGGAAACCGTCTCCCGGTATCTTGACAAGGTTTCGACGGAAGCCCGTGCGATCGGGGCGGTCAATACCGTCTATAAAAAAGGCGGGAAGTGGTACGGCACCAACACCGACATGGAAGGATTCCTGCTTTCCCTGGCCAGGGATGCGAAGTTCTCTCCCCGGGGCAAGCGGGCTGTCGTGCTCGGAGCCGGCGGGGCCTCACGGGCCGTTGTTTACGGACTTTCCAAAGAAGACGCGGCCGCAGTCACGATCGTGGACGTGTTCCCCGAAAAAGCCGGGAGGATTGCCGAGGCTATTGCCGGAATTTTCCCCAAGACTGATTGCCGGGCTTTTGCCGCGGGTGATCCCGGGATCCGGGACAGGATCGAGGAAGCCGACCTTGTGATTAATGCGACACCGCTCGGGCTCAAGAGCGAGGACCCGTTGGCCGTTTCCCAGGAGTGGATCCCGAAAGCGGGGCGGCGCCCCAAGCTTTTTATGGACCTTATTTACAATCCTGAGAGGACGAGATTCCTGAAGATTGCCGGCCGCAGGGGGCACAAGACCCTGAACGGTCTTGGCATGCTTTTTTATCAGGGAGTCCGTGCTTTTGAATGCTGGAGCGGCGGGAAAGCACCTTTGAGTGCGATGAAAACGGCGCTTCTTGAAGCCCTTCAGGGGAAAGGGAAGTCTTGATGGAGTTTTTTTATCCCGCGGTGGTGTTTATGTTCGGCGCGATCGCGGGAAGCTTTATGAATGTCTGTATCCACCGGATGCCGCGCGAGCTTTCAATCGTGTGGCCCGGGTCCTTTTGCCCCCAATGTAAAACGCCGATTCCGTGGTATGAGAACATACCTATTCTGAGCTACCTGATCCTTGGCGGGAAATGTTTCCGGTGCAAAAGGCGGATCCCGTTCAGGTATTTTTTTGTGGAGGTCCTGAACGCGGTGAGCTGGCTTTTGATCTGGAAGGCTATCGGCCTTTCCGCTGTCTCCGCGATCAGCGCTGTTTTTGTTTCTATGATGATCGTGGTAACGATCACCGACCTTGAGACCGGACTGATCCCGGACAAGATCACGATACCGGGAATGATCCTGGGGCTCTGCGTGAGCGTGGTGAACGTGAACGCGTTCCCGGAAGGCCTGTGGTATCATAAACTTCTTGCCAGCGCGGCAGGACTGCTCGGAGGCGGAGCTATCCTTTACCTGACCGGCTGGATCGGCACGAAGGTGTTCCGCAAGGAAAGCATGGGGGGCGGGGACGTCAAGCTTCTAGCGATGGTGGGGGCTTTTACGGGTATCGAAAAAGTGTTCCTGATCTTCATGCTGTCGCCTTTTATCGCTTTGCCCTACGCTCTTTTTTACCGTTTCGTCAAAAAACAGGAAACGATCCCTTACGGACCCTTTCTCGCGGTGATGTCCGTGATCTTTTATTTTGCGGGAAACCGGGTCATGGATCTTTTGTTAAAACTTTACGGAGTCTGAACCATGCTGAACTATATTACGACCGGAGAATCACACGGCAGGTATCTTGCGGCGGTTCTTGAAGGACTGCCGAGCGGACTTGCGTTCGACCTGGATTTTGTGAACGCTGAACTTCGCCGCCGGCAGGGAGGGTTTGGCCGCGGGGGAAGGCAGCAGATCGAAACCGATAGCGTCGAGGTGATGGGAGGCGTGATACGGAACAAGACGACCGGGGCTCCGCTCGGACTGCTTCTGAAAAACAAAGACACCACGCTGGACGTGCTTCCGGATCTCGAAAGGCCGAGGCCCGGTCACGCCGATCTTGCGGGCGCCCTCAAGTATCACCAGAACATTCGGGCCGTTCTTGAAAGGTCAAGCGCCCGGGAGACCTCGATGCGCGTTGCTGTCGGGGCGGTCTGCAAAATGCTTCTTAAGGAATTTGGCATTGAGATCGCGGGACATGTGATCCAGATCGGGTCCGTGAAACTCCGGGAAAGGGCGTTGAGCGTCAAGGAGATCCGTTCGCTTTCGAAAGGCTCTCCCGTCAATTGTGTCTGCAAAAAGACCGGGGAGGAAATGGTCCGAATGATTGAAAGGGCCCGGAAGCATTCCGACACGGTCGGCGGCAAATACGAAATCCGGGCGACGGGGCTTCCGGCCGGTCTTGGCTCCTATGTCCATTACGCGAGGAAACTGGACGGGCGTCTCGCGGGGGTCCTGATGAGCAAGCAATCCGTGAAGGCGGTTGAGATCGGAGAAGGGGACCGCCTGGGATCTCTTTTTGGATCCGATGCGCATGATGAGATCTTTTTTTCAAAAACCGGGGGATATTATCACAAGACGAACCGCGCGGGCGGCATTGAGGGCGGAATGACAAACGGAGAAGATTTGATTGTCCGCGTGACGATGAAACCGATCGCGACGCTTTCCCGTCCTCTCGTTTCCGTCAACATGCGCACAAAAAAAACCGAAAAAGCTGATTTTGAGCGGAGCGATTTTTGCGCCGTGCCCGCCGGCAGTGTGATCGGGGAAGCTCTGGTGGCGTTCGTGCTTGCGGATGCTTTTCTCGAAAAATTCGGCGGGGATTCTTTAACCGAAATCCGTCGCAATTTTAACGGTTACCTGAAACAGATCCGGTCATAAACCCTGATGCCGGGAACGGTTTAAGATGACCAAAAACAATATTTATCTCACGGGGATGATGGGCTCGGGGAAAAGCGTGACCGGGAAGGCTCTGGCGGTGATGCTTGATTACGGATTCCTCGACCTGGATCAGGAGATCGAAAAGCGCGAGGGTCGGTCCATTACCGGGATCTTCGCAGTCGAAGGTGAATCCTATTTTCGGGATGTAGAGACCGCCGTTTTGAAGTGGGCGTCGAATCTGGAGAAGCATGTTTTTTCCACAGGCGGGGGGATCGTGCTTCGCGATGAAAATGTTGGGCTGATGCGCAGAACGGGCAAGGTGATTCTGCTCGAAGCCTCGCCGGAAGTGCTTTGGGAGCGGGTTTGCCGGGATAAGAACAGGCCTCTTCTCCAGACTCCGGACCCGAAAAGTTCACTCGAGAAGATCCTGGACGGGCGGAGGGCCCGGTATAAAGCGACCTGCGACTACTCGGTCATGACGGACGATCTTACGGCCGAAGCCGCCGCAAAAAACATCCTGACTCTTATAAAGTAAAATGAAGAAAAAAATGAAAACGATCCCCGTAAAAAGCGTCAAAGAAAATTATAAAATTGTAATCGGCCGGGGGTTACTTGCCGGATGCGGGCGGCTGGTTTCGGGAATCTTTCAGCCCGGCGCCCGGATTATGGTGGTTTCCCAGGCAAAGATCGACAACTACGCGCGCCGCGCTGCGGCATCCCTTGAGGAAAAAGGTTTTAAGATTTTTTTTCACCGCCTTCCTGACGGGGAGCGCGCCAAATCCGGCCATGAACTTTTGAAGCTCCTGCACACGCTGCTGTCGAAGGGCTTTGAGCGCAAGGACGGGATCGTGGCGGTCGGCGGCGGTGTTGTGAGCGATCTTTCCGGTTTTGCGGCCTCGGTTTATCTTCGCGGGATTCGGTACGTGAATATCGCGACGACCCTGCTCGCCCAAGTTGACAGTTCGATCGGAGGGAAAACGGGAATCAATCTATCCGAAGGGAAAAACCTGATGGGTGCTTTTTATCCTCCGGCGCTTGTGATCTCGGATATTGATCTTTTAAGGTCGCTTCCGCCGCGCGAGCTCCGAGCCTCTCTTGCTGAAGCCGTAAAATACGGTGTGATCCGTGACGCCGGGCTTTTCGCCTTTCTTGAAGAAAATACCGGAAAAATTCTCAGGAAAGATCCCGCGGCTCTTGAAAGAATCGTAACAGCTTCTGCCGGGATTAAGGCCGGAGTGGTAAGCCGGGACGAGTTTGAAACACGAGGGGAGCGGATCATTCTGAACTACGGGCACACGTTCGGGCACGGGATCGAAAACGCCTCAAAATATAAAAAAATCGTTCACGGGGAAGCTGTCGCGATCGGCATGGCTATGGCCGCTCATCTTGCGGTCGAGGTTGGAATCTGCAGCCCTCGGTTAGCGCTTCGTCAGCTTGCTTTACTCAAACGACTCGAGCTTCCCGTTGCCGTCGATGCCCTGGAAATCCGCACAGCTTCCATTCTTAGGGCCATGATGCAGGACAAGAAAAAATCCAAAGGCCGGCTCCGCTTTGTGCTCCCCGAGCGGATCGGGAAAGTCACCGTCAAGACGGGCATCCCGGCCGGCGAGATTCGCAACATCCTCCGTCTTTTCGGTTCAAAGTAACTCTCTTTGAAAATCAGAGTCCCGAGGGAATGAGCCATCTCTCAAAGATGCTAATAAATCAATTATATATTGACAATAACATATATCAATGTTAACTTTTTACCATGAAAATCCGGGATATTACGGTTTCTGAAATATCATCGCTGACTTATCTGATCCGGGAGAAAAAGGTTTTGTTCGACCGGGATTTGACAGCCTTTTGCGGTGTTCCGGCCAAAGTTTTGATCCGGGCGGTCAAGCGTAACCGCGAACGTTTTCCGGAAGATTTTATGTTCCGGTCGAACCGGGACGAAAAGACAAATTCAAGGCCACAGTTTGTGACCTTGAAACGGTCGGCGCGGAGGAGGAACCTTAAATGCTGTCCGTATGCTTTTACGGAGCAAGGGACCGCCATGTTGCCGGGCGTGTTACGAAGCAAGGCCGCCCGGGTCAATGCCGCGGTCATGCGGGTCTTTGTCAGACTCAGGAAAACACTGTCTGCCCGTAAACAGCCGGCTTACAAGCTCGATGAGCCTGAATCGAAGATCGTAAAACACGACGAACGGGTCTGCGATATCATTCAGGCGATTCGTGAGCTTGCTTCCGTACGGGAAGATCGCGCCGAGCGTCCCATCGGGTTTCGCACATGAAGGAGAGGAAGGAAAACGAATGGGCCGCGATGCTCGCACTGAACCGGCTCGGGATTGAAGAGCGGAGGCGAGCCAGAGATTTATTGGGGGAAGGGAAATCCGCGGTCGAGATACTTGAGATGCTTGGTTCCGTCGAGTGGGACGGATTTGATCCCGGGAAAGAGGTTGCGCTTTGCCGGCAAAAAGGTATCCGGCTGCTTTCTGTTTGCGATGCCGACTATCCGAAGCTGCTTAAGGAGATTCCCGATCCGCCGCTTGTTATTTATGTTAAAGGAACTTTTGAGGATAACGACGCGAACGCCGTTGCGATCGTCGGTACCCGGCACCCGAGCTTTTACGGGAAAACACAGGCTAAACGTTTTGCCGGAGAACTTGCCGGGAAAGGGGTTACGATCGTATCCGGTCTCGCGCGCGGGATCGACCAGGCTGCTCATGAAGCTGCTCTGGAAATCCCCTGCGGAAGGACGATCGCGGTGCTCGGTTGCGGGATCGATGTCGTGTATCCGAAAGAAAATGAAAAACTTTTTTCAAGGATTTTCCCCAAGGGAGCGCTTGTAAGCGAGTACGCTCTCGGAACACCGCCGTTTGCCGAGAATTTTCCGAGAAGGAACCGCATCATTTCAGGTCTTTCTCTCGGCACGCTTGTGATCGAAGCTCATTCGCGGAGCGGATCTCTGATCACAGCCCACCAGGCGCTTGATCAGGGGCGGGAAGTGTTCGCGCTTCCGGGCCCCGTGGATCAACTGACCTCGCGCGGGACCCACCGGCTTATCAGGGAAGGAGCCCTTCTTGCCGAGGATCCGGAAGAAATCTTTGAAGCTCTGTCCTCCAGGTGGATTGTTTTTTATGAAAAACCCGCACCCGGGATTTTTTTGGAAGAACCCGCGGTTTCTGCGCAAAATCCAATCCCGCAGGATAATTCCGGGGACTCGGGAGAGGTTCGACAAAGCGATGTTTACAAAATAGAAAGATTTGAAGAATCCGGAGCAGTGATTGAAGCGTTAAAAGAAGAAGGCGGGTTGTTGCCCGAGGAGATCCTTGACATCACCGGCATTGAACCGGGCCGTATCCCGGGGCTTCTACTCACTATGGAGCTTGGCGGGCTTGTAAGGAAAACTCCCGACGGGAGATATTTTGCGGCTAAATGAAATCCCGGTTATGCCGATCTCTAGTACACACTCAGTTCGGGAATCTCGGGCATAAAAAGCTTTGACAGCATGACGCTTAAGAGCTAGATTCCTAGCAAGGTTTTATGCTTTGTTAGAACGACAAGCCAGTTAAACGAAAGGAGTTTTATTATGGACGGATTGGTTCCAGCAAGCAGGGGCAAGAGGTTCGCGGCCGGTCTTATCGACCTTGTCGTTATTCCGATCATCCTCGGCGTGATCATCGGTTTGGTTCTCCTGGCCGCCCCGGATGCGGTTCGGAGCGTTGTGCTTATCTTTGTCAATGTCGCCTGGTTGTTATTCCGTGATGCGGTTTATTCCCCGGGCCGCGCGATGGTGAAGATCAAGATCGTCAGCCTGACCGGTGAGAAGGTTTCATGGCTCCAGGCCCTGATTCGGAATATTCTTCTGATCATTCCGTTTGTGCTGGTGGTCGGTTATCTTATCGAGATCATCATGCTGGCTGTTAAAGGTCATCGGCTTGCTGACCTTTGGGCCAAAACACAGGTTATCGAAGCGTAAAGGTTTTTCCGTAAAACCCTCCCCCATCAGGTGTTATGGGGGAGGGTTTTTATTTTGAACGATTGAGGTTTTACGGCAATGAAGAATGAGCCTGGTATTTTTAAAATGATCCATTTTTCATGGAAACGGAGCCTTGCCGTTTTAATGCCCTTTGGTTTTTGGCGGTGGATCATGGTTCTGGTTGTGGTTTGGGCGGCATCGGCCGGAATCCCCGGATGCAGTCTCAATATTGCCACACCGCAAAAAGCGCAGATAAACACATTATTACAAAAATTCAAAAAAACCCCTTTTCAGCCCCCTCGAATTCCAAAACTTCCGCCGCGGCCTATCACGTTGCCCTATGAGGTTATGCCTGAAACAGGGCTTCAACAGCAACTCGGAGGCATGACTGAAAGGCAGCAGCCCGGCACTCAGATTTCAATCAGTCCGAACGCTGAGAGGATCCGAAAGCTTCAGGAAGAAGATAAAGCCCGCAGGGTTAAGGCCAGAAAGATCGGGGAAGGCGCTTTACTGGGGGGCATTCCGTTTTTTGCCCTGGCGGGTTTTTCAGCGCTGATAGGCTTTCTCTGGCTGAATAGCCGCTTTGGATTTGTTCTTCTCGACTTTTTGGTTACGGGGAAGATGGAAATAAAAAAGTCTTTTCAGGCCCATCGTGAAATCGGGAATATTTATTTTCGGTGGCTACTTTTCTTCATGGGGGCTGTGGTCGGAGTATCCATCCTGATATCCGGAATAGCCGTGGCGGGTCTCATCATGACAAAACAGCCGTCCGGTCCGAACATGGGAGTGCTCGTCGGATGGGTTTTTGTCCTATTGGCCATCCTGGCGGCGACGATGATTATGATGATGGCCGTCCGTGATTTTATCCTGCCAGTCATGTATCAATACAAACTTTCTGTTTCGGGCTCCTGGGGGCTTTTGAAAAGCTCGAAAAGGCTTTCATGGGGAAAGATTTTGAAGTATTTCATCATAGTTTTCTTTCTCGGGTTTCTTGCGACATTGATTCAAACTGTGGCGGGATTATTTTCCGCTGTCGGAGTGGTGGTGGCGGGAGGGGCAATCATCATACCCGGAATTCTTTTAACGAAAACCATACCGCTGCTCACCGTTCCCCTCATAGTTGTCGGGGTTGCGATAACTGTTCTGCTGGTCGTAACGGGCATGATCTTGACCGGCGTTGTGATGCTGCCGGTTACGATTTTTTTCAGGACATTCGCCCTCGCCTATTTAACGCGCATTTTTCCCGAATGCGACCTTCTTGAATTTCTTCCCGGCGGTTCCGCACAAGCCTGATTTTGTGTGTTAGGATTTAGCGGGTGATTTATGCCGCCAAAAAAGAAGAAAACCAGAGCTTCGCCGGCCTCAGGAAAAAAAGAAGACTCCCTCAGGGATGTTCTTTCGCTTTACTCGCACATCGCCGACATCAAGAAGCAGCTTCTTGATGTGGCAAATTCAAGGGAAACGAATAACGACAGAATTACCGATCTCGAAGTTCACGTCAATCTTCTAACCCGTTTGCTGATGGCCCTTTGTATCGAAAAGCTCGGTATGGGAATCGGAGTCTTGAAACGTCTTGTAAAACGGATTGAGAGGGAAGCCGTTCGCGACTCCCAGATTCTGGAACTTGAATTGCTTTATAAACTGTCCCCGGATTTAAACAAGAAGAAATTTTCATTCGATGCGGAGTCTGAGGAAGACCCTTGGGATAAGATATCCTGAGCGGGAGGGCATAAGCCCTTGTGAATTTGGGAATTTTGCCTGAAACGGGAATAGCGCATCATATCCCCGGTCGCTTTTTTATTTTCACCCAGAAACGGTTCCGCGGGCCCCCCTCCGGTGTTTTTGAAGTGCCCCCAATATAAAAAAATACAAAACCGATTCTAACCCCTTTGTTTAATAATAGTTACAGACCGTCCGATAAAATCAAATTTACAATCCAGTGCCTTTTTATTAGAATCACTCCCTTCAAAAAGGATCGCCCGTCTGTTTGCAGGAGCATAAAGGAACCGAAGGTTTTCGGATAGAGAGGGTTTTGTGGCTAAACCGAAAAGAACGTCCTCAAAAAAGAAAAAAGGGACCGCAAGGGTCTCGGATGCCAGCAATCTAGTGATTGTTGAGTCGCCTGCCAAAGCCAAGACGATTAATAAGTTTCTCGGAAAAGATTACCAGGTAGAAGCCTCGATGGGTCACGTGAGGGACCTTCCCAAGAGTCGGATGGGTGTGGACATTGAGAATGATTTTACCCCCGAATACATTATTTCCCCCAAGAACATCAAAACAGCCAAACATCTGAAAGCCTCTGCGGAAGGAAAGATCTCGGTTTATCTTGCGACTGACCCCGACAGGGAAGGCGAAGCCATCAGCTGGCATTTGGCCCACATTTTCAGCGAAGCGAACAAGGACCTCCGGATCCACCGGGTTGAATTTAATGAAATCACCAGGGACGCGGTTCTGGAGGCCTTTCAACATCCCCGTGAGATCGCGATTAATCTGGTCAATGCCCAACAGGCGCGCCGCGTTCTTGACCGGATCGTCGGGTATCAGCTGAGTCCGCTTCTTTGGAAAAAAGTCGGACGGGGACTCAGTGCCGGCCGCGTGCAGTCCGTAGCGCTCCGCTTCATCGTGGACAGGGAACGCGAGATCCGCAAATTTGTTCCGCAGGAATACTGGACGCTTGACGCGAGGTTGTCGTCTGTGGACGGTCCCGAACAGGAAAAAACATTCCTCTCCCGTCTTAGCAGGATCGGGAGCGAGAAACCCGTCCTCCCGGACGCGGTTGAAACCGAAAAAGTCAAAAAGGAGCTTGAGGGTCTCCCTTTTGAGGTTGCCAAGATCGATAAAACCGAAAAACGCCGCCGCCCCCAAGCGCCTTACACGACCAGCAAACTTCAGCAAGAGTCTTATACGCGCATCGGATTTTCCTCCGCGAACACCATGAGGATCGCGCAGCGGCTTTACGAAGGTGTTGAACTCGGCAGTGAAGGAAGCGTGGGCTTGATTACTTACATGCGCACCGATTCGGTCAACGTCGCTGTTTCTGCCCAAAAGGAAGCGGCCCAGTTCATTACGGAAAAATTCGGAGCGGATTATCTCCCGAAAGAACCGCCGGTCTATAAATCCCGCAAGAGCGCGCAGGAAGCTCACGAAGCGATCCGCCCCACGTCCGCATACCGGACCCCGGACTCCTTGAAAGAATTCCTCGCCGAGGACGAGCTCAAGCTTTATGAGCTTATTTGGAGGAAATTCATTGCGTCGCAGATGGTCCCCGCCGTCGATGAAGTGACATCAATTCTGATCCTGGCGGGTGAGAAATTCTGGTTTAAAACGACGGGAACCCGGAATGTCTTTCCGGGATTTTCGGCGGCGTTCGGCGAAATCAGGACTGAGCGGGATACCGCGAAGGACGGAGAAGATGACACTCCGGAGGTTTCGGAAGTCCCCGAGCTTAAGGTCGGGCAAAAGCTGAAACTTCTCGAACTCCCGGGGGAACAGCATTTCACGAAGCCGCCGGCCCGGTTTAATGACGCGAGTCTTGTGCGGCTTTTGGAAGAAAAAGGGATTGGCCGGCCGAGCACTTACGCTCCGACCATTTCGACGCTTCTCGACCGCGATTACTGCGAACGAAAAGGCGGTGCGCTTATGCCGACGGAACTCGGAGAAACCGTGACCGATCTGCTGGTTCAGTATTTCCCCAAAGTACTTGAGGCGGAGTTCACGGCGTTAATGGAAGAAGAGCTTGACGAGGTTGAGGAGGGGAAGATCGAATGGAAAAAAGTGCTTTACGATTTTAGCGGTCCCTTCAACGAACTTCTCGCGAAGGCGCGCGAAGAAATGAAAAACTTCAAGCAGGAGGCGGTGCCGACGGAATATAAATGTGATACCTGCGGCAAATTCCTTGTGATCAAGTTCGGAAGATTCGGGAAATTCCTGGCGTGTTCGGGTTTCCCGGATTGCAAGTATACGCGTTCTATCCCGACCGGATTTTTCTGCCCGGAACCGGGATGCGGAGGGGAACTTGTGAAGCGCAAGGCGAAGGGGCGCCGGTCGTTTTACGGGTGTTCAAATTATCCCCGGTGTACCTACGTTACGAACAACCTTCCGAAAAAGGAAGACGAATCTTCCTCCGCGCCGCAAGATGCTCAGCGGCCCCAGGGGCAGTGACGATGGACAAACGGGTCGAGGATTTTCTCGGGTACTTGACTACCGAGAAAGGCGCCTCCGAACACACGACGAAAAATTATGCGATCGACCTCCGGGAATTCATGAAGTTCCTGGGGGAAAAAAGCCTTCAAGAGCTTACGTATCTCGACATCCGTTCTTTTCTCGCGTTTCTTAAGACGCGCGAATACAGAAAGAGTTCCATTGCCCGCAAGCTCGCGTGCCTCCGTTCTTTTTTTAAATACCTTGCCCGAGAAAATATCCTGACCCAAAACCCGGCCGCGGGGATCGCGACACCTAAAAAAGAAAAACGTTTACCGGAATTTCTTAATCTCGACGAGATCACAAGGCTTTTGGAAGCTCCGTCAAAGGCGAACTGGGAGGAGAAACGTGACAAGGCGATTCTCGAGATTCTTTACAGTTCGGGACTGCGGGTGAGCGAACTGGTGGGACTCAACCATGACGACTGCGATCTTTTCAGCGCCCTTCTGCGGGTCCGGGGCAAGGGGAAAAAAGAGAGGATCGTGCCGGTCGGGCAGATTGCTCTGAATTGCCTCAAAAGTTACCTGGATCAAAAGCCGCCGAAGGAGTCGCAGCCCGCTATCAAAAAACCCCTGTTCGTGAGCCGCCTCGGCGGCCGTTTGACGGACCGGAGCATCCGGCGCATGATCCTGAAATACGTGAAACGAACGGGGCTTGGCAAAGAGATTTCCCCGCATACGCTCAGGCATTCCTTCGCGACGCATATGCTGGACCGGGGTGCCGATCTCCGGAGCGTTCAGGAGCTTCTGGGACACGCGAATCTTTCGACGACGCAAATTTACACGCATGTGACGACCCAGCGTCTGAAGGATGCCTATCTTGCGGCGCATCCGCGGGCATGAAACTCAGGATGAAGCGCAACTTTGAACGAATGACGGGAAAACGGTTTTGCGCGATCCGGTATCCGGTTCTTTAGGGATCTGGCTAATGATGACGGTTTTTTTATACAATCTGGCTTTTGCCGTGTTCGGGATTTTTTATCTCCCGGTTTTTCTCGTGAAAATCAAACAGGCGGAAGATCCGAAGCGGCTTTGGCGGGAGCGGTGGGGCATTCTTCCCGAGGATTGGAAAGCCCGTCTCGGTTCCCGGAGGACCGTATGGCTTCACGCGGTCAGTGTCGGGGAAGTGAACGCTGTGGAAAAGTTCATCGCGGAATGGTTTGACCAAAACGGGGATTTTGATCTGGTGCTTACGACCGTGACGCCGACCGGTCAGAGAATCGCGAGGAAACTTTCGGGGCCGCGGGTTCATGTCGCCTACCTGCCTTTTGATATCACATTTGCGGTACGGCGTTTTTTTGACATCATTCGTCCGGAGGCTGTAATTCTCGCGGAAACCGAGATCTGGCCGAACCTTTTGAGCGAGGCCAAACGAAGGAATGTTCCGGCGGGAGTCGTGAACGGGCGGCTGTCGGAAAGGTCCTTCGGCAGGTATCGGGCGGTTTCTTTTCTCATGAAGAGAGTTTGGAGGAATGTCGATTTTGTGCTCGCGCAAACCGAAGAAGACGCCGCCAGGTTTCGCCGGCTTGGCGTCCGGCCGGAAGCGGTCCGGGCGATGGGAAATATGAAATTCGATCAGCTGGAAGGAAGTTACCAGGGAATCGCTTTGCCGAATCTGCTCCGCCAGAGGTTTGGGCTTGGGCGAACGGACCTTGTTTTTTTGGCGGGGAGCACACATCCCGGCGAAGAAGAGTTATTGGGGGAAGTGTTTGCGGAAGTACGCGGCAGATTTCCCTCTCTCAAAATGATTGTCGCACCGCGGCATATTGAACGTTCGCCAAAGGTTTCCGAAACCCTCAAGCGGTTCGGACGGCGGGTTGCGTTTTCGGCACAAAAACCTTCCGAAGGGAGTTTTGACATTTTGGTAGTGGATGAGCTCGGAATCTTGAAAGACATTTTTCAGATCGCGGATCTTGTTTTTATGGGAGGGAGTTTTGTGCCTCACGGAGGACAGAGCCCGATCGAAGCGGCACGCTTCAAACGTGCCGTTATGCACGGACCGAACACTTTTAATTTCAACATGATCTACCGCGAACTCGATCAGGGCGGCGGGGCTTTCTGCGTTAAGGATCCGGGGGACCTAAAGGTATTATCAGAGAAGTTCCTGACGGAACCGGCCCTGTACCGTGATGCGGGTGTGAAAGCGCACGAGATCGTCAACCTTCTTCGGGGAGCGAGCAAACGCCAGGCGGAATGGGTGCTGGCATTCCTCGGGTCCCGGGAAGCGGCGGAAAGGAACAAAGTCGATGGAAAGTCTAAAGAATTATTTCAGGCTGGTTGCGGAGGGAAAATGTCATGATGTCCGGGCGAAACTGTGCGTCCCGCTGCTTGCCATTGCCTCTTTTTTCTACGGAGTCGGGGTCCGGATTTTTCGGTGGAGTTATGACAAAAAACTTCTGAAACAGACGCGCCTCCCTTTTCCCGTTATCAGCGTCGGGAACCTGACATGGGGCGGAACGGGGAAAACTCCGCTCGTGGAATTTCTCGCCCGGAAAATATCGGCGATCCGGCGGACGCCGCTGATCCTGACCCGCGGCTACAATCATGACGAGGTCGAGGAATTCCGGCATCACATGCCGGCCGTGATCGTCGGCGTCGGACGTGATCGCGTCAAGACGGCTCTCAAGATCAGAAAAGAAAAACGCATCGATATCGCGATCCTGGACGATGGTTTGCAACATGTTGCCGTGGAGCGGGATGTCGAGATCATTGTCGTCAATTCCCTGAACCCCTTCGGCAACGGGCAGCTTCTCCCGCGGGGAATTTTAAGGGAACCGATGCCTGTTCTCGGACGCGCAACGGTTGTGGTTTTGACCCATGTCAATTTGGTGACGTCCGAGCAGTTGAAGCAGCTCCGGACGCAGATCCAGGTACTTGCGCCCCGTTCACAGCTGGTGGAAGCTTACATGGAGCCGCTTTTCCTTTACCGGGCCAAGAACCGCGCGCGGCTCTCGATTGAAAAAATGCAGAACAGAAAAACCGCGACGTTTGCCGCCGTGGGAACGCCGAGGTCCTTCCAGCTTGTGCTCCAGCGTTCCGGAATTAAAACCGTACGCAATTTTGAATTTCTCGATCATCACGAATATACCGAGACCGACCTGGAGGAGATCAAAGAAATAAGCCGCTCGGCCGGAGTTGAAGAGATCATCACCACCGAAAAGGATTTTTACAGGTCCCGCGATCTTATTACGACCGCCCTCAATCCGCTGATACTTGCCGCGCGTCTCCGGATTCGCTCGGGGGAGGAGATCCTGACGGACCGTTTGCTCCGACTCTTGGGGATTAAACGCTGATGGAAAGAATTCTTGATCTGGCCGCCTACGGGCTTGCGCGTTTTTTGATGGTTTTTTTCGGCCTTTTGCCGGTCAAAACCGCTCTTGTGCTCGGGGATCTGGCAGGAAAGACCGTGTTCTTTTTTTCCAAAAAACGGCGGGTTGCCTATATCAATCTTAAAAACGTTTTCGGAGAAAAGCTGACGGCAAGGGAGCGCCGGAAAATCGTTCGCGATCATTACGGACATATCGGCCAGAATATCGTGGAAGTCATGATCTTTCCGCGGCTGACTCCGGATCATATTTCCGATCATATCAAAATCAATCACCTGGAGCGCTTTGAAGATCTTGTAAAATCCGGTAAGGGAGGAGTTCTTTTGACCGGTCACTTTGGAAACTGGGAACTCCTTCAGGTGATCGCGGGACTCCGGGGGACGCCGATCCATGTGCTTGCCCGTGCGCAGAAGTTCCCGAGGTTGAACGGTCTCCTCAACCGTCTCCGCGAAACCCACGGCTCGGTGGCGGTGACGCGGGGAGCGGGGGTCCGTTCCCTGATCCGCGCCCTCCGTGAAGGGAAACTGATCGGAGTCCTGGGCGACCAGTCCGCGGGCAAAACGGAAGGCATTCTTCTCCCTTTTTTCGGCAGAAAGACATCGGTGCCGACCGGGGCTTTTGAGCTTGCGGTCCGAACCGGTGCGTTACTCATGCCAAGCTACATGGTGCGCCTCAAGAATGCGCATCACGAGATCTTTGTAGAAAATGTTCTGAAAGACGATCCCTCCCTGCCGAATGAGGAAAGGATACGGTCTCTCGCGGGGCAATATCTCGCATCGCTTGAGGATTATATCTCCCGTTTCCCGAACCAATGGCTTTGGGAGAACAAGCGCTGGAAATACAGTTGGACAAGAAAGATCCTGATTCTTTCTGACGGGAAACCCGGTCACTTCAAGCAATCGGACGTTGTTCAGGAGCTTATGAGTTCCCTTGTCGAATTCCACGGCCGGCCGGGGCTTGAATTTGATACCGAAAAAATCCATATTGAATACCGTTCGTCGCTGCACCGTGTCTTGCTTTATGTTTTGGCGCCGCTTATAAAACCCTGGATCCAGGGCCGGATCGATTGGCTCGGTGGTTTTTTAAAGCCCGGGAGCTTCGGGGCGGTTAAGGCGGCCCGTGCCGATTTTATCATCGCCGCCGGCTCGGGTCTTGCTCCCGTTCATCAGCTTCTGGCCGCGGAAACCGGCGCGAAAACCGTCGTGATCATGAAGCCTCCGTTTCCTTATACAATCATGCGGTATGACCTTGCCATTGTGCCGGCGCATGACGGAGGAATTCTCCCGAAAAAGAGTTTCCGTTGCGTGATCATGCCGAGCGGTTATCGGGCCAGGGACCGCCTGTCGGATGTTGCCGAGCTCAAAGCCGGAGTGACCGGTGTTGAAGATGCCGGGATCGCGGTGTTTGTCGGCGGCAAAACCCGCCACTTCGATATTACGGTATCGGATGCCGAGAAACTTGCGATGACGCTCAAAAAGATCTCGAAAAGGAACGGGGGTTACATGCTTACGACTTCGCGAAGGACATCAAAACCCGTTGAGCAGTTTCTTAAAACCGCGATCACCCGGGATCCTTCCTGTCGTTATCTTGTGATCGCGAATGAAGACAATCCCGCCTATGCCGCATCCGCGATGATAAGCCTTGCAAACATTGTCATTGTGACAGGCGACAGCCTCGCAATGATCTCGGAGGCCGTCGGGGGAGGGAAGAAAGTTATCGTGCTTAACCTTGGAGAAGGCGAACTTCCGCCGAAACATTACCGTTTTCATCAGGTTCTGTCCCAGCGGGGGCTTGTGACCATGAGCTGTATTGAGGATCTTGAGCGGACCGTGGCCGATCTTGTGAAAAAAACTGACAGGGTTGCGAAAGACCGCGAAAAGAACGCGTTGCTCCAAAGGTTGGGAGAGCTGTTATGAGAATGATGATTTTCTCAAGATTGTTTGCCGCAAGCCGGTCATTGCGTTTCCGGCGCAATTGTAATCGAAGATGGAGCCGGAAATGAAGATCCTTCAATTGCTTCCGGCCCTCGAGATCGGCGGTGTTGAGCGGGGGGTTGTGGATCTTGCGCGGGCGCTGAAAAAACAGGGTTATGAGACCGTTGTGGTCTCGTCGGGCGGTTCGCTTGTCGCGGAGCTTCAAAGGATGGGGGTCCCGCATTACGGTCTTCCGGTTCACCAGAAATCGCTGACGGCACTTTTTCTCGTGGATCAGTTGGTCAAGATCATCGAGCGGGAGCGGGTCGATATTGTGCATGCCCGAAGCCGTGTTCCGGGCTGGATCGGCTGGCTCGCGGCGCGCAAGGCGGGGGTCCCTTTCGTGACGACCTGCCACGGCCACTACTCTCTTCATCTGCTTAGTCATGTGATGGGTTGGGGAAAGCGCGTGATCGTGATCTCTCATGCGATCGGAAGGCGCATGATCGATGAGTTCCGCGTTCCCCAGGATCGGCTCCGGCTGATCCCCCGCGGCGTGGACCTTTCCCAATTCAGCTTTTCATTGAAGCGTTTCGAAGAAAAACCTAAAAAACTCCGGATTATTCATGTCGGTCGTTTTTCTCCGAACAAAGGCCAGGTGGAATTTCTCAAGGCAGTTCATCTTCTGCGGAGCCGTCTCCCGAATATTGAGGTTTGGATAGCCGGAGCGGAGAACCGGGGACGAACCCAATACACCAGGCTTATCCAAAAAACGATCCATCAATTCGGACTTGAAAACTGTGTGAAGATGCTTGGTCCGTCGCGGGATGTCCCCGGGCTTCTCGCCCAATCGGACCTGCTTGTCCTTTCTTCGACGCTTCCGGAACCTTTCGGACGCGTGATTATCGAAGCCGGCGCGGTGGGAACGCCCGTGGCTGCGACGTGGCTTGGCGGTGTTCCGGATATTATCGACCACGGAAAAAGCGGTTACCTTTTTCCTCCCAAAAACATTCCCGCCATGGCGGAAGCGATGCAGGTGATGCTGACCGACCGGACTCAAGCGAAGGAATACGCCGTTACGCTGCGGAAAAAGATCGAGGAAAAATTCAACCTTGAACAAATGGTCCGGAAGACGGTCGAGGTTTATCAGGAGGTGCGAAAGCGCAAGAAGATCCTCGTGATCAAGCTCGGGGCGATGGGAGATCTGGTTCTTGTGGTCCCGAGCCTTCGCATGCTCAGGCACCGTTATCCGGACGCGACGATCACGCTTCTTGTCGACAGGCGTCTCGCCCGCATGATGGCGGATTGTCCTTATCTCGACGATATGATCCTTCTTGACCGGAAAAAGCTTTCAAATCCTTTTTATCTCCTCAAGTCCGCGAAGAGGATCCGCGAAGAAAGCTTTGACATGTCGGTCGATCTGCAAAACAACAAATACACGCATCTATTGGCCTATCTCGGCGGGGCGGTCCAACGCTGCGGTTTTTCCCGGGGATTCTGGGGCGGTCTATTGAACCGTCCCGACAAGACGTTCCAGATTCCGGATTCCCCGGTACGGCATCAGTTCCGCGTGCTTGTTAAAGCCGGGGTTCAAGAATTTGACGATACGCTTGAACTCTGGCCCCGGCAGGAGCAGATCGAAAAAGCGGAACGGGTTCTGCTTCCGCTCGGCCTCAAGGCGGATACGAAAGTCGTCGGTTTCGTGATGGGTTCAAGCCCTAAATGGCCGACCAAACGTTGGCCGCCCGGGCATTACCGCGAACTCGCACGGCGGATCCTTGATCGTTATGACGCAAGGATTCTGCTCCTCGGTTCCGGGGAAGAAGAGGTTTTTGCTTCGGAATTCCGTGATTTTGACTCTGATCGTGTCGTGAATCTTTTCGGCAAAACAGGGATCGAGGATCTGCCGGCCTTTTTTCAGAAGATGCATTTTGTTGTTTCGGGGGATACGGCCCTTCTTCACGTTGCCGCGGCCATGCATGTTCCTTTTGCGGCGATTTTCGGCCCGACGGATCCGAAAAGACACATCCCGCCCGCGAAAAAAATGGCCGTTTTTATGAAGAACCTTCCGTGCCAGCCCTGTTACCGCGGGACATGCGGGGAAAAAGAAGCGATGGTCTGTTTGACGCATGTTTCGGTGGATGAAGTTTTCGAGGCCGTTCAGAGGTTTTTGGAGCCGTGAAATCCGACGGGTTCAAAGACCGGGGCAAAACAACATCCGGTATCGTTCTGAAGCTTAAACGGGAAGGAATGATCGGGAAATGAAAATTCTGGTGGTTATGAAGAACTGGCTGGGAGATCTTCTTTTCCAGATGCCCGCGATTGAGCTGATCAAAAACCGTTATCCGGCCTCGGAGATTTTCTGTGTTGCGCCGGAACGCTGTCGTGAAATTCTGGAGGCGCATCCCGGCGTCAGCGGTTTTATCGTATTTGACGAAAAATCCACACACCGTTCCTGGCTGAAACGCGTCGGGTTTATCTTGAAACTCCGGAAACTTGGTCCCTGGCGGGAGGGATATCTTTTCCACCGGTCCCGTTCGCGCGCCGCGATGCTCTTTCTTGCGGGCGTGAAAAAACGCGTCGGCTACGGGAAAGGCCGCGGTTTTTTCCTTACCGTTCCCGTCAGGGAACCGGAAAGCAAGCTTCATCAGCTTGACTATTTCATGGAACTTATGAAAAGCGCCGGTTTTGAGACGCCCGTTGAGCCGAGATCACGTTTTTATTACAAGCCCGAAGACGAGAGTCGGGCGCGGGCGATATTGAAAGAGAACGGTCTGGCCGAAGGCTCGAAATACATCTGTTTACATCTCGGGGCAAATTGGGAGCCGAAACGGTGGCCCGCCGGACATTTTGCCGGACTCGCCGGGAAGGTTTACGACAAGTGGAATATCCCCGCGGTTGTCACAGGATCACCGGGGGATAGGCCGCTATTGGAAGAGTTTTTGAAGGATATCAAGACAGCGAGAGTGATCGATCTTGTCGGGAAAACAAGCCTCCGCGTTTCCGCCTGTATTTACAAGGATGCCGTTTGTCTTGTGACGGGCGACTCCGGACCGATGCATATCGCCTCGGGTGTCGGCGCACGTGTTGTTTCGATCTTCGGCCCGACGGATCCCGATCTTACCGGTCCGCGCGGCGTCGGGGAGAACATTACCCTGCAATATGTACCGTCCGGCTATTCGGTTCCGTTCTTCGGCAAAAAACTTCCTGAGGACGGCTGGCTTTCCAGGATTACCCCTGACGAAGTTTTTGAAGCGGTTGGGCAAATGCTATGAAACCGGTAAAGGAACCCGGAAGCATTTTGGTGGTGACGCTCAGTAATATCGGAGATGTTGTGATGACTACGCCCGTTATTATGGCGCTCCGGATGCGGTTTCCGGAGGCGCGGATCACGGTGGTGGTCGGCCCGAAAGCAAAACCAGTTCTCGAAAAAAGCAAAGCCATTCAGCGAATCGTGGTTTATGACAAAAAAGCGGACCTTTGGGGCAAATGGGAATTCCTGCTTGAACTTTGGAAGGACCGCTACGATATGGTTGTGGACCTCAGGAACACCGCAATCCCGTTCCTGGTGCTGGCTCCCAGAAGGAGTCCGCTGTTCCGGAAGTATAAGAAGATCAACATGCGCGAACGGCATCTGGAAGTTCTTTCCATGATGGGCATGCAGGCTCCCGAGACGGCGCCCTTCCGTTTTTTTGATGAGGCGGATGAAATATCTCTTTTAAAAAAAATCGAAGAGGCCGGCATCGGGGAAAAATCCGGCTGGATACTTGTCGCGCCGGGAGCGGCAAGCGAGCGGAAACGCTGGCCCGCGGGGTCGTTCCGGGAAGTTATAAGGGAGCTTGCGGTGAAGACCTCGAAAGATGTTCTTTTGATCGGATCCAAGGAAGAGAGGGCGATCGCGGAAGAAACGGCCAAAGGGATGCCTGCTCGTGTCCGTGTTTTGGCGGGAGAAACCTCACTTTCTGAAACTGCCTTCCTGCTCTCAAGGGCGGCGCTTGTGATCGCTAACGATAGCGCGATCATGCACCTTGGTTATGAAACGGGAGCCTCTACGGTCGGGATTTTCGGCCCGACCGATCACAAAAAATACGGGCACAAGGGTCCGAAGTTCCGGGTCGCGATCGCCGATGAGGATGCCTGTGGTTGCAACTCGCATCTCTTGCCTTATTCCGAACGAAGCTGTTTTCACGGACTTTCGCCGGAACAGGTTCTCCGATCATGCGCACAGCTTATGCAACAGGGGACAGGCGCTCAATGACGGCCCGTTGTACGGATCAGGAAAACATGAAATCAATCAGATTGTCCGGAAATCCAAGGATACTCGTTACGCGCACCGACCGTATCGGGGACCTTGTGCTGACGACACCCGTTTTAAAGGCGCTCCGCGGGCGGTTCCCGAAAGCGTGGATCGCGGCACTTGTTTTTATCGAACACCGGGATATCGTCCGCGGGAATCCTTATATCGATGAAGTGATCCTCTATGATAAAAAAGGGAGCGAAAAAACAATATGGGGACAGATCCTTTTTGCGGGGACACTCAGAAAGAAACGTTTCGATCTTGCCGTTCATTGTCACGCGACGAACCGGGTTCATCTTGCCGCTCTGCTGGCCGGGATCCCGGTTCGCATCGGCTATGACCGTCGCTCACCGTGGGCGCTCACGCACGTTCATCCTTATGATAAAAAACTCGGACAAAGGCACGAAGCAGAATATCTTTTTGACCTGCTTGAGCCTCTGGGTATTTCGATGCCCGCGCGTCTTGAAACATTTGTTCCCGTGACGGAGCGCTCCCGAGACTCGCTTCGGAATCTTCTTTTTCATCTCAGGGTCCCGAACGACATGCCGTGGATTGTTCTGAGCCCTGCGGCGAGCGATGTTACGAAAATGTGGCCGGCGGAGAAGTTCGCGGAGCTTGCCGCGAAGCTTGGGCGGGAGATGAAATGTGTTTTTCTGGCGATCGGATCGGAGGCGGATCGTCCGGTTGTGGAAAGCCTGCGGGAAAAGAGCCCGGTGCCCGTGATTGATCTCGGGGGCCGTCTAACGCTCGGGATGCTCGGTGTTCTTTTAAAACGCTCCCGGCTTCTTGTTTCAAACGATTCCGGCCCGGTTCATATCGCGTCAGCCGTCGGATGTCCGGTCGTTTCCATTTTCGGGCGGTATGAAGCCGGTCTCGGGCCCAACCGGTGGAAGCCGATCGGCCGCGCTTGTCGCATTGTCGCCAAAGACGTTTCCGGTGTCCCGGAACCGGAAAGAAAATTTACCTACATCGATCAGATCACGGTGCAGGAAGTCTGTTCTGCCGCCCGGGATCTTCTCGAGGAGACCGGCCGGGAAGGAATAAAAACATGATGCGTTCTCTCCGGAGGGTCCTGGTCGTTCACCCCTATGGGATCGGGGACCTGCTTTTTGTGACACCGGTTCTGAGAGCCCTTAAACTGATCCCCCGGGTTGAAACGGTCGATCTGCTTCTCGGCTCCAGATCCCGGGAAGCGGTGGAACATAACCCGCATGTGAATGAAATCTTTGTGCTTGATAAAGACAAGCTTCGCAGTCAAACCCGTTTCGAAAATTTTCGGGAGCTTGGGGTGCTCGGTCGAAAACTTCGTGCGAAGCGCTACGACCTGCTTCTTGATTTCTCCCTCCGGCCCGAAAACGCATTCTGGTCGCTTGTTTTTCTCGGCATACCGAAACGGGCGGGGTTCGCCTACAAACGGCGGGCGATCTTTCACAATATCCGCTATCCGCTTCCGGAAGGTTACCGGAAACGTCATGCCGCGGATTTTTACGCCGGGCTTGCCGAGGCGGCCGGGATACGGGTTACGGACAGATTCCTTGAATATTATTTTCCGCCCGACAAGGCCGGACTTGAAGCGAAACTCGCCGCGAGACTTGATACTCTAGGGGAAAAGTTTATCGCGGTGAGCCCCGGCGGAGGGGACTCGTGGGGAAGAGAAGCGGATTTCAAACGGTGGCCCGCCGCGAACTTCGCGGAGCTGATCGGGAAAATGGCGGCTAAACATAAATTCACAGGGGTCTGCATCCTCGGCAGCCGATCTGAGGCCGGACTTTGTGAGGATTTGAAAAACTCACTCAACCTGCGGGCGGTAGTGATGGCGGGGGAAGCGTCGCTCGCCGAAACGGCGATTCTTCTTGAGAAATCCTCGCTTTTTATCGGAAATGACGGAGGCTTGGTGCATCTGGCCCGAGCGCTCGAAGTTCCGCTTGCGGCTTTTTATGGACCTGTCCCTCCGGAAGTTTACGGCCCCTATCCTCCTTCCGCG
Organism: Candidatus Omnitrophota bacterium; assembly: GCA_022705945.1. Classification (GTDB taxonomy): domain Bacteria; phylum Omnitrophota; class Omnitrophia; order Omnitrophales; family Aquincolibacteriaceae; genus UBA1443. The sequence goes on along the minus strand of JAKJDL010000009.1, from coordinate 16,879 downwards.
AATGCCGCCGCCATCTTTAAACATGGCCTTGCCTGCCGCCCATGCTATTATAAGTTTCGATTCAACAAGGAGTGCCCGACGATCGCCTGTTTGAAAACGCTGAGCTCTGACGAAGCGTTCCATCAGATAGAGCAATTTTTTGGGAGAGACAAAGATCATGGCTGAGCGAAAACCTATCGGGGTCAACCATGAAAAACGTAACGGATGCGGGCTTGCATCACGACCCGGCGGAAAGGGTTTTGATCTTGGATAAGGGAAAAAAGGTGTCGCTCGTCAAAGAGATCTGTTGCGACGGTATGGGTTCTTGCAAAAGGTTCGCGACCGGACCCGACGGGGGTATCCGGTGAGACGCGGTCCGGGATTTTCCTTTTCCCGAAGATCGTTATGCCGCGCGTTCTTCCGCTACGCGGCGGGAACGATCTTTCTCCTTCTGTTTTATTTTCCGGCAATTCCGGTTTTTGCGGCGGAATCGGAAACGGTTTATCCTCCGTCCGAGCGACCTGCCGGCGGCTTGTTCCTCGGGGAACGGATAAAATTCCGGATTACCTACATGGGTCTTCCCGTGGGAGAGGCGGAGTCGCTGGTCAAGGAGATCGTTTCGGTCAACGGGCGCGACGCTTATCATGTTGAGATCAATATCCGCTCCAAAACCATTCTCGACTGGATTTACAGGGTTCGCGACACCCATCATTCCTACATCGATGCCGAAAAAATTCATTCGCTCCGCTATGAAAAAACCATTCAGGAAGGGAGATACTGGACGGACGAAGTAATGGAATACGACCAGACGGCAAATATCGGCAAGTTCTATTCCAAAAAAGACAACAGCCGCAAGGAAATGTTCATCCCGAAAGATGTCCAGGATCAGATCTCGTGCGGTTATTACTACCGGACGCTTGACGTGAAACCGGGAACCAAAGCGACGATCCCCGTAAATGCGGATGAGAAAAACTGGGACCTTGAGGTTCTCGCGCACGAAGTGCGAGAAATGAAAATCGAGGGCATGGGGACCTTTCGGGCGATCGAGGTGGAGCCTATTATCATGTTCGAGGGGTTTTTTGTGCGCCGCGGGAAAGTCCGCGGCTGGATGAGCATGGATGAGCGGCGTATTCCGGTCGTTATGAAAGTCAAAATTCCCGTGCTTGGCGATGTGACGGCGACGATTTCCGATTATGATCCGGGGCGGCCGCAAAACTTGAATTGAAAGACGGAATCTTTATCTTATAATACCCGCCGTTCTGAAACTGAGAGGGGAAATAAATCATGCCTACTTACGGATATGAATGCGGTGCCTGCGGGCACCAGTTCGAAAAGTTCCAGTCGATGAGCGATAAACCCGTGCGGAAATGTCCCGTATGCGGGAAGGCGAAAGCAAAAAGACAGATCCATGGGGGAGCGGGAGTTCTCTTCAAGGGCGCCGGATTTTATCAAACGGATTACCGGTCCCAAAGTTACAAGGCGTCTTCGGAGAAGGACAAACCGGCGGCATCTTGCTCGGGCGATTGTAAGTCCTGCCCCGATTCCAGGAAATAGTCCCGGGGGTTTCCGGCAAGGAAGTGCGGTTTAGTAAACCCCGGGTCGGGCTTAGCGGAAAATCTCACATTTTGAAACAGGAGGGGCGATATGCCCGTAGCGGACGGGAAGATCGGGTTTGATAATCTCAAATATCTTAACGAGCAGTCCGCGGCCATTCTGGAGCGCGTCGAGCGCTTCAGTGATAAACTTTATCTGGAATTCGGCGGGAAAATCATCGGTGATTTCCATGCCATGCGGGTCCTTCCGGGGTTTGATCCCAACGTCAAAATGCGGCTCCTTCACAAACTCCGCGATAAAGCCGAGATTATTATTTGCGTTCATGCCGGCGATATTGAACGTCGTAAAATGCGCGCGGATTTCGGGATTACCTACGATGTGGATATTTACAGAATGATCGATGAATATCGGGGCTGGGAACTTGATGTGGCCGCGGTCGTGATCACGCGGTTTTCAGACCAGCCGGCCGCCAAGATCTTCAAGAACAAGCTGGAACGACGCGGCATCCGCACTTATACTCACCGTTTTACGAAAGGATATCCAAACGACGTGGATATGATCGTAAGCGACGAGGGATACGGCGCGAATGAATATATCGTCACGAAAAAACCGCTCGTGGTTGTTGCCGGTCCCGGACCCGGAAGCGGGAAACTTGCGACATGTCTTTCCCAGCTTTATCACGATCACAAACAGGGTCTCGCAAGCGGATACGCGAAATTCGAAACCTTCCCCATTTGGAACATCCCCTTGAAGCATCCGGTCAATATCGCTTATGAAGCCGCCACGACGGATCTTCTTGACACCAACATGATAGATCCTTTCCATCTGGAGAAATATAAAGAGACCACGGTGAACTACAATCGTGACGTTGAGGTGTTCCCCGTTCTCAAAAGAATTCTGAAAAAGATCACGGGCGGAGAGTCTTATTATGAATCTCCGACCGATATGGGAGTGAACCGCGCGGGATTCGGCATTGTGGATGATGAGGTGGTGAGGAGAGCCGCTGTCCAGGAGGTGATCGCGCGGTATTTTCAGTGTGCGTGCGACTACCGGATGGGTTATGTAGAAAAGGAAGCTGTCGAGAAAACAGAGCTTCTCATGGATGACCTCGAAGTGAAACCTGAAAACCGCCGGGTTGTGATACCCGCCCGTGAAGCGGCAAAAGAGGCGCAGAAGGCCGGAAAAGGGAACCAGGGAGTTTTCTGCGGAGCGGCGATAGAACTTCCCGGAGGCGCCGTTGTGACCGGAAAAAATACGCCGTTAATGCATGCGGCATCGAGCGCGGTTTTGAACGCCGTCAAACAGCTGGCATGTCTTCCGGAAGACATCCACCTTCTGTCGCCTAATGTTATCCACTCGATCGGAGCGCTCAAGCAGCATATCTTTGGGAACAAAACGGTCAGCCTGGATCTCGAGGAGATACTGATAGCTCTCAGCATGAGCGCGACCACGAATCCCACCGCGCAGAAGGCCCTGGAGAATTTAAAAACCCTCCGGGATTGCGAAATGCATATCACTCATATCCCCACGCCGGGTGATGAAAAAGCGCTTCGTAAACTCCGGATCCATTTCACGAGTGATCCGGAATTTGCATCCGCCAATCTTTTTGACGGATAAACTCTCGTAACTTGTTGAAAAGAAAAGGGTTGTGAGGGGTTCCTTTCGTTGACACCCCGTTCTGACGGTGTTATCATAACCCCTTCATAAAATAAAGAGGCTAGGCTTCAGATCCCTGTCCCTTTACCATAACTCCTTATGAAAAATACCCTTACGGCATCCGAGAAAAGACGTTTTCTTGATATCATCGCTGGTTTCCGAACAGTGAAGATTCTTGTCATAGGGGACTTTATCCTCGATCAATTTGTTTGGGGAAATGTCTCCCGGATCTCTCCCGAAGCCCCGGTTCCTGTTGTCGATGTCAAGCGGGAATCCTATATGCCGGGAGGATCCCTGAATGTTGCCAACAATATCCGCTCCCTTGCGGGTTCGGCCTTTCCCTGCGGGGTGGTCGGACGGGATCTTTACGGAAGGATGCTGGTCAAGACGATGCGCCATCAGGGTATTGAAACGGGAGGAATCGTTTATGACCCGTCGCGGCCGACGACTTTGAAAACGCGGGTGATTGCCCACTCCCAGCAAATGGTGCGTTTTGACCGGGAAAAAACGGAAGACGTATCGCTCGCCAATCTCAACAAAATCCTAAAGTTCGTCCATCAGATGATCAGGACCATGGATGTGGTGGTCCTTGAGGACTACGGCAAAGGCGTCATGCAGCCCTTTCTTCTCCGGGAAGTGGTCAAGCTTGCCAAAAAATTCAAAAAACCGGTCCTGGTGGATCCCAAAGAAAAACATTTTGATTATTACAACGGTGTTACCTGTATCACGCCCAACCGCAAGGAAGCCTACGGAGGTTATGAGAGGACGATTGGTCCGTGGCGCAAGACCCCGGAACTCGAAGCGGTCGGCTGGGCACTCATAAAAAAACTGAAGCTCGAATCTGTTCTCGTCACCCTGGGCGAAGACGGCATGATCCTTTTTGAAAAAAAAGGCAGAGTTACGAAAATCCCGACCGCGGCGAGGGAAGTTTATGACGTTTCGGGAGCCGGGGACACCGTGATAGCGACGATCGCGCTTTCGCTTGCCGCCGGCGCGAAGATGCATGAAGCGGCCAGGATCGCGAACATGGCCGCGGGCATTGTCGTCGGGAAGCTTGGAACCGCTACGGCCTCTCCGGAGGAGCTTACGGAAGCGGTTCGTCGGGCGGGATCGCGATGAAAGCCATAGGTATCATTCCGGCGAGGCTGGGGTCAACGCGTCTTCCCGAAAAGATTCTCCGCACGATTGCCGGAATGCCCATGATCCGGCATGTCTGGGAAAATGCCCGGAAAGCCCGGAGCCTTGAGGATGTGATCGTCGCATGCGACGATGAACGGATCGCCGGGTGCGTCAGAGGATTTGGCGGGAAGGCGGTTATGACCCGTGGCGACCATCCCAACGGAACTTCCCGGATTGCGGAAGTCGTGCAAAAGTTTGATCACGAGATCGTGATCAATATCCAGGGGGACCAGCCGCTGGTGGACCCGAAAGCGCTGGATGAAATGGTCAGAATCTTCATGGGCTCCCGGTCTCCGGAGATGCTGACGCTTGCTTTCCGCATGACCGATCAAACGGCTTTTTGTAATCCCAATGTCGTCAAGGTTGTTTGCGGAGAAGACGGTAACGCGCTTTATTTTACGCGATCCCCGGTTCCGTATGTCCAGGGGGCCCAGGACCGCTCATTCAGTTTTTTAAAACACCTTGGCGTTTACGGATATCGCCGCGGATTTCTGCTGGAGTTCGTTCAATGGAAACCCGGCACTCTGGAAACGACCGAAAAACTGGAACAGCTCAGGGTCCTCGAAAGGGGCCGGAAGATCCGCGTGATCGAAACGGATTTTGATTTTATCAGCGTGGATACGGAAGAGGACTTGAGAGAAGTCGAATCGCGTTTGGCGCGGGCCTGAATCAGCGCGCGGGTTTTTGAATCCTGGATTCAAAAAAGACGGGGTTTTTAGAGATGGGGCCGCGGGCTGAACGCAAACCCCGTGAGGATTTTCTGATATGCCAAAACATATTTTTGTTACAGGCGGCGTGGTTTCATCGCTTGGAAAAGGGATTGCTTCGGCCTCGATAGCGAAGATCCTTGAGGCTAAAGGACTCAAGGTCGCGATCCAGAAGCTGGACCCTTACCTGAACGTTGATCCCGGGAACATGAGCCCCTACCAGCACGGGGAAGTCTACGTGACGGACGACGGAGCGGAAACGGATCTTGATCTTGGCCACTACGAACGCTACACCCACAGCACCTATGGCCGTGAAAACAGCCTGACGAGCGGCCAGATTTATTACAAGGTCATCATGAAGGAGCGCCGCGGGGATTATCTCGGAGGCACCGTTCAGGTTGTCCCGCATGTTACGGATGCGATCAAGGAAGGGATCAGGGAAGTCTACAGGAATAAACGCTGTGATGTGGTGATTACCGAAATAGGGGGGACGGTCGGCGACATCGAATCGCTTCCGTTCCTTGAAGCGATCCGCCAGTTTCGACACGAAGTCGGCCGCGAGAATTCGCTTTTTATTCATTTAACGCTCGTTCCCTATATCAAAGCCGCCGGGGAGCTCAAGACGAAACCGACCCAACATTCGGTCGGAACTCTTCGTGAGATCGGCATTCAGCCCGACATTCTTCTTTGCCGCACTGAAAAAAGGATCGATAAGCCGATGAAGGCGAAGATCGCGCTTTTCTGCAATGTCGAACCCGAAGCCGTGATTGAGGCGCGTGATGTTTCGTCGATCTACGAGGTCCCGCTGGCGTTCAAGGAGCAGGGGATTGACAAGGTGATTTGCCGGAAGCTGAAGATCGAGTATAAAGCGGGAAGCCTGCACGCATGGCAAAAAGACGTGGTCGATATTGCTCTTCGGCCCCGGTTTTCCGTGAAAGTGGCGGTGGTCGGGGAATATATCGAACTTCAGGACGCGTATAAATCCATTTATGAGTCCCTTAGACACGGCGGGATCGCCAACGACAGTCAGGTTATTATCAAGAGGATCAACTCCGAGAAACTTGAAAGCGCTCGGGCTCTCAACCAGCTCAAAGGCGTTGCGGGGATCCTCGTTCCCGGAGGATCCGGCGGCTGCGGGATCGAGGGGAAGTTCCGGGTGATCCAGCATGCCCGCGAGAAAAAGATCCCGTTTTTCGGTATTTGTCTCGGTATGCAGTGCGCCGTGATTGAATTTGCGCGAAACGTGCTCGATATGAAGGGTGCCAATTCAACGGAGTTTAACAAGAAAACACCTTTCCCCGTCATAAGTCTTTTGGAGGAACAGGAGAAGATGAAAGACGCGGGCGGCGCGATGCGGTTGGGCGCGTATCCCTGCGAGGTGAAAAAAGACACCGGGGCCCACAAAGCCTACAAGACGGAGCAGATCTCGGAACGCCATCGGCATCGTTATGAATTCAACAACGAGTACCGGGAAAGATTCCAGAAGGCAGGCATGAAGTTCTCGGGGGTTTCTCCGAACGGAAAGCTTGTGGAAATAGTCGAACTTGATCATCATCCGTGGTTCATCGCCTGCCAGTTTCATCCCGAATTTAAATCAAAGCCGGACAGGGCGCATCCCCTGTTCCGTGATTTTATCGCGAGTGCTCTGGAATATCAGAAAGCGAACTTTCCCAAGTCTGCACTCAAACCCGTTCCGGTCGCGCCGGACACCCTGGAGAAGGTTATTGCTCATGAATAAAGTCAGTCTCGGCAAAGTTGTTTTTGGCGATCCCAAAAGGTTTGTTTTGATCGGCGGTCCTTGCGTGATCGAAGACGAGGCCGGCACGGTAAAACTTGCCGCGGCCATTCGGAAGATCGCGGTCGGCCTTAAGATTCCTTATGTTTTCAAAGCCAGTTTTGACAAGGCCAACCGATCTTCGATCCGTTCATTCCGAGGCCCGGGTATGGAGAAAGGCCTCAGGGTTCTTGCCGGGATCAAAAAAACGCTGGAACTTCCCATCCTGACCGATATCCACACTCCCGAACAGGCCGCTCCGGCCGCGGAAGTTGCCGACATCCTTCAAATCCCGGCATTCCTTTGTCGTCAAACCGACCTTTTGATCGCGGCCGCGAGGACCGGCAGGATCGTGAACGTGAAAAAAGGGCAATTTCTTTCCCCGTGGGAAACGAAAAACATTATTCAGAAACTCGAAGAATGCGGGACAAAAAAAATTCTCATCACCGACCGGGGTTCGAGTTTTGGATACAATAATCTCGTGAATGACTTTCGCGGGATACCGGTCATGCGGAGCTTCGGCTATCCGGTTGTTTTTGACGCGACCCATTCGGTGCAGATTCCCGGCGGCAGGGGCACTTCCTCGGGCGGTGCGCCCCAGTTCATTCCTACGCTTTCCCGCTGTGCTATTGCGGCGGGAGCGGACTCCATCTTTATGGAGATTCATAAAAATCCGCCGATGGCGCTTTCAGACGGAGCGAATGCGATCGCGTTGAAGGATTTGAAAAATCTTCTGCGGGATTTGACCGCGCTGAAAGCCGTTGTTGCGAAAAGGGGATGAGCTGATGAAGAATATCCGTAAGATCGGACGTGAAATTATCGGGATCGAAGCCAGAGCGATTGAGAGACTTCGCTCCAAGATCGGAAAGGATTTTGAAAAAGCGGTGCGGCTGATGGCGCTTTGCCGGAACCGTGTAATCCTGACAGGAATGGGGAAACCCGGCCTTATCGCACGGAAACTCGCGGCTACACTTGCCTCGACGGGAACCCCGAGCCTTTATCTCCATCCGGCCGAAGCGGTTCATGGTGATCTCGGGATGGTGACGGCCCGGGACTTGATCATCGCCATTTCCCAGAGCGGAGAGACCGAAGAGATCGTCCGGCTTCTTCCCATTCTCAAGAAAAAAGGGACGCCCTTGATCGCAATGACCAGCATGCCGAAATCCACGCTCGCTAAATACGCGGATGTGGTTCTCGACCTTGGTGTGACGCGCGAGGCATGTCCGCTTAACCTGGCGCCTTCGGCTTCGACTACGGCCTCTCTCGCGATGGGGGACGCGCTTGCGCTGACACTTCTTAAAATAAAAAAATTCCGCCCCGAAGATTTTGCGAAACTCCATCCCGGAGGAAGTCTCGGGAAAAAACTTTTGAGAGTCGAGGATATTATGCGGAAAGGCAAGGCGAACCCGGTTGTCCGGACGGGGACGAGTGTCCGCCGGGCGCTTCTTAGGATCACGGCGGCCCGTGCCGGAAGCTGTACGATCGTGGACCGGAAAGGAAGGCTGGCCGGTATTTTCACGGACGGCGATCTTCGCAGGCATTTGCGCGAAAAGGGAGAGGGGATACTCAATCTTGCGATCGAGAAGGTCGCGACCCTGAAACCGAGAGTGATCGGCAAGAACCGGCTCGCCGAAGAGGCGTTCCATGTGATGGAATCCCTCAGGATCGACGAGATTCCCGTGGTGGACGACAGGTCCAGAGTGGTCGGTCTCCTTGACGTTCAGGATCTCATGAGGGCGGGAGTCGTTTAGCCCGCAGAATTTGAATCAGACGATGTTCATGAACTCCCGTAACAAAATTCACGGGCCGGTTTTTAGCCCGGTTGCCGCTGGACCTGTGAGAGGTTGAAGATGGCGAAGAGCAAGCCTTATCGTTATCCGCTTTACTTGTTGGCAAAGGCGGTTGCCGGCGTTCCGTTGATTCTTCCGAGAAGCTGGGCGCTGGCGTTGGCGCGCGGCGTCGGCCGGCTCGGCTACTGTCTGATCGGACGCCAACGCCGGAAAATCCTCAGGAATCTTGAATTTGCATACGGGAACGAAAAGACCCCGGTTGAGATCAGAAAGATCGCCGTGCGGGTTATCGGTAATATGCTGGAAACTTTTGTGGATTTCCTCAGATTCGCGAAGCTTACCAGGGAAAAAGCCGCCGGTTTTATCGAGGCTGGGAACGCTTACGAAAGGTGCAAAGATATTTTGCAAGAAGGAAAGGGGCTCATTATAATGACACCCCACTTCGGAAACTGGGAACTTCTTGCGGGTATTTTTGGCCTGCAAGGGTTCCGGGGGGCGGTGGTCGGCAGGCGCATCTATTATGCGCCTTACAACGAATGGATTGTGGGGCTTCGCCGTTCGGTCGGGGTGGAAACGATTTATCAAAATGAGGCGGTCAGACAGGTCCATTATCATTTAAAGCGGGGAGAAATTGTCGGACTGCTTCCGGATCAGGATATTGACCGGATCCGCGGTGTATTTGTAGACTTTTTTGGGAAACCCGCCTATACCATGACGGCGCCGGTTAAATTTTCCCTGGCAAGCGGTGCTCCGATTTTGCCGGCGTTCATGGTTCGTCAGTCCGGAAACCGTTATAAACTTATCATGGGCGAGCTGATCCGCCCCCGGGTAGAAACGGATCGGGAGACGTCGGTCAGGCACTATACGGAGCTTTGGATGAAGAGTTTTGAAAAAATAATCCGCGAATATCCCGAACAATGGGGATGGATGCATGACCGGTGGCGAACGAAGCCGGAAATGATCGAATCGCGAAAAAGAGAGGCTGTCCGCAAATGATCAAGAAGCTGGTTATCGGTTTCATCGCCCTTGTGGCTTTCTACGTGGCGTTTGTCCAGGTCCAGGTGGTGATTACCCGCCAGGCAAAATCCCAAAAAGCGGTCGAGAAAAAGTCCGAGGATCCGCCGCACAAGGTCTATTCCTTCCAGTTCTCCAAATACACGCCTGAGGGCCAGAAAGAGATCGAGATCGAAGGGGATTCGGCAGATATCATGGCGGAAACGGTTCAGCTTATGAACGTGATGGCTAAGGCCTACGCCGAAGAGGTGCCTGTGACCGTGACGGCTGATACGGGCCATTACGATAAAAAACAGAATAAAATCCATATCGCTCAAAACGTGGTCGCGACGACCGAGGACGGAACCCGGCTTATGACCGAGGAACTTGATATGCATCCGGGCGAGCATATCATTGAAAATGAGGTGAGCACCCAGGTTAAAAGGGATAATATCAACGTCGAAGGTCTTGGTGCCAGGGCCGATACGAGGCTTAAAAAAGTAAAATTCAAGAAGAACGTTACTGTGGTGGTCCGGAATCCGGATGAAAAGGAATCGGGCCCTACCACGATTACCTGTGACGGACCGCTTGTGGTCGATTATGAACGGAATATCGCGCATTTTAAAGATAATGTTGTGGCCGAGGACAGCAGGGGAAAACTGACGGCGGACATGATGGATGTCTATTACAATAAAGTCAGCCGGCGCGTTTCGAAGATCGTGGCGGCCGGAAATGTCGTGATCCAAAACCCCGACGGCAACAAAACTTTTTCGGATAGTGTGATCTATTTGGCTGAGGAAGGCCGGATCATTCTTGGAGGGGACACGGAAGCGCTTTACTATGGCGGCGAAGGCATGGACAGCCTCGAGAAAGGGATCTTTTAGACATGAACCTTTTGGAAACGAAACAGCTTGTCAAAAGTTATAAAGGGCGCACGGTCGTCAAGGACGTGAACATTCAGATCTCCCGGGGAGAAATTGTCGGGCTCCTGGGACCGAACGGGGCCGGGAAGACGACGACCTTCTACATGGTGGTCGGCGTGATCCGCCCCGAATCCGGGAAGATTCTTTTCCGCGGGGAAGACATCACGGGGCTCCCGATGTTCGAGAGAGCCCGTCTCGGGATCGGATATCTTTCGCAGGAACCTTCGATCTTCCGGAAGCTCACGGTTGAAGAAAACATCATGGCCATCCTCGAGACGCTAGAGATCTCCCAGGACGAGCGAGACCGCCGGCTCAAGCGTCTTCTGAACGACCTTGACATCGCGTATCTCGCAAAGAACAAGGCCTACACGCTCTCGGGAGGGGAACGGCGACGGCTTGAGATCACCCGGGCGCTTGTTACCAATCCTTCCCTCATCCTGCTTGATGAGCCTTTCAGCGGAGTGGACCCGATCGCGGTTTTTGAAGTGCAAAAGATCCTCCAGAAGCTCAAGGCCCAGGGCCTCAGTATTCTTCTCACCGACCACAGCGTACGCGAAACGCTTTCGATCACCGACCGTTCTTACCTGCTTTACGAGGGCAAAGTCGAGGTCTCGGGATCTTCGGAGTTTCTCGCGAATGACCCCAAGGCCCGCGAGATCTATTTGGGAGAAAGATTTTCGTTGGCGTAACATCGTTTCTTTTTTTTCACCTATTCAAGGAGGTTTTCAGTGGATATTCGTTTTACGGGTCAGAATCTTAGGGTCACGAGCGGGATGAAGGAGCATCTCGAAGAAAGGCTTCCCAAGCTTGAGAAATATGCGCCTCGGATCGTTGAGTCGCACGTGTTTCTTAAAAAAGTGAAATACCTTTTTGTCGCCGAGATCACGGTTCTCACGAAAGATTTCCGCGCTTTTGGCAAGGGGAGTTCCAAGGACAATATTTTTACAGCCATGGATGAAGCCTACAACCGGACTCTGAAACAGCTGAAAAAATACTGCGCGCGCAAGAAAAACCATCACCAGAAAGAAGGTAGGAGTTTGTTGCGGGCGGCGCAGATGGGCGAGGCAGAATCTGAACTTGAGGCAAAGCGTCCGAAGCTTGTCCGCACGGAGGATTTCGCTCCGAAACCCATGTCTGCAGAAGAAGCCAGTCTTCAGCTCAGGCTGGTCAAAGAATCGTTTCTGGTTTTTCTCAATTCATCAACCGACCGCGTTAATGTGATCTATAAACGTAAGGACGGCAATCACGGGCTTATCGAACCGCAATTCTAATCCATCAGACTTTCGTGAGGAGGGAGTCAAAATGAAAATAACGGATTTTTTGAACATCAAAGGCGTCAAACTTGATCTTGAGGCCACTGACAAGGAAGGGGTGCTTCAGGAAATGGTCGACCTTCTTGGAGAGGTCAAGGATCTCGGCGACAAGAAAGCGATTATGAAAGCGCTGATTGAAAGGGAAAATCTCGGCTCGACGGGGATCGGGCAGGGGATTGCCATTCCTCACGGGAAGACTGACAAGGTCGACGGACTGGCTGCGGCTCTCGGGGTCAGCAAAAAAGGCGTGAACTTCGAGGCACTCGACGGGGAGCCGGTTTATATCCTGTTTCTTTTGGTCGCCCCGAAGGATGCGGCCGGCCCGCATTTGAAGGCGCTTGCCCAGATCTCGCGGCTTTTGAGGGATTCCTATTTTTGTGAACTCCTGCGCCGCTGCAAGACACCGAAGGATGTTTTTGAGCTTATAAACAAAGAAGAGAACCGGAAAGTTTAGGGTCCGATCGGGGATTTCCGGATGCAATTTTTCAAGTGGCTCTATCCCGGTATCGGTATCAAGCGCTGGATCACCCTCTGTGTGATCGGCCTGAGCCTGCTCGTTGTGGTCGACCTCCTCACGGTGAAGACCATTGCGAAATCCAGCGTAATGCTCGCGGCTTTTGCGACCGCAGCCATGATCTTCGGGATTTTCCTCATCTATACTTCGATCAAGAACATGGTCAAAATTTTTGTCAGGGCCCTCATGCCGCTAAACCAGACGGGCCCGCTTGTGGATATTGTATATCAGAGCCGTCAGTCCGAATCACTTCTCCGGGGGCCGCGGATCGTGGCGATAGGAGGGGGCACGGGTCTCAGCACCATGCTTTCGGGCATGAAGCTTTTTACGCGCAATATTACGGCAATCGTGACGGTGACGGACACCGGAGGGAGTTCGGGACGGCTCCGGGACGAGATGGATGTCCTGCCTCCCGGCGATATCCGGAACTGTCTTGTGGCCCTTGCGGATACGGGGCCCTTGATCCGGGATCTTTTTCAGTATCGATTTGAGACAGGCGAAGGATTAAAAGGGCATAGTTTCGGGAATCTTTTTATTACAGCTCTTTCAATGGTGACGGGGGATTTTGAAAAAGCGATAGCGGAATCCAGCAAGGTTCTCGCGATCCGGGGTCGCGTGCTTCCCTCAACCCTTGAAAAAGTTACGCTTGTCGGGGAATTCATGGACGGCACCTCCAAAGAAGGAGAGACGAATATTACGAATGAGAGGAAACCGCTCCGCAGCATTCATCTGAAGCCGGATGATTGCAGGGCCTGCGAGGAAGCGGTTGACGCAATTTCGATCGCAGATCTCATCGTTATGGGACCGGGAAGTCTTTATACCAGCATCCTGCCGAACCTTCTTATCAAGGATATCCGGGACGCGATCCTGAAATCAGATGCTTGTAAGGTTTATATCTGTAACGCCATGACCCAACCCGGTGAAACGACGGATTTGAGCGCATGGGGTCACCTGAAGGTGATTATCGACCATACCGATCCGCGGATCGTGGACGCGGTTTTTGTTAACAAGGCCAGGATTCCGGAACCTCTTTACCGGCGTTACCGGGAAGCCGGTGCACTGCCCGTGAAGCTCGATATCGACAAGATCCGCGAAAAGGGTTACGAGGTTGTGACCGATGAGGTCCTCAAGTCGGACGGGCAGGTCCGTCACGATGCCGAGAAGATTATGAAATCGATCCTGGATTATTACGCCAAGAATACCAAGAAGCTGAAGGACTAGATTATGACGTCGCGTCGCCCGCGGGGCGGAAAAAGAGAAGTAAAGAAAGTCGAGAAGGAGCTGGTGATCTCGAACAAGCTCGGGCTTCATGCTCGTCCGGCGGCACTTTTTGTCCAAACGGCCAATAAATACGAGGCTTCGATCGAGATCTATAAAGACGACATAAAGGTAGACGGAAAATCCATCATGGGGATCATGACCCTTGCGGCTGAAATGGGTTCGGTGATCAGGGTCGTAGCGGGCGGCAAGGATGCGGAAACAGCCATGGACGCGTTAACGAAACTCATCGAAACAAACTTTGGAGAATAAAAGCGTGAAGGAATTGAAAGGTATCGGGGTTTCACCCGGCATCGCGATCGGGAAGGTGTTCGTGCTCCACAGCGGCGAGTCCTTCAATCTTCCCAGGAGGGTGATCACTCCCGAGCTCATCCCGAACGAGATTGCCCGGTTTGAAGACGCCCTGGCGCGTACCCGGACCGAAATCCTCGAGATCCGGCGCAAATTGTCCGATCAGATCGGCCGGGAAAGCTCCGATATTTTTACGGCGCACCTCCTGATCCTTGAAGACAGGACCATGATCGAGGATGTGATCGAAGTGATCAGAAATGAAAAAGTGGCCGCGGAATTTGCATTTACAACCGTCATCCAACGCTATTTTCAGGCCTTTTCCCAGATCAACGACGAATATCTCAAGGAACGCATCTCGGATATCCGGGATGTCGGTCGCCGGCTTATGGGGAACCTTTGCGGCGAGGCAAAAAGACGCCTTGAAGAATTTAAGGAAAAAGTCATTATTGTGTCGCACGATCTTTCTCCTTCCGATACAGCCATGCTGGACAAATCCAAAGTACTCGCTTTTATTACCGAAATTGGAGGACCGACTTCGCATACGGCGATCTTGGGTCGCTCACTCGAAATTCCCGCGATCGTGGGAGCCGAACGGGTTATCAATGAAGTCGATAACGGGATGCCGGTTATTGTGGACGGGACGCACGGGGTCGTCATCGTTGAGCCGGATCAGGAGGCGATCGAAAAATTCACTTCGGAAGAGAACCGCTTTATTCAGCTCACGGGCGAACTGAATAAATTGCGGGATCTTCCCGCGGAAACCCTGGACGGCAAAAGGATCACGCTGGCCGCGAATATCGAGTTCCATCACGAAGCCGCTTCGGTGATCTCGCACGGAGCCGAAGGCGTGGGCCTTTACAGGACCGAATACCTTTATATGAACCGAAGCTCTTTACCGACGGAAGATGAGCAGTATGATGCCTACCGCAAAGTAGCGAAAGCGGTCGGCCATCACCCCGTGATTATCCGGACGCTGGACCTCGGGGGAGACAAGTTTGCCTCGATTTTGGAAATTCCTCATGAGATGAACCCGTATCTTGGATGGCGGGCGATCCGTTTTTGCCTTACCCGGAAAGATATTTTCAAGACCCAGCTTAGAGCCATTCTCAGGGCCAGCGCGCACGGCAATATCAAGATCATGTATCCGATGATCTCCAATATTTATGAAATCCGGATGTCGCGGGAAATCCTGAATGAAGCAATGGCGGAACTGGAACGAGAAGGGAAACCTTTCAATCGGTCGATCGATGTGGGCGCGATGATTGAAATCCCCTCGGCGGCGCTCGCAAGCGACGTTCTTGCGAAAGAGACAGATTTTTTCTCCATCGGAACGAATGACCTGATCCAGTATGTGCTCGCGATCGATCGTATGAACGAAAAGGTCGCTTACCTTTACGAACCGACCCATCCCGCAATCCTGCGCCTGATTGAAACGGTTATTAAAAACGGCCACGCGCATGATTCCTGGGTCGGAAGCTGCGGCGAGATGTCCGGCAATCCCAAGATTGCGATTCTCCTTGTCGGGCTTGGAATCGATGAGATAAGCGTGAGCCCCGTGGTCCTCCCGAAGATAAAAAAAGCGATCCGTTCAATCCGTTACGCGGATGCGCAAGAAATCGCGCGGAAAGCAATGACATTTCAGACCGGCAAGGAAATCGAACAGTTTCTTGGCGAGAAGCTTAAAGATATTTGCAGGGAGCTTGCGGACGACTAATGGAAGTTTATCTAAAAGACCTCGCGAACCAGATCGAAAAGGCGCGCCGAATCGCGGCCTCGGTCAGGTTGCCGGTTTCCTTTGTCAAACGTCCCGCCAAGGTTCTTTTCTGCGGGATGGGAGGATCGGCCATCAGCGGGGACATCCTGGGGACGATCGCTCAAAGCCATTCCTCCATCCATTGGACCGTGAACCGGACATCCCGTCTCCCCGAATGGGTCGATTCTAAAACGGTTGTGATCCTCTCCAGTTATTCCGGGAACACTCATGAGGTCGAATCGGTCCTGAAGCAGGCGATTGCCCGCAAGGCTAATTTTCTTGTTGTCGCTTCCGGCGGAAGGCTCGCGGAAGAGGCCGTGAAAAGGAAATTTCCTTTTTTTCAACTCCCGCAGGGGTATCCGCCGCGTTTTGCGATCGGCTACAACACGTTCTCGCTCCTTTTTCTTTTTATGCGATACGGTTGGTTTTCAGTTTCAAAAAAGGAAATTTCGGAGGTGATCATGACCGTGCGCGCTTTTCCGGCCGCCCGGGCTCGCGTGCTCGCGAGGAAGCTTTTCCGTAAAAATATCGTGATCTACGGAGGCGGTCTGATGCAGTCCGTGGCGATGAGGTGGCGGACCCAGTTTGCGGAGAACGCCAAAACGCTCGCCTCCTGCGAAGCCCTGCCCGAGATGTTCCATCACGAAATCGAGGGTTGGATGTTCCCCGCCTTCAAGATCCGTCGTTCCGTCGCTGTTTTTCTAACGGACCGCAACGAGCCATCCTGGCTTCTGAAGAAGAAAAAAGTTGCCATTCAGGCGATCCGGGAATCCGGCGCGCAGGTCCTGGAACTCAAGGCGAAAGGAAACGAATGCCTGTCGAGGATCTTTTCCATGGTGATGCTCGGGGACTGGACGAGCTGTGAACTCGCAAAGCTTAACCGTGTCGATCCCATGTCGATCTGCGTGATCGACCGGATCAAAAAAGCCGTAAAGGACATTGCATGAAAGTCATCGTACTCTGCGCAGGTTATGCGACCCGTCTTTATCCGTTGACCGAAAATCAGCCTAAACCACTCCTGCCTGTGGGCGGAAGACCGATTCTTGAGTGGATCCTCGGCCGGGTCGAAAAAGTCCCGGAGGTTAATGCGGTTTATATTGTGACCAACGCGAAATTTGCGGGGCACTTTGAAAGTTGGGTGAAAACGGCAGCCTATCCCTGGCCTGTATCGGTTG
>JAKJDL010000008.1 GCA_022705945.1 Candidatus Omnitrophota bacterium | reverse complement strand
AGCGGTACAATGAGTGGGAAAGGCGCCGACTGAAGATCAAGCCTGGGCTTACAGGCCTACAGCAGGTTTTTTGCAGGGGAACCACGAATCTTGATGAGAGGATTTTCTACGACATCCTTTATATGCGGAGAAGATCATTGTTTTTGGATATCTATATCCTTGCCAAGACTTTTGGCGCAGCATCAAAAGGGCAATGATCGTATATTCTCCTGAAAGCGGCTGTGCATGTGTCCCCCCAATCGAACCAGTTGAAAGTTAAGACCTCGTGACCTTGGAATGCGCCGCAAAAGGGACTCCCTGGACAGCGCAAACGCTTGCCGTTCTGTGCGCATACAACACCCGCCGAAAAGGGACGGGGCTTTTTTCCGGACATATTTCCCGGCAGATCGGGTCAAAGGATTTGCCCCCTTTGGGGAAGCGTGTTACACTCCCTTTCCTAGGAGGTAAGTCATGCCGATCCAAAAGCAGCTTTCCGTTTTTCTTCCCAACCGGCCCGGACTCCTGGGGAAAACTTGCGCGATCCTTTCCGAAGCCGGGGTTAATGTCCTTGCGATGGCGGTCCATGACACGGTCGATAGCGGTGTGATCCGCCTGATCGTCGATCAGCCGACCAAGGCGATTCTCCTGCTTGAGCAGGAGGAATTTTATGTGACCGAGCAGGAGGTTGTGGTGATCGAGCTCGAGAACCATGCCGGAGCGCTTGCCCGGATCGCCCAGTCCCTTGCCGAAGCGGATATCAACATTTCCTACGCCTATTGCACAGCGACGCCGAGACAGGAAGGCGGATGTCTTGTGATCCGCACCGATCAGCCCGAACGAGCGCAGGAACTTCTTAGTAAATAATCCTTTTTTATGAAAATCCTCTCCTGGAACGTCAACGGTATCCGCGCCGCTCAGAAAAAAGGTTTTCTCGATTGGCTCAAACGCGAAAAGCCGGACATCCTCGGCGTCCAGGAAACGAAGGCGAAACCCGAACAGCTGGATATGTTTCTGATGCACCCGGACGGCTATCAAACCTACTGGAATTCCGCGGAGCGGCCCGGTTATAGCGGTGTCGCGCTTTTCACGAAGGAAAAACCGGCCAGGGTGACGAACGGTTTCGGGGTTAGGAAATTCGACGAGGAAGGGCGCGCGATCCTTGCCGAATACCCTGACTTTGCGTTCCTGAACGTCTATTTCCCGAACGGGAAAGCCGGCGATGAGCGCCTTAAGTTCAAGATGGATTTTTATGATGCAACCTTGAAATTCATCCGGAAGCTCAAAAAGAAGCAGCCGAATATCATCGTGTGCGGCGACTACAATACAGCACACAAGGAGATCGATCTCGCGCGTCCGAAGGAAAACGGGGACGTCTCCGGATTCTTGCCTGTTGAACGCGCGTGGATGGACAAGTGGGTCGCGGACGGCATGGTCGATATTTTTCGGGAGTTCCATGACGGACCGGGGCATTATTCCTGGTGGGACATGAAATCGGGCGCCCGCGAGCGGAATGTCGGCTGGCGGATCGACTATCATTTTGTGACAGAAGCACTCGCGCCGCGCGTCAAATCCGCCGTGATTCTGAAGGATGTTGTCGGATCGGATCATTGCCCGGTGGGGATAGAACTCAAATGAACAAAACCGGGCGGCGGATAGCGGGTAGCGCAAGATTCAGTCTATCGACTTCCTCCGTCCCCAATCCGTTGTCTTGCGGTGTTTATGCATCTACTTACTAAATCTATTTTGATCAATGCCCCGATTGAAGCCGTATGGGGACTCCTGGCCGACGTGAAGCGTATGCCGGAATGGATCGACGGTGTCAAGGAAAGCGAGCGGACCGGAGCTGTCACGGAAGGGAAGGGGTTGCGATGGCGCGAGTCCTGCGAGTTTGGCCGCCAGCATCTCGAAACCGAGAATGAGATCACCGTGTGGGAACCGATGGAGCGCGCCGTGATCGAAAGCAAACTCCCCATGAACGGTATCATGAAACGGACTCATGCTTTCGGGAAAAAAGAGGAAGCCGTTGAAGTTTCAGTCAGAGTCGAGTGGGACCTCGGCGTCGCGGGGATGCTTCTCGGGGAGCAGAAAGTCCGGGATATTCTGGACCAGAGTTTTTCGGCGACGCTTTTGAACTGGAAGGAAAGAGCCGAGAAAATCACCGGATGACGTTTGACTCCGCCCGCCGCTTGCGCGGCGGTTTTAAGCGGCCCGTTCCACGATCCCGCTCGACAGGATCTCGGCTACAAGCCCCTCCAGCAATTTCACGAACTCCGGATTTCTTGCGGCCCTGTAGAGCCCCGCGTCCAGCGCGATAAGCCGGTAAAGAACAAGCGCGGCAGGGGATTCCGGGAGAACGACGAACCTTTCGTTCGCGTAGCCGGATTTCATGATCGCAAACGGATATTTCTGGGCGAAGCGTTTAAAACGGGGAGTTCCCTGAAGCAGGACCTCGATATCCGGAAGCGAAGGATCCTCGTTGCGGACCTCAAAACGTTCGACGCCCTTCGAAAAAACAAGCCGGTCGGGGAGCCGAGCGGGATCGATAGTCCGGTTTTGAGCGAGGGCGAGGATGTCCCCGGCTTCAATCATCCGGTCAAACAACGCTTCCGAAACGGGATTTTCTAAAAGTTTTTTCATCGCTTCCGTTTCCGCGGCGAGCATGGCCCTGGAATCCGCCCGACCGGATTTTTCCATCCACGCGCGGATTTCGGCCAGCTGCGAATCCCTGGACTGCCGAATAAAAGATTCGGCCGAAAACAAGGCTAATGATTTTCTCGAAACATCGGCCGGGGAGTCCGGCCCCTGCGAATAAGAAGACGAAGCGGATTTTTTCAAGCCGGAGAGAGGAACATCGCCTTTGTAAACGCCGACGGCAGTGAGGATGTTTTTGGTTTCCAGAAGGACATCCAGGCTCGGCGGGAAGCGTTCATCTGCCCGGGCAAGGCGGTTCCTAAGCTCGGAGAGAGTCTGACTGGCGGTGAAGGGAGCCGCGGATACGGAAGAAGCCTGTCCGGCCGTTACTAAAGGTTCCGTCAATCGCTTCTCATAAAGAAGCTTATCGAATACTCCGTCACCAAGTTCCGGTGAGATCGTGATGTAAGAGATGCCGGCATCCCGGAATTTGCGGGAGAGACCTTCGGTATGAAATCCTCCCGTGACTATCGCAACCGTTCCCTGCAGGGACGGGTCTGTCAGCAACTTGTTCGCGAAAATTTCGTCGCGCTCTTTGACGGCCGCGTAGAAAGCGAGGGAAAGCCCGAATTCTTCGGAGAGCCCGGCCTCGGTCATATCCTCACGGACGGCGACAAGATTTTTTTCAAGAAAAACGAGAGTGTCCGGGGTTGCCTCCAGGAACAGAACACCTTGAACCGGATAAAAGCGCCTTGTTTTTTGCCAAAGCTCGTTTTCGTCCTTGTTTTTGATCAGGGAATCTGCGATGCGCTGTGCCATTGTTTCCAGCTCAAGCCAAAGCTGAGCGGTCAAGAGGGAATCCCTGAGTTTTATGAGAGCCTGAATTTTTTTGATCTCCGGATAAAAACCCAGTTTTTCGTCGGGTATTCGTCCGCCACGGATAAGCTCTTCAAGGGTATAAGGCATGTTTTTATATTCGCGCAGCAGCTGTTTCGTTTCTTTTTCAAAGCGTTCCCGCTCAAGCTGTTTCTCAAGAGCCGTGATCTTCCTGACGAGCGCGATCTGCTCCAGATCCGAAAGATCGATCCGGTGCGCCTCTGAAACTTTTAATGCCCCCGGGAGATAAACGGAAAGATCGCCTTTCATGTAATAACTGTCGAGAAGTTTATAAAAAGCCGATAGCTCCGGATTCCACAGGGTTTTCTGCGAATGTTTCAACCGATCAAGGTAAACGGCCAGCTTTTCGGCAATGGTCGCCCTGACCTTGGAATGCTCCAGATAGAGACGACGATTTTTTTCATAATGGGTTTCATCCTCGATGCCGACGAGAGTGATCGGGGAGGGGGAAAGGATCGCGGCGTAAACGGGACCCGACAGAAGGGCTTCCTCCATCAAGGTTCTTGCAAGAAGCTGTTTTTCGCGCGAAGAGGGGAGAGAACGGCTTTTGGGAAGGGAAGTGGAGATCCAGGCGCCTTCAAGCGCGGCCCGGTCAACCCGGAAAACGGTCTTGAGACGCGTAAGAATCGCCGCTATATTTTCCTGCGCGACAGCATGGGCATGCACATCCTGGATCTGGATGACAGTCCGCGGCAAAGAGCCCTTGAATCTTTCTTTAATTCTCCCGATCTCGTCAGGCACGGAAAGGCAATCAATCGACATGTTTCCATTGTCCGGAGCTGCCGGAGTTTCTGCCCGGAGATGTCCCGGTGCGAATAATGCCGGGATCAGGAAAATCGAAAGACGGAGGATTTTATTCATCTTGGTCCTTTATGATGCGGTGCCGCCCGCGGAAATTTTTTGCGAATCAACAAGCGTTGCGAGCAAAACAAACAGCATGGACAAAACATAAAGTAAAAGTATATGTAACTGTAACCGAGAAATTCCGCATAGGCAACATGGAACCATCACTGCGTAGAATTGTCACTGTATTGCTAATATCCATGTACCCATATATCCATAATATCCATAACGAATCCACGACACCCTCCGCCCCACCCCCGAAACCCACCCACCCCAAGACCCGGGCCTAAGTCCCGGTGTTGGAGTGGGTGGGTTGTGGATTATAGCAAAATATAACAAACTAAAAATAGTTAAAACTAAAAAGAAAACATCAAAACAAACTTTGATAAAAACTTTTTCAAACGCTTGAAATTTGACCAAGTTGTGTTACCTTTTCCGTGAGTTTTCTCCAGTTCACTTTAAAAGAAGATCAGTTCCAAAAAAGAAGATCAGTTCCAAGACGAGGTCATGAGCTACTCAAAGAAGATCAAAAGACTTCTGGCCGGGTTGATTGCCGTTACTTTTTTTACGACCAACACCCTCACTCCGTCTCCTCTTGCTTATGCCGCGACGGAAGTGCTGGCTCACGCAAACCAGGTCCAGAACTTCGAGATTCCGGCCGAGCTAGGCAAAGTTCACGAGATCATTTTCGGCAGTCCGAACGCTCCGGTTCTTCTTCATGTCCAGGAAGCTCACGCCAATTATGATGCCCAGAAGAACATCAGGGACATCCTGCGGTTCCTCAGTGAAAATTATAATATCAAGGAAGTTTATCTGGAGGGCGCAGGTTATGAGCTCCGTCCCGATTCGATAGACCTTTCGGGAGGAGACGCCGAACTCCGCCGCACCATCAACGACCGGCTGCTGCGCGTTGCCGAACTTACCGGAGCGGAAGCTTATTTAATGGAATCGGCCGGCGCCATGAAAGGCTACGGAGTTGAAGAAGCCGCAGCGTATCGCGCCGGTCTCGACGCATTTCGCAAGGTCTATCAGAGCCGCAAAACAATTTCGAAATTTTTGTCCGCCAAACGCATTGCATGGCAAAAGCAGGCCGGCATCTCCCTCAATAAAGATCTCCGCGAATTTCTCATCCGTTATACCGATTTCGATGAAGAGCGCCTTCCGCTCGGGGATTGGCTGGAGGTGCTGAAGACAGCGGCCTTTAAAAACCCGGTATGGAATGACGGAGGGCGGACGACGGATGAAAATGCACCTGTCGATCTCAAGGACGTTCGTGCTCAAACGGACTGGCCTGTTCTTGTCCGTTATTTCCGGTTGGGAAAGATCGGCGGGAAGATCGACGCGGCGAAGGTTGAGAAGGAGAAACAGGAATTTTTGAATGCTATCCAAAAACTTGAAACCAGTTCCTCGGAACCAGGGGATCGAAAAACGAGAAATCAAAACGAGTCCCGGGCGACGGGTTCCGAGACCCTTTTGAGAGAGATTGAGCAAATTTTCGAATCTGCCGCGAAACACGATCTCCCGGTTTATAAAACTCGCTTTGTTTTCGAGCGCCTGCTCGACGCCCTTCCGCCCGATTTCTCGTTCGATCCCTATCCGAACCTCCGCTTGTACATCCAGCAGATCATCCTCATGTCGGAGATCGGGGGCGACGCGCTCCGGAAAGAGATCGAATCGCTTACGAAGCTGATCATCGAAAAACTCGCTGTGACACCGGAAGAAAAGCGCCTTGCCGCCGCGCTCCGCGAATACCGGCTTTTGAGGAAACTTTTTAATCTCGAACTGAGCCGGGAAGAATATCAGCAAGTCAAATCGCGGGGAATAACTCCCGAAAAACTTGTCAGGGGACTCGGGACCCGGCCCAACGGCCGGGAGGCGAGTTCCGCGCGGGAAATCAGGGTGCTTTTTCAGAAAGCGCTCGATTTCTATGCGGCTGCTATCGAGCGCGAGGACATCATGTTCCGCAATTCCCTCGCCCGGCTTAAATCGTCAAAAAAACCGCGAGCGGTACTTGTGACCGGAGGATTTCACACGGACGGTTTGAAAGAAAAAATCACCGCTTCCGGCGCAACATATATCGGTATCACGCCGCAGATCGGCAAGGCAGGCATCGATGACCGGAAAAACTATCTGAACGTGCTTCTCGGAAGCGATATCGCACGAAGCCAGCAGGCGCCGCCCCTTAGAAGCGACGCGCAATTTCTTGCGGAAGTCGGGCAGCGGTATCTGCAACAGCAGTTTTTAGTTTCCGCGCGGAGCGCCCTTCCCGTATCCGCTACTGCCCGGCAACCGGAAGTCGAGCGTAGCATCTGGAAAGGCGGAGACGGCACCGCCTCGCGGGCCGAGACGCGTACTCGTTCCGGAAGAACCCGGCCCTTTGCGGAAATGTCAGGGAGTTTTTTAAGGATTTTCAGAATGGTAGTCTTGGCTGCGGCGTTGACCGGTTTACCCATGCAGGTTGTCGCCGCATCGCAGAAGGACCTCGTTGCTGTTTTTGTACTCGACACGGGCATAAAAAGCTCTTTTGTGGAAGGCCCTGTCCGCGGGGACGAGGAAACCCGAGTGGATCATGGGAGCATCGTGGCCAAAGTGCTCAGGCAATCGACGCCTAGCGCTGAAGTGATTTCAATCGCTGTAGTCAACCCGGTGTCCGGGCAAGTCGACATCGGTCGCTATTACAAGGCCCTCGGAACGGTTTTGGATTTTATGAAGGCAAATCCTGACCGACGCGTTGTCGTGAACATGAGTTTTGGCGGAAAGTTTTATACCGAAGAGGAGAAGATCTTGATAGGCCGGCTTGCGGACGCGGGGGCGATCCTGGTGGCGGCGGCCGGGAACATTCCGGACGGCAACCCTAATTTCCCGGCGGCGTTTGACGGCGTGATCGGCGTCGGCGATGCAACGCCGCGCGGAAAGGAGGCTCGTTCGAATTTCGGGTCCCACGTTCATATCTGTGCCTCCGGACGCGACTTTCTGCAAGAAAACAACTTTTTTTCAGTAACTTCGTTTGAGGTTGCGGGGACATCGATTGCTTCGGCCCGGGTCGCAGGGATGATCGCGCGGATCCTGGAGTTTAATCCAAATCTTTCAACCCTGGAAATTTTGAATGTTATCCGTCGCCATGCGGACCCGATCAAGGATCCCTTGTTCGATCAGGGTCTCCTGGGGAGCGGTCTCATTGATTATGGCCCGACGCTTCGGGAGGTTGCCGCTTCTTCGCCGTCCCAGAGGGACAGAGTGTTTAAAAAACGAATTGCTCTCGGCGTAGCGGTTCTTCTGGCGTTTTTTTTCATGCCGTCATTTTTCATGACCTCGGAGAAAAAGCTGGATACGGAAGGAGGGATTGCCTATCTGGGAGGTGCCGCGCTGTTTCTTGGCCTCGCGGGCTTGTTCCTTTTCCCCTGGTATGCCTCGCAGTACCCCTTTGTCGTGAATGTGCTAAGAGCCTATTTTTTCAGTGCGGGGATTGTTTTTTTGAGCGCTTTGTTTGTCCCCGGATTTTTGAAGATGATAGGGATTCTTTTTTCGCCGATAATGACCCCCTGGATTCTTGCCGATCTGTTGAAAGCCCGGAAAGAAGCCGCGCCCGTCATTCAATGGCCGGACATGCCGCCCGTTCCGGACGAGCAGCCGGAAGAGAGGGATCCGGTGATAGGGATCAGCGCTTTTTTCGGATTGACCTATAGCGCTGCCGCCGTCGTGTTCTTTGCGATAAGGGTCTTTTTTAGCCCCCATGTTTCGAGGGCCGGGATGCATCATGATGGTGCATGGATGCTTGCTTTGACGGGACCTCTGCTGGTCTATTCCATAGAAGCCATTCTCGGCGGGATCCCGTCACGAAAGGACGCTCCCAACCGGAGACTCCGCTGGGCCGGATTCCTGGCCGCAGGAGCCCTCATTTTGTTTTCCGTTCAGTTTTCCCGCAACAGAATGCCCGCTTCTGTCGGGGGTTTTTTCAGAGACCGCATCGAAATACCCAGGCTGGTCAAGGCGCTTGACAGGCAGGCAGGTGCTCGGAAGTGGTCTGAGGCAACGGACGTTGTCCGCGAAATGGAGGGGCTGCAGGAAGATCCCAGAATCCGTCAAGCCTTGGACGCGGCGGAGCGGGAAGTTTTAAAAGTAAACGGTTCGGAAGCCGAGAGGAGCGAATTGCTGCGGACAATCGATAAAATTCGACTTCGGCAAAAAGCTCCCCCACGACCTTCACGGAAAGCACTGCGGGCGCCGGGCAGTCCGAAGCGTTTGGATCTAAGCCGCGGAGACGGCGGGAGTTTGGTTGACGGTCGCTCGGAGGTTCGCGGGGAGAAGGTAAGCGAGGCAATGGTGCGTGCCCGGCTCAGAGCCGTCGCGAGGAATCATCCGGATCAAGGAGTGAGAAAAACCGCGGGACGGTTCCTGTCGGAGCCGCTTGTGTCCGGAGGCCGCAAGGGCGCCAACGGGCTTTTTTCCGCACAGGACTTTTTGACCAGAATAAAAGCTCCGGTTGTCCGCTCGGAAACAAGGGGAGAGGATGAGATCTTCAGGACCGGACAAGGTCGTCCGGAAGTTCCGACACGGCGCTTTTCGAAAGAGTTGATCGGAGATAGCCGCGGAAAAATCTCGGATTTCCTCAAGGCGCAAGGCGTTACTGAGGAAGCGCTTCATGGGACCCTTGTCCTGGTGCGTCCTCGGCACCGGGAGATCACTTATCAGATCACAGTAGGAGCTTATAAGGAAGTTCTTGGTTTTGTGACCGTGGATGAGCTGAGCCGGCAAGCGAGGATCCCGGATATCAGTAACGTTGAATGGATCGAAATCATTCCGGACACCGGCCTCACCCGCAGTGAAGCGCGCGAGGGCGGTGACAGCTCGGCTTCCGAAAAAGGAAAAGAGGAGGCGAAAAATATAACACCGCTTTCGATGGATGCGTTCCCGTGGATCAAAAGAATTCTTGTTGCGGATACAAAAGCCGGCGCAACGTCGCTTCGCCAGCTGGCCCAGGCTATCAGCCCGGCCGCGACGATTGAAACGATCGACCTTTCTTTTCAGCGGGAAGATCTCTGGCTGGCGCTGGCGAGCCGTCCCTTCGACCTGGTTCTGGCCGGTTTTGATGACTATGCGGGACGTCGTGATCAAGCGCGGTGGCATGAGAGCATGTGGCGGGCGCTTGACCGGAACGGGTTTCAGACTCCGGTGGTTTTTTGGACGAACTCTCAGAGTGCGGTGAAGTCTAAAGACGTTCTGGATCAAATGAAAGCAGACGGCGTGATTGCCGGGGTTTTTGAAAAACCGATGATGGCGACGATCAATCCCCACGGCGGCGGTTTGTCTTATGTTGTGACGGGGGATCATGTCAAGGCGTTAAGTTCCATTCTGACCGACTGGGCGCGTTCGGAAACAAGAACGGATACTGCGGCTGCCGGCTCGGAAACCCGTTCGGGCCGGAAAATCCCGGAATTTTTGAACAAACTGAGAAGCGCGGGCGCGGGAGTCTTGGGGGTTACCGTAAGCGGAATGAGTTCCCGGATGTCCGGGAAGAAGCGGGTTTTACCTCTTGATATTCCAAATGCCCGGCTGGCGGTGTTTCAGATAATGACCGGAAAGCACCGTTCCGAAATGCGAACAGCCGAGAAGATCGCAGCTGAAGCGTTCGCATTGTATAAGGAGGGAACGACCGGCTATGTGGATTTCGGGAATGGCCGTCGCCTTCAGGACCCTGATATGAAAGACAGCCTCGTGCTTTTGATTAAGCCTTCTGTCGGGACGATCACGGAAAAAACGATCGTCGAGGTTCTCGGCGCGGCCGGAAAACGCGGTTATTTCGCCAATGCCGTTCGCGTGGTGGATGCCGGGACTATTCGCGGGGAAGATGTTCTCGGGGAACATTATTCTCGTCACGCGGCAGTCGCCACCCTGGGAGACAAGGCCTTGAACGACGAGGAGCGGACTGCGGTCAAAGAGCATCTGGCGGTTCTTGATTTTTCAAAAGAAATTGTTCCCGGGGACCAGCTTGCGTTTTCGGCGAACGAACTTATGGAAAAAACAGGCTTGTCGCCGGAACATCTGGCAAGTATTTGGGATGCGCCTTTTGGAATGAGCAAGGTCAAAAAGCTTGGAAAGGGTCCCAGGGCTTTTCGCATCGGGCTTCTCTCTTTGCCTGACGAAGACTATATTCCGGTAGCCTATCGCGGAAAAACAGTCCCCGCTTACAACGCATTTTTTCCCGCACTTGCCGAAGATTTTACCGGGGCCGAAACGCCTACCATTGCGATCTGGCTCAAGAAGGACCCTTTTGCGGCGGATGCGTCTACGCTCCAGCAGATGAAGGATGAATTTGCAGGTGAAACGGACCCGAAAGACGCTGCAGTAAAGCACCCCGACAGTTTGCGTGCCCGCGCTTTCCGGAATGATCCCGCGCTCGGTCTGACAGGGCGACGACTTGATGTGCGAAGAAATTTCATCCATTTAACCGCGCCGGAAGATATGGATGTTTGGGCCAGGGACCCCGCCGGGGAATATACGGAAGGTGAATTCCACGCATGGTTCCCGGATCTTGTTGTTTCCCGCTCCGAGACACGCAAAGTGATCGTTTGGAAAGTGAACGCGCGAAAGATCGGTGTCATGATCGACGGAAAGAATTTCTTTGCGACAAGCCGGGGCGAGCTTCTGGAAGGTCTCGCCACAAGCAATGTCAAGGCAAGGTCTCAGGGAAAACGCGAAATCGTGATCAACGGAAGAGCGTTTCGCTGGAATGATACCGCTCTGCTTGAGAATGAACTTGAAGCATCTTCGGCGGCCCGCTCCGAAGCCCGTTCCGAGATTCCCGCGGGAAAGAAGGATTTTTCTTCAGGCGAGGTGTTCCCGAGTTATGATCCGACCGAAACGGAAGCCTGGAGGTCGCTCAAGAAAATTTTCAGGGATGTTCGCAAGCTGCATCTGAGAAACATCTTTTCCCTTGATCCCCGCCGGGCGGAAAAATATACGCATGAGGTCGTTCTCGGAAACGGCGAAGAAATCATTGCCGATCTTTCAAAGAACCGCTTGACGGACAATGTTGTTGAGGAGTTTCTTCGGCTTGCGGAGGAAACGGAAGTGCCGCGTGCGATCCGGATGATGTTTGAAGGCGCGAGGATCAACGGGACCGAAGGGCGGGCCGTGCTTCACACCGCGCTCCGGAACTTTTCAGACCGGCCTGTGATGCTGGACGGCCGTGATGTGATGCCGGAGATCCGGAAAGTCCGGAGGCAGATGAAGGATTTTTCCGAGAAGATCATTTCCGGCCGGTGGAAGGGGTACACGGGCAAGCCCATCACGGATATCGTGAATATAGGGATCGGAGGCTCGGACCTCGGGCCGATGATGGCGGCGGAAGCTCTCAAGCCCTACCAGGCGCGTCCAGATCTTCGCGTGCATTTCGTTTCGAACGTGGACGGAACGCATATTGCGGAGACGCTGGAAGGGCTTGATCCCGAAACGACGCTTTTCATTATCGCCTCGAAACAATTCGACACCCAGGAAACCCTTACGAATGCCGCGACCGCGAAGGAGTGGTTTCTGGAAAAAGCCGGGGATCCCTCGTTTGTCGCGAGGCATTTTGTGGCGGTTTCAACGTCGGAAGAAAGGGTCACGGGTTTCGGGATCGATACCCGGAACATGTTCCGCTTCTGGGATTATGTCGGCGGGCGTTATTCTCTCTGGTCTGCCGTCGGATTGTCGGTTGCCTGTTTCATCGGATATGATAATTACGAGGAGCTTCTCCGGGGCGCCTATGACATGGATGAACATTTCCGGAAGGCGCCTTTGAAAGAAAATCTCCCCGTGCTATTGGCGCTTTTCGGGATCTGGTACAACAATTTTTTTGGCGCCCAAACCTACGCGATACTTCCTTACAGCCAGTCGCTCCGTCGTCTTCCAGCCTATCTGCAGCAAGCGGATATGGAAAGCAACGGCAAGACCGTTACCCGGGACGGCAAGCGCGTGCGCTGGCAAACGGGCCCTGTTATCTGGGGGGAGCCCGGCACCAACGGGCAGCACGCTTTCTTCCAGTTGATCCACCAGGGGACCAAGCTGATCCCGGCGGACTTTTTGCTGGCGGCTTCAAGCCATTATCCGTTGGGAGATCACCAGGATAAATTAATCGCGAATGCCATCGCCCAAACCGAGGCTCTCATGTCGGGCCAGACCCGCGAGGAGGCGTATCAGCAGCTTCTTCGTGACGGAAAAACGCCGGAAGAAGCTAAAAAGCTTGCTCCGCATAAAGTCTTTGAAGGGAATCATCCCACCAATACTTTCCTTTTTAGGAAGTTGACGCCGAGGGTTCTTGGCGCTCTTATTGCGATGTATGAGCACAAGATCTTCGTCCAGGGGGTGATCTGGAATGTCTATAGCTTTGATCAGTGGGGTGTTCAGCTAGGGAAATTGCTTGCCAAAAATATCCTTCCCCAGCTTCCGGCCGGTGCCGAGGTCACCGGTCATGACCAGTCGACGACAGCGCTTATTGAAATGTGTAAAAAGATATCAGGGCGTTCCGAGGTCCGGGCTTTCGCCTCCGGAGCTTTTGTCTCCGCGGCGGCAGAGTCTTTGCCATATAGTTCAGCACGGCGTTCCGAAACTCGCGAAAAATTTTATCAGTGGCTTCTTGCCCCGGGAACGTCCTCGGAAAAAACGATGAAATCGATCCGCTCTAACGACAGACATGGAGCCGTTACGATAAAAGACAACCGCTGGATGGTCCGGTCGTTGACGGGTGCCGAGATCGATATGTATTTCCGGTTGAAATATTTGACGGACGATCCGGGTTATGAGAAGAGACGCCTCTCGAAGGACCTTCAAAATCTTCGCGAGCTTTTAGGGCGCAGGATCGCCGTTACCTATCTAAAAGAAAAAGGGTTTCAGCTTTCTGAAGAGAAAGGGACGGAGTTTTTGATCTGCGGCCAGGCGGAGCTCGAAAAACATATGCAGGAGATCGTGCGGGTCTATTTTGAGATCGCCAAGGATGATCCTTCTTCGGACGAAGCGCTCATGGCCTGGAAGATGCTCTGTTTCTATGCCGGGACAAATGAGGTTACGGGGACCGATAGCGAGCCGCCGGCGGGGAAAACATTTCATGAGTTTGTCCGGTATCAGTGGATTGATCCTTATAAATTTGACCGCAGTATCCAGCTCAGAATCAGCCAGGAGATCTTGAGACGCATTAAGAAACGCCTGGGCACGATAACTCCCGTGCAGGCCATGATCGAGCTGAATACGGATAGGGCCCTTTCGGCCGAAGAGCAAGAGGAAAACAGGAGC
The DNA here is from genome assembly GCA_022705945.1 of Candidatus Omnitrophota bacterium. GTDB lineage: Bacteria > Omnitrophota > Omnitrophia > Omnitrophales > Aquincolibacteriaceae > UBA1443. The sequence goes on along the minus strand of JAKJDL010000008.1, from coordinate 52,650 downwards.
GTCAGCTTCAGCGTCCGGATGGATGGGGCGAACAGGATGCATCTTCAAGCCAATCCCTTGAGCATCCTTCTTCTCAGGGGAGCGGGCTTTTCCACGTACACGCATGCTCACGATGAGTCCGGTATTGAAATAAAGCCGGGTCTGATTCATGCCCGGAAGGCAAATTATGCGGAAGCGGACAAGAAAGAGCACGAGGCCGGTATCCTTTTCGCGATGGGAGGCGGAGATGCGCACAAACCGGAAGGCTGGCTTCTTGTCGAGACGCCCCGGGAGATTTTTCAAGACGCCGTAAAACAGAAAAAGGCAGCCCTGCAATTGATCAACATTCTCGGGAAGCTGTCCGGGCCAGGAGGTTTTCACCCCGGGAAAAAAATTATAATCCAAAGGGTTTTTGCCGGATGGATCTCGAGAGCGACCGGCGCCGCTCTCCCGGAAAACCTTTCCCTGGAATCCGGGATGCCTCTCGGCGAATTCCTCAAAACCGTTTCACACGGCGGTGCGGCTATCCGCTCGGAAGCGCGGGAAGATATGCCGGACATTCGGGGAATCAAGACCTGGGGCGATGCATTTGCGGCGATCCGGTGGATTCTGGAGCAGGGGGACCTGACCGCCAACCTGGATCTGATCTTCCAGCTGAGTCTCCTTTTGAGAGAAAAGAAAAAAACGCTTCGCCTCAACCATTCACGCGATTATGATCAGTATCCCAGCGATCTTGCCGAACAGGCCGGACACCTTGCTGCGCAGCTTCTTGCCAAAACCCCAAAACCCCTGAGACGCCCTGTTAAAGAGCTTGTGCTTTCGTTGCCCTACTCGGCGGCAGCAGATACCTTTTTTAACCTCTATAGCGTGCTATGGGGAATAGCAGAAGACCTGGACGAGCGATTATTGATCCACACCCAGTTCTCAATGAAAATCCGCGAAACCCTCCACGGGCCTTCTTTCTCTTACGAAGTGCTCCCCAAAGTCCAGGCTTTTCTGGAGTTTTTGAGCACAGGCGACGAGAGCGCGATCCAGCGGGAGTGGATCTTTTTACACGATCGGGAACGAGAGCTTCGGGCAGAGCTGGCTTCCATGACGAATGACGAACGGAATGAGAACGAAATTTATTCTAATGTAAAAAAATTGGAGCAGGCTCTGGTCGCCCTTTTTGAAGGGACTTCCAGACCCGACCTTTTCGGACGTTGGCTTCAGACCCAAACCGTAAAGGAGCTTCCCTCCCTGGAAAAGGCGTTGCAGCTTGTTGTGGATGCTTATGAGCAATCTCCTTTTGAGAAGACAAGGCAAATCATTGCCGCGCGGCGGACGGTCACAGAAATTCTGGAAAACGCGAATGACCCTCGGCTTGTGCATGAGCTCTATGTGATTGACCGTTCTCTGGGACAAATGTTGAATTTGTCGCTCGGAGCTTTTCTGCAAGAATGGGGAGAAACCGATGCCGATTTTCGGGATGCGCTGATGCTGATGGCGGAACTGACCGATGAACTGTTTGACAGCGGATTCATCACAAGGTACACGGCTCAGTGGTCCGACCTTCTGAATGATTCGGAGCTGAGTTATAGCCAACTTCTGGATGTGATCAATGTCATGCAAAGAGGAATCCAGCAGGAGTTTTCCCGATGGATTTCTCAATATCATTTGGCCGGGAAATCCCTTTACGGCGAAGACCATGAGAGGCATGAGCGTGCCATTGCCCTGATCCGCAAAGAAAAATTCTTCTCGGTGGCCGCCATTAATCTTCTCGAACAACTTAAAAACAAAGCGCAGCTCCAGGCGAACCAGAATCCCGATAAACCGGTCAACCCCGAGGCGCACCGGAACTTTATCAAGCAAAAAGCAAAGGAACCGTTCGGGGAGATCGCTCACATCGGTGATCCCCGGTTTAACCACCAGCCGCACAAACGAAAGACCTATGGCGGAAAAGGATGCTATTTGGGGGAAATGGACGCCTTGGGCCTTCCGGTTCCGAGCGCTTTTGTGATCCCCTCCTATGTCGGGCGGTATCGTTTTTACGAACAATTTCCGGAGCAGTTCCAGGTAGCCGTTCAAGAACACCTTCGAAGACTCGAAGAAGAATGGTCCAAGAAGAAGGGGCACCCCGTTCGCTATGGCATGGCCCCGACCCCTCTGTTTAAAGAGGATGGCGAACCTCTTTTTCTCGCGGTCCGGTCCGGAGCCGTCTTTATCATGCCGGGGATTTTTGAAACGGCCGTGGCGGTGGGGTTCACTCCCGAAATTCTGGAGTATGTTCTGGAAACAAGAGGAGTTCAATCCGGTTACAGGGCCTTTCTCGGTTTTGTGGAATCAATGGCCACGAGTTTGGGTGTTCCTCACGACGAATTTGAAGCTTTGATGAACCGGTTCCTTGGGGATGGTAAAAACCTGAAATGGAGAGAGCTTCGGGAGTCGGATCTTTCTGAAATGGTGCAGGAAGCCTATGGGATCATGGAGCGTTACGGTGTGAAAGAGAGGTTTGAAACTTTATACCGGGACCCGAACCAACAACTTTATTTTTTGATCGAGAAGACTTTCGAATCTTGGGGAAACTCCAAGGCGAGTCGCTATCGGAAAGAAAAAAACATTTCAGACGCATGGTCAACACCTGTGATCGTGCAGGCCTATGTTTTTGGGGATCTGAACGAACATTCCGGCGCGGGGGTTGCCACGTCTCACGATCCTCACTCGGGTGAACTGTCCTTTGGCGGGGACGTTGTTTTTTCTTCGGGAGGCATGAATCTCATGCAGGGGCGCGGCAAAACAGAGCCGATCGGATCCTTACAGCGCATAAACCCCGAGATTTATGAGAAGTTAAAAGCGGGCACCAATCTTCTGGCCGAATATTTTGGCGTTCCCCAAATGGTGGAGTTCACCGTTGAAAACAAAAAACTGTACCTCCTCCAAACGGGCAGTGATCACAGGGTCGGGAATACGGAAAACTTTCCGCTTTTGGACCGCGAAAGAATTTCTCAGATTCCGGAAGGACACGGCAATGTCGCCTACGGGAACGAGGGGGCCTTGCGGGGGATGGTTGCGCTGAAATCCTCCGAAATACTCCGGGGGGATTTGGTGGAACGCGTGGCCAGGCAGAAAGGGGTGGAAGCCTTGATTCTTGTCAGCGCTTTCCCGACGCCCGAAGATACTCCGGACCTTATTAATGCCAATCGCATACTCGGGACCGTCGGGAAAAGACTCATGCTTTTAACCTCCCAGGGAGGTTTGAGTTCGCATGCCGCGGTGGTAGCCAACTACGACAAAATTCCCACCGTGGTCAGCGTGCAGGGTCTTAACGTCCTCCGGGACGGAAGCGTGATGCTCGGGGGAGGGCAGTTACGTGAAGGGGATCTTTTGACCGTGGATTTTGGTACGGGGGATGTTTATGCCGGGAGCCTGCCGCTTATGTCCCGCGATCCGGCCGCCCCCCACCCCGTGGATCGAGATGCCGCAAACTCTGGCATGCGTACCGAATTACGGGTCGGTGCAAAAGATGAAAGTCTTTCCCTTCGCTCGGAAGTTCGGGGGGGAGTGACGGAGGAAGAGCTTCAAGAAACGGTCGACCGGATGGCCGCCCGCCGGCTTGATGTTGAAGCCGGAAGCGGCATCATTCCGTTGGATGTCGGACATAGCCGGGTGCGCGCTCATGCCCTTCAGCTTGGCGGCGACGGGTTTCTTCTCATGCTGGAACATACCGGCGCTCCGTCTGCCGCCGACATCAACTTTATTCCGGAACGGGTTTTCGGGGAAAAAGAAAAAATCCTGTTAGTTCAGCCCGAAGATGTGTTTGAGTTCATCAAGGTCCATGACAGTGAGGACATTTCTGTAAATGTACGCAATCCGGGGGAACCTTTGATCCTGACCGGGAATGCCATGCGGCATTTGGGGCTGGGCCCGCGTGATCCTCTCCGGTCCGGTAAAATAAAAATCTATCACCTTCGGAAAATCTCGGGAAAATTACCTCTTGCCGGTGAGCCCGGTTACCGTGAACTTCTGAAGGATTCGCTTCAGCGCTACCGCCGCTACGGCGTTGAGGACAGGTTCAGGTATAGTTTTGTCTCCGGGGAGATCGTCAGGGCGTTTGAAAGCGGTTATCGTGAGTTCAAGACGCTTTTCCGGTTATTTTCCGGGATTATCCGCGCCTCGGGCGGCCGGCTGGATCTGGGGAACCTCGCGATGGTTTTCCGGGACGTTATGGTTCTGAAACCGGAGCTTAAGGACGAGATCCGTGAGTTCCTCGTCAGTATGGCGGTCGAAGACCAGGAAAGCGATCCCGCAATGAGCGAAGATGCCATCAAGGTTCTTCAGAGTTCTTCCGTCGGCGAAGTGGTGCTCGTGAGTCCCGAAAGCCTGTGGACCGAAGGAACGGGCGGGCTGGCCAAGGCCGTTTCGGAGCTGGCGTTGACGTTGGCCCATCTTGGCGTAAATGTCACGCTGGTTGCCCCGATCTATTCCCACAACAAAGCGGATGTGATTAAGCAATACGGGTTCAGAGACACAGGGCGCGTGGCGCCGGTTCCGTATGATAACGGCGGAACCGTTCAGTACGAGGACCTGATGATTTTCAAGACCAAGATCAGGGGGGTCCGGGTCCTTGGGCTGATGAACGACACGGTTTTTCCGAGACTGCGAGGCAGATGGTCCGGAGACCCCAGCGGGTATCACGGGGCGGACAACTTCAAGCTTCGATTCGCCAGGGCGCTTTCGCTCGGAGCTCTTCTTGCTCTTCGCGAGGCGAACATCCACCCTGATGTCATCCAGACCAATGACTGGCCGTCGGCCTACCTGAAAGCTTACCTGGAAGGCCGGGACCGCATTGCTCCCGCGCTGAAAGACCTGAAGCGGGACCCGCACTTTCGCCGAACCCGCGTTACCTCGATATTCCATAACCTTCACCGGGATTATCAGGGTTGGGTTTATATCAGCAACGATTGGAAGACAAAACACCTTACCGACGAACAAACACGCCGGCGTAATGCCATGGTCTATCATGACCTCGGACTAAGCGCACAGGAAGACTGGGATGTCCTTTTCGCTCCGGGGATTTGGGGAATCATCAATCCGAGCTTCACGGCGCTCAAGACATCGGACCTGGCCGTAACGGTATCGAAAGGGTATCACGACCGTAGCCTGGACAATGATTACTGGAACGAATTCGGAGGATTGACCGGTGAGCTTCAATACAAGGACAGCCTTGGGCGATATACCGGAATTCCGAACGGTATCGAGGTTGTTACCCAGCAGAGGGATTTCCTGCACCGCTGGTTTCATGATGCCCGAGTGCTTGAAAAAATGCGATCAGATCTGAAAAACCCGGACTGGGAGCCGGGCATGGAAGGGTTCCGGGAATATCTTGGGAAGGTGGTCAGGAACCCCTCGAGATTTGTCAAAAGTTTCATGGAGATCGGTCACGAGCGTGATCGCCGGATGCTCGCGAAAGTGGTCCTGGATTATCTTCAGCCGGTCGCCCGGCGCGTTTTGCTGGAGAAGACAGGTCTGGCGGGGGACCCGGACCGTGTTTTTGTGCATTCCATGCTCCACCGGATCGACATGCAAAAGGGACATCACCTGCTCCTTGCCGAAGTCTGGACGGTCAGGGATCCAAACGGTCTGCGTCTCAACCCGCAGCATCCTCCGTTCCGTTTGTCCGGCAATATCAACGAGCAGGCGGTTCCGATGCGGAACCTTTTTGCGGATCCGGATGTGCGGATCCAGCTGACGGAAGCCCAGGCCCGGACGCTCAGGGAATTTGCCAAAGAGCACGGGATGGAGGCTTTGAGAGCCCTGGACGTGATGCTCATTCTTCATCCGGATGTGCGGTTTGTGGTGGCCGGGAGCGTGGAAAAGGGCTCCAGCTACGAAAAAGGATTTAATGAAATTGCGTCCCTTTTCTCCGGACGGGTTTATTTCCGGCCGAGTTTCATCAAAACGACCGAGGAAATGTACGATTTGATCTATGGCGGTTCGGACCTGTTCGATATGCCGTCTACCTTTGAACCGTGCGGTCTTAGCGATAAAGAGGCTGCGGCCAACGGGATCATGCGTCATCTCCGGGACGTGGATGGACTGGCGGACAAGCTGGTCACCCGCGGGGAACTGACGGAAGGGTTCAAGGTTTTTAACCCCGTTTACTGGTTGAGTTCGCTAATGAAAATGTATGACGTTTACCGGTATGACCGTCCCGCGTGGCGGGAAGTGCAATATCAGCTGTTGACGCAGGACGCGCGATGGATCGATGTGGCGCGCAACCGGTACATGAGCGGATGGATGAATGTCCTTGGCGAGGAGCCGGTCCCCGAGATCCGGACCCTGGAAGTGGCTTCCGCGATCCACAGGGCACGGAAGCAAAAAGATCCCGCGGATGAGCTGATGAAAGCCGGCTATACTGCCAGGGAAGCGGTCGACCATGTTGTTCGGGCCATCCGGTCCTCACGGAGAGAGTCTTTGGTCAGGGCGTTACTCACAAAGCATTTAAGATCGCTCGCCAAGATCGATGAAGAGACCCGGCGCTATCTTCTGGAACAGCTTGAAAAGGCCCGGAAAGAAGAACCCCGGTTAGTGCGTATCGAAAGCGCCCTATCGGCCCTGGGCCGGTCGGAGGTCCGCGAAGCGGGGATTGACAAGGGATACGCGCCGAGCAGGCGGGACGGCTTGATGAAAAAACATGCCTCACCGGTGATGGGATTCGCCGATTTTTCCGGACCTGTCGGCGGAGCCGCTGTACTCGCCGTCGCTTTTTCAAGATCTTCCCGCTCCGAGATGCGCTCCTGGGCGACGAAGAATGCCCCGGAACTTGGGAATTATACTGTCATTTCCCGCCAGCTTGAGGCCGGGTTGTCGCGTGATATTTTGGAAAAGCTTAAAGCGAAGTTCGGCGAAGAGATCGCGGGACTGGTCGCGGCCACTACGATGACCGGAGGCCTAGGAGCCCTGATGCACGATCTTTTCCCCTCCTGGCAAAAGAATTTTGGAGCTCCGAAAAAAAAGAACATAGATGTCTTTGCCGTGAACGTGATCTATGACGAGATCAAGGGGCAGGCTTACGCCAAAGACCTTCCGGAAGAGGTGGTGAGCGGCAAAAAGACGCTGGGGGATTATCTTCGCGAAGTTCTGACCGAAGATCCGGGATTTCGGCTGAGTTTCTCTCTGGATGCCGGCGATGAGTTTCGCACGAAAGCCGACGAGTGGATCAGCCGGACCGGCGATGCTTTATACAGGAAACGACTCCAGCAAGCCCGGGAAGCGGTTGACCGCGAGATCAGGGTCAAGGTTTATCCGACCGAGACTTCGGTCGGGGGTATGCCGAATTTTTATATCGAGGCTTTTTACATTGATGATTATGGAAAGAAGGTCCAGATCTTCGACGAGGTTTATCCCGATGCTCCTTATGGAGCCCCCAATCTTTGGCGCGACCTGCAAATGGGGGTTTACCGGAAAGTTACCGAGCTTCTGACGTTGAAACTTCAGGAGCAAGGAGTGGCCAAGAAGAAGATTCTCTTTGTGGACAATGAGGTTTTTGTCAGCTTGCCGACGCCTCTTCTGCCGGACGCGCTTCACCATCACATAAACCACTCTGTCTTCACGCCGACGATCTATCAGCCTGAAGAGGCTTCTCTGGAGGTGCTGGGATATTCTAGGGCACTGCGGCCCTATATCGTCCGGAACGGAAAGATCAGTGTCACGGATGCGGCGGGGATGACATTTGACCTTGTTACCGGGGTCGCCTTGTATGAACACACGCCTGCCGTCACGGGCGGCGTGATGCCCGGCTATGCCGATGTGGTGGACAGCTACAACGAGGACGGGCTCCGGAGCACGAACGGGGTCCTGCTCGAACAGTGGCAGTCACCGCTCCTTCGGGGATTGACCGACAGCTATAAAAAGAAGCTCGGGATGGACCCCGCATCGGATGACAGGGTCCTCTTTGCGAAGCTCAGCGAACCTGCCCAGGCACTTCTTCTGAGTGAATTTAAGGAGAGAACAGAGGTCATTAAAGCCTTTTTGACCGGTCGGTTGATGCTGTGGCTTAAAGAAAGTCAAAACCGTCCCGCATGGTTCGATCAGGCAATGAAAGCGTATCGGGAAGAGTTCGGGCTCACGGAGGTTTATGGCGACCGGCTTCTGGCGGATCTCAACCGCCGTATCCGGGGCGCGCTTGAAAATGAAAACGAATGGGCCGCGCTTTTGGCGGATCGCAGGGTTCAGGCGCTTAGCCGGGAATTTCTCAAGACTCCGATCGTTTCCAACGTGCGACGCCAGGTTTCCTACAAGGGACCGGACAAATGGATCGAGGTTCTCCGGGCGCTCAAGGCTGACCCGGCAAGGCTGGAATGGTACAAGAAGAACGCTGCCCGGGCGGTCATAGGCGGGCGCGAGTTCGGCAAAGATGCGCACGGCTTGTTTCTGGAGATCCAGGATTTGGTGCGGGAGCTTGGCCTTGAAGATAAATTTGCGACGATCGAGAACTACAACATTGAAGTCGCGCCGGTTATTTTCCAGGGGATCTCCGCGAGCGTAATGCTTTCTTATGAAATCCTGGAAGCTTCGGCCACCAGCATGATGAAGGGGCTTCCGAATGGCGCGGCCCTGATCGGCGTTTGGGGCGGCGCGGAGCCGGAACTGTTCACAATCACAGAATCTGCGACCGGCCGCGAAGTGAATATCTTCAAAGAGCATGTTACCTATGAGGAGCTTGCCGGAAAACTTCACGCCGGCGCCTGGAAGATCACCAATGGTTTTCTGGTGGAATACGCCGCGGCGGGCGACGGCAAGTTCGTTCTCAATACCGTTGTGGACGGAAAGATTCAGACCGTGAACGCGCGTCCGCCGTCCGCGGATTCTCTGGCCGGTGCCCTTGCCGAACTCCGGGAACGCTACCGGTTATCTTCGTCGCGTCGGGATCTCATATGGAAAGCTCTCCGGTCCTCTCCCGTCGCGGATATGGAAAAAAGCCAGGCGCGGGCGCACATAAAACTTTGGCAGAGGACAGTCGTAAAATCCGGAGAGGAAAAAGCCCTGCTGGAAAAGCCGGGGCTTTCTCCCGAAAGCGCTCTGAGGTTTCTTTCCCAAAGAGCGGGCGATGATACCGGATTCGTCTGGAGAAATGAATCTCCCAACGCGCTTGAGATCGCTCCCCCGGGACCGCTCGCCTTTGTTGAAAGCGCGCGCCGAATACGAACTCATGCCGCGGACGGTTACCGTTCGGTGGCGTATCACGCCGGCAAGGAGGATATCTTCGCCAGGATATTCCGTTATCTCGAGGGATTCGAGAGAGAGATACCGGATCTTTATAAGGAAATGCTCCGCCTGAAGTCCCGGGCGGAGGCTGCTACGGATCTTCTGGAAAAAGTGAAAGCCAACCTTGCGGCGCTCCGGCTCCTGGACAGCTTTGTTGTCACGTTATCGGGGAATGTCCTGAAGGGGTATATTCATTCCCGCAGCAAAGAGTATGAATCGCTTTTCAAGAACGACCTGTTTCGGCAGAACCTCTTCTTCTATCTTGAAACCAACGGACGGCGGTTCGGTTCCATGAATAAAAGCCTGGCGGGGTTTGCCGTTCAGGAAGGCGCGGACAGGTATATCGTTGCGCTGAATCTGGGCGAACCGAAATATCCCGGCATTGACGGAGGCGAGTCAAAGGCCTGGGGACAATTTTACGGGCAGAAAGAGTTCGAATGGCTTACGGGCCAGACCGATCCGGAATCGGCGACGATGACCTATCAGGTCCTCAATGCGATCACGGGAGAGGTCTACGGGATGGGCGAGGACCGGAAGCCTTATCCCTTCTGGATGCTCGCGCAGGGAACTCTGCCGGTCGGGGTGCCGTCTCCCGATATTCAGATCCTGAAACTCCGGGCCGCGGGCGAGATGAAACCGGAAGAAAAAAGGAAGCAGTTGGCATCTCTCATCCTGGACGATCTTCGCGCGCTTGTTTCCGGCGAACCGGGAGAGCAATTGCGCCAGCAAAAGCCGAGGGTCTATTGGCTGAAGAAAATGGTGACCTATTACCAGCACCGGGGACCGGAAGAGCTCAAAACGCATCTCCAGGCTGTTTCCGGGATCGGACGGGATACGGCGATAGAGCTTTTCGGCGCGGAAGGTGTTCGTCCCGTGATGGCCTTTATCTCGGCGCTTGTACCGGAACTTCTCGAAGACATGAAAGACTGGGAAGGGCCGGAGGAAGAATCCCGGGAGGTTTACCGGGCCCTCAAGAGCGTCATGCGGGATCCGGCAGTGAAAGATCTTTTTGAAAGAGGAGAGGTTTTTTTCAACGATGCCAGCCGTGGTACGGCCATTGTGATCTCCAGGACGCTTAAAGAAGAAACCGGCGGACTCGAACAAAAACGTCATGTCGTAATCCCGATCCATTTTGCGAAAACTCCTTACAATAAGGATGAGGGGAAGGTTTGGTTCGGGATCGGCAGTATCTCAACGCTGGGTCTCTTGCCGGAGATGATCTATCAGGCTCGCGATCTTATTCTGGGGCAAGTCTACGAAAAGAAACATACGCTTTCCGCGCTTCTCAAAGAAGGCTGGAGAACGGGGATACCCGTGGTCAGACGTAAGGATCCGGCGGGGATCCGGCAGCCGGGATGGCGGTTTCAGGTCCTTCAGATGGTGCCGGTGGGAGTGAACCGTTCGGAGCTTCGTGCGGGGGCTGTTGAGATATCGGATGCGGCTATCGCGTCGGCAGCAGATGTGGCCGAAACGCCGATTGTTGTGCCAAACGTTGCGGCTGTCCCACTACGCGCGGAAGCGCGATCGGGCCGGGAACAGCTATCTGTCGAACAAACAAGGAAAATGTTCAATCAGATTTATGCCCAGTCTATTCTGACAATGAAGAACGGTGTCCGGTTTGAGCATACGCAAATCCGGGTGCCGTTCCGGAACGCATTGCTCACGGTTAGTTTCAGGGCGGATTATATTCGGGAACAACAGCCGTTCATCACGAAAGCGGTTCGGAGTTGGGTCTCCTCCTGGGAGGGAGAAGTTCCTCCCGATATAGCGGAAGACCTTCGTCTGAATGCGTCCCGTTACGGGATTCCGAAGGACATGGCCGTCCACCTTCTTGCCTGGGGCAAGACGCTCGGTTTCTGGGATTTCGAGGGCTCTGTTTTGAGGATCCTTGATCGCGGGGCGGTCGGTCTTTCTGCCCCTATCGTTCCGGAAGAAGCGTCCGCAACGGCAGAGGTTTCCGCCTCCGCGACTGTTTCCGGTGAGACGCTCCCGGTCGATGAAACTTTGCGGGGCCGATTGGAAGAGAGTATTTCCGAGGCCTTGCCGGGGCGAACCGCGCCGTTTGTTTTACGGGGCTCTAGAAACGCGAAGAACAAAGGCAACATTTCCCAGGCGAATCTTAAAGCGCTTGCGGAAAAGGGTTTTTGGGGCCGCTCCTTCTATTCCCAGCCGGTGCCGGAGGAAAATCTCGCACCGGGGGTGCATTTTATTGTCCGGCTTCTCACCGACACAATGGAAAGCCGGTATCCCGGGATGAATGACCCGTCCCGTCGGCTGATCCGGGGCTTTTTCGGGAAACTTTATTATCTGAATCAGGAAGCATCGAGGGATTATCCGCGACTGCCGCGCGATTATCCGCGCGCGCTGGCCGGTGCGGACTACCGTGAATTGCTTGAGATGGAGGAATCGGGATGGAAGGAGTTTGGGAAGCTTGACCCGAACATGCTTCGAGATCTTTTCATGTTGTGCGGGGATGTTTTTGTTCCGATGGTAACGTCGGCTTCTCTGAACTATGGCCGCGAATCCGACGCCGTGAAAGTCCTCCGCGGGTTTTACAAGGAGATAGTCCGGATTCCGGAGAATCTTCCCAAAGACCCGGTCACATGGGGGAGCCTGAAAAAAGCTTTGAACAAATTTCAAAAAGACTTTCAGATGGCCCTTGGCGACAGTGCGACTTTTGACCGCCCGGTTCCGGTTTCCGGCAAACCAACACGGTATCGGCAGAAATCCGCAGTTCCTGTCCGGTCCGAGACGCGCTCGCAGGCAGAGCCGGGTCAGACACGGCTGGTTTTTGCGGATCCGGAGACGTTCATTCCGGAGAATATCCGTCTCGGCGGCGGAACTCTGCGGGGTTTCCTCGGCGTCACGGAAAAACTTACGGATGGCATCGTGTCGCTCGTGCCTTATGCGTTTGGCGCGAACGCTGTCAAGCTCATCGTGAATGCGGTGGTTCCTGTCGCGCAGGCCGCGGAGACACCGGATGACGTGCTTGCGGCTCCCGTGACGGAACCGGAAGAAAAACGTTATGCCGATGCCCGCAAAATAGCTTTCAGGACGGTCGAAGGGATGGATGCCCTCATTCTTACAAAATCTTTCGCGTTCGATCAGAAGGCGCTTCTGGCGGTCCAGAAAGTCTTCAGCGGCACGCGGATCATTGTGCTCGCGAGCGAGAGCGAACTCAGCTCAGCGGATCGCGGCTTTCTTGCCCAGCTCTCCCCAGCCAACCGGCCCCTCCTTCTTCAGGCCGATCACTTGGATGATGCGAGAAAACTCCTGGGCAGGGAAGCCCGCGGCCGCGAATTGAATCTCAGGGCGATGGTGTGGGGTGCCGAAACGCTTCCCGAAGAACTGGTGAAACGGCTTTCCGACATTTCGGTCATGACGCCTCAAAAGTTCGCGAGCTTTCTACGCGTGGCCGGCGTGAGCCAGCTCGTTGAGCGGATGCAGGCCGGGTATCTCGCGACGGCGCGATCGGCATAATATTAGGCCCCGGGGGACGAATCCCGGATTTGCGGGTATAATGCCTACCATGAAGACATCTCCCGGATTGATAAGAGTAGGCCACAGCCCTGACGCGGACGACGCATTCATGTTCTACGCACTCGCGCACGAAAAAATCCCGATGCGCGGTTTCAAGATCGAGCATGTGATCGAGGACATCGAGTCGCTCAATCAAAGGGCGCTGGGAAAGGGGCAGGCTGATTTTCGGAAAGAGACGGCGAGAGAGCCGGTCCCTGAAAATCCGCCAGTTCCCTTAGAAGTAACCGCCGTTTCCTGTCACGCATACGCTTATCTGGCGGAAAGTTATGCCGTCATGCGCTCGGGCGCGAGCGTGGGCGACAATTACGGCCCCATACTTGTTGCCGCAAGCCGCCGGGCCACAAAGCCCCGCGGCGGAAACCTTCATGAGGCGTTCGGCCCGTGTCGTGCGGCCAAACCCAGAGTTGCAGTTCCCGGCAAGCTTACCACTGCCTACCTGGTTTTTCAGCTTTATGCGGCGACCGCTGAAGCTGACATTGTGCGTGACTTTGAAACAGTGCTTGTTCCTTTTGACAAGATTTTCGATGCCGTGAAATCCGGCGAAGCAGACTATGGTCTCGTGATCCACGAAGGTCAGATCACCCACGAAGCGCACGGTCTCGGGAAGGTCTTGGATCTGGGCGAGTGGTGGCACGGGAAAACGGGCCTGCCGCTCCCGCTCGGCGTCGATGTGATCCGCAAAGACCTCGGAGAACAGACGATGCGGGAGTTCTCGGCGCTTTTCAAAGAGAGCATCGAATATGCCTTGAATCACCGCGAAGACGCGTTAAAATACGCGCTCCAATTCGGGCGCGGTACGCCCTGGGATCTGAACGACCGGTTCGTCGGGATGTATGTGAACGAGCGGACGGTCGATATCGGAGCCGACGGCGAGGCAGGGTTCCGGCGGTTGCTGGACGAAGCTCACAGGCACGGCATCATTCCACGGAAAGTGGAGTTGAAATTCATTTAGAAGATCAGGGTTCGGAACCCGTTCTGCGGAATTGCGGTTTTAAAGCGAGTTTCAAGCCCCCTGTTCCGGGAGACGGGATTTTATGTCCAACGACGAATTACGCGAAAAAACGGCTGATGTAGCGCGACGCCACAAGGCGTCCTGGATTGAGCTCGGGCAATATCTTTTCGCCATTTCCAAGAACAGGATGTTTAAGGAATGGGGCTATATGACATTTGAGGCTTACTGCGTCAAGGAGCTTAAAATACGGGAAGCGACCGCTTCCAAACTCCTGAAGTCCTATTGTTTTCTTGAGAGAGAAGAGCCGAGGATGGTGAAGCCGGAATATGCGGCCGAGGAGGAGCCTAAAAAGATCCCGGATTATGAATCCGTAAACCTCCTTCGTCTTGCGAAACAGAACAAGAATATTCCCGTAAAAGAGTTCGCGGAACTGCGCCATGAGGTTCTTGATGAAGCCAGGGAATACAAGGATGTGCGCGCGAAGGTGAAGGCGATTGTTGCTGAAACGAAGCCAAAGGACACTCCCGAAGCCAAGGAGGTCAAGCGCAATGCCGTGATCAGGCGACTGATCGGTTTTTTGAACGGGGCAAAAACCCAGCTCGAGAATGAAGACCTTGTCCCCGATTACGTGATCAAGCAGATTGACGCGTTAGCTTCCAAACTCGAAGATCAACTCCGCTGATATGGACTTTCAGGATCCCGGAATAATAGCGAAACTCTGGACATTTCTCGGCGCCGCCGCCGGATTTTGTATGCCGTTTTTCAATATCTTCCTTATCGTCAGGATCGCGAAGAGAAAATCGGCGGGCGACATTAGTCTTTTCTGGCTTTTCGGAGTATGGGGATGCATCCTTCTGATGAGTCCGGCGGCCCTGCGATCCAGCGATATCGCTTTCCGGCTTTTTGGGTGGACCAATCTCGTTTTTTTTACGGCAGTGGTTGCCGTAGCCGTTAAATATCACAAAGCAAAATAAAAAAAGTTCTCCGGAAGACCCCGGACCCCGGATACCGGCTTCTTAAATTTCAAGGAATTTAGGGAAACGAGTTAGGTTCCTGCAACCGTTTTTTGTGACCAAAACGAGATCCTCGAGCCGCACCCCTCCGACCCCCTGGTAGTAGAGTCCCGGTTCTACGGTCACCACATGGCCCTTTTTCAGGATGTCCTCACCCGGGCCGATGCACGGCGGCTCGTGGACTTCAAGCCCGAGTCCATGGCCCGTTGAATGAAAAAACCCCTGCATCCGGCCGTTTTTTAACCCCGTCTCAAAACCGGATTTTTCAAAATGCTTTAGGACCGCATTGTGGATTTTTCCGGAAGGAACCCCGTCCCGGATCAATCCGAATGCGATTTCCTGGGCTTCCGAGACCGATTTGAACATGGCCCGGAGTTTGGGGGAAGCCTTTCCCCTGACGAGGGTTCTTGAGAAATCGGCGTAATAAAGCGAACGGCAATCCCTCGGGAAGATGTCGAAAATAATCGACTTGTTCGCCCGAAGCGGTCCCGATCCCTGATCGTGGGGATCGATCGAGTGCCGGCCGCAAGACACGATCGTCCGTTCTCCGGAGCAGTCATGCTCCAGAAGCGTGTGATGAATGACGCGGCGAAGCGATTCGCTTGTCAGCGGGGTGTCGTCCGAATAAAGCAACCCCTTCCGGATCGTCGAAGCGCGAAGGATCTTTACCGCTTCGGCCATGGCTTTTTCGGTAGCGCGCAAGGCCCGGACAATAGCGGAGATTTCCGTACCGGTTTTTTTCATACGATCGGGGAAAAACGGTATTTTTGCGCATGCGAGACGGATCCCGCCCTTTTTGAGATTAAGCGCGAGAGAATACGGAAAGTCCGAAGGAATCGTCAGCGCCTTAACCCTGTGATCTTTAAGGAACAACATGACAAGATCGGAAAGTGAAGGGACCCGGCCGAATTTTTTTCTAAACCGCCCCGCAAGAGAAGATGTGCTGACTACGGAATGGACGGATGCCTGTTTCCTGGCTCTGTCGATCTCAAGATCGCTGATCAAAATATATTTCCGCCCTCTGATGCGGAGGAAAACGAAAGGATCCGGTGCGATAAATTTTGTCGCGTAGAAGAGGTCGGGATTTTGTTCACTGCTCCCGATAATCAGGAGATGTTCTTGAGGCATGGCATAAGAATATCATGCCGAGTGACCGTCCGCAATCTTCGTCAGGGGAGGCCGGTATCTCCTCCCCAAAATCAAAGGGCGTTTTACGCCTTTTGGAGTATTTTTAACATTGACGCTTATGGGGAAAGCGGATAAACTCGGCTGTCTTATCCCCCGGGACAATCAACATCTAGGGCACTCATTTGTCAATGAAGAGACTTTCCGTCGAGGAACTTAAGGCCAAGGCAAAAATTATTCGCCGCCATATTGTCGAGATGACCGGCGCTGCCGCTTCGGGGCATCCCGGAGGATCCCTCTCCTGCACCGAAATGCTTGTGGCCCTTTACTTTAATCAAATGAACCATGACCCCAAAACGCCCGACTGGGCCGACCGGGACCGCTTGGTCCTGAGCAAAGGGCACGCGTCACCGGCTCTTTACGCGGTGCTGGCGGAGGCGGGATATTTTGACCCTGAAACTCTTACGGATTTCCGGAAACTGGGAAGCCCCTTGCAAGGACATCCTGATCGCAGAAAACTTCCCGGGATTGAGGCTTCGACGGGTTCCCTCGGCCAGGGCCTTTCCATCGGTGTCGGGATCGCGCTCGCGCGCCGGCTCGATCAGAAAGATTATTATACCTACGTGATCACAAGCGACGGTGAGATGAACGAAGGTCAGACCTGGGAAGCCGCCGCGATGGCCGCACATCATAAAGTCGACCGCCTGATCGCTTTCCTCGATTACAACAAATACCAGCTCGACAGCTCCACGAAAGAAATCTGTGATATGGAGCCGGTCGTTGACAAATGGAAATCTTTCAGATGGCATGTCCTTGAAATCGACGGGCATGACTTTGGAGCGATCCTCCGGGCCGTTGAAAGCGCGAAGACCGTAAAGGATCAGCCGGTCATGATCGTGGCTCATACAGTGAAAGGGAAAGGCGTCAGCTTCATGGAAGGGAACAATCATTTTCACGGAGTCGCGCCGACACCGGATGAAGTAGCCCGTGCCCTGGAGGAGCTCAAATAATGGAACGCAAAATGGGGAAGGCCACGCGCGACGCCTACGGGGAAACCCTGGTTGAGATCGGGGCGGAGGACCGCAATGTTGTGGTGCTTGATGCCGATCTTTCCAAATCCACGAAATCCGTCTTTTTTTCGGAAAAATACCCGGAACGTTTTTTCAATGTCGGGATCCAGGAGGCGAATCTTGCCGGTGTGGCGGCGGGGCTTGCCATGTGCGGGAAAATTCCTTTTGCTTCAAGCTTTGCCTCTTTTTTGGTCTCCAAGGGGTTTGATCAGTTTCGCATGAGCATCGCTTTTTCCGAGCTGAATGTGAAGCTTGTCGGATCCCACGGGGGGATCACCGTCGGGGAAGACGGCGCCTCTCAGATGTCGATCGAGGACATCGCCCTTATGACAAGCCTTCCTTATTTTTCGGTGATCGTCCCCTGCGACGAAATTTCCACCCGTGCCCTGGTCCGCGAAATGGCAAAGCATAAGGGAGCGGTTTATATGAGGACCGGAAGGCCCAAAGCGGCGATCGTCCACCGGGAGTCCACAAAGTTTGAGATCGGGAAGGCCGTGCGTCTCCGCGACGGCAAAGACCTCACGATTATTGCCAACGGTTTTGAGGTTGCCGAAGCTCTTGACGCCGCCGAAACGCTTTCGAAGGAAGGAGTTCAGGCGTCCGTGATCGATATGCACACCGTCAAACCGCTGGATAAGGCAGTCCTTCTTGAGGAAGCAAAAAAAACGGGGAAATTTGTGATCGCGGAAGAACACCAAATCTGGGGCGGTCTCGGGAGCGCGGTCGCCGCATTCCTTTCGGCCCATCATCCCTGCAGGATGGAATTTGTCGCGATCCGGGACACATTTGCCGAATCCGGAAAATCCGAAGAACTGCTCGAGCGATACGGTCTTACGGCTCCCTATATTGTTTCGGCCGCCAGAAAAGTCCTTTCAAGGTAGGAAGCCGTTCACCTTGGGTCCCGATCCCCAAAATGTCCTGAGCGGATCAATGATTCGGGATTTTAAACACCCCCATTTTGCCGGTTTAATCTTTCTTGCGCTGATCCCTTTCTGTTTTTTTCTCAATATTCTCCCTTGCGGTGCCGCGACCGGGTCAAAGATCGCTGCCGTGACATCCGATCCGCGGGCGACCCAGGCAGCAATCGAGGTTCTCGAAAAGGGAGGAACCGCGGTCGATGCCCTTGTAACCGCGCAGGCGGTTTTGAATGTTGTGGCTCCGCAATCAAGCGGGATTACGGGCGGGGCGGCGCTTCTTTATTACGATAGCGCTCTGCGCCGGATACTCTATTTTGACGGGGCCGTTTTGTCTCCTTCCGGATTTTCCCGGGATCTTTTTTTAAGGCCGGTTTCTTATCAGGAATTGAGGAAAAGCGGCATTTCATCCGGGGTGCCGGGGGTCCCGAAACTGCTTGCCGAGGTCCACTCGCGCTACGGGAGCGGCCGGTTTTCTTTTGCCGAACTCCTTGAATCTGCGGCTGTGATGGCCGAAAACGGCGTGACCGTTTCCGAGGAGCTGGCAGAGGCTTTGCAGTCGGACATGGGGGAGCTTGCCGTTCAGCCTCACTTCCGGTCTGTTTTTTTCAAGAACGGGATACTTGTCAGGGCAGGGGACAAAATCCTACAGCCGGATCTTGCCCGGACGTTACGGCTTATCCAGAAAAAAGGATGGGAAGTTTTCTATAAGGGAGAGCTCGCGACCGCCGTTGTTAAAACCGCGCAAGAAGCACTTCCTCTTTCCGGGAAGATCAGTCCGGGAGACATGGGATCTTATTCGGTCGAGAAACGGAGCGCTCTTTACGGAGTTTATCGGGGATATGATGTTTTTACCGCAAGCCCGCCTTCGGCGTCGGGATTATTGTTTCTTCAATCGTGCAATATCCTGAACAGGTTTGATGTTTCCGGCTATGCGGGAAGACCGGAAGCGATCCATTTGGTTGCC
Source organism: Candidatus Omnitrophota bacterium (assembly GCA_022705945.1). Taxonomy (GTDB): domain Bacteria; phylum Omnitrophota; class Omnitrophia; order Omnitrophales; family Aquincolibacteriaceae; genus UBA1443. The sequence continues at coordinate 33,844 of JAKJDL010000008.1, read as the reverse complement.
GAGACCATAAAGAACGCATCGTCGGCCGATGCGAAAATAGGGGACCCCGATATTTTTGACCTGCCGGTTGCCGAATTTGTTTCCGAAGAATGGACCCGGCGGCAGGCGGAAAAAATTGATTTGAACAGGGCTTCCCGCTCCGCCAGAAAAACCGAAGGGCAAACTCCTGTTTCGAAGCAGCTGACCGCCTCGATTCTGATCGCTGACCGGAACGGGAATGTTGTCAATTATTCCTCAAGCCTGGGTGATGCATTCGGGACGGGGAGGATAATCCCCGGGACCGGTCTTTTTCTCAACAATCTTTTGCTTGGGTTTGACAGGGACGCATCCCTGATTTCGGACCCTGACTTTCCGAACGCTCCCGCCCCCGGCCAGCGGCCCAAAAATTATTTTGCGCCGGTCCTTGTCCTAAAGGACGGGAGACCGGTTTTAAGCCTGAATGCTTCGGACGGTCCGGAATCTTTTGTAACCAACCTTAATGTTTTCTTGCAAAGAACAGACTTTAAGGTGCCTTGCGAAGGCGTTCTGGAGATTCCGCGCGTTTTCAATCGCCCGGAAGGGATGGTGATTGAAAAACAGCTTTATGATGAAGAGGTTTGGCGCGTCCAGCTGGAGCTTTGGGGGCACAAAGTGCACGCCCGGGACTTTCTCGGGAACGGACAAATGATCTGTTTTGAAACGGATTCTGGTAGAATGATCGCGGAAAGCGATCTGCGGGGAGACACCTACGGAGCCGCCGCAATATAAAGGCCCGGACAAGTCCTGCGCGTCGAACGGAAAACCCGATAGGCCGCAAGTGATTGTTGGAAATAAAATTGAACAGAGGCCCGAATAGCATGATTCTCTATAAAGGGAAATATCTGGATTTGATGGAGGAAGATCGGTGGGAATATGTCCGGCGGACAAACTGTAGCGGGATCGTCGTGATCGTGCCGGTTACAAAAGAGGGGAAAGCTGTTTTTGTCGAACAGTTCCGCCGCCCGGTCCGGGCCAACGTGATCGAATGGCCCGCGGGGCTCGTGAACGACAAGACCGCACAAGATGCCGAAACCATGGAAGCCGCGGCCCGGCGGGAACTTCTCGAAGAAACGGGGTATGAAGCCGGGAAACTCGAGTGGATCACCGAAGGGCCCGTTTCAAGCGGGTTAAGCTCCGAGATTCTCACTTTTTATGCGGCGACCGGTCTTGTTAAAAAACATTCCGGCGGCGGGGACGAGAGCGAGGCGATCACCGTTCACGAGGTCCCTTTGACCGAAGCGGAAGTTTGGCTTGGGACTATGACCCAAAAAGGGTTTCTTGTCGATCCTAAAGTCTATGTGGGGCTGTATTTTTTAAAAGCGGGATAACGAACGGTGAACGGAGTTTCGGTTTTTAGGTTCTCCGCCTTCCGCCGTTCGTCACCCGGTTCGAAAGGATTTAAAAATGGATAAAATCACGATCTATCAAAAACCGGCCTGCTCCACTTGTAAGGAAGTCTGTCAGATTCTTAAGGATGCCAATGTTGATTTTGAATCGGTCGACTATTACACGGCTCCCGTTCCGAAAACAAAACTCCGGGAGCTTGCGCAAAAACTCGGAACAAGCTTGAAGGATCTTGTCCGGACGAAAGAACAGGTTTATCGGGACCTCAGGCTTGCGGAAAAAAACCTGACGGAGGAACAGTTGCTTGACCTTATCGTGATTTATCCGGATCTTCTCCAGCGCCCGATCGTGGAGCGGGGAGAGAAGGCCGTCCTGGCCAAACCGGCGCGGAAGGTCAAGGAATTCCTGGCGTCCTCCGTTTCTCCCGACGCTTCCCAGATTCTTCAAGAGAATACACGGCCTGAAAATTAGCGGCCTCGTTGTGCGTTGTATGTTGGGTCTTTTTTGGTTAAAATGTCCCCAGAATCGTTTCTGTTCACTCAAGAAATTGTCCGGACTCAACCCTAAAAAAGCAGAGCCGGGCGAAAACTGTTTTCAGGGAGGCCTGTCATGAATCCGAACCAAAACATCCGCTCTTATCCGGGTGAAGCCACTTTGTCCACATTTATCCAGCGCGTTTATTTTTGGATGACCCTGGGTCTCGGACTTTCGGGGGTGATGGCATTCATGACGCTTCTTAATGCCACGTTCCTGCAATTCCTCATCAAGGGGGGGATGTGGCTTTTCTTTATCGCGGAGCTCGGGATCGTTTTCTGGCTCTCGGCAAATATCCGGAAAATCTCTTTCCAAGCCGCGACCGCGGGATTCATGATCTATTCGGCGCTGAACGGCGTGACGCTTTCCGGGATCTTTCTTTACTACACGGCAACCTCGATCTCCCTGGCTTTTTTCATCGCGGCCGCAACCTTTGCCGGCGTCAGCCTCTACGGATGGGTCACCAAGCAGGACCTGACTTCGATCGGAAGTTTTTGCGGGATGGCCCTTTGGGGGCTCATCATCGCGAGCATCGTGAACCTTTTTTTCCAGACGCCCGCCTTTTACTGGATCCTTTCTTACGCAGGGGTGGCGGTTTTTATCGGTTTGACGGCTTATGACACACAGAAGCTTAAATGGATACATCAGAACGCCGGCGCGGTTCCGTCCCAATACGCGATTCTCGGCGCTTTGACGCTTTATCTGGACTTCATCAACATGTTCCTGTTCCTCCTGAGGATCTTCGGGCGCAGGCGGTAGATTCGCGGCAGGTGATAAGCAAAGGCGATGCTTACCGCCTGACACTTACAACTTATCGCAGGGATTTTCATGATCGACGTTAAAGATCTCACCATGAAATACGGGCACATCACGGCCCTTTCCGGTGTTTCTTTCCGGGCGAATCCCGGAGAGATTCTCGGCCTTCTCGGGCCGAACGGTGCCGGGAAGACGACGGCCATGAGGATTCTTACGACCTATCTTTATCCGACCTCCGGCCGCGCAATTGTGGACGGGATCGACATCATCAAAAACCCTGTGGAAGTCCGTAAACGCATGGGCTACCTCCCTGAAACGGTGCCTCTTTACGGGTATATGAATGTGGAGGAGTATTTGAGGTTTGTCGGCGCGGCACGGGGTCTTTCGGGCGCCCGATTAAGAGAGAGGATGGCGTGGGTTATGGACGCTTGCCAGCTCAGGAAGGTCTGGAAACAGCCCACTAACGAGCTTTCCAAGGGATACGGCCAACGAACAGGTCTGGCACAGGCCTTGATCCACGATCCCGGGGTTTTGATCCTGGATGAGCCGACTTCCGGTCTTGACCCGATCCAGATCCTTGGGGTCCGTTCCCTTATCAAGAGCCTTGCCCGGAACAGGACCATTCTTTTTTCCACGCATATTCTTCAGGAAGTTGAAGTCTTGGCGGACAGGATCGTTATTATCAACGAAGGAAAGCTGGTCGCAAGCGGGACCCGCCAGGAGCTTTCCCACCGGGCCGGATGCCCCAACGGTTCCCTTGAAGATGTTTTCATCAAGCTTCTCGCGCCGGAACAGGTGCCTTCATGAACCGGTTCAGGAACCTCGGGATCATTTTTGCCAAGGAGCTCGGCGGGTATTTCAATTCCGCGATCGCCTATATTTTTCTGATCATCTTCACGCTCCTGAACGGCGGTCTTTTCATGACCCAGTTTTTCATAATCGGGCGGGCCGACATGAGGTCTTTTTTCTACGGGCTCCCGATGATTCTTTGCGTCTTTCTCCCCGCCGTTTCCATGAGACTCTGGGCGGAGGAAAAGCGGGGGAATACCCAGGAACTGCTTCTGACGTTTCCCATAGCCCCGTTCGATCTGGTTGCCGGAAAGTTTCTCGCCAGCTTTTGTTTTTACGCGTTCGCCTTGTTTTGTACCGCGCCCGTCCCGGTCATGCTGGCCGTTCTCGGACGTCCGGATCTCGGCGCGATCGCCGGCGGGTATATGGGCGCCGCAATGCTCGGCGGATTTTTTCTGGCGATCGGGATACTCATATCGGGTTTTTGCCGTGATCAGATCGTGGCTTTTATCCTCAGCATGATGATCTGTTTCGGATTTTATCTTGCCGGGACGGATTTTATCGCGGTTCCGCTGGACGGGTGGGTGAGCGGTCTCGGAAGTTTTTTGAAAAACACTTTGGGCGCGGCCGGCCACTTCGATTCCTTTGCAAAGGGGGTGGTGGACAATCGTGATCTCGTTTATTTTTTAACGGGGATCGTGGTTTGTCTTGTCCTGAACGGGTTCTGGATCGAAGGAAGGATGCGGCCCGGAGCGGCTTCGATCTTTTCAACGGCGGCGGTGATATGCGGTGCAATTTTTCTTGCCGCCAACGGCCTGGCCCGCGAGCTTCCCCTCGGCAGATTCGATTTGACGGACGGAAAGATTTATACGATCTCAGAATCAACCCGAAAGATCCTCCGGGGGCTTCCGTCGCCGGCAACGGTCCGCTACTATGTGTCTTCCCGGGAAAAAATGCCGACCTCAATGAAGACCCTTGAGCAGGATGTCCGGGACAAGCTTGACGAGCTCCGAATCGCTTCCAACGGGCGTCTCCAATACAAAGTCCATATCATGGACGCGGCAGAGGTCGTTGACGGAAGCGATTCCGGGGAGGAAACGAAAGAACAACAGCTCGCCCAAAAAGGCATCGTTCCTTTCCAGATGGAATCCGTCCAGTCGGATGAGCTTGGCGTTAAGCTGATCTATTCGGCGATCAGCATTTCTTACCGCGAAAAAGCTGATGAGGTTCTTGCAAGGATCTATCCCGGGAATCTTGAAGAGCTCGAATACTCTCTCGTATCGAAGATCTACCGGATGACTTTGCCCGAGATACCCAAAGTCGCCGTTGTCGCGCCGTCTGAAATGCGAAGTATTGATCCCAACCTGATCGCGCTTCTGGAGCAACTGGGAGCCGGGGGAGATCTTCAGCAGAGCTTCAAGGACGATCCCTATGAGTTTCTTGAAATGGGGCTTAAATATGAAGGCTATCCCGCTGTCCGGATCGATCTGTCTGAACAATCGTCAATCCCCGAAGGAACAAAAACCCTGGCGCTGGTCGGACCGGTCGAGTTGACGCCGAGACAAAAATACGAGATCAACCGGTTCCTGGTTCAGGGGGGATCAGTTTTTATGGCGGTCCAGAATTACGAGTTCAATTACAAGCCTTCGCGGGGCGATCTTGAGCTTGTCCCGAATGAAAAGAAACCGGAGGTAAACGGTTTGCTTGAAGCCTGGGGATTCAAGGTCGATACACGGGTCCTTGGGGACGAGCAGAATGAAGCGGTCAACGTCGCGGGGGGACGGTCCGGTTTTTTTGAAACAAGCTTTCCCGTCCGACTTCCCATCCAAATTGTTCTGACTCCGTCCGAGATGAACTCAAAGGTTTCGATCACTTCCCAGCTGCCGGCCTTTTTTTATCTTTGGGGGAGCGCTCTCGTTCTGGATCAGGCCAGGATAGCTTCACAAAACCTTAAAGTGGAAACGCTTCTTTCTTCCTCCCGGGATTCGTGGACCGTTCCTTTCAAATCTCCCGTTATGCTGCCGCAGGAGCTTTTGCGTGGGCCGCAGAGTCCCGGCGGGCCTTTCCCGTTGGCGGTGTTTGCGCAGGGGCAGTTTGCCGACGCGTTTCAAGGTATCGGAACGCCCGGATGGGCTGATGAAAAGGACAGCGAAATCGAAGGGGAGGGTGAAATCCCGGAACAAAAACCGGCGATTGAAGAAGAACCGCTCAGGCAGGCTCCGGGGAAACTTGTTTTGATAGGGGCCGCGACGCCTTTTCAAAAACAGCTGATCCAGGGCGGGGGGCATATGGCGTTTTTTATTAACTCAATCGATATCCTGACCCTGGGAGACGATCTGATAGGCATTCGCTCCAAGGGTACGGTGAGCCGGGCTCTTCCCAAGGTATCGCGCGCGGCGAAACTCTTCTGGCGTTTTTTTACGACATTATGCGTTCCGTTTTTGATCGCCATCGCGGGATTCCTTCACTTCTATTTTCGCGGCCGGATTCGCCAGCGATATCTAAAAAACCTTTCGTAATCGTTTATTATGACTCGCAGACAAATTCTGATTTTAACGGCAATTCTTGGGATATTGGCCGCGGCCCTTCTCGCGCGAAATTTTTCGAACCGGATGGACTTTGCCCGGAGCCGCGAGCTTTACGGCCGATTCTCTTCACCGTTTGATCCATCCACGGCCGGCAAGATCCTTATCGGAAAAGGAACCGAACCGGAGCTTATCGAACTTTATAAAGAAAAAGATTTGTGGCATGTCAAAAATCTTTGGGGAGCCCGGGCCGATGAAGCAAGGGTTGACGCGCTTCTCGCCGTGTTGGGTGATTTGCGGGGAGACCTGAGAAGCTCCGAGGAAGAGGCTTTCGGGGATTTTGGTATTACCGACGAAGAGTCTTTTTCCGTCCTCGTGACGGATGCTTTATCCCGGCCCCTTCTTGATCTGAAAATCGGGACCCGCCAGCCCGGACACTCAAGTTTTTTTATACGTCAAACGGGCCGCGGGGACATCTTTTATACGGACGCAAAGCTGGATCACCTGTTAGGCCTTTTTATGGGACTTGAAGAATCCGTTCCTGTCCCCGATTTTTGGGCCGACCTTTCGCTTTTCAGGCTTGATGCCGCTCAGGTCCGGAAAATTACGGTGAAACGCCTGAAGGATGGCGTCACAAGCCTTGTCGCGGGAGTTGAACGGGAACCGACCGATGAACCGGGTTCCGGCCGGTGGAAGTTGAAAGGGCCCAAGGAAGCTTTGCCCGCCGATCCTGACAAGATCCTGCGTTTCATCGCAACCCTGAACAGTATCCGGGCTCAAGGGGTTGCCGATCCCAACGGGAAGCGTTACGGTCTTGAGAGCCCCGTCTGGGAACTTTCGGTGACATCGGGGGAAAAAGAAACCGTCCTTTTTGCCGGGGCGAAGGATGCAAAAGATTATTTGTTTTTTGTTAAAAAGGAAGGTTCCCCCCAGGTTTTCAGGCTGAACGGCCACTATTTTGAAGATCTGAATGTGACCAATGACAAATTCGTGAAGGAAACAGCGGAAGACAAGGCGGTGATCCCGTGAAGCAATATCTCGATCTCCTCCGGCACATCCTCGATCACGGCCATGAAAAAAAGGACCGGACGGGGACCGGGACGGTCAGTGTTTTCGGCTATCAAATGCGTTTTGATCTTTCGGAAGGCTTTCCGCTTCTTACGACCAAAAAAGTTCATATGAAATCGGTGACCTACGAACTTCTCTGGATGCTTCGCGGCGACACGAACATCAGGTTCTTGAAAGATAACGGGGTGACGATTTGGGATGAATGGGCTGACGCGAACGGGGATCTCGGGCCCGTCTACGGAAAGCAGTGGCGTTCTTGGGAGGCCGCGGACGGCCGCCGGATCGATCAAATCACCCAAGCCGTTGAGGCGATAAAAGAAAACCCGGACAGCCGCCGGATCATCGTCAGCGCCTGGAATGCCGGGGACCTTGATCAAATGGCTTTGATGCCGTGCCATGCCTTTTTTCAGTTCTATGTTGCCGGCGGGCGTCTTTCCTGCCAGCTTTACCAGCGCAGTGCCGATGTTTTTCTCGGAGTTCCCTTTAACATCGCTTCATATTCGCTTCTTACCATGATGATGGCGCAAGTAACCGGACTTAAGCCGGGAGAATTTATTCACACCTTCGGGGATGTCCACATCTATTCGAATCACAGGGAGCAGGTGAACCTTCAGCTTTCCCGCGAACCCAGGGCGCTTCCGCGGATGAAACTGAACCCGGAAGTAAGCAATCTTTTTGAATTCAAGTATGAGGACTTCTCGCTTGAGGGCTACGATCCTCACCCGGCGATCAAAGCGCCGGTTGCGGTTTGACGCTCAAGACGGGGCGTTTGGTATTATTTTGTGTTTGTGAACAACGCTTCAGAATAATTCAGGAGGTTTGTTTTATGCTTTTTCACATCGTTGCCGTTGCGAACAATCGTGTTATTGGACGGGCCAACCGGCTTCCCTGGCATTTTCCCAGGGATCTTCAGCATTTTAAAGCGACCACGCTTGGTCAAACGGTGATTATGGGGCTTAAAACGTTCGAAAGCCTCGGGTGCAAGGCCCTTCCCGGACGTGACAATATCGTTCTTGACCGGAGCGGACAGAACCCTTATCCCGGGCAGACCTATTTCACTTCGCTTGAAGAAGCTTTGAAGCATGTCCGGACGAAGGACAGCTTTATCATCGGAGGCGCCGAGCTGTATCGGACCACGATCGATCTTGTAGACGGCATTTATCTGACCCGTATCCATGCCGATTATGACGGCGATGTCCTTTATCCGGAGATCCCGCCCGTATTTACCGAAAAGAAGCGGCTCAAACTCCAGGACGACCCTGTGCTCGAAGTGATTTACTACGAAAAAGTCAAAAAAACCGGATGCTGTTGCTGTGAATAATCTTTATTTCAAACAGCTCGAAGTCGGGCACATGGCCAACTTTGTTTACCTGATCGGGGATCTAAAAAGCAAACAGTGTGCCATGGTTGATCCGGCGTGGGATGTGGGTTCCGTTTTAAGGAAAGCCGAAGCCGACGGGATGAAAATCACGGCCGGTCTCCTGACCCACACTCATTTTGACCACGCGAACGGAGTGGAGGAGCTGATCCGGAAAACCGGATGCAAGATCTACGTTCATAAAGATGAGGCGAAATATCTGAAAGAATTTACGGAGCATATTGTCGAAACGCATGACGGCATGAAGATCCGGATCGGGGAAGTCGAGCTGGAAGTTCTCCACACGCCCGGGCATACGGAGGGAGCGCAATGTTTTTTGTCGGGGGATATTCTTTTGTCGGGGGACACCCTTTTCCCCGGTGCCTGCGGCCGCTGCGATCTTCCCGGGGGGGATGAGCGAAAAATGGCAAAGAGTCTGAAGCGGCTCTCCGGGCTGGATGAAAAAATCAGGGTTTACTCCGGACACGCCTATGGCGAAGCCTCAAGCTCAACGATCGGCATCGAAAAAAGAAACAACCCGTTCATGCAGAAGGCTTGGACGGGAGGATAACCCGCCTGAGGAAAGATCCATGACAGAATTTGACCCCGGGGATAAACAGGAAGAAGCCCAGCGGCTCCTGACCGAAGCCTATGACCATCAGATGGTCGGGCGGATCGATGAGGCAATCGCTCTTTATTTAAAATCCATAGAGCTTAATCCGACCGCAGAGGCCCATAATTTTTTGGGGTGGGCCTACAGCCTCAAAGGCCGATACGGGGATGCGATAAGAGAGTGTGAAAAAGCGATCCGCCTCGATCCTGATTACGGAAACCCCTACAATGATATCGGCGCCTATCTGATAGAAACGGGACGGTGGGAAGAAGCCGCTGGATGGATCGAAAAAGCCACGGTGGCCGAGCGCTATGACGGTCGTTTTTATGCCTGGTATAACTTGGGCCGGGTCTGGGAGCACCGGGGAGACTGGCTCAAGGCGCTGGACGCGTATCGCCACGCCCTGGAACAAAACCCTCAATACACGCTGGCTGAAAAGGCAGTTCTTCGAATGGAGTCAGCCCTTAACTAGCCGGCTGCCCATAGCCTTCAGCCCGCAGAAAAAAACCTTTTCAGCTGTAAGCTATATAGGCGACAGGCGTGTTTTACCCGAGCTGAGATGCGACAAAATCCCAGTTCACCGCGGTCCAGAAAGCCTCGATATATTTTGCCCGCGCATTCCGGTAATCAATGTAATAGGCGTGCTCCCAGACATCGATCGTGAGGAGCGGCTTCTGATTATTGACAAGGGGATTGCCGGCATTGGAAAGTGATTCGACCCCGAGAGATCCATCCTCGTCTTTCACGAGCCAGATCCAGCCGGATCCGAAAAGGGTCAGGGCCGCGTTTGAGAAAAAGGTTTTGAACTCCTCAAAACTTCCGAACGATGCGTTGATGGCATCAGCGAGCGTTCCGGAAGGGACGCCTCCCCCCTGAGGTTTCAAACAGTTCCAGTAAAAAGTATGGTTCCAAACCTGAGCGGCGTTATTGTAAATGCCGCCCCTGGTGGTTTTGACCAATTCCTCGAGAGACTTTGAGGCCTCGGGCTTTCCTTCGGTCAACTTGTTGAGGTTTGTCACATAAGTCTGGTGGTGCTTGCCGTAATGGTAGTCTAAAGCCTCTTTTGAAAGAGCAGGTGAAAGCGCCTCCAGTTCATAGGGCAGTTTCGGCAGTTCAAACGACATAATAAATTCCTCCTGAGTTAAAGAACCGATTCCTTTATCCATTTGAGCGGGTCGGGAAAACCTTCCGAACCACTCACCCCGAGGGGCCATCTATTTTGTTATGAGCAAGACGCAAATCAGGTTTAAAAGATAAACAAAGCCGGTTCAAGCTATTGATATTACTCCGGGATATGCCCCACCCGCTCAAGGGGAAAGGCAACCACAGAGAGACAGCATTATATCATGAGATTTTTCCAGGTTAAATCACCGACATTTTGAGATTCGGAGACAAAAACGGGATCAGGGCCGCAGCATCTGTTTTCTTGGAGTCCGGCGGAAAACACCCATCAAACAGAACCATTTCAAATATAAATTCATAAAAAAGATAATAAAAAGATAATTTTAAACATCAAAGCTATTTAATGCTATGTTTAGTTATAAAGACATTTTAAATCGATTTGCTAAGAAAAAACCGGGATGTTATCCTTAATCCACGATCAACTCATTTAAGGAAAGGCACTTGGAAGAAAAGTTTATGCTGATAAACAAGGGGGCGGCTTATATTTGGTTGCGCGTGGTCAGCTTTGCCATGCTGATTATTTTTTCATCAACCACGGTTTTGCAGGCTGCCGCTCCGCTCCAGGTTTCAGGCCCGCGGGCAGAGGTTAATCTCCCTTCCCTTATTGATGAAATCCTGGTCCCTCCGGATTTCGGAATGATCCGTGAGAGCTTTAAACCTCTCCATCAAAAGCTTCCCGCGGCCTTCCCGGTGCCGTTTGTTATCCACATTGAGGAAGCTCACGGCCAGCCGGAAGGGCAAGCTAATATTGAAAAACTCTTAAGTTATTTTCGAAGAACCCACGGTTTGAAAACGGTCTTCCTGGAAGGCGCGTGGCGGAAGCTGGATCCCGAAGCGCTTCATTTTTTTGACGACGCTGATCTTAACATGAAGTTTCTTGCCGAGCTTAACCGCATGGGGCTTGCCGGAGGAGTCGAGCTGGATCTTGCCGCGGCAGCTTCGGCGAAGCAAGGTTCGGCCCGTGAAACCCTTCCTGTTGTTTGGGGGGCGGAAGATTTGGCTCTTTATAAAAAGAACCTGGAACAATTCAGGGAAGTTTACGCCAACAAGGCGGAGGCGGATCTTTTTCTGAAAAAGCTTCGCACTAAAATCTCGGGAGAAGTTGCCCGGATATTTAACCCTGAACTCAGGGCTTTTTTTAAGGAGTGGGCCTTTTGGGAAGAGATCGCGGACCAGCGCTTTGCCGGTTTGGAAAGATTGATGAAGGATGCCGTCAGCTACCTCAAAGTCGATCTTTCTGATCCCGCGGAACAATACGACTGGCCCCAGCTTGTTCGGTTTTTCAGGCTGAAAGCTCTTGAAAAAGAGGGCGATCGGACGGATGGAAGCGAACAATTCGAAGAAAAAAAACTAAAAACCTGGCTGGAAGAAAAACAATTAACCGATTTTTTTCGGGACTTTGACTCCGTCTTGCGGCCGGCATCATCCTCCCGGGTTTCTGATGTCCGCACCCAGCTCGAAACTTTTTACGCGGTTGCCGTGCCCAGGGGATTCCGGTTCGAGGAATACCCTTGTTTGACCCGGTTGACCGGTATTTCGATTCTTTCCTCAGAGATTCAGGCGGAAGATCTTTTAAGAGAAACCGCGAAGCTCCGCGGCATGATTCTCGATAAACTCGCGTCGAGCCGGGAGGAGCAAAACACTGTAAAACGCTACAGGGAATACCTACTTCTGAAAAAACTCTTTGCGCTGGAGATGACGAGGGAGGAATACCAGCAACTGGATGGCGGATGGCATTCTGCGGGAAACAGTGAAGTTAAAACCCCATTTTCCGCCCTCCATTCTTCCCCCGGCCTTCAGGCGGCTTTTTCGGCCGCGCTCAGTTTTTATAAAACCGCTACGGCACGTGAACAAATAATATTTGATAAAACGCTCAGGAAGATGCGCTTACTCAAGGAATCCAACGCCATTCTTGTCACGGGAGGATTCCACTCCGGAGGAATTGCGGAATTATTTCGGAGAAACGGTGTTTCTTATATTCGCGTTTCACCGCGTATTACAAAACCGGAAAATCCGGGCCCTTATCTTGATCTCATGCTTGGGTTTAAAAATGAACGGACATGCAAACCTCTTTCGGAAAGCAAGGAAGCCCCGAAAAAGCCTTTCAGGAATACGGCGATGCCTTCCAGTATCCGAATCTCCTCCGTCGGCGCAGGTTTTGCCCATCTTCGAAACGACCTTGGCGCCGCTACCGCTGATCATCTTTTCGAAAAATTTCGGGAAGCCCTTCAAAAAATCAGCAGCCGGGATGTGCCTGACCATGAGTTGATCGCTCGCCTCAGGTCCCCGGCGGTGGCGGCCCACGGTTTTTCGTGGGGAGGGGGAGAACTCCCGGCGGACGCCCGAAAGGCCGGTTTGGGTGCGGAAGATTTCCGCGATGAAAAGGAAAAAATAACCGGCAGATATGAAATCAGATCGGTCGCCTCCCAAAAATCCCCGGGAGAATCCGGTGCGGATCGGGATCAAGCGGAGCCCTCTGCCGTCCCCGGCGGCACGAAAACAATTTATGAATCTCGCGAAGCCGTTTCCGTCCGAGCCGAAGCGAGAGGCTTTGATAATGCTTCGAATGACAAGTTTTCTTTCCCTCGTCATTTCAGAGAAAGATTCGTCCGGGGAAGACTTGTTCTCTTTTTTAAAACTCCCGGGAAATGGTTAAAGAAAATTGCCCGTCTTTTTAAAATCCCCCGCGATTATTTCACGCTTCGCAATCAGCTTGGCGTGCTTGGCAAGACATCAAAAACACCGATCCTTCCGAAACATCGGACACGGCTTCTTCAAAAAGTTCTTTCGGGAGAGCTTCGTCTTTCGGGCCGGCATCTGGAAGTGATAGAGGTTATGTCGAACGGAGAAGAACATATCCTCGGCAGCCTGGATGCCGGGGTCGCCGATCTTGTTTTTCTTGAGGATGGAACATTTATCAGCGGCTCGGTTAAAAGGGAACGGAAGGAGGGAAAACAGGTTTTGCTTCGCAACGCCAAGGCAGTTCTGTTTATCCCGGACACCGAAGAATTTGTTCTGATGCGTTCACCTCACGAGAACGAAGGCAAACAAAAAATGAAATTTTTCGGAGGTATGGTAGAGCCCGGCACTTACTCCCGGGCCCAGAACCCTTATGATTCAACAATCCTGAGGGAAATTTCCGAGGAGACAGGGATGGCGCATATCTGGGGTGAAGGTTATCAGCCGGAAGGGAATCTCGTTCTTGCCGGAGAGCGTGGTATGTTTGATGACGGAAGAAAGTGGGAGCCTCGACGAACCAGTTTTTATGTTTATATCCCGACTCCCCGTGAAATTTCGGCAATAAGAGAGTTTAAGGTTTTTTTGGACGATGCCCGGGGGAAAAACTATTCTGAATTCATCAAACGCCTTAAAAAATGGAAAAAGAGCATCAAAGGGCAAGGCGAGGTCTCTGAGATTCTTTTTCTCACGAAAAAGCAGCTCACAGATGCGTCTCTGACGGAAAGTTTCAACATATCCTCTTCTATGGAAAAGCTGATGGCGAACCCGTTTGTTCGGGATTTTTTAAACAATTTTCGGATTGCTTCTTCTCACGGTCCGGAGGAGGCGGTTCGATCCGTTCAAAGTGAGCCGGAACCGTCTCCGCTTCCACAGACCATCAAGACCGAAAATCACGCATTGGATAAACCTTTTTTGTGGTGGACACAGCATTTTTCAGGAGAACGTGAAACCTCTCTGGATGCAAGGCATCAGGAAGCCTATGGGGCTTTTTGGCAGAACTTCTTTGAAGGAGTTCCTGTCGGCTCCAAGGTCCTTGATCTCGGTGCCGGAAATCTTTTTGTTGCCCGGCAAGCGCTTCAGACGAAGAAAAACTTCGAGCTTTGGGCGTTGGACGGAGCGGATATCGGCAAGGATTATATTCCCGAGAGCGTTCATTTTGTCCGGTCCCGGGGTGAGGATCTGGACCTGACGGAACTCCCGAAAGATCTGGATGCGGTGGTCAGCCAATACGCCCTGGAGTACATGAACGAGGCGGAGGTTCTCTTGAAACTTACCAGAGTCATGAAGAAAGGAGCAAGAGCTCTTTTTATCATGCACCGCGCCGATTCGGGAATCATCGAAAAAGCCAAGATCGATCTGGAGCAATTCGAACGTATCAGGGAAAGCGGTCTTCTTGAAGCCGTCAACGCTTTCCTTGAATCCCCGGATGTCCCAAATGGCTTTTCCGGCATATTGAGAAGCCTCAGAACCTTAAAAATCCTGGCGGCCGAACGTCAGGCAGAAATATGGTTTTTCGGTGAAAAGGATCCTTTATCCGCTGCCTTTCTTTCGCGGGTTCTGGAGATTTTCAAAACTATCATCAGCGCTTCCGGCGACACCCCGGATCCCGGAAAAACCGCCGAAATTCTAAAGATCTTCGAAGAAAATTTTCGCAGGGGAGAATGGCTTTTAAAAGAAAGGATCCGCGCCGCCAAAGATCTTCAGCAGATGGATTTTTTTATTCATGAGGCTGAAAAGCATGGGTTCCGGCTTACGGAACCTTTTGAACGGCAAGCTGTTTTTGATTCCGGTGTCAGCGGCTGGCAGGTGGGCTTTGTTTTCGAGCCCGAAGGAAAGAATTACCCGCGGCGAAGCGAACTGAGACAAATAATCTCGCCGCGGATTTCCCGGCTGCCGAAAATTCTTTACCGGACCGCCCTGACCGGTTTTTCGGCCGTAATGTTTCTTGAAATTTGCGGCGCTATTCGCTACCAAACGAATCCCTCGGTAAAGGTTCTCGGACATTTGATCACAGAGATGATCACGGGTGAAAGACCGCCGGATGATTATCCCGAAAACCCTGTTTACGACATCACCGCGGGGATACCCTTTCCCCAGGGTATCAGGGGCTATCTCAGGGAGAATATGCTGCAGGTTTATGATAATGAGCCGTTTGCTTCCGGAGGACTTCAGTCAGGCCAATGCGTTTTCCTTCTCGCTTTTGAAAATGGGAAGGTGGGTGCGGCGCACATTTCGCCATGGAACAGCGACAGGAATTATATTTCGAACCCGGAACTTCAGGAGTATCTTGCCAGCATCAAAAGAATTTTTTTGGAAAAAGGAATTACAGAAAAAGCGGCAGTGCATCTTTTCGCTGCGGGAGAATCGGCGAGAGAGGGTTTTTTGAAAACGATTCGGGAAAGTTTTTCTGGTCCCGTGCTAATTCATAATGATCACGACCACATGATCGGGATCGCGGTGAGCGTCGGAAAGCCCGATAATGAGACCGGAGCCCGCCGCATTCGGGTTAAATCCAATCATTTTTTGGACGAAGAAATTTACAAAACCTTTTGGGTCAACCCCGACGGAGCCGTCATAAAGCGATCCGAGTTACGGGAAGTTCCACAGTCGGCCCAAACCCGGGGATTAAAAAAATATCAGGAGGACCGTTTTATAAATCAGGAGATCCGGGTTGCGGTTCCCGGATTCCTTTCGTCCGGGAGGTTGATGGCCGTTATGGACGGGCATAACGGCTCCCGCGTCTCAAGACTGCTTCAGTTGTTGCTCGCCCCCGTTTTTAGATTTATGGTTCTCCTGCGCGGAGGTGATATCCGGGCGGCATTCTCCGGGACATTCCGCACACTTCATCTTTTGACGGTTTGGTTTGATTCCGGGTCGACGCTATCAGCGGTTTTTGTTCCCGACAATAAAAAGGACCTCTTCGTGATGATTGTCGGAGATTCTCCCGTTTATGTCCTGAAAGACAACCGTGAGTTTCTGTCTTTCCCTCAGCATACCGTCGGCGATGATCCCGCGCTGCTTTCTGCTCCCGGTTTTAAAATAGTTAAAAGCTCGAATGTCCCGCGGTTAATGAACCTTCGCACGCGCCATTTTTTTTCTCTGACCCGAGCCTTCGGTGACAGAAGCTTCAGAAAGGTTTTGGTGTCGAAACCCTTCATCACCCGTCTGGATCTGAGAGGCGCGAAAAGTTCGGTAGAGATACTTGTTGCGACCGATGGCATTCATGGTTATCACGTCGGCGATCTTAAAACGATACAAGATGAACGGATCCGCTACCTCGCTTCGGGATCGGCGCGAGCGCAGGATTATATTGAATTTGCCGGAGGAGAATATGCGCCGGATAATACCACCCTGCTCCGGTGGGTTTTTGCCCCCTCTCCGGAAAGTCCGGCCAAACGAAGCGAGATTCGGAAGGATGGATCCGATGTGCCCCGGCCGCCCGCCGGTGCTCTTTCGGAACTAGCAATCCCTGACGAATCTGTTATCGCGAGCGATCCGGTGTTCGGAACGATTGTTGACCTCGGCCGCATAAGGTTGGCCGCGGAAGCAAAAAGCGATATTGCCGGTGAGATCGCGGCACTTGAGCGAGCCGCTTTTGAAGACAGGGAAGCCTTTGGAAACAAGGAGGATTGGGACAGGGCCATCGGGGGCGTTTCAACGACCCTGTTGTTGCTGGGCGAAAAGAATAACCTTAGAGGATTTGCGCATCTAAGGCCGGCAACGGTTTTTTCTTTGAATAATCTCAAACGAATTGTCTCGAAAAAAGACGGAGATAAGGGCAAGGGCGTTTTTTTGATGGACGCGGTATTAAGTTTGTTGTATCGCAAAGGCGAGAAGGATTTGGTCTGGACCTCCTACTGGGAGCGCTCGGATCGTTTTTATGAAAACTATTTGCTTCGGGGTGAAAAGCTCGGGTTTCTCACGGATAAGGGCTCCCTCGGAAGTAATTTTTCAATAACTATTACGGGAGATCCGCTGAAGATGAACGGAAAGCTCGCCCGTTCCGAAACCCGTGAAACAGGTTCTGAAAAGCAAATGCGTGCCGAGCTTGCCGAATCAGAAAGACAAGTAGCGGTTAATGCCGCGAGGGGAGTGATCCGTCATTCGAGAGTTCTGGAAATGGGACGCGAAAGAATGATCGCGCTGCTTGTCGGATCGGGCTCCGCAGCGAATAAGAGCGACGCCGCAACCCGGGGTCTGGAAATAATCTTTCAGGATGTGAAAGCCCGGGATGCGGGGGATAAACTCTCGGTTATTTTGGAGATGATCGATCCTTCGCATCCCGCGGTGAGACAGGCTGTGGATTTGGCGGTATCTCACGATCTTTTCATTCAAATTGTGGTGCCGGGTGCTTCGCGAGAAAAATTGCTTGAGTTTCAAAACGGTTTAATCAGGGAAGCGGCGCAGAATCGTCGTTCGCGGGGGAGGCCGGCGGGAAGATCCCGGATCATTGTTGAAGCCCGCCAGAATGCCTCGTGGGAACTTCTTCTGAAAAATCCGGGACGAACATGTGTTTTTGATGCGCGGGAAAATGTCGATACCCTGGATGAATTTGCGGCCCGGCTGGATGCCGTAGCGCCGGAGAAACTGAAGGAATCCTACCTTATCCATGACGATCTGCCTCGCGAACACTCGCAAAAAGGCGTCACGCTCCTTTTCGCCGTCCGTGATTGGATCGGCGGGCCGAGGGTTTTCGGGAAGGTCCGCACGACAAGCCGGCTTCTCAGCAATTATCTGACAGAAATTCATGCCGCTTACTCCGCTCTCTCCTCCGCCGCTTAAAACACATAAAGTGCGGGATCAAAAAACGATTATTCCCGTCAGGAAACATTGACCCGGAGGAGAAAGCAGGGCAGACTGTCACCATGACGAAGACGGACTATTGGCTTAAATGGTTTCTTCCGGGGATGGTGCTGATCGCGGTCGCGTTTTGGGCGGGAACATTGAGACAGCCAATCTTCGCGCTCGCCGGATTCCTTTCTTTTTTTTCGGTCGGGGTGACACTCATCATGGAAGGACGGAACAGACGATCGCGAGCCACGGGCCATAAGGACACATGACGGAAAACTTTCATGCGGCGCGTGACTTTGTGTCTTGCGGCCTTAAAGGGATTAAATGATGTTCTTCGAATATTTAAGCATCATTTTGGGCGGGGGGATGGTTGTTGGAGGATTTTTGGCCGCGTTCTGGCCGGGTATCTGGAAAAACCTGATACCCAGGGTCATGCCCGAAAAACGGCCGCAATACGTCCTCTGGATCAATGTCGTTTGGACAGCCCTGGTTTTGGGGACGTGGGCCATGTTTTTCATGGAGATGAGCAGCGAGGGTTTCGTCGTGACCTTTGTTATGACCCTGACCCTCCTCAAGGTTGCGGGCGGCGCATTTTTTTGGAAGAAATACCGGGAAATGATCCTGGCCCTGATGGTTGAACCACTCGCCATGAAAGCGGTAATGCTGTCGACTGCCGCGATTGGTCTTGCGCTAATGACGATGGGGATCTTTTTTTAGATTTTGGATCTTGCATTAAAACCCCGTGAGTTTACCGCCTGCCAAGACCCGGTCTTGATGCGGTGAGTGGAAGATTGCTGATTTTGCCGGAAGAATCACATAGAATGCGTCTGCCTGAACACGACAGACGGGACTCGTCGCTCGGGGCTCGTACCTCGCGGAAGATTAAACGGGGAACCAACTCGGGTCCCGAACCCATAGTCCCGAGCGAACGGGTATGTGAAGCATCATTTTTTAAGGCACTACTCCTTTTCCATCCTGCTGATTTTCTCCGTCGCCGTCGGCGCGGGCCTCGGGATCTTGCTGAAGGAAAAATCGGCGGTCCTGAAGTCGCTTGGCGATGTCTTCCTGAACCTGCTCTTTACGGCCGTGGTCCCGCTTGTTTTCTTTTCGATCTCCTCCGCGATCGCGGAAATGTCCGACCTCCGCCGGCTCGGAAAGATCATGGGCTGGATGATCCTGATCTTTGTCGTGACGGGGATCGTCTCATCGTGCCTGATGATCCTCGGAGTAAAGCTTTTCCCGCCTGTCCTTTTGGGGCATCCGATCTTCGAGCTTCCGGAGGATTTCCGTCAGAACAACGCGACGGCCCGGATCGTGCGCGCATTCACGGTGCCGGATTTCGCGCACCTGCTCTCAAGACAGAATATGCCGGCCCTGATTGTTTTTGCGATCCTGATCGGGCTTGCCGCATCGCTCGCGCGCGAAGAGGGAAAACCATTCGTGAATTTTCTGACTGCGGGAAACAAGGTCATGATGAAAGTAATCCATCTCATCATGTTCTACGCGCCTGTCGGACTCGGGGCTTATTTCGCGCACCTTGTCGGGACGCTCGGCCCGGACCTTCCGGGCTCTTATTTTCGCGTGATCGCGGTTTATTATCCGTTCGCGCTGTTTTATTTTTTCGCGGGCTCATCGCTTTACGTCTGGCTAGCCGGGGGAAAAAAAGGGTTCCGGGATTTCTGGGGGAATATCATGCCTCCCGCGCTGACCGCGTGGGGGACGGGGAGCAGTGTAGCCACTGTCCCCGCGAACCTCGAAGCCGCGGACCGGATCGGTGTGCCGAAGGATGTCAGCCGCATCGTGATCCCGGTGGGCGCCACGATCCATATGGACGGGACCTGTATGGGAGCGATCGTGAAGATTTCGCTTCTTTTTGCTTTTTTTGGCTTACCGTTTCACGGGTGGGGGACGTATGCCACGGCCGTGGGCATCGCACTGCTCTCCGGCATGGTCATGAGCGGAATCCCGGGCGGCGGGTTCCTGGGAGAGCTTCTGATCGTGACGCTCTACGGATTTCCGGCCGAAGCGCTTCCGCTGATCTCCATGGTCGGCACGCTGATCGATCCTCCCGCCACGATGGTTAATTCCACGGGCGACACCGTTGCGAGCATGCTGGTCTCGCGCATTTTGGGAGAGAGATTCGGGATCAAATAGTTCATTGACAGCGTTTTTTTTTCCTGTATATATGAAAGCCGGGCCGTAAATTTTGTCAGGGGGCTCTTCGAAACATAAAAAAATTCAGCCTCGTGTAACCGCAAGGTTCGCCGCATGGAAACCCGCGAAAAGCAAAAGATCCAAGTGTTCTCCGCAGGGATCACGACAAGGGTCTTAAGGTGGTTTTGAGAAGCAATGGCATTACTGTTCTATACACAGGTTCTTTCCCATTGTCTGGGAGGGATCGCGAGCTTTCTTTTTAACCAGCGCGGTGAGAACGCAAACCGCGTAACGCATGGTTTTGCGGTCCTTGCAAGCGCCGCGGGCGTTCTTTTTTCGCTTTCCGTTCTCCTGACGGGCACATCCTGGGCCGTCGAATGGCGGGGGAGCCTCCCTGTGGGTCCTTTGCGATTCGCAGCCGACCCCCTTTCCGCATTTTTCATACTGGTTATTTCCTCGATCTCGCTTGCGGCCTCTGTTTTTGCCGTCGGTTATACCCGCCGCGAGTTCCGAGGCAGGAAGAACATCGCGCTGCTCGGATTTTTCTACAACGTCTTCATTCTGGCGATGCTGCTTGTCGTAACCGTCCGGAACGCCTTTTACTTCCTCATGTTTTGGGAACTGATGTCGCTCGCGTCCTATTTTCTTGTTGTCTTTGAACACGAAAAACCCGAAGCCCGCAAGGCTGGTATGCTGTATCTCATCATGACGCATGCCGGGACGGCATTGATCGCCGCGGCATTCTGGCTCCTTTCCATGCACGCCGGAAGTTTCTCGTTCGAAGCATTCCGGGCGGCCGCCGGGACGCTTTCTCCGGGGCTCAGGAACACTATCTTTCTCGCGGCGCTTATCGGTTTCGGAACCAAGGCCGGTGTGATTCCGCTCCATATCTGGCTGCCCCAGGCTCACCCGCAGGCCCCGAGTCACATCTCGGCGCTCATGTCGGGTGTGATGATCAAAACCGCGGTTTACGCACTCCTGCTATTCCTTTTTGATTTTCTGGGAGAGGTGCCGGTGTGGTGGGGCTATGCGATCCTCGCGGTGGCCGTTCTTTCCACGCTCCTCGGCATCCTGTATGCCTTGATGGAAAACGATCTGAAAAAACTGCTCGCTTTTTCAAGTATTGAAAATATCGGGATCATCCTTCTTGGGGTCGGGATGGCGGCTGTTTTTAAGGCGTTTCACCAGCCTCTTTACGCGGGATTTTCCCTGATGGCCGCGCTTTATCACGTAATCAATCACGCATTTTTCAAAGGCCTTCTCTTTCTCGGCTCCGGCGCCGTCCTCTCCGCGGTGCATACGCGCAGTATGGAAGATCTCGGGGGGTTAATCCGGAAAATGCCATGGACCGCAGTTTTTTTCCTGACCGGAGCCATAGCGATCTCCGCGCTTCCGCCGCTCAACGGTTTTGTAAGCGAGTGGCTGACCTTTGTCGCGCTTCTTATGGGATCCGAAAGCGCGGACGTTACCATACGGTCTTTTTCGCCGATCCTCGCCGCGCTTCTGGGTCTCGCGGGCGCCCTCGCGGCCACCTGTTTTGTGAAGGCCTTCGGGATCACTTTTTTGGGTCAGCACCGTTCCGCTCACGCGTCTGAAGCGCGCGAGGTGAGCGGGTCCATGAAGACGGGCATGGGGATCCTGGCCGTGAATTGTTTCGGGCTGGCTCTTGCGGCACCGTGGATCGTGAAGATTCTCGGCAGAATTGCCGGAGAACTGTCGGGAGCGGATCTTCCGATGGCCGCCGTGGTACGGAAATTCTTTTTAACCTCGCCCTCGGGCGCAAGCCAGTTTTCCCCCGCTTTTGTCGCCGTGATCCTTTTGGGTTTCATGGTTGTCAGCATGGTTCTCCTGCGGGTTCTGCTCGGGAAAAAACTTTTCCGTATCGGTCCGAGATGGGACTGCGGGATGCCCCGGCTTAGTCCGCGAATGCAATACACGGCTACGGGTTATTCCAAACCTTTGCGCCGGATCCTCTCTTTCCTTTATCAGCCGACGAGCCGGGTCGAGCTTGAGGACGAAGGCCACGAACTGCTCCGGACCACCCAGCGTTTTGAGTCAAAAATCACGCATCATGCCGACGAATGGGTCTACCAGCCGCTCGCGGACATTGTCGCCGAACTTTCCAGGAAAGCCAAACAGATCCAGACCGGGCACATCCAGCTTTATCTGAGCTATATTTTCGTGACGCTGATCCTCCTTCTCCTTTTCTACGGAGGTCGGACATGAGCGCCGTTCTTTTGTCCCTTTTTCAGGTCTTTTTTCTCATGGCGCTCGCGCCTGCCGTGAGCTGGTTCATCAAAAAAATGAAAGCGGCTTCCCAGAACCGTGTGGGACCCAGCCTCATCCAGGCCTATGCGGACCTCTGGAAATTGTTCCGCAAAGACATGGTGATCCCGGAAACGGCATCCTGGATTTTCCACGCGATGCCGTGGGTCCTTTTCGCGTCGACTCTTGCGGCGGCATCGATGGTTCCCGTCCTCTGGACGCGGTCCCTCTTCGGTTTTACGGGAGATGTGATCCTTTTTGTTTATCTTCTGGCGCTGGGGCGGTTTTTTCTGGCTCTCGCGGCTCTGGACACGGGAACGACATTCGGCGGCATGGGTTCGAGCCGCGAGATGACGCTTTCGTCGCTCGCGGAACCGGCGCTCCTGCTGGCATTTTTCGCCCTGAGTTTTCGCGCCCGGACACTGTCTCTGGAAAGCATGTCTGTGTATTTTGCTTCCGAACCTCCGATGCAGGTCCTTTTCTTCACGAGTCTCGCTTTCGGTGCGCTCCTGATCGTTACGATTACGGAAAGCGGACGGATCCCCCTGGACAATCCGGCCACGCACCTCGAGCTAACCATGATTCACGAAGCCATGATCCTCGAATATTCCGGCCGCTACCTGGCCCTGATCGAATGGAGCCATCAGATCAAGCAGCTCGTGTTCCTGACGCTTTTGGCGGATCTTTTCTTTCCCTGGGGGATTGCGGCGGCCGGGGATTTTCCGGCCCTTGGATTTTCGCTGGTCTTCTTTCTCGCGAAAATTTTTATTCTGGCCTTTGTAGTCGGCTGGATCGAGATCCACTCTTCGAAATTGCGCCTTTTCAGGGCCCCGGACCTGCTTGCCGTCGCATTTGTTCTGGCGATCCTTTCACTTCTGGGGCAATTAATCATCGGGAGGGGGCTATGACCGACAGCATCGCGGTTTCACTGACACATTTTCTCGGCATGATGCTCGTGATCGCTTCCTTTTGGATGCTGGCGTCCCCGCAGATCGGGGCGTGCATACGCGCTTATGCGACCCACTCGTTCTTTCTCGCGGCGATTACGGCCGTGATTGCGTCCACAAACCACGTCGAACACCTGATGGTCTCGGCCGTTCTGACGCTTGTTCTGAAAACAATCGTGATCCCGCACGTCTTTTTCCGGATCATTCTGCGGCTCGGTATCCGCAAGGAGATCGAAAGCTACATCAATATCCCGTTCTCGCTCCTTCTGGCCGTGCTGCTCGTATTTGTTTCGTTCTATGTGACGAGGGAAGGCAAGATCCTGAACCCGGTCTCATTGGGCGAGTTTATCCCCCTCGCGGTCTCGACCGTTTTTTTCGGTATGCTGATGATGACGACGCGAAAAAAGGCGATCAGTCAAGTCCTCGGCCTGCTCCTGATCGAGAACGGTCTTTTTTTGATGGGTGTTACGATGACCTTTGGCATGCCGCTCCTGGTCGAGATAGGGATCTTTTTTGACGTGCTGGTCGCCGGGCTGATCATGGGTATCTTTGTTTTCAAGATCCGCGGCGCTTTCGAGAGTATCAACGTGGATGACATGACCGCTTTAAAAGGATGACGAGATGACGATCGATAAGGTGCTTTGGGCACCGCTGGTTTTTGCGTTCCTCTGCCTGGTTCCGTGTCCCAAAAGGATCACGCGCCTTGTGTTCATGGCCGGCGCCGCGCTTTCCGCGGTAGGGGCGTGGTTCTTTGTGTTTGCGCCCGATCGGCCGGAATGCGTGTTCGCGTTCGGCAAGAACCTCATGATGGATGCCTTGTCCGCGGTCTTTGTGTTGCTGATCACGAGCGTCGGCGTGCTTTCGGCCGCTTACGCGGGAGGATATATTTTCGGGAAGGAGGACGCCGTGCTTTCTCCCGCGAAGATCCGCCGGTATGCCTTTTTTTTCCACCTTTTTCTTTTCACCATGCTTTTGACCGTTCTTTCCAACAACCTCGGTATCATGTGGATCGCGATCGAGGGAACGACGCTCGCTTCCGCGTTCCTGGTTAACGTGGATGACAAGAGAAGCTCGATTGAAGCCGCGTGGAAATATCTGATCCTTTGCAGTGTGGGGATCGCGCTCGCGCTTTTCGGGATCATCCTGGTCTATTATTCCGCCATCGCGCAGGCCGCTGCGGGAGAAGGCGAGTTGCTGCTCGATTGGACCTTTCTTTTAAGCAGGGCCGGTCAGCTGGACCCGCGGGTCCTCCGGCTTGCCTTCATTTTCATCCTCGTGGGATACGGCACCAAGGCCGGTCTCGCGCCGTTCCATTCCTGGCTTCCGGACGCGCACAGCCAGGCGCCGGCCCCGGTGAGCGCGCTCCTTTCCGGCGTACTTTTGAGCTGTGCGACCCTCGGGATCCTGAGGTTCCACATCCTGACCAGCGCCGCCACCGGCTCCTCGTTCTCCGGCACGCTCCTTGTCTTCTTCGGAGTGCTTTCGGTGGCCGTGTCCGTGCCTTTCATCCTTGAGCAGAAGGACTACAAACGCCTCCTGGCGTATTCGAGTGTCGAGCATATGGGGCTCGCGGCCGTGGGATTGGGATTCGGCGGCGCGCTCGGGATTTACGGCGCGCTCCTTCACATCGTGAACCACGCGTTCACAAAATCACTGCTCTTTTTCAGTTCCGGCCACCTGCTTTACCTTTTTCAGACCAAGGAGATCGAAAAGGTGAGGGGCGTTTTCCGGAAGAGGGCGCTCCTGGGTATCGTCTTCTTTCTCGGGGCCCTGGCCATCGCGGGGATGCCGCCTTTCAGCATTTTTGTCAGTGAATTCCTTATCCTGGCCGCCGGATTTTCGGCGAAAAAATTCGTTGCGTGCGCCCTGCTCCTTATCCTGCTCTCGCTTGTTTTTATCGGTTTCCTGAAACACGCGAGCCAGATGACGCTGGGTGTTCCCGAAAATCCGGCCGTCCTCAAAAAAAGTCTCCTCATGGACAGCGTTCTGGTGGCGGGTCTCATCGTGATCCTGGTGACCGGTTTTTATGTCCCGGGTCCGTTCCAGCAGTTGCTTCAGCAGGCAAGCCGCGTGGCCGGCGGAGGTCCGATCTCATGAAGCCGGTCCCGGAAATGTTAAAAGAAAAGTTTGGCGGTGTGGTCCAAAAGCATTGGGAAGAATCCGCGAGGCAATGGCATGTGCTTGTCGCCAAAGATTCGATCGTGAGGGTCGCGGAGTTCCTTATCGGGACTTTCGCAATGCGCTTCCTTTTTCTTTCCGGTTCCGACACGAGAAAAGAAAACGGGTTTTTCAGTCTTTACTATGTTTTTTCCTTCGCTCATGAGGACCGGTTCCTGATCGTGCAAACGAGGGTCGAAGAAAAAGATCCCCGGTTCCCGTCCCTGAGCCGTTTCCTGCCGCAGGCGAACTGGCAGGAGCGGGAAGTCCAGGATATGCTGGGCCTTGTCGCCGCGGGCCATCCGGATCCAAGGCGGCTTGTGCTTCACGAGGATTGGCCCCCGGGGATTTTTCCGTTAAGAAAGGATTTCGACGGTCGTCAGAAGATCCCCAGGGTCGCTGGAGATTATATTTTTGAGCGCGTCGAGGGGGAAGGGATCTTCGAGATCCCCGTAGGACCGGTCCACGCCGGCATCATCGAGCCGGGACATTTCCGGTTTTCCTGCGCCGGAGAAAGCATTCTCAAGCTTGAGATCCGGCATTTTTACACGCACAAAGGCACGGAAAAAGCGGGTGAAGGGAAAAAACCGGACCATCTTCTTTGTCTTGCCGAGAGGATCTCGGGGGACAACTCCCTGGCCCACGCCGTCGCGTGCGCGCAGGCTCTCGAAAACCTCGGAGAGATCGAGGTTCCTCCTCGGGCCCGGTTTCTCCGCGTTATTTTCCTTGAAATGGAACGGATTCATAATCACATGAGCGATATTGCGGGGATTTCTCTGGATGTCGCGTTCAGTTTCGGCGCGAGCCAGCTCATGCGCCTGAAAGAAACCCTTTTGCGTGCGAACGAACGGCTGACGGGGACACGGCTTTTGCGGTCCGTGGCCGCTTTGGGCGGCGTCCGCCGCGATATCACGGAGGAACAAAAAGAATGGCTTCTCGGCGAGATTGGGAAGATCAAGGAAGATTTCGACGAAACGATCCGGATTCTTTGGCAGATGGATTCTCTCATGGACAGAATCGAGATTACGGGAGCACTCAAAAAGGAAGTGGTCGAGGCCCTGGGAGGGGTGGGGCCGATTGCGAGAGCGTCCGGCGTGGACCGGGACATGCGGCGCGAACACCCCTACGCCGCGTATAAGGATCTTTTATTCAGGGTGCCGGTTTTTACCGACGGCGATGTCGAAAGCCGCATGAAAGTGAAAGTCCGGGAAGTCTGTGAATCCTTCAGGTTGATCCATGACGCCCTTCAGACAATGCCGGCGGGTCCTTTGTGCGGAGCTCCGAAGCCTTTCCGGCCGTTTCGGAGCGCTCTGGGCTATACGGAATCGCCTCGCGGCGAATGTTTTCACTGGGTTGAAACGGGCAGAGACGGAAATATCGTCCGCTGGAAGGTCCAGTCGCCGTCTTTCGCGAACTGGCCGCTGATCGAGTACGCGGTACTCGAGAATATCATCCCGGATTTTCCGCTCATCAATAAAAGCATGAACCTGTCGTATTCCGGGAATGATCGTTGAGGACAAAACATGTTCAGAATCCTTAAGAAAAATATAAAAACAGGCAAAGTAACGATCCCTTATGCGCCGCAAGCCGCGGAGGCACCCGGAGGATTTTCGGGAGCACCCGTGATTGATCCGGCCAAATGCACGGGCTGCGGGCAATGTGTCGCGGCCTGTCCGTCAAGCGCCCTCGCGATGATCGACAAAGACGGAACCGGGCGAACCTTCCGCGTTTCTTACGGCGACTGCATCTTCTGTGCGCTCTGCGGGCCGGCTTGCCCCCATCAAGCGATCTCTTTTAACGGGAAATTCAAATTCGCGGCGCGGACAAAAAAAGAACTGCGGCAAGACCTTCTTTTTCCTCTGCAGGAGTGCCGGAAGGACAAGCTCTTTATTTCCGGGGACGCATTGCCCGTAAAAACTCCGGCGGAAAACGACCGGGATTTTTCCGGGGGAGATTTTGCGGGACATCTTTCGGTTGAGGACATCGGACGCAAACTCAAGGATAGGATCCGGCACCTCTTCGGGCGTTCGCTTCATATCCGGGAGGTTGACGCGGGGTCCTGCAACGGATGCGAGGTGGAGGCCGTGAACCTTTCCAATCCTTTCTATGACGCGGAGCGGTTCGGAGTACACTTCGTCGCTTCCCCGAGGCATGCGGACATGCTTCTTGTGACAGGTCCGGTGACGCGGCAGATGGAACTCGCGCTTGTGAAAACTTACGAAGCCGCACCTTCTCCGAAGCTGGTTGTGGCATGCGGGAGCTGCGCCGTGGGGGGCGGAATCTTTAATGAAAATTACGCGGTAACGGGCGGTGTGGACCGCTGCGTGCCGGTAGACGTTTACGTGCCGGGATGTCCGCCGCGGCCGGAAGCAATCCTCGAAGGGATCTTTCTCGCCCTCGATAAACTCCCCTTAAAATAGAAGGGGTTCCGAAACCGATTACCGGGACCGACGGAAAAAACCAGCCCATTTCCCGCCGGACGTCGCCCTTGCGGCCTTGTGCCGTTGTGGTTTTGTGACCGACATCGGGAGTATAATCTTCCCATGACTAAAGGGCTTTATATCCACATTCCGTTCTGCCGCGGACGATGCCGCTATTGCAATTTCATTTCGATTCCGGATCCGGCACCGGAGGTGCGGAAGGGTTTTTTCGAATGCCTCTTCAACGAGATTGATCATGCCCATAAAAAATACGGCAGGCTTGCATTCGACTCCCTCTATCTTGGCGGCGGCACTCCGTCATTTCTGACCGTCGGAGAAATCACCCGCCTCATCAATAGAGTCCGCGATGCATTTGAGATCGGCACCGTTGCCGAGATCACCTTCGAATGGAACCCCGGGGACGGGGACGACGAGAAGCTTGATCTTTTCCGGGTGCTTGGCGTGAACCGGGTCAGCCTGGGGGCGCAGTCCTTTGAAGATTGCCTGCTCGAACGGCTCGGACGGCGTCATCGCGCGCACGACACGATCGTCACCCTGGACAAGATCCGCCGCGCCGGGATCTCGAACATCAGCCTGGATCTCATGCTGCGGATTCCGGGCCAGACGCACGAAGACTTCCGGAATTCGATCGCCCGCGCGGTCGAGCTTGAGGTGTCTCAAGTTTCGCTTTACGACCTCGAGGTCCATGAAGAAACGGTTTTCGGGGAACTCAAAAATCAGAACAGGCTCGATCTTCCCGCCGAACATGTCCATGCGGCGATGTATGGGACAGCGATCAGCCTGCTGGAAAGCGCCGGATACGAGCATTACGAAATCTCGAATTTCGCGAAACCGGGATTCGCGTCGAAACACAACCTGATCTACTGGCGTAACGGGGAATACCTCGGTCTCGGACCCGGCTCTTTTTCCTATCTGAATGGTGTCCGCTGCCAGTTTGCGCGCGACATGAAGAATTATTTCCGGAAATGCGAGGCGGGGGACTGGACGAACGATATCGAAGACGTTTTAACCGATGAGGAAAAAGAGACCGAAAGTTTTGCGATGCGGCTCAGACTAAGCGGCGGGGTCATTCCGGCCGATTTTCCGGCTCTTTATCCCAGAATCGGGGAACGGGTCCGCGAGCTTCTTGAGACCGGTTTTTTGGAGAGCGCCGGCGACGCGATCCGGCTCACAGCCAAGGGAAAGTTTCTCCCGGAGGATGTTTTCGGATTCCTGCTTCAAAAGACGGAAACGCCCGGGATCCGTTAGGGCACGGAGGGCTTCGGAATCTCCGGAAGCAGGAAGTCCTGTTTGGTCAGCAGAAAAACAACCGCAAGTCAGAAAATAAATCTCACCGCAAAAACAGCCGTTTTATCCGGAGGATTGTCAAGGAACCGGCTAGAGAATTTGCCCGTCGCGCTTATGATCTCCGTCGGAAGACCGGTACAATTTCTCCTAAAAAAAAGAGACTCGGGACTTTTCTCCCGGTACTTGCCCGGGCGTCCCGCTTTAACAGATCGCGAGACCCGGGTTACTTTTTCGCCTTGCCCTGGTTCGCGACGGCTTCCATTGCCGCCTTGACCTTTTCCGGATCACCGAGGTAGTAGTGCCTGATCGGCTTCAGGTCTTTGTCGAGCTCGTAGACGAGCGGCATACCGGTCGGGATGTTGAGCTCGACGATCTCGCTTTCCGGGATGTTATCGAGAAACTTCACCATGGCCCGCAGGCTGTTGCCGTGCGCCGCGACGAGGACTTTCTTGCCCGACTTGATGGCCGGAGCGATCGTGTCGTTCCAGAAAGGGATTACGCGCGCGACGGTGTCCTTCAGGCATTCCGTGAGGGGGCATTCATTTGCTTTGAGGTTTTTGTAGCGCGGGTCGAAAGCCGGGGACCGGGGATCGTTCGCTTCGAGCGCGGGCGGCGGGGTGTCGTAGCTCCGGCGCCAGATCTTGACCTGGGCTTCGCCGTATTTCGCGGCCGTTTCGGATTTGTTGAGGCCCTGGAGCGCTCCGTAATGGCGCTCATTGAGACGCCAGTCGCGGACGACCGGGATCCACATGAGGTCCATCCGGTCGAGCACGTTCCAGAGGGTCCGGATCGCGCGTTTCAGGACGGACGTGTAAGCGATATCAAAAGTGTAGCCTTCTTTTTTGAGCAGCGCGCCGCCCTCCTTGGCCTCCCCGAGACCTTTTTCGGAGAGGTCAACGTCGGTCCAGCCGGTGAACCGGTTCTCTTTGTTCCAAGTGCTTTCGCCGTGACGGATCAAAACGAGTTTATACATCAGAATGTCCTCCTTCAATTCAGGTGTCAAAATGCTTTGGGAAGGCGGTTAGTGTAACATCTCGGCAGGGAAGGGAGAATAAAAATCCTCCGGGAAACCTGAGGCCTTCTCTGCCTCTGGGCAAGTCTTTCCGTTATCGGGATTTGCGGAAGGCGGAGGAGATGAATCCGCGGGAGCGGCGGCCGCGGCTGAAGTGGCGGCCCGAGAAGGAAGCGACGACCTGCGGTTTGACATCGATAAGTTTTTCGAGAGGCATCTCCGGATGTTCCGAAATCGGAATCGCCATGCGCATGAGCTTCTCGATGTTCTTGACCTCCTTGCCCTGCTCGGGTGTCGCGAACGAGATGGCGTGTCCCTTGTGCCCGATCCGGCCCGTGCGGCCGATCCGGTGAACATAATTCTCCGCCTCGTCCGGGAGGTCGTAGTTAATGACCAGCTCGATCCCCCGGACGTCGATCCCGCGCGCGGCGATGTCGGTCGCGACGAGAATGCGATATTTTCCGGACTTGAAGCCGTCGAGCGCCTCCCGGCGCTGGCCGAGTGTGCGGTCCGCGTGGATCTCGGCCGCCTTGTGGCCCATGTCGCGGATCGCCCTCGTGATTTTCCACGCGTTGATCTTCGTGCGCGAAAAAATGAGAACGGTTCCGTGATACTGGGCGAGGATCTTCTGCAGGAGCTGGCGTTTTGCCTCCTTCTTGACGATGAAAACCTCCTGCGTGATCTTTTCCGCGACGGTGCCGGATTTCGCGATCTCGATCGAAACGGGCAGTTTCATGTGCCGGGCCGCGATCCTCATGATCTGGTCCGGCATGGTGGCCGAAAAAAGCATCGTCTGACGGTCGCGCGGGATCTTTTTCAGGATGATGTTGATTTGCGGTGCGAAGCCCATGTCGAGCATCCGGTCCGCTTCGTCGAGAACGAGGATCTTCACCTCATCCAGAAAAACGTAGCGCTGTTCCATATGATCGATCAGACGGCCCGGCGTCGCGATTATGATGCGCGGATGGCGCCGGAGTTCCTGGATCTGGTTGTGCATCGACGCGCCGCCGATCAGGACGGCGTATTTCGTGTTCGGCGAGAGCTTATGAAGGCTCTGGTGGACCTGGAGCGCGAGCTCGCGGGTCGGGACGAGGATCAGTCCCCGGCCTTCTTTCGCGGCAAGGCGCTGGATCATCGGGATACCGAAAGCCATTGTCTTACCGGTACCGGTCTGGGCGATGCCGACAACGTCCTTCCCGGCGATGGCGATGGGGATGGCCTTCTGCTGGATGGGTGTCGGGACCTTGAAATTATGCCTGGTCAGGGTTTCGAGCATTTGCGGAGCGATACCGAGGCCGTAGAAGCTCGCCTGGACGGGCGGTTCACTTGCGGGATGTTGATGCATAGAGGGGGAGTATAGAAGGAATGGGCGGAAATAGCGAGGAATAAAATGCGACAGGCGCACAGGGCTTCCCGTCCGTCCGACTTTCGCTCCCTAAAACCGCGGAACAATTTCGGGAGCAAAATCCCGGAAATGTTTTAAATTCCACGGGGCAACCGGCAGGTGGCTTCTGAGGGAGTTAAAATTTTGACGGAGCGCCGGGCATTAGGTGAAACTGGGCATACAGCAGAAGCATGGCCACAACCACGGTAACCACAGACACAACAAGGCCCGGTTTTAGCCAATCCATAAATTTAATGTGTTCACCGGTATCCTTTTCGAGCATTCCCACGGCAACGATATTGGCGGTACTTCCGATTACCGTAGCGTTTCCGAACATGGTTCCGCCAAAAAGCATGGCCCACCAAAACGGGAAAATATACACCCCGATTTTTTGAATATCGGCAAGGATGGGGATGAAGGTGGCTACCGCCAGCACATTGTCCATAAAAGCGGTTAATAACGAGACGGCCGCCGTAAAAATATTCAAAAGAACAAAATTCCCCCCCTGGCCCGCCCGGATCATCCCCTTGGCAATCTGCTCTGTGACGCCCGCATATTTCAACGTTCCTACGGATGCGAACAGGCTCATAAAAAAAGTGAGCGTCCACCAGTCAACACGGCGCATGAAAAACTCTCGCGCATTACTTCCCTTGAGAAAAACAGAAATCCCCCCGAAGAATAATGCGGTCCCGATCAGGAGAGTGTTTTTTTCGAGGTGAAGCGCCTCCTCAATGCTGTGGTGTAAAACAAGGCAAATTACCGTCGCTAAAAAAAGAATCCAGCTCCGGTAAATACCCGCCCTGGTATAAGAAACACGTTCAAGCTCATGCGGCTCATTACCTTTTTTCTTCATGTTCGCTTCTAGCTGCGCTATGGGTTTCTTAAACAAAAAGAAAGACAGCAGGATTGTTATCCCGAGGCACGCCAGTGAAATGGGAGCCGCCCACCTCAAAAAATCCACAAACGTAAGCTGCGCGCGGAGGGCAATCATTACACCGATGGGATTCCCGACGGCTGTCGCACTGCTTCCGATATTCGTTGCGAAAACAACCATAAGTAAAAACGGGACGGGATTGACTTTATAGCGCTTTGTAATGTGAAAAACCGTAGACATCATGAATAAAATCGAGGTGACCTCGTCAACCAATGCCGCTGAAAAAAAAGCCATGGACATCAATATGGAAATGAGTAGATAGGGCCGCTCCCCAACGCGATCCACGACCCGGGAGACAAGATATTCAAAGAAGTGGTTTTCTTCCAGAAAACCGATGATCGTCATCATGCCGACAAGAAACAAAATGATATCGAGACCGGCGAACTCTATCACGTGCGGCACATCAAGCAACTTGGTTCCAAGCAACACCGCGATGCCTGTAAAGGCGAAAGCAAGCCGAAATTTCCAGTAAAAAAGAGTCCCGCACAAAATCATTAAAAAAACAACGGATGAAATAACCTGTTTCGAGGTGAATCCGAGGGCGGGCAAAAAAATCGCTACCCCGGTTAAAATAGCGGCGATTATGATCGGCGTTTTAAGTGTTTTCATAACAGGAGCATCTCGCGTGTTGTAATTGTGATTATATCAAAAATATACCGGAATCATCAGATTCAAATGAACGGCATCGGACACATCGGGGACAGGTTGATCCTGATACCGGACAGTGCCGTATTCTAGCCTCCGATCTGCCGCACGGCAACGGCGGATTCGTCCGCATCAAAATGGCTGCCGAGGCGTCCGGAAGGGAGTGAAAGCAGTCTGATTTCCCCGAAAAAGAACTTATTCGCTTTCCATACCCTTATTGACGCGGCTCCAGCTCCTAATAAGGAGAGGGCCCTTCAGCTTTTTTGCCGAAAGGCCTTCATCCGCACGATGGCTCCCCGAAACACACTCCCCAACGTCCGTTTTTCGAGGTGGAATTCCCGATCTCCCTCTATAGGGTCCTCAAGGGAGCCTGGAAGATCGGCAACCCAGACCATACGCACAAGACCAGTAGCTGGCCGTTGAAAGCATCGCCCCCCGCGACCGTCCCGTCTTTCAAACATCAAGTGTAGAGGCATTTGACCCTACACCTGCGAACGATTTACGCGACAGTGTTGCGTATTTCCGAGACACCGTCTCGGATATCCAAAATAGCGGTAAAACTGGATTTGCTATATCTCGCCAAATGTGCCCTGCAAACCCCTGTTTTGGCGAGATATAAAACCGACTAAAAATCCTCGACACCGTAGAGGATTTTTCAGACAGTGTATGAAATTTGTAGCCTTATTTAAAACGCTCGCATTTCGCAAACACTATTTGCGGAATTCGCCAGACACTGTCTGGCATTTTTGCTTCGGCAGGACCATTACGCAAACTGCGTTACGCACTTTGCGTAATTGAAGAAAAAGAAGGGGGATCGCTTTACTTTAGCTTCCAATCAGCTCCATCTGCGCTTTCGGCAATATTAATGATGTCTACCGGAGGGCTGAGATGGCTTACTGAAT
>JAKJDL010000007.1 GCA_022705945.1 Candidatus Omnitrophota bacterium | reverse complement strand
GATCGGCAACCGGATCCCAATCCTCTACGGAGGCAG
Source organism: Candidatus Omnitrophota bacterium (assembly GCA_022705945.1). Taxonomy (GTDB): domain Bacteria; phylum Omnitrophota; class Omnitrophia; order Omnitrophales; family Aquincolibacteriaceae; genus UBA1443. Next base: position 82,423 of record JAKJDL010000007.1, on the reverse strand, counting down.
CGTGAAGCCTGACAATACCCGCTCCCTTATGGAAAAGCCGAATATTGACGGAGCCCTTGTGGGCGGAGCTTCGCTCAAGGCGGAGTCTTTCGCGCAGATTATTCAGGAAGCCTTCAGTGCCTATGAATCGGGGGTGAGCGCATGAGTATTTTACTGGTCATTCTGCACGTGATTGTCTGTCTCGTTCTGATCCTGGTGATTCTGCTCCAGGCGGGCCGCGGGCAGGGATTGGGTGGAAATGTTCAGTCGCTTCTTGGCACCAAGGCCTCTGATTTTCTTACCAAAGCGACAAGCGTCTGCGCCGTTCTCTTTCTTTTTACTTGCATCGGGCTGAACGTGGTGGAAGTTCAGAAAAGCCGTTCGCTTTATCAGCCGAAAAGCGCACAGGCTCCGCTCGATGTGGATCAAATTCGCAAGGCGCTGGATAAGATCAAGCAAACGGAAGCTGTCCCGGCGAATGCTCAGTCGGCTTCATCGGACACTCAGGAAACGGTAACCGCCACTGAAACAGCTGTTCAGGACGATGCTTCCCCAGCGGTTCCTTCCGCGGTTCCGGATACGAACGAAGCCGTTAATTAAGTCCTGTTTTTTCATCAAGGACAACCCTTTGCTTGGGCATTAAGGGTTGTCCTTTTTGCTTTTATAAGCTTATGAACCCATCCACCAAAGCGAATCATAGTCATTCCGAAGCGGCAGGGCCTGAAATCCGCTATGTCAAGGGCATCGGTCCCCGGCGAGCCGAGATCTTCCTCAAAATGGGAATTCATTCCGTCCGGGATCTTCTCTTTCTTTTTCCAAGACGATATGAAGATCGATCCAGGTTCCTGCCGGTAGCTTCAGTGCCTCTGGGGGAGCCGTCAACCTGCCGCGGCGAGATCCTTGAGGTTAAATTTAAACCGATACGCCGCATGCCGATCGTCGAGGTTTTGTTCGGTGATCCCTCCGGCACGCTTCGGGCTGTTTTTTTTAACCAGCCTTATTTAAAAAAAACATTCGAGCACGGGCAGCGGATTGTTTTTTACGGGAAGGTCGAGAATTACGAAGGCCGTCTCCAGCTTACGAATCCGGAGTTCGAGATCCTTGAAGGAGACGATGAAGACTCCGCCCATATCGGAAGGATCGTGCCGGTCTACCCGCTTACGGAAGGCCTTTTTCAGCGATCCTTGCGAAATATTCTGAAAGATGCGACCGAACGGTATCTGAATGAGGCGTTCTTCGATTTCCTATCCCCGGGGATTCGGAAGGAATCGGATCTCTTGCCGCTTGATCGGGCGATCCGGGCGATGCATTTTCCCTCTGATTTTGAGGAGCAGAGGAAAGCGCGCGAGCGGATCGTCTTTGATGATTTTCTCTCTTTCATGCTGGAGCTTATGATTCGCGTCAAGACCGTCCGGACACGCTTGCGGGCCCCCGAAATGTCCGCGACCTCCGAACTTCTTGATGAGTTCACCGGAGCCTTGTCCTTCGGACTCACGCAATGCCAGCATAAAGCCATCCGCGAGATCGCGGAAGATCTTAAGAGCGGTATCCCCATGAATCGGCTTTTGCAGGGAGATGTCGGATCGGGAAAAACCGTGGTCGCAGCTTTTGCGTTTTTTGTCGCGGCGAGGTCGGGTTATCAATCGGCGTTCCTGATACCGACCGAGATTCTTGCGGAGCAACACTTCAGGACCCTTTCGCAGCTCCTTGCCACTCTTCGGATCCGCGTTGAGCTACTAACCAAGAGCGTGGATAACGATGCCCGAAAACGGATCCTGGGAGGGCTTAAGCGCGGAGAACTTCCTGTGATCGTCGGCACTCACTCGATCCTTCAGGACGATGTGCTTTTCGAAAAGCTCGGGCTGGTCGCCGTCGATGAACAGCACAAATTCGGCGTTCATCAGAGGAACCGGCTTTTACAGCGCGTTCCGCGGCCTCACCAGCTTGTGATGACCGCGACTCCGATCCCGAGGACGCTGGGTCTCACGGTCTTTGCGGATCTTGATATCAGTGTGATGCGCGAGATGCCTCAGGGCCGCAAACCAATCAAAACCTACTGGATCACCCGCGCCAAGCAGCCCGAAGTGTTCCGGCACATGTCGGAGCGGCTGGAAAAAGGAGAACAGGCGTATATCGTTTTTCCCGTGATCGAAGAATCGGAAAAAACTGATCTTTTGGCCGCCAAAAAGGAATATGACCGGCTTCGTAAGCAGGTTTTTAATAAATTTAAGGTCGGGATTGTGCATGGCAGGCTGGACCGTACGGAGAGGGAAACCACTATGCGCGCATTTGCCCGGGGCGAGATCCAGGTCCTTGTAGCGACGTCTGTGATCGAGGTCGGGCTGGACCAGCCGAACGCGACGGTTATGGTCATCGAGAATGCCGAGCGCTTTGGTCTTGCCCAATTGCATCAGCTGCGCGGCCGGATCGGACGGGGGAGTCTTGAATCTGAATGTTTCCTCTTCGGGGAGCCGTCGACCGAGGAGGGGAAAAAAAGGCTCCGTCTCATGACCAAGATGACGGACGGTTTCATGATTGCCGAAGAAGATTTGAAGCTCCGTGGTCAAGGCGACCTCTTGGGGACCAAACAGTCGGGGATTCCGGTTTTCCGCGCGGCGGATCTTGTGAGGGATGAAGCCATGCTACTGCTTGCCAGAGATAAGGCGAAGGGGATCGTGAAGGACCTTGATCTTGAAACTTTGAAGAATCCAGAGCATTGGATACAAAAATATCTCGAACAATATCGCAAAAACGACTAAAATACGGCCCACATGCGCATCATTTCAGGCAAATTCAAATCACGGCTGATCGATTTCCCTAAGACCAAGCTGACCCGTCCCATGACGGACAGGACGAAGGAGACCCTTTTTAATATCGTGGGGTCCTTTGTATTCGGGAAGCATGTGCTGGACCTTTATGCAGGATCGGGGAGCATCGGTCTTGAATCCCTGAGCCGGGGCGCTTTGTCCGCAACGTTTGTCGATAAAGCACCTTGGGCTAAGAATTCGATCCTGAAGAATCTCGCGAGCCTCGGGCTTGAAAAGCAGGGACTCCTGCTTTCCATGGATGTGCTTATGGGCATCCGGAAGCTTGATAAGATGCAGCGAAAATTCGCATTGGTCTTTGTGGATCCGCCCTTTAACCGGGGACTTGTCCGGAAAACCCTGATGAAACTTGATGCCTCGGATGTCGTTCAGCCTTTCGGACAGGTTGTGGTCGGACATTCGAACCATGAGCCCATCCCGAGTGACGAACTTATAAAATTAAAACTGGTGCGCACCAAAAAGATCGGACAGGCCAGTCTCTCTTTCCTGTTCCGTCTGGAATCTGCAAATGAAAAAACGAAAAGCTATATATCCGGGGAGCTTTGACCCGATCACGTTCGGTCATCTCGATCTGATCGAACGGGCTCTGGAACTTTTTGACGAAATCGTGGTGGTGGTGGCTTCCAATCCTTCCAAGAAGACGCTTTTTACCGCGGAAGAGAGAATGTGCTTTATTCGGGATGCCGTCAAAAAATATTCCCACGTGACCGTTGAATCCTGGGATGGTCTGACGGTGGATTTTGCCCGTAAATCCGGCGCCTCGATGGTCATCCGCGGGATTCGAGCCACTTCGGACTTTGATTACGAGTTCCAAATGGCGCTTACGAACCGTCAACTGGCGCCGGAGGTCGATACCGTTTTCCTGATGCCCTCTGAGAGCCACTTCTATCTTTCGTCCCGTGTTGCGAAGGAGATTGCGCAGCTTCAGGGAAACGTTACGGATTATGTTCCCAAGATGGTTGCCAAACGGCTGACCAAAAAGTTCAGGAGCTGAGGCTATGCTGAAATTTCTGATCTCCGAATACAAAGAAGGCCTGCGTGTTCCCGTTGAGGCCGAGTATGATCCCCCGAAGATCGAAGTGGAGTTTCCTGATTTCCGATTCTCTGTTCCGGTTCGTTTGGAAGGATTCGCAGAGAAAAATGCCAATACGTTCCGGTTTACGGGAGTCCTGACCACCAGGATCCGCCAAACCTGCGGCCGCTGCCTTCGGGAGAGTGAAGCGGACATGAGGGAGGATTTTGATTGGATCTATGAAACCGAAGGGAAGGAAACGATCGATCCTCTGGACAATGTCCGGGAGCTTTTGATCTTCGACCGTCCGCTTGTTTATCTTTGTCAAGAAAATTGTCGCGGGTTGTGCCCTGTTTGCGGGAAAAACCTCAATGAAAATACTTGCAAATGCCGGCAATCTGGCTATCATTCATTTCCTGTTATCAAAAAGTTGAAGCCGAAAAAGGAGTCGTGAGATGGCAAATCCGAAAAGGAGACATTCCAATACAAGGACAAGGCTGAGACGGTCCCATGACGCGTTGAAGCTTCAGTCCCTTTCCCAGTGCCCGCAGTGCAAGGCTTTTGTCCTTCCTCACCGCGTTTGCGGCGCCTGCGGTTATTATAAAGGGAAGCAAGTCAAGACGATCAAGGTTAAGACCAAGGAGAAAGCTTCCTAATGGTCCGGGTTGCCGTTGACGGAATGGGGGGCGACCACGGTCCTTCCGTTGTAGTGGAAGGAGCGGTAATGGCCGCCAATGACTTCGAGCATCTTGAGATCGTTCTTGTCGGTCCCCAAGAGATCCTCAAAGCCGAGCTTAATAAGCATAAGGTTCTTGGCGGCAAGATCACTCTTGTCGAAGCCTCTGAAGTGATCGGCATGGGGGAGTCCCCCGTGGCCGCTCTTAAAAAGAAAAAAAATTCGTCAATCGGTGTTTGTGTCGATCTTCTTGAGAAAAAGGAGGTCGAAGCCGCAGTGTCCGCCGGCAATACGGGGGCCATGGTGGCCGCATCAACGCTGATGCTCGGGATGCTTCCCGGGATCAAGCGTCCCGGGATCGCGATCACGATCCCCACCATGCACGGGATGTGCGTCACCCTTGATGTCGGGGCTAATTTGAATCCGTCAGCCTACGAACTTTTTCAATATGCGATCATGGCCGATGTTTTTGCCAAGAACATCATCAAAAAGAAGCGGCCCTCGATCGGACTTTTGAATATCGGCGAGGAGGAGTCCAAAGGGACGGATGTCCTCAAGGGAGCCTATAAGCTCCTGCGCGAGTCCTCGCTGAATTTTATCGGGAATATCGAAGGGCGCGATTTTTTTACCGGGAAAGCGGACTGCATTATTTGCGATGGTTTTGTCGGTAATGTGTGCCTCAAGATGATTGAAAGCGTTCTTGAGACTATGATCTCCCTCATTGGACGCGAGCTCAGAAAAAATCCCATATCAGCGATCGGTGCCTGGTTCCTTAAACCGGCCCTCAGCAATCTTCGCAAAGACACCAACTACGAAGAAGCGGGGGGCGCTCCTCTTCTTGGAGTGAACGGAAACGTGATTATTAGCCACGGGATATCTTCCGCGCGCGCGATCCGGAACGCCATTCGTGTTGCGGGCGAACTGGTGACGACGCAAGTCAATGACCAGATTGTTGAATCGATTACCCCGTATCTCAGTCAGTCGGCCGCGAATTCAGTTCGCAATCAACCGGCCGAATGATCGCTTTTGGATCCCATTAGACTATGACCGCCCCCTACCGTGCAGCGATCACAGGATTGGGAGCATATCTTCCCGAAAAAATCCTCACTAATTTTGACATCGAGAAGATAGTCGAGACAAGCGACGAATGGATCCGGACCCGGACGGGGATCCGGGAAAGGCATGTTGCGGCTCCGGATCAGTCTTCAAGCGACCTCGCGCTTCCGGCGGCCCAGGAGGCGATCAAAAATGCCGGTCTTACGGCTCGGGATATCGATCTTATTATTGTCGCGACAGTATCTCCGGACATGCTTTTTCCCTCCACGGCATGTTATCTTCAGGCCAAGCTCGGTGCTTCTTGCGGCGCTTTCGACATGGCGGCCGCGTGTTCCGGTTTCCCGTATGCGGTCGCGGTTGCCGAAGGGTTCGTGAAATCCGGACTCTATAAGAATGTCCTGGTCGTGGGAGCCGAAGCGATTACGAAATTTATCAATTGGAAAGACCGCTCGACCTGTGTCCTTTTCGGAGACGGTGCCGGAGCGGCGGTGATTTCGAGATCGAAAGACGGCCACGGCCTTTTAGCATCCAATCTCGGAGCGGACGGGAATGAAAGCAAAATCCTTCAAATACCGGCCGGTGGTTCGATGATTCCGCCGAGCGAAGAAAGCGTCAGGAACGGCCTTCATTTTCTCCGGATGGCGGGACCGGAACTCTTCAAGATCGCCGTGAAAACGATGGAACAGGCCGTCCGGGAAGTTTTGAAGCATGAAAATCTTGAAGTGAAAGATATTCACTGCCTGATTCCGCATCAAGCGAACCACCGCATTCTTGAGGCTGTTGCCAACAGGCTTGAGCTTCCGCTTGAAAAGATATTCATCAATGTAGACCGCTACGGCAACATGTCGAGTGCTTCCACGGCGGTTGCTCTTTATGAAGCGGTCAAGACCGGCGTCATCAAAAAAGGGGATTACGTCGTTCTGGTCGCCTTTGGCGGCGGACTCACCTGGGCCGCGAATCTCATTAAGTGGTGATGTAATGCAAAAACTCGCTTTTTTATTTCCTGGACAAGGCGCTCAATCGATCGGCATGGGAAAGGATCTTTTTGAACAAAGCCCCGCCGCCCGTGCCGTTTATGAGAAAGCCGATGCATTACTCGGTTATTCGATCTCTAAAATCTGTTTTGAGGGGCCTGAGTCGGAATTGACACGGACCTTATACGCCCAAACAGCGATCTTTGTGACCAGCATGGCGGCTCTGGCTTCCTTCCGGGCGAAGGCGGGGGATTTTCAGCCCGCGCTTACGGCCGGTCTCAGTTTGGGGGAATTTACCGCGCTTGTTGCCGCGGAGGCGATCTCTTTTGAAGAAGCTTTAAAATTGATCAAGGTCCGGGCCGAAGCAATGGAATCGGCTGCCCAGCAGAATCCGGGGACCATGGCTTCGATCATGGGGCTTGACGCGGAAGCCTGCAAAAATGTCGCTCAGGAAGCAGGCTGTGAAGTTGCGAATTTGAATACTCCCGAGCAAACCGTGCTTTCCGGAACCAAAGAGACCATCGAAAGCGCCTGCCGGATTGCGGAACTTAAAGGCGCAAAACGGGCGATGCCGCTCAAGGTCGGGGGCGCATTTCACTCTTCCCTCATGAAGCCTGCACAGGACCGTCTTGAGGCGGTTCTTAAGGAGACGCCGATCAATGCGCCTCAGTGTATTTTTATTCCAAATGTAACCGCGCAAAAAGTTTCGGATCCTGACGCGATTCGGGATCTTCTCGCTAGGCAGTTGACCAGTTCTGTTCAGTGGGTGGCAACCATGGCGGCGGTCAAAGCCGAAGGTCTTTCGGTTTGTCTTGAGATTGGGCCAGGGAAAGTTCTGAAGGGCCTCGCAAAAAAATGCCAGCCGGAACTTCAGGTCGTCAATATCGGAACCATGGCGGATCTTGTGGCTTTTGAGGCGCAGATTGCCTCGTCAAAATAAAAAACGTTGATTTCGTGCAGCGGCGTTTAGGGCATCACAAAAAAGGTTTTTGTAACTTGGCGGGCGGTGTTTCATAAATCTGCACTGCTGCCGCATAACAGGGGGAATATCATGCAGCTTAAAGATAAAGTAGCTTTGATCACCGGCGCCGGACGGGGTATCGGTCAGGCCATTGCGGTTGCTTACGCGAAAGAGGGGGCCAAGCTCGTTCTTTCTGACCTGAAAAAAGAGTTTTTGAGCGAAACCGAAACCTTGGCCAAGCAGGCCGGAAGTCCGAGCGTCACATTAACGGAAGGCAATGTGGCTAAAGGGGATGAAGTGAATGAAATCGTCAAGATAGCCCTTGACACCCATGACCGCATCGATATACTCGTGAACGTCGCGGGCATCACGAAGGACGGATTGCTTGTGATGATGTCCGAGCAGGATTGGGACGATGTTCTTTCAATCAATCTGAAGAGCGCTTTTCTATTCACAAAAGCATGCGCTCGGCCCATGATGAAGCAGCGCTCCGGCGCGATCGTTAATATCGCTTCGATCGTGGGGATAGCCGGCAATGCGGGGCAGGCGAACTACTCGGCTTCCAAGGGCGGGATGATCGCTTTAACACGCACGACGGCTAAGGAGCTTGCCAAGCGGAATGTTCGCGCGAACGCAATAGCGCCCGGTTTTATCAAGACCAAGATGACCGATAAGCTTTCTCCGGAGCTGATTGAAAAAATGAAGGAGCATATCGGGCTCGGGCGGCTTGGAGAGCCTCAAGATATTGCGAATGTTGCCGTATTCCTTGTTTCAGACGCTTCATCTTATGTCACGGGCCAGATGATCGTAGTGGACGGCGGTCTTGTGATCTGAGCGGGTTTTTCAAGCACCAGGTTTCAAACCATTAAAGGGAGGAGTCAATAATGGGAGTTCAAGAAAAAATCACGGAAATTATCGTTGAGCAGCTCGGCGTAAAGCCTGAAGAGGTCGTTCCGGAAGCGTCCTTTGTGGATGATCTCGGCGCTGATTCTCTCGACACGGTCGAACTTGTCATGGCGTTCGAGGAAGAGTTTGGGACCGAGATCCCGGACGAGGATGCCGAGAAGATTCAGACTGTCGGAGACGCGGTCAAGTACATCGAAGAAAAATCGGGGCAGAAATAAGCGTATCCCGATTCACACCTCAAGCATAAGCAAAAGAAAAACTCTCTATTCGGATTAAGGGCCCCCATGAACCGTCGTGTAGTTGTTACGGGTGTTGGCGCGGTGACGCCGGTTGCCAATTCTGCCGAGGAAACCTGGCAAGGATTCATCGCAGGGAAAAGCGGAACGGGGCGTCTGACCCAGATTGACCCGGCGCCTTTTGATTCCCGGGTTGCCGGCGAGGTTAAGGGATTTGAGCCGGCCCGGTATCAAACACTCAAGGACATAAAGAAGACGGACCGTTTTGTCCAGTTTGGCATCGCGAGTTCCAAAATGGCGCTTGAGGATTCCGGTCTCGACCTTTCCAGGGAGGATGTCCACCGCGTCGGGATCCTTGTCGGTTCCGGTATCGGCGGCCTTCGCGTGATCGAGGAACAGCATAAGGTCCTTATGGAAAAAGGCGCCGGCCGCATATCGCCTTTTCTGATTCCGATGCTTATCGTCAATATGGCCCCCGGGCAGATCTCCATTGCCCTGGGTTTGAAAGGGCCTTCCAACTGCGTGGCAACCGCTTGCGCTACCGGATCCAATGCGATCGGGGACGCATTCAAGATCATTCAGCGCGGTGAAGCCGATGTCATGTTTGCGGGCGGCACCGAATCCTGTATCACGTCGCTCGGTTTTGGGGGATTTGACGCCATGAAGGCATTGAGCACGCTTAATGAAACTCCGGAATCGGCTTCCCGCCCGTTTGATGCGACCCGTTGCGGTTTTGTCATGGGAGAGGGCTGCGGTATCGTTATCCTTGAGGAGCTTGAGCATGCGAAGAAGCGCGGCGCGAAAATCCTGGCGGAATTTGTCGGCTATGGCATGACCTCGGACGCCAACCATATCACGGCTCCCGATCCTTCGGGAGAAGGCGCGGCACGTTGCATGACGCTTGCTTTAAAAGATGCGGGCCTCAAAGTCACGGATGTTGATTATATCAACGCCCACGGAACATCGACCAGTTTAAACGACAAGGTCGAAACGATCGCGATCAAAAAAGCCCTGGGCGACCACGCCTATAAGACGAGGATCAGCTCGACAAAATCCATGACCGGGCATTTGCTGGGCGCCGCGGGCGCTGTGGAAGCGGTTGCGTGCGTGCTTTCGATCCGCGATCAAATCATTCCGCCGACCATCAATTACAAGAATCCGGACCCTGACTGCGACCTGAACTATACTCCGAATCAAGCGGAGAAATGCAAGGTTCGCGTCGCGATTTCCAATTCCCTGGGTTTCGGAGGCCATAATGCATGCATCGCATTCAAGGCCTTCGAAGAGTAATTCACTCTATTTTCCTCCTTCAGACGCTACCCTTATCTGCCGAAACATTACAAGGGTTCAGAACAGACAGAAGGGGACCAAGTTGAAAGAGCTTCGGTATGCGTCTTAAAAAGCTGGAACTTGTCGGTTTCAAATCCTTTGCCGATAAAACCGAGATTTTCTTCGACAAAGGGATTACCTGTATTGTCGGCCCCAACGGTTGCGGTAAAAGCAACGTATCAGATTCCATCCGGTGGGTTCTCGGCGAACGAAGCGCCAAACTGCTTCGCGGTTCCTCGATGGAAGATGTCATCTTCAACGGAACCGAGGTCCGCAAACCCCTTGCCTTTGCCGAGGTATCGCTTACGATCGACAATTCGGATCGCGGTCTGCCGATCGAATATAGTGAAGTTACGATCGCCCGCCGTCTCTACCGCACCGGCGAGAGCGAATATCTCCTCAATAAGACCGTCTGCCGTTTGAAGGATATCCAGGATCTCATTCTTGACACCGGTATCGGTTCTTCGTCGTATTCCATGATCGAGCAGGGGCGAATCGATTATATCCTCAAGGCCGACCCTGAAGAACGCCGGTTTCTTATCGAAGAGGCGGCCGGGATAGCCAAATACAAGACCAAAAAAGACGAGTCGATTCGGAAGCTGGAGAGGACCGAAGAGAACCTGAAGCGTCTGAATGACATTGTTTTTGAGGTCCAGAAAAATATCCAGTATGCGGAGCGTCAGGCGAAGCGTGCTGAAAAATACAAGATTGAGTTGGAACGTCTTAAATCCCTTGAGATCAAGCGGGCTTTTTTTACGCGCGGGCAGATAGAGACGCAGAAGGCCGAGCTGGACATGAAGATCAGTGCGAATCGGGAAGCGCTGGCGCGACTTGATGCCCAGCTCGTTGAGACGAGGGCCGCTCTTGAGCGGCAGGAAAATGAACTGCGCGCCGTGGCTGAACGTTTTCAACAAAAAGAATCAGACCGCTACAACGTTCTTTCGCGGATCGAAACAAATGAGCAAAAAAAGCAGTTTCTGAACGATAAAAAAATCGAACTGGCACAGCAGCGCGGGCAGGTCCTTCAGGAACAGGATCAACTCCGCCAGTCGATCGAAGCGGCGGGTCAAAAAAAATCCGAGCTTGAGGGGCTGCTAAAAAATCAACAGGATGAACTTTCGCAATGCCAGTCGCGGTTGACCCAAGCCCGGGAGGCCCTCCTTCAGCGGGAGGCTTCGATCGAGGCGGTCAAAAATGAGCTGGATCAGATCCGTCAGTTGTTTTTCGAGGCGGCTCAGGCCACCACGCGTGTTCGTAATGAATATCAGCACTACAAGGTCCTTCGCGAAAATCTTGAGCAGCAGAGGGAACGGGAAGAAACAGAAACGTCGCGCGTAGCTTCTGAAATCGCATCCTGGGATCAGAGGCGCAAAGAGATACTGGCTTCGATCGAAGTGAAGGTGAATGAGTTTGACGGGGTCGAGCAAAGGCTGGCGACTGTGGATGTTCGCGTCAGCGAACAATCCCGGAGCCGGACGGCTCAGGAGGACCGGATTCAGCAGCTTCGTCTTTCCATGAAGGAAAAGGAGTCCAGGCTTCGGGTGCTCACGGAGGTTGATGAGCATCAGGAAAGCTCTTTTTTATCCTTTCTGGAGGAGTGTGATCCCGCGCATCAGGGATTGCTCCGTGATCTTAAAACGGTTCTCCGGATCGAAGAGGGCAAGGAATGGGCTCTTGACATTGCGCTCGGGCATTTTGTCCGTTCCGTGATCGTCCGGGATATCGTTGCCGCAAGGGAACTTGCTGAAAAACTAAAGATTCGGCGCGCCTTTACGACGGGTATTCTTCTTCCGGGTCAGTTAAACCGAAGCACGGTTGCGCCGGAGCGGGAGTTTTTCTATCGCGAAGCCGGTTTTGTGCCCCTTATGGCATCGGTAACGGTTCAGGAAGGCTGGGGCGATATGATCGCGGGAATCCTCGGCAACATCTATGTTACGGCAGAATTTCCGCTCGACCGTCTTGAAAGCTTTCTTTCGGATGATACCCGCTCGTTTCTGATCTCGCAGGACGGATTCCTTTTGACGCCGGATAAAAAAATATTTTTCTGGAACAATACCAACCGGACTGAATTCGTGTTTTCCCGGAGCGGGGAAGTGGCCCGGATCCGTCAGGAACTCGAGCAGCTTCAGGGCGATCTTTTGTCCGCTGAGGGCGTTCTTGAGACCATTGCCGCCGAGCAGAGGATATTTCTTGCGGAGGCCGAGACTCTCCGGGCGCAAAAAACGGCGCTGATGATTGAACGGGAAACCTTTGAAACGGAAAAGCGGAACATCGAGGAGCGCCTCGGCGCTTTTCAGACCGAGATGGACCTGACCCGCACCGAACTGAATGAAATGATCCGTGAAGGTCAGGAGGCGGGCGGTAAGGAGCTTCTGCTTGAGTCCGATCTCCGTCAGCGGGAGGCCGAGGAATTGCGGCTTCGTGATCTCCAAGGGCAAAAGGAGTCCGAGCTCCAAAAGCTGGCCGGGGAACGTGAAGGAGCGTTGCTTGAAGTCCAGCAGGCGCACGCGCAAACCGAACAGTATCAGCAGGGCATCGAACATCTTCGCGATTCGTCGCGGATGATCGATCAGCATATCGTCAAGGACAACGACAGGCTTGTTTTTCTTGATGAAGGTCTCGTTCGTTTCGCAAACAAGGAGTCGGAGCTGGCCCGGGATGAGAACCAGTGCGCCGTTCTGGCTCAAGAATACCATCAGCAGTTATCTTCGGTTGAGTTGGACCTCGGACTTTTGCGAAAAGAGCGGTCGGAAAAAGAAGGCTATCTTGCCGAGCGCCGCCAATGTGTTGATGCCGCGCTCGCCGAACAGAAGCAGATCCAGGACTCCGAGCATCATATCAGTATGCAGCGCATGGACCTTGATTATCAGATGAAAACGGCGGAGGAGCGTCTGCTTCAGCGTTACCGCTTGAATCTCTCCGAGATTGATGCAAGCGCTTATCCGTTCATGCCCGAAGATCTTCAGAATGCGGATGAGGAAATCTCTCAGCTTCAGACCAAGGTCGATTCTCTCGGTACCGTGAACCTGCTTGCGATCGAGGAATATCAGGAATTAAAACAGCGTTACGATTTTCTGAACTCCCAGCAAAAGGATCTGGAAGATGCCCGGGACAGTTTGATGGAAGCGATTCGCAAGATCAACCGGACCACCAAGCAGCTTTTTGAAGATACCTTCGCCCAGGTTCAGATCACTTTCCGGGAATACTATCAGACTCTTTTCCGCGGCGGGGAAGCCAGGCTTGTCTTGATCGACGAAGAGCATCCTCTCGACTCAGGGATTGATATTGTGGTCCGCCCTCCCGGAAAAAAGCTTCAGAATATGTCGCTCCTTTCCGGGGGTGAAAAAGCCCTGACGGCGGTCGCGCTCCTGTTCGCGCTTTTCAAGATCCGTCCTTCGCCGTTCTGTCTTCTGGACGAAGTGGACGCGCCTCTTGATGAGGCCAATATTGACCGGTTTCTGGCGGTACTCCGCTCTTTTATCCAGACCACCCAGTTCCTGATCATCACACACAACCGAAAGACGATCGCGATGGGGGACGCCCTCTATGGTGTGACCATGGAGGAACCCGGTATATCCAAGATCGTTTCTGTCAAAGTCCGTTCCGGAGATGAGTCGCTGCCGGGCGAGGATTTGCATCCGGCCGTTGCGGCGGAGCTTGAAAATCCGGAAACGAGGACTGCCATGGACACCGTCGCTTCTTGAGTATTCCGAATTACCTGACGCTCTTCCGCATCATCCTGACGCCGGTTTTTGTGACGGTTCTGATCTCCTACGGTCCGGGCAAGGAACATCTTCGCGTTTGGGCCCTTGTCATTTTCATCATCGCGGCTTTAACGGATGCCCTGGACGGTATCCTCGCGCGCGTGTTGAATCAAAAAACCCACCTCGGACAAATTCTGGATCCCGTTGCCGACAAACTGCTTTTGCTGGGCGGATATATAGGGCTTCTGTTCGCAGAGCCGCTTCTTTATCACCCGCCGCTCTGGGTTACAATCACGATTATTTTCAGGGATCTCGTTCTTACGGTCGGTTTTTTTACGCTTCATATGCTGCACGTCCCGGTTGACCCCCAGCCCAACCTGCTCGGAAAACTTACCACAACATTCCAGATGGTTTTGCTGGCGTTTATCCTTTTTGAGTGGCGGGCATCCGTTCCCCTGGCCTACCTGACCGGGTTCGTCACGATCCTGTCAGGGATTGTTTATGTGATGAAAGGACTCAAGCGCATCCCATGAAAACGGTTTTATATATTGTTGTGGCTTACGGGCTGGGTTCGATTCCGTTTGGCCTTCTGACAGGCTGGTGGGCCAAGGGGATCGATATTCGTGAACACGGCAGTAAAAATATCGGTGCGACGAATGTATTCCGGACCGTCGGCAAGAAATGGGGGATACTTGTTTTTGCTTTGGATGCTTTCAAAGGTGCGGGGGCCTGCCTTTTTCCGGTTTTGGCGGGCGAACAAATGCTTTCGGTTCCGATGAAGCTTTTGCTCGGAGTTTTCGCCATAGTCGGACATACGTTTCCGGTGTGGCTCAGGTTTAAAGGGGGGAAGGGAGTGGCTACCTCCCTCGGGGTTTTTCTGGCTATTTGCTGGCAGCCGACCCTGATCGCTTTCGGGCTGTGGGTTCTTGTTTTTTTAGTGACGCATATCATTTCGCTTTCTTCGCTGGCGGCGGCCCTGGCATTTCCGGTTATAATCACATGCGCTTACCTGGGTTCATCGGACCTCAAATGGCTGCTCCCGATCAGCCTGTTTTTAGCCGCTTTCATTTTTTATACCCACCGAAGCAATATTCAGAGGCTTCTCCGGGGAAACGAAAAGAGGCTTTTTTAACCGGCCGTTTCTCGTTCGGGCGAAAGCGGTTTCATGAGCCGCTTTTCTGTTTTTAAACTTGGGGGCTGCCGATATCCGTGAAACAGCCTCCGATTATCGTCAAAAAGCCTGATTTTGACATTTAATATAACTAATATATAATATTATTTATATGAAAATGACAACTTGTCTGGGCGGATCAGGGTTTTGTCCTTTACAGAACGGTAACGGGCCGATAGAATTTTCATTTCCCAGACCTCATTAAAGGAGAGTCGCTATGTCAGCAGATCGAAAGAAATCAGAGAAATCGTCTCCGGAGCCCAAGAAAATCTCGGACAAGCAAAAAGCGCTTGAGCTTGCCTTGTCCCAGATCGAAAAACAGTTCGGAAAGGGCTCGATTATGAAACTCGGTGATTCCCGCCACGAAAATGTCGTGCCGATTCCGACGGGGGCGCTAAGCCTTGATATCGCGACGGGGATCGGAGGAATTCCGAGGGGCCGAATTGTGGAAATCTACGGGCCCGAGTCCAGCGGTAAAACGACTCTCACGCTGAATATTATTGCCCGTATCCAGGCGCAGGGCGGCGTCGCGGCGTTCATTGACGCGGAACACGCTCTCGACCCGATTTACGCCCAGAAGATCGGGGTGAAAGTGGATGATCTTTTGATTTCCCAGCCCGACTCCGGGGAGCAGGCCCTGCAGATCGCCGAAATGCTCGTCCGCTCCAACGCGGTTGATCTCATTATCGTCGATTCGGTCGCGGCCCTTGTTCCCAAAGCCGAGATCGAAGGGGAAATGGGGCAGTCCCAGATGGGGCTCCAGGCCCGTTTAATGTCTCAGGCGATGCGGAAGCTTACGGCGATTATCAACAAGTCGAAGACCTGCATCATTTTTATCAATCAGCTTCGCGAGAAGATCGGGGTCATGTTCGGCAACCCCGAAACCACGCCGGGCGGCAAAGCCCTCAAATTTTACGCGTCGATGCGCATCGATATCCGGAGAATCGCAAGCCTCAAGAAAGGCGACGAGATTGTCGGGAACCGTGTCCGCGTCAAGATCGTGAAAAACAAGGTGGCCGCGCCTTTTCGGCAGGCGGAATTTGATATTCTTTTCTCGGAAGGGATTTCCCGTTCGTCCAACATTGTGGAGCTCGGCACCCAATACGGTGTGATCGAGAAATCCGGAGCTTGGCTTGCCTACCGCGATCAAAAGATCGGTCAGGGCAAGGACGCGGCGCGTATTTTCCTGAAAGAAAACCCGAAGCTCCTTGAGGAGATCGAAGCGAAGATCCTGGAGAAGGTGGCCTCGGGAGAAAAGGCGGCCGTCGGCGCGGCGGACTGACCGCGCGGTCATGCGTGAGCCTCCGGATGAGCCGTCCAAGCAGGCACTGATCACCGCGTTACGTCTGCTTGCCGCGAGTCCGAAAAGCCTTCGCGAACTCAAGGCCAGGATCGAAGCCGGGGGATATCCCGCAGACGCGGTCCGTTTCGCCTTGGACGAGTTGGTCGCGCAAGGCATTCTCGACGACAAAGCTTACGCAAGGAACCTGGCCAATCAACTGATCCACGGGAAGTCTTCCGGTCGCCACAAGATCGCTTTCGAACTTAAACGGCACGGTGTTCCCGGGCCGGTCAGGAATGAGATTATCGATTCACTGACTGAGGACGGGGAGAGGGAGCGGGCGCTGGAATTGGCCCGGATGAAATGGCCGGGCCTTTCAAAATTGGAGCCGCTGAAGCGGAAGAAAAAAATTTTTGATTATTTAATCAGGAAAGGATACGACTTTCAGATCGTTCATGATGTTTTGGATCAGGTTGCCAAAGACATCCCGGACGGAACCGATTCCAGCCTATGAAGACCGGTTTTTCTGCAGATCAATTACGCAAGGCCTATCTGGATTTTTTTGAATCCAAGCTTCACAAGGTGGTCGCGAGCGACTCCCTTGTGCCTTTGAATGACCCGTCCCTTCTTTTTACCGGGGCGGGGATGAATCAGTTCAAGGAATACTTTCTTGGGGTCAAGAAGGACCTTAAAAGGGCCGTATCGAGCCAGAAATGTCTCCGGACGGGCGATCTTGATGAGGTCGGCAGGACTCCTTACCACCATTCTTTTTTTGAAATGCTGGGCAATTTTTCGTTCGGCGATTATTTTAAAAAGGAAGCTATCGAATGGGCGTGGGAGTTTCTCACCCGCGTGCTTGAGATCCCGAAAGATCGTCTGCGAGTCACGGTCCATGAGGGGGACAGGGAGGCATTTGATGTCTGGCATAAAACCATAGGCCTCCCCGAAAGCTGGATCTACCGATGCGGCGACAAATCCAACTTCTGGCCCGCCAATGCCCCCCAAGACGGGCCGAACGGCCCCTGCGGCCCGTGTTCCGAGATCTATTATGACCAGAATCCCCGGACGGAGGGAACTCCCGTCGATGATTCCGGAAAGTTCGCGGAGATATGGAATCTTGTCTTCACCCAATTTGACCGCAAGGACGGCGGGACACTGGAACCCCTTGCGGCGAAGAACATCGATACCGGCATGGGTCTCGAGCGTCTGGCCTGTGTTTTGCAGGGTAAATCGTCCAACTTTGAAACCGATCTCTTTCAGCCGATCCACGAGGCCATCCTCAAGGCTCTCTCCGTGACCCGGGAGGACGCCGCGAGCGGGCCGCTTTACTGTATTGCCGATCACCTGCGGGCCGTTGTGTTCTGCATTTCGGACGGTGTGGTGCCGTCCAACGAGGGGCGCGGCTATGTCGTCCGGAAGCTTATTCGCCGTGCTGTGTGGCAGGCGCATCAGCTGAAGCCGGACATAAAAAAACCGTTCCTGCACCTGGCCATGACCGGTGTGCTGGCGGCTATGGGCTCCGCCTATCCGGAGCTTCGCGATTCGGAAGAAAATGTCCGCACCGTTCTCAGGCAGGAAGAAGAACGTTTCCTGAAAACGCTTGCGGGAGGTCTGAAGATTCTGGAGGAAACGATTGCGTCGCACAAGGAAAGCGGCAAAACCGTTCTTTCCGCGGACTCGGTCTTCGAGCTTTATGACACTTACGGATTCCCCGAAGAGCTGACGCGCATGATCGCGGAGCAGAAAAACTTTTCGATCGACCGCGACGGTTTTGAGAGGTTGATGGAAGAACAAAGGGTGAGGTCGAAGGAGTCGAGTAAGATCGCGGGTGAAATATTCGCAAAATCCGATCTGGCCGGGATCCCGGCGGAGATTCCCGGAACCCGGTTTCTCGGATACGAAAGTCTGACCGCCCGGGCCCGGGTTCTGTGGCATCAACGGGAGGCGAACCGCGTGTCCGTGATCCTCGATCAGACGCCTTTTTACGCGGAAAGCGGCGGGCAGCTCGGCGATCAGGGGATGCTTGAATCCGGTCAGGCGGCGATCAAGGTGTTCGATACCAGGAAACTTGACAAATACTATCTGCACCGGGGGGAGATCCTTCGCGGCAGCCTCGAAAACGGCGCCGCGGTCGAGGCGAAAGTGGACGCGGGCGTGCGCGCGGCAACGATGCGGAATCATACCGCAACGCATCTTCTCCATGCTGCACTCAGGCAATATCTCGGCGGCGCGGTACGCCAGCTCGGTTCTTTGGTGGCCCCGGATCGTCTCCGATTTGATTTTTCATTCGGACGTGCGTTGACTCCCTCCGAGCTTTACGCGGTTGAGACTGCCGTCAACGAACGGGTCCTTCGGGATCTTGCCGTTCACACGCACGTTAAAAAGATCGAGGATGCGAAAAAAGAGGGAGCCCTCGCTTTTTTCGGCGATAAATACGGCGAAACGGTACGTATGATTGACGTTTCGGATTTCAGCAAGGAGCTCTGCGGGGGAACCCACTGCGCCCGGACCGGTGAGATCGGTCTTTTTCTGATTCTGGCCGAGTCGTCGGTGGCGAGCGGTGTTCGAAGGATTGAGGCCGTGACCGGACTCGAGGCGCTTCGCCATGTCCGGACCCTTCAGGGCCAGCTTCACGAGATCTCAAAAATGCTCAAGGTCGGTGTTGCCGATATCCCCATGCGAATCACAAAACTCCAGGAAGCCCTGAAACAAAAAAGGCAGGGGACGAAGAACGCGGATCCGGGGGCGGACAGCGCGCAACTTATCGGTTCGGCCGACCAGGTTCACGGTTTCGGTGTTCTTATCCGCCTGTTCGATGACATGGATATCGGCGCCTTGCGCGGGCTGTCCGATGATCTCCGGAGCACGGGCAAGAAACTGGTTTATATTATCGCGTCGAAACAAGAAGGAAAACTGAGCGTGCTTGCCGGAATCTCGGCCGATCTCAAGAAATCGTCCTTTGATATGAAAGTTCTTTTTGGTAGGCTATCGGAAATTCTTCAGCTGAGCGGCGGCGGCCGTCCCGATCTTGTCCAGGGCGGGGGCCCCGATCTCGGGCAATTTCATCAAAGGCAGGAAGATGTGAAGCGGATCCTCGGCGATTATATCCGAGAAAAGGGTTTTTAATTATGCAGGTCCTGAATTGGGATAAACAGACTCAAAAAAAGCTCCGAAGGGACTACGCCTCCTATTTTGATCCCAAGGTCTTCAAGAAAGTAAACAGGATCCTTGCCGAAGTCCGCCAATCGGGTGATCTTGCCCTTCGCCGTTACACGAGAGAGTTTGACGGGGTCGATCTTCCGCTGAAACGACTGACGGTGACTCAGGGGGATATCAACCGTGCTTTTGAAAAGATCCAGGTCCACTTTGTCCCGCTTCTCAAACAGATCACGGAAAATGTGAGAGAATACTATGAGCGGGAGCTGAAGCGCTCGTTCGAAATTTCCGGCAGGAACGGGGTTTGTCTCGGAAAGCAATACGAGGCACTTGATCGCGTCGGCGTCTATATCCCGGCCGGGACAGCTCCTCTGGTTTCGACGGTTTACATGACGGTGATTCCGGCCAAGGTCGCCGGCGTGAAAAAAATCGTGATTTGCACGCCGCCCCGGCGTGATACGGGGGACGTCGACCCGCATATTCTTGCCGTTTCGAACCTTCTCGGTGTCAATGAAATCTACCGTGTCGGCGGTGTCCAGGCGATCGGAGCCATGGCGTTCGGAACGAAGACCATCGCGAAGGTCGATAAGATCGTGGGACCCGGGAATGCCTATGTGACCGAGGCCAAACGCCAGGTTTACGGATTCGTCGATATCGACATGGTTGCCGGACCGAGCGAGGTGGCAATTATCGCGGATCATACCGCGAATCCTGATTTTGTGACCTGCGACCTTCTTGCACAGACCGAACACCACGGGGGAATCGGTTATTTGATCACAAACTCAAAAAAAATGATCGAGACGATGCGGAGCCGGATCGATACGGGGATCATCATTCAGGTCAAATCGATCCAGGAAGCCTGCGACGTCGCCAACGAACTGGCCGCGGAACATCTTGAGATTATGACGGAGGAACCTGAAAAGGTGCGGAAGTGCATCCGGAACGCGGGTGCCATCTTCATCGGCTCTTATTCTCCGGCCGTGATCGGCGATTACATCGCCGGACCGAGCCATGTGCTGCCGACCGGAGGGACGGCACGTTATTTTTCGCCGCTGAGCGCCTCGACTTTCGTCAAAAGTTCCCAGGTGATTCGTTATACCCGGGAAGCGCTTGGGGCCGCGAAAGAACACGTTCAGAAACTCACGGAAATGGAGGGCCTTTATCTCCACAGGATCTCTCTGGAGGCCCGCCTTGCCCAAAATACACCGGAAGCCGGAAAGGAGCAGGCTGGATGAAAAAACGATCGGCTGTTGTTAAACGCAAAACCACGGAAACGGATATTTCAGTCGATCTGTTGATCGATGGAAGAGGCCGGTCCTCGGTCGATACCGGGATTCCTTTTCTTGATCATATGCTCACGCTCCTTGCCAAACACGGTCTTTTCGATCTGAAGCTGAAGGCCAGGGGGGACCTGGAAGTCGATATTCATCACACAAACGAAGATATCGGTATCGCTCTCGGACATGCTTTGTCCGAGGCTCTCGGAGACAAGAAAGGGATTCGCCGTTACGGTTCATTCGCGGTGCCGATGGACGAGGCGCTTATTCGCTGTACACTGGACATTTCGGGAAGGCCTTCGCTTTTTATCAAGAAATTTCCCGGTGTCCGGCTCTCCCGTCAGCCTCAATACACCTTCGACGATGCAGTCGATCTCCTTCGCTCCTTTTGCCAGCATAGTGGCATCAATATGCACATCGGTGTTCTTGCCGGGACGGATACCCACCACATTGTGGAAGGGATCTTCAAGGCTCTCGCAAAGGCTCTTGATATGGCCGTGGCTTATGATCCCCGGGTCAAAGGCGTTCCCTCCACGAAGGGAAAGCTTTGATGGCCGCCACTTTTGCCCGGCCGGCCATGAGAAAAAAAACCTTTCAGAATCTGTGTCGACCAGAATGATTACGGTCATTGATTACGGGATGGGGAATCTGCGCAGTGTGTCCAAGGCCATTGAACACCTGGGAGGCCGCTATTCAGTCACAAGCAAGGGAAGCGATCTCAAGAATGCCTCCAAACTGATCCTTCCCGGTGTCGGATCGTTCGGGGATGCGATGGCAGAGCTCGGACAGCGCGGACTGATCAAACCTCTCAAAGACACCCTGGCGAAAGGCGCAAAACTTCTCGGTATTTGCCTCGGGCTTCAGCTTTTTTTTGAAAAGAGCGACGAGGCGCCGGGTGTTGAGGGCCTCGGTCTTTTGCCGGGCAAGGTCGTCCGGTTCCGTTCGTCCAAAGTCAAAATACCTCACATGGGATGGAATGATATCAGGCTTGTCAGAAAACATCCTCTCCTGGAAGGGATTCGGAGCGGTGATTATTTCTATTTCGTGCATTCGTTTTACGGGCAGCCCAAAGTTCGGAAATTAACTCTCGCAAGTTGCCGCTACGCGGGGAAAGAGTTCGCGGCAGTGGTCGGCACCGACCGCATCGCCGCAGTCCAGTTTCACCCCGAGAAAAGCCAGGACGCGGGGCTGCGGCTGCTTCGGAATTTTATCCGTTGGTGAACTTATGAATCTTTATCCCGCGATCGATCTTTATCAAGGTAAAGTTGTCCGGCTCACCCGGGGGGATTATGGCAGCCGCAAGGTTTATTCGAATGATCCTGCGGCAACGGCGCGAGAGTGGGAGGCGGCGGGCGCACAATGGATTCACGTGGTGGATCTTGAAGGAGCGAAGAGCGGTGTTCTCACCAATCACGTCGCGATCGCGTCGATCTGCAAGGCCGTCCGTGCCCGCGTTCAGTGCGGGGGAGGTCTTCGAAGCCTTGAGACGATCAAGGAAGTCCTGGACAGCGGGGTTTCCCGGGTTGTTCTCGGGACCAAAGCCCTTGATTTTCCGTTCCTCGAACAATGTGTCAAAAAATTCAGAAACCAGATAGCCGTCGGCCTTGACGCCGGGAACGGGATTATCAAAACGGCAGGCTGGACCCGGGACGGCAACATGACCCTGGAGGCGGCGCTGGAGCTTTGCGACCGCGCCGGTGTTCGAACGGTTATTTATACCGATATTGAAAAAGACGGCGTTCTTCAGGGCCCCAACTTCGGAAAGCTCCCGGATGTTCTGTCCCGGACGAAAGCGCGCGTCATTTTGTCGGGCGGGGTCGCCCGGCTTTCGGATATTGAGCGGTGCGCCTCCGTTCCCGAAGAGAATTTTGAAGGCGTGATTATCGGCAAGGCTCTCTATGAGAAGCGATTCACGCTCACGGAGGCCTTTCAGTGTATTTCAAAAAATAAAAATCAAGGAGCGGGAACATGAACGAACTTAAAAATTTCTGGGAGGTGGTCCTCACGCAAAGAACCTGGTCATGGGCATTCCCCGGGATCCTGAACTTGATCCTGTTTCTTGCGGTCCGAAGCCTTTATTTTCATCCGGTTATCAAACAGGCGAAGCTTCTCAATTCCAAATGGTATCACGAAATCAAGAAAGCCTATACCAGCCGTTCGGCGGCAGGATGGATTCTTTTTATTGTCTCCCTGCTTCTTGTCGTCTTTGCATGGCAGACCGCTAATTTGAAAGAATTTTCACTCTATGAGGCCGGGCTCGCCGGACTGATCCTCCTGGCTCTTTTTCTCGCCGCCATGTCGCATATTGCCGCCCTCGGAGGGGCGGTCATTCACGTTATGAAGCGCCTTGAAAATAACCAGATGACGCTTTGATATGTTTGCGAAACGAATTATTCCATGTCTGGATGTCTGTCGCGGCCGTGTGGTCAAAGGCGTAAAGTTTGTGTCCCTGAAAGACGCGGGCGATCCCGTTCAGTGCGCTCGGGCCTATGACCGTCAAAAAGCGGATGAACTTGTTTTCCTCGATATCACCGCGTCCCATGAAAAAAGAAGGACGATGATCGAAATCGCGGAAAAAGTGGCGGCCGCCATTTTTATTCCCTTTACGGTGGGCGGCGGTATCTCTTCGGTGACGGATATCCGTGAATTGCTTCGTGCGGGCTGTGACAAGGTTTCGATCAACACGGCGGCGATCAAGAATCCGAAACTGATCGGGGAAGCCAGCCGTCATTTCGGAAATCAGTGTATCGTGGTCGCGATCGACGCCAAACGCGAAGGAAAAAATCAATGGGGTGTCTACACGCACGGGGGCCGTCACCCCGCGGGTCTGGATGCCGTCCGGTGGGCCAAAAAGGTTGAAAAGTTAGGCGCGGGGGAGATTTTGTTGACTAGCATGGATTGTGACGGAACGAAGAACGGCTATGATCTTGAGCTGACGCGCCGCATTTCGGAATCGGTCCGGATACCGGTAATCGCGTCGGGCGGGGTCGGTAATCTCCGGCATCTCTATGACGGTTTTTACCTGGGGCAGGCGGACGCCTGTCTTGCCGCCTCCGTCTTCCATTTCGGAGAATACACGATCCCTGAAGCGAAGGCTTTTTTGAAAGCCGGGGGAATTTCCGTCAGGCTGTGAACCAGATCCTTCAGGCCGATATTTTCTCAGGCCTCCCTCCTTTTCAATCGATTGTTTATTGCGGGCCCGTCACTGCAAAACTGCTCCGCTTTGAAGTGTCGGACGGGACTTCGGAAAAACAGCTTTATCTCGCCTCGATTGTTCCCCCGACCGAAAAGCCGGCCTGGTGCTCCTTCCAAGACCTCCTGGCCCACTCGGTCATGCTCGCCCGGTCCGGCCTGCAGGGGATCTTCGGTCTTGATCTTTTGACGGCGGATATTCATCAGGGGGTCCGGCATTTTAATCCGAAGGAATACGCGGGGCTCCTCATTAATCATTCGAAGGAACTCGGTCCCGGCGTGAGGCGCATGGTTCGCTACGGACAGCTTTTCGCCCTGCTTCAAAAACGGGCTCCCGCCGATTGGGGAAAGATAGATGTGATGACGCATGTTGAAATCATTTATCCGGAAAAAACGCGGCGGAAGAATTATCTCAGAAAGCTTGTTCGTGAAACGGGCGGCGCTCCGGACAGCATTTATTTGATCCATCAACTTGGCGCGCGGCCGGTCTGGGGGCCCGGGGAAGCCGCGGACGATCCTCCCGGCGAAATTTATTTTCACTCCGCGGCCGCAACCTGATAATATTGCCGACCTTATGATCTCAGCGAACGGCGTGACTCTTCAATTCGGGAAGCGGATTCTTTTCGAGAACGTCAATATTATGTTCACTCCGGGAAACTGCTACGGCCTTATCGGCGCCAACGGTTCCGGGAAGTCCACTTTCCTCAAGATCCTTTCGGGAGAGGTTGAGCCGAGTGCCGGTTCGGTCACGACCGGAAAGAACGAACGCATCTCTACGCTCAAGCAGGACCAGTTCGCCTACGACGAGTTTCCCGTTCTGCGGACCGTTATCATGGGCCATCAAAAGCTTTACGATATCATCAGGGAAAAAGAAGCGATTTACGCCAAGTCCGAGTTTACGGAAGCCGACGGTCTGAGGGTGGCCGACCTTGAGCATGAGTTTTCGGAAATGCACGGATGGGATGCTGAAGCGGAGGCGGCGAAGCTCCTGAGCGACCTGGGAATCGCGGACAAACTGCACGACCTGCCCATGAAACAGCTTGAAGCGAGTCAAAAGGTCCGGGTGCTTCTTGCGCAGGCTCTTTTCGGGAATCCCGACATCCTTCTGCTTGACGAGCCCACGAACCATCTGGATGTCGAGACTTGCCTTTGGCTCGAAGATTTTCTTTATGATTTCAAAAACACCGCTATTGTCGTATCGCATGACCGCCACTTCCTTGACCGTGTCTGCACGCACATCGCGGATATTGATTTCGGAAAGATACAGCTTTATACGGGAAATTACTCCTTCTGGTATGAGTCCAGCCAGCTCGCGCTTCGCCAAAAATCCGAGATGAACAAAAACATCGAGGAAAAGCGCAAGGAGCTCCGGGCATTCATCGCCCGCTTCAGCGCGAACGCCTCAAAATCACGACAGGCAACTTCCCGGAAGAAACTTCTCGAGAAACTGACGCTGGAGGATATCCGGCCGTCATCCCGCCGGTATCCGAACATTCTTTTCAGGCCCGAGCGGGAAGCCGGGAATGATCTTCTCGAGATTGAAGGACTTCAAAAATCGCTTGAAGGGGAGCTGATGTTCCGCCGGCTTGATCTTCGCGTCGATAAAGGCGACAAGATCGCGTTTGTCGGCCCCCTGGATCGCGTTAAGACCGCTCTTTTTCAGATTCTTGCGGGAGAGCTGACGCCCGACAGCGGCACCTTTAAATGGGGTGCTTCCACGACCCGGGCCTATTTCCCGCGAGAGAACCGGCATTATTTTGAAACCGATCTTGATCTGGTCGATTGGCTCAGGCAATTTTCGAAGGAAAAAGATGAGAATTATATCCGGGGGTTTCTCGGGCGCATGCTTTTCTCGGGGGAAGAATCCCTGAAAAAGGCATCGGTTTTGTCGGGAGGCGAGCGGGTTCGATGCATGTTGGCTCGGATGATGCTCTCGGGCGCCAATGTCCTTATCATGGATGAGCCTACCAACCATCTGGATCTTGAATCCATCACGGCCCTGAACCAGGGGCTTGAAAAGTTCCCGGGGACGGTTCTTTTCTCATCTCATGATCACCAGTTTGTCCAGACCGTCGCCAATCGCATTGTTGAGATGACCCCGGTCGGCATGGTCGATTGCCGCCGGACGTCACTCGATGATTTCTTGCAGGATCCCGTGATCAAATCGCGCAGGGCCTCTCTTTACGCTTAGGGATCGCGAGCGCTCGGGATTATTCCGGGCGGCTTCCTAAAGATAAGCGGGAAACTTTTCTGAAAAACGTTGGATTAACGCGCTGAATTTGGTTTAGAATGTCGCCGCCCGGGCGGGGGCTCATGCCGTCGGTCGGGAATTTTCGCGAAGAACCACAAGCGGTTTTCCAAGGAGGCAGATCATGAAACATATCCTTTCAATCGGAGTTCTTTTGTTCGCGGTTGCTGTTTTTCTGACGGGCCCGTGTGTTTTTGCCGGGCAGGCCACAATGGAAGATATCTACAAGGTCTCTAGGGTCGATATTCCGGTGGACGGGAAACTGCTTATCATTACCGACAATGATTTTAACGACACTGAGCTTCTTTATCCCTATTACAGGTTTGTCGAAGAGGGATATCAGGTGACGATTGCGACTTTGTCGGGAGGCACTGTGACGGGTTACAACTCGGCTTCGGTTACCGGAAGCGTTCCGGTCGCGGGGATTCGCGCGGAGGACTATGCGGGGCTTTACCTGCCCGGCGGCAAAGCTCCCGCGTCCCTGAGTCAAAATGCGGCCGTGCTTGAGATCGTGAATGATTTTATCGCGAGCGGCAAACCGGTCGCGGCTATCTGCCACGGGCCGCAAATCCTGGCCGCTGCCGGAATGCTTGAAGGGCTTCGGGTGACAGCCTGGCCCGGCATTGAGAATGAGATGGTCGAGGCCGGCGCGACGTTTATCGACCAGCCGGTGGTGATTGATCGCAATATTGTTACAGCAAGAATGCCGGGAGATCTTCCGGCCCAGATGCATGTTTTTCTTCAGAAGCTTGACGAATGGAGTGAAGGTCCGGACGCTGCCTGACGGATTCGCATATATTTTTCTCCCGGAGGGTATGATACAATTCCCGGGACTGGGGGGCGAAAGATTCGTTCGGCATCCGGCCGATTGCGGGAAGAGGCGCGAAAATAGAAAATGGAATGCAGGGTTGAAGTAAATCGAAAGCGTTGCAACTGCTCCTACGAGCCCTGTCCCCGGAAGGGGATTTGCTGTGAGTGTATCGCTTATCATCGATCCCAAAACGAATTGCCCGCCTGTTATTTTCCCGAAAAACTTGAAAAAACCTATGACCGGTCGGTTGAGGCGTTTATCAGAAGCCGACGGGGAAATAATCTTTAAATGAACAGGGAGGAACCTGACATGAAGTGCGGAATTTGGAAAATAGCCGGATTTTTTATGCTTGCCCTCTGTGTCGCGTCGATTGGCGTGGTTGCGTATGCCGAGGACGATGCGGCCGGGGTGCCTGCCGGGTGGAGCAAGGGTGAAAAGAAGGGATGGCAGGGCGAGGCCCAGCCCCCCGGGTTGATGAAAAAAGAGGCCGGAAAAGCGAAAGGCAAGGTAAAAGAAGCGACTGACGAAGCCGAAAAGATCGCGAAGGAAGCCAAAGAAAAGGTAAAGAAAGAAAAGGCGGAGGAAAAAGCAAAGAAGAAAGCCGAAAAGAAAGCTGAGAAGGCCCGGAAAAAAGCGGACAAAGAATCAAAAAAGCAGAAAAAAGAAGCCGAAAAGGCCCGGAAAAAAGCGGAAAAAAAAGCTGCAAAAAAGACAAAAGAAGCGAAAAACAAAATCGGGATTTAAGTGATCGGTAAAGAAGGCGCTGCCCCCGTCAAGGTCAGGCAGCGCCTTTTTTATCAGGATAAATTGCCATGAGCGAAGTTCAAAAAAAAGCAATCGTGATCGGAACAGGCAGCGGGATCGGAAGGGCGCTGGCTTTCGAGCTTTCGAGGGACGGATATTTCGTCGGGCTGACCGGCCGGGACCCTGAAAAATTAGAAAAACTCCGGGCCGAACTTCCCGGGCCGAGCCTGGTCCGTCAAATTGATCTCCGGAACACGCGGGAGGCGGTCCACAGCCTCGGGAACCTTATCATGCAGATGCAGGGTATGGACCTGCTTGTGGTGAACGCCGGCGTTCTTTTTCATAACAGCGATCTGGACTGGAGCCTTGAAGAAGAAACGATCAAGGTGAATGTGCTCGGATTCGCTGCGATGGCGGATGTCGGGTGCAATTACTTTTTAAGGCGCGGCAAAGGGACCTTGGCGGGCATTTCTTCGGTCGCCGGTCACCGCGGGAGCGGGCGTTCGCCCGCCTATAATGCCTCCAAGGCATTCATGATCAACTACATGGAAGGGCTTCGCCAGAGACTTGCTGCGACCCCAATCAAAGTGGTTGATGTCCGTCCCGGTTTTGTGGATACGAACATGATACGCGGACGCAAAGGATTATTCGGAGTTGTCTCGACAGAAAAGGCGGCCGGGGATATTCTTAGGGCGATCAAAAAAGGCAAACGGATTGCTTATGTCCCGGGTTGGTGGGCGGTCGTGATGTGGTTCTTTAAACGTCTGCCCGAATCCCTTTATCACTTCGGCTACAGGAAATATATCGAATGGGACACCCGGCCCAAGCCCGGACAAGCGGACCGCCGCCTTTCTTGATGAGAAAGCTCAGTCATTCCGAACTCCTGGCCCGTCAGCAAGCGAATAAAAAATCTCCCAGGCTTTCCTTCTCGGTCCTTCTCAACAACATCCGGAGCCTTCACAATGTCGGTTCGATTTTCCGGACCGCGGACGGGGCCGGCGTTGAAAAAGTCTACCTTTGCGGCATTACGGGACATCCTCCCGATTCCAAGATTTCCAAAACGGCCTTGGGCGCCGAGAAAGAGGTTCCCTGGGAATATCACCGGAACGCCGGGGAAGTTCTCAGGAGATTAAAGGCGGCGGGACACCGGATCGTTCTGCTTGAACAGCTGGAACAAAGTATCTCTTACGAAAAGTTCGAACCGGCCGCGCCGCTGTGCCTTGTTGTGGGTAACGAGATTGAAGGCGTTTCCGAAGAACTCCTTGCCCTTTGCGACCAAACGATCGAAATCCCGATGGCGGGCCTCAAAAACTCCCTGAATGTCTCCGTCGCTTTCGGAGTGGTTGCTTTTCATATCGGAAATTTATTGAGAAGGGACGTGCCTCAATGCCCGGTGCGCGGTGTATTTTAAAAAACACTCACTGTCGGCCGTCGCGCCGGGCTCTTTTATGAAGCGCATGCAGGTATTTTTCAGCGGGCGAGTACAGGGGGTCGGATTTCGTTTTACCGCCGAAAGGTTGGCCCGGCGTTTTGAAGTCACTGGTTTTGTGCGCAATCTTGAGGACGGGCGCGTGGAAGTGGTCGCCGAAGGGGAAGAGCCCGAGCTCGTGAGGTTTTTGACGGCGATCCGGGAGTCGGGAATGAAATATCACATAGAAAACGTCGAAACGAAGTGGACCGAACCGGTCGGAACCTTTCGGAAATTCGGTATTAATTATTAACCCCCTCGGACACGGTCTCGTAATGGGTGAGGTCACAACGATGCGTTACGCCATACTTGCCGACATTCACGGGAACCTTGAGGCTCTGGAAACGGCCGCGGAATATCTTGAAAAACACGGCCCGGAGCGTGTCGTTTGTCTCGGCGATTCGGTCGGCTACGGGGCGAATCCCAACGAATGTCTCGACTGGGTGCTGCGTCACTCAGCGATGCATGTTCTCGGCAACCACGAAGCGGCCGTTCTGCATGAAAAGATCCGCTGGAGTTTCATGGGCTGTGCGCGAATTGCCATCGATTGGACAGCGGACCGCCTGCGCAGTGAGCTGATTAACGGGATCAGGGAGCTTCCTTACCTTCAGGTCAGCCCTCCCGCGACGATCGCCCACGGAACGATTTACCGTCCGGAAGACTTTGAATATCTGATGGATGATGACGCGGGTATGAAAAGTTTTATGGCGCTTGCGACGCCTTTCGGGTTTGTGGGACACAGTCATGTCCCGTTCGGGATTTCGGAAACGGGGAAAGAAAAGGACGGCTATCTCAGGGAAGGCGTCCTGAAGCTTTCAAAAGGGAAGCGGTATCTTTTGAATCCCGGCAGCATCGGTCAGCCGAGGGACGGTGACCCGCGGCTTTCTTTCGGGATATTTGACGCTGACGAATTAACATTTGAAATCGTCCGACTGCCTTACGATAATAAGAAAGCAGCCGCGAAAATCCGTGCCGAGGGATTGCCCGGTGTGCTTGCGGGGAGGTTGCTTTAAAGCCGTTTGGCGGGGCGCGGACGGTGAAAAGTCTGCCGGACGTCCCCCTCCTTCCGTTACTCTGAGTGGAGAATATGAGCAAGGCTGAAGCCAAAAAAAGAATCGAAACGCTCCGGAAACATCTCGAGCATCACAACCGCCTCTACTATATCGAGGCGAAACCCGAGATCTCGGACTTTGAATACGACCAGCTTATGCGCGAGCTGATCGGCCTGGAGGGCCTGTATCCCGAACTGCTTACGCCCGACTCCCCGTCACAGCGTGTCGGAGGGGCCCCGCTCAAAGAGTTCCGGACAGTCGCTCATGCGACACCGATGCTTTCTCTCGATAATACTTACTCCAAGGAGGAGCTCACGGATTTCGACGGTCGAGTCGCCAAGGTCCTGGGTTCCGGGAAATATGCCTATTTTGCGGAAGAAAAAATCGACGGTGTCTCGATCACTCTGGTCTATGAGAACGGGTTCCTGAAGCTCGGCGCGACGCGCGGTGACGGAAAAAGGGGCGATGATATTACCGAAAATATCAAAACAATCGGTTCCGTCCCGCTCAAAATCCCGGCTCCGGGCGCCGCGTTCAAAGGGGAAGTTCCGAAGCTCCTCGAGGTTCGCGGGGAAGCGTATATTTCGAGGCAACAGTTCGAGAGGATCAATTCGGAAAAAGAAAAAGCCGGCGGGGAACTTTTCGCCAATCCCCGGAACGCCTGCGCGGGAAGTCTGAAGCTTCTCGACCCGAAACTGGTCGCCTCGCGGAAGCTCGATGCGTTTATCCACGGCATGGCTCGCTACGAAGGAAGATCGGCGCCTCAAAGTCAAAGCGGGGCCATGGAACTTCTGAAAACGATGGGTTTCAAGACCATTCCGGCCGCCCGAAAATGCGGGGGCATGGACGAAGTCTTCAGCGCGATCGATCACATTGAAAAGAAACGCGCGAAACTCCCTTATGAAATCGACGGTGTGGTCGTGAAGGTCGATAGCTTCGATCAGCAGAAAACCCTCGGGATGACGTCAAAATCGCCTCGCTGGATGATTGCCTATAAATATCCGGCAGAGCGGGCCGAAACGGTGCTCGAAGATATCAGGGTTCAGGTTGGCAGGACCGGTGTCCTGACGCCCGTCGCGCTCCTGAAACCTGTCCGGCTGGCCGGCACGACGGTTTCGCGGGCGAGCCTTCATAATAAAGACGAAATTGAACGGCTTGACGCGAGGATCGGCGACAGTGTTCTCATCGAAAAAAGCGGAGAGATCATTCCGAAGGTGGTCGCGGTCAACAAGACAAAACGCCGGGGAGACCCTGCCGGGTTCCTTTTTCCCGAAAAGTGTCCCGTTTGCGGGGAGGATGCCGGAAAAATCGGGGAAGAAGTGGCGATCCGGTGTTTGAACCCGCTTTGCCGGGCAAAACTTAAAGGCGCGCTCAGGCATTTCGCGGGCCGGGAGGCCATGGATATTGAGAACCTTGGAGTCGCGATCATTGATCAGCTGGTCGATAAGGGGTTCGTTAAAGACCTCGCGGACCTTTATTCGCTGGGGGTGACGGATCTTGAGCCGCTTGAACGCATGGGTGAAAAGTCGGCGAATAATCTCGTTGACGGGATTGAAAGGAGCAAGAGGCGTCCGCTTGCCCGGCTGATTTTCGCGCTCGGTATCCTTGATGTCGGCATTCACACCGCTTATATTCTCGCGGGAAAGTTCGGGAGTATTGAAAAGCTTGCGGCCGCGCGTGCGGAGGACCTGGAAGGCATTCGGGAAATCGGACCGGTGACGGCAGAATCGATTCTTCATTTTTTCCGTCAGCACTCGACGAAGAATCTCCTTGCCAAACTCGTCCGGGCCGGCGTTCAGATGGACATTATCGAAAAGGTTGACGGCGCCAATCCTCTCTTCGGTAAAACGGTTGTGCTCACCGGAACGCTTGAAACAATGGAGCGCTCCGCCGCCGAGGCGCTTCTCCGGAAGCTCGGCGCGCATCCCTCAGGCTCCGTCAGCAAAAAGACCGATATCGTTGTCGCGGGTCCGGGGGCCGGTTCAAAACTTAAAAAAGCGCAGGAACTCGGCGTTACCGTCTGGGACGAGCCGCGGTTCCTGAAGGAGTTGCGATCAAATGAATAGACAATTTTGGAGTCGGAAAATCCTGGGTTCGGCAGTGCTTGCGATTGCAGTGTTCGCGCCGGCGAGTTTGGAGGCCGGGACCGCGAGCGTCGTCGATGCCGCCGCCAAACCCGGGAGTCAAATCACGACTTACGATGAATTGGTGAAGGCCATTCGCGGCGCGAGGGCGGAAAGCCGGGAGCGTGTTGAGCGCGCGGTGGAGCGTGAAAGAGTGCGCGAGGCGTGGGAGATCGGAAGGCTGATCGATACGCATATTCTCCAGCATAAGGAACGCGCCGACTACGGAACCGGCTTGCTGAAACGCCTGGCGATTGACTTGGAAATGAGCCGAACCGAGCTTTCTTATATGCTCCAGTTTGCCCGGGCATACCCGGTATTTCCGTCAACGGAAGCATTAAGCTGGGGAGATTACCGGGAACTATTGGCCTTGAACGATGCTGAACAGCGGAACGCACTCGCGCTGGAAGCTTCGAAAAAACAATGGAGTCAGAAAGAAATACGGGAAGCTGTTCGCAGGGTGAAAGCGAAGCTGGGCGGGGGAGCAAGCGATGTTGAAGAATCCGCCCCGGAAACCTTGACCCCTCTTGAAATGGGACAGGCGGGTACCTACAGGGTTATTCTTGCGAAGACGGGGCCGTTCGCGGGAGAACTCGCCCTGGACCTTGGTTTCTCCAATTATTACCGGATTTCGGCTCTCGTGGGCAATGACGTTTCCGATTTTAGGACAGGGGATATCGTGAGCTTTGAAGGGGATGCTTACCGGATACTTGAAGCGGCGAGTAAGAAGGGGGATTTTTCGCGGCTTTACACATACAAGGCGTGGGTCAACCGCGTGCTCGACGGCGACACGATTGAAACGGTGGTCGATCTTGGTTTCGGAATCACCACCGTGCAGACCCTCCGGCTTCGGGGCATTGACGCGCCCGAGGTTCGGTCGAGTTCGGGCAGGGAGGCGAAGGAGTTTGTCGAAGGAATTCTTCCGTCCGGCACGCAGGTCTTCATCAAGACCACACGCTCGGACAAATACGACCGTTATCTTGTCGATATTTTCGTGACCGACGCGGACAGCGGGGAAGACAAATTCCTCAACGGAGTGCTCCTCGAAAAAGGGTTCGCGGTGAGAGTCGGGGAGCGGTGAGCTTCAAGCCCGATTGAAATAGACGTGGTTTCGGCCTTCTCCAGTCGGCGGCAAAATGGCCGATAGTTAAGAGGATGAACACCGAGACGGCCTTGCCGGAAAAAACCAAAAGCGGGAACCAAGCCCTTTTTGAGGAATTTCTTAATTATCTGTCTGTCGAAAAAGGGCTCGCGCAAAACACGCTGGACGCTTACCGTCAGGACCTGACCCGCTATGACGAATTCCTGAAAAAGGAAAAAGTCTCCGACTGGTCGAAACTCGGCCGTCCGCATATCCTCAAATTTCTCGCTGCGGAAGGGAGGCGGGGGCTCGAATCCACCTCGGTCGCCCGCGCCCTGGTTTCGATCAAGCTGTTTCACCGCTATCTTACCAAAGAACGCCTTGTCCCTGAGGATGTTACAAGCGTTCTCGAATCCCCGAAGCTCTGGAAGAAACTTCCGCAGTGTCTGACGATGCGGGAAATGGATGCGATCCTGAAAGCTCCGGACACGAAAACCTCCGCGGGAATCCGCGACCGCGCGCTCCTCGAATGCCTTTACGCGACCGGCATGAGGGTTTCCGAGGTCACGGGGCTGACGGCGGAGAATGTTTATCTGGATAATAATTTCATCAAATGCCGGGGAAAAGGGGATAAGGAGAGGATCGTCCCTTTGGGCAATGTGGCTGTTTCGGCATGCCGGGCCTATCTTGGCCGCGTCCGCGCGAAACTCAAGGCAAAGAGCAATCATTTTTTTCTCGGCCGGAACGGAACCGGCCTGAGCCGGCAGTTTGTGTGGCAGATGATCAAAAAATATGCGATTCGGGCCGGGATCACGAAACCCATCAAACCGCATACTTTCCGGCATTCCTTCGCAACACATCTGCTTGAGCGGGGAGCCGATCTTCGCGTTGTGCAGGAACTGCTCGGCCATTCGGATATTTCGACGACCCAGATCTATACTCACGTTTCGGGCAATCGCCTCAAATCCGTCCACGCCAGATTTCATCCGAGAGGGTGACGCGCAGGCATCCCCAATGACGCTCCGGCAGGAGAAGGTATGTTTTTTTCTTCCTGAAATTCCCTCTGAAACCGCTTTCAGTCCTTCCACAAGATATGGTATACTTCGAGCCGGTGACCCCCGTCAGGTATGAGGTCGCGGTGTTTGTTCCGGTGTTTGTTCTATTGAATCGCCAACAGCATGAGAGGATGCCATTTCATGAATAAATTCATCAGCAAAAGCGATCCGGCAGAAACGTTTTCCGTGTCCAAAGGGGTGAAGGCTCTTGCATCGGCGGCCGGGACGGGAGTGTTCGTGGGCCTGTTTTCGCTTTTGGCGGCGAATGTCTGTTTTGCGCAGACCGGGTCTTCGAATACGGACAATTACTCGACGATCCAGAAAGACCTGAAGCAGGACAGTTTGTCGGACGCCCTTCGCCGCATTCAAATGCTTGAGCAGGAGAGCCGTTTTCTTGCCAGGCGCATTGAACTGCTCGAACGGAACGTCAGCGACATTAAAAGCGACCGGTATTGACAGGTCGTCTGATTGACAAGCATTCGGGGCGCCGGTAGAATGCGCCCGTCGTTTGAAGTATTCCCCCCGGAATCTGTCTCGAATAGTTGCAGGTTTAAGGGTTCTTGTGGTTTGTCCTGTCGCATTGAAAACTCAGGCCTTCGCGATGCGGCCCGGTTAGTTAAATGAGTCGGAAGGCATATCAGGGCGCTATCGTCTAGCCCGATCTAGGACGTCACCCTCTCACGGTGAAGACACGGGTTTAAATCCCGTTAGCGCCAGTTTTTATTTTTACATCAAGAAATAACTGCGGGTTTGATCAAAAGCGGGGGTTCGTATGATTTCGAGATATTCGCGGCCGGAAATGACTCGGGTGTGGACGGAGCAGAATAAGCTCGAAAAATGGCTTGCTGTGGAGCTGGCGGCCCTCGACGGACTCGCGAAATACGGTTATATCCCCAAAGGCATTCCCTCCAAGGTCCGGTCCAAAGCCAGGTTCGACATCGCGCGCGTCAGGGAAATCGAAAAAATCACCAACCATGATGTGATCGCTTTCCTGACGAACGTGGCGGAACATGTCGGCCCTGTCGGCCGTTATGTTCATTTCGGCCTGACGTCCTCGGATATTCTCGACACCGGGCTCGCGCTTCAGCTCGCGGACGCTTCCCGGATACTGGAGCGTGAGCTCAAGAAACTGACGGCCGCTCTCGCCAAACAGGCCAAAGCCCACGCGCGGACCCTGATGGTCGGCCGTTCGCACGGGGTTCACGCCGAGCCGGTTACCTTCGGCCTGAAAATGGCTCTTTTTTATGCCGAATTCCAAAGGAATATTGAGCGTTTCAACCGCGCCGCGGAAAACGTCCGTTTCGGTAAGATTTCAGGCGCCGTCGGTACGTTTGCCAATGTTGACCCGAAGGTGGAGGATTTTGTCTGCAGAAAACTCGGACTGCGCCCCGCGCCGGTATCGACACAAATCCTTCAACGCGACCGTCACGCGGAATACATGGCCGTGATCGCCGTGATCGGCGGGTCGCTCGAGAAGCTTGCGACCGAGATCCGCGGATTGCAGAAGACCGAATGCTATGAAGTGCTGGAGTATTTCGCGAAGGGCCAGAAGGGGTCTTCCGCGATGCCTCACAAGCGCAATCCCATCACCTGCGAGCGGATCGCGGGGCTCTCGCGGATCCTTCGCGGGAACGCCCTCGCGGCACTCGAGAATATCGCGCTTTGGCACGAACGGGACATTACGCATTCCTCCGTGGAGCGCGTGATCTTTCCGGACAGCACGATCCTCCTCGATTACATGCTGGGGCTTATGCAGAATGTGATCGAAAATCTCCGGGTCAACAAGGACCGCATGCTCGCGAACATGGAGGCAAGCCGGGGAATGGTGTTCTCCCAGGGCCTTTTGCTCAAATTGGTGGAAAAAGGCCTGACGCGCGAAGACGCCTACAAGCTTGTGCAGAATGCCGCGATGAAGATCTGGGACGACGACAAAACGAATCTTCGGGACGTGGTGCTGGGGGACAAGGCGATCCTGAAGCATTTAAAACCCGCGGAGATCAGGGATGCGTTTAGCTACGAACGTCATGTCCGGAACGTCCCCGTGATCCTCAAACGTGCGGGAATTTCAAAATAGGGAAACCCCATGGTGAGTAACCTCGAAAAGAATGAAGCAGTTCTAGAAACTCATCTTCCGCTGACCCGCGTCGCGGTCGGGAAGGTCCGTGATATTTACAGCGTGGGAGCGGATAAACTGCTGATCGTGACGACAGACCGGTTGAGCGCTTTTGACGTGGTTATGCCGAACCCGATCCCATTGAAGGGGAAGGTCCTCAACCAGATCACGATCTTCTGGCAGGATTATTTCAAAGACCTGATCCCTCAGCACATCATCACTTCCGACGTTGACAAGATGGAGCTCCCGGCCGAGCTCATAAAGAATTTCCGCCGCGAAATCGAGGGACGGTCGATGCTCGTCAAAAAAGCGCAGCCGCTCGAGATTGAGTGCGTGGTCCGGGGTTACATCACGGGTTCGGGGTGGAAGGACTACCGGAAAACGGGGATGGTGTGCGGTCATAAACTGCTTCCGGGGATGAAACAGTGCGAAAAGCTCCCGGAACCGATTTTTACGCCCTCCACCAAGGCGAAATCCGGTCACGACATCAATATCGACTTTGGCGAAGCGATCCGTATTGCCGGTAAGGAGATCGCGCAGAAAGCCAGGGAGCTGTCGATTCTCCTTTATAAAAAAGGGCAGGAATACGCGGCCTCCAAAGGGATCATCATTGCCGACACGAAGTTCGAATTCGGCGTCCTGAACGGCGAGCTGATCCTGATCGATGAAATCCTGACACCCGACAGCTCGCGTTTTTGGCCCGCGGACAGGTACGAAACCGGACGCGACCAGCCGAGCTTCGATAAACAAATCGTGAGGAATTATCTGGAAACGCTTGCGTGGGACAAACGACCACCCGGGCCCGAGCTTCCGGCCGGA
The DNA here is from genome assembly GCA_022705945.1 of Candidatus Omnitrophota bacterium. GTDB lineage: Bacteria > Omnitrophota > Omnitrophia > Omnitrophales > Aquincolibacteriaceae > UBA1443. The sequence continues at coordinate 45,173 of JAKJDL010000007.1, read as the reverse complement.
ATCATTGAAAAAACCACGGCGGCTTACTGCGAAATTTTTAAACGGCTGACAGGAAAAGATATCCCGGGAAGCGATTTATAAGCCGGCGGCTCGGGGGCTTCGATCTGTTTTTCAGAACGCGATTCCTTCCGTTACGGAGAAAAAATAATGAGCGGAGAGAACCTCAAACATTACTGCGGCATTTTCGGAATTTACAATCACCCGCACGCCGCGCGCATTACCCAGCTCGGGCTTTTCGCGCTCCAGCACCGGGGCGAAGAAGCGGCGGGGATCTGTTCAAGTGACGGGGAAAAACTCCATCTCGTCAAGGGAGTGGGGCATGTGGGCGATGTGTTTAGCGAAGCCTCTTTCACGAATTTGCCCGGCAAGAATGCCATCGGCCATGTCCGTTATTCGGCAAACGGGTCTTCCGTTCTCACGAACGCCCAACCCTACAAGGTCGATTATTCCCGGGGCCGGATCGCGATCGCTCATAACGGAAACCTGGTTAATGCGCAGATCCTCCGCGCGGAACTTGAGGCCTACGGCTCGATCTTCGGAAGCACCATGGATTCGGAAATATTCATACATCTTTTGGCTAAACCGGCCTACCGCAGTCATGAAGAAGGGATTATTGAAGCCACCAGGCGCGTCAAGGGAGCCTTCAGTCTCACGATCCTGACGGAGGATCAGCTGATCGGTGTTCGTGATCCCCACGGGTTTCGGCCGCTTTGCCTCGGAAGGATCGGAGATGCTTTTGTTCTTGCTTCCGAGACCTGCGCATTCGATCTGATCGAGGCCAAATTTATCCGTGAGGTTGAACCGGGCGAAGTTGTTGTGATCGATACGAACGGGGTCCGGAGCCATTTCCCGTATAAAGACGTTGATGTCCCGAAAGCACAGTGTATTTTCGAGCATGTCTATTTCGCGAGGCCGGACTCGACGATCTTTCATGACAATGTGGGGTTTGTGCGGGAGCGGCTCGGCCGTCAGCTGGCCAAGGAGCATCCGGTTGACGCGGATGTCGTGGTGCCGGTGCCCGATTCGGGTAATTTCGCGGCGCTGGGATATTCTCACGAATCGGGGATTCCTCTGGCTCACGGTTTCATCCGGAATCATTATATCGGCAGGACATTCATCAGCCCCACCGAAGCGGGGCGCGCGTTCAAGGTCAAGATCAAGCTCAATCCGATCCGCCAGTTTGTGGACAAGAAGCGCGTGATCGTGGTGGATGATTCGATCGTTCGCGGGAATACGGCCAAGAACCGTGTGAAACTGCTCCGAGCCGCCGGGGCCCGGGAGGTCCATATGAGGATCAGCTGTCCTCCTCCCATCTCCCCCTGTTTTTACGGGATCGGTTTTCCTTCAAAAAAAGAGCTTCTCGCGGCGAACAGCACGATGGACGAGATCAAGAAATTTCTGGATGTGGATACGCTCGGTTATCTCAGCCTGGACGGAACGCTGGGGGCCACGACCCAAAGCTCGAAGGATTTTTGCTCTGCCTGTTTTACCGGGAAATACCCGACCGAAATTTTTGACGAAATGGACAAGTGCAAACTTGAAGGCAAAAGAGATTTTTTTGGTTTATGACCGGTTTGTGAAACGAGGAACCGGGGCGGTTTCCTCAGGAGGTTTTAAGTGAAAAAATGGACTTATGAAAAAGCAGGGGTTCCGCATCTGAAAGGCGACGCGGTTTACAACCGGAAGATTGCCGGCCTGATCCGCTCAACCCGTGTGAGCGGGGTCATGGGCGGCGCGCTCGGATTCGCCTCGCTTTTTGATCTCAGGAAGGCGGGGATCAAGGACCCGCTTCTCGTCGCTTCCACGGACGGTGTCGGGACCAAGCTTGAGCTTGCGAGGCTCCTTGGCAAACACGACACGATCGGCATTGATCTGGTCGCCATGTGCGTGAACGATCTCATTTGCGCGGGCGCGAAACCTCTTTTCTTTCTTGATTACTACGCCGCCGGGAAATTCCAGCCGGCCGTGGTGAGCGAGGTCCTGAAAGGTGTGACGGACGGGTGCCGGCAAGCCGGTTGTGCGCTTGTCGGCGGGGAGACGGCGATCATGCCCGGGTTTTACGGGGATCAAAAAAAAGGACAATCGGCCCAGTATGACATTGCCGGATTTTCGGTCGGGGCGGTGGACCGCAGTAAAGTGATCTCCGGCTCCCGGATTAGACAGGGGGATATTGTCCTCGGTATCCAGTCGTCGGGCTTTCATTCGAACGGTTACTCGCTTGTCCGGAAAATATTTTCCGAAAAAGAACTGAAGGGGCCGCTCGGAAGGGAGCTTTTGACGCCGACCTTTATTTATGTCAGGCCGGTAATGAAGCTTTTGGAGAAATTGCGGGTGAAAGGGATCGTCAATATTACCGGTGGCGCGTTTTATGACAATCTCCCGCGGGTGATGCCCGGGGGACTTACGGCGCTGATTGATTCCCATGCGTGGCCGATTCCGTTTATTTTCCGGAAGGCGCAAAAGGCGGGGAATATCGCCCCCTTCGATATGTTTAAAACTTTCAATATGGGGGTCGGCATGGTCCTGATCCTGGATGCGGATCAGGTGAGCCGGGCCCAAGCGGTTCTCAAGACTTTCCGGTTGGAGTCGTGGCCGATCGGAAAGATCATCAAAGGCAACACCGTCGAGGTTCTATGAGAGTTCTTTTAGTCGGCTCGGGCGGGCGTGAAAATGCGCTGGCGTGGAAACTTGCCCAAAGCCCGAAACTTGCCAAACTTTATTGCGCGCCCGGGAACGCGGGAATCGCCCGTTACGCGGAGTGCCTCGAAATTTCTTCGGATGATATCGACGGTCTTTTGAAATTCGCGGTCGGGCAAAAGATCGATCTTGTCGTCGTGGGCCCCGAAGCGCCGCTTGTGGCCGGTATCCATGATAAATTCAGCGCCGGGGGGATTAAGCTTTTCGGCCCTTCTCTTCAGACGGCGATGCTTGAAGGAAGCAAATCGTTTTCCAAGGATGTCATGAGCCGATTCGGAGTTCCCACCGCCGCCTATGAGGTATTTACGAACGCCAAGGAGGCCATGCAGTATGTGATCGAAACCGAAATGCCGGTTGTGATCAAGGCGGACGGACTCGCTGCGGGGAAGGGAGTCGTGATTTGTGATACTTCAGAGCAGTCGGTTACGGCGCTTTCCGAGATTATGGAAAAAAAGGTATTCGGAGCGGCCGGGGACAAGGTTGTTATCGAAAAAAAACTTGAAGGCGAAGAACTTTCCGTTTTGGCCCTGACCGACGGCGAGACTATTCTGCCGCTTGCGAGCGCCCGCGACCACAAGCGTGCTTATGATCACGACCGGGGACCTAACACGGGGGGCATGGGAGCTTATTCACCCAGCGCGCAATTTGACGAAGCGGCGATCGGTGATCTTGTCAATAAAACGATCCGTCCGGTTATTGACGGCTTGAGAAAAGAAGGGACTCCTTACCGGGGAGTCCTTTACGCGGGTTTGATGATGACGAAAGAAGGTCCTTACGTCCTGGAATATAACTGCCGCTTCGGTGATCCCGAAACCGAGGTGATCCTGCCCAGGCTAAAGTCCGATCTCCTGCCTGTCCTCGCGGAAATTGCGGAAGGGAAGCTCAAGAGAAGCTCTCTTGAATGGCATGAGAAATCCTGCATGACCGTCGTGATGGCTTCCGGAGGTTATCCCGGCGCCTATCAAAAAGGTTTCCCGATACGGGGTATTGAGGCGGCTGAAGCGATACCGGATGTTTTCATCTTCCATGCGGGAACCGTTTTTAATTCCGAAAAACAGATTACAACATCGGGAGGCCGGGTCCTGGCGGTAACGGCTCTCGGGGAAAATCTCCGGGCGGCTTGCGAGCGGGCTTATCAGGCCGCTAATCTCATTAACTTCGAGGGCGGGTTTTTCCGCCGCGATATCGGCCGAAAGGCCATTGAGGTGCTGAAATGACCAGGGAACTTGTTTCGATCGTGATGGGGAGTGACTCGGATCTTGAAGTGATGCAGGAATGCGCGTCTGTTCTGAAGGGATTCGGGATACCGTATCAGATGCAAGTGATCTCGGCTCACCGGGTGCCGGCGCGCGTGGCGGAATTTGCGGCATCGGCCTCGAGACGCGGGGTCAAAGTTATCGTGGCCGGCGCCGGCGCGGCGGCGCACCTGGCGGGCGCGGTAGCGGCGAACACGACACTTCCCGTGATCGGCGTTCCCCTGGCTGCGACCTTGAGCGGTTTTGATGCGCTGCTTTCGACCGTGCAGATGCCGGCCGGAATTCCGGTCGCTACCGTCGCGGTGGGGAAGGCCGGCGCCAAGAATGCCGGGATTCTCGCGGCTCAGATCCTGGCGCTTTCGGATCCCGAACTGGCGAAGGCTCTCGATGCGTATAAGAATTCGCTTGCGGCCGACTGTGAAGAGAAGAATAAAAAACTCCAGGAAAAATTAAAGGATTTCTGAAATGGAATCTATGTCCAATAATATTCAGCCCGCGCACGTTCCGGTGATCCTGAAGCTGGACGCGAGGGACCCTGACAATCTCCGGCTCAGGGCGGTTGTCGAAGCCTGCAAGGAGGGCCGGATCGTGGGTTTCCCGACCGAAACGGTTTACGGGATCGGCACTATTATGAGCGCGCCGGGTATCGATCAAAGACTGCGGGAGATCAAGGGGCGGAGTGAATATAAACCGTTCACCTTTCATATCGGCGACTGGGACATGATCGATAGGCTTGGTATCGTTCAGACGCCGCTCGCGCGGTTTTTTATAAGACATTTTTGGCCGGGACCGGTCACGCTTCTTTTTATGAATACAAGCGGGCAAAAGGTCGGGGTCCGGTTCCCTCGAAACAGGTTGGCGTGTCTTTTGATCTGCGAGGCGGGAGAGCCTTTTCTCGCCACGAGTGCCAACAAAAGCGGCGCGCAATCGCCTCACACGATCGATCAGGTTTTGGAGCAGCTGGGCGGATCGATCGATTTTCTTATCGATGCCGGCAAGACTGAATTCGGCCATGATTCCACCGTCGTGGACGTGAGCGGGGAGGAGCCGGTGATCCTCAGAAAAGGCGCTTACGGTGCTGAGGTCGAGAAGGCTGTCGCAAAAGTCAGGTCCGGACGGTATCCGAAGAAAAAGATCATCGTGGTTTGTACGGGTAATTCATGCCGTTCGCCGATGGCCGAAGGTTGGCTCAAACATGAGATCGAACAGCGGGGGTTGGCCGATCACATTGAAATATCGTCATGCGGCATCGGTGCCCGGGAGGGCCTCCCGGCGGCGAGTGAGGCGGAGTTTGTGATGAAGAACCGCGGGATTGATATTAGCCGCCACAAGAGCCGTCTATGCAGGCTCTCGGACATTTGGGGAGCGGATCTTATTATCGTCATGGCTGAGCATCACTCAGATTCGATTTGCGAATTGCTCCCGGGTTCGGAATCCAGGATCCGCAACCTGAAGATTGAGGACCCGATCGGTCTCGGGATGGGGGTCTATGAAAAGACCATCATGCAGATCGAAAAGAAAATGAGAGAAATCATGGCCGAAATCATTCAACTTTCATAAAGAACAGGACTTGTCATGCTGAAACCCAAAATTGCCCTTGCCTGTGATCACCGCGGTCTCCAAATGAAGAACGCTTTGATCGATTTTCTCAAAAACAAGAAATTTGAAGTGATTGATTGCGGGACGAAATCCGAAGATTCCTGCGATTATCCCGATTTTATGTTCCAGGCGGCCGAAAAGGTGGCGAAAAAGGAATGCCATCGGGCCATCGGGATCTGTTATACGGGGATCGGGAGCGCGATCGCGGCCAACAAGGTTCGCGGTGTCCGGGCCGCGCTGGTTCAGAATATCGAACAGGCCCGTCTTTCCCGAGCTCATAATGATTCCAATATGCTGATCCTCGGAGCTGGTTTTTTACCTCAGGAAATACTTTTTCCGTTAGTTGATGCTTGGCTCAAAACACCATTTGACAGGGGGCGCCATGAAATCCGTGTTGAAAAAATCAGAAATTATGAAAAAGGAAATCACTGATTATTCGCATTTGAAACGATCGGATCCCGATATTTATCGGGCCGTCCGTGCCGAGGTTTTCCGTCAAAACGAAAATATCGAGCTGATCGCGAGCGAGAATTTCACTTCGCTTTCCGTGCTTGAGGCCATGGGGTCGGTTTTGACCAATAAATACGCGGAGGGTTATCCCGCGAAACGCTGGTACGGGGGGTGTGAAAATATCGATGTGGTCGAGCAGCTTGCGATCGATCGCGCCAAGAAACTTTTCGGAGCGGAACACGCCAATGTCCAGCCGCACAGCGGAACATCTGCGAACATTGCCGTCTTTATGGCGCTGCTTGAGCCGGGTGCCAGGATTCTCGGCATGAACCTGACCCACGGGGGGCATCTTTCTCACGGCCATCCGATGAATTATTCCGGGAAGTCTTACACGATTATCCCTTACGGGGTAAGTCCGAAAGACGAAAGAATCGATTACGACGAGCTCGAAAAACTTGCCAGGGAACATAAACCTAAAATGATCCTTTTGGGAGCTTCTGCCTATTCGCGTGTGATCGATTTTGAACGCGGTCGTAAGATTGCCGATTCGGTGGGGGCTCTCCTGATGGTCGATATGGCTCATTTCGCCGGTCTGGTCGCGACGGGTCATCATCCGAGTCCGGTACCGCACGCCGATATTGTCACGACAACGACCCATAAAACCCTGCGGGGGCCCCGGGCGGGGCTTATCCTGTGCCGCGGACAGTATGCCAAGGCGATTGATTCGGCCGTTTTTCCGGGGATCCAGGGCGGACCTCTGATGCATGTGATTGCCGCCAAGGCGGTTGCTTTCAAGGAAGCCATGGAACCGGCCTTCAGGGATTATTCCGATCAGGTGGTCAGGAACGCCAGGGCTCTTGCGGATGGAATGGCCCGACGGGGATGGAGGATCGTTTCGGGCGGGACGGATAATCATCTCATGCTGGTGGACGTGGCGGTCAAAGGATTCAACGGCAAGCAGGTGCAGGAAGTCCTTGATAAGGTCAAGATCACGGTCAACAAGAATATGATCCCGTTTGACAAAGAGTCGCCGTTCAAAGGTTCCGGGATCAGGCTCGGAACTCCCGCTGTTACCACGCGCGGGATGAAAGAGCGGGAGATGGAGCTGATCGCGGAACTCATTACCGAAACCATGCAGGCGCCGGATGACGCAAAGAATCTTTCGGGGGTTCATTCCCGCGTTGAAGCACTTACGAACCAGTTTCCCCTTTATCCCGGACTTATGGAGTAACCCGTGCGCTGTCCTTTCTGCAAACAGGATTCCGATAAGGTGATCGATTCGCGTGCCGCGAACGAAGGGGAAGTGATTCGACGCAGACGCGAATGCACGGCGTGCGACAAACGTTTTACCACCTACGAGCGGGTCGAGGAGATGCCGATGTTTGTGGTGAAGAAGGATCAGCGCCGGGAAGGCTATGACCGTCAAAAAGTTCTTTCGGGAATCCACAAGGCGTGTGAGAAACGGCCGGTGCCGCTTGCCGCTCAAGACGCCATCGCGGACTATCTTGAAACGGCCATGCGTGAAAAGTATGATAAGGAGATCCCGTCGCGGGTGATCGGGGAATTCATTATGCAGAGGCTTGCCAAGGTCGATCAGGTGGCTTATGTGAGATTCGCGAGCGTTTACCGCGATTTTCAGGACGTGAGTCACTTTATGAAAGAACTGAAGTTTCTTCTGGCAAAGCCGAAATAGTTAGTGTCAGTGACGGAATAAACCGCGGGGGAAATACCAGCCGGGTTTAAAGCTCTTATTGTAGAGAGCCCAAGTCTATTGTATGATAACCAACAGCCAGGTTCGCAGGAGTCGTAGGGGCCCTGTGGCCTTTTAACCATGAGGAGATACACAATGGCGAAAGCAAATGCAGCGTTCATGAAGCCTATGACTATCAGTCCCGAGCTCGCAGTGATCGTCGGCAAAGGGCCGATGCCTCGCAGCGAAGTCGTGAAGGGTCTTTGGGCTTACATCAAGAAGAACGGACTTCAGGACGCCAAGAACAAGCGCAACATCAACGCGGATGCCAATCTTAAAGCCGTGTTTGCCGGGAAGTCGGTTGTGAACATGTTTGAAATGACGAAGCTCGTCAGCAAGCACCTTTCGTAAGAATAAGGTTTTTCCGGTGCGCCGGCCGGACCGGCCGGCGCGCTGTTCCGGAAGTGCAAATTGCTCAGGGAGCGGGGACGACCCGGTTGTTCGGGGATTCCCCGTTCCTTGAATTTTTCGTTTGACCGTTGATTCGGATAAAGAGGCTGAATCGGCGATAATTTGTGAAGGAGAAGGAACCGATGGGATCAAAACTGGGAATTATTTTAGCGTTTTTCCTTTCTTTAGCGGCAGCGGGCGGGGCCTATTACCTTTATCAAAATCTTGCCGCGGAAAGGAACGTCCGGCTCAACCTTGAGAAAAAATACGATGAGACCCGGGAAAGGGTCCTGAACCTCCAGTCGGAAAAAGAACAGATCAAGGCCGCGAAAGAACAGTTTGAGGCCGAGACGGCGGAACTTCAGCGCAAGGCGCAGGGTTTTGAAGCCGAGGTAAATCAGCTGAGAACCCAGAGCTCCCAGATCGCGTCCCTGAAAGCAAGTCTTGAAGATCAGCTAAGGGAGAAACAGGCGAAGCTGGGGGAAATGGAGCGTAAGATTGCCGAACTTCAGAAGCAGGCCGAAGATGCCATGAAGGCGTGCAACGTGACGCCTTCGGACGTGAAAACCGCGCTGGCGGCGACTCCTATCAGTTTTTCGTCTCCCGCAAGCTCCGGGACCTCGGGCGGGCTTGTTTTCAGCAGCGCCCAGACTTCGCCTTCGACCGCCTCAACGGTTATGGCGCCCGCAACTTCGGTACCCTCCGTGACCCCGGCAGTTTCGCCCGCGCCGGCAGGTATCAGCCAGGGATCTCGAATCCTTACGGTGAACCGGAAATTCAATTTTGTCGTTGTGAATCTTGGGCTCAAGGACGGACTGAAAATGGGCGATCAGCTCAAGGTAGTCCGGTCAGGTTCTGAGCGCGCCTCGCTTCAGATCGAAAAGCTTTACGATAAGTTTGCCGCGGCGACGATCCTCAATGAAGATGCGAATAATCCCGTTATGGAAGGCGATGAAGTCCGCAAAGCTTAAGATATTATTTCTCGCGCTTGTCCTTTTGGGCGGGGGTGTCCTGACCGTTCATGCGGCCCAGGAGGAAGGCGATGAGCCGTGGATGGATCGATTTTTCCGGGAGTTCGCGAACATTCAGACCCGCCTTGACAAAATCGAAGAACGGCAACAAGAGATTCTTGATAAAGAGGACAAGCTCCTTGCGGAGCTGGACAGGCTCCGCGTCTGGGTTCATCGCCGCTGATTATTCATGCCTCAACTTACGTTCGACGGTCCCGGGTATTTTTCAGGCACACTGGTTCCTCCCGGCGACAAATCCATCTCCCACCGGGCCCTTCTTTTCGGGGCTCTCTCCGAAGGATCGAGTTGTTATGAGAATTTTCTCGAATCCGAGGACTGCCTTTGCACCCTGGACGCTTTGCGCGCGATGGGGGTTTCAATCGAGCACGCCGCGGGGAGCCGGAAAGTTCGGATTGAAGGGGACGGAATCCATGGCCTGAAAGCTCCGGCCCGGGAGCTCTATCTTGGCAATTCCGGAACGTCCATCCGCCTGCTCCTCGGTATTCTTGCCGGGCAGAGATTTGAAGCTGTTCTTTCCGGAGATCCCTCCCTTTCTTCTCGTCCGATGCGGCGCGTCACGGACCCGTTAAAAAAAATGGGCGCCCGGATCGAGGGGAAAGACAATGCGAATTTTGCTCCCTTGACCGTCCGGGGCGGCGAGTTGAGGGGAATTGAGTTCGATAATAAGCTTTCCAGTGCTCAAGTGAAATCCGCACTGCTTTTTGCGGGGCTCTACGCCGAAGGGCCGACAATTATTCATGAGCGCGTCCCGTCCCGGGACCACACGGAACGTTTTCTCGGGGCCGCCGGTGCCTTTTTCAAAAAAGAGGGGACTTGCCTTACGGTCGAAAAAAGCGATCGCCTCCGGCCTTTCCAAACAAAAATTCCCGGCGATATTTCGTCCGCGGCATTTTTTATCGCCGGCGCCGCCATGACACCGGGCTCCGAAGTGATTATTAGGGATGTTGGACTGAATCCGACGCGCACGGGAATCCTTACAGTTCTGTCGCGCATGGGGGCCGATATAGAGTTTCACGTGACTCAGGAAGTCCCCGAACCTCTCGGGGAGATCCATATCCGGGGAAAGCAGCTCCGCGGGACCGGGATTGAGCACGCGGAAATACCGTTGCTCATTGACGAGCTTCCCGTTTTGATGGTCGTGATGAGTCTCGCGGATGGTGAAAGTCTGGTTTCGGGAGCGGCGGAACTCCGGGTTAAGGAGACCGACCGGATTCGTTCGATGGCTCAGAATTTGAAGGCAATCGGAGCTTCGGTCAAAGAGCTTTCGGACGGCTGTCTGATTAAAGGGGTTGGGTGTCTCCGGGGCGGAAAGACAGAAAGCTTTGCTGACCACCGCACAGCCATGAGTATGGCGGTGGCGAGTCTCCGGACGAAGGGTTCGATCCTGATCAACGGTACCGAATGTATTGCGACTTCCTATCCGGGATTTGAAAGCGACTTCAAAACGCTCTTTAAACCCTTATAAACATTGGTTTTGGTTTGACAGTGTGTATGCCTTTCGTTATACTACGACCTCTACAAAACGCAGCCCCTCAAACAAGGAAACAGGCGCTCATATGTTGCTGTTGGACAGACTGTTAGGGTTTTTTTCTTCGGATATCGGCATTGATCTCGGCACCGCCAACACCCTGGTTTATGTCAAGGGACAGGGCGTTGTCCTTTGCGAGCCTTCCGTTGTTGCGATCGACCGCGCAACCCACCAGGTGCTCGCCGTGGGTGAAGAAGCAAAGCGCATGCTTGGCAGGACACCCGGCAACATCTCCGCCATTCGGCCGATGAAAGACGGTGTGATCGCCGATTTTGATATTACGGAAGCCATGCTCCGCTATTTTATCCGCAAGGTGCATCGCCGGCACAGCCCCGTGGGGCCTCGCGTGGTGGTAGCCGTACCGAGCGGTATCACGGAAGTTGAGAAGCGCGCCGTCAAAGATTCGGCCGAACGTGCCGGAGCGCGCACCCCCGTCTTTCTTGTTGAAGAGCCGATTTCGGCCGCGATCGGTGTCGGACTTCCGATCCATGAACCCGCCGGCAATATGATCATCGATATCGGTGGGGGAACGACCGAGATCGCCGTTATTTCGCTTTCCGGGATTGTTTTTTCGAAGAGCATCCGGATCGGAGGCGACGAATTTGATGAGGCTGTCATCAACCACCTCAAGAAATCTTATAATCTCATGATCGGCGAGCGGACCTCGGAGGAAATCAAGATCCGTATCGGTTCCGCCTATCCGCTTGAGGAGGAGACCACGCTTGACGTGAAAGGGCGCGACATTCTTGCCGGTCTCCCCAAAACGATTAGCATTACGAGCGAAGAAGTGAGGGAAGCTCTTTCCGAACCGTTATCCGCGATACTCGAGGCGATTCGCATCGCGCTTGAACGCACGCCGCCGGAGCTTTCCGCAGATCTTATTGACAGGGGTTTAATTTTGGCTGGGGGCGGCTCGCTTCTCCGGGGCCTCGATAAGCTGATCAGTGAAGAGACTGGTCTGCCTGTTCATATTGCCGATGATCCGCTGACTGCCGTGGCCCTCGGGACCGGGCGGTATCTGAGCGATTTCAGTCTTCTGAAGCGGTTGTCTGTCAATACCAGCGCAGGCCGGGAATACTAATCGTTTTATTGCTTTCTTCCGGGATTCTGCCGAAAAGCCTGCCCGCGGTCTGAACCGCAGTTTAACCTTATACTGATCCGTTCTGGGAGCTGTTCCGATGCGCCGTTGGCGTTCACTCGTTTGGCTGGCGGGATCGTTTTTGATCCTCATCCTCTGTTTTCAATTTCCGCGTCTTAATCATGGCCTCCACGGTTTTTTTGATACGATCACACGCCCCTTTTTCTCTCTCGGAGCCGGTATTCGGGATATTTCGACCGATGTCCGTTACAACTTCGGAAGGTTCTGGAATGCGATCGCCAAAGAGCGGGAATATCAAAGCCGTATTCTTGAGCTCGAGGCGCGCCTGCTCCGCTATGATGAAATGGAAAAGGAAAACCGGCGGCTCAACAAGCTCCTCAATTTTTCACAAACTCTCCCTTTTAAAACAACAGGCATCCGGATTATCGGTGAGGATAATACGCCCTGGAAAAGCGTGGTGCTGCTTGATAAAGGTCTGAAGAATAACATCAGGCAGGAAATGGTGCTCGTTGCTCCCGAAGGTCTGGCCGGGCGGGTGCTTGAATCCAGCGCTTATACGTCACGTGCCATTTTTCTCACGGATCCCGATTCCCGGGTCAGCGCAATCACATCGAACGGCCGCGTCCAGGGGGTTGTGACCGGCACCGGTTCCGAAAACCTTCAGATGAAATACCTTCCGCTCGATTCGGAAGTTGCGATCGGAGAAGCCGTGATCACATCCGGGATCGGCAGTCTTTTCCCCAAAGGACTGCATATCGGGAAGATCGAATCGGTTGAACGATCCCCGGACGGACTTCATTTGCTTGCGCTCGTCCGTCCTGCCGTCCCTTTCTCGAGGCTTGAGGAACTCTTATGCATCATCTTGCCGACCTCAAAGTAATTTTTTATTTTTTGTTTTTGGCCATACTTGATTATTCCGTTCTGCCCGCCTTCCGGCTGGGGAGTGTTTATCCTTCGTTCCTTTATCTGTTTGTTTGTCACGCCGCGTTCGGGTGGGAATCAAAAAAAACAGTTCCCGTGGCTTTTTGGGCGGGACTTTTAAAAGATTTCCTTGGGGGAGGAGTCCTCGGTGTCCAGGCGGGGATCCTTGTGGTTTTTGCAATCCTGCTGGATCAGGTCGTTCGGAAGATCGAGCGTGAATTTCCGGGAATTTATTTTTTGCTGGCCTTTCTGTTTGTCTTTTGCTGCGAATCGTTAAAGCTGATTTTGGGCGTTTTTGTAGGCGGTTTGAGCGGGATCTCCCCCGGACATTTCGGAGTTATTTTTCTCATGGCTCTTTATACCGCACTCCTGCTTCCTTTCTTTGACGTGATGACGGGATCCTGGTTCGGCCGGCAGGTGTCATCTTCCAGACAATACGAGCTTTTCCGATGAGATTCTCCCGCTTTTATTTTTTGCAAATCATTGTGATGGGAATTTTGGGAGTACTGGCCCTGAGCTTGTTCCACGTCCAGGTACTGCGCGGATATTATTACCGCGGGCTAAGCATTCGCAATCATATTCGCCTGATTCCCATGGAATCTTCGCGGGGACGCGTCTTTGACTGTCAGGGGCGTCTGCTCGCCACGAACCGGGCTTCCTATGACGTTGTGGCGATTCCGGAAGACGTGACCCCGGAAGTTTATCCCCGTCTCGCGAAGCTTTTGGGTATGAAAGAAAAAGATGTCCGTCAGCGTATGAGCGCGGGCAGGGAATATCCTTTCGCACCGGCCGTGATCAAGCCTGATATTCCGAGAGAGCTGGCGTTTACGATCGAAGAACGCAAACCGGAACTTCCCGGTGTGACGATCCGTGTTTCGGGAATCCGTTATTATCCTTATGCGGAAACCGCTTCCCATGTCATCGGCTACATCGGCGCCATCAATGCCGCTGAATACGAAAAATCGGACCGCGACCGTTTCGGCATCAATTCGACTGTCGGCCGGGCCGGGATCGAAAAATATTTTGATGAAGATCTCCGTGGGTGGCGAGGAGGCGAACAGATCGAAGTGGACGCGCGCGGCCGGATGATCCGGGTGCTTTCAACGAGGCCGCCCGAACCGGGACGGGATTTGACGCTTACATTGGATCTTGAGCTTCAAAGGCGAATCATGGAAATGATCAAGGGGCAACGCGCGAGCATTGCGATCATGGATCTCGAAAGCGAGGGACTTCTCGCGATGGCCAGCGCTCCGGCTTACGATCCCAATATTTTTGTTTCGCCCTCGGCCAGCCATCAGCGCCTCTCCGTTTTGACGGACGTGGACAGCCCGATGCTCGATCGCTCGATCGGGGCTTCTTATCCTCCGGGTTCTATTTTTAAACTCGTGACGGCTCTCGCGGCCCTTGATCTCGGAAAGATAACGCCGCAAACGCGGTTTTTTTGCAACTCAAAGTTCAAAGTCGGTAAATCCGGAAGGATTGCCCGCTGCTGGTTCGAATCGGGTCATGGAAGTATTAACCTCTATGAAGCGATCGAGAGGTCCTGTAACGTTTATTTTTACAATGTCGCTATGCGGTTATCGCCCGACGAAATCGCCAAATACGCCCATGAGCTGGGTCTGGGCGAGCCCATGAAACTCGAGATTTCCCGGCTGACGCCGGGCCTAATTCCCGATTCTGCATGGAAAAAGGCAAGATTCAGGCAACCCTGGTATCAGGGTGAAACGCTGAATATGGCGATCGGCCAGGGCTATGTGCTGGTGACGCCTCTTGAAATACTTCGCCTTACCGCCATTATTGCGAAGAACGGCAGGTTTGTCGAACCCCACCTTGTGCGCAGGGAGGAGGATTCCGTCACAAATCCGGACCGGGTCTCGATCCGGGAGCAGAATCTCGATGTGATCAAGCGTGCGATGCTCAAAGTTGTCGAATCGGATTACGGGACCGGACAGCTGGCCCGTGTGGATTTTGATCAGCTGGCGGCCAAAACCGGAACAGCCCAGGCTCCTCCGAAAAAGGCCCATAGCTGGATGACCGGTTTTTTTCCTTATAAGGAGCCGAAGATCGCTTTTGTTGTTTTTGTCGAACGAGGCGGGTCGGGCGGAATTACAAGTGCCCGCATCGCAAAGCAGATGCTCGAGGTCTGGAGGGAACTTCATGCTCCGAAGACTGTTTAAGGATTTTCATCCGTCATTGGTTTTTGCCGTTGTGGGTCTGGCCGCGATCGGAATGTTCTTTATCTATAGCGCGTCTTTCCACGATCCGGGGCACTATGAGGTGAAGCAGATTTTCTGGATCGCGATCGGCCTGATGATCATGATCACGGTGGCCTATACGGGATACCGTCCGTTTCTCAGCATGGCATATCTTTTTTACGGATTCAGCATCGCGCTTCTTATCCTGGTCCATCTGATCGGTTCGACGCATTTGGGGGCACAGCGCTGGCTTCGATTCGGTCCGGTGGTGATCCAGCCGTCCGAATTTGCGAAGCTCGGAACCCTGCTCGCGCTTGTGAATTATCTTGGGACCCGCAACCCGCTTCAGGGCCAGTTCAGTGTCATTCTGGGAGCGGTCGCAATCGTCGCTGTCCCGCTTGTTCTGATCATAAAACAACCCGATCTTGGAACCGCGCTGCTTTTTATACCGATGCTGGCGGTCGTGTTTTTCCTTTGGGGGATCCAGTGGCGGTTTTTGATTATTTCGGCCCTGGGTGTTCTTGCCGCGATGCCGTTTGTGTGGGAAATGCTGAAGGATTATCAAAAAAAGAGGATTCTCGTCTTTTTGAATCCGAATCTTGATCCCCTGGGATCGGGTTATACGGCAGTCCAATCCAAGATCGCGGTCGGGTCCGGAGAGCTTTTCGGGAAGGGTTATCTTTCCGGGACGCAAACTCAGCTTCATTTTGTCCCGGAACACCACACGGATTTCATTTTTTGCGTGATCGGAGAAGAGCTCGGTTTTATCGGGAGCCTGCTCGTGCTTTGTCTTTACGCCTACCTGTTCCATTCGATTTTTGCGATCATGGAACACACGACGGATATTCGTGCCAAACTGCTTTCGGGCGGGGTTCTTGCGTTGTTTCTCGGTCATGTCCTCATCAATATCGGTATGACGATCGGACTTATGCCAATCGCGGGGGTTCCTCTTCCTCTGATCAGTTACGGCGGGTCCTCGTTTGTGATGAACAGTATAGCGCTTGGTCTCGTGCTGAGCGTTTATAAGGAGCGGTCGATCTTTTAATTGTTTGCGAATGACGGCTGCTATCCTGTTTGCGAAAGGCACAACAACGGCATAAGTGAAAACGGTGTTGTGGCTGAAAGCGTCACAGGTCGTTATAATTAAAACATATCGGGGTGTAGCTCAGGTGGCTAGAGCGCTTGCTTTGGGAGCAAGAAGTCGGAGGTTCAAATCCTCTCACCCCGACCATTTTCCCCATGCACATTTCCGCTTTTATCGAAGCGAAAATAATCTACGGAGAATGGACGGTCCGGGTCTGATCCGTTCCCAATGATCAAGTCTGTTCTGCTTTTAAAAATCCGGTTTTTTCGTGAGAGAAGCTCATGCTGATCTACCTGTCCTCACAATCTGACCGTAGGAAGGCGATTCTCAAGAATTTGAAAATCAAATTCCGCGTGGTGCCGAGTTTATACCGGGAGCGCATCCTGCCAGCCTGTTCTCCACGCGACCTTGTTTTAAAGCACGCTTTTGGTAAAGTCCGCAACGCGAGTCTTCCCCGGACGGCCCGATATGTGCTTGCCGCGGATACCCTTGTATGGCGCCAGCGGTTTTATGGAAAGCCCCGTTCCCGCGCCGAGGCCGCAAGAATGCTCCGGTCTCTTTCCGGAAAAGTCCACGAAGTTCATACCGGCGTGGTCCTTTGGGACAGGAAGAGAGAGCTTTTCTTCGCGGGGCATGAACGGACCCGGGTCAGCTTCAGGAAGCTTTCACCGAAGGCTATCCGGGATTATCTGCGAAGTGTGAATCCTCTCGATAAGGCAGGTGCCTATGCCATTCAGGAGGGCCCCAGGATCGTGAAAAGCATCCAAGGTTCCTATTCGAATGTCGTGGGGCTTCCTCAAGGGGTTGTCCGGAGACTCCTCAAAGAATGCCGGAAACGACCGATGATAAAGAAGCGGAAACAGCAGAGGGAGAAATGATTCGAACGATGAAACGCCTTTCCAGCATGCCGGTTATGATGATTTTCCCGGCATTTCTTTTATTACTTCCCGAGATGCCGGTGAAGGCCGCTCCGGTTCCCGAAACCGAAGATTATAAGGTGCTTCAAGAGATCATAGCCCTTGAATTTTCGGATGAAAAACCCCGAGAAGCGGGTGAGATCGTTTCCGGAGTCAGGACGCGTATAAATAGTTCCGAAAAGGTCATGGCCGTGACGTTCAACGTTTGCGGCCGCGAAGGGGACTTTCCTGACGAGGCGTTTCTGGACTTTCTCGAAAAGGAGGGGATTCCCGCGACTTTTTTTGTGAGCGGTTTCCGGATCGAAAAAAATCCGGAACTTGTCACGCGAATCGCATCCAACCCGTTCTTTGAAATAGCCAATCTGGGTCTGGAAGAGAAATCCTGCACCGTTAACGGGGACAAGGTTCCCGAAGGGAAGGTGCCCGCGAAAAGTGTCGAAGAGGTGTTTTCCGAGATCGAAAAAAATGCCAGGCAAATCGAGTTTTTAACCGGATCGCTGCCCCGGTTTTTTCGTTCCGCGTCGTTTTATTATGATGATGTTGCCGTCGGGATCGCGCGCGCGCTCGGTTATGAGGTCGTAGGATCCACAGGAGCTTCGGACGGAGCGGGGCCGAAGGAGGTCTGTGATTTTATGCTGAAAGGAATTCCGGGCTCGATCGCGTCTTTTCCGATTGCCCGGACAAACCCGCAGGTATCGACCATGCTCGGCCAAACGCTCCGGCAGTTAAAATCGAAAGGGTTCCGGTTTGTCAAACTCGGGGATTACCCGCTTGAATAACGAGTCAATCGTGCCGGCGGTGTTGATCCCAAGCCGTCTGCGTGAATTTAGTGTTTCTGCCCGCGGACTCTCCAACGTCGAAAAACAGCTTTTGCGAAAAGTCTTTCTTGATGCCGGTATCCCTTCGGAAAAACTCGTGATATGGGATTATAAAAAAAGATATCGGATGAGCGGTTACGGTTTCTCTGCAAATACTCGCGCAAAACTGATCCAAAAGCTGGAGAAAATCGGAATCGCCGGGTTACGGGTTTCCGGACGATTGCTGCGTCCGAGGGACTGGTTTTATAAATGGCAAGATAGTTACCGCGTAATGACGGCAGGAAAAAAGTTCTTGATTGTTCCGGCCTGGAAAAAAGCGCCGGCGAACGCTTCAAAACGTATTGCCGTGTTATTGGATCCCGGAAGCGCATTCGGGACAGGCGGACATGATACGACAAAGTTGATGATCCGGTTAATCGAGGGGCTGGAAGGGAAGTTTGAGAGCTTTCTCGACGCGGGATGCGGGAGCGGCGTTCTTTCGATCATTGCGGCCAAACTCGGTGCCCGGTCAGTGACAGGTTTCGATAATGATGCGATGTCGGTGAAAATCGCGGAGAAAAACTTCAAATTAAATGAGTGCGGAGGAGGATCCTTTTTCAGGGCGAATCTGAAGAAGCTTCCCGGGATCGGGAAGTTCGACCTTGTCGGCGCCAACTTGCTTTCACGGACGCTCCTTGAATACGGAAGTTGCCTGAAGGGTTTGGTGAACCCCGGAGGTTATCTGGCGGTGTCAGGTATCTCCGGGCGGAATTTTATCGATTTTAAAAAACGTTTTTTCGATCGACGGTTTCGGTTGATCCGTACCATTCCGGGACGGAGTTGGGCTTCGGCACTTTATCGGAAGTCTTTCCGGTAAGAATCCCGTTCCTTTCACGGGTTCTTTTGTTAGAATGTCGGACATTGCGGAGTTTCACGACCTGCTCACACTCAGTGAAGCCCCAGCGCTCATTGTGGAATCTGAGGGTTTCTTTAAAGAATGCTTATGGAAAATCTCGAAACGGACATTGTTGTTATCGGAGGCGGACCGGGAGGCTACACCGCAGCCTTGTATGCCGCGGCAAAGGGCAAGACGGTCGTCCTGGTCGAAAAAGACAGTCGGCTTGGAGGCGTGTGCCTGAATCGGGGATGTATTCCGTCCAAGGCGCTTCTGCATGCTGCCGGCACGATTGATGCGGCCGGGGAAGCTGAAAAATTCGGAATCGGATTCTCGGGATTTTCCGTTGATCTGTCTGTCCTTCAGGATTGGAAATCGGGAATTTTAGAGAAGTTAGCTCAGGGTATTAGTAACCTGACTGCCCGGAGGGGGGTCAAGGTAGTCCGCGCCGAAGCTTCTTTTGAGAACGCGACAGCGATCAGGGCGGGCGGTCGGCGGATCAGTTTCAAAAATGCGATTATTGCGACAGGGTCACTTCCGGCCATTCCGCAACCTTTTAAAATCGGGAACCCGCGGGTGATGACTTCAACCGAGGCGCTCGATCTCCGGGACATTCCGGGCAAATTACTTGTGATCGGGGGGGGGTATATCGGGATGGAGCTTGGCGCCGTCTACGCCTCGCTCGGAAGCGAAGTGACGGTTGTGGAAGCTCTCGAGGGGCTTTTGAACGGTGCTGATCAGGATCTTGTGCGGTATGTCGATGAGTCGGCCCGGAAACGTTTTAAAAATGTTTATCTCGCCTCCAGGGTTTTGAATCTCGCGGAGGAAGGCGGCCTTATAAAGGCCGCGATCGAAACCGGCGGGAAAGTGTTTGAAGAAAAGTTCGACCGGGTTTTGGTTTCGGTGGGACGGGTTTCTTCGACTCAAGGTTTGAATCTTGAAAGCGCCGGAATCAAAGTGGATGAGAAAGGATTTATTGTAACGGATGATTCAAAGCAAACGGCTTCACCTTCGGTTTATGCGGTGGGTGATGTAACCGGAGGTGTGATGCTCGCGCATAAAGCATCCCGGGAGGCCAGGATAGCTGTGGACGCGATTTTGGGGGAGAGCGTCCCGGTAAAAACGCCGGTCATTCCTGCCGTGGTTTTTACGGACCCCGAGGTTGCCTGGTGCGGGCTTACGGAGACTGAAGCTCGTATCAGGAATGTTCATGTCCAGGTAGTGAGGTTCCCGTGGTCAGCGTCCGGCCGCGCGGCCGCGGTTGGCCGCACAGAGGGCGTTACCAAGCTCATAATAGACCCCGCGACGGAAAAGATTATCGGGGCGGGGATTTGCGGGAAGGGAGCCGGTGAGCTGATTTCGGCGGCCGTGATGGCGGTTGAGCTCGGGATGACCGCCGGGGAGCTCGGCGATATGGTCTATCCCCATCCGACCCTTTCGGAAACACTGACGGAATGTGCCGAGATGTTTTACGGCCGCGCAATACACGCTTTTTCGAGAAAAAGGGTTTGATACAGTTAAATATCATGACCCCGTAGCTCAGTTGGATAGAGCATCAGCCTTCTAAGCTGAGGGTCGCGCGTTCGAATCGCGCCGGGGTCGCGTTTTTTAATTCCAGGGGTCGTCAGAGGCCAATGAATTTTTTTATCTTGAGGGTGATGAAGAAAAACCGGTTTTTGATTATCGGCACCCTTGTTTGGGGGCTCCTGTCATCTGGAATTGCCGAGGCGGGTGCGATGCCGCTTTCCGCCGCTTCTTTTGTTGTGCTTGACGCGAAATCCCATGCGATCCTGTATTCCCGCGCACCCTATTCGAGACGCGCTCCGGCCAGCACGGCAAAGCTTCTCTCCGTGATGGTCGTCCTGGACCATCTGGGTCCCAATGAGGTCGTCCGTGTTGCCACGGCTGCGACCGCGGTCCAGCCCTCCAAACTCCACATCGCGGCCGGTGAAAGATTTTATGTCCGCGACCTTGTGCAGGCCATGCTTCTCTGTTCGGCAAACGATGCCGCCTACGCTCTCGCTATCGCCACGTCCGGAACGGTCCGGGCTTTTTCCTCCCGGATGAATGCTAAAGCCCGGTCGATCGGTGCGCGTCATTCTCATTTTGTGAGCCCTGCCGGACTTCCGGCTCAAGGTCAGTATTCGACCGCCTATGATCTCGCCAAAATTACGGCTGCGGCTCAAAAATACCCGCTTATTGTCCAGACGCTTCGGAAACGGTCCGCAACAATAAAAAGTATCAACGGGCGAACTTTCGCTCTCCGTAACACCAATAAAATGCTTTGGAATTCCGGCGGCCGGGAAATTCTCGGAAAAACCGGATATACCCGGATGGCAAAACACTGTTTCGCGGGCCGAATCCGTGTCAGCAACCGGGACATGCTGGTGGGTCTCATGGGGGCGCCGAAGCGTGCTGACCTATGGCTGGATCTCAAGAAATTGGCAGCGTTTCCGCCGTCAATTACGAAACCTCAAAAGAAGAACCCGATCCTCATAAACCGCAAGCTTAATAACCGCACAAAAGTAAAAAAAATCCAGACGGCTTTGAAGAGGGCCGGCTATTTTAAAGGACCCGTGACCGGTAATTTCGGTCCCATGACACTGTCAGCGACGAAAAAATTCCAGGCCGCCAACGGGCTTCAGGCCGACGGTGTCGTCGGGAAGCTCACCTGGACCAAACTGAAAGGCTATTTATGATGTCAGCTCGATCCGATCTTGCAAAACGCCCGTTCCCGATTCTGTCGATAATGCGAAATTTTGTGGGGTTCCTTGTGCTGGCCCTGTTTGCTGCCGGATGCGCGGATCAGCTTTCGGCTTCGGCCGGTGTTTCTCGAGACGATCCCGCGATACCGGGAAGTCCCGCGACCGTTCTCCCCGTTGTCAAAATCGTCGCAGATTTTGAGGATGGATTGATCAATAACCTCGGAGGAGCGAGCGGGGACTGGAATCTTGATCCCTCGGATGTCAATAATTCGTATACGGACGCGACCGTGGTAACGATGCCCGGAGCGGACGGCAGCGAGTCCCGGGTTCTCCGCCTCAGTTACAGTGTCGATTCGGATGTTCCGGCCCGAAACGGTTTCTGGACCAAACTGATGGATATTGACGGAAGGGAATATGACCATCTGGAATTCGAGATCAAGGGAGATCCCGACCGGGGATTTACGGAAAAATTCAGGCTCGAGATCAAAAAGTGCGTTGATGAGATTTGCTCCGAGACGATTCAGGGATCCGCCGTCATCCCGGTTACTGCGGACTGGTCAACCGTCAGGATACCGCTTAACAAACTGACGGGACTGATCGACTTTGCGGATCCCGATGTGTGGAATGATCCCAAGAAAAGTTATGACGGCCTCGACGAACTGATCATTATTTTCAATGATCTTTTTGTCACAAAAAAATCGGGGCGTATTTTCATTGATAATATCCGATTCGTGCGTACCGGAAATCCGGGACCGAGTGCCGTGGATCAGCCTCAGTGTACGGGTTTGAAGACGGATCTGCACCACGATACTCCGGAATATCAAAGATTTCTGATCGGCAGGCTTCGCGGATTCCCCTCCGAGGTCCTTGTAAAAAAAGATTTCTCCGGGGATGACCGGGAATTTCTTAGGGAGGTTGCCCGGGACACATGGAAATATTTCGATTTCGTGATCGATGCCAAAAACCAGCTTCCGCTGGACAATATCAAGCTTGGTGCCGATTCCTCGGACGGTGACGGATTATGGATCGGGGATTACACCAACGTGACCAATGTCGGCGTCTATCTCATGTCGATCGTGAGCGCATTTGACCTCGGTTTGATTACCGGAGAAAATGCGGTTGAGCGGATCCGCGGCACCTTGGACACGGTTGAGCGGCTCGAATATCACTCGAGCGGTTTTCCCTATAATTATTACGATACGACGATGCTCGATAAAACGAGCTACTTTGTTTCATTCGTGGACAGCGGGTGGCTGATGCTGGGCCTCTATGTGGCCAAGGGCGCGTTTCCTGATGAAGTAGGTGAGCAGGTCAAGCGGCTCCTGGACCGCGGGAATCTCGGTTTTTTTTACGATGCGGTCGAAAAACAGATGTATCACGGTTACTATGCCAACCTGGATGTCTATTCGGATTATCACTACGGAGTTTTCTACGCGGAACCTCGTGCCACATCGTATATGGCCATTGCCCGGGGTGATGTTCCCGAGGAACACTGGTTCGCGGGACCTGTCCGGACCTTTCCGGCCGATTACGGCTGGCAATCACAATCACCCAGGCGGCGAGTTGAAAAGACCGTCCTGGGACACCGTTTTCGGGGCGGATTTTACGAATGGAAGGGCTTGCCATACGTTCCGAGCTGGGGAGGCTCCGCTTTTGAGGCGTTGATGCCGACGCTTGTACTTTCGGAGGGGGAACTCGCACCCCGAGGGCTCGGAGAGAACAACCGGGTTCATGTCCGCGGACAGATCCGTTACGCTTTGGAAGAACTGGAAATGCCGGTGTGGGGAATGAGCCCGTGTTCCGTTCCCGGAGGCACCTATTCGGAATACGGGGCCAAGCCGTTCGGGATCAAGGGCTACAAGGCGGGGGTGGTCACGCCGCATGCGTCCGTGTTAGCGCTTGAATATGCCCCGGCGGAAGCCGTCAAAAACTTGCGCCGCCTCGCGGAGCTTTATGATATTTACGGCGAATATGGTTTTTACGATTCCGTGGAGGTGGCGACAGGCAGGGTTGCCAGAAAATATTACGCACTCGATCAGGGTATGGTCCTGATCGCGATCAACAATTACCTGAATGACGGCGCGATCCGCAAACGCTTCCACTCGGACCCTGAAATGAAAAGCGCCGAAAAGCTTTTGACAGCGGAATCCTTTTTCGAGGATGAAGGTCCCGGGACGTCCGCATGAGCGCGATTGAAACGGTAACGGGAGTTTATCGTCTGGATTGTTTCGGGGCTTCGGTCGTGGCCGGATATTCCGGCCGTAATCTTGATAATTCCAAAAGACATTTATTCCTCGGGGGCCTGGGATTAAAGATCGAGGATCTTGTAATGGTTAAACAGGTTCATGGAGCCGTGGTTCTCCGGGTGGATCATCCGGCTTCCCATGATCCTGAATCTCCCGCGGACGGGCTTATAACGGACAAAAAGGGAGTTGTCCTCGGGATACGGACGGCCGACTGTGTGCCGGTTTTTTTTGCTGATGAAAAAGGCCGTGCGCTCGGTATTGCTCACGGAGGATGGAAAGGCATCAAGCAGGGCATTGTTCCGAACATGATAGATTTTTTTCAAAGCCATTATGGAGTTTTGCCCGGCGACCTTAAGGTAGCTTTTGGGCCCGCGATCAGAGCATGTTGTTATGAGGTTGGGCCTGAGTTCAGCCGTTATTTTCCCGGATGCTATCATGCCGCAGGGTCCGGCAAGGGTCGGCTAGACCTTGCGGAGGTTATCCGCCGTCAACTGGCTTCAATCGGGATCGGGGGAGAGCGGATCCATGACACCGGAATCTGTACGGCCTGCCGGAATGATTCCTTTTTTTCTTACCGTCGCGAGCATTTGACCTCTGAGAGGACACTGAGCGTCATAAGCCTTGTCTGCTGAAGCGGATATTGCTATAATCCCGCCCTCTGAGATCACATTCAAACGTTATCTTCAATAAGGAGTGCCCCGTTATGCAAGTCAAAGAAGTGAAAAAAGGAGCTACGGTTATGTATCAAAACGAGATCCATCTCGTGACCGAAGCGGTTCACCGCACCCCGGGGAATCTCAGGGCTTTCTTTCAAATCACCCTCAAAAATTTGAAAAACGGAAGGGTCATTCAGAACCGCTATTCCCCGGATGAGTATCTTCCTCGCGTGATCCTGGATCCTAAGCAGTGCCAATATCTTTACAAAGATGACATGGGCTATCATTTTATGGATATGGAAAGCTATCACTCGTTCGCGCTCAGCGAGGATGTTCTCGGAGACAAGAAGTATTACCTGAAGGAGAATATGGAGATCAAGATCGATTTCCATGAGGATAAGCCGGTGTTCCCCGAAGTGCCGGGGATTGTTGTTCTAAAAGTTACCGAAGCTCCTCCCGGGATCAAGGGGGATTCTGTTTCGAACAATACAAAGACCGCGGTTTGCGAAACGGGACTCAAGATCAACGTGCCCCTTTTTGTTAATGAGGGAGATGACGTCAAGATCAATACGGATACAGGGGAATACGTCGGACGGGCGTGAGGTTTTTATTAACGCTTTTCGACGGGGCTGCTTGGCGGCTGCTTATTCGGACCGTAGTTTCATGAGAGTTCCCTCCCGGCGAACATTTTCGGATTTGTCCAGCTCCCGGGCAATTAGCTCAGTTGGTTAGAGCACTTCCTTCACACGGAAGGGGTCAGAGGTTCGAATCCTCTATTGCCCAGAAGCTGACTTTTTTCATATCTGTCCCGTTCGACGTCGCAAAGATTTAATGGACAGACCTGATTCGTAAAGGTAAAATGCGCACATGAAAATTCGAGTTGAAAAGCCTAAGCGTCCCGCGTTTTTGGTCCCCGCCGTTATTATTTTTCTCGTTATTGCCGCCGTTTTTTTCGCAGTGCACTCCTTTACCGAGACATCCGTTCCTCTCGCTTATGAAATAACCGGGTTCGAAGGCCAGGTCCAGATTTTCGATCTTTCAAACCATGAATGGCGCGATCCCAGGCGAGGCGAGGAATTCAAGGCCGGACAAAAAATCCGCACCGGCGTGGACGGCATCCTGAATCTCCAGGTCGAAAATTCGGTACGGCTTCGGGTCAAGGAAAACTCGATGCTCGTGAACAGGGAATGCAAACTTCAAAAAGAGGTGGAAATTTATCGTTTGGGGCTGGACGAGGGAGTGATTTTCGGCGCGATGGCGAAGAACCTCGACCGCAAGATCGCGGACAACAAGGCGGAATTTGTGGTGAGTACACCCCAGTTCGACGCCAAACCGTTCGGAGCGCTTTTCCGGATCCAGGCTTCCGAAAAGGCGGATGAGAACAGGGTCGGGGTTCTCCGCGGTGTGGTTGAAGTCAGCCGCCCGGGATCCTTGTCCGGGAAGGGTCCGATGTTTAACGTCCGGGCTCTGGAAGAAGCCGAGGTGATGGAGGGACGCGTGCAGTCGCCCGCCAAAATATCTGCGGAAACCTGGCAAGAGCTTAAAGAAGGCTACGAACTTTTGGCCAAATCCGCGGTGATGGAAGCCGAACAGATTGATTTGGCCCAAAAGGCGGGGAACTTTTTTGAAAAAGCTGTTTTTGATCACGGAACTTTTTTTACGCCGAAAGTCGGATATGCCGGCAGGGAGTTTTTTAAGGACCCGGACAGCGGGGAAGTTTATCTGGAAACCGAGTATGATGTTTTCCCCGCAGGTTCGTTTGTCGGCGTGTATATCAAAACCAGGGATTTTGATATTTCCAAGTATGAAGGACTTATTTTTGATGCCCGCCGGAAAGGGGATGAGGGATTTCCCGACAGTTTTTTTATCGAACTTAAGTCCAAGGGGAGCGTTCTACGGAAGTATTCTGCCCGTGGGTTTCTTCGGGAATGGACGCCGGTGGATTTCAAATTTAACGCGCAAAAACCGACTTTGATCAATGAGGTGGTTTTTGTGTTTACCAATGAACGGGTAGGCGAGTCTAAAAAAGGTGTATTGGAATTCAGGAATTTTACGCTGACTCCGAAAAAGGACCCGGTGCCTGTCGCTCCGGCTATACCCGTAAACGTTACCGATATCGTGAGTCCGCCCGAGATTCAATCAACACCAGTTTCGGAGCCTTCTGCGGCGCCTTCCAATCAAACATCCGGGCAAGAGACGTTTGATGAAATGGTGCCCCAAACCATCTCCCTGGGCTAGACTGTTCCCTCCACGCCCGGCTTGAAGTGTATCCACTTGACACATTCTTTGATTGCGGGCATACTCAAGTCCGATTTGATTAGAATTCGGCTGGTCATTTTCCCGTAACTCTCTTGTTTAAAGGAGATGCGTTCAATGGAAGATCTTAGGTTTAACGAGCAGGGGCTTTTGCCTGCAATCATTCAGGATTCGGAATCCGGTGAGGTTCTGATGCTTGCGTATGTGAATAAAATCGCTGTGGAGAGGACACTCAAAGAAAAACACACGGTTTTCTATTCACGGTCCCGCAATAAATACTGGGTCAAAGGGGAGGAGTCCGGACACACGCAGGATGTGGTCCAGGTCCTGACGGATTGCGACAAAGATACGCTCCTGATCCGCGTTACCCAGAAAAAAGGCGGTGCCTGCCATCTCGGTTACCGGAGTTGCTTCGTCCACGAACTGAATGACAGCGGCGACATCGCCCGCGTCACGCAGGAAAAAGTTTTTGATCCGTCCCAAGTCTACAAGAAATGATCACGCCCGACCTCGCAACATTCAAAAAGCTTAGCCGGAAAGGAAATCTGATCGCCCTGACCGAGACTTTTCCGGCCGATCTCGAGACGCCGGTTTCGAGCTTTTTGAAGGTTGCCGACAAGGCCCGGCACGCTTTTCTGCTGGAATCCGCGGAACAGGAAGAAAAAATCGGACGTTTTTCTTTTCTCGGGATTGAACCCGCCGCCGTGTATGAGTCATCAAGGGACGGTGTCATGGTCACGAAGGGGGGACGCGGGAAATGGCTCAAGGGCGCCAAGATGCTTGAGGTGATCGAAGAAAACCTAAGGGCGAAACGGCTTGCGAATCCGGAGTCTTTCCCGGGATTTCCCGGCGGATTTGTGGGCTATCTGTCTTACGAGAACGTCTCGGATTTTGAAAAGATCCGTCTCACTTCCAAAAGAGGCCCCGGATTTCCGCCCGGTATCTTTTTCAGGGTCGAGGATTTTGTGGTTTTTGACCATTTCCGGAAAACCCTGTCGATCGTGATCTTGATCGATCGCGATAAATACGCGAGCGCGGAATCCGCATACCGGAGCGGCCTCCGGCAGATGTCGAAATATCGCCACAAATTGGCGCGGCCGTTAAGGGTGCCGAAATCGACGAGGATGACGTCCGGTCTCAGGATCACGCCGAATATGACGCGGGCCCAGTTCGAAAACAATGTCCGGAAGATCAAGGAATACATCCGCGCGGGGGATTGTATCCAGGTCGTTCCATCCCAGCGCTTCAGGCTGCGCCATCGCGGCAACGATTTCCAGATCTACCGGTCGCTCCGATCGATCAACCCCTCGCCCTACATGTTCTATTTCCGGAGTGGTTCTTACCGGCTGATCGGATCATCGCCGGAAATGCTGGTCAAAAAGACGGGACGGCTCGCGGAAGTGCGGCCTATTGCCGGCACCCGGCCGCGCGGAAAAGACGAAGCCGCGGACCTCAGGCTGGAAAAGAGCCTCCTGGCCTCCCACAAGGAAATGGCCGAACACCTGATGCTCGTGGACCTCGGCCGAAATGACCTCGGCCGCGTCTCCGAATATAAGTCTGTCAAGGTGGACCGCTTCGCTTTTGTGGAACGCTACTCGCATGTCATGCATCTTGTCAGCCGCGTCCAGGGGCATCTCAAGGCCGGGAAGTCGGCCGCCGACCTTTTGCGTGCGACGTTTCCCGCCGGAACGCTTTCCGGTGCTCCGAAGATACGCGCGATGCAGATCATCGATGAGCTTGAGCCCGAGTCCCGCGGCCCTTACGGCGGCTGTCTCGGCTATATCGGGTACGACGGCAATATGGATATGTGCATCACGATCCGGACGCTCATGCTTGCCGGCAATCAAATGTTTATCCAGGCCGGAGCGGGAATCGTGAAGGACTCAAACCCCCGCCGCGAATACGAAGAGACCGTCAATAAATCAAAGGCGCTCCTCAAGGCGATCGAAGAAAGGAATCTTTTCTAGTGCTTGTTGTTATCGATAATTATGATTCGTTTACTTATAACCTCGTCCAGTATCTCGGCGAGCTCGATGCGGATCCCTGCGTTTTCCGTAATGACGAGATTACGGTTCAGAAGATCAAACGCCTCACTCCTCGCGCAATCGTCGTTTCACCCGGACCCTGCACCCCCAAAGAGGCAGGAATTTCCTGCGAGGCGATACTGACCTTCAGCGGCAAAATCCCGATCCTCGGGGTTTGTCTCGGCCACCAATGTCTCGGTCATGCGTTTGGCGGCAAGGTCGTCCGGGCCAGGAACATCATGCACGGAAAGACCTCGAAGATTTATCACACGAATGATCCTCTCTTCCGGAGCATTTCAAATCCGTTTATTGCCACGCGTTATCACTCGCTTCTTGTCGAAAAATGTTCGCTGCCGAAAGTTCTGAAAGTGATCGCCCGGACAGGGGAAGGGGAGATCATGGGACTCAAGCACCGCACACACCCGACCTGGGGCGTCCAGTTTCACCCCGAATCGATTATGACGGAATCCGGCATGCGCCTGTTGAAAAACTTTTTGGGCCTCTCCCAATGAACAAACGCACTACCCCTCTATGGTTTGATCGAATGTTGATCCGCCTCATGGCGGGGGCGAGGCGGTCATTCACCTGGCTTTTTACGGAGCGGATTCCTTTCGAGAAATCGAAAAGTTTTTTGCTCCTTCTCAGCCGCAAAGGAGAGACTGCCGATGAGCTTCTCGGATGTGTCCAGGCCCTGCAGACCCTGGAAAAGATCCAAAAGGGCGCTTCAATCCGCGGCGTCATGGACACCTGCGGCACG
Organism: Candidatus Omnitrophota bacterium; assembly: GCA_022705945.1. Lineage (GTDB taxonomy): Bacteria > Omnitrophota > Omnitrophia > Omnitrophales > Aquincolibacteriaceae > UBA1443. Next base: position 15,920 of record JAKJDL010000007.1, on the reverse strand, counting down.
GGCGGTGACGGCCGACGCACGCTCAATATTTCAACCCTCGTCGCTCTGGTCATTGCGGGTGCCGGAGGAAAGATCGCCAAGCACGGTAATCGTGCCATATCGTCTAGGTCAGGAAGTTCAGACCTCATGGAAGCTTTTGGCGTAAAGCTTTCCGCGTCGCGCAAGCGTATGGTTCTTGCGACCCGGCGGTCCGGACTCGGCTATTTCCACGCCCCTTATCACCATCCCGTTTTTTCAAAAATGCAGGCCCTTCGCCGGTCCCTGAAACGCCCCACGATCCTTAATCTTCTCGGGCCCCTGGTTAATCCCTTGCGGCTGGATTATCAGCTTGTCGGCGTCGGCGAAAAACGGTTGCTCCCGCTCTACGCGAAGGTTCTTGCGAAGCTCGGCCGCAAACAGGCGCTGATCTGTCACAGCCGGGACGGCATGGACGAGATCTCAACGTCCGCGCCGACTTCCACTGCGTGGATCACGCCGAACCAGGTCCGTATGTCAACGATCCGTCCCAAGGCCTTGGGTCTCAAGAGCGCCAGGGCTGTGGATCTGACGGTCGATTCGGTTGAGGAAAGCAAACGAAGATCCGAAAATATCCTGACCGGCCGTGACAAGGGCCCGGCTCGGGACACCATTATTTTAAATGCCGCCTACGGGCTTTTGATCTGTCAAAAGGCAAAGACCGTCCGGGAGGGGATCCGGCTTGCCGAGCGGTCGATTGATTCGGGCAGCGCCTTGCGCGTTCTTAGTCAGTTGAAAGCCTGGTCGCACTGATATGATTCTGAACGATATCCTTCTTCAAAAAAGAAAAGATCTTGAGGAGTTTAAACAGAGGCTGCCGATTTCCAGGCTCCAGAGGATCGTGGAAAGCACGCCGCGTACGCGATCCCGGTCTTTTGTTGCTGCCGTGACCGGGACGCGTCATCTTAATGTGATTGCAGAACTGAAAAAAGCCTCACCTTCCCACGGAGTTATTCGTGAAGATTTCCAGCCGCTCAGGATCGCAAGTCTTTACGAATACGCCGGCGCTTGCGCGATCTCGATTCTTACGGAGTCCCATTTTTTCAAGGGACGGCCGAGTTATCTCAAAACGGTCCGTCAAGTCACAACTATCCCGCTTTTGCGGAAGGATTTCATAATCGAAAAGTATCAAATCTATGAAACCGCCATTCTCGAAGCCGATGCGTTTCTTTTGATCGCATCCATCCTTTCCGAGAATGAACTCAAGGAGTTTCTCGAGCTGGGCCGTTCGCTCGGAATGGACGCGCTGGTCGAAATTCACACCGAATACGATATGAAAAAAGCCGTTAATGCCGGCGCCCGCATCATCGGAATTAATAACCGGAATCTTAAAACCCTCACCGTGGACCCGAATTTGGCAACAAATATGATCTCCCGCATCCCGAAGGGGATCGCGGTTGTCATTGAGAGCGGGCTCAGCAGCTATGACGAATTGATGATGTATAAGAGTCTCGGTGCGAGCGCCTTTTTGGTGGGCACCTCGCTTATCAGATCACCGGATATCGCGCAGTCCCTTCAACGGCTTCTCGGGAAAAAGGGGCCCGGACTTTCCTGAAATGACCCGAATCAAGATTTGCGGGAACACGAATCTGGAAAACGCGAAGCTTGCCGTCGATTGCGGGGCGGATTACCTCGGTTTCATTTTTGTTCCGTCAAGCAAGCGGGCGGTCACCCCGGAGCAGGCGCGCGCTATCATGGACGGGCTCGGCGGTTTCACAAATACGGTCGGTGTTTTTGTCAACCGGCCCAAAAATGATGTTGAAAAGATCGCGGCGGCGCTCGGACTCAAATACCTGCAATTCCACGGCGAGGAGACGGCCCTTTACTGCGATCACTTCACCAGACAGGGTTATGAGGTTATCAAAACATTCCGCGTCAAAGACGCGATGAGTCTCAAACGGATCGACGAATATAACGTCGGCGCTTTTCTTTTTGATTCTTATGCCCCTTCGGAAAGAGGAGGGACCGGACAGATCTTCGACTGGGGGATTATCGAGGACAAACCCTACGTTCATGAGAAGCTCTTTTTGGCCGGAGGTCTGAACGCTTCAAATGTCGCAAATGCCATTCGAACTGTCCAACCGTTTGCGGTTGATGTCGCGAGCGGGGTTGAATCTTCTCCCGGTCTCAAGGACCCCCAACAACTGCGGCAGTTTATTTCCATTGTGAGGAATTTGGCATGACGGCAAAAATGGATTTTCTAAAGAAGCTCCGCTCGCGGCTTTCGAACGTCGAAAAGGACTCTCTTTACCAGAAACTTTATGATTCTGTCCAGGAAAGCCTTTTATTCCGCCATGTCTGTCAAAATCTCGAGGAAGGTGTCCTTCTCCTGGATTCCAAAGGGATCACGCGTTTTATTAACCGGAAAGCCGAAGACTGGTTTTCACTTCCCGGAAGGTCTCCGTCGAATAACCATGCATGGGATCTTTCCATGGATACCCGCCTAGGGGAGTTTCTTGAAAGCAGCGTTGCCGGCATTTCCGGACGGATCGTATCAGATATCAAGATTCTTTTCCCGCGCGAAACCGAGCTTCGCGTGACGTTGACCCCGTATGCGGTGGGCGATGAAGCGGGGGTCCTCGTTTTGCTTGCGGATATCACCGCGCAGTCCGAGCAGGAATTCGAAACGGCCATGCTGCAGCGGATGGAGAGCCTTATCCGTCTTGCCGGAGGGATCGCACATGAAATCGGTAATCCGCTGAACGCGATCACGATCCATCTTGAGCTTCTCAAAAAACGTCTCAAGGGTCTTCCGGAGCCTAAGCGGGGCGAGATCGAGGATAATTTGAACGATATCCAGCAGGAGACAAAGCGCCTGGACCGGATCATACGGAACTTCCTCAAGGCCACGCGGAAACCGCCGCTCCGCTTCCGGATCGACGATCTCAATGATGTGATCGCGGATGCCGTCAATTTTCTGCGACCCGAGCTTGAATCCGCCCGAATCCGGATGCAGTTTGCGAGGGATCCGGAGCTTCCGGCTTTTCTCATGGACCGGGAACGCCTCTATCACGCATTTATGAATCTCATAAAAAATGCCATGGAAGCCATGCGCGGCGGGGGAGAGTTAAGAATTACGGTGACGCGTAAGGGGAATTGCGCGATTGTTTCGATACGGGACACGGGATGCGGCATTCCCGCGAAGGATTTCCATAAAATTTTTGATATTTACTACACGACAAAAGAAGAAGGCTCCGGTCTCGGGCTGATGATGGTCTATGATGCCGTCACCGAGCACGGCGGCCGGATTGAAGTAGCGAGCAAGCAGAAAAAAGGGACGACGTTCAAGGTCTTCCTGCCGGTTCGCGAACCGCAAAAACAGCTCCCCAGCTATCCGATGACTAAAGGAGGAATGACCCGCCATGTTTGAAACGATCTTGCTGGTCGAAGACGATTCCAATTCACGGAAAGGCCTGACCCAGTTCCTGCAGGCGCTCGATTATGATGTTGTTACCGCGGCGAACGGCAAGGAAGGGTTCGATGTTTTTAAAGAAGAGAATCCCGATCTTGTGATCGCGGATATCCGGATGCCCGAGATGGACGGGGTAACCCTTCTGGAGAAAATCAAGGCCGAAAAGCCTTCCGCCAAGGTGATTTTACTTACTGCCTACGGGTCCGTGGAAGATGCCGTCAAATCGATGAAAAAAGGTGCTTTTTACTATCTCACCAAGCCGGTTAATCTCGAAGAGCTCGAATTCCTCGTCAAAAAAGCTTTCAGCAGTCATCAGCTTGAAGAGGAGAATATCGAACTTCGACGCGAACTTTTTACCGAAAAGTATCATGAAGGCACTCTTATTGCCGAATCGCCGAAAATGAAGGAGCTTTTGAAAACCGTGGACAAAATCGCGGTTTCCAACGCATCGGTCCTGATCGAAGGGGAAAGCGGGACGGGGAAGGAACTGATTGCCCGGAGAATTCATGAAATGAGCTACCGCAAGCAGTATCCGTTCATCGCCGTTCATTGCGCCGCCCTGACGGAAACCCTTCTTTCGAGCGAGCTTTTCGGTCATGAAAAGGGCGCTTTTACGGGGGCGGGCGACCGCAGGAAAGGCCGTTTTGAGCGCGCCCATCAGGGAAGCCTTTTCCTGGATGAGATCGGCGAAATCTCACGCGAAACGCAGGTCAAGCTTCTCAGGGTCCTGCAGGAAGGAGAATTCGAGCGGGTCGGCGGGACTAAAACCATTAAAGTCGATGTCCGGCTTATCGCGGCAACGAACAAAACGCTGATCGCGGAGGTTCAAAAACAGAATTTCCGCGAGGATCTTTATTACCGGATCAACGTGATCTACCTCAAAATGCCGCCGCTCCGGGAACGCAAGGAGGATATCCGGCCTCTTGTGAATGCTTTTATCCGCCAATACGGAATCCAAAACGGTAAAAAGCTGCGGGGAATCGAGAAAGATGCGCTGGAGGCCTTGACGAGTTATGGCTGGCCGGGGAATGTCCGCGAGTTGAAAAATATTATCGAACGCATGATCGTTCTCAGTTCAAGCGATACATTAACTCTCGATCAGGTCCCCGAGGATATCCGCGGCTTCCGGAAGGCGGGAGGGACGGCATCCTCCGCTATTAACGGAGTTACCACCATTACCGACGCGGAACGCGAACTGATCAAAAACGCCCTGCTGGAGACACGAGGCAACAAATCCATGGCAGCCGACAAGCTCGGTATTTCGAGACGGACCCTTTATCGAAAAATTGACGAATATCAGATCGGTTAAATCTGCCTTTTCGGCACACTTTGACCGCATCTTAATGACACACATAATTCCTTTCAAAATGGGTGCGATCCGGATGGCTTTGTAACCCGTTACATTATCAATGGTTACAAATTTAATTATTTTTTAAAGATGGCACGTTAATTGAAGATAAACCGATAACATAACAATAAACGGCTTCACAAAAAGGAGATAGTACAAATGGCTAAAATATTGGGAATCGATCTCGGCACCACCAACTCGTGCATGGCAATCATCGAAGGCGGTGATCCGAAAGTGATCGCGAATAAAGAGGGTAACCGGACGACGCCGTCTGTGGTTGCTTTTACAAAGACGAAGGAACGCCTTGTCGGTCAAACCGCAAAACGTCAAGCCGTCACGAACTCGGAAAACACCGTTTTTAGCGCAAAGCGTTTTATAGGGCGCCGGCTTGAAGAGGCGGGACATGAAATGCAGATGGTTCCGTTCAAGGTAAAATCCGGAGAGCGTGGCGAAGCGATCTTCGAGATTCCCCAGGAGAAACGCGATTTCACTCCGCCGGAGATATCCGCCATGATCCTTCAGAAACTCAAGGCGGACGCCGAGACGTATCTCGGGGAGCCCGTTAAACAGGCGGTTATCACCGTTCCCGCCTATTTCAATGACTCCCAGCGCCAGGCGACCAAAGATGCCGGACAGATCGCGGGCCTCGAAGTGCTTCGGATCATAAATGAGCCGACGGCTGCGGCGCTTGCCTACGGAATGGATAAAAAGAAAGACGAAACGATCGCTGTTTACGATCTCGGGGGCGGAACTTTCGACATCTCCATCCTCGAGATCGGCGAAGGGGTTTTTGAAGTGAAGGCGACGAACGGAGATACCCACCTGGGCGGTGACGACTTTGACCAGCGGGTTATCGATTGGCTCATCGCGGAATTCAAGAAACAGGAGGGGATTGACCTCGCGAAAGACAAAATGGCTATTCAGCGACTGAAAGAAGCCGCGGAAAAGGCGAAATGCGAACTTTCAACCGCTCAGAGCACCGAAATCAATCTTCCGTTCATTACCGCCGACAGCTCCGGCCCGAAGCACCTCCTGATGACCCTCACGAAGGCGAAGCTCGAGCAGCTTGTGGCTGATCTCATAGAGCGGACCGTCGGGCCTTGCACGAAGGCCATGAAAGACGCCGGGATCACTGCGGATGATATTGATGAGGTAATCATGGTCGGAGGCATGACCCGTATGCCGGCGGTTGTGGAAAAAGCCAAGGAACTTTTCAAGAAGGTGCCTCACCAGGGCGTCAATCCCGATGAAGTCGTGGCCTTTGGTGCCGCAATCCAGGGAGGGGTTCTGAAAGGGGATGTGAAAGATATCCTCCTGCTTGACGTGACACCTCTTTCGCTCGGCATCGAAACGCTGGGCGGCGTGATGACGAAACTGATCGAGCGCAATACCACGATCCCGACAAAAAAATCAGAAATCTTCTCGACTGCGGCCGACGATCAGACCGCAGTGACGGTGAAGGTGCTCCAGGGCGAGCGTGAAATGGCGAACGACAACCGCATGCTCGGGCTTTTCAACCTCGAAGGGATTCCGCCCGCGCCGAGGGGCGTCCCGCAAGTCGAAGTGACTTTTGACATCGACGCGAACGGGATCGTCCATGTGTCCGCCAAGGACCTTGGGACCGGCAAGGAACAAAAGATCCGCATCGAGTCGTCCTCCGGTCTTTCCAAGGAGGAAGTCGAGAAGCTGGTCAAGGAGGCCCAGTCTCATGCGGACGAGGACAAAAAGAAGCATGAAGTGATCACGGCCCGCAACCAGCTGGATAGCTTGATTTACTCGACCGAGAAAGCACTCAAAGAGCACGGCGACAAAGTCTCGGAAGATGAGAAAAAGAAGGTGGAGGAGGCTTTAAAGGAAGCGAAGACCGCCGTGACGGCCGATTCCAAGGAGACGATCGACCAAGCCTCGCAGAAACTCGCGACGGCTTCGCATACGATCGCTCAGAAAATGTATGAAGAAGCCGCAAAGAAAGCGGGCAACAAGGGCGGGGATCAGGCGAAACCGGAAAAGAAGGACGAGGGTGTCGTCGACGCCGATTACGAAGTTGTAGACGAAGACGATAAAAAAAAAGATAAATAATGCCGTGTGATCGGTGAGAAGCCAGGGAGCGGTCTTCATGAGAAGGGTGGTGTTTTTGGGATTTTGGGTCCTGACATTCACCATGACCTTTCGCGCGGAGGCCGCTCCCGCGTTACGGACATCTTCTCCGCCTTCTCACGCCCGCGTTAACGCTCCTTTTTCTTATGAGATCCGCCTGGAATGGCCGGCGGCGGAGGGGAATTACGAAGTATTGCCGGTTATCCCGACTTTTGAAAACCTGAACGTGATCCGCCAAATTCAGTCTCAGGAAACGGTCGGTTCACTTTCAAGCGTCACGCTCCGGTATGAGTTGGCCGGCGTCAAAAAAGGTCCGGCGCGGATCGGATCAATGGATCTTCGTTACCGTTTTCCGGATGAAAATGAATGGCGGATTCTGCCGGTCCCGGGAACGACCGTTGAGATCCGAGGCACACCCCTATGGCAATGGATCTTGGTAGCCGGGAGTTTTGGGGCCATGTTCGCTGTTTTGGCCCGGTTTGCAAGAAAAAAATGGCTGAACCGCCAAGAAGCCCGAAAAGAGAGCCGCCTTTTGCCCCCGAACCCGCATCAGCGGATCTACGCGAAAGCTGAAGAATCGATTGTGACCTATAAGGGCGAAAACCAGCCCGCAACGATCTCGTTCTGGACAAACGAGCTCAAAAAAGTCGTCCGAACCTATTATGACATCCCGCAAGCGTCGTCTACCGAAGCCGAGATCCTCGAACTTCTGGCCTCTAAAAATCTCCCGGCGGGGGAATTTACCGAGATTTCTTCGATTTTCAGCAGGGTAGAAACCGCGAAATACGCCGGACGGACTTTGACACTCGTTGAGATGGAAACCCTGCAAAAGACGCTCTTGCAATATGTTCGGGGCAAGATTATCATTGGAAATCCGTCGAACGGATAACGGGCGACGGATGGCGGCCCTTGGTTCAGAATGCCTTCGGACTTTTGGGGGTAGCCGCGTTATTCCGCTTTAAAGGCAATCATTCAGTTTGACCCAACATAAGGAGACTCTCAATGGATACATCCATTCAGGAAGTGAACGCCAGAATCCGGGAAGCAAGTTCGGTTCTGAAGGACCTGACACGGGAAATCGGCAAGGTCATTGTCGGACAGCAGTATCTCGTTGACAGGCTTTTGACCGCGTTGCTTGCCGACGGCCATATCCTGATCGAGGGGGTTCCCGGTCTTGCCAAAACACTTTCCGTCCGTACCCTTGCCCGGGCGATCGACGCGCAATTCCAAAGGATCCAGTTTACGCCTGATCTCCTTCCGGCGGACGTCGTCGGCACGCTGGTCTATAATCCCAAAGACAGCAATTTCACGACCAAGAAAGGACCTATTTTTTCAAATATCATCCTTGCTGACGAGATCAACCGCGCCCCGTCCAAGGTTCAAAGCGCACTGCTGGAAGCCATGCAGGAACGGCAGGTTACCATCGGGAGTGAAACTTTTGCGCTCCCGAAACCTTTCCTCGTTCTGGCGACGCAGAACCCGATCGAGCAGGAGGGAACTTATCCGCTTCCGGAAGCGCAGGTGGACCGTTTCATGCTGAAGCTTGTCGTGACCTATCCGAGCAAGAAAGAAGAAAAGGAGATCCTGGAGAGGATGACCACCGGTCGTCAGATCCATGTGAATCCGGTGATCAAACCGGAGCTTATATTCAAGCTCCGGGAACTGATGCATCAAATCTACATCGATGAAAAGGTCAAAGACTATATTCTCGACCTTGTCTTCGCGACGCGCGAGCCCTCACAATACAAGCTCGATGAGCTGAAACCGCTCATTTCCTACGGCGCTTCCCCGCGCGCCAGCATCATGCTGACAAGCGCGGCCAAAGCGAACGCCTTTCTCCAGGGACGCGGTTATGTAACGCCCGATGACGTGAAGCAGGTTGGGATGGATGTCCTCCGCCATCGTGTTCTTGTTACCTATGAGGCGGAGGCTGAAGACACAACCTCGGAAGATATCGTCAAAAAGATCTTTGATCAGGTCGAAGTGCCGTAATTCACAACCAGGGACTTGGGACTCGTTCTCGGCGACTCGTATAAAGCGAGGGCCCCGAGCGAATCCCGGGTCCCCAGAAAGTCCCTTGTTTAATGAAATGATACCCGCGGCCCTGTTAAAAAAAGTCAGACGGATCGAGATTCGGACGACGAGACTCGTCAACGACCTCTTTGGCGGTGAATATGAATCCGTTTTCAAGGGGCAGGGGATCGAGTTCGCGGATGTGCGGGAATACGTGCCCGGCGATGACATCCGCACGATCGACTGGAACGTGACCGCGCGCTCCGCTCATCCTTTCGTCAAAAAATTCGTCGAAACCCGCGAACTTACGGTTTTTTTCCTGGTCGATATGTCGGGGTCCCAATATTTCGGTTCCACCGAAAAGCTCAAATCCGAGGTCGCGGCCGAAATCGCGGCGATACTCGCTTTTTCAGCCGTCAAGAATAACGACAAGACCGGACTCCTGATCTGCACCGACCGTGTTGAAAAATTCGTCCCGGTCAAAAAAGGACGCAATCATGCCCTTCGCGTAATCCGCGAGATACTCGGTTATCAGCCGCAAAGCCGGGGCACGCGACTCGAAACCGCCATCCAGTATCTCCATAACGTACTCACCCGGTCCGCGGTTGTTTTCGTGATATCGGATTTTATCGACCAGGGCTACGAAAAGGCCCTCAAAATCCTCGGTCAGAAGCATGACGTGATCGCGCTCCATCTTAGCGATCCTCTCGAGCGTGTCTTTCCCTCGTGCGGACTGGTGGAACTTGCCGACCGTGAAACCGGGGAGACAGTTCTTGTGGACACCTCATCGAAAAAATTCAGGGAGCGTTATTCCAGAACCGCCGCTGACCGGGAGGCAACTCTCGAGAGACTTTTTAAGCGCATCCGGATCGACATGGTGAATATTCCGTCCGACGCGTCCTATATCGAACCGCTGATCAAATTTTTCAAAAGCCGCGGAAGAAAACGAAGATGAGACGGACATTCCTTCTGATCCTCATCGCCGCGGGTCTTTTTTTGAGTTTCGGAACGGCCGGCATCCTGTGTGCGGAAGAGGATGATATTTCGGTCAAGGCCGAGGTCGACAAAGCCTTCCTTACGATTGGCGACCTCGTGACCTATACCGTTACGATAACCCACGATCCCGAGATTAAAATATTGACGCGTATCCCGTCGCCGGATACCTCGGTCCTTGAAATTAAAAAAATCGAAGATGTGAACCTCAAAGAAAAGAAGAAGAGAGTCACCGGACGCCGCTTCGTCCTGACGACCTACCGGCTTGGGGATTTTGTACTGGACCCCGTGACGATACGCTATCAAACCGCCGACGGCTCGGAAAAATCAATCCAGACCAACAAGATCTATCTTTCGGTCAAAAGCATCGCGGAAGGGGAGCCTAAGGAGGATATCCGGGATGTTAAATCCGTTGTCAGTCTCACGAGGCGGTTCGCCCGGATAGGGACAGTCCTTCTTGTTGCGGTCGCCGTCCTGGCAGGTTACTGGATTTACTCGAAATTTCTCCGGAAACGTGTTGCCTCGCTTATCCCGGAAACCGTTCTCAGCCCCGAAGATGAGGCCCTGAGCCTTTTGCGTGAGCTTTTTGATTCCGATCTTCTCAGGAAGGGATTTGTAAAAATTTACTATCTCAAGCTCTCCGAGATCCTTCGCGTCTATCTTGAAAAGCGTTACGGGATCCTGGCGGTCGAATCGACGACGTATGAGATCATGCGCTCACTCCGGGAAACGGCAATCCCTCAGTCTCTTAAAGAGAAGATGAACTATGTTTTAAGTTCCTCGGACCTCGCGAAATTCGCCAAATGGGTCCCTCCGCCGACCGAGGTTGTGACGATCAATAAGCGCGCCGAAGAGATTGTCCTGGAGTCCGCGCCTGAAACTGAAACCGCTAACGCGTCGTCAGGGGAGGCCCCGCATGGAGTTTAGGCACCCTGCCGCCTTCTTTTTATTGCTGCTGATCCCGCTCGTGCTCTTTTTCTCCCGGCGGCGGTCCCGCCTTGAACTCGCTTTTTCTTCGATATCGCCGCTCCCATACTGGCGTCCCGGCTTGCGTGCCGTCCTGTATCATGCCTTACCTTTCCTGAGGGCCTTAATCCTTGCCCTTTTTGTTTTCGCGCTCGCGCGGCCCGCGATCTCCTCAAGCGACCGGGAATATCAGACAAAAGGCGTCGATATTGCCCTCGCGCTGGATATCTCCGGTTCCATGCTGGCCGAGGATTTCCAGCCCGAGAACCGCCTGCACGTTGCCAAGCAGGAGGCGATCAAATTTATCAAGGGCCGGGAAAATGACAGGATCGGACTTGTGGTTTTCGCAAAAAAGGCTTTTACCCAGTGTCCGCTCACGACCGATTATCGCATCTTGACCGAACTTCTGAATCAGATCCAGATCGGAATGATCGCAGACGGCACGGCGATCGGTCTCGGCATTGCGACTGCCGTCAACCGTCTCCGCGATTCGGATGCCAAAAGCAAGGTCATCATCCTTATCACGGACGGTGCCAATAACGCCGGTAATATCGATCCGGTCACCGCCGCCGAACTCGCAAAAACCTTCGGAATCAAAATCTATACGATCGCGGTCGGCAAAGGAGGGCTTGTGCCGTTCCCGGTGGATGATCCGCTTTTTGGCAAGCGCTATGTGCAGGCCAATATCGAGATCGACGAAATGGTGCTGAAGCGGATCGCGGATATCACCGGCGGCCAGTTCTTTCGCGCGCGCGACCCGAAGGCCCTCACCGAAATCTACGACAAGATCAACCGGCTTGAAAAGTCGGAGGTCAAGGTCAAGGAATATAAAAGTTACAACGAGCTTTTTCCGGTCTTTCTCATTCCGGCAATCCTCCTTCTTTTTCTTGAAATTGTTCTCCGCCAAACCATTCTGCTGAAGGTGCCGTGATGCAGTTCTTCGCTCCCGGGTATTTCATTTTTCTCTGGTTTGTCCCGGCTGTTATTGTCTTCTACTGGTTCTCCCGATCCATTTGGTCCAAAAGGGTCGCGCGGCTTGTTCGCACCAAAGGCCTTTGGCCCAAACTGCTTCCCGGATACCGATCCTCCGAATTCGCGACGCGGGCGCTTCTGATGAGTTTGATCGTTCTTTTAGCTGTCCTTGCGCTGGCCCGTCCTCAATGGGGCGATGAAAAAAAACAAATTAAACGCAAGGGGATCGATATGATTTTTCTTGTCGATACCTCGCTCAGTATGCTGGCCGAAGACATTAAACCGAACCGTCTGGAAAAATCCAAGTTCCTGATCGACGCGTTTTTGAAGGAATTTAAGAGCGACCGGATCGGTATGGTGACATTTTCCGGGTCCGGCTTCCTCCAGACACCGTTGACGCTGGATCAGGCGGCCTTCCGCCTTTTCCTTGACGCCGTCCAGGTCGGTTTCATCCCGGATCCCGGGACTTCACTGAGCAACGCGATCCGGCTTGCTCTTCGCGCTTACCCGCAAAAAGAGCTCAAATACAAGTCCATGATCATCCTGACCGACGGCGAAGACCACGAAGGCGGTATCGAGACGGCAATCGAGGAAGCTAAAAAGGCGGGAGTCCGCATCTATGCGGTCGGCCTCGGCAGCAGGGAAGGGGAGCCGATCCCCCTCAAGAACGAAAAAGGGGAGAGAACCGGGTTTAAACGGGACCGTTCGGGGCAGATGGTCATTACGAAGCTCGAGGAAGATCTGCTTCGCCGGATCGGACAGGAAACGGGCGGGATTTATCTTCCGGCGACTCCCTCCGAGAAAGAGGTCGATATCATCGTCAAGCATCTGAAAAACTGGGGGGAGCAGGAGTTTTCGGAGAAAACCGTTTCAGAGCGGGAAGACCAGTATCAGATCTTTCTCCTGTTCGCTTTCATTCTCCTTCTTTCCGAATCCCTGATCCGGCGCCGGGAAAAGAAGATCGCTCCGCTTTTGGGTTGTCTCGCGGCGTTCTTTTTGCTGAGCGGTTTTCTGGAAACATCCGGAAGTCTTGTTGACAAGGCCAATGAACAGTATGAGGACAAACAATACCGGTCTGCCGCCGAAAATTACCGAAAAGTCCAGGTGCGCAGACCTGACGATCCCGAAGTCCTTTACAACCTCGGAACAGTCCTTTACAAGTCCGCTGATTACAGGGAATCGGCAGGGCATCTCGAAGCCGCGCTTAAAACCGTCCGGGATCCCGGCTTGAAGGCCCGGTCACTCTATAATCTCGGAAACACTTGCTACCGCCTAGGGGATTTTGAAGCAGCGATCGATGCTTATAAAAAAACCCTTGAGATCGATCCCGGGGATGCCGACGCCAAATACAACCTTGAATTTCTCCAGAAACAAAAGAACGCTTTTGACAAAAAAGATCAGGAAAAAAAGAAGCAGGATCAGAAAAAAGAGGATCAAAAACAGCAGCAGCAAAAGCAGGACCAGCGGCAGGATCAAAAGCAGGGACAACAGAGTCAACAGCAAGATCAGCAACAGGGACAGCAACAGGAACGGGAAGACCAGCAGCAGGGCTCCGGGGATCAGGGGCAGGATAAAGACAAGGAGGATTCCGGGCAGCCGGATCGGGATCAGCAAGAAAAAAACCGCGAGGAGGAACAGCGGCGCCGCGAACAGGAAAAGCGTGAACAGGAGGAAAGAGAACGCCGAGAGCGGGAAGAAAACGAACGCCGGGAACGCGAGGAGCAGGAAAATCGCGAACGTCAGGAACAGGAGAATCAGCAGGCTGAAGACCGGCCTGAGCAGCCATCCGGCAATGAAAGACGGCAGCCCCTGCAGGGTCAAATGAGCAAGGAAAACGCGCTTCAAATACTTGACGCCCTGAAAGACTCCGAAAAAGAACTTCAGGACCTTCGCCGACCGGTCGTCAACAAAAACCCGCCGTTTGTCGATAAGGACTGGTGACGCAACAAGCCCTCCTGACCCACTACCAATACCGGGACTTAGGCCCGGGTGTTGGCATGGGTGCAGAGTTGCAAATTTACACAAATCACAAAGCAGCCCTGAGTTACTCGGGTCGCGACCAAGCTGAGGAGAATCTGTATGAGTCTTATGGATCTTATCGAAAAAGATATCATTGAAGCCATGAAATCGAAGAATTTGGTCAAAGTTTCGACCCTCCGGATGCTTAAGAGCGCCGTCGGAAACTATCTGATATCGGCTCAAAAAGACAAGGTCGAGGATGCCGAGCTCCTCGGTCTCATTGCGAAGCAGGCCAAACAGCGTCGGGAAAGCATTGAAAGCTTCGAAAAAGCTTCCCGGCCGGACCTTGCGGATAAGGAAAAGGAAGAACTTGCTGTCCTGGAAGGCTATTTTCCGAAGCAATTGTCAGATGAAGAATTGACGAGCGAAGTGCGACGGGCTATAGATGTCTCTGGCGCCAAAGGAATTGCCGACATGGGGAAGTTGATGAAGGTTCTCATGCCCACCATCCAGGGTAAAGCCGACGGCCGACGTGTCCAAAACGCAGTCAAATCCATCCTGATCAACACCCGGGCCTAAGTCCCGGTGTTTGAGTGGGTCTAAGAATACAATAGTTTACATAAGATACATTATGGGACGTTCGATTATCTGGAAGATAGCCTCCCATATAGAAAAATCCATGAATTGAGGCGATGTACTCAGGATAGCTCGTTCGGCATTCACTTGTGGGATATCCTCTATCACGACCCCAGCCAACCTCCGAGGTCGGATTGGCCCGAGCAGCTAACTTTAGGCGGCTTCGAAGTGAACGGCTCATCCTCTTCACGGAGCACAAAGCGTTGATAACTTGCGCCTCTTCCCGAAAAAGGTTTCCTGAAGAGCGCGAGATTTGCGACCACAAATTCATAATAATCATCCATCGAAAGCACCCGGGGCTCAGGAGGCCTGCCGACTGACCGGAAATTTCAAGTCATCGCCTCTTTTACTATTTCTCTTCAGCACTCCCCCCAGGAATTCCCGAAGCCCGACCAAATGTCAGCCGATCCAAATTTCACACAAAGTTCCACCATGCCGGTACCCGCCAAGAAAAGTCCATTCTCTTTGATGAGGCGACAATGCCCGGAAGGTCCTTGCCCGATCGCTTCAGCGCAGGCGACCCATGAGACTCATTCTAAGACCGGGTTCATGGGTGGATGGATGCTGGAACATTAAGCTGCGAAGGCAGCCTATTTGAACCCCCTCTGCGACCCGGTTTTAGAACCCGGTCTTAGACAGGGTGAAGACTGACGATGATTAAGCGGCGGAGGCGACGGACTCGCGACCCGCGAGTTCGCCGATGAGAGCTTTGATGGCGCCTGGAACAAAACAGGCTTCCACGGAGTAGAAACCTTTGAAAGGACCTTCGCTTGCGATCGGCCGGACCCCATAATCGCCCATCAGCTTATCGAACTGCGATTTCCCGAGGGCCGCAGCCAGCGTCGCAAGGGTTGCGACAGCCGCATAAGGATCCACGTTGGCGCCAAAGAGCTCGGCGATCGCAGTCGCATCGAACACAAATACCGCGTACTCAAGCCTCTTGAGCTCAAGGACCTGTTTTTCAAGCTCCGGAGATCTCTCCATATCCTGAGCGGTAACGGCGAAAACATTGTGCTCGCGGGTCGTTGTCTCATGCTTGAATTTGCGCTCGATCAAACCGTTCACCTGAGCGGCATCCTCAAGGGCAATAAAGCCTGTCATATTATTGAGCGGCGAACTACCGATCGCGTAAACTTGAGATTGTAGACGATTTAAGAGCGTTTCCATGCCGGTGCGGGCATCGACCGTCGCATTCAAGATATTAAGCGCGATCTTCTGGATCTCATCCCGGACAGGAACATCCAAAACATTGACCTGCCCGCGCGCCGTTGCGAGGAGCGCCCGGATCACGTTGATCTGCTCCGCATAACGCGCAAGATTAAGCTCTTCCATCGCCAGCGCCGTCGCTTCATACGCCTCAAGCTCATCCCCTCCGGCCGCGTGGACCTTTTCGTGAACGAGTGTTGTCGCAAGGTCATTGACCACCCCCGCGATCATCCGGTTCGTCTCCTGCACCGAAAGCTTCTGGGCCCGGATCATTTTGATCATATCGTGTAGTTTTTCACTATT
>JAKJDL010000006.1 GCA_022705945.1 Candidatus Omnitrophota bacterium | reverse complement strand
GACCAGGCCTACATTATGACGGGCGGCGGACCGAACGGAGCCACGACCACAATTATTTACTATATTTATAATAACGCGTTTGAATGGTATCACATGGGATACGCGGCCGCGATCTCTTGGGTTCTCTTCCTTATCATTTTTGTGATCACGGTCCTGAAGTGGCGTTTTTACGGTCGGAGCGTTCATTACTCATGAAGAAAACGGATTCTAAAATCAGCGGCAAGCCGCTGACCGTCAGAAATATGATGTCCGAGAGGCAGTCCGTGCCGTTCATCGAGATCAGGGTCAATCATCCGCTGAAAAAGATTTCCTGGCGTTTCCTGGTCTACATTGCGCTTATAGCCGGAGCGGTCAGTATGATTGCCCCCTTTCTCTGGATGCTTTCGACCTCCCTTAAGAGTCCCGAGCAGGTCATGGCGTTTGACAAGGTGTGGTGGAAAGAGTGGCTTCCCACAAGTTTTGTCTGGCAGAACTATGTCCGGGTCTGGAAAATGAAGACCATTCCGTTCGCGATGTTTTATCTGAACTCGCTTTTTGTGAGCGTTTGCATCACTTTCGGGCAGGTGGCGACAAGTGCGATGGCCGCTTACGCGTTCGCCCGGCTGAATTTCCCGGGACGCGACAAGCTCTTCTTCGGCTATCTCGCGACGATGATGATCCCGGGAGCGGTGACGATGATCCCTGTTTTCATCCTTCTGAGACATTTGGGATGGATCGACAGTTACAAGGCGCTCATTCTTCCCGGGATTTTTACCGCTTACGGGACATTCATGCTGAGGCAGTTTTTTTTGACGCTTCCGAAGGACCTGGAAGATGCCGCCAAGATCGACGGCTGCAGTTATCTCCGGATCTTCTGGCACATTATCCTACCGCTTTCGAAGCCGGCGCTTGCGACGCTCACAACCTTCACGTTCATGGGGTCATGGATGAACCTGATGTGGCCTCTTATCGTCGTGAACACGCATAGCAAATACACGCTTCCGGTCGGTCTCGCTTATTTTCAGGGAGTCCACGGCACGGACTGGACGCTCCTTATGGCGGGTTCGGTGATGATGATCCTTCCGATCCTGGTCGTCTTTCTTTTTAACCAGCGTTTCTTCGTGGAAGGTATCAAGCTTTCCGGGATCAAAGGCTGAACCATGGAAGCGGTCATTCTTGCGGCGGGAAAAGGGACACGGATGCGGACGGAGCTCCCCAAGGTGCTTCACGCGGCCCTCGGCAAACCCGTTCTGGGCTATGTCCTTGACACGCTCGCGGAGGTCGGCGTCAAAAGGATTTTCGCGGTCGTCGGATATAAAGCCGGGCTTGTGAAGTGTTTCCTCAAAAAATATAACGTGCGGCCGCTCCTTCAAAGCGAACAAAAGGGGACCGGGCATGCCGTGATCGTCGCGAAAGCGGCCCTGAAGGGAGCCAAAGGTCCCGTTCTTGTCTGGCCGGGAGATATGCCTCTCGTCAAGGCGGAGACACTTAAAAAATTCATGGCCGCGCATGAGAAATGCGGATCGCATGCGAGCGTTTTGAGTGCGGTCGCCGGCTGTCCGAAGGGATACGGACGCATTGTTCGCGAGGGAGGGAAATTTACCGCGATCCGTGAAGAACTGGATGCGACCGAAGAAGAACGGTTGATCTCCGAGATCAATACAGGTATTTATCTTTTCGATCCGAAGGCGCTTTTTAAGGCGCTCGGGAAGATCGGCAGCGATAACAAAAAAGGGGAATACTATCTGACGGATACGATAGAAGTCCTTCGCGAAGAAGGATACGGGGTCGAGGCCTTCCCGTTCGCGTGCGGGGACGAGGGGCTCGGCGTTAATTCTCAAAAGGACCTTGCCGTCGCTTCGGAAAAGATCAGCCTGCGGGAGATCGAAAAGCACATGGAACGGGGAGTGACCTTTGTGGCGCCCGCGCAGACCTTTGTGGCGCCCGGGGTCAGGATCGGAGCGGGAACCGTGATCAATCCGTGGTGCTGGATCGAGACGGATGTTGCGATCGGCGGTAATTGCAAGATCGGGCCGTTCGCGAAAATTCGTGCGGGCACGACAATCGGTAATATGACCGAGATAGGAAGTTTTGTCGAAGTGAACCGTTCGTCGGTCGGCAAGCGTGTTTGCGCGAAGCACCTCGCTTATCTCGGGGATGCCGTGGTTGGGGATGACGTAAATATCGGCGCGGGAGCGGTGACCGCCAACTTTGACGGCAAGAATAAGCACGTTACGAAAGTGGGCAATGGCGTTTTAATAGGTTCTAATACGGTTTTGGTGGCTCCTGTCAGTGTTCCGCCCCGGGTGAAAACCGGAGCCGGAGCGGTCGTGACACGGAAAACCCGGATGAAAAAAGGAGACGTTGTGGTGGGAGTGCCCGCCCGGCCGGTCTCTCAAAAAAGAGGATGATCTTATGACAAAAATCAGAATCCACAAAAAAAACAACGGTTCCATGGTGCTTCTCGGCGGAACATCCAATCCGGCGATGACCGAAGAAATCGCCAAGCTCCTCGGCATTCCTGTCGGGGACGTGATGATCGGCCGTTTTCCGGAAGGTGAGATCCAGGTCCAGATTCGCGACAATATCCGCGGCAAGGATGTTTTTATCGTTCAGGCGACCTGTACTCCTCCGAACGAAAATCTGATGGAACTTTTAATCCTGATCGACGCCGCGCGCCGCGCCTCGGCTAAACGCATTACAGCGGTGCTTCCTTTTTTCGGATACGCTCGCCAGGATCGCAAGGACCGTCCCCGCGTTCCGATCACGGCGAAACTGGTCGCGAACCTTATCGTGAGCGCCGGGGCAGACCGTGTTCTTACGTGCGATCTCCACGCCGGACAGATCCAGGGTTTCTTTGATATTCCGGTCGATCATCTCTACTCGATCGCGGTGCTCGGCAACTACCTCAAGAAAAAGAAACTAAAAGACCTGGTGGTCGTTTCTCCGGATGTCGGCGGCATCAAAATGGCCCGAGGTTACGCGAAGCTTTTCGGCTGCGACCTCGCTATCGTGGACAAACGCCGGGAAAGCGCCGCGACCACCCACGTCATGCACATCATCGGTTCTGTGACGGGGAAGAACGTGGTGTTGATCGACGACCTGATCTCAACGGGCGGTTCGATCGTTGAAGCCGCGAAAGCTTTGAAGGCTCACGGGGCGAAAGATATCTACGCCTGCATTGTGCATCCCGTGCTTGCCGGAAGCGCTGTAGACAGGATCAAGAATTCTCCGATCAAGGAGCTGATTGTGACAAATTCGATCCCGCTTCCGAAGGAAAAAAGGGTCTCCAAGATCAAGCAGCTTTCGATCGCCCCATTGCTTGCGGACGCGATCTGGAGGATCCATAACGACGTTTCGATCAGCACGCTCTTTTTTAACAGCGAGCTTGGTGTCGAAGCCTGATTCGGCCCGGCAGAGGTCTGGTCAAGGTTTTGGGAAGTGAAGCTTTTCCGTTTTAAACCTAAAAAATAACCGACCGGCAGAGGTGTTCAAACCGCTGACGGTTTAAGGAGGAGTGCCCCAATGGAAACTTTTGAACTGCAAGGTAAAATCCGCGAGGCGGGAGGTAGCCGCAAGGCCCGCAATATCCGTCGCCGAGAAACGATCCCGGCCATTATTTATGGCCATGGCATGAAACCTCTTTCTCTTGAGGTTTCCGAGCGCGAGCTAAACAGGGCGCTCCGTACGAGTGCGGGTGAGAACGTTATGATTTCACTGAAGGTTGAGGGTGTCGAGCTGAAGGAGTCGACCTGCCTGATCAAGGCGATCCAGCATAACCCCATTACGGACAAGATCGATCACGTGGATTTTATGGTCATTTCCATGACGGAGAAGATCAAGGTGAAGGTGCCCGTTGTGGTTGCCCACGCAGACGAAGCTCCCGGTGTCAAGGAAGGCGGCGTTCTGGATGTGGTCCTTTATGAGGTGGAAGTTGAATGTCTTCCCACCCAGATCCCCGAAAAGATTGAAATTGACGCAAGCGCCATGAAGATCAATGACACAGTTCACATCAAAGAACTCGCTTTGGCGGAGGGGGTTCAATGTCTTCTGGACGCTGAAGATGTTGTGATTACCATTCATCCGCCGCGCGAAGAAGAAGTGGCTCCCGCTGAGGAGGCCGCGGCACAGCCCGAAGTGATTGAAAAAGGAAAGAAAGAGAAAGAAGGGGAAGAGGGCGCTGCTCCCAAGGCGGCTGCTCCGGCCAAAGAAGCCAAGTAACCAGGACGGAAAGGAAGGACCGGCGGTCGCAGGACGCGATTGCCGGTCCTTTATTTTTATTTCAATGAAGATCATCGTAGGGCTCGGGAATCCGGGCGAGAGATATGTTAAGACACGGCATAATATCGGCCGCCGCTTGATCGAATACATCGCCTCGGAAGAAGACCGGAAATTCGCACGGAAAAAATTTCTGAATGCCCACACCGCGGAAGTTTCCTGGGGTCGGGAGATCGTCATGGTCGCCTGTCTTGAAAGTTACATGAACCTCTCCGGCGGCCCCGTGAAGGCCCTCACGGATCATTTTAAAATCACCGGACTCAAGGATCTCTTGATCGTTGTGGATGATGTAGCCCTTCCTTTCGGGAGAATGCGTTTGAGGGGGGGAGGTAGTACCGGCGGACATAACGGCCTTGCCTCGGTCGAGACGGTCTTGGGCAGCTCGGAATATCCCAGGCTCAGGCTCGGGATCGGGGCCCCGGATCGCGAAAACCCCAAAATTTCGATAGGTGTGAACGAGCCTTTACAGGATTATGTCCTTTCTCCGTTTAACCGGGATGAAGAAAAAAAGATGGATTCGTTCCTGGAACTGGGGGCCGAGGCCTGCCGGAAGTGGGCGACGGAGCCTTTTGAAAGGACGGTTCAGTGGGTTAACTCGACAAATTTGTAGATTTATCTTTTGTTGCGCAACCTATGTGTTTATGCTACATTGTCATTCCTTTCAAGGCCTTCCTGACCCGTTTGGGCTATAAAAAGGAAATATTTTATCGGGAAACCTCCGGTTTTTCGGTGGGAAATACAAGACAAGGTTTCCGGCTGAAGGGCCGGGTAGGTGTCTGGAAACCGGAAATCGATTGTTCATAGGAGTGAAGAGGAGTCAAGAATGAGAAAATATGAAGGTTTGTTTATTTTTCCGCCGGAAGCTGCCGGGGAGGGCCCCAAAGACCCGGCGGGCGAAGTGACCAAACGGATTGAAAAGTTCCAGGGAAAGATCGTTCAGAAGATTGATCTCGGGAAGAAGCCCATTGGTCATGCGATCGGGAAATACAGGGAAGGAAAAATGCTTGTGGTTCATTTCGAAATGGACCCTTCCCGGATGCAGGATTTCCGGAAAGAGCTTGAGCTCCAGGATTCTCTGCTGAAATACATGGTGACAGTTTTTGAAGAATCGGCCAGGGTTCCCGCAGCGGTTGTTCCGGCATCGGCTCCGGAGACGGCGCCCGAAGAATAATTTTTGAGGTGATGTGATGGCGGCAAGCTTGAACAAAGTCATGTTGATTGGGAACCTCACGCGGGATCCCGAGCTTCGTTATCTGCCTTCCGGTCAGGCTGTGACGACCTTCACGATCGCCTGCAACCGGACTTACATGGCGAAAACCGGTGAAAAAAAAGAAGAGGTCAGTTTTATCAGGATCGTTGTCTGGGCCCGCCGGGCGGAGGTCTGCAACGAATATTTGAAGAAAGGCAGTTCGGTGTTTGTGGAGGGCCGTCTTCAAAGCCGGAGCTGGGACGCGCCGGACGGCAGCAAGCGTTCCGCGGTGGAAGTGATTGCCGATAACGTTCAGTTTCTCTCCCGCGGAGGTGCCGGGAAATCCGCGGAGAGCAGTGAAGTCCCCACGATGGATGTGGATGACAGCATTTTTGAAGCACCCGAAGGTTCAGGCGCCGTGAAGAAGAACGGCCCTTCGGTTTCGAAAGATGAACTTAAACCGGATGAAGATATCCCTTTTTAAACTCGGATTTTCATGCAGTTTGTGAAAAATCCGCCCGAGGGGCCGCCAAAATGAGTCGTTCGTGCGATTTGTTTTGACCAGCGGGACTACTCTTAAAAGTAAAAACCAGGTGTAAAAATGGAAAGAAAACCCGCAGGAAGATTTCAAGGCAAGAAACCGTTCAAAAAATCGATGGGAAAACCGGGAGAGTCCGGAGACCGCAGGGGGCCGGGTGGTCCGCGGATGATGCGTAAACGCGTCAGACGTGTGTTGCCGCCTCTTAATTACAAGGATGCCGATGCGCTCGCGAAGTTCCTGACCGAAAAAGGCAAGATTCTTCCGCGCAGAATCACACGGCTGAACGCGAAGGACCAGCGGACGCTCAAGCGCCTGATCAAGCGGGCGCGTTACGCCGGTCTCATCGCATTCCAGGCCAATTAAACGAGGTGAGGAGTTATGGAACTTTTACTTACTAAGAACGTCCCTGATGTCGGGAAAAAAGGTGATGTTGTCAGGGTTCGGGATGGTTTTGGGCGGAATTTTCTTCTTCCCAGAAATTTGGCTATTCCCGCGACGCGCGAGAACCAGGCCTTTTTTGAAGAACAGAGAGTTCGCAGTGCGGCCCGTAAAGCGAAAGAAAAAGCTGCCGCGGAGGAAAAGGCCAAGGAGCTTGCGGACCTTAAGGTTACGATTGAGGTCAAAGCCGGTGAAGGAGACAAGCTTTACGGTTCGATCGGTCCCGAAGAAGTCTGTCAGGCGCTTGCCCAAAAGGGGCATGAGTTTGAAAAAAAACAGGTCCGTATGCGCGACCATCTGAAAAGTCTTGGATCGCACGAGGTGGACCTTGAGATTTATCCCCAGGTCCGGACGCGTTTAACCGTGGAACTTGTGCGGCAACAGTAATTTCAAGCTTCTTGAACGAGGTTTTTTGTGGCCAATCCCGAAACAACGGTGAAGCTTTACGAAAAAGTCCCGCCCCAGAACCGGGAAGCTGAAATGAGTGTCCTCGGAGCGATGTTTTTTGATGAAAACGCGCTTACCAAAGCGATTGAAGTTCTCCGTCCCCATTATTTCTATGAAATCCGCCACCAGAACATATTTGACGTTATGGCGGGTTTATTCGAAAAAAATCAGGCCGTGGACCTTGTCACGGTTTCCGAAGAGCTTCGCAAGCGCGATCAGATCGATGATGTCGGGGGCGTGAGCTACCTGACGCAGCTGACCACGATCGTTCCGACGGCCGCGAATATTGAGCATTATGCCCGGATCGTCAAAGAAAAAGCCCTTCTTCGCCAGCTGATCCAGTCCGCGACCCAAATTGTCCAGACAAGCCTCGAATCCGATTCCGGTGCCAAAGAAATGATCGATGCCGCGGAAAAAATGATCTTTGATATCGGGCAAGCCCAGATTGAAGGGAAATCATTCCGGATCAAGGACATCATCCATGACAGCATGGAAACGATCGACCAGCTTTTCCAGAAAAAAGCACATGTGACCGGTCTTGCGACCGGATTTCATGAGTTTGACACCATGACGGCCGGATTGCAGCCGTCGGACCTTATCATCGTCGCGGGACGCCCTTCGATGGGGAAGTCCGCGTTTGCGACGGCGATTGTGGAACATGCCGGAATCAATCTGAAAAAACCTGTCGCGATCTTTTCGCTTGAAATGAGCAAGGAACAGCTGGTGCAGAGAATGCTTTGTTCTCATGCCCGGGTGGATGCCCAGAAGGTAAGGACCGGATACCTTTCGCACCAGGATTGGCCCAAGCTGACCGCGGCGGCCGGAAAACTTTCCGAAGCCCCCATATTTATCGATGATAGCCCCGGCCAGACCGTGCTCGAGATCCGCACCAAAGCCCGTCGCTTCAAGATGAAACATGACATTCAATTAATCGTTATCGACTACCTGCAGCTGATGCAGGGAGTCCGTTCCGTCGAAAGCAGACAGCAGGAAATTTCCGAGATTTCCCGTTCGCTCAAGGCGCTGGCCCGCGAGATCAGGGTTCCCGTTATCGCCGTCAGTCAGTTATCGCGCGCGGTTGAGCAGCGGACCGGAAACCGTCCCCAGCTTTCGGATCTCCGGGAATCGGGGGCGATCGAACAGGACGCCGATCTGGTGGTTTTTCTTTTCCGCGAAGAGTATTACGCTCCGTCCGATGAGAACAAAAACAAGGCGGAAGCAATCATCTCGAAACAGCGTAACGGGCCGACAGGGTCCGTGCCGCTTGTCTTTATTAAGGAGTGGACGCGGTTTGACAATCCGGAATTTTACCGCTCGGAAGAGGAATCGAAATGAAGCGGCTTTTTTGTCTCGTTTTGTCCTTGGCGTTGATGCTTGCGGGGATGCCTGCATTGTCCGCGGAAGACCCCGCTTCTCAGGAGCAAGTTTCCCCTCCCCAAACAATCTCGACCGTTGAGATTCGGGGCAACAAGATTGTCAGCACGGCTACCATCCTGAGCAAGATTCAGTCAAAGGAAGGAACACCCCTTCGCCAGCAAACCACGAATGACGATCTCAAACGTCTTTATGATACCGGTTTTTTCCAGGATATCCGGTTTGACGTAAGTGAGGTTCCCGGGGGATACAAACTCATTGTCGAGGTGGATGAAAAACCCATTATTCGTCAAATCCAAATCCAGGGGAATACGGTTTTCAAGGAAGACAAGCTCCGGAAAAGCCTTGGTGTCACGGAAGGCCAGATCCTTGATCGCAAAGCCCTGAAAAAGGGAGAAGAGGAAATCCGCCAGCTTTACGCGAACAAAGGATTCCGTTTTGTCGATATTCAAACCGATGTTTCGACCGATCCCGTTTCAAAAGAATCAACCGTCGGGATCAGGATCTCCGAGGGTAAAAAGTTCAAGATCAGGGAGATCCGTTTTGAAGGGAACCGGGCATTCTCGTCCCAGCAGCTTTCCCGGCAGATGAAAACGCGTTCGCAGAAATGGGTCTTTTTCGGGACTTTCAAGGAAGAGGTTTTTGAGAAGGACCTCGAACGCATCAGTTTTTATTACCAGAAAGAAGGTTATCTTGACGTCAAGATCGTTCCCGATTTCGAGTATTTGAAAGATAAAAATGAAATCAAGATTCTAATCAGGGTCGAGGAGGGCGTGCATTACCTCACGGGAGAAGTCAAGTTTAAGGGGAACACGCTTTTCCCCGAGTCCGAACTTTGGCAGGAACTGGAGATGCTTCCGGGCCTCACTTACTCCCAGTTCTATGTTTCCCAGGACATGGAAAGGATACGCTCGTTCTATCACTCGGAGGGATACATTGAAGCCCGGGTGGCGCCGGACGTGAACCTGAACCAGGATACCGGCAAGGTAGATGTGACCTACGAGATCGCGGAAGGGGAGCTGTTTTTTGTGGAAAAAGTCCAAATCCGCGGAAACACGAAAACCCGTGACAAGGTGATCCGTCGCGAGCTTCGCATCCGCCCCGGAGAACGTTTTGACGGCAAAAAGATAGAAAAGTCCAAGCAGCGGCTTGAAAATCTCGGTTATTTTGAAGAGATCACTTATGACACGGAACCGACGGAAAGCGCGACGAACCGCCGCGATCTTATTTTCCGGGTCAAGGAGAAGCGGACCGGAGAGCTTTCGTTTGGAGGCGGAGTAAGCTCGATTGATACCTTTATGGGGTTTGCCGAGATCTCCCAAAGAAATTTCGATCTTTTCAACTGGCCGCGTTTTACGGGCGGCGGGCAGACGCTCTCCCTGAGAGGGCAGATCGGCACGATCAATCAGCAATATGATTTCAACTTTGTGGAACCCTACCTTTTTGACAAGCCGATTACGATGGATTTCAACACCTATTACACGGTCCGCGACGACTACAACGTCGATTTTAAGGAAAAGCGGCTCGGGTTTAGTGAAATGTTCTCAAGGCTTTTCAAGGATGTGTTCCGTGTGGGCGGAGGTTATGTGCTTGAGCGTGTCAATCTGACAGATGTCGCGAGCGATGCTCCGAAGGATGTTGTTGATTTTGAGGGTGTCAATTGGCTTTCCCGCGTCCGTGTTTTTACCGGTTTTGACAATCGGGATAACGTGTTCAATCCGACCAAAGGCAGGATGATTAATTTCAGCGGGGATCTTGTCGGGGGATTTTTGGGCGGGAATCAGGATTATTACATCCTGCGGTCGAGTTACACGGAATACCTGAGCTTCAGGAAAAAGCATCTGATCGAACTCCAGGCCAGACTGTCCACATCGCAGGAGTTCGGCAATTCTTCGTCCGTGCCGGTTTTTGACAGATTTTATGCCGGTGGTCTCGGGACGATCCGGGGATATGGTTACCGCCGCGTCAGTCCGATGAAAAACAACAACCCTGTCGGCGGCCAAACGCTCGGCATCGTTAACCTGGAATACAGCTTTCCGGTCCCTAAGCTTGATATGTTCCGCGGTGTGGTTTTTGTGGATACGGGTTTTGTGAATCCCGATGCTTATGATTTCGGTTTTAGCGATATCGCGCTGAGCGTCGGTCCCGGTATTAAAGTGAAGACCCCGATCGGTCCTCTGGCTTTTTACTACGGTTTTCCTCTGTCGAATCCGGATCCCGACAATGAGAACGGCCGCTTCGAGTTTAGCTTGAGCCGGAGTTTCTAGGGTTGCTTTGGAGCGCTGTCCTCTTTTTACAACAGATTTTAGTGCAAAATATCAAACAGCAGGATTTAAAACTTAAGGAGAATCCATAATGAAAAAGACTGTCAGCTTTGTTGCGGCGTTGTGCATGGTTTTAACCCTGGCGATACCGGCGTTTGCGGCCGAGATGAAAATCGCCTACGTGGATGTCGCTGAGGTTTTCGATAATTATCAGAAGACAAAGGATCAGGATCTTGTGCTCAAGACGGCGGGAGAAGCCAAGGAGAAAGAGCGCAATGATATGATGAATACGCTCCGTTCTATGGAAGACGAACTCGCTCTTCTTGCGGCGGACGCCCGGGCGAAAAAACAGGAGCAGCTGATCGAGAAAAAGCGCCAGCTTGAGGATTTTGACCGTACCGTCCGTCAGCAGCTTGCCGAGCAGCGCGATAAGGTGGTCCGCGAGATCTTCCAGGAGATCGACGACGTGGTTCAAGCGGTCAGCGCGCGCGGGGGATATGACCTTGTTCTGAACAAAAGAGTCCTGCTTTTCCAGAAGAAAGATTTTGATATTACCCCGCAGGTTTCGACCGAACTCGCGAAGAAATATAACAAATAATTTCAATGAAGCAGCGGACTTTAAAAAACGGATTCGGTTTTGAGGGCGTCGGCCTTCATACGGGACGAAAGGTTACTGTCCGGGTGAATCCCGCTCCCGAGAATAGCGGCATTCTTGTATCGCGCGTGGATCTTGATCCTTCCCTCAAGGTGAAGGCCTCTTTCGAGAATGTGCGTTCCGATGAGTTACGTCAAACCGCTCTTGTGGTCGGCAAAGGGATCGTCAGGACTATCGAGCATCTGATGGCGACGTTTCACGGCCTCGGAGTTGACAATGCCTGGATTGAGATCGACGGGGATGAAGTCCCGGGGATGGACGGCAGCGCGCTTGAATTTACGCGCCTGGTCCTCCGGGCGGGCTTCGAGGAGCAGAATGCGCCGAGGAAATTTCTTGAAGTGACGAAGCCGGTTTACGTGGATCATGGCGACCAGTCGATCATAATCGTACCGGGACCCCATTTTCAGATTTCCTATACCCTGAGCTATCACGACGCCGATCTTGAAGACCAATATATGACCCTGACGATCCTCCCCGAAATTTTCGAGCGGGAATTGGCACCGGCCCGCACATTTTGTCTTCGAAAGGAAGCGGAACAACTGCTTGCGATGGGGTTCGGCAAGGGGGCAAATCCCTCGAATACGCTTATTTTTGAACAAAACCGTCCTATTGACAATGAACTCCGGTTTGCGAACGAAGCTTGCCGCCATAAGATCACAGACATCATCGGGGATCTTTTTTTGAGCGGAAAGTTCATCCGCGGGCATGTGATCGCTCAACGGACCGGACATACCCTTAACCTGGAACTTGTGAGGAAACTAGCCATGACCGATAAAGCCTCAGCCCCTATGGATATAACGTCAAAAAAAACCCTGACGGTCGAGGAGATCCAGAAGATCATCCCCCACCGGTATCCGTTTCTTTTTGTGGACCGGATCGAGAATTTCGAGCCGGGACTCAAGGCGACCGGATGGAAACAGGTTACGATGAACGATTATTTTTTCCAGGGCCACTTTCCGGGACATCCCGTGATGCCGGGCGTGTTGATTGTGGAAGCGATGGCGCAGGTGGGGGGCGTTATCATGCTCGGGGAACCCGAAAACCGGGGCAAGATTGCCTATTTTATGAGCGTGGACCAGGTGAAGTGGCGGAGCCCCGTCAAGCCGGGCGACTCGCTCCGGATGGAAGTGGAAGTCCTCAAAAAACGGGCCAAATTCGGCCAATGCTCCGGCAAGGCTTATGTGGGGGATCAGCTGGTATGCGAAGCGGATGTGAAGTTTGCCGTGGTGGATGCGTGAAGATTCACCCTACCGCGATCGTTCATCCGGATGCGGTTTTGGGAGACGGTGTTGAGATCGGGCCTTGGGTCATTATCGAAGGCGCGGTCAAGATTGGGGCCCGCACCAGGGTAGGCCCTCGCGTGACGATCGAAGGGCACACCACGATCGGAGAAGATAACGAGATCTTTACCGGTGCCGTGATCGGGAGCCGCACGCAGGACCGCAAGTTTGACGGAGGAATCAGCTATCTCAGGATCGGCAACCGCAACAAGATCCGTGAATATGTCACGATCAATCCGGGAACAATGAGCGGGACCGAGACCGTGATCGGGGATGATAACCTTCTCATGGCTTATGCTCATATCGCTCACGACTGCGTCATTCATAACGGCTGCACGCTCGCTAATAACGGGACGCTTGCCGGGCACGTGATCGTTGAAGACAAGGCGATCATAGGCGGTCTTTCGGCCGTTCACCAGTTTGTCCGGATTGGCAAACTTTCCATTACGGGCGGTTGTTCCAAGGTGGTTCAGGATATTCCTCCTTTTATGATGGTGGACGGACATCCGGCGTCGGCTTTCGGGATCAATTCGGTGGGGCTTGACCGTGCCGGTTATTCCAGAGAAGAAAAAGCCAATCTAAAAAAAGCCTTCAAGATCATTTTCAGATCCGGTTTGATCCTCAAGAATGTCATAAAAGAATTAGCGCAGCAAATCCCCGCCAGTCCTTCGGTCGATGAGCTCACGAGGTTCCTTGGGAAATCCGAACGGGGAATCTGCGGGTAGCTCCTCCTTCCGTCTTGCCTTTTTTACGGGGGCGATGCCGTCCGGGACGAGGCTTCTCAGAATTCGGATCAGCGGTTAACCCGGGATTTTAACGGAGTCGATTATGAAGATCATGGGTATCATTGCTGGAAACGGACGTTTCCCGATACTTGTGGCTGAAGAAGCCAGGCGGGCGGGATACCGTGTGGTTACCTGCGGGATTGAGCAGGAAGCCGAGCCCGTGCTTGAAAAACTTTCCGACGCGTTCCTCTGGGTGAAGGTCGGAGAGCTCAAAAAACTCAGCCGGTTCATGAAGGCGGAACATGTTCATGAAGCGGTGATGGCCGGCAAGATTGAAAAGGTAAGGTTCTTCAAGGAAAACGTCCGTTTGGACCTCGAAATGATGAAGGTCCTGATGAAATTAAAAGATCACAAGGACGACTCGCTTCTCGGCGGCATCGCGCAATATCTCAACAATCAGGGGATTGTCCTTCAGGATTCGACCTGCCTTCTCAAACACTGCATGCCGGGGCCGGGAGTTCTCGGGAAATTAAAGCCTTCCAAGGCGGTTCTTGAAGATATCCGTTTCGGTTTCGAAATGGCCAAAAAGATCGCCGGTGCCGATATTGGTCAAACGGTTATTATAAAAAAGAAAGTCGTTCTGGCTGTTGAAGCGATCGAGGGAACGGATCATGCGATCCGCCGCGGCGCTGAGCTCGGCCGGGGAAGGATTGTTGTCGTCAAAGTCGAAAAACCGGAACAGGATACACGGTTTGATGTTCCCGCAGTCGGGCTCACGACCCTGGAGGAGCTTTGCGCGGCCAAGGCGGAAGCGCTTGCCTTTGAGGCCTACAAGACCCTTTTTATCGGCATGGACATTTTTGTTGAAAAAGCGAACCGCGCAGGGATCGTGCTCTACGGGATTCAAGCCTGACCATGCCCCCCAAAGACGCTCCCAGTAATTCTATTGCCGGGCTTGAGCGTGAAGTGCTGGAACTCCGCACGCTTAATGAGATCACACGTCAGATGACAATGCCGCATCCGCTCGAAGAGCGCATGAGGAAAGCTCTTGAGATTCTGCATGAAAAGATGGGGATGCATCACGGGACATTAACCATTCTGGATGTCGAAGGCGGGCACCCTGCGATCGAAATCGTCCACGGTCCTGACAAACAGGCGATCAAGCTGGGCCGCTATCGGGTCGGGGAGGGGATCACCGGGAAAGTTGTGGAGTCCGGTGAGCCGATGGCGGTGCCCGGTATCGGGGAAGAGCCGATTTTTCTCAATCGGACGGGTGCCCGCGGAAGGGATTCCAGGCGGAGTCGAATCTCTTTTATCTGTGTTCCCATTAAGATGGATCGGCAGACCATAGGCGCTTTGGGTACGGACCGTCTTTCCCGGGGCAATGTTTCTCTTGACGAGGACATGAGGTTTCTTACGATCATCAGCTCTATTATCGCGCAGACGGTTGCGACCTACCGGATCCGGGAGCGGGAAAAAGAAAAACTTCAGTTCGAAAATACGGAACTGAAGCGGGAATTAGCCAAAAGATTTCATCCCGGTAACATTATCGGCGAAAGCAAGCGGATGAAAGAGGTTTACGCGGCGATTGATATGGTGAGCCAGACGCGTTCCACGGTTCTTCTTCGCGGTGAAACCGGGACAGGGAAAGAGCTTGTGGCCCACGCGATTCATTACGCAAGCCTTCGCTCCAAAGGACCCTTTATCAAGATCTCCTGCGCGGCGCTTCCCGGCACCCTCCTTGAAAGCGAACTTTTCGGCTATGAGAAAGGAGCTTTTACGGGTGCCGTGTCGGGCAAGCCCGGGCGTTTTGAAATGGCGGACGGCGGAACCCTTTTTTTGGACGAGATCGGGGATATCCCGCCCAGCATACAGACCAAGCTTCTCCGGGTCCTTCAGGAAAAAGAGTTCGAGCGCATGGGAGGGACCCGGCCGCTTAAAGTTGATATCCGCCTGATTGCGGCGACCAATCGGGATCTTGAGACAGCGGTCCGTGAAGGAAAATTCCGGGAAGACCTTTATTACCGGCTGAACGTTGTCCCTATCCTGCTTCCGTCCCTCCGTGATCGCCGGGAAGATATCCCGCTTCTGGTTGTTCATTTTTTAAAGAAGGCAGGCATGGAAAACGGCAAACCGGTCAAATATATTTCAGATGCGGCGATGACTTATTTAATGAGCTATGCATGGCCGGGTAATATCCGGGAGCTTGAGAATGCCGTTGAAAGGGCCGTGATCCTTTGCAAATCCGATACGATCGAAGAAGATTTGTTTCCCATCCCGGGGCAGAAAGACCATCCTGCAGCGATCGATCTGAAGACTGCCCCCCGCAAGGTTCCCGAAATAAATACTGACGAGGATATTCCCCCTGAAGGAGGGTTATCCGCCGCTGTCGAAAAGCTTGAGAAAAAAATGATACAAACGGCACTTGCCAGGACCGCCGGAAATCAGCGCCGGGCCGCCAGGATGCTCGGAGTGACCGAGCGCATCCTCGGCTACAAAATTAAAAACTACGACCTTAAATAAATACAAAATTGTAGACAGGATTATCCGAACTAAATAAAGCTACAAATTTGTATACTTTTCTTGTTTAATAAGGTATCCTTTTTGAATGATCTTCAAGAAACCTTTGCCATAGTAATTGCTTCTTAAGTTTTCAAAACCATTCTGTTCCCTGTTTGAAGTGGGTGCGCGGGAAGGGGCGGCAGGTAACGACGTATCAAAAAAAAGGAAAATCGATGACAAAGCCTATTGATGTAACCGAAATTTTCGGCAGTAATGTTTTTAACGATCGTGTCATGAAAGAAAGACTTCCCAAGGATACCTACAGGGCCCTGAAGCGTACGATCCAGGAGGGGCTGCCGCTATCCCTTGATGTGGCTAACGTTGTCGCAAGCGCGATGAGGGACTGGGCGATCGAAAAGGGAGCGACCCATTACACGCATTGGTTTCAGCCGCTCACGGGTCGCACCGCCGAGAAGCATGACTCATTTATTTCTCCCACGGAGGACGGGAGCGTCATTATGGAATTTTCCGGTCAACAGCTGACCCAGGGGGAGCCGGACGCGTCTTCGCTCCCGAACGGGGGACTCCGCTCCACCTTTGAGGCGCGGGGTTATACGGCGTGGGACTGTACTTCCCCGGCATTTCTGAAAACCGATGCTTCCGGTAATGTGACGCTCTGTATTCCGACCGCGTTTTGTTCCTACACAAGCGAAGCGCTTGATAAAAAGACGCCGCTCTTGCGTTCCATGGAGGCCGTTTCCAAACAGGCGGTCCGGGTTCTGAAGGCTCTCGGAAACAAGACGTCCAAACGGGTGACTTCGACGGTGGGGCCCGAGCAGGAATATTTTTTGATCGATAAAAGTTGTTATGAGCAGCGTCTTGATCTGATTGTATCCGGCCGGACCCTGTTCGGAGCTCCCGCGCCGA
Source organism: Candidatus Omnitrophota bacterium (assembly GCA_022705945.1). Taxonomy (GTDB): domain Bacteria; phylum Omnitrophota; class Omnitrophia; order Omnitrophales; family Aquincolibacteriaceae; genus UBA1443. The sequence continues at coordinate 68,806 of JAKJDL010000006.1, read as the reverse complement.
AAGGTCAGGAGCTTGAAGATCAGTATTTCGGAGCGATCAAGGACCGCATTGCGGCTTTTATGCGCGATCTTGATATTGAGCTCTGGAAAATGGGGATTTCTTCCAAGACCAAACATCATGAGGTTGCGCCCGCCCAGTATGAAATGGCGCCGATCTTTTCGACGACCAATATCGCGGCGGACCATAACCAGCTTGTTATGGAGACCATGCAGAGGGTGGCCCTGCGTCATGACCTGGTGTGCCTCCTGCACGAAAAACCGTTTGCGGGCATGAACGGATCCGGGAAACACAACAACTGGTCGCTCATGACCGATGACGGGATCAACCTTTTTGAACCCGGGAGGACCCCGGCTGAGAACGAACAGTTCCTTATTTTTGTAAGCGCGGTGATTATGGCTGTGGACCGCCACGCCGAAAAACTTCGCGCGAGCTGCGGTAATCCCGGCAACGATCTTCGCCTTGGCGCGAATGAAGCGCCTCCGACCATTATCTCGATTTTTATGGGCGACGAGTTTACCGGAATCCTGAAAGGGATTGCCTCGGGCAAGAAGGTTGCGAGCCACGGCCAGAATTTTCTCCAGGTCGGCGTGGATTCGCTCCCTCAGCTGCCGAAGGATAACACGGACCGCAACCGCACTTCGCCTTTCGCGTTTACGGGGAACAAATTCGAGTTTCGCATGGTTGGATCTTCGGCGTCGATCTCGGGCCCCAATATCGTTATGAACACCATAGCGGCGGAAGCCCTTGATGAGATCGCGACGCGTCTTGAAAAGGCCGGAAAGAGCAATCGCAACAAGGAGGCGGCAGCGATCGTGCGCGACGCGATGAAAAAGCACGGGCGAATTATTTTCAACGGCAATAATTATTCCGACGAATGGATTGCCGAAGCCAGGAAGAGAGAACTCCCGAACATCAGGGGAGGCGTGGAAGCCCTTGCCGCGATGGCGACGCCGGACGCCGTGAGGCTTTTCGAAAAATACAAGGTCCTTTCCAGAGGAGAGCTTCGCTCGCGACATGAGATCTATCTTGAAGGGTATATCAAACATGTGAATATAGAAGCGCAGGCATCGGTGCAGATGGTGAAAAAACAATATCTGCCGGCTGTGATCAAATTTACGGAAGAACTTGCGGGGGCGATCACCCGGCTGAAGGCCGCCGGTTCCGCCGCAAAGGTTCAAAAAGAGCTTCTCGGAAAGGTGACGGAGCTCCTTGAGTCCTCGAGTGAAAAACTGGCGGCGCTTGAGACTTCGATTGTAAAAGCTCATCATGTCGAAGACCTTGAGAAGCGGGCCATGACCTTTCGCGACAAGGTTGTGCCCTCCGCGAACGCGCTCCGGAAAGACATTGATGCTCTCGAAGAGATTCTGCCGTCGCGGCTTTGGCCGGTTCCGAGCTACGCGGACATGCTGTTCAAGCTTTGAGCCGCCGGCGTTTTTCCGGCGGGCTCACTCCGGGCAAATCTCTGCTTTCTTGCCCGGCTTCCTGAAGTGAAAAGAATAAGTTGCCTGCTTTGGGCGAAGGGTGTTAGATTACCGAACTATGAAGACTTTATTAAGGATTTCCGCTGTTTTAATTCTGTCCGCTTTCCCCGTCTTTTTTCTTCACGCTGCCGAGATCGAGCCGGAAGGCACGATGCTCCGCAAGCTGCAGCGCGGTTTTTTGAACGTGGCGCTTTCCCCGATAGAAATATCCAACGAGCTCGCCAAAGAAAAAAAGAACGACACTTTCCTCCCGAGTTGGTTCGCGGGTCTCGGGCGTGGCGCCTGGTTCACGGTAGGGCGCGCGTTGACGGGAGTTTATGAAATGGTGACTTTTCCTGTTCCTTATCCGGCAAATTACAGGCCCATCCTCAAGCCGGAATTTGCCTGGCATCACCTGCCTTCCGCTAAGGATTGAAAGTCAGGACAGCATCTGCCGGATCGGAACGGAAAAATCCGGGCCGGGTTTGGGCCGAAACTTTCTTGAGTAAAGCCTTTTACGAAAACCGCTCCAGAAGTTTGAAGATCTCTTTCGCCGCTTTTACACTCGCGCCTTTTTCTCCAAGTTCTTTCCGGACCTGACGGAACTCTTCTCTCATTTTTTTCTGGAGTTCGTCGCTTTTAAGAAAAGCCCCGGCTTCATGAGCGATCGTTTTGGGATGGGCGTCCTGCTGGATAAATTCCGGAACGACTCTGTCTTTGGCGAGCAGGTTGACGAGACCGAGGTAGGGGACCTTGACGAGGTGTTTACCTATGAAATAGGTGAGACGTCCCGTTTTATAAAGAAGGAAGAACGGAGTACCGATCAGGGCAGTTTCGAGGGTAGCGGTTCCTGATGTAACGAGTGCGAAATCCACGGCCCTTACGAGCTCATAAAACGGCATCTTCGGGGTGGTTGCGGTAACTTGCGCTCCCGAAATGATCTCATCGTAAATTTCGTTCCGGACGTTCGGGGATCGGGAAACAAAAAAAAGAGTTTCCGGGAAATCCTTTTCAAGGATGGCCGCGCTCTGCAGCATGACGGGCAGGATTCGCTTTACCTCTTTTTCGCGTGATCCTGAAAAAAGGCCGATAGCCTTCCGGCCTTCCGGGATACCGAGTTTTCCCCGAAGCATTTTGGTGTCGGGAAGCTCCGGGATCGCGTCGAGGAGGGGATGTCCCACGAACTTGACGGGCACGCCTTCCTTTTCATAGAAATCCTGCTCAAAAGGAAGGATCACGAGCATTTCCCGGATATGTTTTTTGATGATGTGGATGCGACGTTTCCCCCACGCCCAGAGCTGGGGCGAAATGAAATAAACGATCGGGACCAGCTTGGAGACTTTTTTTGCCAGCCGGAGGTTGAATGCCGGGGAGTCGATAGCGACGAGGACATCCGGTTTTTCTTTTTTAATAAGGTCGGTCGTCTCGTGAAAGATCTTCCGGTATTTCAGGTAATTGCGAAGGACATCGCCCAGTCCGAGGGCCGCGATCCGGGTCATGTCGTGAAAAATCCTGACGCCGGAGGTTTGCATCCGGTGTCCTCCGTGGCCGCAGAACTCGGCGTCGGGCATGAGTTTTCCGAGCTCTTCCGTGAGATGAGCACCGTGGAGATCGGCCGAGGCCTCGCAGGCGATGATGAAAATCTTTTTTGGCATTGTATTAACGCGCCGCGGGCTTGGGCTGGTTTTCCTGGATCATTTTGACGATATCGATCGCGAGAGCCAGAGCGTTCCGTGCCGCGGTGTCGGGTTTCCCCAAACTGGTGCCCGACGCAATGCCGGAGAGGAAAAAGCACAGTTCTTCCTTGAGAGGTTCGGCTTTTTCGATGGAAACGTCTTCCTGGAGGATCTCGCTTCCGGATTTCCGGATGATCTTTCCGGTCTGCGCGCCGTAATCGAGAGAGATATAGGCGTCTTCCTGGAAAATGCGGATCTTTCTCTGCTTTTCGAACGTCAGCCGCGAGGCCGTGATATTCGCAACGGCGCCATTCTTAAATTTAAGCCGCACGTTTGCGATGTCCTCAAACGGCGTTAAAACATTGACTCCCAGCGCGTCAAAACTTGCGACCTCGGAACCGACAAGACTGAGTACGATATCAAGGTCGTGGATCATAAGGTCGAGGACGACACCGCAGTCGTTGATCCGTCCCGTGAAGGGGCCGAGGCGGTGGATTTCGAGGAAGCGCGTGTTTTTCGTGATCTCCTGAACTCGCTTGAAGCCGGGGTTGTGCCTTTCGATATGGCCGACCTGGAGGGCGCAGCGGTTTTTTCTGGAAAGATCGATCAGCTCGTCCGCCTCTTCGGTTCTGAGTGTGATCGGTTTTTCGACAAGGGTGTGGACCTTGTTTTGAAGGAATTCCCTGGCGATCGTGAAATGGGTGCAGGTGGGCGTCGCGACGCTGACGGCATCCACTTTCCCGATGAGATCCCGGTAGTCTTTGAAATAAACCGTCCCGAGTTCTTTGGCCTTGTCGGCCTTAGCCGGATCAAGGTCCGAGATCCCGACGAGGCTGCACTCGGGAAGCTGGCTGTAAATTCGGGCGTGTTCTTTTCCAAGATGTCCGATGCCGATAACGCCGACCTTGATCTTTTTTTCCATCCCAAACCTTTTTGTATTCAAAAATTATCCGGTGATGCGTTTAATGCATGAACGGGAGCGAATCCCCGAGAAAAGCTATTAAAAGCATAACCTTGAGCCGTGTCAACGAATATGTTACAGTGTCGGACCTTATGGACATCTACAAGCGGCTACTAGCCTATGTCAAGCCTCACCGTTGGCGGCTTTGCGTTGCCATCCTCGCAATGTTTGCCTATTCGGTTGCCAATTCTCTTGTGTCGGCGACCCTTTATATCATCGTGAACGGTCTTCATAATAAAAATGAGGTCCGTCTCGATAACCTGCCCCACATCCCGTTCCTTTCATCCGTCGCGTTCCCGGTTTTCTGGATACCTTTCATCATGGTCGGGGTTTTCTTCCTCCGGGGATTTTTCGACTACCTTTCCAATTATCAAATGTCGAATATCGGGATCCGGGCGATCCGCAAGGTGCGCGACGATCTGTACCGTCATCTGGTTTATCTTTCCCATGATTTTTATTCCAGGGGGCGCACGGGAGATTTCCTTTCCCGCATTCTGAACGACGTCGGCCAGATCCAGGGCGCGATTACGGACGTGATCGTGGACCTTGTGAAACAGCCGCTTGTGATACTTTTCAATATCCCGTGGGTCTTTATCTGGGGCGGCAAATACGCTCTTTTCGCGATCGTGATTTTCCCGCTGGTCGCGATCCCGATCACGATCCTCGGCAAACGTCTCCGGAGGCTTACCAAATCCATGCAGGAACGGACGGGCGACATCACGTCCTTTATCGGCGAGACGCTTTCGGGATTCCACATCGTGAAGGCTTTTTGCCGTGAGGAAAAAGAGATAGGACGTTTTGAGGAGATCAATAAAAGCGTTTTTGAATATTTCCGGAAGACCATCAAGGTCACGATCATTCAGCGGCCCCTGATCGAAATCATGGGAGCGGTTGGTGCGGCGGTGGCTGTCGGATTCGGTATCAAATACCTTCCGCCGGACCGTTTTGTCGCCTTCGTGGGTTCGCTCTTTATTTTTTACGAACCCCTGAAGAAAATCAGCAAGGTCAACAGCACGATCCAGCAGTCCATTGCATCCGGACAGCGTATTTTTGAGGTGCTTGACGCGAAGCCTAGCATTCAGGATAAACCCGACGCCGTTGTTTTCGGGGAATCCGTCCGTGAAGTTGTCTATGAAAATATCAGTTTTGAATATGAAAAGGGAACTCCCGTCCTTGACGGGATTGACATCAAGGCCAAACATAATGAGGTGATCGCGATCGTGGGCGCGAGCGGTTCGGGCAAGACCACGCTTGTGAGTCTTTTGCTCCGTTTTTATGATCCGGTGCGGGGGGCCATCAAGATCAACGGCAGGGATATCCGGGACCTGACGCTTCACTCCTTGCGTAATATGATAGGCATTGTCTCGCAGGAGACCGTACTCTTCAACTGTTCGATCCGTGAAAATATCGCCTACGGCCGCCCGGACGCGAAGCTGGAAGATATCGAAAAAGCCGCGGCGATCGCCTACGCGGATCACTTTATCAAGGCCCTTCCCGACGGCTATAACACCCAGCTCGGAGAGCGGGGACTTAAACTTTCAGGAGGGGAGCGGCAGAGGCTCGCTATCGCAAGGGCTCTTCTGAAGGATCCGCCCATACTTATCCTTGATGAGGCGACATCGCATCTTGACACACAAAGCGAGCAGGAAGTCCAAGGTGCTCTCGAGAACCTTATGAAGGCGCGAACCGTTTTTGTGATTGCTCACCGTCTTTCGACCGTTCAAAAAGCGAACCGTATTCTTGTGATGGAGAAAGGCAAGATCGTCCAGCAGGGGACAAATGAGTTTCTTCTCCGGCTTGGCGGTGTTTACAAAAAGCTTTACGATCTTCAGTTCAATCTTTGACCGGGGTTCTCCGAAAGACCGGAGGTTTGCGGCAGAAGATATTAAAAAAGGCAGGCGGAATTTTTTCCGCCTGCCTTTTAAGTTTTTGGAGAGATTGGTTTTAGAACTGAAAGAGTTTGATCTTGGCGGCGTCGCCCGAACCTTTTTCAGCCTCTTCAATCGAATAGCTGTCGTCCCTGGCGAGACCGAGGGAAGCGACCTTCTTGACTCCGCGGATCGTGTTATCGACGACTTTTTCACTTGCCTTCTGACTCCCGTCCAGTGTTCCGACCACAGGAGCTTCATGAGCGGTGGCTTTCGCCGTGTCCTTGGTGACGTCACGCACGTTGTCATAGGTGATTTCTTTAATTCCGGAAGCGATATTTCTTACGGGACGGGTTGAAGTTTGCCCGGCTTCCTGGGCCATTTGCCTTTGAAGTCTCTCCTGTTCGCGGGCATCTTCATCGTATTGGCCCTGACGGGCCATCCCGAAGTTGACGAAAATCGCCAGGACGAGGAGGAGAACGGCGGATCTTTTCTTCATGAAAATAATCCTTTCTTGCGGTTTTAAAATTAAGGCCGGCCGGAATGCCGGACAGGAGTGAGTATACATCATTGTTTTTGAAAAAAAAAGCCAAGGATAACCCTGTTTGATTTTTGAATCCGCCTGCGATATACTACCTCGATTTTCTTAAATGAAGCGACCATCATAACTTAAGTCTATCCGGGGCATAAAAAAATGAAAAAAATCCGCATTGGACTTCTCGGGTTGGGTCAGATAGGAAGCGGTCTCTACGAGATCCTGATCTCCAAAAAAAGGCAATTCGAGAAACAGCTCGGAGTTTCTTTCGAGATTGTCCGGATTGCCGAGAAATATCCCAATCGCAGGCGTAAGGTCAGGCCTCCGCAGTCTCTCGTGACGAAAGATGCTTTTGATGTTGTCCGTGATCCTTCGGTTGATGTGGTTGTGGAACTGATCGGGGGGACAACTTTTTCCGGGGAGATCATCAAGACCGCCTTCAAGGAAGGAAAACATGTCGTAACCGCGAACAAGGCTTTGTTGGCGGAGCACGGCGACGAGATCTTTGAACTGGCTCACAGGATGCGCCGCTGGATCTGTTTTGAGGCGAGCGTGGGCGGCGGGATACCGTGTCTCAAAGCACTCCGGGAAGGTCTTGTGGCCAACAATATCGAATCCATCTACGCGATCATCAACGGAACTACGAACTATATCCTGACCCAGATGACGGAGACCGGGATGGATTTTGCCGAAGCCCTAAAGGGAGCCCAGAAGAAAGGCTATGCCGAAGCAGATCCGACTTTGGATATCGAGGGAGTTGACGCGGCTCATAAGCTTGCGATCCTCGTCCGGTTTGCTTTCGGCGGGCGGGTAAAATTCAGCGACATTTATTCGGAGGGCATTACCCGCATCTCAAGCGATGATATCGCTTTCGCCAAAGAGTTCGGTTACGTGATCAAGCTTCTCGCGATCGCCAAGAAAAGCAAAAACGGTGTGGAAGCCCGCGTCCAGCCCACGCTTCTCCCGAAGACGCACATTCTCGCGAGTGTAAATCAATCGTTCAACGCGGTCATGCTGCGCGGGGATGAAACGGGGGATGTCATGTTCTACGGCCGCGGGGCCGGGCCGCATCCGACCGCAAGCGCCGTGATCGCGGACCTTATGGATATCTCGAAAAGAGATATCGACGGGCCTGTTGATGATGAGACCGTGATCCGCGCCCTTGGTTCGGAGATCGAGATTAAAAGCATTACAACAATCCTGTCCCGGTATTACCTGCGATTCTATGTGATCGACCAGCCGGGCGTGCTTGCCGGGATCTCGAAGATCCTCGGAAGACATAAAGTCAGTATTTCGGATATGATCCAGAGGGAGCGGAGCGTCGGCAAGGTCGTGCCTCTCATTCTTTTGACTCACGAGGCCCCCGAGAAGGATGTGCGTGCCGCGATCAGAGTGATCGATAGGCTGAGCTTTGTCAAAGGTAAATCCCAGGTTATCCGGATTGAGGAAGCCGGGTCATGAGTAAACACGCCGTCAAGAAAACAGGGATCATCGAGAGGTTTCGGGAATACCTTCCCGTAACGGACAAAACACCGATCGTTTCGCTCAATGAGGGAAATACGCCGCTTATCCCGGCCGAAGCTTTACCCGCGGAGCTTGGTCTTAAAAATGTCCGGATCTATTATAAATTTGAAGGATTAAATCCGACCGGTTCCTTCAAAGACAGGGGCATGACGATGGCCATCTCGAAAGCCGTCGAGGCCGGTTCCAAAGCGGTGATGTGCGCGTCCACGGGGAACACGTCCGCTTCAGCGGCGGCCTACGCGACCCGTTGCGGGCTCAAATGCTATGTGCTGATCCCCGAAGGGAAGATCGCGAAAGGAAAACTGCTTCAGGCGTTCCGTTACGGCGCGAAAACGCTGATGATCAGAGGCAATTTTGACCAGGCGCTTGAGCTCGTGAAAGAAGTGACCGGGGACGGGAAGATCACGCTTGTCAATTCGATCAATCCGTATCGCATTGAAGGGCAGAAGACCGCTGCTTTCGAGATCGTGGACGATCTCGGAGACGCGCCGGAATACCATGCCATTCCCGTCGGGAACGCGGGGAACATTACGGCGTATTGGAAGGGCTACAAGGAATATAAAAAAGCCGGAAAATCCGGAACGCTTCCCCAAATGCTCGGTTTCCAGGCCGCGGGTTCCGCTCCGATTGTGTTGGGACATCCGGTCGCAAAGCCGGAGACGATAGCGACCGCGATCCGTATCGGCAATCCCGCAAGCTGGCAGGGTGCCGTCGCCGCGCGTGACGAATCGGGGGGATTGATCGATATGGTTACGGATGAGGAAATAACAAAAGCTTACCGATTCCTTGCCGAGCGTGAAGGCGTGTTCGCGGAACCCGCCAGCGCGGCGCCGGTAGCCGGGGTAATCAGGCTTGCGCAAAGGAACTATTTTAAAGAAGGAAGCCGGATCGTGATTACGCTGACGGGCGCGGGGCTCAAAGATCCTGATTTCGCCTTGAGTTTTAATGATCCTGTCTATACGATAGAAGCCGATCTTGATGCCGTAAAGGAGGCTGTGGGTTCATGAAATATATCGTAGTCGTGCTTTCAGGCGCTGCCGATCATCCCGCGGACGAGCTTGGCGGCAAAACACCGCTTGAGGTCGCAAAGATCCCCCATCTTTCTTTCTTTGCCAAATCAGGCAAGGTCGGCACCGCTAAATTGCTTTCGGACCGTCTGCCTCTTTCTCCTGACGCAAGCCTTTTCGAGATGCTCGGTTATGAGAGCAAGTTTTACACGGGCCGCGGGCCTCTGGAAGCGGCTAATCTCGAACTGAAGCTGGATGATAAGGAAGTCGCTTTTTGTATGAACTTTATCACCGAGGCGGGGGGAATCCTTGCGGACTCAACGGCCGGAGGAATCAGCACGAAAGAGGCCAAAGCACTTGTGAATTTTCTGAACAAGAAAGTTTCGAGCGAGTTTGTTCGCTTTTTTGCCGGAAGCGCCCATCGGCACATCGCGGTGATCAAGGACGCTCACGGGTTTGAAGCCCTTTCCGCGAAGTCAAATTGTCCCGAAAACGTGATAGGCCAGAAGATCGAGTCCGTTCTTCCCAAGGGTCCCGGGGAAGAACTGCTCCGCAAGCTTATGTTTGATGCGCGCCTTTTGCTCCAGGACCATGAGATTAACCAGGTTCGCGTGGACCTTGGAGAGAACCCGGCGAACATGATATGGCTGTGGGGACAGGGGAAAAAACCTTCCCTCAAAACTTTCAGGGAGCTTTTTGATATCACCGGCGGGGCAATGGTCGCTTCACGTGAATACGCCAAGGGGCTCGGCCGTCTGGCGGGGCTTACGGTGATGGAAACCAGGGAGGAAAACGAGGATCCCGCGGTTTTTTACGATAAGATCTCCAAAGTTGCCTTGGACGCTCTTGAAGAGAAAGATTTTGTCTGCGTTTATCTCCACCAGCCGGATGAAGCCGGAAGGGCGGGGGATTTGAAAGCCAAGGTTTCGGCGATCGAGGCAATCGACTATTTTGTGCTCTCCAAAATGCGAAAATATTTTGAACGGCAGAAGGAAGCGAGGATACTTGTTACTCCCTGTCATGCGACCCTCTGGAAGATCCGTTCGGTTGTGAGGGATGCCGCCCCTTTTGCCGTGTTCGGCAAGAATATCATGGCGGATGAGATCGAGCGTTTTTCCGAAGTTGCGGCCAAAACCTCGGAACTGAGGATTGGCAAGAGCACGGAGCTTATGCCTTTTTTTATTACGAAAGCGGGCTGAAATAGCGGATGGGGGAAGGAGGATGGTGTTCAAGAACTTGCTCCATCCGTCGTCCAACGTCCTCATCTAACAATTCCGAAAGAAATCATTTTTCAGGAGGTTTTTAAGATGTCACTGATTGTTCAAAAATACGGGGGTTCCTCTGTTGCGAACGCGGAGAAGGTCATGCGTGTTGCCGAGCGGATCGTCAAGACGAAAAAAAAGGGCAATAAGGTCGTCGTGGTCGTTTCCGCGATGGGAGATATGACGGATGACCTTATCACGCTTGCGGACCAGATCAATAAGGATCCCGAAGGGCGCGAGATGGATATGCTGCTTGCGACGGGGGAGCAGGTTTCGATCTCTATTCTCGCGATGGCGATCCATAAACTCGGCCACGAGGCGGTTTCTTTCACGGGACCCCAGGTCGGGATCACGACCGATACCTTCCACAGCAAGGCCCGCATCCAGAACATCAGTCCCAGGAGGATTCAGAAGGCCCTCGCGGCAGGGAAGATTGTCATTGTCGCCGGATTCCAGGGTCAGACCCCGGAAGGGGAGATCACAACGCTTGGCCGCGGCGGTTCCGATCTTACGGCCGTGGCGCTCGCGGTGGCCCTCAAGGCAAAGCACTGCGAGATCTATACGGACGTGGACGGGATTTATACGGCCGATCCGCGCGTGATTCCGGAAGCGAAAAAAATAGACGTCGCGACCTACGATGAAATCCTGGAACTTGCGTCGCTCGGAGCGAAGGTCATGCATTCGCGCTCGATCGAGGTTGCGAAAAAGTTCAACATGCCGATCTGGGTGTGCAATTCCCGTAAGGAGATCAAAGGAACTCTTATTACAAAGGAGAACAAGAAAATGGAAGAAGTCGTTGTCAGCGGCGTTGCCCTTGCAGAGGATGAAGCTAAGATCACGTTATTCCGCGTTGCGGACCGGCCGGGGGTCGCGGCGAAGGTGTTCCAGATCCTTGCGGATGCCAATGTGAATGTGGACATGATCATTCAGAACAAGACCAGGACGCATTCGACGGATATTTCGTTTACCGTTTTTAAGAATGAGCTCCAGAAAGCGCTGAAAGTCGTTAAAACGAACGCCAAAAAACTCGGTGTGGGCGAGATCACGAGCGACAGCAATATCGCGAAGGTTTCGATCGTCGGGATCGGCATGCGTTCGCATTCCGGCATCGCGTCCAAGATGTTCTCGGTCCTGGCCAAGCACAGGATCAACATCGAAATGATCTCCACTTCAGAGATCAAGATATCGGTTGTGGTCGCGGGCGACAAGGGCAAACTCGCCGCGAAGGCGATCCATAAAGCGTTCGGACTCGGAAAGAAGTGAATAAAAAAATTCTTTTTTATGACACCACGTTAAGGGACGGCTCCCAGGCTGAGGGCATCAGTCTGTCCAGCCGCGACAAGATCCTGATCGCGAAGCGGCTTGACCAGTTCGGCATTCACTATATCGAGGGCGGATGGCCGGGATCGAACCCGAAAGATATGGAGTTCTTTCTCGCGGTCAAAAAAGCCGGCTTGAAACGTTCCAAGGTGGCGGCGTTCGGTTCCACGCGCCGCGCTCATGTAAAAGTGAAAGAGGATGCCCAGATCAAATCCCTTCTTGATGCGGGAACAAAGGTCGTAACGGTTTTCGGTAAATCCTGGAACATGCATGTGACCGAAGTTTTCAGGACATCTCTTAAAGAGAACCTTCTCATGATCTACGAGACGGTCGCTTACCTCAAGGACCAGAAGATTGAAGTGATTTATGACGCCGAGCATTTTTTTGACGGCTTCAAGGCGAACCCCGAATACGCGATCAAAACCTTGCAACAGGCAGCCCGGGCCGGCGCGGACAACCTGACGCTTTGCGATACGAACGGGGGAACCCTTCCGCACAAGATCCGTCACGCGATTTTGAGAGTAAAACGGGCGGTTAAAACGCCGCTCGGTATCCATTGCCACAACGATTCCGAACTTGCGGTCGCTAATTCCATACAAGCTGTCGGGGAAGGATGCAGGCTTGTGCAGGGCACGGTGAACGGTTTTGGCGAGCGGTGCGGGAACGCGAACCTTACGAGCATCATCCCTAACCTCCAGATCAAAATGGGATACCGCTGTTTTTCACAGGCAAGGCTGAAAGAACTCACCTCCCTTTCGCATTATGTCGCCGATGTATGCAATCTCCCGCCCATGAACAATCAGCCGTTCACGGGGCGATCCGCGTTTGCTCATAAGGGAGGCGTCCATATTAACGCCATGGTGAAGAACGCGAAGACCTACGAGCATGTTAGACCCGAAAGTGTCGGAAATTACCGCCGCTATCTTGTTTCAGAACTCGGAGGGAAAACCAATATCATGATCAAGGCTCAGGAACTTGAGATGAAGTTCCAGAAGGATTCGCCGGAGGCCAAGAAGATTCTGGCGGAGATCCAGCGTCTTGAGCATGAGGGATACCAGTTCGAAGCGGCCGAGGCGAGCTTTGAGCTAATGGTCCAAAAACTGCTTGGCAAGTTTAAGTCTTTTTTCAAAACCGAAGCTGTTTCCGTGCGCACCGAGGAGATCGGTGCCGGCAGGCCCCGTTCGATCGCGGACGTTAAAATAATCACAAAAGACATGAAGTATTTCGAGTCCGCGGAAGGGGACGGTCCTGTGAACGCCCTTGATTCGGCCCTCCGGAAAGCCCTCGTCAAAACCTATCCGCTTATCAACGAGATCCGCCTTACGGATTACAAGGTCCGAGTTGTGAATTCCGAGGCCGGAACCGCCGCGAAGGTCCGTGTTTTTATCGAGTTCCAGGATAAGAAGAAGGTATGGACAACGGTCGGTGTCCACGAAAATATCATCGAAGCCAGCTGGAAGGCGCTTGTCGAGGCGATCGAGTACAAACTGCATAAAGGATAAAAGCCGGGACCCGAAAAACAGGGCGCCGGGCAAGTTTCCGGGAGCCGGCCGCGAGTCCCGATCTTGATATGGATTTAGACAAACAATACAACTCCAAGGAAGTCGAGCAGAAGTGGTATTCCCTTTGGGAATCGAAGGGGTTTTTCCGTCCCAAAAGCGACGGAAAATGGGGACCGGGGACTGGTCCCTCGTCCCTCGGAAAAAAAGAGGACAAATCCTCCCAACGGGAACCTGACGGCCGGGTCCCGGGCCCGGAGTGTCCGTATGTCATCGTTATCCCTCCGCCGAATGTGACCGGCATCCTTCACATGGGGCATGCGCTCAATAACACCATCCAGGATATCCTGATCCGCTGGAACCGCATGAAAGGCAAGGATGCCTTGTGGGTGCCGGGCGTCGATCATGCCGGGATCGCGACTCAAAATGTCGTCGAAAAAAAACTCGCGAAGGAAAATAAAACGCGGTGGGACCTCGGCCGTGAAAAGTTTCTGGAAGAAGTCTGGAGATGGAAAAACGAACACGGCGACACGATCACGCGCCAGCTTCGCCGGCTCGGAGCTTCCTGTGACTGGACACGGGAGCGCTTCACGATGGACGAAGGCCTTTCCAGAGCCGTGCGTGAGGCATTTGTGACCCTCTATGAACGCGGACTTATCTACCGCGGCAATTACATTATTAACTGGTGCCCGCGCTGCCAGACTGCGCTCTCGGACGAAGAAGCCGCGCACAAGGACGTTCAGGGAGGCCTCTATCACATTATTTATCCGATCGCCGGGAAGACCGCGCCCTATGAAAAAATGGGGGCGGATCACATTGTGGTCGCAACCACGCGTCCCGAAACAATGCTTGGGGATACCGCGGTCGCGGTGCATCCCGGTGATGCCCGGTATAGAGATCTGATCGGGAAAAACGTTCTTCTGCCCCTGATGGACCGCGAGATACCCGTGATCGCGGATGAGTTTGTGGATCCCGAGTTCGGGACCGGAATCGTGAAAGTGACTCCCGCGCATGACCCGAACGATTTTCAGATGGGGCACCGGCACGGACTCGAACAGATCAATGTGATGACGCCGGACGGAAAAATGAATGAGCGGGCCGGAAGCTACGCAGGTATGGACCGTTTTGAGGCGAGAAAGAAAATTCTCCGGGACCTGGAGGAGAAAGGACTGTTTCTGCGCCGCGATTCCCATCTGCATGCGGTGGGACACTGTTACCGGTGCGACACGGTGGTCGAACCGTATCTTTCAAAGCAATGGTTCGTCAAAATGCAGCCCCTTGCGGAAAAAGCGCTTAAAGCGCACGAGGAAGGCAAAACCGTTTTTTATCCCGACCGCTGGACGAAAGTTTATACGAATTGGCTCAAGGGAATCCGCGACTGGTGCATCTCGCGGCAGATCTGGTGGGGGCATCAAATACCGGCCTGGCACTGTACCCAATGCCAGGCCGCGGGTCTCGTGTCCGGGGACTCGCATCCCGCCAAAACCAAAACAAGCCCCGGGTCATTCCGGGGAAAGCCTGACGGCCGGGTTCCGGGCGGCGACGGGATTATTGTCGCGCGTGAGGAACCTTCCCAATGTCCGGCCTGCGGCAGTACGGATCTTAAACAGGATCCGGACGTATTGGACACCTGGTTCTCAAGCTGGCTTTGGCCGTTTTCCACGCTTGGCTGGCCCGAGAACACCGGGGATCTTAAAAAGTTCTATCCGACCTCCGACCTCATTACCGCTCCCGAGATCATTTTTTTCTGGGTCGCCCGCATGATCATGGCCGGGCTCGAATTCATGGGAGAAGTTCCGTTCACTCGCATCAACATTCACGGGACGGTCCGCGCGGCAAGCGGACTCAAGATGTCGAAATCCCTCGGCAATTCGATCGACCCGTTGGAGGTGATCAATGAGATGGGCGCCGACGCGCTCCGCTACAGCATGATCATGCTTTCGGCGCAGGATGTCTATCTGTCGCGCGAGAAATTCGAAGTCGGCCGTAATTTCACGAACAAGGTCTGGAACGCCTGCCGGTTCGTGCTTCGCTCATTGGAAGATTTTAAAGAAGGATCGGTTGATCCGGAGCAGTTCAAGGGCATGGAGCTCTCTCTTCCGAGCCGGTGGATCCTTTCGAGGCTTGAAGAGAAGACCGCCGAGATCGAACGACATCTCTCCCAGTTCGGCCTCGCACAGGCGACGAGCGAACTCTATCATTTCGTGTGGGATGATTTTTGCGACTGGTATATCGAATTGGCAAAGACCATGATCCAGGGCAGGGATGAGGCATTGAAACTTCAAACCCGGAAGGTCCTCTTTTTCGTTTGTGAACGGATCCTCCGTCTTCTCCACCCCTTCATGCCTTTTGTTACCGAAGAGGTTTGGCACAAATTCAAGGAGAAGGCGGCCGACGGGGTTTCGTGGCCGGAAAGTATTATGCTGGCCGCATGGCCTCACGACGAGGGGGCGGAAAAGTTCCGGGACCCCGGAGCTCAGCGGGCCGTTTCGTTCCTCCAGGACGCGGTGAGAGGGATCCGGGATCTCCGGGCGAGGTTTCAAATCGCGCCGGCGAACAAACTGAAAGCGGTGATCGCATGCAAGGAAAAAGCGGCTCTTGAGATCCTGCGCTGTTTTGAGCGCGAGGTCAAATCGCTCGCCCGCCTCGAATCGCTCGAATGCGTATCGCAGTTCAAAAAACAGGGCGCGATGGTCGCAAGCTCTTTTGCGGATTTCGATGTTTACATCCTGGTCGGCGGGATACTGGATCTGGCCGAGGAAAAGAAGCGCGTTCAAAAGAAGATCGCGGAAACGGAGATCTGGATCCAGGGGATCCGTAAAAAACTGGATAACCCCTCTTTTGCTTCCCGGGCCCCCGCGGAGATCCTTGAAAAGGAAAAGGAAAAATTGAATGATGCGAAAAAAATTCTCATATCCTACCAAGAACAGCTCGCCGGTCTCTAGGGGCCCCCGAGGCAGTCACGGACACCTCCTGCCGGTTTCCGGAAAGACGATCAGGTTTCTGAGGGAGGCCCTCAAGGAAGATATCGGAGCGGGGGATGTGACCTCGAATCTTCTGATCCCGCTGCGTGCTCGGGGAACCGCGCGAGTGATCGCGAAAGAAAAGGGGATCTTTTGCGGGCAAAGGCTTGTGCGGGAACTTTTCCGGATAGCCGATCCCCGGGTGAAACTGGAATTCTGCGTCTGTAACGGGCACAGGATCCGGCGCGGGCAGACGGTTTTTAAAATGCACGGCAATATCCGGTCGATCCTGAAAGTTGAAAGGACCATGGTGAACTTCATCGGCCATCTTTCCGGTATTGCGACCAAGACCCGCGCCTTTGTCGATAAAGTAAAAAAATATCCCGCCCTGATCCTCGATACCCGGAAAACCATGCCCGTCTGGAGAGAGCTGGAAAAACTGGCCGTTCAGGTCGGAGGGGCCCGCAATCACCGCCAAGGGCTTGATGAGTTTATTTTTATCAAGGAAAACCATCGCGTTCACGGAGACCTCAGAAAACTCAGGCTTCGCCCGGGGAATTTTGAAATTGAAGTCCGGAGCCTGGGGGAATTGTGGGAAGCGATCGGTTTTAAGCCCAAGGTGATCCTTTTGGATAATTTTAATCCCAAGGCGGCGAAACGGGCCGTGAAGATCGTCCGGAAGGAGGCGCCGGGAGTGATCGTGGAAGCATCCGGAGGCATCACCATCGATAATGTTCGCCGGTTCGCGGCGGCGGGCGTGGATACCATTTCGGTAGGCTCCCTCACTCATTCCGTCAAAGCCGTTGATTTTTCACTGCTTGTCGATTGAACCGGCCTCAGGCCCCAGCGATAGATTCAAAGGAGAAACATGAAAAAGCGCGCCAGGAAAAAAAACACAAAAGGCTCCCCGAGAAAAACAGCGCCAGATGACCGGATGCCGGATCTTGTGACTGCCATGCTTAAACTTGTCGAGCGTCTTGAAAGTCTCGAAAAAAAGACCGACCGGACTCTTGCCCAGGTTACCGATCTCAGGACGGTTATCTCCCGGGCTGACCGGTCTCTTGCGCCTTCTGCGGACCAAAGGCCGCCTCAAAATGAGACGCTGTCCCGGACAGGGAATGCTGCCCGGGAAAAGATCCTCTATGAGGCGGTATGCGCGGACTGCTGCAAGGGGTGCAAAGTTCCTTTTCAGCCGAGCGGCAACCGCCCGGTTTACTGCCCCGAATGCTTTGCGATCCGGAAAGCCGGACACCGCCAGCAGGATCCGGCGAAGCCGAGCCGGGTATTGAATCCCGAGCGTTTGAAGACCGTGATGAAAGAAGGGACCCGGATCGAGACATTACCCCCCGTAAAACCTTCCGAAAGCAAAAAGAAAACCGGGAAATCTTCAAAGAAAAAACGCCGTTAAAACTTTTTTTTAAAAAATCCTTCCGGAAAAGAAGGGGCCGCGGATGGGCATTATTGAACCGGTGATCAGACCTCCTTCGGAGGCGGGAAGTTTTCTTCTTCAGCTGACCCTCGGATGTTCGGAGAACCACTGCTCTTTCTGCGGTGCCTACAAAACAAAGAGTTTTCGAATCAAGGACCGGGACGAGGTCTTCGGGGACATCGAAAGATTTTCATCGCAGTATCCGGAGACTAGACGCGTTTTTCTGATGGACGGGGATGCCCTGGTCTTGTCGAACAGTAAGCTTGTCCCCGTTCTCCGCAAGCTCAATGAATGCTTCCCGAAACTTTCCCGTATCTCAAGCTACGCGAACGGGACAAACATCATGCGTAAAAGCGATGCCGAACTCGCGGAACTCTCCTCTCACAAACTTACCTTGATCTATATGGGGCTTGAAAGCGGCAGTCAGTCTATTCTGGACCGGTGCACAAAATCTTCCGGTGTCCGGCAGATGATCGAGGCCGTGCGCCGTGCGGAGAAAGCGCGTATCAGGTCCTCGGTGATCGTGCTTCTCGGTCTCGGAGGTAAAAAACATTCCGGAGAGCATGTCCGGGGCACGATCGAAGCTTTGAATCTGATGCAGCCGCGTTACCTTTCCTTTTTATCGCTTATGGTGATCCCCGGGACTCCGTTATCCTCAGAGGTGCGCCGGGGGGATTTCAGGGAGCTCAACGCCGAAGAGCTTCTGCGGGAAGCTTGTGAGATCGTCCGAGGTCTGGAGTTAAAACGTACTGTCTTCCGTTCAGATCACGCGTCCAATTATTTGGCTCTGGAGGGGATTTTCCCCAGGGACAAATCAGCCCTTTTGGCAAGGCTTGAAGCGGCTCTGGGCGGGAATGTCCGGTTGCGGCCCGAATATTCCCGGGGTTTGTAGACCGGCGAAAAGACCATCGGATTTTTTTGAGGCCCCCGGTGCTATAATCAAGGGATCATGAGCGACTTCAAGCTTGTTTCATCCATGCAGCCCAAAGGGGATCAGCCCGAGGCGATCCGAAAACTAGTCGAAGGGTTCCGTTCAGGGAAGCGCGAACAGGTGCTGATGGGTGTCACGGGTTCCGGAAAAACCTTTACGATGGCGAATGTAATCGCGCTGCTCGGCAAACCGACGCTTGTGATCTCACACAACAAGACGCTGGCGGCGCAGCTTTATTCCGAACTCAAAGAGTTCTTCCCCGGGAACGCCGTTGAATATTTTGTTTCCTATTATGATTATTACCAGCCCGAGGCCTACATCCCGCGGACGGATACTTATATCGAAAAAGACGCCTCGATCAATGACGACCTCGACCGCCTGAGGCTTTCGGCGACCAGCTCGCTTCTTTCCCGCAGGGACTGCATTATTGTCTCAAGTGTTTCCTGTATTTACGGTTTGGGTTCTCCCGAGGACTGGCAGGGACTTCTTGTGACCGTCGAGAAGGGGGGTGCCGTTGACCGGGAGGGACTTCTTCTGAATTTGATCAAGCTTCAATATGAGAGGGTCGAGACCGAGCTGAAACGCGGGACTTTCAGGGTGCGCGGGGGAAGGATCGATCTTTTTCCTTCCTATGGAGAAAACCCCTGCCGGATTACTCTCGGCTCCGGGCTTGTCGAAGGAATATCGCTTCTGGACCCCGTCAAGCTTATACCGGTTCGGGAGATTGACAGGCTGGCGGTTTATCCCGCCAAACATTTTGTAACTTCCTCCGAGAGGCTGGAAAACGCGTTCGTTTCTATCGAACAGGAAATGAAGGAACAGATAAAAAAACTGACGGCGGAGGGCAAGGATATTGAAGCAAAGCGTCTGGAATCGAGGACGCTCTATGACCTTGAGATGCTGAAAGAAGTCGGGTATTGCGGCGGGGTCGAGAATTATTCCCGGCATCTTTCCGGCCGTGCCCCCGGTTCCGCGCCCTATTCCCTGATCGATTATTTTCCTTCTGACGGGGATTTTCTTGTCATTATTGATGAATCGCACCAGAGCATTCCGCAGATCCGCGGTATGTATAACGGGGATGCTTCGCGCAAAAAAGTGCTGGTGGAACACGGATTCCGGCTCCCCTCGGCGCTTGACAACCGGCCGCTCAAATTTCCGGAATTTGAATCCAGGGTGAAGCAATGCCTCTATGTTTCAGCCACTCCCGGGCCGTATGAGATGGAACGGGTGCGCGGAGAGATCGTCGAGCAGTTGATCCGTCCTACCGGGCTCATGGATCCCGGGATCGAGGTCCGCCGTACCGAGGGACAAATTGATGATCTGATCGGAGAGATCAGGAGCCGGGCGGGAAAAGGAGAAAGAACACTGGTGACGACGCTTACCAAGAAAATGGCGGAGGATCTCAGCCGGTATCTCAGGGAGCTGGGGATCAGGGTGAGTTACATTCATTCCGAATTTGACGCATTTGAACGGGTGGAGATCCTGCGCGATCTGAGACTAAAAAAATACGACTGTATTGTCGGCGTGAACCTGTTGAGGGAGGGGCTGGACCTTCCCGAGGTGTCGCTTGTCGTTGTCCTGGACGCGGACAAGGAAGGCTTCCTGAGAAGCGATGTATCGCTGATCCAGATCGCGGGCCGCGCGGCAAGGCATGTGAACGGCCGGGTCATCATGTATGCGGACAGAGTGACCGATTCCATGAATCGGGCGATCGATGAAACCGCCCGCCGCCGAAAGATTCAGGAAGATTACAACCGGACGCACGGGGTCACTCCCCAAAGCATTATCAAGGAGATCCGCGAAGGCATCGAGCGCCGGAAAAAGGCGGAAGATTTCGTGCGGGATGTGGTGCATGAATCCGGGGAGGAATACGAAATAAAGGATCATCTCGCTTTTCTCAAGAAGCGCATGGAAGCCGCGGCTCGGGCCCTCGAATTTGATAAGGCCGCCCGCTACCGGGATGAGATCAGGAGACTTGAATCAGGTCGGAAACCGGATTCCGGATCGCCGGCCGCGGGGAGTAAAACCCGCGCGCTGAAAAACAGGAAGAAATCCTGATCCCGCGGTCCCGCGCCGGATTTTTTAACGCAGATGTTTTTTTTGACGTGATCTTTGGGCGGCCTTGAACCGGGTTTCCGCTTCTTTATCCCGAATGACCTCCGGATCGGTCATGACGAGGTCCAGAATCTCGGATTCGGAACGGCCTTGAACCGCATAGGACCTTCCGAGGGCGTTATTGTGAAAATCCTGGAAGCGGTCCACGTCAAAGCTTTTGTAGCGCATCCGGCTTATTTCTTCAGAATCGGCTTCCGACTCATGAGCGTCCGTGACCTCCCTGGCAAAATCTTCGCCAAACGCCCTGGTCAGCAGGTAGGACCAGAGAATATGTCTGTAGGCGTCTTCCGGAACCGCAGGATTCCTGTCGTGGGCAAGGGCGGCCGCGGACTCGGCTTTATCCCGTATTTTAAGGAGTTGGGGCGCCCGGACCGGATTTCGTGCCAGTAGCCTGATATCACCCGACGTGGGTAATATTTTGCCGCCGAAGCTTCCCATCCGGTGTAGGTCCGTTTCGTCCATCATCAGGCGGTATTGGTCTCCTTCTTTTTGAACCCGGACTTTTGCGACGAAAGGTTTTCCTTTTATAAGGAAAGCCTCCTTGGCGGAAAATTTGACAGGCAGATTTGTGACTCCGGTTCTTAAAAACTCTTTCAACTCGTCGAGAAAATCACGAAGCTGCTCCGGGATTTTATGAGGGATCAGGCTTCTGAAATTAAGTTGCATCTCGAAGTGACCGGCTTCCGTGCGGTTCTCCGGATTTTTCTTCAACACCAGAGAGAGGGAGTCGGATTGTAATTTGTCGGCGCTGATACCTCTGGCGCGGATGCCGACCCTTCGTTCTTTGAGGCTGTCAAGGCTAAGGGAAAGCTCCCGGATATTAATAGTGATATTGTCGAATTTTTCACCGGGTCGATCTGCCGTCATGCCCAGGTTGAATGTGATGGAATACCATGAAATCCTGTTGTAGGAGGTGAACCCGACATTTCTGAAAATGGGGCGGGTGTATTCGAGTTCGGGAAACCTGATATGAGGGACCAGGCGGTCGAGGGCTTTTTCCGAAACGTTTGCAAGGATTACGTTTGAAAAAAAATAAAGCCAGAGAACGGCAAAAATTGAAAAAAGAACCGGTGTGCGCAAACGGCCCTCCTTTGCGGGGAGATTCTAGCACTTCCCGGGCAGTAAACAAAGGGAAGCGGAAGGGGACTCAAACCGGGAGGAAGAAGTTTTTCCGGCTGATGGCCCAATCAATGCCCGATTCAAGCCTGCTGCGCACCTGCTGTGTCCTTCCCGGGAGTCCTGTTGTTAGGATCCGGAGGTTGTTGCCCCCGTTCCCCACAGTAAAGTATTTTTTTCTTGCCAGGCCCGGAAGGTTATTTCGTCGGTACTGCCGCCCTGGATCTCTTTCAACGCTTCATCAAAATGGATATGGCCATTCCCCGTATTTTTATAATCTCTGGCGATAATGGCCCCGTAACAGCTGCCGTTTCCGGATATGGAGACGGTCGAGTTTGGTGCGTAGACAGCTCCGTAGAAAGACGCGTTCCCGGAAAAACTTACGTTTGAATTGCCGGTGGCATACAGAAGAAGGTTGGGGGGACAGTTCTCGGAAGTTGCGATACCGTTTCCCGCTATCTGAATAGTTCCATCGACATAAATGGACACAGGGCCGGTCGGAACAAGTCTGGCGTTTCCCGTTATGCTCATGGACGTAAAGTGATAAGTCCCGGGCATAAGATAGTATGTTGTGTTCCCGCTGAGTTTGAGTCCACCGCTCGCGCTAACCGGAGCCACGGCATCGGAGAAGATGACGGGAGCCGGATTGGATGAAATGCTTCCTGTGATCATGGCATTACCGCTTCTTGATACTACCGAAGAAGGCGATTCTGTCGGGCCGACAGTGACACCTCCCCGGATCATAACGTTTCCGCTCAGCGTGACTTTTTTGGGGCCTGTTGTATTGGTCTCAATGCTACCGTTATAGGCGACATTGCTTCCGCCATAAGCCCCGTTCCGAGAGTCGTAAGAGTCCGTTTGAGCGTTCCCCGACATATAAATGGAATCTGTCGCGAAAACTCCGCTGCGAAAAGAACCGCCGGATCCGGATTGAACGTAAGCAAGGAGACTTGATGTTTGATATCCCCGCTGGGCAGGGTCATTGGAAGGGGCGAATCCGTCTGCCCGGATAATCCGGATTTTGGGATTGGAGTCATCCCTGGTGACCGAGACCGTGAATCCGCCCCTCATGAAATTGGTGTCCAGGGGGACGTAGGCGGAGGTTCCGGTGTATTCGATGTTTGAAGTTAGCTGGCTGATGGCCCAATCAATGCCCGATTCGGCCATATTGAACGCCACGGTTTTGTGAATATTGCGCTCATTGGCCCGGACAAATGCGACACAGCGGGAGAAATAAGCGACCGAAAAAACGGCTGCGAGCGCGAGGATGAGATAAACCGCAGTCAACACGAATCCCCTCTGATTTCCTATTTGGGAGAGTGGGCGGGTTTTCATGGGTTCCTCACATCAGCTTGAGCCGTTAGTCGAAGGGGGGTGAGCGGAACCGCTCGTCCGCTGGATAATGTTTTCTGGGTGTCCAGAGTTATCGTCACAATCCTGGACGGCGAGGAATTTTCAGAGAACCGTAGGGCCGTGATATCGTTGGCGATGACGGAGGTCATCCCGGTTGTGGTGTCGGTTCGTATGATTTGCCGGGAGTCGGCGCCGCCGAGAGCGTAGGTGACGGTATGCGCGGAATCCCAGTCGACGTCAAAATCAGGGCCCAGCAGGTGATCCGGATGAGGAACTTTAAAACGGATTGACTGACCGTCGGCTTCAATGATTACGTGACCGGGAGCGGATTGGCGAATCTCCTGGACCATTTTATGAATGGCTTCGCGGGAGGAGTCTTTGAGGTTCATGAGGGACTGGTTTATCTGGGATTGTTCGCTTCCGATCCGGAAAAACAAAAAAGCCCCGAAAACCACAATGCTTGACAGCGCCGCGGCGAGCATCGCTTCAATAAGATTAAACCCTTTTTGTGATGTGAGTTTTCTCATGGCATCTTCCTCTTTGCGATATAAACTCTCAGCACCGCCGTTTGCTGGCGGGAAGTGTGGGATTGCCATGTTACGGTGACGGTGGTGTCCAGGGGAGTTGCCGTTGGATCTGCATAGTTGACCCGAACCTGTTCGTTGGGCAGGGCATTCATTCCGGCGACGGTTCCGCCGTCAGGGAAGGCGGCCAGAACATTGCCGGGGAAATTGTTTGTTCCGGCTTCATCACGAATTTGTTCAATGACGCGCTGGGCCTCTTGTACCGCAATGGATCGCTCATGTAGCTCTGCGGACTGTCGCTGGGTTGCGATACTGGATCCGACATATCCTGCGGTAGCGATTGCGGCCACGAATAAAGTAACCATTACTTCGATGAGCGTGAACCCTCGGGAACCACGTTTGTCCGGAAGCGGCTCCACCTGTTTGCCTCCTTTCTCTTTCTCCGCCAAGACGCTATCGGTTTACATCAACTCCGCTACAATTGTAACCGGCTTCCGGATCATATACAACACTCAATAAGAAGTAAGATATAGCATCGATTAGTTTGTTATTGTTTTTTTAATCTTTTTATAGTTTTTTAAAATGATGTTAGGGGAGAGATTGGAAGCCGCGCCTTTGGGTTGTCAGCGGAGCTTGAAAATTATATGACTACGAATGACCCGGGGGATTTTTGCGAAGATCAGCTAGTCGACTTTAACCGCGTTTTACCGCCAACCACCATTTTCCATCAAAAGTATCGTCACTTTTATTGTCACCCCAAACTGTCCGAACGCATGATTTCCCAAAAAACAAAAAGGGATTATTTGGAAGGCGCTTTTGCGTGAGCGATGCAAATCTTGCACGTACATTTGCGGTCTGAAAAATGGCGAACTCCCACAACTATGTCGTCTTTTCGATCTGCTCGTTTGAAAATCATTTCAAATAAATCCGTCTCATTGTTTTCAAGGTATCTGCGCAAAGCGTAACTACACAGATCCGCGACTTGAATCATTCCAGTTAGCGCGCTATCAACAAAAAGAGGGGTTTCAATGATGTGTTTCAAGCTGGTCCAAAGAGTCCCTGTTTTGTGGAATTTATTCATCATTGCCGTGTGTTTCTTGGCTACCGTCTCATTGTTGTCGTGAATTAATAGCCCTACTTTGTTCGGAGTTTTCTGGTTGGTAACTTGAAGATAATGCTCGAAGCGCGACACGACTTGCTCAAACGCTTGTTCATCAATGGATTTTGAAATCGCAGAGGGCTTAAAATGAATTTTGTTGATACACTCTGCAAAAAGACGGGCAAAGCCCCACTTCGATACGACATAAGCTATCTCGCCAATTAGCTTTCGCCGCTCTTCATGAGTAAGATGTATATAGCTTTCCGTCTGCTTAAAATTTTTTCGTGTTTGACGATAAAGTTTGCCGTTCTTAACTCGTTGCAATCGGAGTAGCTCCGCTGTACGAAGAGAATTAACCAGCGTTCTTCGATGATTAAAAGAGAGTTTCTCAAAGTTTTCGATTTTTCTCTGTTCCGGATAGCTTCTTAAAATCCAGGCAACGTGAATTTCTGAATTTGCGAGGTCGTATTTTGATTTAACCTTTTCAATTTCTTTATCGCATGTTTTCCAGTGTTCAACTGGGATCGATAAACCTGCGAGGACATAATGTGGGGTGTTGCCGGGGATGTCTGGCGTTCCAGACTCATCGATATAACACAGATACATATGCAATTAGTCCTAATAAAGTGAAAAAAAAAGCGACTGGGATTAGGGCTATAAGCCCTAAGATGAGACGCTTGGCGACTCTCCCAGACGCACCGAAAGTATATTCGGATATACCCTTGTCGTCAATAGCACACTAGTTAATCCTTGTAATTATAATAATTACAAGGACTTGCAACGAGAAAGCTGTGCGCTCTCAATCCGAGGCCGATGAAGGGATCGGCCGAGACTGACATTCTTTTTGAGCCACTGCTCAACCTCGTTTTCCCGGAACTGGACTGCACCTCGGAGCTTGAAATAGGGGATGTATTTCTGACTACACCAGGTCCGTATAGTCCAGGGAGACACCTTTAGTTTGGCGGCAATTTCCTTCACGGTAAGAAATTCTTCCATGGGGCAAAACCAAGTGTTAGCTGTCGCAGGGGCTTTGGTGGGGACAGTGGTCGGCTTCTCGATGTCATTATCATGGGCCGGTGCGAAGCGGGCGTAGATCCGGGGGGGGGCGGAGTGGCCAGAAGCGGGCATTGCTACTTTAGACCGCATCAGACCTTAAGTGGTTTAACGCCTACCGAACGCTTCAAATAGCAGTATAATAACCACGCACGCCCAAAAATAATTTGAAAGGAACTTAAAATGAAAAACCATAGTCCTAGTGATGAAATACTCACACAAAGTTCATTTAAGGACCTTGCGTTGGCATTGGCCAAAGCACCAAATGAAAAAAAAGCACTGGAGATCATTGAGTCGCATCCTTTGATGAAAGACCCAAACAATTGGCGGCCTTATAACCAAGAAGAAAGAAACTGGGATCGCATTGGAGCCCAAGCCGCAGACCCGATACCGGCTATGGCCGAGAAAGTGACTAATTGCATAGATGCAGTTTTGATGCGGGCTTGTTGGGAAAAAAATATAGTTCCTTCTTCTGAAAAAGCTCCTAAAACAATGCGGGAAGCGGTTAGTAGATTTTTTAACGTCTCGGAAGGTAATATTGGAAATTTAGCGCGCAGTCAAAGGACAGCCTTAGCAGAAAACATCCAAATTATAGTTACGGGAACCAAAAGAATGCCTTGTTATGAAATTATTGATCAAGGGGAAGGCCAGCCCCCACACCGATTTGGGAGCACCTTTGTTTCTTTGGGACGGGACAATAAAGAAAAAATAGCATTTGTCCAAGGCAAATATAATATGGGAGGATCTGCAGCTCTTTCATACTGCGGTGAAAAAATGAGTCAGTTAATCATTTCTAGGCGCGCACCCGCTTTGAGAAAAATAAAAGAGGATGAGCTGTGGGGTTTTACTTTTGTGCGTCTTCGCGATCCGAAAGGTACCGAAGTTTTGCCGATAATAGAGTATTTTGCTCCACAAAAAAAGATAGCGGCCTTTAACGCAGATAGCATGCCATTGTTGCCCACAACAAAAGACGAGCTGTACTCCACGTGCTTGCGGTTTGGAACTTATATCAAATTGTACGACTACGATATGGGACCCGGCGCGCGGAGCGTTGAACTTGGTTTAAATAACGCGTTATCGCAATGCATGTTCTCCTGTTGCCTTCCCGTTCGTTTGCGCGATACCAGGGTTGAAAGAGAAGGAACATGGGAAAGAACTTTTTCTGGGACAGATGTTAGGTTAGACGATCCCGAGGATGAAGAGGGACGTTATTTATACAATGAGGGATATAGCTTCAATCTTAACCTCCCGGGTATAGGTAACCTTGTTGTTAACGCACTACCTTTCAAAGCGCATGTTAACTGGTTAGGGAAAATAGGGGTCATGTATGTTCGAAACGGTCAAGTTCATCATACGGAGGACCAGTATTTTTTTACGGACATCAATTTTGCGGCTCTGCGGGGGCGTATGCTTGTTGTTGTAGACTGCACAAATATGGCGAAGCAATTGCCTCATTTGGTTTTTTCAACAGCGCGTGATCGCATGAAGAAAAAACATCCTGCCGCAAAAAAAATAATGGCAGAACTTAAAGATGCTATTAAAAATCATTCGGGCATTAAGGAATTAAACAGGCTTTTTCATGAAGAAAACATCAAAAACATAGCTACGGACACACAGGAAATAGAGGAAATTCTGGGGAAAATGATGGATTCTGACCCAACGCTTGCGCAGCTTTTTGGACTGGGCGGAGCCTTGATGAAAAAGCTGCGCACTATGCACGGAGGGAAGAAGGGAAGGTTTGAAGGTAAAAGATTTCCTACTATCCTTAATCTTGAGAAAGGCATAAAGGACGGAGAAATAACAATATATCCGGGAGGGATTAGAGAAATTACCGCAATTACAGATGCGAATAACGATTATCTGAGCAGAATTCGAGAAAAAGGGAAGGTTGTAGTTTCTCCGGAAATGATTTCTTGCGTTTGTTCCCTGTCTGACGGTTTAGCAAAATTCAAAATTATCGCACCCGAAAGCCTATGCGTAGGAGAAGAACTGCAAGGGTCCATAGGTTTTTCTGATGTGATGGATTTTCAACGCAGTATGCGGTTGGCCTTGAATTTTAAATTAAAAATTATAGAGAAGCCCGCGACAAACCCGCTGCCTCCGGACAATCCGGAAAAATCAAAAACGCCCAAAGAAGAATGTGAACAGGAACCACCCAGATTCGCAGCAAGGCCAAATTTAAATCTGCCTAAATATGTAAAAGTTGAAAAAGATGATGAACAATACACTCGTTTTCAAATGACCGAAGACGATGGCTTTGCAATCGAACCGGATCCGGACGGACACATTGTTGTTTATGTGAATATGGCGAACAAACACTATATTGATTTCATCCTTCGAAATCGATCGCTTAGGCAAGACCCGATTATTGAGAAGCAATATATTGTCAGCCTTCTCATATTTGCAGTTTCACTTTGGCAACGCGCAAAAAAGAACTTAAGCGAAAGTGAAAATATAGTAAGACAAGCATCGGCATCTTATGCGCAAATCAGCCTGTTTATCGTGCGCATTCTAGGCAGGCAGTCAATGGTGGTAGAAAATCCGACAGGCGCAATTGGCGCCGAGGAAGATTAAAAGGCCAATGTTGCGTTCCCAAGCTCAAATTTCCTATAACATGTCGCGTATCCGATCCAAGGGCTCTATCATTGAGCGCATATTCGAAGCGGAACTAAGGCGTCAGCGGGTTGTTTATAGAAAACATTGCGCGATTTTCGGAAAACCAGATTTTGTTAATTCGAAAAACAAAACAGCGATTTTTTGTGATAGCTCCTTTTGGCACGGTTATAAGTATGGCAAGACCAGTCGCCATAGGTTCAAAACTAATAAACGATTCTGGAACGAAAAAATTAAAGCCAACATTGAACGCGATAAACTCGTTAATAAAACATTGCGGAAGCAAGGTTGGAAGGTGTTTCGGTTCTGGGATTTTCAAATAAAGAAGGATGTGGGTAAATGTGTAGCGAAAGTAGTCAAAAGTCTAAAGGTAAAATAATAGCGGTTGATTTTTTCTGCGGAGCCGGAGGTTTAACTCGCGGGTTTCGAAATGTTGGGATCGATGTTCGTCTCGGCATCGACAAAGACCTAGCGTTTGGGAAAACCTATGCAGAAAATAATAAAGAAAATATCCCCGCGACTTTTTGGGGAATGTCGGTCGAAGATGTTAAAAGCGAGGATGTCTGGGCATGTCTTGCCCCGAAAAATGAAGATAAAATAGTTGTAGCCGGATGCGCGCCGTGCCAGCCCTTTAGCGCTCAGAATAAGAAAAACGTTTTGAAGGGCCATAAGGATGACCGTAAAGATCTGTTATCCCAGATGCTTCGTGTCGTAAAAAAATTCAAGCGTTTGCCCGATTACTTCTTCATCGAAAATGTTCCCGGATTTAAAAAATCCCAATGCTCTTCATATCGGCGTCTCAAAAGCTTCTTAAAAAAGAATCATTATTCCGTTGGTGAGGATGTTATTGATGCGGCTATCTATGGGGTGCCCCAAAGGAGAAAACGTTTCATACTTATAGCAAAAAAAGAGGTTTCCGAAGAACAGGTAAAAAAACTAATGTTTCCGCCAATAACACATGGGCCTGGGAAGATAGATTTTGTGACCGTCGAGCAAGCCTTTAACAAGCCATCGCCGTTACCACCGATTAAATCGGGAGGGAACAGCCCAAAATTCTTTAATCATCATGTTCCCAAACTGTCACCGGAAAATTCAAAGAGAATAAAGGGCACTCCTAAAAATGGCGGAAGTCATAGGGATATTCCGCAGCAGGACAGAGTGCCATGTCGCTTAAGACATCCCACAAAACACAGCGATACGTATGGACGGATGTGGTGGAAAAAGGTGTCTCCGACACTGACCTGTAAATGCGTTTCGATTTCTAACGGAAGGTTTGTTCATCCGACTCAAAATCGTGCGATTTCCATACGCGAGGCAGCCAGGCTCCAAACATTTCCAGACAACTATAAATTCTACGGTACCGGAATTACTTCTGAGGCAAGGCAGGTCGGGAATGCCGTTCCGGTGAAGCTGGCGGAAGTATTCGGGAAATATTTTGTCGAATTAGATCAAAAACAAAAAGAGTAACTATGGATGACTTAAAAATATTCAGTTTCGGAGCTACGGTAGGACGGAAAAGACAGAAGCTGGGTCTATCCTAAGAGGAGTTTGCCGAGAAGGCGGATATTCACGGAACCTACGAAGGTCGCGCAGCTGGGATTGAGGTCTGTTTCAAGGTAGCCGAGGCTCTGAATATTCCCCTCCATCTCCCCATCCGCAAAGCAGAAACAGAATATAAGTAATCCTCCCACCGACCCCAACCCCAAGGGCGAAAGTATTGACGCTTTTATTGATCATCGATTGCAAGGGTTCTGAAAACACGAAGGCCACCGAGGTTATGTCTCGATGGCTTTTAAATAATGACGCCCCGTAAAACAAAAAACCCTTGAAGCGATGCTTCAAGGGTTTTTCTGCGCTTGAATGGTAGCGGGGGCCGGATTTGAACCGGCGACCTTTGGGTTATGAGCCCAACGAGCTACCGAGCTGCTCCACCCCGCGCCGAATGCGCGAGCACCGCTCCGCACAGTCTCCTGACAACTGTGTCGTCGCTGGCACCCCGCGCCGAATGCGCGAGCACCGCTCCGCACAGTCTCCTGATAACTGTGTCGTCGCCGGCACCCCGCGCCGAATACAAAAGTGCGATTTCGCACCTGCATAAGAACTTGATAACAAAGAACAGGGAACCAATTTCTCTTCCGCGAAGGAATCAAATCGGTCAACCCGGCAAGCGACGAGATTCTAGCAGGTTTGCGGTAAAAAGCAATGTTTTGGAGGTTTTATTTTAGATCGGGGATAAATCCGATTTTTTGGCCGCAACCTACTCACTTTTATAAGGCCGGGAAAAATTCCGGTATTCCCGGGGACTTTGACGCTCCGGGAGGTTTATGCGGTACGGGATGCCGGAGCGGCCATGGTCAAGGTATTCCCCGCGGGATTATCCGGTCCGGACTATTTTTCGAACGGTGCCGATGCTGACGTCTTTCACTTCAGCCGCAAACGATTCACCGTGAAATAAGTGATCGTGAAAATTCCGGCTTCAATGATGATGGTCGCGATTGCGGCCCCGATATATGAAAACGAACAAATCATTAAAAAAATCAGCGGCAGGCCGACCATGGCCATGATGACGTGAATCCTGGAGTAAATGAAAGTTTTTCCGCATACAAGCAGGAACTGGATCCGGAAGGCGTTTGAGTTTACGATGAAAACACCGACGAGCAGGATCCGGAGCGCAAGAACGGTTTCCGGAAAAAGCCCGCCGCATACAAGCCTGACGATACCTCCGGCAAAAATAAAGATCAGAGGAAGGCAGATCATCGAAATCATGACCGTGATCTGTTGGATTTTTTTCATGAACTGAAAAGCGCGTTTTTTGCTTTTTTGGTAAATCTTGCTGAGCCGCGGGAAAAGGGCCTGGGAGAAGGAGGAAAGCGGAAAGAGTTGGCAGAAGCTCGCGATCCTCTCGGCGATGGAATAATAACCCGTCAGGGTGTTGTTGGTCAGAAGCCCGACCGTGAAAACGCGTGTTGTCGTGTAGGCATTGATCGCGACGTTTGAAATAAAAATGTCCCAGCCGGCCCTCAGCCTCTGACGCAGGCTCTCATATCCGGGGAAACGGAAGGAAATACCGAATTTCATAAACACGACGGACTGGGCCCAAAGGCCGGTCAGGATCGATACGAGAGAATAGACAAAGGGGACCATCAGATAATCGGCCGGGCTCTTTACGAAAATAAAAATGAAAACCGCAAACAGAATGCCTCCGAGAATGTGGAGGTCCGCGATATGTTTCATCTTTTCGGTTCCCTGAAACAGCCAGATCGGAAAAAGCGTGTTGCCGATCACCGCCCCGAAACTGTAAAAATAAACCGGTGCGTCAGCCCGGAATTTCGGCACCAGCCAGACGATCCCGCTCAGGATCAGGAAGCTCACGGCGGCCAGCGCGATCTTGGCCGTCATAACCGCGGAGAAGATATCGTTGATCCTTGCGCGGTGATGCCGGTAAAGGGAGATCTCCCTGGTTGCGGAAATCCCGAAGCCGTAGTCCGTCAGGATCATGAAATACTGGATCAGGGCCTGGGCGAAAGCGATTAACCCGAATTTTTCGGCCCCGATGACGCGGAAAAGATAAGGCAGGATGAGGACGGGAAGGATGTAGGTGATCGCCTGCAGGGTTGAAAGTGACGCGAAGTTTTCAAGAACGGTCCGGCGCTCGTGCCGGCCGGCCATCCGGTAGGTTTTCTTGATCTGGGCGATCAGGGAGCGCATGGCCTTTACTCTAGCCGTTTATTCGCAATAAAACAAGGCGCGCGGGATGGCGGGGATGGTATACTTTGACATGATCCGATTTCCGAAAGAATTCCTTTGGGGTGCCGCGACGTCCGCCCATCAGGTGGAAGGCAATAATTCCGGCTCCGACTGGTGGGAATGGGAGCGGTTGACGGGCAGGGAAAGATCCGGAGAGGCCTGCCGCCACTATGAGCTCTACGAGCGTGATTTTGATCTCGTTAAAGATCTTCGCCATAACGCGCACCGTTTTTCGATCGAATGGGCCCGGATCGAACCCGAAGAGGGGAAATTCGACCCGGCGGCGTTGAAGCACTATCTCGATGTGGTGTCGGCCCTCCGGACGCGGGGAATCGAACCGGTCGCAACGCTTCATCATTTCACCAATCCCTCGTGGTTCGCGCGGGACGGAGGCTGGGAGAACGAAAAGTCCTCCGCGCGTTTTTCATGTTACTGTGCCTTTGTGGTCCGGGCTCTTGCCGGAAGCGTCCGTTACTGGATCACGATCAACGAACCCAGCATTTATGTTTCCCATTCGTATCTTTTCGGAGTGTGGCCCCCGCAAAAAAAGTCGCTTTGGGGGACGATCAAGGCGGAGAAAAACATGATCCGGGCGCATCTGAAAGCCTACCGGGTGATCCATGGAATTTACCGGGAGGCGGGAATCCCGAAGCCCGCCGTCAGCATTGCCCATCATATGATCGCAGTTGTCCCCTGTAAAAAAAACCCGAAAAGCCGTTTGGCCGCCCGGCTGCGCCGCAAGATTTTCAACGAAAGGTATCTCGATACGCTCAAGCGGCATCAGGCCCTTGATTTCATCGGGGTC
The DNA here is from genome assembly GCA_022705945.1 of Candidatus Omnitrophota bacterium. Taxonomy (GTDB): domain Bacteria; phylum Omnitrophota; class Omnitrophia; order Omnitrophales; family Aquincolibacteriaceae; genus UBA1443. Next base: position 35,946 of record JAKJDL010000006.1, on the reverse strand, counting down.
AATTATTATTCCCGTCAGTTGGCGGATCCCCGGGGATGGGGCCCGCGGAGCCTCGTCGCGGATATCTGCCGGGAAAATCATCATCCGGTAAAAAAAAACGCGCTGGGGTGGGACATTTATCCGGAAGGATTGTATGATATCCTTTACAGGCTGGCGAAATACAGGCTTCCGGTCCTGATTGCCGAAAACGGTATTTGCACGAATGATGACAGGGAGCGTTGGGAGTTCCTCCGGGAGCATTTGAAAAGCGTTCATCGCGCGATGGAAGACGGGCTGGAAGTAATCGGTTATCTGCATTGGTCTCTTATGGATAATTTTGAATGGGACAAAGGATTTGCTCCCCGGTTTGGTTTGGTGGAGATTGATTATGGGACACAAACCCGAAAGATTCGGGAAAGCGCGAAGCGGTATGCCGAGGTTTGCGAAACGGGCATCCTCGCGTAAGATTTCGGAGAAAACCTTATGACTATAGTCGGGAATCAGCAGTTAAAAGAATTTACTACTTTCGGAGTTGAGGCGACCGCGAGACTTTTTGCGACGGTTTATTCCGTGGCCGAACTGAGGGAATTAATTGCCGAAAAATCGCTTGCCCATGAACCCAAGCTGGTGCTCGGGGGAGGAAGCAATGTCCTTTTCACGCGTGATTTCGACGGCCTTGTGATCCGGAACGCGATCCGGGGCATTCAGGCGTTTCCCGGGGAAGGCGCCGAAGTGATTGTGAAGGCGGGGGGAGGAGTGGACTGGGATGAGCTTGTGACCTGGTGTATCGAAAGGAATTATGCGGGGCTTGAGAATCTTTCGAAAATCCCGGGCAGTGTGGGAGCCGCGCCGGTCCAGAATATCGGGGCCTATGGCGTTGAGCTGAAGGATGTGTTCCGTGAGCTCGAGGCGATTGATCTTCACACGGGGGAAGCGATCCATCTTAACGAGTCGGCCTGCGTTTTTGGATACAGGGAAAGCATTTTTAAACATGAATACCGGGGACTTTTTCTGATCCATTCGGTATCGCTTGGACTTCAGGACCTGAATGTCCGCCCGGACTATAAGTTCAAAATCGACCAGGGAGGGGTCCGGCAAAAGCTGGATGAACATGGTGTGACGGTTCCGTCGCTTGCCTCTGTCCGCAAGGCGGTTTGCGAAATCCGGGCCGCCAAACTTCCCGATCCCGTAAAATTCGGCAACGCCGGGAGCTTTTTTAAAAATCCGGTGATCCCGCAGGCCCAGTATGAAACTCTTGCCGTCCGGTTCCCCGATATGCCGCATTACCCTTATCCCGGAGCAAGGGTCAAGATCCCGGCGGGATGGTTGATCGAACAGTGCGGCTGGAAAGGGAAAATGGTGGGGCATACCGGAGTCTACAAGACTCATGCGCTGGTGCTCGTCAATTACGGAGGCGCGACCGGACGGGAAGTTCTGGCGCTTGCCTATTCAATACAGAAATCAGTATCTGAGCATTTTGGTATCGAACTTCTCCCCGAAGTGAATATTTTCTGATAGCTGTTTTGATTCCCGCGGCCGTTTTTTCCGGAGTTTTTCTCTCCTTGATACCCCGGAACCCTCCTGATAATATGCGCGTTCTATGTCGCAACTTAAACGCAGAAAAAACGTCCGTAATATAGCGATCGTGGCACACGTTGACCACGGGAAGACCACCCTTGTTGACGCCCTCCTCAGGCAGTCCGGAGCCTATGATTTCAAGGAAGGCGAGATCACGGTTATGGATTCGAATCCGATCGAGAAGGAGCGCGGTATCACGATCTTTTCCAAAAACGCCTCTTTCGTTTACAGGGACACGATCTTTAATATCGTGGACACTCCCGGCCATGCCGACTTCGGGAGTGAAGTGGAACGTATTCTGAAAATGGTGGACGGGGTACTGCTCCTTGTGGACGCGTTTGACGGGCCGATGCCTCAGACAAAATTTGTGCTTCGCAAGTCCCTTGAGCTCCATCTCAAGCCGATTCTTGTTGTGAACAAGGTGGACCGTCCCAACGCGCGGCCCCATGAAGTGGTCAATATGACCTTCGATCTTTTTTGCGAGCTGAACGCGACCGAAGAACAGCTCGATTTTCCGATCGTCTTTGCTTCCGGCAAGGACGGATGGGCCAAGCTGGATCTGGGTGAGCCGGCCCGCGATATGAAACCCCTTCTTGATACGATCCTGCACCGGGTGCTTCCTCCGGTCGCGGACGTGGACCAGCCTTTTCAAATGCTTGTGACCATGCTGGATTACGATAATTATATCGGGCGGATGGCGATCGGCCGCGTCTTTCACGGTTCCGTCAGGATGGGGGATTCAGTCGTGCTTGTCAAACGGGATCACCACGCGGTCATTAAAAGCAGGGTGACCAGGATCCTTAAATACAAGGGAATGAAGCGGATCGAGGCCGAAACGGCCGAGGCGGGGGATATTGCCGCGATAGCGGGGATCGAAGATGTCCATGTGGCGGACACCCTGGCACATCCCGATAAACCGGAGGCAATTCCGGCCGTCAAGATCGACGAACCGACCATTTCGATGAACTTCGCCTGCAACTCAAGCCCCCTTGCGGGTAAAGACGGCGGACGGTTTCTGACGTCGCGGCACATCCGCGAGCGCCTTCAGCATGAGGCGATGATGAATGTCGGCATCCGGATCGAAGACGTGCCGGGTGAAGACCGCGTCAAGGTATCGGGCCGCGGCGAACTGCATCTTTCCATTCTGATCGAAACCATGCGACGGGAAGGTTATGAGCTTGAGGTTTCCCGGCCTGAAGTCATTATCAGGGAAGTTGACGGCGAACTTTTCGAGCCGATCGAAGAGGTTGTAATCGAGGTGGATCCCGGTTACCAGGGCGCTGTCATCGAATCCCTGGGCGCCCGTAAAGCCGAGATGAAAAATCTGATCACGAGCGCGGTCGGGACGATCCGGATGGAGTTTTTGATTCCTTCGAGGGGGATCCTTGGTTTCCGGAGCCAGCTTCTGATGATGACGCGCGGCACCGGGATCATGTACCAGAACTTTCATGATTATCAGCCTTACAAGGGGGAGATCCCGGAACGGCAATCGGGAGTGCTGATCTCGCAGGTTCCGGGAAAAGCGGTCGCGTATGCTCTCTGGGGGCTTCAGGATCGCGGTGAAATTTTTATACAGCCCGGCGATGATCTTTATGAGGGAATGATCGTTGGCGTGAACAATAAAGGTCCCGATCTTGTCGTGAACGCGATCCGCGAAAAGAAGCAGACGAATATGCGGTCTGCGGGTGCCGACGAGGCGATACAATTGACTCCGCCGCGGGAAATGACGCTCGAATTTGCCCTCGAGTTTATTGAAAAGGACGAACTGGTCGAGATCACGCCGAAAAACATCCGTCTCAGGAAGCGCTATCTGAGCGATAATGACCGGCGGCGTCAGGCAAGGAAAGCTTAAGAGCGCATTGCCCAAACTGAAAAATTCCATATAATGACCGTGCAGGAAAACCATCGTACACAAGAAAGGAAATGATATGTCATTAGCGGGAAGAAAACGCAGACGTCGAACCGAAATTGTCCAGCGCATGAAGCGCCGGGCCAAGGTTGCGAAACTCAAAAACAAGATCGCGGCCGCCCCGACGGAAGGTGATAAAGTAATTTTGCTCCGCAAGCTGCGAAGAGTGGCTCCGGGAGCCGTATCCAGATAAGATCTTGCGAGGTTGCCGTTAACCATAGGAGGAAAATAATGAAGAATATTTTTATCGCTTTGTTTGCCCTGGCGATCATGTTCAGCGGTGTCAGCGCGTATGCCGCAGTGGATTGCACCAAAAACTCCCCGATTGATGAGATCGGAGACTGGTTCGCCACTCTGGGCAAGAAGGATATGGAGAAAAACCAGATCCTGGTCCAGCGCAAGGCCAATCGCGTTGCCGCCTGCACCAAACGCGAAGCCGAGAAAGCCGCCAAGAAAGCCAAACAGGCCGGCGAGGACATGAAAAAGAAGATGGGCTTCTGATACGGAATAGAGCTTCAGGCAGGTTCAAGGCCGGGGTTTTTGCCCCGGCCTTTTTATTTTGAAGGGAACTTTACTTCTGTTTGCTTTGTCTAATGGGATGAAAGATAAGGGACCTTGTCTATGCGGGAGATCGAAAAAGATTTGATCGAGAAGGCAGCGCGGGGGGACGGGGCGGCTTTCCGGGAGATTTATGACAGGACTTCCGGTTACGTCTATACACTGGCCTATCGCGTGACCGGGATGAAGCATGATGCGGAGGAAGTGACTCAGGATGTTTTTGTGAGGCTTTATCGAAGTCTCGGATCGTTTAAATTCGAAGCCTCGTTCAAAACATGGCTTTACCGGGTAACGGTCAATTCGGCCCTGAATCATTCAAAAAAATGGAAAGGGATCAGGATGAAAGAAAGGGGGGAGATCCGGGAGGACATTGAGGCGACGGATGCCTCGGAGGTATCGAAAAGCCTGGAGAAAGAAGATGCCGGACGCGAGGCAAAAGGTTTCCTTGAGCGCCTGAATCCCGATCAGCGGGCCTGCCTTGTGCTAAGGGAGATCGAAGGCATGAATTATGCCGGGATCGCGGAAACCCTCGGAATTAATTTGAATACGGTCCGGTCCCGGCTGAAAAGGGCAAGGGAATCTCTTGTAAGGATGGGACGAAGGGGAGGTGAGTGAACATGAAATGCAACAAGGTTCGTGAGCGACTTTTGACCGATTATCGGGACGGCGAGCTCGACAGGAGGGAGTGTGAAAAAATCGACTCTCACCTGAGAGACTGCGGGGCATGTAAAAAATTCCAGGAGGAAATCCTGAAGTTTGCGGTTGTTTCTCCCGAAGGGAGCGGAGAGCTCAGGCCGGGGCCTGAGGTTTGGGACAGGATCCGGAGCGCGATTTTTGAAGAGGAACCTGAGGCGGGATGGCTCACGGGAGTCTCGGAAAGGCTTCGGTTTTTGCTGAAACCGGCGCCTTTAATCCGCATGGCATTTGCCGTCGCCCTGATCCTTGTTACCGTGGTCATGGCGAGGGTCCCGGGGGACATGCCGGAGCAGCGGGCGATGTCCGATTATTTGACTGAGCAGGCGGTTTTTTTCTCGGCGCTCGGGAGCGGGGATTCCGAGTTCCCGGATGATGACGGCGGCAGCGGGGATCTGGGGTTCCTTGATTTTGTATGAAAAAACGGAACTTTTGAAGGACGGAGATGGTCCAAGTCAGCAAAAGGGAGGATCGGAATATGAAAACAAAACTATCAGTAAAAATGACCGTTCTCGGGGCGGTAGTCGGTTTGCTCGTGGCGGGTCCTACGGCTTATGCTTTCCATGGGGGAGAGAACTCCGAAGGATTCCGGGAAGCCCGCTTTAAAAAGCGGGGCGGTCCGGAACGGATGTATAAAGAGCTTGGTTTGAGTCAGGAGCAGAAAGACAAGCTGAAAGCCCGGCGCGAAGCTGATAAGGAGCAAGACAAAGCGCTTCGGGAACAGCTCAGGACAAAAATGAAAACACTTCACGACGAAATCGCAAAACCGGAAACTGACCGCGCGGCGGTCGATCAGGAAGTTGCCGAAATTAACGAGATCAAGGGCCAGCTTTTTTCCAGGCGGATCGACGGGCTTTTCAGGATGAAGGAAGTTCTGACCCCGGAACAGTTCACGAAACTGCAGTGCAAGCATGACGGTAAGATGGCGAAGAAACAGGGCAGGTGGCAAAAAAAGGCCAGGACGGGGGCCAGTGAGGCGGTGTCTCCCGGTTAAGATCCCGGATTCGGCGCCGAAGTCCAAGCAAACCCGTGTTTCGTTCAAAACGGAACACGGGTTTTTTGCCCGTGTTACGTCCTCAAAGGGGCCGTTTTGCGCGGCGGACAAACAAAAGCTTATCAAACCGTTCCGGGAATTGACCGAAAAGATCCCGACAAGGAGTATTCAAAAGAAAATATCGTTCCGTGTCGTTAATGGTGCAATAGCGCTGAGACGGACGAATTTACGGAGCCGGCATTTCAAACAACAGCGTCTGGTATCTGGTATAAAGGAAATATGGCAAGAAAGACTCGGAAGAAAACTGAGTGATTAGCGCAGGGAGTTAAATGTTATGATAGACCGTCAATACTGACTCCTGAAGACCGGACGAATAACCGATCAACACCGGGGCAATCCCGCGGAGGCAAGCCATGGAAGACTCAACGAACCGTTTCAGTTTCCTCAAGAACACCCAGATCATTATTCTCGGACTGTGCATTGCCGGAGCCACGATCGGGGCCAGTATCATCTTTTCCAAAGGATTTTTGTCCGTGACGAAATTCATGCGGGAGCAGATCACGGTAACGGGCTCGGCGCAGAAGGCCATCAAAAGCGACTACGCGGTCTGGACCGGGGCATTTGCGAGACGCGAGCCTCTTATGGCCGATGCTTTCACGAAACTGGGCGAGGATCTTGTGAAAGTCCGGAAATACCTGATAACGCAGGGGATTGCCGAAAAAGATATCATCGTCAACCAGATCGAGACCGAGACAATCTATAAAAAGAACGAGAAGGGAAACAATACGAACGATATCGAAGGTTATCGCCTGAGACAAACTGCGGAGCTTCGTTCAAACGACGTTGAGAAGATCGCGCGTATTTCGCGGGAAGCCACGGGGCTGATCAATGAAGGGATCGAGTTCTATTCCGGGAGTCCGGAGTATTTTTATACCAAGCTCGATGAGCTCAAGGTCGAAATGCTTGCCAAAGCTACCGAGAACGCCAAGCAGAGGGCCGAAAATATGGTGAAGGCGACCGGGAACAGAATCGGGTTCATGCGCTCGGCGAGGATGGGTGTTTTTCAAATAACGCCGGTGAACTCCACGGAGATCTCCGACTGGGGAATGAATGACACCAGCTCTCTTGAGAAGAAGGTTACCGCGGTCGTGAGCGCCAGCTTCGCAATCGAGTAAAAAACACCTTTTTGAATATCGCTTTTTCCGTATATTGCGACGTTTGACAAACGAGACGTTATTCCTGCCCTAAAGCAATATTGCCGGAGGCGGTTTCATAAGTATTTCCAGCCCCGATGCTTCTGTGGGGCGGAAAATAAAAAGTAGTTTATGAAACCGCTTCTAATCATTGTCGAAACGGTAGCCGACGCCCTTAATCGTTACGATCCGTCCCGATTCCTTGCCGAGTTTTTTGCGAAGTTGTCCGATGTGCATATCGACGGTTCGCGTCGCGATGTTGGTGGAATTATCATACCCCCAAACTTTTTCGAGAAGCACTTCCCGTGTTAAAACGCGGCCGTGTGACCCCATGAGTGCGCGGAGCAGTTGAAATTCTTTTGCCGAAATCCCAACCTTTTTATTGTTTAAGAGAAGTTCATGTTTGGAGATATCGAGCTCCAGAGACCCGGCTCTCATCAGTTCGGCTTCCGGTTTTTCCCGAGAGCGGCGCAATATGGATTTGACGCGAGCGACAAGTTCTCTTGGGCTGAAGGGTTTGGTGATGTAATCGTCAGCGCCCAGTTCAAGCCCAAGGACCTTGTCCGCTTCCGTGCCTTTGGCCGTAAGCATGACGATGGGGAGGGCTTTTGTCTTCGGATTTTGACGCAGGATCTTGCAGATCTCAATCCCTGTTATTTCGGGAAGCATGAGGTCAAGGATAAGGAGCGCGGGTTTTTCCCTGAGCGCCATCTCCAAACCGGTGTCGCCCCGGGATGCGGCGAAAACGCGAAAACCTTCTTGCTCGAGATTGAATTTTACAAGCTCGACGATGTTCTTTTCGTCTTCGATGATGAGTATTTTTTCGTCAGCCATAGCGTTTGTCCCGCGGGCATGTTACCACAAAAAAACATTTTGCAGCGCCGGGCGTGTCCTTTTTACAAGTTTTTTACACCGAGGCAGTGTTTTTCGAAAGGCGAGAGAATTTTACCGCATTATTACTCAATCTTTATGATGCGGTTACAAACCAGGGTTAAACTGCCGGTGAATTTCGGGACACTGTAAAAGTTTTTAGAAAGAATTTTCAGGGAATCACGTGACGGCTATGCAACAGAATCGGCGCAAGTCAAAAAAACACTTAAAAGGGATAGCGTTTTTGACGCTTCAGGTATTTATTAGCTCGAGCATTTTTTTTACAAGTCCTGCCGAGATCTTTGCGCAAGAATTTTCGATCCCTCCGATCCCTGTTTCAATGAGACTCCCGGAGGGTTTTCTGAGGCTTCCCGCCGCGCTTGGTAAATTCGACCGTCTTTTCAGTCCGCTATCCGGAAATCAGTCGGTTTTTTTTCTGCACATTAAGGACGCTCACGCCTCCCGGGAGGCTCAGCGGAATATAGCCGGTATCCTTGCACGGCTTCGAGAGCGAAAACAGCTCGATCTTGTCCTGATTGAGGGCGCCGCGGGAACGCTGATGCCCGAGCGGCTGGATCTGTTCAAGGATGCGAAAATGAACGCCTCTTACAAGAATGATCTGCGCAAGGCCGGTCTGATGAATGGCGCGGCGTATTTTATTGCCACAGAAAAAGGCGTGCCTTCCGGGGGCCTCGAGGATCCCCGGATGTATTTTAATCATGTGCAAATTTTCAAGCGCGTCGCGGAAGCGCGTCGAAACTCCGGAAAATTTTTCGATACGATCGAAGCGATGATGCTCAACACGTTCAAAAACGTTCTCCGGGCGGATGTCTTCCTGTTCCTAAAGGAGTGGAGGCTTCAGCAGCAAAAAGAAATGTCCTGGGGCCGTTATCTGCCGTTCCTGATCCGAAGCGCTGAAAAGTTTCTGGATCTCGATCTCTCGGATTATCACGCGCAAATTTCATGGCCGAATCTGGTCCGGTTCCGGCATGTGAGCATGCTTGAAGAAGCAATCCGTCCGGAGGCCGTGAAAAGTGAGTTCCGCCGTCTTTTAGCCGCTTTGTCCGGGGACCGGGACCCCGCATTGAAGCAGGCCGTGGCACTTTTATCCGCGGCTGCAGAAAATCCGGTCAGCATGATCCGGGAAACACCCGATATCAGGCGGTATGCGGAGGTCCTTGTGGATGCCTGCCGGCGGAACGGTGTTTTATTGCAAGAATATCCGAATCTCGTCCGCCATCTCGCTTTTCGGATCTTCCGTTCGGAGATCGAACCGGAAGGCATACTTGCCGAAACAGAACGGCTGGAAGAAGCCGTTTTCGACAAGCTCTTTACAAACGGAAAAATGAGAAAGGTGATAACGGCATACAAAGATTTTTATGCGCTCAAGCGCGCCTTCAGGCTGGAACTGGACCGCGCCGAATCCAACCGGTTTCTGGCGATGGATGTTGAAAAAAAAGTCCGTCAGTTCTCAAAGATCGCGCCCGGATACGACCTTGCGGCGGAAGAAGTGATCGAAGGCGCCAAAGCGGTCAGGGAATTCTATCAAATAGCCCAAAAACGCGATGACGTTTTTGCGAAACAAATAAAAGACCGGCTCAGGGAGGCGCGGGTTTTACCGGATCGGCCGTTTTTCATCGCCGTAGTCACCGGAGGATATCACGCCGAGGGTCTTGAGAACTGGCTTCGCTCGGAAGGCCTTCCATTCGCCGGCATTCAGCCTTCGTTCAGGGACGAGCCCGATACGGATCGATACGAAAAACTTCTTATGGGAGACTACCGGTCGGCTGACGCCCTGGCAGCGGCACAGGGTTCGATCACGCCCGACACGATAGCAGAGAAACTTATGGGACATGACGATTTCCTGGCATTTCGAAGCGCTGAGGCAGATGTCCTGGCTAAATACAACGCAGTTCGGTCCCGGGGGACAAGATCCTCAAAGGTGGTCCGGCCTGGGAACCGGAGCACCCCTGAAGGAGATGTTCGACGAACTCCTGACCCGGCCGGTCGCTATGAGGCCCGGTCCGGGGGATTGAAACCGATATCAAAGATGAACAGAAGGCGTTTTTTAGCTTTAGCAAGGACGGCGCTTGCCGTAGGCGCACTTGTTTCGGGCTGTGCCACAGTCTCGCACACAGAACTTAAAAAGACCCTTCGTTCAGCCGAGGAGTATTCCTTACCGCACAAGCCCGTTGTTTTGCTTCCGGTAACCCATGTCGATTCCGGGTTACTGCTCCGGAAGATCCTCGAGAACGATCCCAAGGTCAAAAAAGCCGAGATCGAGATCGCGATCAAGGAAATCGAAAAGGATCGCCTAAAAGGCAGCTGGTCGATTTTTACGGAGGTCGCCCTGGTGGACGGGAAACCTGTTTTTAGCGGAGGGTTAGGAGCAGTTATTCCTTATGCAGCGGAAGGAGGTGTCGCTGGATATGGGGTAGGCAGTCTCGCAACGCTGGCAGTTAATCTTGAGGCCTCGCTTAGAAGCATTTTGCGGGGAGAGCCCATGCTGTCCAAGGCGCTTGCTGAAAAGATCGCGCAAATGGCCCGGCTCAATCACCAGAAAGTTATCGGGGAACGCTATGCGTATTATGCCGGGATCGCACTCGAAATCAGGGAGCTCCGGGCGCTTTATGAGACCGCTCAAAAAGCGATACAGGCTTTAGAGCCGGCCATGGCAGCGGCGCAGGGGAGAGCCGAAACTTCTGAGCTTGAAAGGATGAAAATCCGGAATATCCAGATCGGGTGGAAGCTTAAGGCTGATGAATACCGTTCTTCACTTAAAGCGAAGGAAGCTTTGCTGGCTAATCTTTTTGCCCCGGGAGTGACCGCTGAAACGGAATTTGTAATCGATTTAGAAGAAAATACGTTGCCGCAGAGCTGGAAAGCTGATCCCGGAATTATTGAACGCTTGCGCCGTGATGCGACGAACAAAATCGGTAAACAGCTTCCTCCCAACCGGGCGTTGGCTGTAGCCTATAAAGGACGCGAGGCCGCTGTGATCGTTCGAGAACTCGAGCATGCCCGGGGTCGTTTCAGTCTCGGGTTTGGAGGGTTCAGCTTTATTGACGGTTTAGGTAGGCCTTCGGGCATGAGCTCCTCTGCCAAAGGCGACCTTGGCACGGCTTGGGATTCGGGACTGGATCGGCGTACAAAGGATCGGACCGCCGGTGGGTTGAAGGGGCAAATCTCTTTTGGGAAAAGTATGGATGTTGAAGAGAGGGTGTCTTCTAAAAAAGTAGAGATCACGGACAGCATTCTCATGGATGTTCAGCGTACGGTTGAAGATGATATCTCCGGGCTTGTTTATCGCATGGGAAAGAGCCAGGACAGGATCAAAGCTCTTGCGGGGGAACTTCAACGTCTTGAGGATGATATCCGTCGCGCCCGGCAAGCGCAGGTGGCCGGGCGCCGGCTTGTTACGGAAGACAAGCTGGCTGAATATGTTTCGGAGGCGTGGAAATGCCGGATAGGACTCATCGAAGCTCATGCCGAGATGAGCAAGGCAATCCTCAGGCTAGAAGCAATAGCGGGCGTTCTGGGCGAATTTTCGTGGCGGAACGTCGGAGGCGGCCGATCGGAGCTTCGGGCCGTGAAAGTTCCGGCAAAGGCTTTAGCCGTGATCGGTGGAACGGCCGGCTTTTGGGGGACGGCGGCAGGTTTTCCTCCGGCGTTCGGAATACACTTTTCCGGAGATAATGCCTTCAGCCCGACGGTTCCGGGAGTGATCGAAAGGATGTATCGGCCGGCATTTGGAAGAGGATTTGAGCCGGGTCCGGATGCCGGCTCGCGCTTATCGGTTTCAGGGGTTGCCGGTGAAAAGCCCGGAACGATGGCTGATTCTCCGCGTTCGGAAATTCGCGGTGATCGGAAGATGGGAGGCGCGAGAAGATCTGTTTTTTTCAGCCTGAAATCCTTTGTCGGAATCATGGTGCTTTTTGTTTCGCTTGTGACGGGCGCATTTGCCGGGACCCCCGAAGCCGGTATAAAGGAGGCTGGGCCCGGCGCTCCTGAAGAGATAGAGCTTAGGTCGGGAGATGTCGGCACAGAGTTGGGGAGCGCCTATGAAATGTATGACGATTTTACGACGCGTATCCTCAATACGATTTCGGAGGGGAGCGGCAAGAAAGATCTCGGGCGTTTTGCTGAAATCCTTCGAGTGACGATTGTTTCGGAAGAGACGCTCCGGCAGGCACAGCAGTTATTTGTCCGCGAAGTTGTGTCTAAAGAAGCCGTCGGGGTGATAAAGGCAGCTGCAGTTTCCGGACCGTCAGCGATCGGAGCGGGTCCGGTCAAGGCTGCGGCGACGGACTCCCGCATTAACGATGAAATTTCAACAGGAGGTGAAGCGGACCGTAACGGAGAATCCGCTTTGGCAATCAAACAATTAGATGACGAGCTCGGCCGCGCGGTGCCGGGGTTTAAAAAACACCTGAAGAACCCTAAATCGGATCCGGCTGCAATCGAGGGTTATCGTAAAGCCGTTTTAAATGCAATCCTAACAGCGCGTTTGGTGGATCCGGAGGATACGGTTAGTCCGCCGAGCTTCCAAACAGTTTTTTTCAATTGGAATAATCCCTTTCACAGTGCCTGGAACCACCGTGATGCAATGGAACGATCTGTCGCCAAGGGCCGCGTTGTCGTTAATCCCGCATTTCGAGACAAAATTCAGGGTCTCGCGGACCGGGCCGGAGTTCTGGATTCGGGGCATGCATCAGTGTTGTCCGCATCGGGATCATATGTGGTTCGGCCGGCAGGCGACGGGGGCGTTGCCGGTTTTATCAATGAAAATAATCCGTTGAATCAAAAATTGAAAGAAGAAGGAGAGGCTTCTTATGAGGAGAAAGAATCGCTCGCAACTGGTGCGCCAGGAGATCCCGGAGGTGAAAAAACCGATCGGGAGACAACACATGCTTCTTCACGGCATCTCGTATCACGGGCCCCACGACCAGATGTTTCCCACGGAGGAGCTTCAAGACATGTTTTTCAGGAAACATTGCGAGGAGAACCTGCGCCTGCAGGAACAGCAGCGGAGCAGTCTTTCGAGCCGGTAGTTGGGGATTCCCGGTCCGCTGCGGTAAAACACCGGGTTTTGCCCCTTGGGCCCGGTTCGGCGGACTCAACTCAATTACCGGCTCCTGCCTCCCGGGATCAGTCCGCCCGTTTGTCCCCGGTTATGCAGATTTTATTGAGCGGTGCTTCGGGAGCTGCAGAAATTCCCCGTAATGCCGAAGTGTCCGAAAGCTTTTTGCTGAAAGCTGCCTCGTCCGACGATCCGTCTCTCCCTGTTGCGGAAACAACGATTTCAGCATCAACCGTTTCCGGAGGCGGCATCACCGATCTTGCATCCGCCATTAATAATGCGACAAACGCTTTACCGTTGGCTGGCACTGTCTCCGCCGGGGCTTCACTGGCTGAGTCTCCGACGGTTCCGGAGACCTCGCAGGAATCTCCGTCGGCTGTTTCCGCGCCGGAGACCGGATCAGCGGGCAGCAGCATTTTTAGCGGAGAAACAGCGGTTAACCCCGTTCTTTTGAATCTTTCGGTGCCGTTATCCGGAATTCCCGAATATGCGGTCAGGGAAGGGGATGTGGTTTCAAGCGGTGACGTGATTTTGAAGATCGTAGATCCTGAAAATGCGAGTCGTATTCGTACACTGATAGCCGAGATAGCGCTTATTGATGCCCAGCTGACTGACGGGTCCGTGAGTGCCGCAGAATACACAAATTTGCAGTTCGGGAAGGAATCCCTGGAGCGTGAACTTCGCGAAAGAAATTATCAGGAAGCGATTCGAACGCTCAGAGCATCCCATCCCCTGAGGATTGTAAAGCTTGCGAGAGGGCAGGTGAATCAGGGCAATGTTGCGGTGTATGGTGTTGAGCTTGATGCGGGGCAGATTTCTTTCCGGCTTCCCGCGGGAGATGCGGATTTCGATGATGCAGAACTGCAGATCAATGGAGAAACCGTGCGGGTGCTGCGTTATAATCTCGGCGATTTCGATCCCGTGAGCGGACAATTCCTTCTGACGATCGATTTTGTTTCACCTTCCGGGGCGAGGCATGATTCTCAAATTGCCTATTCGCTAAAGCTTGGTCAGCGACATGAACAGGGCATGAACGATCCGCCCCTCGGCGCAGGTAAACCCTTCCACGTCATGGTGTCTCCTCGCGAGTCTGTCCCCGTTACGGTTCCGGTTGCGCCCGGTGTTCCCGGAGGTGTTTTTCATGCACTTGTCCCGGAAGGCGCGGTTGTTTCCGCCGGAACACCTGTCGGGTTCATTGATGCTTCCGGCTACCGGCAGGAGCAGCTTGATGCAGCAAAGGGACTTCGGAAGCTGGTGGGTGAAATGAGTGCTGCGAACCGGAATTTTGCGGCCGTTTCCCCCGAAGAACTTCGCAAACTTGATGCAGAGGCGGGTCTTCGTATCGCCAGTCTCGAAGGGGTCAATCCGAAGATCGTCATCAGAGCACCGGTTGCCGGCCGCGTGGCAGGGCTTATTCCCGTGGAAGGGCAGACCGTAATCCCCGGAAGGGCAACGGGGATCCGCGTTTTGAACTCCCTTGTTTTTCTCGGAAGCACGGACCTGTCAGACAGCGATCATCTCATCGATGTCCCGAAAGGAAGTGCTCGCAAAGGAGAACGGGTTCGGGTCAGAACGCCGCTTGGCGATGTGCTGGAAGGAACGGTCTTCAAGGTGCATCCGCTTGCGGATGAAAACGGTCTCTGGCTTTCAGACAGGGATGCGCTTGTAATTCAGGTCGAAGATCCTGCCGGACAGTTGGGCGACAATATGCCTGTTGAAATCTGGACGGGGATTCCCGATTCGAAAAAGGATAAAACGCCTGCCCCGGCAGCGGGGCCTGCGGCGTTGCCCCTGCATTATGGAAGTGATCTTCCGCCTGCCGTCTTTTATCGGTTATTGCGCCATCCCGATCAGGAACTTTCCCGTCATTCGGTGTTGGCCGATGAAGGGAGCTTCCGGCAGATTCTCTCCAGCTGGAAGTTTTTCTTCAAGAGTCCCAAAGGGCTCGCGGTTATGGGAAAAAAGGTGGCGGATAGGGTTTTTTTATTGTTTGGCGGAGGAATCATCCTTTGGTTGGCAGGCCGGTTCGTGCGGGTCGTGACACAAAAGGTCAGGTGGAGAAATTCGAAAGCGAGATTGCGTGATCTGATGGCCGTTACGAGCGAACTCCAATATCGTCTGGTGATCCGCTTCGAGCAACAAGGCCGCCCGCAGGATAAAGAATTGCTCGAACATGTGATCGGCCCCATCAATGAATGGGCCGGGATGCTGGATGAAGAGAGGGAACTGGACCATGAAAGACGAACGACAATCCTTATCAAGGCCCAGGAATTGGCATCCAACAAGCACCTTATTTTTTCAGGGATCAAATTTTGGGATATTGATATGTGGAACAGCCAGATCGGCAGGGACCTGGCGATCATTTTCGGAATATTGACGGTGCTTTGCGTCCTGACCGCGCGCAGGATTACGGAAAAGGCACGAACCGCGAAGACTCCCATGGAACTTCATGAATTCCAGATTTTTCAGCAACGGCTCGTTGATTACGGGGATATTTTCAATGAAAGCTATAACCTTGCGCATCACCTTGGGGCTATGGTGGCGGTATTGGACCATTATGTAAAAAAACTGATACCGGGACTCGGACCCGAACGCAGAAAGCTTTCGTTCCGCAGCCGGCGAATGATCATCCATAACCGGTTGGTAAGATTCCTTTTTCCTGTTGCCCGTCTCTGGTATTTGATAAGCCCCGTGGCCGCTATTCACCGGATCATTACTTTTCGGAGTTTCCGTTCCCTCAACGAAAAAATGGTGAAACTGGGTTTGACGACACCCGCGGATGCGCAGAAGGTTCTCGAAAATGCCGGAGCGGCGATCAAGTCCGCGTTTTATGGCCAGGTAACCCTGGATGCCGCAGTCGGTCTGGCCGAAAAACATGCGCGGTTCTGGAGGCGCGCTTTGGCGATGACCGGTATTTCCGCGCTCTTCCTTCCGATGGTGATCCTGATCTACCTGGGGGAGCATTGGTTGAATGCAACCTTAATGATGATGATGGGGTTCGGAACGGTCATGCTTCCGCTGGCCGCGATCGCGTGCCAGATCGGCCCCGTCCTTATACGATTTGTCGGACCTTATTATCGAATCTGGGAGCGTGAACTGAAACGTTTAAAAAAACAAAATCGCCGTTTGGAACGTTCGCTACCTGAAATACCCAAGCCGAAACCTGTTCCGCAGAGTCCGACGCCTCGTGAGACGTCACAACGGGGTAGCGAACAAATCGCAATGTCAAAGGTCCTGCGAGCCTTGCACGATGCCGCCTTAATGCCTGATGTGGAGGTGATCGTGCTTGTCCCGCCCCGATACGGTGAGAACAAGGCCGCCTTGGAGCAATTGATCCGGGAAGATGCGGTTTTGAGGCGATGGGCTATCACGGTTGAGGAGTCGGACGGAGAGTTTCCCGGAGATGCCGGATTGTTTTTTGCGGCACGGAATATCGCAAAGACGAGTCAAAAAAAGTTCAAAATTTATTGGTATCCTCAAACGGGCGTGGATTTCCGGACGGCAGTCGCGGTTTTCAAGATCAATTTGGGGGAAGCCGCCAGGATGATCGGCGAACTGGGAACCATCGGTGTTCAATATGGCGAAATCGCGTTTCCGGGAGGGGATCTTGTCGGCAGTTCTTCGGCGATTACCAAAAACGGCGGACATTTTGTAGTTCAAACCAGGTATGCCAGTCTCGATGAGGTCGAAAGTGAAAGGCTGCCGGTTATTTTGGGGCGTAACGGAACCAGCCGCTTGGAGATCGAACACATTGTCTATCAGCCTCAAAAGTTAAGAGAAATGATGGCTGCCGGGGCCCTGCATTTGGGTTCCGGGCGCGTGAACATATCAAGCGCCGCCGTGCCGCAGTTTCCCGTGCCGACAGGCCCCGTTGCGATTGTGGCGGAGACGCCGGAGGATCACCAAACGATCCAGAGCCTCCTGCGAAGCACACGGGATAGAATTCTTGATTTGACGGGCCGATACGGTCCTTTCAGGATTAACTTCCTTGAAGACATCGTGCGTCCTGTGGCGGCGTTGTCCCGGCAAATAGAAGAGGGGAACGGTGTCACTCCTCCCAATCCCAATTTACTGGTTGAACGAACCGTCCGTCTTTCCGACGATACGGTCATCAGTCCCTATGACAAACTTTATACGACCGTAAGCCGGTTTCTGTGGAACGGCGTCAATGGGGACCGGCGGAGTTTCAGGTCCGAAGCATTCATACCTCCCGTTTCGGAGACATTTTATGTTTCCGGCAAGACCCGCGAAAGACTCGCGGAAACCTTGGACAAAATCGCTGTCAGCTTTCCGGAACTTGTAAACCCGGAGCTCGCCAAAGGACTTCGGCGTGAAACGTCCGCGGAATCAAAAGCAAGGCTCGTTTTCAGGGATGCCGCCGGTCAAATTGTTTATGAAAAAAAGGATGCGGGATATGAGCGCGGATTGCGGTCAGAAGACATTGCGGGACTTGTGATCAAAGACCGGATGATCGCTTTACAGCGGCGGGATCATCAGATCGGGAACGAGCCCGGCCGCCTGGACCTATCGTTTGCCGGGCATCAGGAGGAAACCGATCAGAGCCCGGAGGCCGCGGTGTTGCGTGAGTTTCATGAAGAGCTTTTGGGCGGACGGCGTCCGGTCCCTGAAGGAATGGTTTTCCGCCCGGTCGGGTCTCCGGTTCAGCTGGAGATCACGCATGAAAACGAACAGGGCCTGTCCGTTCGCAGAAAAAATACGGCAATTTACGGGGTTTCACTCAATGGGGAGTTTTCCCGGGATGATTTTCTCCCCGGGGACAATGCGGCTGAAATTGTTTGGATGGCCAAGGAGGAGTTGGAGACGGCATTGGAACAGACTCCGGGTCGGTTTACCGCCCGCGCTTTTCAATTGCTTACCAAACTTGGCCCCGCGGTTGCCTTTTCCGAAGGCGGAGGCAGATCGGAAACCCGCACTGCGCACACGGAGCCCGGCATTCATATATCGCCGGCTGTCATTTCTTTGCCCCGCGCGTCAGCGGCGTCGCTTCAATATGATCAAAAAATCAATCCTGCACCCCGGATGTCGCGGCAAATCCGCATCCTGACGGCCATCCTTGTTGCTCAAAAAATTCTTGCGGCACACGATGCGGGGCTTTTGCCGGAACTGGAGGCTTCTTTGCAGGATGCCGCCAGGGTTGCGGAACGTGTCGCTCCTGCGCTTGCCGCCCTGTCCGGGGCTCACGATGTTTCAATCGAGGAGTTGAGGGCTGGGTTGGCGGCATTGCTCCGTCAGGAACAAACCGGGATTCTTGCGGATGATCGCGTTGTTTTTTTGGATGCCGGGACCATTCCGGAGGGATATTTCGACAAGATCGCGATTTCACCTTTCCCCATGGTTATTTTGTTCGATCGTGATCACAAGGCGCTTTATGACCGCATGGCCAGAGAATCGCTTCGCGCGAAGAACGCCTTTCTGGTTTATGCGCCCGACGGCATCAATAGTTTTATCAGGAATTCACTCCGTTCCGGAGCAGCGGCGGTCACTGCTTCGCCGCGCCTCAACGGCATTTTGACCCGTTTCCGGGAACAAGGAAAATCCGAGGATATCGCCCTGATCACGGGCAGCCGCGCCGAAAGCCAGAAAATCGAACAGGATTATGTCGGCCACCGATATTACTTTACAAACGAGATGCTTCGACTCGACCCGGAACTGCTCGCTTATTCGCTCATGTTACTCTTGAGGAGTCCGGAACTTTTTCGCTACGGAAAAGGCCGGTATGCCCAGGATGTGATTTCCCTGATCGGGCTTATTCTGCAGCAGCTTGCGCAGGAGTATGAAGCCCGTTTCAGGACGGGTAGTGCCGCATAATTTGAGGAAATTTTCAAAACGATGGAGAATTGTTCCTGCTGTGAGAGCTGTGCGGACGGGTTCGCCCCAAAAATGAAAGATGTACATCGCACCGTTTCGGACAAAATGATCCGGGGTGTTTCCCCGGCCGAGATTCCTGTGGTTACTCATTAGGGTTTAAATCGTGAAAATACCAGTTCGAGTGAAAAGTTCGTTGATTTGCAGGGAAGTCCACACGACATCGACCGCATTGGGCGGGGAACCCGGCGAAATCCCCTATGTTCTGCGCGAGGGAAGGTCCGTGGATTCGTCCACGGAAATGTTCGAAGGATTTTTAAGAGGGCGGTTAGGGACCCCGTTCGAAGTGAAGCAGTAATTTCCAATGAATGGCAACGGCCCTCTCCGCTCCGGGATCACCGCGGGAGATTTTACTAACCTTTTACATAAGCGCCCCCATAAATTATTATATTGGGAACGGTTAATCGAAAAATGGGGGACCTATGGGGAGGAAGAAAAAGAAGTTCATTCTCGGAATTGATCTGGGCGGGACAAAGATTTTAATGGGGCTTTTTGACAGAAAGTTCGGTTTAAAGAAGACCGTCAAACTTGAGATGGACGGCAACCGCGGGGAAAAGTTCTTTTTCAACAAGCTCATTGACGGGATCGAGGAGGTTCTTGAGGAGACCGGCTCGGATTTGAGCGATCTCGTGACGATCGGCATCGGCTGCCCCGGGATCATCGATATCTATACGGGTACCGTCAAGGTATCTTCCAATGTATCCTTCTTCAAGAATTATCCGCTGGCTGAGAAACTCAAAGCGAAGCTACGGGTTCCGGTTTTCATCGAAAATGATGCCAATGCCGCTTTATTCGGGGAGCAGCAGTTCGGTGCGGCGCGAGGGCATGGAGAAGTTGTGGGGGTTTTTCTCGGGACAGGTATCGGCGGAGCGCTGATCATCAACGGGCATCTTTATCGCGGTGTTTCCGGAGGGGCCGGCGAGATCGGTCAGACATTCCTGTCGATTCCTTCCGTGTCGGATTTTGAAACAACACGCTTGAAAGTCGGGGCCCTCGTCGGAAGAAATGCTATCGCGTCCGAGGCGGGGTTCCTTTTATTGCGACAAAAGTGTCCTCATCTTCTGGAGGAGATCGGTTATAACGTCAAAAAAATTCGTAGCGGGGCATTGTCCCGCGCTATTCGTGCGGGAGATACCGCTCTGGAGGATTTGATTCGGAGCCGTTCCCGGTGGCTGGGTGTTGCGCTTGCAAATGTGGTGAATGTTTTGAATCCCGAACTCGTGCTTCTTGGCGGAGGCATGATGGAGGCAATGGGAAAGATCATTCTTCCCGAGGTCCGTTCCGGGATAGAGGCTTGCGCCCTCAAGCCGCTGATGAAGGCTCTTAAAGTCGTTCCTTCCAGACTCAAAGACAACGCGGTCATTTTAGGTGCCTCCAAAATGGCCTGTGAAATTCTGAAAATGACCCAAAAGTAAAGTAAGGTGTGCTATGTCCGATCCGGAAATTCCGACAAAACATATCGCCGCTGTGATCGATATCGGGACCATTGCGATCCGTATGGTGATCGCCGAGGTCGGAGGCAAAAACGAGATACGATATCTGGAGCAGCTTCAAAAACCCGTTCGTTTCGGCAAGGATGTTTTTAAAACGGGACGATTAAGCAGTATCGCGATGCGCCAGGGCATCAATATTCTCCGGGATTTCAGGTCCGTGATCGACGCCTACGGAATCAAGAAAATCCACGCGATCGCCACAAGCGCAGTTCGCGAGGCTCAAAACCGGGATAATTTCATCGATCAGATTTATGTGCGTGCCGGGATCGAGGTTGAGGTCCTGGATGGTCCCGAAGAGAATCGCCTTCAGCTGGTCGCGGTCGAACATGCGCTGGAGGGACGGATCGATCTCGAGAAAAAGAATTGTCTGATCGTCGAGGTAGGCTCCGGGAGCACGGAAATGATTGTCATGGATCAGGGGCAGGTGAGCGTGACACGGACCCTCCCGATCGGGTCCGTGAGGCTTCCGGAGCAGGGAGCGGCTGCCAGGGGGGATGAGGATTTCATCCAGCGCGTCCTGAAAAAAAGCATACGAGATATCACAAAGAACGCGGCGCGTGAAGTTCCCATGGAGCGGATCGACACTTTTATCGCCCTTGGGGGTGATATGCGGTTCGTATCTCAGCAGTTACTCCCGGATACCGCAGACCGGTTTACGATTCTCGAAAGGAAGGAGTTTGTCGGTTTTGTGGGACGGGCGGGGAAAATGACGCCGGAGGAGATTGCAACGCAGTACTCCCTTGATTACGGTCACGCGGAATCCCTTTATCCCGCACTTCTTTTTTATTTGAATTTCCTGAATACAACCGAAGCCGAAGAGATCATTATTCCGAAATTAAGTATCCGGGACGGTCTCTTACTCGAAATGGCGCAGCTGGTATCGGGTTACAAAAGAACGGATGTTTCAAGGCAGGTCCTCAATTCCGCCCATCACCTCGGGACGAAGTATATGTATGACAAAGGGCACGCGGTTTGCGTGGCTTCTTTGGCACTAAAACTTTTCGACTCCCTTGCGAAAGATCACGGTATGGGTCCCCGGGAGCGGCTACTGCTCGAAGTCTCCGGGATATTGCATGATATCGGCACCTACATTTCTTCCTCGGGGCATCACAAGCATTCTTTTTATCTGGTGGACGCTTCGGAAATATTCGGTTTGCGGCAGACCGACAAAAACATCATCGCGAATGTCGTGCGTTACCACCGCCGGGTGCCGCCGCGCGAAACGCATGTTCCCTATATGTCGCTTGCGAAATCGGACCGGGCAATCGTCTCGAAGCTCGCGTCGATCTTGCGGGTCGCCGACGCGTTGGACACCGCTCACCAGCAGAAGATTCGCTCTTTTGCTTTGGAACGGTCGGAAGACGCTTACGCTCTCTGGGTGTCGAAAGACAGCGGCGATATTTCTCTGGAGCGGGAAAGTTTGCGCCGGAAAGGGGATATGTTCGCGGACGTCTTTGGAGCGCCGATTGATCTAAAACAGGGCGTGCCGCCGGCGGCTTGACCTATGACAGACACGGTTCTTCAAGAGCGGTATTTTGACCGGGAACTATCCTGGATCCGTTTCAATGCCCGGGTTCTTGCGGAAGGGATGGACCCCTCCAATCCTCCCCTGGAGCGACTGAAGTTTCTCGGTATTGTCAGCTCGAATTTTGACGAATTTTTCATGGTGAGAGCGGCCACCATTCCGGAAACGGCGCCTCTCTTTTCGGAAATTTACCGGCAGGCGTTCTCCCTGCTCCGGAAACAACAGACGTATTTCAGGGAAGTCCTCGCTCCTGAACTGGAAACGGCCGGTATTACAAGGGTCCTCCCTCAAGCGCTGAACGAAAGACAACAGCTGTATCTGAAAAATCTTTTCCTGAATGAAATCCTTCCGCTTCTCACTCCGTTGGCGGTTCATGAAAATCGTCCGTTCCCCAACCTGGTGAACCTGAGCCTTTACCGGATCTTTGAGGTCCTGGAATCTGCCGGGCAAGACGCGGTGCGGTACGCTTTGGTCGAGATACCGAAGCAATGTCCACGAATGATCACACTGCCATCCGAATCCGTGCATGCCTTCATCCTCATAGAGGATGTCATCGGTTTTTTTGCCCAGGAGCTTTTTTGCGGTTTTATGATCGGGCGTCAGGGAACATTGCGTGTCACGCGCGGCGCGGAATTTACGATTGACGAAGAAAAAGACGAAGATTTTGCGAATCTTATGAGCGAAGCCTTGAAAACCAGGCGGGAAAGTCCGGTCCTTCGGCTTGAAGTGGACGCCCCGGATGATATGACGGACCGTTTAAAAGAGGGCGTGGGCATTGAAGATTGCCAGATATTCAAGGGCGAAGGATGGCCCGATCTCAAGGGTATTTCTCAGCTGGCTTTTCAACCCGGTTTCGAGGCGATCAAGCGTCCGGAATGGATCCCTCAGCCGGTTCCTGAAATGACGGAGTCCGGGGATATCTGGGGACTTTTGAAAGAAAAAGATATTCTGGTTCATTATCCCTATGACGCTTTTAGCTCCTTTCTCCGTTTTATATCTGCCGCGGCGGAGGATCCCGATGTCCTGGCCATCAAGCAGACGCTCTACCGGACGGGTCATCATTCCCCGGTCATTGATGCGCTTGAAAAGGCGGTGGAAAAAGGGAAACAGGTCACCGTTCTTGTGGAGTTGAAAGCCCGTTTTGACGAGGAGCACAATATCGAGGAAGCCCGGCGGCTTGAAAGAGCGGGGGCTACGGTCCTCTACGGCGTGGTCGGTCTCAAGACGCATTCCAAGGTCTGCCTGGTGGTTCGCCGCGAGCCCTCCGGCATCAAGCGGTATCTGCACCTCGGTACCTGGAACTATAACGAAAAGACGGCACGGATCTATTCCGATCTTAATCTTTTTACGAGCCGGGACGATCTTGCGGCCGATGTGAGTTCTTATTTCAACCTTATGACGGGATTTTCGAGTCCCGGGCATTTTGCAAAGCTCGATATTGCCCCGTATGGATTGCGGCGGAAATTGTTGAGATTGATCTTTCGGGAATCCGCGCAGACCACCCCCGAGCGCCCCGGGCTGATCATCGCAAAAATGAATTCCCTTGTGGATAAAGAGATCATAGAGGCGCTCTACCGCGCTTCCCAGAAAGGGGTCCGCGTCAAACTGAATGTTCGCGGAATCTGCTGCCTTCGCCCCGGGGTCAAGGGTCTGAGCGACAATATCGAGGTTGTCAGCATCGTGGATATGTTTCTTGAACATAGCCGGATTTTTTATTTTTCGAATACCGGGGAAGAGGAGGTCTATGTTTCAAGCGCCGATTGGATGCCGAGAAATTTTGACAGGCGCCTTGAGCTTATGTTCCCGATCGAGGACGGAAAAATCAAAAAGGAACTGATAAGGCTTCTGGGTTTTTATTTCAGGGACAATGTCAAGGCATGGGCGCTTTTGCCCGGGGGCGAATATCGGAAAAAGGAAAGGGGAGACGAGAAGAAATTCCGCGTGCAGGAGTTCCTTTGCCAGAAAGCCATCGAGAATGCGGAGCTACAGAACAGACAGTTGTCGCTGGAACTGAAGCCGCAAAAGCCAAAAAGGTCCGGCACGAAAGTGCTACCCCCATAAGAGAAGCAGAGAAGCCCCATCGACCCGCCCCCTGTCTTTTATTACCGAAATTTTACACATTCTTCACATATTCATAATACCGTTACGATAGCCTTTCTCCGGAGCTTGGTTTTCAGGCGAACGAGGAGGAGGGCATGGAAAAAACTTTCAAAAGAATCGCGAAAGTGGTCGCGGGTTTTTTTGACGAAATCGCCAGACGCGAGGCCGCGAGAGTTTTCCGTTTTTTGAATGAAGCGCTGAAGTGAGGGGTCCGCGAACAGCCGGTGTGTAAGTCGGGTCCGGCCGCGCTCTCCTCTCTATTTATCCCGCAGTTTGTAAGTGAAATTCCCCGGAGTTTTGATTATTGTTTTGCCCCCGCCGCTGCCTGAAGTGCCCCGCAGATTCCGGACGTTTTTGATCCGCATCCGCCCCTTTCAAAGCTGAAAAAATCCTCCCGATATCTTTCGCCTTGCGCGTAACGGCGGCTTAATTGACAGCCATGGCTGTCACCGCTATCCCCCTTCGCAAATTAACCTGATGGCCGCGCAATGAGTCCCGGGACCGGGGACGATTATGAAAATATGAAATACGGCATGAAAGAACACAAACATCGTTTTGCCGCACGGGCGACATTCCGTGGAGTCGGATTCAAGAAGTGCGCGGCGGATAAAAATGGTGAGGCGATGAAAAAGAAGGGGGCCTATTCTCCGGAATGTTGAATGTTATAGATGCCCACGCTCATAAGGGCGTGGATATCTGTGAATCTTCAAAGATCAGTGCCTGTATTAAGGATGCGTCCTGTTTGTATCGGGAGAGGTTTACATTTTGTATGAGGGTGATATAATTCTCCCGATTTTGACGGATTTTTCAAAATTTTTCCGTAATCCCGCCACAACCGTGAATCTCGACAGGAGGATGTTGTAATGAAGGACTTGAAGAATACGAAGACAGCTGAAAATCTGATGAAATCTTTTGCCGGCGAGTCCCAGGCACGGATGCGCTATACCTATTATGCCTCCACGGCCATGAAAGAAGGCTATCGCCAGATCGCCAACATTTTTACGGAGACGGCGGAGAACGAGAAAGAGCATGCCAAGCTTTTTTACAAGCATCTTCTGGCGGGAGGTCTTCAGGGAGCCATGCAGGAGATACGGGCATCTTATCCCGTCGCATTTGCGGATACGCTCAAAAATCTTGAGGCGGCAGCGGAAGGAGAAAAAGAGGAGTGGTCGGATCTCTACCCCGCATTTGCCGAAACGGCCGATCAAGAGGGATTCCCCGAGATCGCCCGCACTTTCAAACACGTGTCCATGGTTGAAAAACGGCATGAAGTTCGTTACCGCAAATTGCACGACGCGCTCGAACAGCACAAACTTTTCGTCAAGGACGGCAAGGTTTTCTGGAAGTGTCTTGAATGCGGTTACATTGTGGAGGCTTCGCGCGCGCCGGAGCGGTGTCCGGTTTGCGACCATCCGAAGGGGCATTTTGAGATTTGGGTCGAGAACTATTGATTTTCATTATCAATTTAACGGGAGAATGCCATGACGTCTTATAAAGATTTGGGATTTGTAAATACACGCGAAATGTTTGCGAAAGCCATGCAGGGCGGTTATGCGGTGCCCGCTTACAATTTTAATAATATGGAGCAGATCCAGGCGATCGTGATGGCCTGTGTGGAGACGCAGTCGCCCGTGATCCTTCAGGTTTCGAGCGGTGCCCGAAAATACGCCAACCAGACCCTGCTGGAATACATGGGGAAGGGCGCCGTGGAGATGATGAAGGCCTATGCCGGGGAGAAAGGGCTCAAGCCTGTTCCGATGGCCCTTCATCTTGACCATGGAGATACGTTCGAGCTTGCCAAATCCTGTATCGAGTCGGGTTTTTCTTCGGTCATGATCGACGGTTCCCATCATCCGTTCGAGAAGAATATTGAATTGACGAGACAGGTGGTTGAGTTTGCCCACAAAAATGATGTGACCGTGGAAGGCGAACTCGGCGTTCTGGCCGGTATTGAGGATGAAGTGAGCGCCGAGCATTCGACCTATACCGACCCGAACGATGTCGTCAAATTCGTGAAGGAGACCGGCGCGGACTCTTTGGCGATCTCGATCGGGACCTCGCACGGAGCTAACAAGTTCAAGCCCGCCCAGTGCACGAGGAATGCGGAAGGGATTTTGATTCCGCCGCCGCTCCGCTTCGACATTCTGAAAGAGATCGAACAAAAAATCCCGGGATTTCCGATCGTGCTGCACGGCGCATCGTCGGTTCCCCAGGAAGCGGTGAAAATCATTAATGAGAACGGAGGCGCCTTGAAGGATTCCATCGGGATTCCGGAAGATCAGCTCCGCCAGGCCGCCAAGTTGGCCGTTTGCAAGGTCAATATTGATTCGGACGGGCGTCTCTGGATGACGGCGGCGATCCGTAAACTTTTCAGAGAAAAACCCGCGGAATTTGATCCTCGTAAATATCTCGGCCCGGCCCGCGATGCGCTGATCGCAATGTACAAGCACAAGAATGAAAAGGTGCTTGGTTCGGCAGGAAAAGCCTGAGTTTCAACATCCGGGGGGCTTTATGAATAAAAAAGCCCCGGTTTTTGTCGCTCGTGCTGTTGATGCTTCCGACTGCCGCATTTTCCGGCGACCTTCCGGAGGCAATGGACGTACCCGAAGCAATGGCATGCCGTTGCGGGAAGCCCCGGGAACGGGAATATGACAGTGCCATTAAATTCATCAAGTAAGTTGATTTGCGGGTCGATGATTCATCACGAGAAGAACCGGAAGATATTAACCGGGGATTCGTGCTTCCGGGCCGCTTTAACTCTGAAAAACGGGAAGCAATCTGACTGTCCGAAGGTTTCCCGGCGTCAACCCAAGGAGAAAATTTCATAATGAAGCGGGTAATGGTTCTGTTTCTTTGTTTTTCCCTTGCTGCGGCGGGTCCCGCGTATGCGGATATTAGCTGGAAAGATCTTGCCCTTCCCGCGACTCAATTTTCCGAAAACTCCCGATACCATCAGGTCAATTCAGTGCGCGAAGATCCATCCGCCCCCGGATTCCTCCTGTTTTCTGTTTCTAACGATACCGTCGGGATTCAGGTGGAAGGTCTTGTGGCGCTTAAAAAATGGATTCAGGAAGCCGCCGTGCTCGGCCAACTGGGGGGAGACACCGGTGCGGCGCGGGGAGTTGCCGGCGGAGCTGTTGAATCGATCAAAGGGACCGGCCGCGGTTTGAAGAATCTTGTTCTCCACCCCGTAAATTCAGCAAAAGGTTTGGGAGCCGCTGCCGGAAGGGTTGGGGACAAGGTCGGCGATGCTTTCCGTGAAAAAGAGGATGGGGAAAAGGGAGATGATTTTTTGAGCTCTACCAAGCGGCAGATCGCGGCGAAACTCGGTGTCGATGTCTATACGAGAAATGAACAATTACAGGACAAGCTCTCGTCTATGGCGAGGCAGCAGATGGGAGGCCGCGGCGTGGTTATGGTCGCGAACTTTTTTCTGCCGATCGGTTTTATCGCCTCGGCTGTTGTGACTGTGAGCAATATCAACAACAGTGCCGACCAGCTTGTGAATGATAAGGACCGCATCGATCTTTACAAGATCAACAAGGATGCCCTTGTGAGACTCGGCATTCCCGAAAACGGCGCCGTTGCTCTTCTAAACAATCCCCGTTACACCCCCCGCGAGGCCACCTACCTCAGATTCTATCTTGAAAAGCTCTCAAACCTGGAGGGCTATAAAACCCTTGCCGGGCTCGCCGCCCAAGTTGCCGAAGATCTTCCCGCGAGGAAATTGCTGCATGAAATGCAAATTGCCGCGGACGCAATGGCCGGTCTAAATGATGCGGTCGCTATCCGTGCGGTTCCGGAGGGACTGTTGCTTGAACGGAAGAATGGGATGATCCTGATCGGCGGCTATGACTATCTGACGACATCGCCCTTGGGTGATAGGTTGATCCGGAAGGCCGGGGAATACCGGAATCAATATCAAAAAAGCTCTGCCGAAATATGGAGCGGCGGGGTTGTCACTCCCAAATTCAGCGGGGCCCTTCTTCTGAACGGTATCAAGGGCAAGCGGATGTGTCTTTTCCAAACCGGCGCGAAAAATGATTCGATGCCCGATTAAACCAAGGAAAGAGGTTCGTAAATGAAAAAAAAATGTCTGGTGACGGGGGGAGCGGGGTTCATTGGTTCCCACATAGTTGACGGTCTTGTCCGCAAGGGATTCCGCGTCCGGGTTCTCGATAATTTTTCACGGGGCAAGCTCGAAAATCTTTCCGAATCGATCCGATCCGTTGAGATTATCAAAGGGGATGTCCGCTCAAAAAAGACCGTCTCGGCGGCGGTGAGAGGCATGGATTATATTTTTCATTTGGCCGCTATTCCCTCCGTTCCTCAATCATGCGCGGACCCTGAAGAGACCCATGATGTCAATATTACGGGCACCCTGAATATCCTGCTTGCCGCACGGGATGAAAAGGTGAAGCGCGTTGTTTTTACTTCATCTTCTTCAATTTACGGGGATACCAAAAAATTCCCGACGACCGAAAATGAGCGGCCCATGCCGGAATCCCCGTATGCGGCTTCCAAGGTTATGGGGGAGTATTATTGCCGCAACTTTACCGAGCTTTACGGTCTCGAGACGGTCTGCCTCCGCTATTTCAATGTTTTTGGCTCCCGACAGGACCCGAAGTCGCAGTATTCAAATGTGATCCCGATCTTCATCCGGCAGATGAAACTGGGAAAAACAGTGGTGGTGCACTGGGATGGGAAGCAGTCCAGGGATTTTGTTCATATCGATAATATCGTAAACGCCAATCTGATAGCGATGAAAAAAGCGGGAGTGGCCGGGAAATCGTTCAATATCGGCTGCTGTGAAGAAAAAAGCATTCTGCAAATCGCGAGCGCGGTCCGGAACTGCCTGGGTGTTAAAAAAATAAAAATAAAATTCCGCCCGAAACGGCCGGGAGATGTGCGGCGGACTTTGGCGGATATCACCCGTGCCCGGAAAGAACTGGGTTACCGTCCCACGGTTCTTTTTGACCGGGGTATCAAACGGACGGTTGACTGGTTTCTGGATCATCCCGAGGCGTTCTGAAAGCAAGGTTCAAGGGCCGGGAGCTAAACCGCTATTCAGATTCCCCGATCTCGGTTATAATCCGGACGCTTCGCGAGCCCCCAAGAACTTCGAAGATCTCAGTCATTCTCTTGTCGAAGAAGTTTTCTCCGGGTATTTAAATCTTGTAATCAATACTACAGAGGAGTCAGCCAATGAACTATCTGATTATTTATGGTCACCCGAATCCTGCCAGTTTTAATCATGCGATCAAGGAAACACTTGTCAAGACGCTCAAGGACAAAGGGAAAAATGTTCGTTTGAGGGATATCTACGCGATGCGGTTTGATCCGGTGCTGAAGGCGGATGATTTTGAGATGTTTCTTCAGGAACGGACACCGAGGGATATCGAGATCGAACAGGAACATGTCCGGTGGGCTGATGTCCTGGTTTTTGTCTATCCTGTCTGGTGGGCGGGGATGCCGGCCATGATCCGGGGATATATCGATCGCGTGTTTATCAAAGGATTTGCTTATGATTACACGCCGGAAGGCCCTGTCGGACTTATGAAGGGGAAAAAGGTCTATATCATCAATACGATGGGTGCGCCCGTCACCGCCTACGAAAGTTCGGGGGTTTTCAAAGCGATGGAGCTCTTGAGCGACAGGGAAGTTTTTGGTTTTTGCGGTCTCGAGGTCCTGGGCCACAAATATTTCGGATCGGTTCCCACCGTCACGGATGAGGATCGCAAAACGATGCTTGTTGAAGTTCAGAGTATAGCGGCATCCTGGGCCTGAGAAGGAGTCCTTCGATGAGCCCTGCCTCTTTTGCCGGTTCTTACCGGATTACCGGAAGCAAGGTGATCATCCGCCTTCGGAACCAGATTTGTGATTCGGCCGAAGAACTTCTCGCTAGCGAACTTTGTTTCGAGATCATAAAGCGGGCCATGCTTTCGCTTCAAAAGCGGGGCTCGATCCTTCTTCGCGTTTTTGGTTCCCGGGAGATCAATGACGCAAATATCCGGCTTTTGATCGATACTCTCCAGTTTCTCGAAAAAGTGGATGCCGATCATGTGCTTCGCGTCGTGCAGGATTCCGATGATTTTTTCAAGGACCGGAATCTTCTGAACGATCTCGTGGAGTATCTTTACAACTTTTGGAGAGGTTTTGAGCGTTTTATTGTCTGTGATTCGGAAGGAGACCAGCTGGATAAACGCCCCTACCGGACCTTCAACCGGACTATCGAGGGCCTGACGTCCCTGGTTCGTCAAACTTACCGCGATATCCAGGAAAATATCTCCGGGACCCACCCCCGGATTTATCGCCAGATAGCCGCGGGAGCCGAAATGGCAGTGATCGCGACGCCGAAGGATGTTCCTTATCCGGAACAGGGGCCTTACCGGAAACTTCTTCCGGTAGGTGTGATCCGGCAGATTCTTTTTTATCCGCCGCTTGTCCTGAATCCGCCGAACAACAAACGGGAAGGCCGATTTGAGCGTATTCGTGAAAATCCCCTGGACTGGTGCGATCTTTCGCGGGATGAGTGGCTTTGCTATCCCGTCAAGGCCGGAGATCTTCTGATCCATGTTTATTTCAGCGAAAAATTCTTTGAGCTCGGCCTTTCCATGGCCAATCTTTTCGAACTGGCCACGGACGAGGATTTGAAGAGAAGGCCCGACGCGGTTTATCTTTACGGAGTTCCCCCGGAACAGTTCAAAGCGATGGATATTTCCCCCACGGTTTTTTATGAGGATGAAGAAAACGACATGCTGGTCGGCGCCGTTCCTGCCTGCGACGAGTTGGGCTATTTCGGATATCTCAAGAAGATGATCCTGACCCTTCACAATATCAGAAAGATCCGCTCCGGGAAGCTGCCGTTCCACGGGGCTTTCATGAAGATTTATCTCAAGGGGGAAAAACCGGCGACGCTGCTTCTCATGGGAGACACGGGTGCCGGGAAGTCGGAAACGATAGAAGCGATGCGGGGCTTTGGAGCGGAATTGATCCAGGACATGGTCGTCGTCGCGGACGACATGGGCTCCATGGAGCTTTCCGGAGATGGCGATGTCCTTGGCTACGGAACTGAAACGGGGGCTTTTTCAAGGCTTGACGATCTGAAACCGGGTTTTGCTCTCGGGCAGATCGACCGGGCGATTATCATGAATCCCTATCAGGTCAACTCGCGCATTGCGCTCCCCATCACAACTTTTGCGAACGTGATTAAAGGACATCCGGTCGATTTTGTCCTTTATGCCAATAATTACGAGGATTTGGATGAAGACCATCCTGTGATCGAACGTTTTACGTCTGTGGATGAGGCGATAAAAATTTTTCGCGGAGGAGCTGTGATGAGCAAGGGGACCACCAAAACGACGGGCCTCGTTCATACTTATTTCTCAAACGTGTTCGGCCCTGTCCAGTGCAAGGCCGAGCACGACGTTCTTGCGAAGAAATTCTTTGAAGCGTTCTTCAAAAAAGGTATATTCGTAGGCCAGATGCGCACCCGGCTCGGAGTTTCCGGATGGGAACGCCGGGGGCCGGAAGAATCCGCCAAAGCGCTTCTGGATTTAATACGGAACGATAACCGTTTTTAAAGTCACCCGTGGGGCAGGATACCGGCCGCTGGCGGTCAAGGATTCCTCCCATGGCGTGGTGATGGACTCGGAGATTCATGGCCAAAGACGTCAACATTTGCCTTCACGGTCACTTCTATCAGCCGCCTCGTGAAAATCCCTGGATCGAGGAGATCGAGCAGCAGGACAGCGCGGCCCCTTTCCATGACTGGAACGAGCGTATCCATTACGAATGCTATCTCCCGAATTCCCGCGCCCGGGCTCTTGACGCAAAGGGAAAGATTGTTGAGATCGTCAATAACTTCGAGCGGTCCAGCTTTAATTTCGGCCCGACGCTTCTTTCCTGGCTGGAAACAAAGCATCCCGATACCTACAAAAGTATTATCCGCGCCGATCAGGTAAGTCGCGAGCAGCATCGGAACCACGGGAACGCGATTGCCCAGGTCTACAATCACATGATCATGCCGCTTGCGAACCTCCGGGACAAACGGACGCAGGTGCGGTGGGGGATGGAGGATTTCCGGCACCGTTTTGGGCGGGAGACTGAAAGTATCTGGCTTCCCGAAACGGCCTGCAATGAAGAGACCCTGGAAGTTTTGGTCGAAGAGAAGATCAAATTCATCATCCTCTCGCCTTATCAGGCCCGGGCCGTCCGTCCGATTGACGGAGGCGAGTGGCGGGATGTGACCGGCGGACATATTGATCCCCGGTACCCTTACCGGTATTTCCTCAAGAACAATCCGTCACTTTTTATCGATATATTTTTTTATGACGGGCCCATTTCCCGCGCGATCGGTTTTGACAATCTGCTTTTTGACGCGAAGCATTTTATGGACAGGCTTCAGGGCGCGGCCGTTGATTCCGAGGGTCCGCAGCTCATTCATATCGCGACGGACGGCGAGACCTACGGTCATCATAAACCGTTCGGGGACAGGGTGCTGGGCTACCTGACGTATGTTGAGATCCCGAGGAGGGGTTTCAGACTCGTCAACTACGGTGAATATCTTGAAGAAAATCCCCCGAAGCATGAGGTTCGGCTGATTGAGGGAGAGAACGGTGAAGGGACCTCATGGAGCTGCGCGCACGGAGTTTCCCGGTGGAAGGATCACTGCGGCTGTCGCGGCGGCGGTCCGGCGAACTGGACCCAGCACTGGAGGAAACCTCTTCGCTGGGCGCTTGATTGGCTTCGGGACGAACTTTCCCGCGTGTATGAGAAAGAAGGGGCCAAATATCTGAAAGATCCCTGGATGGCCAGGGACGATTACATCCGGATAATCCTGGACCGGAGCGAAAAAGCGATCCGTGCTTTTTTTTACAAGCATGCCTGCAGGGAGTTAAATAAACAGGAAGTAACGGCATGCCTCAAACTTCTCGAGATGCAGCGCTTCCTGATGTTGATGTATACAAGCTGCGGCTGGTTTTTTTCCGAGATCTCGGGCCTTGAGACCGTGCAGATCCTCCAGTATGCGGCCCGGGCCGTGGAACTGGGGGATGAGATCAGCGGAGTTAATTTCGAGAGGGAATTTCTCGAGCATCTCGCTCTCGCCAAAAGCAATATGGAAATATTCAAAGACGGCCGCGGTGTTTACGAAAAACTCGTGAAACCATCGGCGACGAGCCTTCAGCACATTGTAAGTTACTACGCGATTTGTTCGATTTTTGAGGACTATTACGCGGAGAGCGACGTTGTCAGGATGTATGCCTACAATCTTCATATCCTGCATCAGCGAAAGGAATTTTTCGGAACGATCACGATGAATTTCGGCCGCATCAGGGTGGTTTCAAGGGTCACGTTGGAAGAGCGGGACCTTGTTTTTGTCGTGATCCAGATCGGATTTTACGATTTCCGCTGTTCGGTTATGCCCTACAGGGATGAGGCGTCCTTTGAAACTCTCGAGAGGGATCTTTTTGACGCCCTGTATCAGCTGCCGATTCTTGACCTTTCGAAGAAAATAGACTCCCATTTCGGGGAAGCTTATTATGCCCTGAAGGACCTCCGGCTCGGCGATCGTGTGAATATTATCAACCGGCTGACACATGAAACGATCGAGAAGGTCAGTAATTTTTACGAAAACATTTATGAGGAAAATCTCCGCATGAATGAGATCTACCGGTCGATCAATGTGCCGATCCCCATCGAGTTCCGGTACGCGGCTGAGCATACACTCGGGAAGCGTCTGGCGGAAGCGGTTCGCGATTGGGGCGCCCAGGGATTCCCGGGGAAGAAAACGCTTTCGATCTACCGGATTATTGATTCCGCCAGAGCTCTTGATATTCAGCTCCATAAAGAACCTGTCGCCAGGTTTCTCAGCAACGAATTGACCGCACTGGTCAGGGATTTTGTCGCGAAGCCCTGCGTTGAAACCCTTGAACAGGCCCTGGCTATTTTGAAGCTTTCGAAAAAAATAGAGGTTTTTCTGGATAAGCGGGAAGTCCAGGATGATCTCTTCGCCTTCGTGAAGTCCTGGAAGGATGTCGCACAGGCAATTCCCCAGGTCATCCGGGATCAGGAGCATCTTTTTTTTGCTCTGATGGAAGAACTTGAACTTTCGACCGAAAGGCTCCGTAAAACAATGGGGAGCCATTCCTGAAGCCGGGCATTTTTCCGCTGAACGAGGCATTTTCCCTTGCCTGGGAGGATTTCCCCGCTTAAGATACGCGGGCCTCGGTTCATCGGGCTCAGTCCTATAACCGAAGGGGCGAGGTTTGTCATGCCCCGCTCGCTCTGTCTCCGGTCCGGAGGGAGTGAATCCCGTTTGTATAGGGCGAAATCAGAGGGTTTCCTGTAATTTAAAATCCAGAAAGGGAGCAATTTCCATGAGCACTGCGAATGCTGAAAAGAAAGTCTTGATGAGCACGCTTCCGGGCGATGACGTCCGCTCGATCATGTGGCGCTTTGCCGACCGTTACGAGCACCAGATGGTGGTCCAGGCGACCCGTTCGGTGGCCCGCGGCATCGTCGCGCGCCTTGTGGCGGACAAACAGCGCGCCACCCATGACTGGACGCCCCAGAAGCAGGAAATGCTCAGGGCGATGGATGAAGCCGGGATCACGGCGGCGTTTATGGATCCGGATCAGGGCGGATATATCTCCGGGCCGAAAAACCTTGTGCTCGCGCTGATCGCGTTCGAGCTGGCCTGGGTCGATGCCGGCGCCGCGACGGCAAGTCTCGCGAACAACCTCGCGCTCGAACCAATCCAGGAAAAGGGAACGCCCGAGCAGGTGCATCATTACATGAGCGGCTGTGTGCCGCCGAAACCGGGCGAGAAACGCGAGATCCTCCGCGGCTCATTTGCGCTCACGGAACCTCTTCCTTACGTCGGCGTTGATGCCGGTATGCTTTCCGGCCGGATCCGGATTGTGGAATGGAAGGAGGGCGAGGAACCTATAATCCAGGTCGAAAAACGCGGCCGTTTCATCACGAACATGGGTTACGCGAATTTTGTCACAGCGGCGGTCGATACTGCCGATCCGAAGATCAAATCGAGCTGTATGGTTATCCTCGAAAAGGGCGACCAGGGGGTTTATGATCCGGGCGCTCCGACGCTGAAGCTTGTGCACCAGCTTTCCTGCACGCACGATCCCATTTTTAATCTGAAAATACCCGCGAGCCGTATTATCGGCGGCTACACGGTGAAGGACGGCGTGATCATTCCGAATTACACCCATAATGAAGTCATCGAGGCCGTTTTCCGCAGAACGCGCGTAACGGTGGCGATGATGACCTCTGCCAAAGTCCTTTCCGCGATTGAACCCGTGATCCGGTATCAGCGGACGCGCTACCGCGGCGGTGACGCGGCGAAACCCGGCACGCCTCGCTACGACCTCGGCATCCAGCAGAAAGAGGACGCGCAGCACCGCCTCATCGACGTGTGGGCGACCGGCGAAGCGAGCGCTTCCCTCGGATTCGAAGCGGCGCGTCTTTTCGACGAATTTGATCCGCTTGAAAAACAGAAGGACGCGAAATTCCTCAAGGAAGGTGTCAAGGGCCCGCGCGCGCAGATGAAAGTGTTCGCCGAGCCTCGCAAGAAGGCGCTTGCCTACGTTGCGGAAATGGGGAAACCCGAAACCCAGCGTGACGCCAATGTCCTCGCCGATTACGAGAACGATTTCCTTGTCCGGTATGTCGTGAAGGAATCGCTCGCGGACGTTTTCTGCCCGGCCTGCAAGCTGTGGAACACCGGCTACGGCGCAACGATGATGCGCGAAGCCGTGTCGCTCATGGGCGGCTACGGGATCACCGAGGACTGCCCGGGGTTTCTCACGCAGAAGTGGTCGGACGCGCAACTTGAGGCGACCTACGAAGGTCCCGAGTGCGTACAGCGCCGCCAGATGTCGCTTACGATGACAAACGATGTTTTTCTCGCGCAGTTCAGGAACTGGATCAAGGACCTCCGCCGGCTTGACGCGGCGAAGCCCGGCATGGGTGCGGGAACGCTCGCCTCGGCGATGGAGCTCTGGCTCTGGTCGATCGAATATCTCCAGAATTCAAAAGACGCGAACGGTAAAACGCTCTACGGCGGTCA
>JAKJDL010000005.1:85462-85639 GCA_022705945.1 Candidatus Omnitrophota bacterium | reverse complement strand
CCAGGGACATCTCACTGATCCTGAGAAGAAGCCGAAGCTTTACACGGATAACGGCTCCGGCTTCACTTCGGGGATCATGGCGGATTATTTAGCCGTTCATGGGATTAAACACATCCTCGGGACACCCTACCATCCGCAGGGGCGCGGTAAGATCGAACGTTTCAACCGCAGGATCAA
>JAKJDL010000005.1:0-85358 GCA_022705945.1 Candidatus Omnitrophota bacterium | reverse complement strand
GCCGCATGAGGCGCTCAAAAATGTGTCCCCGAATGATGTCTATGCGGGACGAAAGGAGGCGATCTTAAAAGCGAGAGAAGAAAAGAAACGATTGACCCTGGAAAGACGCAAGCTTTACAATCTCAACCGCGACCCAAACCACGGTCAAAGTGCAAACTTAAATCCTGAAACCGTGTC
The DNA here is from genome assembly GCA_022705945.1 of Candidatus Omnitrophota bacterium. Taxonomy (GTDB): domain Bacteria; phylum Omnitrophota; class Omnitrophia; order Omnitrophales; family Aquincolibacteriaceae; genus UBA1443. The sequence continues at coordinate 85,181 of JAKJDL010000005.1, read as the reverse complement.
CAAAAAGGTCTGACGACATACAAGCCTCATCGTGGTGGTCTTCCCGGCACCATCCGGTCCTACAAGCCCAAATATCTCGCCTTCTTCAATCTCCAGATCGAGTCCATCAACAACCGTCTTCTGATCAAATTTTTTTGTTAATCCCCGCGCCCGTATAGCCCACATGTGTCAGACCGTTCCAAGATAAGCGTCTGCTGGCATCCCGGGTTTTAGTTCGAATTCTGGATTTTCAATTATTATTTTTACACGATAAACGAGCTTGGTTCGTTCTTCTTTCGTTTGAATATGTTTAGGCGTGAATTCCGCCTCTTGCGAGATAAAAGAAATACGCCCCTTGTAGACTTTGTCAGGATAGCTATCAATCTTGATGTCCGCTTTTTGATTTAACTTCACTTTTCCAAGATCTGTTTCATTGATATAGGCCGTGAGCCAAACACTTTCCAGATCGGCCACCGTAAATATCGTGCTCCCCACCTGCACGTTTTCCCCGACCTCTGCGCTTCTAACAAGCACAAAACCATTCAACGGAGCTACTAGATCCGAATACCCTAGCCTTAATTGAGCCAAATGAAGCGTGGACTCAAGTTCATCCCATTTTGCTTTCGCCATATTCCAGCTCGTTTCCGTAGCATCTTTTTTGTATTCGGGAACAGAACCTACTTTAAAAAGATTCTCCGCGTGCTGAAAATCTTCTTCGAGCCTTTTATAGCTAAATTTCGCTTCTGCCGCTGACGCTGCCGCCTTCGCTTTGATCTTGATTAATTCTTCAGTGTCAAGTTTTGCAACGATGTCCCCTTTCTTTACATAATGCCCCTCGTCGACCATCATTTCCTTGATCTTCCCTGCAACCTGAAAAGACAATCGCACCTCGGTTGCTTCGATATTACCCGAAAGACTGAGGATGGCGTGCGGATGTTGACTCCGACGCAAAAGATACCCTCCCAATTGAAATAAAATAAAAAATACAACCAGCGCAGCTCCGATAATTTTGATTCTAGTTTTCATTTTTTGTCTCCTCGAATGGACTACGGCCTATGGACTTATCCAAGTAGGCCAGAGCAACAATGTAATCATAAATGGCGTCTGAAAGATTCTTCTCGATCTGGCTTAAAGAAATCTGTGCATCCAAAACGTCAAGATTTGTGACTTGCCCCTCACGATAGCTGGCTTCAGCAATTTTCAGGGCTTCTCGTGCACTTTCAACACCCTCCTGCGCAGAATCAATAATAGTTTTCGCCTCAGACAAATCAAAGCAAGCGTGTCTGATTTCAAGAACGACTTGGTCTTCCACGTCCTCTTTCTTAATGATTGTCTGGGAATATCGCGCTTTAGCTTCATCCACTTTGGCCTTCGCCGAAAATCCATCAAAGATAGGGATAGTAACCCTTACCCCGATATTCCAATTATTGTGCTGAGAATTAAAAACATCCTTCATAAAAGCATCGGATTTAGAATAATAATTGAATTCCCCATTTATCTTCGGCAGCCATCCGGAACGAGCGATTTTTATCCCCTGCTTATCCGCATTAATCTCAAGAGAACGCATCTCTAATTCCGGTCGCATACTCTGAGCTTGTTCCAAAAATCGATCTTCATCGATTTGAATCAAAGTATAAGCAAGCTCCCCTGTAAGCAAAATGACATCCATCCTTTCCAACCCCAAAAGTTTTTTCAACTCCTCAGCGATCAGATTCTTTGCTTTTTGGGCTCTTGCGAGTTCGGGCTCGACTTTGGAAATCTGAACCTTGGATTGAAGCAAATCGAATCGTGAGGCAGCTCCCTCCCTGAATCGCCTCTCAACGTCCATGTAATGGGACTTGGCCTGGTGAACTAATTCCCCGTTAATTCGTTCCGTTTCATAAGCCAGAAGAAGACCGTAATAAAGCCTTTTCGTTTCAAACTCAACGGCATGTCTACGGACCCGAAAAGACTCTTCCTGGATCTTTAATTCGATCCTTGAACGTTTGAATAGAGCGAGATTCTTGCCTCCTTCAAAAAGCGGTTGACGGGCTGAAACTCCTAAATCATTCTGATTGTTATAGCCGACAAACACCCCGATATCTTTCTTCGAAACTGCCGCTGGGCCGATGCTCATGACGGCATCCTGATGAGAATAGCCTCCATTCAAGTCAATTTTAGGCAATGATTCACTGACCGCACCGAGAATTCTGGCCCTTGCTATTTCAATTTCTTTTTCCTGGGCCAAAATTTCTTTATTGTTCTTGAAAGCTAACGCGACGGCATTCTCGATTGATAAATTATGAATATTACTCACACGGGACTCCCCACCGTAAGCACAGGGAGCGATTGCAACCGCCATAACTAAACAAATCAGCCCTTTGTGAGAATACCTCTTAAAAATATTTTCCACGCTTTCTTCCCTTTCTTTGAAGGCGAAAACCGGTAGCCCGAGATGACCCACTGCATCGCGATCGACTGAATAAGCCCCACAAACGTGTCTGCTGCAGCTTCCGCATCAAGATCGTCGGAAAAACAGCGACATTGGATTCCCCTCTTGAGAATATCTTTAATTTCACCGGAATACCCCATCATATGCCGGTTCAGCGCCAAGGAAATTTCAGGCCCTGCGCGATACACATTTTCGGAGAATATGATCCGCGGATAATATCTGTTCCGCTCAATAAATTTAATATGCCGCATGAATATTTCTTCCAGAGACTCCAGAGGTGTGCGATTTTTACACGCATCTTGAACGATCTTCTGGAGAGCCTCGCCGATCCGTTCGATTACAGATCCCACAACTGCGTCTTTCCCGGCAAAATGCCGGTAAACATTACTGTTGGTCATTCGCGTCTTTTTTGCGATGGATTCGATCGTGAGACCTTCAAGAGCCTTTTTATTCAAAATATCTAAAACGGCTTTCGTGATTTGCCTTTTCCGGACATGCGTTTTTGTTTTTTTAGCCATCGTGACTCTCGCCTTTATTATGTGAATGTGATTCACATATTAGCACAGCCTTGAACAAAGTAAAGCATAAAGCTTGCTAACATAAAGAGGCTCCCCGATCTTTTACCGAGGCATTCGGCTACGCTTAAGTGTAGGCTTGGCCCTGCCAAGTAGCTATGGGGTATTTGCCCTAGAAGATTGAGGAGGGGAAGTCAGGCATGCGGCCGATATCAACCGCAATTTTTCATGATTTGCCGCTATTGCTAATCATAATTGCAAATGAAATTACAAACCTGAATCTCCCGTTATTTTTCTAAAACAATTCCGTAATGGTAGGGCTTCAGGTCATACATCTTTGGAGAATGAAACCCTGCTTGCTCTGCCCATCTAATACACTCTTCCGGCTTGGGACGTATCTCCATCGAAGGGCCACGTGGTGTTGACGGATCGTAATTCCAATGGATGGCCCCAAGCTTTCCACCACTTATCATTACCCGATGAGCCTCTTTGAGCAACACTACCGGGGTGTCAAGATGCAAAATATTAAAAAGCATCACATAATCCACGCTCTCAGCAGAAAGCCCAAAGCCATCCGTGAGGACATCCCGCAACGCGGCTTCCACATTATTCAGCTTGGCCTTTTCAGCTTCAGATTTTATTATACGGATCATCTCCTCATCAACGTCATACGCATAGATCTGGCCGCTGATCACTTTCGCAACAGGTATCGTGAACGTACCATAGCCACAGCCAACCTCAACGACATCACGAACTCTTGAATCCAGCTCCATATTTGTCAAAATCCCTTGGACATCAAAAAGGTTCTCCCACACGCACCGATCCGGCATACCACTATCCCGAATCTTCATCACTTTTCTTTTTGCATTTCCGAAGGATTGGGCGTCTTAAACACCAAAAACGTGGCCTCAATACTACCGGTGTTCTTAATAATCATCGGCGTCTGATAAGAAACTGGCAACAGATCACCTTCTTTGACATGATTATCCAGACCGTTAAGATTAACCGCTAAATCGCCCCTTACAACCAGCAGATGAACATTTGAATTAGCGTTATGCTGAGGCACACTTTGGCCGGGCTTTAACGCTATCTGCATAACAAGCAGATGTTTCTCATCAACGACTTTGCGATTCCCCATTTTATCGTCATTGTAGGGAATATTTTCTAATACATTCATCAATAACTCCTTTGTCCGTCTATTTTCCCGACATGATAGCAGCGACATCCTCATCAACAGTACCAATCGGCTTAATGTCAAACTTCTCAACCAATACCTTGGCAACATTCGGAGAAAGAAATGCCGGCAATGTAGGCCCTAAACGTATTCCTTTAACGCCAAGATAGAGCAAGGCAAGAAGAACAGCTACCGCTTTTTGTTCATACCACGCTATATCGTACGATATAGGCAATTCGTTAATGTTTTTCAGCCCGAACACTTCTTTTAATTTCAAGGCAATAACCGCCAACGAGTAGGAATCATTGCACTGCCCGGCATCAAGGACACGGGGGATACCTCCGATTTCGCCCAACTGCAATTTGTTGTAGCGGTACTTGGCACACCCCGCGGTAAGGATAACCGTGTCTTTCGGCAGTTTTTCCGCAACCTCAGTAAAATAATTGCGTGAGGGGTACCTCCCATCGCACCCGGCCATAACCACAAACCGTTTTATCGCTCCGGATTTAACCGCAGCAACAATTTTATCCGCAAGAGCGATCACCTGATTATGGGCAAAACCACCGGTAAGGGTTCCTTGTTCCAATTCATCCGGAGCTTTACAGGTTTTCGCCAAGCGAATCACTTCTGAAAAATCTTTTGCCCCGTCTTTTTTCCGGTCCGAGATATGTTTGGCTCCAGAATAACTTACCACTCCGGTCGTAAACAACTTATTCAAATAGGTATTTTCCTTTTTTATCGGAATCAAACAGTTGGTAGTCAAAATAATAGGGCCGTTAAACGACTCAAATTCTTTATTCTGACGCCACCACGATCCGCCGTAGTTTCCGACAAAATTTTTATATTTTTTGAAAGCCGGATAATAATTAGCTGGGAGCATCTCACCATGGGTATATACATCAATACCTGTACCCTCTGTCTGCTTAAGCAATTCTTCCATGTCCTTAAGGTCGTGGCCGCTAATCAGAATACCGGGATTCTTGCGAACTCCCAGATTAACCTCCGTTATTTCAGGATGACCGTATGTAGAAGTATTTGCCTCATCCAAAAGTGCCATTGTTGTAACCGCTCCTTCCCCGGCCTTCATCACCATGGCAACCATTTCATCAACAGACAGATTACGCAACGTAGAATCCAATGCATTCATAATAAAGTCGTACACATCGTCTTTTTCAAAGCCTAAGACAGCGGCGTGGTCAGCATAAGCCGCAATCCCCTTACATCCGATAATAAGCAACTGGCGCAAAGACCTGACATCCTCATTGTCGTTGACATTAATCCTGAGGTCGTCGGATTGGGCTTTTGCAAGGATCTCATCTTTTTTATCGAAGCTCCATACCGCGCAACCAGGAAAAACTTCTGAAAAATCTTGCCCATATTTCTTTTTGTGCGCATCCAAGAAAGTCTTCTTTATCTCATTCCTGACCGCAATGCCTTCCTTAATTCTAACAATTATCGCGTCATCATCCCAAGCGGCATTAGTTATAGTAACAAACAGTGACTGGCAAATGAATTTTCCAAACTTTTTATCCACCGATTCAATTTCCTTAAGGCGCCTGCCGAAAAACGAAATCCCCTTACACACTTCAATAAGCAAATCTTGCAAACCAGCGGTTTCTTCGGGCTTCCCACAGACTCCTTTTATCGCGCAACCGATATTTTTTGCAGTTTCCTGACATTGAAAACAAAACATTCCCATAACACCCCCCTTTTTAGAAATAAATCTTTTACCACTTTTATTCAGGTCTTTGTTTTAAAGTTCTTCTCAATATTAATTCCCTTCTTCTTTCTGTCGATAGGCTAAAAACCATTTCCCAAGATTGCACAGCCAATCATTTTCACATCGAATTCGAAAATTCACGGCATTCCGCTCGCTCTCAGTTTCATATCATATCATTTCCCCGTGCTTCCGTTTCCCTTTTTCCAAGGAGACACAGCTCTTGAGGCCTTTCATCCCCCGGTCAGAATCCATACGGCCTTCATGAATCACAACTTTGCCGTGAAGCACGCAGCCCTTTTGCGCCCTTGTAAATACGCAACCCCTTTTTCCGTCAACCGGTACTTCTGATTACTGCTTTGGGGTTTGTCAGGAACCGTCATTTCGATCAATCCCGCATCTGCGAGAGGACTAAGCACCTGATGCCTGAACTTGGTGCGATCTGTCCGCCCAGTGATCTTCATGAGATCGGCTATCCTGCTCTCAGCCTGACACTTATGCAATATCTCAACTTGGTGCTGACTTAGTGCCAACTTGGTGCCGACTTGGTGCCGACTTGGTCCCTGAACCTCGTGGGTGATGGGCCGGGCTTTCGGAGGGGCCTTCTTCTTGCGACGGATTATCAGGACGAACTGACCTCCCCGCTGCTGAAACGAAGGCTCCGGGATCTTCATTTTCTTGCACAGAGCGATCATGTCGATCGTTCCGGTTCCCGCCCGTTCAATGTATCTCGCCCAGAAAAGCGGATCGCTGATCAGCGGGTTTCTCGGCACAGAGGCATGGGCTTTCCGTAGGGTCGCCGGCGTCATCCCTTCAGGAAGTGCCCCTGGGTTCCAGATCTCAAGTCGATCCGCAAACAGCATGACCTGAACGCCTGCGTTGGATGTGTAATCCCGATGCGCGACCGCGTTAACGATTGCTTCGCGGATCACCATTTTGGGTATCTCATACGATACATCGCTCGCAACAGCGGTTTTGCTGGGCGTGACCGTGCGATCCAGTTTACCGAGCACGAAATCAACAGCTTCATCAACCTGTTCGAACAATGTTCCCCGGTAGGTTTGGTACGAAGGGATCGGCTTTTGCACCTCGGTCCCGTGAAAATGCATACATTTAACCTCGGCACATAACAGGGCGCGGAACTTCTGGGGATTCCTGCAGAACAACAGGACCGCGGCATGCGTCAGCTTGCCGTTATTGAATAGGTTCAAATGAGTGAAAAGCTTTTTCGCCGAAGTGCGTGGCGGCAAGGGGAACTTGCGTTCGGCCCGGGCAGCCTCAAGAAAATTCCCAACGGCAGATTCGTCAATGTCGCCCAAAACAGCATTGCGGCAGGAAGCAGCATCGAACGGAACGGTCTGCAAAAGACACTGCTCCTCCAAATACTGCACAAGGGCTGCATACAGTTGCGAGATCAATTCCGGGGCGTTGGAAAACCTCCGGCGAATAACCTCGTTGCCGGCTCTGTTGATCAATTTAGCTGTTTTAGGGTGACGGTCTTTTTCAGTCGTGTTTTTGACAAAAAGAAGCCGCGTCTTTCCGCGCTCCGTCGCCTCCCTGAATTCCCGCTCCGTAGCCGAAGATCCGCGGGCATCTTCAGCTCCGTATTCATTGCCGAGAAGACACACATAGATATCGCAATCCCTGACTTCATCGATATAGACGGCGTCCGGCCTGCGGTCCTGGGCGGGAATATCTTCGAAAAGAAAACAGTCAAAGTAGCGCCTGCACAAGGGATCGCCGGAGATAAAATCCCTCAAGGCGGCCCGCTCATCCTTGAACTCCTTCTGAACGCTGCTGATGAATATCTTGCGCTTGGTCATTTTGCCTTCCCCTGCCACACGATTAAAAACGCCACGAACCTTTGCGGATTATACCAAACTGCTCACGGGTAGAGCTTAAAAAGTATGGCGCAAAGGCGGGTGTAAACGCGGGGCCAATGGCCAGCCGAAAGTCTTCAATAATACTTTCATTCATTTACCGGGACTTTTGCAGTCCTGATCTCCCTTGAGATAAACAGGAATCAGGGCAGCTGAAAGTCTTTGACAGCACTTTCATCTTACCTCTTCATCCGGACGGCGTGTCGCGTGTCCAGCAAAAGACCGTTCAGGAAAACTTCCCGGCCGTCTTGGTCATTAAAAAACACATCCGCCTCATAGCGGTCGTGAGTGGCATTCCTTGAGGTGTAAACGGTCATCGAGGAAATTTCCTCCAGGACAGTCTCGACAAACACTTTCGCGGCCTTCCCTTCCGGCGTATCGATCTCGGGACAGTCGATCCCGCGCAAGCGCAGCTTTTGACGGGCAATTCCTCCAAGCCCCGCATCCAGCGCGACCCGGAGCGTGTCCCCGTCGATCACCTCCTGCAAATAAGCCGTGTAGGTATAACCGGGCCGCTTCGCTTGATCCGCCTTCACGAGCTTACCGTCCCGCTCCTCCACAAAATCACCCGCCGCGAGACCTTGCGCCTGCGTGTCGTCCAGCGCATCATAAAAACGAAACCCGTGGTCAAAAACAAGCACGCCGGACCGCGGCCACCCGATGTCAGCTCCGCTTCTGATCTGATAAAGGCCGAGCGGTCCCTTTTTCGGGACAAGGGGCGTCCCGTCAGCGACCTCACCCCGATCGCCTTTTCCAATTCCGCGCCTTTCGCGGATCAACTTTCGCAGTTCATCACGGGTCATCCCCTGCTCATCCGCGCGTTTTTCGAGCAGTAACCGGGTCTTTCGGTCACGGACCGTGAGAAGCTCCGCGTGATGCGCCCAGGTCAAAAGGTGCGCCGGCGCACCTTTTGGGTGCAACAGATAAAACTGCCGGAACCGCTTGATACTGCTCGGCGAAAACCCGACTCCTCTTTCCCGGGTCAGGTCCTCAGAGAGCCTCACAAGCAGTCCCGCCCCGTAAGCCGCGCGGGCGGCGCCGTCCTGCTCAATCCGGACAATCCGCTTTCCGATCTCCCAGTGCGCGTGAACCAGCGTCCGCCGCGCGCTATCATAGAGACCGACAATCTCCGCAAGAAGCTTTCGATAGCCGGAAGGCATGATCTGATCGTTCGACATAAGCGGAATTATACCCCAGAACACCGGAGACACATTACATAATTAGCGGAAGGATGGTATCTTGCTTTTGAAATTTGCGGCTTTGAGAATAGATCCCGGTACACTCAGGATTGCGAAGATACAAAAACGCTATTACCCTCGCCAAAGTAACTCTCGTAGACATGCTCAAACACGGCTGAACATTTTAGCTGGTAAAGGTCTTGCGTGTATCCACCCGGGAGTCGATCCAGTTCATCCTTGATGGCTTCCACCACCCGCGCTCGGGTTTGAACCCTTTCCCGCCAGTTGATCACAAATAAAGACCGAAGCCTTTGAAGGAGCTCCCTGGCTACCTTCTTGACCTGCTCCCGCTCGTCGGATGAAAGATCCGGACCGGGGCGGACCAGAACATCAAAAATCGTCAGTTCTTCTTCGCTCAGGTTTTCCCGAACATGCCTCTTCTCTTCCTCATTCAACGACCGGCTGAAAACCAGAAGTTCCCTGAACAACTCCTCGATATTCCGGCTCCCCGCATTGTAAGACTCGATCAGCTCCTCGAACTTAGCCAGATAATCAGCACGGTTCCTGTTAAGCCGGATCAGACGTTCCAGCTGGGCGCGGATCGCCGCCTTTAGCGACTCCAGCCCCAGATTCTTGCACTTGGATTTCTTGAACTGCCTGGCCAGGGCCTCGAAATCAATCCGGCTGAGATCAATAACGCCTTCGATCCCGCTACCTGTCTTTTCCCTGATCCTGAAGCCCTCAGCTTCAATCGACTCATCAAGCAGGCGGTTAATATCCCCCATAATGGCCGTGATATCGACAGGAACATTTCCGCCGGTCCGTTCCCGGATAACATTCGCAATGGTCGCAAGACAGCTAATTCTGGAAGAAAATTCCAGGACCACCGGATCCGGTTTAACCGCGTTATAAAGTGTCATTGCCAGCTTCTCTGCGGCGAAAAAGTCCTTTCGCACCTTATCCGGCGAAATGAGCGGGTTAACCGCTTCAGCAATAGCGGTAAGCCTGTCCATCGTTCCGGCCGGTATCTTTTCGATCGACTTGATACTGACCCCGTGTTTATCACAGAACTTCACCGCATCCTCAACCGCCTTCCGGAGATTTTCAACGAGCTTTTTCTTGTCTCGGACCGGCCTTTCTCCACCTTTCCTCTTACCGTAAATCGCAAGCGCCCGCTCCAGGGACGCAAAAACATTCGCATAGTCCACGACCAAACCGTTGTATTTACCGGGAAAAACACGGTTCGCCCGGGCGATGGTCTGCATCAAAGTGTGGTTCCGCATCGGCTTGTCCAGATAAATAGTCGAGCAACACTCCGCATCAAAACCGGTGAGCCACATCGCGCAAAGGAACACGATCCGGAATGGATCTTTCGGGTCCTTAAATTTCTCATCCAGAGGCTCTCTGTTCATCCGCTCCCGGTGCGGAACGATATCAAGCCCGAGAGCTCTCATTTGTTCGATCTCATTCTGCCCCGGCGAGACCACAACGGCCATGTCGGTCTCTTTAAGCAGCTTCAACCGTTCTTCAAGGACACGCCTCTTTTCCGAATCATACTTGTCTCCGGAAGATGTGATCTCATCCCATTCCTTCTGTGTTCTCTTGAGATCTTCCGCCCAATACTTCCGGACCTTGTCATGCATCCGGAGCGCCGTTGCCTTATCGATCGATACGACCATCGCCTTACCGATAAACCCCCGCCCCAGAAAGTTTCGGACAATGTCCTGGGCAATCGTATCCAGACGGTCATCGCGGGTAATAATGTGATACTGCCGTCCCAGCTCTTGCTCCAACCGTTCTTCGTGAGCCGGATCCAGCCCCGCTTCATCGATCAGATCATAAATCTGGTCATTCAGATCCGGGTTCTTCAGTCTTAATTCGGGCGTCCTGTTTTCATAGAACAGAGGAACAGTCGCACCGTCCTCAACCGACTGCTGGAAGTCATAGACCGAAATATAATCACCAAAGACTTCACGGGTCCGTTCTTCTTCGCCCTTAATGAGCGGCGTGCCGGTAAAGGCAAGAAACAAAGCGTTGGGCAAAGCCGTCCGCATGTTGAGCGCCAGCGTGTCGTATTGACTCCTGTGGGCTTCGTCGGTCAACACGATGATGTCATTGCGATCGCTCAATATCGGATGAGGAGTCCCGTTCTCGGTTCGGAATTTGTGGATGAGAGTAAAAACATACCGGTGATTCTCGCCAAGAAGCTGTCTTAAATGTGCGGAGCTTTCGGCCTGACAATGTTCGCTCGTAGCACCGCACGCCTTGAAAGTCCGGTAGATCTGATCGTCCAGTTCCGTCCGGTCAGTCACTATGACAAAAGTCCAGTTCCCCTGTATCTTCCGCAGAACCTTCTGAGAAAAATAGACCATGGAAAAACTCTTGCCCGAACCTTGCGTGTGCCAGAACACACCAAGCTGACTGTGCTTTCGTTTGACATCCTGAAGAGCCGACAACACATTATTAACACCAAGATACTGATGGTTTCGCGCCAAGATTTTCAAAAGCCCGGCTCTTTGTTCCGAAAAGACGGTGAAGTTTTCAGCTAGATCCAACAGCCGTTCTTTGGCGCAGGTCCCGCGTATCATCTTTTCAAGCGATACCGTGCGTGGTTCGGCCTCGCTTTTCACGCGTTTCCATTCCCCGAAATGATCCCATCCGGCCGTAACAGACCCGACACGGCTGTCCGTGCCGTTTGAGACGATAAGGAGCGCGTTATACCAGAAGAGTTGCGGAATACCGTTTTGCGGATGTTTATAGCTGGTCAGATTATCGTCAAACCCCTGCTGGACAGGAACGCCGGGCTTCTTCAGTTCGATCACCACAAACGGAATCCCGTTCACAAATCCCACCAGATCCGGCCGGCAGGTATATAACGGCCCGGTTACAGTGAACTGACTGACAAGAAGGAAGTCGTTGGACGCGGGATTATCCCAATCAATGATCCGAACTCTCTCCGTCTTCTGCCCGCCGTGCTCACGGTCAGAAACCGAAACCTTTACACCTTCCCGGAGAAGCTCAGAGACTTCGCGGTTAGCGCCGGCAAGACTCGTCGCCGAACGGTTGCGAATCAGTTCATCAATGGCGCTTGTGATGGCTTCAGGTGGTAACGCGGGATTCAGTCGGACAAGTACTGCGCGCAACCGGGAGATGAGAACAACTTCTGACTTCGTTTCACGATCCAGCGTCCCACCTGGACCAAGGACTTCCTCAAGAGCTGAAGTCGTGTCCCAGTCAAGCTCCTTAAAGAGCCGTATCGCCGGCTGCTCTACAAGTTGGTCTTCGGAATAATCATGGGGCATTCGTTGTCTCCCAGCAATCAAATAACCGTCAAATAGTAACTCATTGAGTCTAAATTAGTTAAAGCTTTTTTTTGCTTTTTTTGAGCTTTTTTAGGTTTACATTGTAATTTTTAATCAAATAGCGCATTGCATCATCATGAATAAAATGCTATAGTTTGTGCGGTAAGTAAGTCCTCATTCGTGGGGTTCCGCAGGGTTCCTCGTAAACAGCGAATGAGGCTTTACCATTTTCAGGGGAATAACGGATTCTCCTCCACAATCTTTCCCCTGATCGTGTTGTAATAAACATCATCCCGCCATTCCGGTTTTCGGAATATTGCCCAACTCACAAAATCCACCGCTTGCAAGGCTTTTTCTTCAGCCGGTGTCCGAATTTCAACCGCAATTTTGCGAGTATGATTTACAATCATTTGCCGTCTCAAATAGGACCTGAAATTTTCGTTAAGGAATTTGTTGGTTTCCCGTTTGGAGGCAATCAGATGAATGTCGTCGGAGGAAACCAATTTCTTCGTAAAAATCCGGTCAAGCAATATGTTCGTCACATAATTGTAAAGGACCGCTTTCTCATCCTGTAGGCGCGTGTAAACTCTCTTCTTGTTGAGATAAATTGTCATAACGGCACAATTCTTTTGCGACAGGCATCGTAGCAATCTCTGCCGTGTAACGTCTTCCTCCTTGCACGCGTGGAGAACGCCTCCTATTCGCCTGAATCTCTTGCGCAAGTGCGCGTGAACCGTGCGGACACATTTTTCGATAGGTCGTTTGTGATCCGCAAAGAGCAGTGTGATTACAAAATACTGGGTAGTTCCTTTTTTCGTAAAATCAAAACCTAGGTCGCCCGATTCATCAAGAAAAATATAAGCCATTTCATTTCCTCTTTTCAATTTCCCCTGGTATTCCTTTCACCCCCGCGATTGGGGGTCAGACTTTGTTCAATCGATTCCTCAAAAGCTCCCTCGTTAATAAAACTCGCCATCAAAATGAATCTGTGCGGAAGAGCCACGACTTAAACCTCCTGAAGATTACATTGTCCCGACATTAATCGCGGCAAAAGAAAATCGCGGGTGCGGCGGAGGTTTTGAATTTGGCGAGTGAGAATGCTAACTTTTTCGTGAATCGAAACAAGGTGCTTCTCGGCATCCACAACGAGTGATTGCGGCGGACAAAGCAACTCGATGCCTTGCATATCATCTTTTGTTACTGCTGCAAAGATTGCACCGTTACCCATCATGTCTTCTTTAGCAAAACGGTTGCGCAACTGCTCCCAGAGAAAGGATTGATGGCCGTTGTTATCTCGGATAGCGGACAAGCCACGACCAATGATGATTTTCTTATCAGCAATGTTCATGCGTCCGACGGGAGCACGAACACTAAACAGAATGTCGCCAGCTTCAGCAACGCGCCCCTCGATGGCGCAAAACAAGCGGTCGGTTGGAAAGCGATCACCAAAATCGGTCACCCCCTGATGGAATGGCTGACCTTCTCCCGTCTCGTTATAGAACTCTGACTTGGGCGACTGACCCATTGTGAGGCGACCGACATCCTTGAGTTTTTTGACCTCCCAGCCTTTGGGGATATTGCCAATGGATGAGGCAACAAGGGGATGCTTTTCGTGGCCGGGAAAACGAAAATCGACGAACCATTCACGGTAAAGAGCACGGGCCATCGTCTCCAATATCCGGATGCGCCGCTGACTGTTCTCGATCAGTTCGTCGTAAGCCGACAAAATGTTCGCAATCCGCTGCTGCTCCAGCAATGTCGGGACATTGATTTCGATCTCTGAAAAAGCTGTCTTGTTAATGATCGGCGTCGCAGCGCCACCAGCATTTAATTTCAACTCATCGCGCAAGGTCGTAAGAAGGTGGTAAACAAAAATGGGGTCATGTTCCCTTTCGTTCACAACGACGGAGTTGATTTGCTGGTTTGTAAACGATGGCTTGTTGGTCATGCAGACTTTGCCGATCGTAGCGCCAATACAAACAACACAGACAGAGCGCGGCGGAAGAAGCAGTTGTTGCTGGTGATCGTATCCCTTTAGCGATAGGAAGCGTTCTGGTTCGATGTAACGCGCAACACCGTCAATGTCTGTAGGGGTAAGAAACGGAAATTCCTCCCCGAACAGTTCTGGGTAGGCGCTCGGTGGTGTCTTGCCGGTGATGACGCGGCCCAAGTCACCAATTCGAACTGTGCGGAGCTCGACCTTCGTCATGCCTCTAGAATCTCCGTCACGTTGCGAGCGATGGTTTGCTCAAGTTTGCGGGCCTGAACATTCAAGGTTTCAAGTTCTTCGTTCAGAGTTTCAAACTGCTCCTTGAAGTCCTCGTTGCTGAGGGTTCCACCGGGCGCAACACCAACGTAGCGGCCGGGATTGAGCGACCAGCCCTGTTTTTCAATTTGCTTGATCGTCACAACCTTGCAAAGACCTGGGATGTCCTTGTATTGGGGTTTCTTTCCGAAGGCTTCGGAAACCCGCTTGGCCGCTTCATCCCTGCCAAGGGTAAAGTCGGGTTCTTCTTCACGATAGAGCCGCACAATATTGGAGATAAAACTGATCTGCGCCGGAGTCCAGTCTCTTTGAGCCTTTGATATTTGTCGATAAATTTGCCGCGCATCAACGAACAAAACCGTATCCGCTCGCGGTGTTTTCTTCTTCCCTTTATCCAAAAACCAGAGCGTGCACGGGAGCGTCACGGTGTAGAACATATTCGGCCCGACAGCGATCACCACATCAACAGCACGGTCTTCGATGAGCTTTTTGCGAAGCTCCTGTTCGGAAGAGCGCGCATCAGACGCGGAGTTAGCCATCACAAAACCGGCGCGGCCCTTACTGTTCAGCGCCGAATAAAACAGCTGGATCCAGAGATAGTTCGCGTTGTCTGTGCGTGGCAACCCGAACGGGAAGCGTTTGCCCGGGCCGACGTCACTTTTGAGACGTTCCTTGTCCACGGCATTGACGTTAAACGGAGGATTGGCGAGAACGAAGTCGAACCGGCCTGTGCTCTTGTGGAGGTCATCGTAATAGGTAATGGCCTGCTTGATGTCTCCTTCAAGACCGTGCGCCGCGAGGTTCATCTTGCAGAGGCGGACTGTGGCGTCTACTTTCTCCTGTCCGTGGATGCTGATTTCGCTCGAAGGATTCTTCCGGTGTTCTGACACAAACCGAGCGCTTTGGACGAACATACCGCCCGATCCGCAGGCAGGATCAAGGATAAGCCCATGGAACGGTTCGAGAATCTCGACGATCAACCGGACAATAGCCGTCGGCGTGTAGAACTCTCCTCCGGCTTGTCCTTCGGTCATGGCAAATTCACCCAGAAAGTATTCGTAGATCTTTCCGAAGGAGTCGCCTTCAAGGTCAGACGGAATCGTGGAAATAACTTTAAGAAGCTCCGCAAGGATCCGAGCCTCGAAGGTTTCGTAGGTCTTGGGAAGGACACCGGCGAGTTGAGGGTTATCACGCTCGATATTCCTCATGGCTTCGTTGATCGCCTGGCCGAGCGACTTTCCGCCTTTACCGCCTTCAGGGTATGAAAGGAGCTCGTCGAACCTGGCTCCGGGCGCCAGATACAGGATGCCTTCGGCGTGATAGGCGGCAGAATCTTCGACGCGGGATCCGCGCCGGGAGGTCTTACCTGCTTTTTTTATCTTGGCCTGCTGGACCTTGAACCGGCTGTCGGTAAACCGTAGGAAAATAAGCCCAAGGACGGGCTGGGAGTATTGGGCTGAAGTCAGGCCGGAGTTAGCCCGGAGCTGATCGGCGGCGTCCCACAGCCGTTTTTCCAGAAGATCGTTCGCTTCATTCTTTTCTGCAGGCGCTATCCATTGCATATAAAACCTCTTTCATGACTTATGGTTTCTGTTGCCGGACGGTGTCCGGCGTTCACTCAAGAACAAGTATCATCCGGCCTCTCGCTTGATCTTATATTTCTCGTGAACGCACCCGATGTCCACCAGTAGTTCATATTATTTCGTCCCAGCTAAATTGCCCGGTGTCCCGCCGTATAAATCTTTTGATAACTCCGATTGCCAGTATTCCTTTGTATCAATATCCATCATAATCGTCAGCTTGCCTGACCAACCGGCGCCGGTGTCCAAATCCCACACGTTGCAAACATGAAGCGGCTCAAGCGTCCTATAAAGCTCTGTTGTCGTGTGTCCGATAAAATGTCGTCATATTTTATGATCTGCGCTTCCCGTCTATAATTATCCGCTTCCCACGCGTCTTTGAGTAAATACCTGTCCCACACAAGTACCTGAACGCTATCTTGCTCCAATGGCAAATCCGGCACAAAACCGGCATGGACAAAAAGTTTATTCCCAAGTTCCAACCAAAGATGTCCGTTTTTGGGAAGTCGATGTGCGCCTGCGGCATAGGTCCGCCGTTATACGACGCCATTGTCCGGTCGCCGCCTTGGCTTCTCCATATCTCCGGGGTGTCGCCTCACAAGGCCCAGTCCAGCGCCCACATATCATGATTTCCAATGATCAGATCACAATGCTTGATCTTTAATAACTCATCAATGCGCTGTCTGACATCCGGATACCCGTCGCAAACATCGCCCATCACGATCGGGCGGTCTTTCTTATAATCGAACTTTGAACGCTCAAAGCACCGCATCATCGCCTTGTAGGCGCCGTGGACGTCACCGATGGCGAAGGCTCTCATTCCTCAACCCTTCGCCGAATATCTCCGAACTTTTCAAACGCGTCTTCTCTTACGTTCGCAACATAAGCGTCCGGGCCGTTTTCCTGCTCAACAAATAATGGCCCCTTCGAATCAACGCTGGCAAAATACTCTTTGAGATTCTCTTTGACCTGTCTGCCTTCTTTAAGTTTTTTGATAAGGCCGACCACGTCGTCACAAAGCTGCGCCTTTGTCGGACTGAATCTGATCATATAATAAACGTAATAAAGATCCTTCTTGAGTTTAGCCTTATTTTCCCGATCCACAAACGTCAGCAGTTTATGGAAAACAAACATCGATTCTGTCGGTATCTGAATACTCTTACCGTTCATTTTTACCGGCATGACAGAGCCAAGCAACAGGCTGAAATGCCGGATTTCATTAATCTTGATCTCTTGACCAACGATCTTATTGATGACTTTCCGGGAAACCTTGGGATCGGTAATAAATTCGACCTCTGCTTTAGCATCTCCCGATGAATCTTTCACAATAGGCACAAAGGGAATCAATCTGTCCATTGAAACGTGACGCTCGCCATATCCCAATCGTTGCACCCGAGAAGCAACGGTATCCTTCCCTTTAAAATCATGATCTCCGACACCGAAATCAATATCTCCGGTAGTCACTGCCATATTGGGGATGTCTTTCCACATGTGTTTGGCATAAATGTACGGCACCCAACCGCCGACCAGAACAAGGTACGGCAAAAAATCAGCCAGATCGTCTATAACTTTAATGAGAAGTTTTTCTCCCGGGAATTCTTTAAGCAATTGGCTTTCCTTCCCCTTTTAATGTTTTGAGTAAATACTCGGCATGATCCCTGCCTCTCTGCGGATAATGGTAGAGGTCCAAATAAAGCTGGAGATTCGAAACAACGTTGTAGCCTTTGATCGCCTGGGCATTGAAAAATGTGGCGCTTCGATAATATGGGTTTATTAAATAGAAATTACCGCCCGTTTTTAATTCCTTCAAATCAAGCACCTGCCGCAAGTCTAGCGAGGCGCGTTTGAAATCCGCTACCGGCAAGTAACAATATATCGTCTGCGTATTCACGTAGCTGGTAATGAGATTAGCTCCGGTATGAAGCGTCAGTGCGTATTGATTGGGCTCTTTCTTTCCCGCAAAATATTCCTTTAGCCGGGAAAGAATATCCTCTCGGGTTGAATAATAAAGATGGGCTTCGTTAAGCTCAAACTTATAGACTTTAAGCCATTCCTCGAGAAGTTCTTCTTTATTTTGTAATATACTGTACGCGAGCCTGCCAGACCGGACTCCTCCGACAAACCCCTTGGCGCGCAATTCTGATAATACTTTTGCCGCATGCGCGCGCCCCACGCCAAATTCTTTCTCAAAATCTCTGGCAACCCATTTCCTATCGGGTTGAGATAGCATGGCGCGTATAATTATGTTCGCCTTATCCCCTAAAAGTATTTTCATCGTAGCAACTCCTTCACTCAATCCTTACTTGGCCCTCTGTAAACCAAGATATTACTAAATGTCTACTTTCCCTAAATGTCCACTATTTAGTGGATATTTCCGATTAGTGGACATTTTAGTGTGGTGCGCTTGAGAGTCAAGAAGAATATCTATTGCAGGTCAGTAAAATCATGTCCATCCATGTCCGTCAAAACGCCTTTTTGGACCTTCCCGGACATCGCATCTGTGATTTCTATAATCCGATTGTTTGAATGGAGACAGATGACCTTGAACATCTCGGTTTTGAGGTCGCGGAGGTGTGGCATGATATATCAACAACATCCTTGGCAGAGGCGATCTTTTGCTTCCCGGTGGACACATCGTCCTTGTCGATAGCGCCGCCCGATTTCAAGCGCGGCCTGAATATGAGCAATCTTGGCCCCGCCTACCCCCTTAAACCCTTTCCGCTCCCGGGGAACTTGAGCAATTTATTATCCCTCACTGAGCCGATTGAGCCATTTCAGTTGTTATCACGTTTATTATCACGTTTCACGACTTATTATCACGTTTACGCCATCGGGCACTTCTACCGGTTCCGAGCACCTCAACCTTCCCCTTGGCTCGAAGTTCTTCGAGAATCACTCGAATCATTGGACGACTAACGCCCGGACACTCGCGTTGTATCTCAGAAATAGCAAACTCGCCGGATTGTCGCTCAATGACCTGTGTTACTATTTGTGTCTTGGCGCCCCTTCCGGGTTTTATTTGTTCTGCCCGTTCTTCAAATTCCTTATAAGCCGCAAGCACTGTCCCGAGGAAATAATTGAACCACGGCATGACATCATGCTTGGCCTCATGTCATTTCTGCGAGCTCTTGTTGAGCGTTTCGTAGTATGTTTCTTTTGACTGCTCAATAACGCGTTCAAGGCTGATATGTTTGCCGACCATATAGCCGTGCTGGCAGAGCGCAAGAAGCGTCAAGAGCCTGCCCACCTTGCCATTACCGTCTCTAAAGGGATGGACACTCAAAAAATCGAGCACCAGACAAGCCACCGCGTAAAGATCGGGGCATTTTAACTGTGAAACGCTATGCTCATACGACCTTTAAAAAGAAATACGGGTCATCCGGAAGGTCCGGCGTCGTCCGCCGCGCGCTATCATAGAGACCGACAATCTCCGCAAGAAGCTTTCGATAGCCGGAAGGCATGATCTGATCGTTCGACATAAGCGGAATTATACCCCAGAACACCGGAGACACATTACATAATTAGCGGAAGGATAGCGCCCGGCTTTTTAAATTTGAAAAAGGCCTGTTCTGACGAAACACAGCGTCGGAAGGTCACTCGGGGATCATTTTTTTGAGAATTTTTCCCGACCAGATGATCCCGATTCCGGCCGCAAGGAGATCGGTCAACAACCGCCCCCAGAAAACTCCGTAGAGGCCGAACCATTTCGCCCCCAAAAACGCCATCGGAATCATCAGGACCAAAACGCGAATGGCATTCAGGGTGGTGGCCATCATCGGCCGGTGAATGCCGGTCATGCAAAACGTCGCGTACCGGTGTACTTCCAGGAAGCCGTATCCGAAGCAGGTGATGTAAATATAACGCACCAGGACATCCACCACGGCGGGATCCGAAGAAAACAGCCGTCCGAGGGGCCGCGCGATAAGCAGAAGAATCCCGGCGCTCACAAATCCGAACGCGAGCGCGAAAATGAACGCTCCCCTCCGCACCGTCCGGATCCGGTCAAAACGTTTCGCCCCGTAATTTTGCGCGACAAACGGGACGAGGGACATCCCGACCGTCATCGGAATCATAAATGCGAACATTTCAATCCGGGCCGCGACCCCGACCGCGGCCACGGCCGACCGTCCGAAACCGGCGACGATCCTGATTACAATCGCGGCCGATACCGGGGTCAGGACGGAGCTTACCATCGCCGACGATCCGATCTGTAGAATCCTGTACCAGGATGCCATCATTCGCCGCCGGGAGTAAGCCGCGAAAGAGATTAAATGATATTTCCGGTGGACAAAATAATACGCCGCCGCCATCACAAACAATTCGGCGATCACCGTCGCCAGCGCGGCTCCCCGGATCCCCATCCTCGGGAAAAACCCCCAGCCAAAAATCATCACCGGGTCGAGCACGCAATTCAGAAGCGTCCCTCCGACCATCAAAAAACTCACCGTCCTGCTGTCCCCTGTCCCGATAATAATGTCCGCCAGCATGATGTGCAGAACTCGGAAAATGAGCCCCCAATACCAAATCGTCATGTATTGCCGGGCCAGGTCAAGCACCTCCCCGGAAGCGCCCAGCCGGAGAAACAGCGGTTCAAAGGTCAACAGGCCGGCCCCCGTCAGGATGAGCGAAATCCCCGACGCCAGAAAAATGGCGTGCGTCGTAATCCTCGCCGCGGCTTGATGTTTCTGTCTTCCCAGCGCGTGGGCGACCACCGTCATCGCGCCGGTCCCCACTCCCCGCATCACAAAACTGACGAACATCACCACCGGGAAAGTAAACGACATCGCCGCCAGCGCCTGGGTCCCCAACCGGGAAACAAACCACGTATCGACCATGTTATACATATTCATGGCGAAGGTCCCGGCGAGCATCGGAACCGCCATACGAAAAACCGTCAAAAACACTTTATCCCTGACTAAACGCGACATCCAATCCTCAACTTGTTAAAACATTCTTTCTCATGTTCCCAAAAAAAACGGCAGAACCCCGACTCTTGCCTTGCCGATTTTCTGGCGGGATGCCAAAAACACGGTCATCCCGAACGATGCGCATTCCCGAATGACCGGAATTTCACTTCTCAAGATTCTGCGCGAGGATCGCAGGCGTGGGCGAGCGGCAAGCAAAAACCGTCACGACAAGAGGATATATTCTTCAAAACTTCGCGTATCACACCAGGGCTATCCGCGTACCTGCAATTTCGGGAAAATGGCTCTAAGCCGGTCTTGCAGGTCCGGCGAAATGACGGCTCCGAGCCGACTGCTTTCGCAAAGCTCCGGATCGGGACATCCCTCCCGTCGAAATCTCTGGACGTGAAACTCTCTGACCCCGAGATCATGAAGCTCGCCGGCAAGCTGAAGCAGGCTTTCATTTTTCAACAAATCCGGATGCACGGTCGTGCGGCATTCATAAGGAACATGACTTGAAAGAATCCGCCGCAGACCGGCCTTCGCTGCTGCCCCGCTCCCCTCACGCATCGTCACATCGGCATATTGATCAAACGGGGCCTTGATATCGATTCCGACCCAGTCACAGAGAGGCAAAACCTCTCCCAGACGATCGGGATACATGCCATTCGTATGAAGCGCGACCTGATAGCCGAGCGAACGCACCGCCCGGATCCATTTCTTGAGAGAGGGGTGAGCGGTCGGCTCTCCTCCGGAGAAAACGATCCCGTCCAGTTTCCCGCGGCGGGACTCGAGGAAATGCGGGATCTTTTCGGGAGAGACACAAGTCGCATCAGGGACAAACTTCCAGAACTCGGAGTTATAACAGTAGCGGCACCGCCACTCACAGCCCTGGAGATAGAAAACCCCGGCCAGACGGCCGGGGAAGTCTATCGTCGTAAACGGCGTTATTCCACCGACAGGTATTTCAGAAAGGACGGCACAAAGCTCCGGATGATCACCTGGCTCCGCAGTCGCACGCGGCTTCCTTGAAGTATTTCCTTTCATAAAACTCGCCTTTTTTCCCCACATTGAATCCCGCGACGGGACGATGATAACCCATCACGCGCGTCCAGACTTCGCAACGGGTCCTCTCTTCATCCTTGAGAATAATCTTTTCTTTCGCTTTCGCTTTCGCTTCCGCTAACGTCATGATACTTCCTCCTTCCCGGTCCGGGTTTTTCGACGTTCACCTTTCCGTGAGAGCTTCAAACGGCTCGACGGGCTTTGTTCACCTGATATTTCTTGTATGTCAAACTGTCCTCCCGAATAAACCGGTTCAGGATTCTGCCGGGGTCTGCGACGCGAGCATTTTTTCACGAATAAGCTCTTCATCGCACTTTGGACAGAACTCGTGTTCTCCGGGAAGATACGCGTGCTTCGGACAGATCGAAAATGTCGGAGTGACCGTGATATAAGGAATCCTGTAGCCGGCCAAAGCGCGTCTCACAAGCTCCTTGCACGCCGCGGACGACGAAACACGTTCTCCCATATAGAGATGCAGCACGGTCCCGCCGGTGTAACGGCGCTGGAGCTCTTCCTGGCGTTCCAGGGCCTCAAAAGGATCATCCGTGAAGGTCACCGGGAGCTGGGAGGAGTTCGTGTAATACGGGCGCTCATCCGTTCCCGCGTGAAGAACGTCCGGGAACCGCCTGATGTCCTCCTTGGCAAAACGGTAGGTCGCACCCTCGGCAGGCGTCGCTTCAAGATTATAAAGATGACCGGTCTCCGTTTGGAACTCGGTCATTCTCATCCGGATATGATCAAGGAGCTTGAGCGCGAATTTAAACCCTTCCTCGGTCGTGATGTTCTCTTTGTCGTTTGTGAAGTTCCGGATACATTCATTGATCCCGTTCACGCCGATCGTTGAAAAATGGTTCCGAAGCGTTCCAAGATAACGCCTCGTGTAAGGGAAAAGCCCCTGATCAATATGTCTCTGGATGATCTTCCTCTTCAGCTCAAGGCTCGTCTTCGCGAGATGAAGAAGATGGTCAACCCGGTTATAAAAAGCGCTCTCATCCCCTTTCGCGAGATAACCGATACGCGCGCAATTGAGAGTTACGACCCCAAGTGATCCCGTCTGTTCGGCCGAGCCAAAGAGGCCGTTACCGCGCTTGAGGAGCTCTCGGAGATCAAGTTGCAGCCGGCAACACATCGAGCGGATCTGGTTCGGTTTGAGATCGGAATTGAGGAAGTTCTGGAAATACGGAAGCCCGTATTTCGCGGTCATCTCGAAAAGAGGTTCGCAGTTCGGATGATCCCAGTCAAAATCCGGGGTAATGTTGTAGGTCGGGATCGGGAACGTGAAAACCCTCCCCTTCGCGTCGCCTTTCATCATCACCTCGATATAAGCCTTGTTGATCATGGCCATTTCTTCGCCAAGATCGCCATAGGTGAACTCCATCTCCTGACCGCCTACTATCGGATGTTCCGCGCGCAAATCCTCCGGGCAAATCCAATCAAAGGTCACGTTCGTGAACGGCGTCTGGGTGCCCCAGCGCGACGGAACGTTCAGGTTGTAAATAAATTCCTGAATGCTCTGCTTCACCTTTTCGTAAGGAAGCTTGTCCTTGCGGATATAAGGCGCGAGGTAAGTGTCAAACGACGAGAACGCCTGCGCTCCCGCCCATTCGTTCTGGAGGGTGCCGAGGAAGTTAACCATCTGCCCGACCGCGGAACTCAGGTGCTTCGGCGGGGCTGATTCGACCTTGTCGGGAACACCGTTAAAACCTTCGCGAAGCAATGTCCTCAGGGACCATCCGGCGCAGTATCCCGAGAGCATATCGAGATCGTGAATATGAATGTCGCCGTGCCGGTGCGCGTTCGCGACCTCTTCGGGATAAACATGAGAGAGCCAGTAATTCGCGATGACCTTGCCCGAAATATTGAGAATCATGCCGCCAAGCGAATATCCCTGATTGGCGTTCGCGTTCACCCGCCAGTCCTGTTTGTAGAGGTATTCATTGACCGAGGAGACAACGTCAACGACCGTTTTTTTGTCACTGCGCAGTTTTTTATGCTGTTCGCGGTAGACGATATACGCGCGGGCGGTCTTAAGATAGTTGGAAGTAATCAGGACCTGTTCGACGATATCCTGGATTGCTTCGATATCCAGGAATCCACGGTCGTAACGGTTATCGATAACCTTGATCACGGCCAGCGTCAGGAGCTGTGCCTCGCTGCCGTCATAATCGCCGGTTGCCTGCCCCGCTTTAACGATGGCGTTATAGATCTTTACCCCGTCAAAGGGCATCACGGAACCGTCGCGCTTTCGAATATTGGTGATCTTTCTGGACTGGAACCGCTCAGACATGTTCACTCCCCCTTTATCCTTTCATATCGGCAAAAAGCCAATATATTGTAGTTGAGATTTGCCGTCCCACAACAGGTGGTGGATAAACTATCAGACATTTACCTTGTGTCAATCGTGATTTTGGATTTATTTTTATCGCGCGGCCCGGGCCTTACGGGGATCAGGAACGGATTCGTAAATAAAAACACGTGAAAGAATCTGCTACTTCGGGAGAGCCGCCTTGTTCTTGATCCAGCTCACAAGAATGCGAGCAATCTCGTCAATCCCGATCCTGTCCGTATTCCAGATCGCGTCATACAAAAGCGGATCGTGGATATCCTTATGAAAAAAGTTTTTCACGAACGCCGCTTTGGCGCGATCCTGTTCGCGGATCTTTTCGCGGGCCCACTTCTCATCCTTCCCGTGAGCCTTCATCATAAGCGAAATACGGGAGGGAAGCGAGGCAACAAGCCGGATATGAATACCATACGACAGATTGCGGGTAAGACACGTGGCCCCCCGGCCGATGATGATTGATTTCCCGTAAACGGCAAGATCGCGCATCATCGCAAACATTCTACGAGCGATTTTTTCCTGCGAGGCCTCCCCCGTCAAAAGCTGGCTCAGCACATCTTCCGTGGCCGAACGATACTCGGTCACGATGAGGGACTCCCTCGAAACCTTGAGCCTGGAATCCCGGGCGAGTCTGGAACAAATCTCCTGGTCGCAAATCTGCCAGTCCTGAAAAAGAGGATCTTTCTTTTCCTGATCGATCAGCGCCATAACCGCGTCGGCAAGATTATGCCCTCCGGCGCCTGTATCACGGGAGATGGTTATGAAAGGATAGCGGCCGTTTTTCGGATCGATCGCGGCAAGATATTTTTCGCGATACTGGAAGCTATCGACAAACGATTTCAGCTTTTCGATCTCGCCCATAAAAAACCCGAAGGGTTCCGGAATTATTTAAGAATAATCCGGGCGTCGATCACGCCCGCGCCTTTGCCCTCAGCATAGACCATAAGCGGATTGATGTCAATTTCGTCAATCTCGGGATGATCGCAGGCAAGCTGTGAAAGCCGTTTGAGGCAGTCTTCAACCGCGAGGAAATCGGCGCGGGGCTCTCCGCGGACGCCTTCGAGCAACTTGATCGCGCGAATACCGCGGACCATACCGTATGCGCTCAACTCGCGGATCGGAGCGACACGGAACGTCACGTCCTTCAAAGCCTCGACATAAATGCCGCCGAGACCGAACATCAGGATCGGCCCGAAGTGCGGGTCCCGCTTCATACCGAGGATAACCTCGCGGCCCTTCGGCGCCATGCGCTGCATGAATACGCCGTCAATCTTCGCCTTGAGCTTGTCGCCGACCGCCATAATGTCACGGAACGCGGCCTGAACGTCTTCGGCGGAATTCAGATTCAGCCGGACGCCTCCCACATCAACCTTGTGGATGATCTGCTGGGAGACGACTTTCATGACCACCGGGAAACCGATCTTCACGGCCGATTCCCAGGCATCCTCCTGGGTCTTCACAAACGCCCAGGGAATGACGGGAAAACCGTATGCGGTGAAAACCTCCATCGACTCGTGGATGGGCAAAAACTTCCGGCCCGCTTTTGAAGCGATCCGGATGGCGTTTTGGGCGCGGTTCCGATCAGCGTCATAATGTTTTACGCCGGTGCGGCGGCGGTTAAGCCACTGCTGGTAGCGGTCTACGGCGGCAAGCGCCCCGGCAGCTTCTTCCGGGAAATGATAATGAGGGATGTTATTCTCTTTAAGGACTTTCACCCCCGCCTCGACATCCGCATGCCCCATAAAGCACGTCACAATCGTTTTATCCGAACTCTTGTCCAGATCCACGATGACCTTCGCGGTCGCTTCCGCCTCCGTCATCGCCTGCGGCGTGAGCAGAACAAGCACTCCGTCCACGTTCGGCTCCGCGATCACGGCGCGCAGCGCGTGTTCATAGCGGTCGTGCCGGGCATCACCGATCACGTCGATCGGGTTCGAAAAATTCGCGGTAGGGGGAAGTTTTTCCTTGAGCCTGGCAACGGTCTGCGGAGACATTTCCGCCATCTTGAGGCCGGCTTTTACGCACGCATCCGTGGCCATGATCCCGGGGCCGCCGGCGTTCGTGACAATAGCGACCCGATTCCCCCTCATTAACGGCTGATTCGCGAAAACATTGGCAAGACCGAACATCTCCAGCGCGGAACTCATCCGCATCACGCCCGACTGCGCGAACACGGCGTCGTAAACTTCATCGGCCCCCATCATGGAACCCGTGTGCGAGCTCGCCGCCTTGGCGCCCTCGCTCGTACGTCCGGACTTGATCACGAGGATCGGTTTCGTCGTCGCGGTATCGCCGGTAATCTCGTGCGCCATCTCGATAAAATCATGGCCGTGCACGATATCTTCCAGATACATGATAATGACGCTCGTCTTCGGATCATCCTTCAGGTATTCAAGCACTTCCAGTTCGGTCACCCCGACCTTGTTGCCGAGGCTCACGAATTTCGAAAAACCGATATTTTGGCCGCGCGCGTAATCAAGCAGTGCCGTTCCCAGAGCGCCGCTCTGCGACACGAACGCGACTTTGCCGGGATTCGGAATCGTACCGGCGAAACTCGCGTTCATACTGAGCGCCGGGTCATTGTTGATAAGGCCGAGGCAGTTCGGTCCCAGGACCGCGATGCCGTATTGATCGGCGATCCTTCTGACCTCCTCTTCAAGCTTTAATCCCTCGGCGCCGACTTCACGGAAACCCGCCGAAATCACGATTGCCGCTTTGGCGCCCTTTTTGGCGCACGCCTCCAATTCTGCGGGAACACCGGTACTCGGAATGATGAAGATCGCCAGATCGATCACTCCCGGGACATCCCCCACGGACGGAAAACACCTGGCACCAAGGATCTCGTCCGCCTTGGGATTGACGGGATAGATCTTCCCCTTGTAACCGGTATTCAGGAGATTCCGCAAGATCGCGTGACCAACCGCTTCCGTTCGCCTCGAGGCGCCGACCACAGCAATCGTCTGGGGCTCGAACAGTGCTTTAAGATCTTTTTTTCTGGACGCGGCTGCGGCAGGCTTTGGGCTCATTGCATCATTCCTCACGGTTTTTTTCGGACTCGGTTAATATGTGATTACGCGGTAACCTTGGGCGCCTCCGGCTGGGGTTTCCCCTGCGCGAGATACTCGAAAAGCTTCCACCGGTAATCCGCGTCCTTTTGGGCGAGCTTGAAAAGCTCCTTCGCGTGTTCCGGCCTGCTTTTCATCAGCATCTTGAAGCGGTTTTCCATCATCATAAACTGTTCGACCGGTGCCGACGGCGCCTTCGAATCGAGCGTGAGCGGGTTTTCCCCTCTCTCAAGCTTGGTCGGATCAAAGCGATAGAGCAGCCACTGGCCGGAAGCCACGGCGGCCTTCTGGCCCTGCATCCCCGTCGTCATGTTGATCCCGTGCGCGATGCAATGGCTGTAGGCAATCACGAGGGAAGGCCCGTCATACGCTTCGGCCTCGAGGATCGCCTTGAGCGCCTGCTGGTCGTTGGCACCCATCGCGATCGACGCGACATAAACGTTCCCGTAGGTCATGGCGATCAAGCCAAGATTCTTCTTCCCGGACGCCTTTCCGCCCATCGCGAACTTCGCAACCGCGGAACGCGGCGTGGACTTCGATGCCTGGCCGCCCGTATTGGAATAAACTTCCGTATCCAGCACGAGGACATTCACGTTCTTTCCGGAAGCGAGCACGTGGTCCAGACCGCCGAACCCGATATCATAGGCCCAACCGTCGCCGCCGAAACTCCAGACGCTCCTTTTGACGAGCACATCCGCCAGCGAAAGCAGCTGGGCGGCATCGGGATCCGGGCTAACGGAAGCAAGTTTTTTCTTGAGCTCCGCGACACGCCCGCGCTGGGCCTGGATGTCCGCCTCGGTCTTCTGCGGGGCTTCGATCAGTGCCTTCGCGAGGTCGGCTCCGACCTTGTCGCCAAGTCTTAACAAAAGTTCACAGGCAAATTCTTTCTGTTTGTCGATCGCCATACGGAACCCGTAGCCGAACTCCGCGCAATCCTCAAACAGCGAATTGGCCCAAGCCGGCCCGCGGCCGTTGGCATCCTTGGCCCACGGTGTGGTCGGAAGGTTCCCGCCGTAGATCGAGGAGCAGCCGGTTGCGTTGGCAATGACGGCGCGGTCACCGAAAAGCTGCGAGATCAGTTTCACATACGGCGTCTCGCCGCAACCGCCGCAGGCGCCCGAAAATTCAAACAAGGGTCGCATGGCCTGCTGCTGGTTGATCATCCCGGTATTCAGCTTCGTGCGATCAAAATCGGGAATGCTCTGGAAATACGCCCAATTCACCTTCTCCGGTTCGCGGAGCGGCTGCTGGGAGGCCATGTTGATGGCTTTTTTCTCGGGATCAGTCTTGCTCTTGGCAGGACACGTTTCCACGCAGAGGCCGCAGCCGGTGCAATCTTCCGGCGCGACCTGAATCGTGAACTTCTGGCCCTTAAAAACCGGCATCTTCGCATCGGAAGATTTGAAACCCTCGGGAGCATCCGCGAGATATTTCGGATCGTAGGCCTTCATCCGGATCACCGCGTGCGGGCACACAAAGTTGCACTTCCCGCACTGAATGCAAAGCTCGGGCTCCCACACGGGAATCTCGAGAGCGATATTACGCTTCTCATACTGCGTCGTCGCGGTCGGGAACGTGCCGTCCACCGGGAACGCGCTAACCGGCAGGTCGTCGCCGCGCCCTTCCACAATGACCCCGAGAACATCTTTCACGAATTTCGGCGCGTCCCCGGTAACCGGCGGGCGCTTTCTGACCTTGCTGTCGGCAACCGCCGGGACCTTGATCTCGTGCAAGTGCGCAAGCGTCATGTCCACAGCCTGGAGGTTCTTCCTGACCACCTCCTCGCCTTTTTTACCGTAGGTTTTCTGGATCGACTTCTTGATCTCGGCTATCGCCTGCTCACGCGGGAGCACGCCCGAGATCGCGAAAAAGCAAACCTGCATAATCGTGTTGATCCTCATGCCCATGCCGCTTTCGGAAGCGACCTTGTAGGCGTCGATCACGTAAAACTTGAGCTTCTTTTCGAGGATCTCTTTCTGCACTTCGACCGGGATATTCTCCCAGACCTTGTCGGCCTCCCACGGCACGTTCAGCAGGAACGTCCCGCCCGCCCTTAAGTTGCGAAGCATGTCATATTTTTCAAGGAACACGGTCTGATGGCACGCCAGGAAATCCGCCGTGCTGATCAGATACGGCAGGTTGATCGGGTCGGGACCAAACCGCAGGTGCGACACCGTAATCGCGCCGGACTTTTTGGAGTCATACACAAAAAATCCCTGGGCGAAATTGTCCGTGTTCTCGCCGATAATCTTGATGGAGTTCTTGTTCGCCCCGACCGTCCCGTCGGCACCGAGCCCGTAGAACATCGCCCGGACAATCTTGTCGGATTCGATCGAATAAGCGGGGTCATACGGAAGGCTCGTGTTCGTCACGTCGTCGTTGATGCCGATCGTGAAGCCGTGCCTTCCCTTGCCGGAAGAAAAGCAATCAAAGATTCCCTTTACCATGGCCGGCGTGAACTCCTTGGACGAAAGCCCGTAGCGTCCGCCGTAGATTTTCGGCGTCTGCTTGAACCCTGACCAGCCGTTCTGAGACGCTTCCTGGAGCGCGCTGACGACATCCAGATAAAGCGGCTCGCCGACGGCGCCGGGTTCTTTAGTGCGGTCAAGAACGATGAGGTTTTGGGTGGTTTCGGGAAGAAGACTAACGAAGCGTTTGACGTCAAAGGGGCGGTAAAGCGATACCTTGAGACAGCCGACCTTCGCGCCTTTCGAACTAAGGGCCTTGACGGTCTCTTCGACCACTTCAACGCCGGAAGCCATGATCACGATAACCTGCTCGGCGTCCTTCGGCCCGCTGTATTCGAACAGGCTGTACTGACGGCCGGACACTTGCGCGAACTTGTCCATAACCTTCTGAACGATGTCGGGGCAGGCTTTGTAAAATTTATTGACGGTCTCCCGAGCCTGAAAATAGACGTCCGGGTTCTGGGCCGTGCCGCGAATGACCGGGTTTTCCGGGGAAAGCGCGCGGGCGCGGTGTTCCATCACCTTTGTCATGTCAATCATCGCGCGGATCTGGTCTTCGGAAAGAACGCTGATCTTCTGGACCTCATGGGAAGTACGGAACCCGTCAAAGAAATGCAGAAAAGGAATGCGGGATTCAAGGCTCGCGGCCTGGGCGATCAGGGCCATGTCCATGGCTTCCTGGACCGAATCCGAGGCGAGCATCGCGAAACCGGTCTGGCGGACCGCCATCACGTCAGCGTGGTCCCCGAAGATCGAGAGCGCGTGCGCGGCCAGCGAACGGGCCGTCACGTGCATCGCCATGGGGGTCAACTCCCCGGCGATCTTATACATGTTCGGGATCATCAATAGAAGGCCCTGCGACGCCGTGAATGTCGTCGTGAGAGCTCCGCGCTGAAGGGCGCCGTGCACGGCACCCGCCGCGCCGCCTTCACTCTGAAGCTCGGAGACGGAAGGGATCGTGCCCCAAAGGTTCTTCTTTCCTTCCGAAGCCCACTGGTCCGCCCATTCACCCATCGGCGAGGACGGCGTGATGGGATAGATCGCGATACATTCATTAATGCGGTAGGCGACGTAAGCGACGGCTTCATTGGCATCCATCGTTGCAAAACTTTTATTCATTTTTTTGGCTCCGGATTGATCTTTTTCCAACGTTTGAGGTGTCATGGGTGCCTTTCTACAAGATTGAATGCGTTATTGCATTTCATGTTCAGAAACGGAAGCTACACGCCTCGCCCGCGGTGTTTTCCATACGGTCAAAACGATCTCGCAATTGCGGGGTCCGGTAAACCTGCCGGACAATCCGCTGACAGGGCAATCCTCGACTACCAAGGTCGTTGAGAACAACTTCGGGCAAGAACATCAGGTTGTACAAACGGAAGCGTATTCTATGACGGGAACAAAGATTTTTCAAGAGAAAAGGGGCAAAAAACGGTCAAAATCCGTTACAAATCTCCGAAAGATTCCGGAACGGCGCCGGCAACTTGGCCTCTTGAATGAATCCGACGCCGGGATTGATCGGGATAACGGTGAAAATCATCCCGTTCCCGATAAATTCCTTGAGCGCGGGCGTGATCAGCACTGCCGCAAGAAGGACGCAGACAACCTCTTGCCGGGATCCGCCTCAAGAAGTTTGTGGACCTCCCCGGCCGAAAGACTGTGCCGCATTTCGCGAATTAAATTTGGCTCCTGCCATTTATAAGAGGCGCTTCAACAAGCATAATCGGCCGGCGGCAGCCGATTCTCCCTTCACTCTTCTTGAAAACGGCCCCTGTTTTCATTAGTATGCACACCCATGGAAACCGATTCGATCCGCCTCTTACAATTCATGATATGCCGGAGCTTTGATTCCGGCCCGCAGGACACCTACAAAGCCGACGGCCTTCTGAGCAACATTCATGTTCCTTCGTTCCCTCACCACTTCGACCGGATCTATGCCGTAACGTGTTGGCGCAAGGACAGGAAATTCCATAAAGAAGTGCTGGAATACGAACTGCCGGACGGTCAACTCGTGAAGACCTCGCCGATGGATATCGAACCGGTCACGAACAGCGTCCTTTTCCGCTGGCACAAGCACGCGTTCCCGCCAAGTCTCGTCGTGAAAGAGAATTCCCTGCTCCACATCCGCGTTATCCTGGACTGGAAACCGCACTGGGAGACCTACATCATGATCGAAAAAGGCGGTGCCGCGTAACACTGAAACGGCCACACACATGCCGCACATCGCACACCGCATGGAATTTCTTTTCCCCTGCGGCTCTGCGCCCATAAGACGTGCGTCGTGTGCCTCGTGTCTATTACGTTACGTACGTTACGCCGCCCGCAGGATCGCCTCGCGGGCCTGCATTTCGAGGAAAATCTTCACCGCCACACTCGAGATCGTAAAGCCGCGGCCCGAGGTGTTCATTTGAATAAGGTTCTGGAGTTCCGCGCGCTCCGCGATATTAAGACTCTTGAAAAGTTCGGCTCTGAGCAATTGGGGTTGGTTTAGCAGTTTCGAATTTCGCGTCGTCAGCTCCGCCAGATGGATCGCCGCAACCACTTTCAGCAGATCGGTATATTCCCGGACAAACGGATCAGTCATACCGTCAGCCTCCGACATGATCGGATGAAAGATCGCGTTGAACGAAGAAATCTCTGCTTCCGCCGAACTGACGACCATCGGCACAGCGGTCTGGTTGTTCCTCGCGATAAACGGACGGTTAGGGATCACGGGCCGCACGACAATCTCCAACTTCCTGAGACTGCTTTGTCCTTCCCCGTCAAGACGTCCCGCCACGGCGATTTCATTAACGAGTCCCGCGCGCTGCGAGAGGACAGAGAGAAGCTGTTCCATAAACACCGTCTTCTCTCCCGATGACGGGGCTTCCACCCCGATCGTGTAAGAGTGATCCTTGATTACAGAAAGCGACTGGATCAGTTTCGCCATCGCTGACGGCAGAATGCGGACAATCTCCGGATTCGTCTCGGCCTCGGCCGGCAATTCAATTCCGCTCACGAACAACCGGATATTCCTCAAAAGAACAGCCGTGTCCGCAAATTCCCCGAACATCGATTGCAGCACCTTCGGGAAATCATCGCTCAGGATATACCCTCGCAGATCCTCCCGGTTCCCGAAATCCGACATCAGCGCTCCAATTTTCCCTTCTAACCCGTCACTAACTTCCTTCAGCCTCACCTCCGAGCGCCGCTCATGTCCTGCGTCGAACGTGGTCCGCTTTGTTTTGGGCAATTCGCTGAAGCCCGACCGCCGGGACGCCATCGGATCGTATTCGAAGAGACCGATTTTAAGGTTCTTGCCGTTCGTATAACTGTCGCGCAAAGTAAAAGGATAGGGCGATTTTAATTTTGGAAAATATTTCACCGGAAACAAAATGAAAATCCTCCCGTTCGCCGTCAAATGGGCCGGAGCCTCTTCAAGAAAACGGCGGACGGTGCGGTAGTCCTCGTCCACCATATCCGCACCGGCTTCTTCGTCCTTCCACTGGCCGTCAAACCAGGGAGGATTCCAGAAGATCACGTCGAATTTTTCACCTATGACGGGATCAAACAGACTCCCCTCCCGAATTTCCACATTGCCGAACCTCTGTAACATCCGCCGGGCAGTTCGCACAGCGGCGGGGTTCTTGTCCGTCCCTACAAAATGAAGTCCGGCGAGATTTCGCCCGGCATCCGCGAGCAGATCAAGCACGACACCGCTTCCCGTTCCGATTTCCAGAACCCGGCTCCCCGCGGTTATCACCGGAACGATCCCGTTCCGCACCATCTGGTAAGACGCGTCCGAATTCGGATAAAGGACTCCCTCGGGAAGATCTCCGATTGCTTTCAAACGCCTCCTGAAATCGCTCAACTCCTCTTTAATTGAAGCACGCTCCGCCCGCACCTCCGCCCGCGCGTGAACCGGCAGTTTGTTTGTTCTCCTCCGAGATTCACGCCCAAGCTTTAACTCGCCCGAAATAGGCTCCTCGCTCCGACTCGATGCCCAAAGAGTAAAGTGATTGCTGCCTTCGACCGTCATCAAATCGAATCCGGCTTTTTGGAGGATTCTCCGGTAATCGCTCATCGTTCGCCGGTTGTAGATCTCATCCAAACCACGGCCAAGAATCGCAAGCCGCCCACCTTCCGAAAGCATCGTGCGAGCCGTTGCTAGAAGCTCCGTAATGTCCTCAGGCTTATAGGCGTGAAGCGTATATCCGATCGTTATGAGGTCGAAGATCGTATCCCTACCCGCACGTTCAAGGACCTGTCGCGCATTAAAGATATCGCCCTGAAGAAACACTACTTTGGGTGAAGCCGACGACGACCTTTGGGCCCTCTTAAGCATACCTTCGTTGATGTCCAGAGCGGTGATCGTGCCAACACCGGCAGAGGCCATCGCGAAAGCGACCGATCCCGTACCCGTTGCGAGATCTAGCGCTTTAAGAGAGGATAGATGTCCTGAATAATGTTCCTTTAAACCCGCTACAAACATTTTCAAATTCTCCGAGACCGCGTACTGACCTGGAAGATCATACTCTCCGGCGTTCGCGTTGGCCGCTCGGTCCGTTACCTCCGCGCGATCAGAAATTTCCCTTTGCGCCTCCGCTATATCTTCTTCTCGCATTTCCGAGCGAGCTTTTTTGCGGGATGAGGCGATTGGGGAATCGGGAGAACTCGATGTCCCGTCGGGAACCAGCAAAGAAATGGCCTGCTGCTTTTTGAGTGCTGCTTTATAGGCGGCAGAAAGGGCCGGATTGAACTCTTTTTGCCGGCTTTTCAATACATCCAGCAGTACAAATTCGAGGCTATAGGGCATCATGGCTAATTCGGCGGACGAGATCTTGTCCTCATCCTGGCCGGAGAATCGTTCGAAGATCTTTTGGATCTGGAAGGAGCTCAACTCATGATAGAAATCGCGATCTTCGTCTTTAACTGTAACTGAACGCTCGACCGAAGTGCGCCCGGACGCGGACACCGCTTCCGCAGATTCCCGCAAAGTCCGTATCAAGGCACGGTAATGATCCCGGCTTTTAAGTTCCGGCATCTTAACCCGAAAGCGGCGAGCCCAAGCGGCAAGCACGTCCAGAACGATCTCATCCGGAAGAATGGCATAATCCTGTGAAATATAATCCAGGACACGGATCACATCCCCTACGGGCATTTTCTCCGAATCCGAGGGGACTGATACTCCGGAGCGCTGTGCCAGGCGTGCATAACTCAAATCCTGCCCTTTCAGGGAAAGATTCCGGACATCCGGAAAACGAATGGGCCTCTTTTCTTTCGCGTTTGAGGCCGCAGCCTCCCGGGCAACCGCCTCAAAATCCCCTTCCGAAACTGTCGTCGCCAAGGGAGTAAACATATCCGTCACTTCGATCTTCCCGACGTTACGGAAAAATTTCTCCAACTCTTTTTTTGAAGCGGGAGTAAGCGCCCCATCCGGATCCGAATATATCTGGCGCAAAAAATCCAGTCCTTGCCCGAGATAATACGCATAGTCGGCATCGCTGGGCTTATGACTGCCCGTAAAGGTTTTCAAGATACCGCTAAAAATATATTGTCGGTCATCTGTTTCCGGCGGGTAACTCCATTCCTTACCTAGAACGCTCTTCCCCTCGACAAGCGTATTGATCATGAACGTAACTTGGGCGATCTTTTCACTGTAGAAGTGGATACCGTAATCAATGATGCGCACGGTGAGATCAAGATGCGCGGTATTAGCCGGCTTAAAATCCGAAACCATGTGGTACCCGCCCATTCGGAACATGTTGCGGATGTAACGGGAGATCGCATTTTCAAGGAATGCGAGGCGAGCGCTTTGAAGGATCTGCTCATCGTTGTTCTGGAGCATTTTTTCAAGATCCCGTCCCCCGTACGAAACGCTTAATGCGCCCGGATTCGTCCCTTTGGGAGGCAAATAAGCTCCGGACCGGATCCCCAATTCGGGATCACGTTGGGCAGATTTTTCCAGCACCTCCAGTTCCCCCTTCAAAAGAAACCCGATGGGGACATGATCATCATCGTCCTCGGATTGCGGCAAGAGGAGGGCAAAATCAAAAATACCGCGGCTTGTGCCGACCATAACATAAAAACCGGCTTTTAGAGTCCCCGCTCCAAGCGCACGGACATAAATGCGCTCAATGTCCTTCGGCTCGAAAGATTCCCCATGAATCTTCCGGAGGGTTTCCATTAGAAACAAGGTCTTCTTCCCCGGCAAACGGGATGAAAGAATTGCTCCCACATTGCCGGCGCTGTAGTAATCAGAGAATTTTCTTTTTGCAATCACGGGAACTTTCCGGCCTGCCAGGTCGGCCGTGCCATTTACGGTCCAGTCTTTGTGAGGACTACTTTCGACGGGGAGCCAATGGGTAACAAAGTTGCGATGCCAACGTTGGATCCTCAAAACCTCCAGAAAATCGCCCATGTCACGCAAACCCCGGCGGGGCAACCCTGAAGGTCTCGAATCCTGGGGTTTCTCGGATAAAGTGAGGTAGATTCCCTTGATGTCATCCAGAAACTTTCCAATGCGTCCGAGCCAGAGCGGTTCCCCCAGGAAGGTCTTGCCATAGAAATCTTCTTCGGTAATCTCCCGCAACATTTCGATGTAACGGACATGTTTCTTGTGAAAATTTCCTCGCTCGACAAGCTCCCGGAGAGGGGAACCTTCCCTTTGGGCAAGAAGAAGTTCCACCACTTTCTCGAACCGGAAGATCTTTTGGGCATCTTCGGGTCTGGAGCGCAACAAACTCGTTTCCTTCAGGAAAATGACCGTACGCGACGGCAGGGACCCATCACGGGTAAAGATCTTGGGCAAATGGAACGCATGAATGAATTCCTCAACGCTTACTTGTGTCAGACACCGCGTCAACGAATAAGCGAGTTTATTTTCAAACAGATCCAGGAGTTCCGCCTCCGAGAGACGGGCCTTTTTTGCTGCGGTCCGGAACTCTTTTTGGTACGGCAATTGGGCCCATTCCATGCTTAATTCGACAAGATAGCCGTGATCCGTTTTGCGAAGCTGACCGATACGCTCCATACCCTCCTTTTTACCGACCCACTTAATCCCGGAAACTTTCAGCGCCTGCTCAACCTGAACCTTCGTCATCAATCCCCGATCGACCACAGTCTTCAGGGCTTGATCCAGAAGTTTCTGCCTCTGTGCCTCCGCAATATTTTTTTGCCGCATTTCCGAGCGCCGCACATTACGCGATTCCGGACGGGCTGTGAAATAACGGACGGAACCGCCTCCGGAAGCGATATCTTCGCGGTCCTCCCGATAAATGTAATTCCCGGTCAGGATTCCCGCAATCAGGGCCTCACGGCTTACATCCTGACCCCCGACGGAAAAATCCCGCCGGTTCGCGGCGGCCCTAACGGCAGCAAGGCCGTCCCGGGCATTCTGGCCGGTCACGCGGTATTCCCCGGCCTCCGGATCCCATTTTACAATATTTCGCTCAACCCCTTCGCGAATCTGCGACGCGGCCAGTTCAATGACCGTTTGCGGATCGACCCGCACCCGAGCCGTCCCGTGCGGTAACAATTCGGCAGGGCCGAACAGCTCGAGTTGCCCGGCTGTGCGGAGCTCTGTACGCGCCAACTGAGGAGTGCGTCTACTGGTGGGCTCTTTAAAAACGGGCGGCGCAACGGAATCCTCCAGGGGATTTTCTCCCTTATCACCTCCCGACCTGATTTCCGAGCGGGGTTTTTCAGCATCCCCAAACTCTTTCGGAGGTTTTGCCGCAGGTGAACTGCGGGCGGAACCGTCATTTCCGTCAGCAAGCTGTTTTGATTCTTCCTGATAATAGGCGCTTTCTTTGTCCCTGTAGGGCGGCCGCACAGGATCAAAGAAATGTGCGATGCGTTGATAAACCGACCAGGAATCGGCTATTTTATGTTCAAAGAGCGTAACCGTGGCATACTTGAAGATATCATATTCTTTTCCACTTCCCCCCCCCATGAACACCCTTCCCAAAAAACGCCTGTTCGCACTCGCCCGATCCTCTTCTTCTTGAGGCTTGCGCTTCATGTCAACCAGCTTATTCTCTTCTTCCGTGAGAAGCTCAGAAAGCGTCGGCATATTTTTATGATCCAAAACCGTGATCGAAACACCCTCGGGCAGTCCCTTCCTCGAACGAATCACCGAATGCGCCCGTTTCGTCATGTAGGGGACCGCGACAATAATATTTGCTCGAGAATTATGTTTTGCTATTTTCTCAATCGTTTCCCTGATTTGGGTGCCGCTATAACTCGCGTCATCCACGATCACAAAAGTCGAGACGCTGCGAGCCTCGGCAATCTGATTCTCATAAACTGTCGCGGCCGGTTCCCGGAGCCCTTCCTTGATGTGAAACCATGCCCACCGGCGGGACGTATGAGGTTCTCCCCAAATCACGGCGTATTGCCCTCGCCCCTCAAGCGCATCCCGGAGCTTCGGTCCCACCTCCCGCATCTCGCGTGAAAACTCCTCATAAGGAATAACCTGACGCGCCCGGCGAAGCTTCCGGGCAATTTCAATCAGCGCATCCGCATCGCGATTTCCGCTCTGTTTTAATTGATTGCCCCACAGCTCATAAAACTCCTCTTCTTTTTCCTTATCGTAGATCAAAGGCTTTACCGCAGGCAAAGCCCCCCTCAATTCGCTCCGTATCAGAGGATACTCTCCCGGCAGATTCCATTCTTCCGGATTTTTACCGGCGCTTTTCAGCGAGCCGCTGACGATCTTGTTAACAACGTACATAAGTTTTTCGAGTTCCGTTGCCTTTTCCGTATTAGTCGCCGCCAAATTTTTAAGATGCATGTCCGGAACGATTACGAATGTGTTGTCGGTGAAGTCCAGAAAGCCGCTCGCGTAGCCGTATCGCCAAGCCTCAAGATGATCTTCAGGATCATCTTCATTTCTGGGTAAACTCAAGGCTAACGACCCGTGATCCATGTTTAACTTTAAAATGCCGAACCGGGGCCTTTCGGGAGCCAGCGCAAATTGAATCACTGAACCTTGCATCCGCGCGACAAAGAGAACCTTGCCGCTCCTTTCAGGGTTCCAGTTGCGAAGGTGAGCCGCGACACTTTCCACGATAGCGGCCGGATCCGCGCTGCTGAACACGCGGACGCCGCGAATTTTCCCAAACACATTCGCGATCTTCCGCCATACTCTCACGCGGGCAGTCCCGGGCTGAATCCCTCGCGTCTGTGCCGGCACAACACCGTCCTCTCCCGCACGGGACTCGGAACGGGACGCCGCAACCAGCGCTTGCGACATTCGATCTGAAACTTCGATCTGCTTATCCTGCGACGGTATTTCGCCTTCAAAGAGCATCCTCTCGAAAAGTTTCAGGCTTGCCTCATCAAGCGTGACGGGACGGGCAGGATAAGAACTTGCCGCCTCCCCGCTGACCTTCAGGAGCAAAATGACGCGCTCCAGAATTTCGTCCGAAACCACATGTCCGGCCGGGAAGACCCTATCGGGGATCAAGATAAGCTCGCGTGCGATCGCGATCAGCAGTCCTGTGACGGATTCAAGAGAAGTTCCGCGAAGTCCTGTTTGTTTCACTCCCTCAAAGAGCCTCTCCAGCAGCCGCGCCCGCTCATTCCCAAGCGCGTTACGGATCGCAGACATATCTTTTTCGATGAAGAATTTCCCAAGCGCCGCTCCTCCGGAAAACTGACGGGCCACATCGTCCGCCATGGCCGCTTCGGCACTGTAACCGTTAACATTTTGCAGCACATCGCGCAGTGCCCCGTAACGAACCTCTTTGGAAGTTCCGGGACTGAAGGTCCTGACCGCCCACTCCCAAACACCCCAACCCACCGGCAATTCTCCGATCAATACTTTTTTCACGAACCGCCCAAAATCACTGTCAAGCTCGGCCCATTCCACAAGCGTCTCAAATTCGTTCTGCTGCTGATAACCTTCCAGCAGACGATTGAAAAAATACGGCATCTCGGCTGTCGGGAGATTGCTCCGGCAGTGCGAAAGTTCATGCGCCATAATGAGGATCTCGCTAAAAGCGGGCTTCTCGCGATTATTCACGATAACAAAACGCGTCGAACTTCCGTCAGGCCATATCAACGGCCAGGCGATTCCTTCCGGCACCGATCGCTCATGCCCCGTCAGCTCCCAGAGTATCTGATGTTCCCATTTTTCAGGATCAAGGTAGATAAAACGAACGTCCGCGGGAAGCGGGCGGCTGATCACCCCTTCCCGCACGCGCACCTGAAGATCACTCGGGCTGTCGAA
Source organism: Candidatus Omnitrophota bacterium (assembly GCA_022705945.1). GTDB lineage: Bacteria > Omnitrophota > Omnitrophia > Omnitrophales > Aquincolibacteriaceae > UBA1443. The sequence goes on along the minus strand of JAKJDL010000005.1, from coordinate 45,106 downwards.
TTTACATAAATAGGCCGTAAGTTTTTCCTTATCATTCACGATCCGTTTCAGGCGCTCGAGTTCCGTCAAACGTTTGCGGATCAAGCCGGCTCGTCCAAGCCTGTTTTTTTCGTCGTTTGCCAGCTCTTTTTGCCATTTCGCCATCAAATCATCCACCGCAGAAAGCATCGTGAGTTCTCTCCCGGTACGTGGGGTCCGGAGTCCCGGCACGGCGGCCGGCACGACCGGCTCCGGAACATTTGCGCCGCGAGCCTCAGCCCTCAACACCGCATTCCCGGGAGCAAGACCAAGCGGAGTTCCAAAGGTCGCCCGATCAGTAGCGGCCGCTCCGCCGAACTCTTTTTCGCCAGTCATTTGCCGAAGCCCGGGAGCGACCCCGGCAAGCTGATCTTCAAACCGTTTCCTTGCGGCCCGCAGCGCCTCCGTTTTGAATTTCTCAAGCTGCACTTTCACGAAGTCAAGAATGTCCTCTCTTGAACGCGGTTTCAGTTCTCCGGCAAAGCGCTCGGCATAGACAATGTTCAGTTCATCGAGGTAGCGGGTGTATTTCCCAATGTCCGTGATACGTCCCTTCGCCGAAAGATCGCGGATCAGGTTGTCACGCCAAAGCTTGACCGTCTGCCGGAATTCCGGCTCGCTTAGTGATTCGGTAAGCTTCCGGACGGCATGGTTCATAAGCGCGTCGTAATAGGTCGTTTTAAGATATTTCTTGTAAGAGAGATCGCCCGCCATCACTTTGAAATAATTCTCGGCGCCCGCGAGTGACGCGATCTTCGGCGTGATAACGGCATAGGATTCGCCGTTCTCCCGAAGGAGCCGTTCAAGACCGTTCGTATGGAATCCGCCCGCGACAAGCACCACAGTGCGCACCTCCGCCGGGATTCGGCGAACTTTTTCATAAAAGGACAAATCGCGGCGCAGAGCCGCCTGATAGAATTCGATCGCGGGAACAAGACTTTTCCCAAGCTCCGGATCTCCGGTGAGCCCCAGATAAGCCTCAGGCTCTCTTTGATACTGCAAAAGCATCTCGTGGGTAAGCTCGAGGGAAGCAAGGCTTTCAAGGATGAAGAGCTTTTCATAAGACCGCAATATTCCGAGCTCCTCATGAGACCGGACAAGACTTTCCGCGGCCTCGGGCAAAAACCTGTTTAGCTCGTTGAAAAGACGGCTCCCTTTGATCTCCGAGAGTGTCTGGCTGTGTCCGAGAAGTCTCCTGATCTCCGGAGTCATCTTCAGCTGATGCCCCCTCTCGGCACCGAACCGGACGAGGTAACTCAGCATCTCTCCCGCCGACATCTGCCCCGTCATGAATCTCTGATAATTCATAATAAAATTCGTTTGATCCCGGGCATTGAGCCCCCGTGTGAATTTACTTTTAAACTCTTCCGCAATGCGCCGGACCGCCGGCTCAAGAGCCTGCCCCGCTCCGGATTTCTCATAACCGAGAGAATCAAGAAGTCTCGAAAGCTCGTCATAACCCGCATCCTTTTTACCAAGCGTTGCGAATCTCTGAAGGTAAAAAAGCAGATCCATGAGCGAGATACGTTCGGAACGGAAATCGCTCCAATACTTAAGGAATTCCCGGAGGGAGGCTGATATTTTCAAACTGCTTTTCCGGTCAAGTTCGGTTCGAAAAACTGCGAGTTTTCTATGGATATCCGATTTTTCATCTTGCGCGGCCTGATAGGCAAAAAAGTTCTCGGAATAAAGCGGCCAATCCTCCAATCCCTCGAAAGAACCTTCTGCATTATTCAGCACGGCAGCGGCTTCGGCTCCGGTAAGTTCAGCGCGCTCAAGATATTCCGAGGCCACCTTCGTCCGCCTCCGCGCGTCGGGATAAGTCCTTAAGAGAACGGGATCGAGCTTTCCTTTCGCTCCTTCGAGCAAAACCAGATCCGCCATTTGCCGTGACTGCAGGTGATCAATGATCCTTCGGATATTTTCCTGAGCATCATTGACCGCGTGCGCATCCTGGATCAAAATAATGCTGCGGGATGAAGAATAGGGAATGGAAGAGGACGGGGAACCTGATTTGCCGCGATCGCCATCCGCTTCAGGGCCCAATCGAACGGTGCCGTATTCCGCGGGAATAGTCAGATCGGCGATTGAAAACGGCAGATGAACGGAGTCTGCGGCAACCGGAGACCCGGCAGGCGACGGCATCGCCACGCCCGACATCGTAAAAGTCAGCGCGACCGTCAATGCAATAACTCGCATTCCCATTCCTTTTTTTTGACAGGTTATTTTTTTCATAAAAAATGTGGCCTTTTTAAAGATACGAAACTCCTATACAATAAACACCCTCAGCACAATTTTTTTAACAAAATTGCCATTTTTGTCATATCTTCTTTGTTTTCTTCTACTTAAAACATGCCATGAAATAATTGAATGCGCAAGTCATAATTAAGTATATTTTAGTTGTTTTGATATGGTAATGCTATATAAAGATATTTTTTGCTATATTAACTGTTATTATTTGTATTGATACACTAACAGCGAAGAGTACAAGGAAAGTCAAATATGTCCTCATTGCAGCATCTGCGATGCAGAATCAACGGGAAAAAACTTCGGCAGGAGAATCGATTAAAACAATAGAGGCCGGATAAAACCTAGCCCGGGACCCGCCGCTGAATATGGTGTTTTCTCTGCCAGGCAATATGAACAAGAAAAACCATCAATGCGGCAACTCCAACGATCATGAAACGGGCAAACCAGATATAGGGATAATCGGCCGCGGAAACATTCTTCATCAAAAAAATTGAAGCCCCGTCCTGAACAAGCCAGAAAACCAGCAACACGGACAAGTAGGTCAGGGTCACATATTTCATAATCCGGATCACGGCGCGCGGCAGGCGCAGATCCGCGCCGGAATTGATCTCTTTCCAAGCTCTCTCCTCTCCGAAGACCCAGATAAAAAGGACGATTTCGATAATGGCGAAAACGACCAGCGCGAAAGTCCCGATCCAGAAATCCAGTTCGTTGAGAAATCCGTGCTTCAAGAAAAAAATCACGGGCAGAGTAAAGAAAAACGTCATAATCCCCACGATAGTCGCCGCCGTCCGGCGCGTCATGCGGAATTCCTCCTGGAAAAAAGCCATGATCGGCTGAGCCATCGCGATTGAGGAAGTTATCCCGGCAAGAAAAAGAAGGAAAAACCATACGGCACCGAAAATTTGACCGAACATCATCTTTTGGAAAATAATCGGTAACGCGAAAAAACCGAGATCAAATGCCCCTCCGGCCGCTACCGCCTGCGTCTGGGCCAAACCGAAAAACGCGAACGTAACGGGGATTGCGATGGATCCGCCGAGGATCACTTCGCAAAACTCGTTTATGGAACAGGTCGCAAGCCCCGAAAGCACCACGTCATCCTTGGGTTTGAGATAGCTCGCATAGGTCTGTATCGCGCCAAATCCCACGCTCAACGTGAAAAAAATCTGCCCCGTTGCCGCCAGCCACACCCTGCTGTCTTTCAAAGTCGAAAAGTCCGGATTCCAGATGTAACCAAATCCGTTCGCCACGCTATTTCCCGGCATGGAAGGGTCCGGTGTACCGACGAAAAGGACCCTGATCACAAGGATAATACCCAAAACGATGATCATGGGTATCGCGATTCGCACAAGCCGTTCTATCCCCTTATTCACTCCCATCGCGATGACCCAAAGCATACAGCCGTGAGAGATCAGAAAAAAAAGAAAAGCGGTAGCGATCGTCGGGAAATGGGAGTTGGAAACCTTCCCCAGGTAGGCCGCCAAAAAATCCGCCATACCCTGGAAAGTCGTAATTCCGGCATATTTTCCCGTGAACGAAAATACGCTATAGGCGAGCGTCCAGGAGACAATATAGTTGTAATAAATCACAAGCAAAAACGGCACCGCGATCCCGATCGCTCCGATATATTTGGCGAGAGGGTGCCGCCAAAGGTAATGGAACATTCCCGGCGTCGTCCCGTGACCGTATTTGCCGCCGAAACGGCCTATCCCCCATTCAATCCAGAGAAGCGGAATTCCGAGAAGGATGAAGGCGATAAAATACGGGATCATGAACGCCCCGCCGCCGTTTGCGGCACACTGGACCGGGAAACGGAGGAAGTTACCGAGCCCTACTGCATTGGCAGCCATGGCAAAGATCAAACCCATCCGGGTTCCCCACTGTTCACGCGGTTTGGGTTTGGAATGATGGGGATGATGATTAGCGTGCGTCATGAGCTCATAGTTTAATAAAATCCACGCCAAAAACTACCGAAAAATCATCAGCTGCGCTGAGAGAAAAACTCTTATCCTTGGGGTGAAAGGCCGGATTCCGTATCGGCATCATTTTGAAGCTGGAAAACCGGATCGCAGGACTGAACGATATTCCCGGGATGGACAAAGAGGAAAAAAACGGGGAACATCGGGGAATCTGCCGGAAAAAGATCAGCGAATCTTGCGGCTCAGGAATTTCCCCTTAATGTTGGACTCAAAGAACCTGCCGTGGGAAGGCGCCGTCAGGAAATCCTCGTATATCTTTTCGGGGACATTGTCATACTGGTAGACGGGACCGGCAATAAACTCCACCTGGAGCATGTTCCGTTTGTGTTCGTAGCCAATCCACTCAATCTCGGTCGATAACACCATGTTATTGATCATAACATCCTCCGCGCTCCGTTAAAGATCAGGCATTAAAAGCCAACACATCACCGACATGCAAGCCAACCCGCTCAGCCAACAAGTACGCGCTGAGACAAGCTTTTGACAATGTAATTAACGGATGATTTCGGGGAATCTTGAATTTTTTTCGGTTTTTTTGACACACCGACACATCTCTCGTTCCCTTTCCGATAAAAGCCGGCAGATGAATCCCCCGTCAACACGTTTTAATACGATCCGTTCCCGATCAGGAGGCGGAACGATGACGCAGATCCGCGAGGATCGCCTTGATCCCGGCCCCCCCCAAAGCGCCGGAGACATTATTCCCGCTGCACATCCCGCATATATCCGGGGGGGCGTTCTTCGGCCGTCTGATTTGGCCGCAAAAAAGAAAAGCCCATAACCGTTTTATCGATTATGGGCTTGGGTGACAAAAAAACGGATGCCTTAGTACATCCTCACTCGCTGTTTAAATTCGTTCCAAGGGAAAACTTTCCCGGGGCATTCGGTCGCGGCACCGGGGACATCGCGGTGACCTACGATGTTTTGTTCCGGAATGCGATAAAAATTCTTGAGAGTGGCCACAAGAAAAACCAGATTGTCCATCATGGCCGCGGGGAAACTTTCCTGGCTGTAATTACCGACCACCGCTATCCCGATGGCCTTTTTGTTCCAATCTCCCTGTTTTGTGTGGGCTCCGTCGAGCTGTTTCAGCCATCGCGGACCGACCTCAATCTGTCCCATGGACTTACCGTGAGTTCCGTTATCGATCAGAAAGTCATACCCCATCCCCCGCTCCCAACCTCGTTTAAGATGCAGCGAATCGATCGTAAAGGCATTTCCGACATCGGTTGCGGTGTGATGGATCACGATATGCGTCCACCTCGTCGTCGGGAAAAGAGGGATGTTCGCTCGCGGTCCGTAGGTGTTCCGAATCAAAAGTCTTTGCCCCTTCTGGAGCTTTGAGGGGTCCGTAATATTATTGTCCCTCATGATGGATTCCATATCCTTGCCATAGACCGTCGAAATCCGCCACAACGATTCATAGGGCCCGACAACATGGTAAATATCACGCATCCCTCCCGTTGTCGGCGCCGGAAGATTAACTGTCAACGCCGTGGCCGGCCTGAAATTGGGCATGATATTGGCTTGCTGCGAAGGAGTCGACGCACAGCCCGAAACAAACATTCCGGCGCTCACAATCATGGAAAGAAAAACACCGCGCGCAGAAGCAACAGCACAAAAAAAATGGGTCGTATGGGTCATAGGCTGACAAATCCTTTTAGATAGTATTTTCGCCCAATATCCCGTTTGCTTTAACAGATTCTCTGACCTTTCACCGCCAAGTCCCGATCGGTCATTTTAATAAAAAGAACGCACCGAGCTTCGAGCCAAAAGCCCTGAGGCCTTTGACAGAATCTTTTCCAAGATCAACCACAAGCACAGGCAAACCCTTGTTGGAAGTCGCCAGATAATCCCCCATTGCCTGAGCGGTCTTGAGCTGTTTGAACCCGTAAAATTCCCCCGGAACTTTCAGGTCCATCGTGTCCCGGACATAAAATTCTATAAAAGCCCCATTCTTCGGTCCGCCCTTGTAAAGCTGTCCTATGGAATGAAGGTACCGGGGCCCGAAACCGGAAAGGGCCGGCACGCGAATCTTCGCCGCTATTTTTTTCTGAAGGGCCTGGAGACATTTTCTGGATACCGCTGTCCGGTCAATATAGGCCAATAGCGACACATAACCCTCCGGTTTCAGTTTCCCGAAGAACTTATCGAAGACCTTCCTTTCGGCCGGAGAAAGCCTGGGACTTCCCGCGGAGAGCAGCAACTGGGGCCTGGGAAGCTTTTTTTTCTTTTTCATATCCTTGAGAATCCTGCCTGTAATATCCTTCGATTCCTTCACATTGGGTTCATCGAACGGGTTAATCCCGAGAAGCGCGCTCGCAATACTGGTAGCAATTTCCCATTTCAGGAATTCCCCGCCAACGTTCACGCCGTCCGCCCAAACACAGTCAATAACGGCAAATCCTCTGGCTTTGAGTGCCCGGATCCGGGAGGACCAAAGAGCCGTATCTTCACCTTTTTGACGGAGAATCGCGAAAACGCGGTTTTCGGAATACTGTTCAAGAGCAAGCGGCGGTTCCCCGACGACCGGCACAATGCCCTTTCCTTCCTTGCCCGTGCTCTCCGCGATCAGCTGTTCGGCCCAATCCGCAAAAGAGGAAAGCGAGGGAGAAGTCCAGAATGTCAGCTTATCCTTTCTTTGAAGCGCGAGCACGCCGAGCACGATACCGAGATAGATTCCCTCGTTCTTCGTAAGGTTTTTTTCCTTCCGCATATTCATGAGAGCGATATGGGCATCCTTCGTGATCTTCCGGATGTCAATCCCAAGAAGCGCGGCGGGAACATATCCGAAGAACGAGAGGGCCGAATAACGTCCGCCGATGTCGGACGGGTTCAGAAAAAGCCCTGCGAGATTCATCAACTTTCCCATCTCGGCAAAAGGCGAACCCTCGTCGGTCACAAACACGAACCTGCCGGCGGTCTTATCTTCGTCGCCCCTGAATGACTTTTTCACGGCATTGAAAAAATACTGATACTGCGAGCGCGTTTCGATCGTGGAGCCGGATTTACTCCCCACCACGAACACTGTTTTGGCATAATTGACCGCGCGATCAACTTTCGCGATACTGAGCGGATCCGTCGTATCAAGCAAATGGAACCGCATCCTGGGCGCTCCAACGGTCTTATGGTGCGGCTTCTTCAGGATAAGCGACATCACTTCAGCCGCAAGGCTGGATCCGCCCATCCCAAGCAACACGACATCACGGACTTTCTCGCGGAAGATTTTTTCACGGAGAAGGTCAATCTCATATAGCCGTCCGGAAAGCTTTTCCACGATCTCGACCCAGCCGAGGCGGTTCAGAATTACTTTATGGTGATCCGGATCATTCGTCCAGATCGTCGGATCCTTTGCCAGCCAGCGGCCATGTATATCTTTTTTCATAAAGTCTTTTACCGCGTTCCGGACAGCCTTTTGGGTCCTTTCGGGAAGCACGTAGGATGTCTTGACCGCCCCCTCGGAACGGATCAATCCAATGTTCTTTTTTTCAAGGACTGCCATCAGCGATTCAAAAGCCCGGACAAAAGCCCTCACCCCTTCCCTCTGGAGCCTTTCGCAAACCGCATGGATGTCGATTCCGTTCGATTTAAGATCCGCAATAACCTGCCGGGCAGCCTCTATATTTTCCTCGACCGCCGCGGGGCGGATCTGCCCGTGATCAAGCAACGCTTCCCAGGTAGCCTGCGGGAGCGTATTTATGCTGTCACGCCCGACAAGATTCTCGACATAGAGCAGATCAGGATAGGCCGGATTCTTCGTGCTTGTCGAACCCCAAAGGACCTTTTGAACCGTTGCTCCCCGCTCCTTCAGCGAAAGAAACGCCGCAGTGCTAAAAATCTTTTTAAATTCCTGGTAGATCAGCTTTGTGTTCGCGAGAGCCGCTTTCCCTTTTAGGTCCTGAAGCCCGGCCCTGCGTGAACTGTCGTGCTCTTCCGCGAGCTTCAAATCAAGCTGTTTATCAATATCCGTGTCGATCCGGCTCACAAAAACGCTCGCGACCGAGTGAACCTCGGCGAGCTTGCCGCCCCGGGCGGCGAGCCTTGAAAGTCCCGCAAGATAGGCTTCCGCAACCGCACGGTAATTCGCCTGTGAAAAAATCAGAGTCACATTGACATTGATCCCTTCGGCAATAAGCGACTCGACCGCAATGACGCCTTCCGGGGTCGCGGGAACCTTGATCATAAGATTCGGACGCCCGATCTCCGCGAAAAGCCTCTTCGCTTCGCGGATCGTCGCGTCGGGATTCGCCGCAAGGCACGGCAGAACTTCGAGGCTCACAAAACCATGTTCCCCTTTTGTTCTTTCAAAAACAGGAAGAAAAAGATCGCAGGTTTCCCGGATATCGGCAACCGTCAGGGCATCATAGATCTCAAGGGTTGCGGCTCCTTTTTTAAGCATGCGCCGGATATCCTTCTCATAACCGTCCCCTTGAGTGATCGCCTGCTGGAAAATCGAAGGGTTGGAGGTCACCCCGAGCAGGCCGTCCTCCTCAATCCATTTCTTGAGCTGGCCGGAACGAAGCAGTCGCCGGCTGATCGTATCAAGCCACGGCCCTTGTCCCGCTTTATAAAGTTCCACGCTCGGCAAATTCGTCATGGCGGTCTCCATAATTTTCTCTCGTTAATATTTCAGGATATTCTCCGATTTTCCTATCAATTCAGGAGGGCAAAAGACGGTGAAGTATATCATGGGCATTTTCTGATTTCCATACCAGGCGTTCGGAAAATTTAACGATTGCCGGAATTGTTTTCGTCACCATTTTGATGACCGGACAGCTTGAGCTCCTCACCCAGTTCAATAAGCTTTCTTGCCTCGCGGACAAGCTCCCTGAGTCCCTGTTTTTGAACAGCCGAAATCGGGCAGGCTCCCGGGAACAAGTCCATGACACGCGCCTTTTGCTGGTCATTAAGAAGATCCAGCTTGTTGAGAGCGATTAGTTTCGGTCTGGACTCCGCTCCAAGCTCCTTCAAAACCCCGTCCACAACATGTTTGTGTTCGAGTGCCAACTCATCCGCAGCGTCCACCACGATAAGAACCAGGTCCGCTTCGACCGCTTCTTCAAGCGTGGCATGAAACGCTTTCACGAGACCATGCGGCAGGTCACGGATAAATCCGACCGTATCCGTGAAGAGGATCGGGCTCTCGTTTTTTTCCTCCCGGACCCTTGTTTTGGGATCAAGCGTCGCGAAAAGACGGTCTTCGACATAAGCATCCGCCCCGGTCAGCGCATTGAGAAGCGTTGACTTGCCGGCATTCGTATAGCCGACGATCGCAATCTGCCGCAAACGCTTTTGTTTTCGCCCCTCTCGCACAAGGGCCCGATGTCTCGAAAGTTTTTCGATCTGCCCTTTAATATGCTCGATCCGGTTCCGGATCTTGCGGCGATCCACTTCAAGCTTTTGTTCTCCGGGTCCCCGGGTCCCGATGCCGCCCCCCAGCCGGGACATGATCACACCCTTGCCGGCCAGTCTCGGCAGAAGATATTGGAGCTGGGCGAGTTCAACCTGGAGCTTTCCGTCTTTGGATACAGCCCTTCGCGCGAAAATATCGAGAATGAGCCCGGTTCGGTCAACCACGCGAACCCAAGGAATCTCATTTTCAATATTCCGGGCCTGAACCGGCGAAAGGTCCACACTGAAAATAAGGACATTCGCTTTCGTTTCTTGCGTCGCAATCCGGAGCTCCTCGATCTTGCCTCCTCGAATGTAATGGCTCGGGCTCGGAACCGGAATATTCGCGCGCGTCTCGCCCACCAAAACACCGTTCGCGGATCCCGTCAGCTCCTTCATCTCCGTTAAAACCGCATCCGCGTCAGAGACATTCATCTTCGGCCCTTTGACGATCACGAGAAAAACACGGTCAGACATTTTGCGCATCCACAGTGCAATACGAGGGACCGGCTCCGCCGCTTCGGTTTGAAGCGGTATTGCGAATCAAAGAGATCTTAAATCTCATTTTTTACCATGTTCAGGATGAAGTCCCGGACCGTTCGGAGCGAAGCGGTTTCAGGCCACCATACCCACCGGATCCCCTTCTCCCGTTTAAACCATGTCCACTGCCGCTTGGCAAAATGCCGTGTCGCTTTTTTGATATTTTCTTTCACTTCGCGCGGCACGCGGCCGTTTTTACTGCGACGAAGCGCTTCCATAACCTCCTTGTAACCAACACCCTGTCGCGCCGTTGATGAGATCTTTTTTCTCGAAAGCCGCTTCACTTCAGCCACGAGCCCCTTTCGAAACATTGAGTCAACCCGCCGGGCAATCGCGTCATAGAGCGCCGCCCGATCACGATTGAGTCCGATCACCTTGGGCCGGAATCCCAGAGCCCGGAGCCCGGGGCTTTTGGGAACGGGTGCCGACGGTTTTCGTTTTGACACCAGGTAGATCTCAAGCGCTCTTACAATCCGCCGGACATTATGCGGTCCGATGGCTTTTGCCCTTTTAGGATCAATCTTCAAAAGCCGTCTGTAGAGAACTTCGGGGCCGCGCAACACGGCCTCCCGCGACAGTTTTCTTCGTATTTCCGGATCCTGTCCGGGGTGCGGCGTCAGCCCTTCCAAAAGGGCACGAACATAAAATCCTGTCCCGCCCGCAACGATCGGTAATTTCCCCCGGGAGACAATATCACGAATCGCCTTAAGGGCATATTCCCTGTATTCAAAAACAGAAAAGTTTTTGGATGGCGGAACAAGGTTGATGCCATGATGCGGAATTTTTTTTAACTCGGCGGGTGAGGGTTTCGCGGTTCCGATATCCATCCCTTTGTAAATCAACATGGAATCCGCGGAAAGGATTTCCCCATCAAGCCGTTTGGCCAGCCCAAACGCAAGGGACGTCTTTCCGGACGCCGTAGGACCGACAATAAAAAGAACGGCGGGTCTGCTCACATCGACTCGGGTTGTGAAATGCCGAGTAATTCCAGGCCGTTGCGCAGCACAATGCGTGTCGCTTCCGAAAGCAAAAGGCGCGCCTTCGTCAGTTCCTTATCCTCATTCACGATCCGGTGGAACGAGTAAAACTTATGGAAACATGCGGCGACCTGCCGGAGATAATCCGCAAGACGGTAAGGCTCAAGCAAACGGCTGGCAGCAATGAGCATATCCGGGAACTGGGAAAGGCAGCGGATAAGCTCTATTTCCTCTTGCGAGGACAGGAGCGCAAGATCGGCTTCGGGCGTGACTTTTTCATCCGCGAATTTCAGCAGGCTCGCGATGCGGGCGTGCGCATATTGGAGATAGTAAACGGGATTCTCCTGGGACTGTTCTTTCGCCAGATCAAGGTCGAAGTCGAGGGGGCTTTCCTGGCGGCGCATCGTAAAGAAAAAACGCGTCGCGTCCACGCCTGCTTCCTCATAAAGTTCACGAAGCGTCACAAACTCTCCCGCCCGCGTCGACATTCTAACCGGCTGCCCCTCCCGGTAAAGCGTCGTCAGCTGGACAATCCCGATATGGATCGCCTCCGGCGGATAACCGAGTGCCTGGCAAGCCGCCTTCAGACGCGGAATATAACCGTGGTGGTCGGGGCCCCAAAAATTCACCATCATGTTGTATCCCCGCTCATATTTGGAAAGATGATAGGCGATATCCGGCGCGAGGTAGGTGTACTCCCCTGTCGACTTTTTTACGACGCGATCCTTGTCATCTCCGAAATCGGTCGAACGGAACCAAAGGGCCCCTTCGCTTTCAAAAAGATAGCCCTTTTGCCTGAGCACATCAAGCGCGTGCTCTACGGCCCCCTTCGCGTAAAGCGTCTTTTCGCTGAAATAATTGTCAAACCGGACGCGCATTTTCGCGAGATCCGATTCGATCCACGCCATCATCGCTTTTACCGCATATTGGCCGCAGTATTCGACCGCTTTGTCTTCAGGATCCTTCAGGAGCGAGTCCTTCTTTTCCTTTTCAATGATGGTCCGCGCGATCTCGCGGATGTAGTCGCCTTTATAGCCGTCTTCGGGAAAGGGCACGGCGATACCGAGAAGCTCGTTGTAACGCGCCCAGACGCTACGTGCGAGCAGGCTCATCTGCCGTCCCGCATCGTTCAGATAATACTCCGGATAAACCTCGTGTCCCGTGGCCTTTAGTATACGACAAAGCGCGTCCCCCACCGCGGCCTGGCGTCCGTGTGCGATCGTGAGAGGCCCTGTCGGATTCGCGCTGACGAACTCGACCACAACCTTCTTCCCTTTGCCGTAATCCGAGCAGCCGTAGGCAGGGCCCGCCTTGTGGATATTTTGCAAAAGCGCCCCGAGATCGGTGGTCCGGAGCCTGAAATTGATGAACCCTCCGCCCGCAATCCGGGATTCTTCAACCGGCGAATCTTCACCCAGGTCTTCAATGTAAGCAACAATCGTTTGGGCGATCTCGGCGGGTTTAAGGCGAAGGATCTTTGAAAGCCTGAATGAAATATTCGTGGAAAGGTCCCCGTGCCGGGAATCCTTGGGCGGCTGGAGATCATAGGTCAGTCCACCGGGCTTCTCGGCCCCCCGGGACTTGCACAATGACTCGACTGCGGCGCGGAGAACTTCTTCGACCTTTGATTTCATGTTTTAACAACCGGAACCAGGGACCGGAAACTCGTCAAAACGAGGGAGAAGTCGCGAGATACAAGCCCCCCGGTTAAATACATTTCGCTTCGCCCCACAGGCGCTCGAGGGCGTAAAATTCGCGGGTTTCCTTGTAGAAGACATGGAGGATCACAGCCCCGAAGTCCAAGAGCACCCATTTGCCGTCCTTCATCCCCTCGACGTGAAGAACCGGCATCTTTCTTTTCTTCATTTCATCCATCACATGATCGGCAACCGCGCGGACATGACGGTCGTTGTTGCCGTGGGTGATGATGAAATAATGGGCAACACTTGAAAGTTTCGAGATATCGAGAACAACGATGTCTTCGGCTTTTTTATCATCCGCGAACGCGCGAATCAAAGCAGCCATTCGTTTGGGTTGCAAAGTATTGGCTCACCTTTCTATGAAAAAGTTGTGGGATTATAGCACATCCGCCCAGGCTCACAAAGACACAATCAAAACCTGGCCGCAACAATTTCGATATTTTAACCGATTTTGGACCATAAAAAGGCTCCGGACATTTTGGGGACCGGAGCCCCTTTCGCAGTTCTTAACCCACGGGGATGGATCCCGGAATCCTTCGATCAAGAGATCGTCAGAATGCGGCACTTCACAAAATCCACGGGATACCGAAGGATTTCACAACACGATGAAACTAATCAGCGGGAGGGCTTATGGATTCAGAAATTATAGCAACAACCGTAGATCGAGGGTTAGAGCTTTGTGTGCTTGAATCTGAAACTCAATAAACAAGTTTATTTCCTTCGAAATTAAACTTAATCAACAGAGATTGGTCGGCCAGGGGCCAACCAATCCTCAATAAACAAGTTTATTTCCTTCGAAATTAAACTTAATCAACAGAGATTGGTCGGCCAGGGGCCAACCAATCCTCAATAAACAAGTTTATTTCCTTCGGAATTAAACTTAATCAACAGAGATTGGTCGGCCAGGGGCCAACCAATCCTCAATAAACAAGTTTATTTCCTTCGGAATTAAACTTAATCAACAGAGATTGGTCGGGGCGAGAGGATTTGAACCTCCGACCTCTCGGTCCCGAACCGAGCGCACTACCAAGCTGTGCTACGCCCCGATCTAATTTCCACTAAAAGAACCGCCAAAATTTTCGGGATGATGGCGAAGTATCGGCTGTCCTTCCTGAATCTCAGCATCTCTTAAATTAAGGGAGCGCATTATAGCATCCTGCCGGGAGGGATTCAACGAATGCAAACAAAAACAAGAAATATCCCCGGATGTGAGCTAATCGGTCATCGAAAGATCGGTGGATTCCGGAGGTTTGGGCGCTTCGGTCTTTTTGGAGGGGCGGATCCCTTCCGTCAGAAAGGCTGCTTCCATGACCTCTTTAAACACCGGCGCAGCGACTGTTCCGCCGTAATACATGGGGCGTGCCTCGTCCAACACCACACACATGACATATCTCGGGTTATCACTCGGTGCAAAACCGATAAAAGATGATATATAAGCGCTATGAGAATATCCCTTTCCTCCCGGGAGCACCTTTTGAGCGGTTCCCGTCTTCCCGCCGGCCGAGATACCCGGTATCTTGGCTTTGGTGCCCGTCCCTTCCTCCACTACCTTCGTTAATATTTTTCGCATCAGCGCAGCTGTCTCCGGTTTAATCACAACCTTTCTGATTTCAGGAACATTCTCCTTGATTGTCACGCCCGCAGGATCTTGTATTTTGGAGACAATATAAGGCCGGATCAGGTAACCCCCATTGGCAATCACCGACATCGCGGTCGCCATCTGGATGGCTGTCACCATCACTTCCTGTCCCATGGGAATGTTGTAGGGGGAGGTTTTTGACCATTGGGACGGGGGGCGAGTATAACCCGGCGCCTCTCCTTTCAAATCGATCCCCGTCAGGGACCCGAAACCAAAATTACGTATGTATTCCTGAAATTTGTCCCGATGAAGCTTTAAGGCAATTTTGACCGTTCCGATATTGCTCGATTTGACAATGATCTGCTCCATGGTCAACGTGCCGTAGGATCGGACATCCCGAAGGGATTTAACCCCGTAGTTCCATTTTCCGTTCTCGCAGAAAAAGGTGGTTTCGGGGGTCACCACCCCCTCATTCAAGGCCGCACTTGCCGCCACAATCTTGAAAACAGACCCGGGCTCATACATATCCGTGATCACACGGTTCCTTCTTGAATCTGTCACTGATTTATCATACTGATTGGGATCAAAAGTAGGGCGATTGACCATCGCAATTATCTCGCCCGTTTTGGGATCCATAACAATCGCCCAGGCCGATTGCGGTTTCCATTGCTTCATGGCCGCGTCCATCGCTTTTTCAGTTAAATACTGGATATGCTGATCTATCGTCAGCATCACGGTATCCCCATCCACGGCGGGCAGTGTTTTGATCTCGAATGCCCTGATCTCGCGACCCATGGCATCACGCTTCGTCACCCGCTTGCCGGGTTTGCCATGAAGATAAGCATCCATCACCATTTCGATTCCCTCAAGGCCCTGGTTATCAACATTTGAGAACCCCAGAACATTGGCGAGAGTCGTGCCTTGCGGATAGAAGCGTTTATATTCTTCGGTGATTCCGATAGCGGGATTGCCGATTTTTTTTACCTCCTCAGCTTCTTCAAAACTTACACGTCTTTTAATCCAGACAAAAGCTTTATCGCGCTCAAGACGCCGCAAAACGAAAGTTTTATCAAGTTTTAATATTTTTGCGAGATCACCCGCAAACCTTGTTTTCTCCCCGGCGCTCATGATCCGGGGAATGGCATAGATTGAAGGAACCTTCAGATTTGTGACAAATTCCCTGCCGATCCGGTCCGTGACAGATCCGCGAACCGGCGGGACGTCGATGGTAATGTAATGTTGCCGATGGGCAAGCTCAAGAAGAGAGGACTGATGAAAATAGGTCAGCTGGATGACCTGGTAGATGACAAGACCGAACAGGATAAATAAGGTTGTATAAAGGAACCAAAAGCGCTTGTTGGAGAACTGCGCACGCATGCGTCAGGACGGGAGGTCGGTTTTAGCCTGAGCGGTCTGAATCAAACGCCCGAAAATACTCGAAAAGGATGACCCAACAGAGGAATCCACCGCCGCATCCTGAGTTGCGATACGCGAAAAATCAGGAACGGAAGGAACGTCCAGCACTTGGACTTTGTTCGGGAGGCCCAGAGCAAGATCATGTTTTTTCATCTTTTCTTCCAGGAGCTGCGGAGCCTTCAACTGGCCGACATTAAACTGAAGCCGGCGCAACACTTCTTGTTTTTCTTCCAGAGCCTGAGAGGATCGATGCAGATCAAACGAAACAATAACGGACGATATCTGCAAATGCACGTAAAAAAGCAGCAGAACGGTAAGACAGGCTATTCCGCTAAGTATTTTTCCGCTCCCTTTCATGGCCGCACCCCGATCACCCTTAGTTTTGCGCTGCGCGCTCGTGGATTATCAACGATCTCTGAACGTTTTGCAATCACCGGCTTCCGAGTGACAAGTTCTCCGCCGCTATTTTTTACATAATCACGGAATTTTTCTTTAACGATACGGTCTTCACCCGAGTGAAAACTGATGACTCCAAGTCGTCCCCCGGGACGCAAACGGTTCCAGGCCGCAATCATGCCGTCGTGAAGCGCGCCGAATTCATCATTGACCAAAATCCGCAAGGCCTGAAAAACCTTTGTCGACTGATTCCGGCGGTTTCCGACCGGCCTCTTGCCTTTTTCAAAACGATGGGAAGCGGGCAAGGAATTTTCGATGATTTGGCAAAGCCTCGAAGTTGTAACGATTGGAGATTTTTTTCGTTCACGGACGATGGCCGACGCAAAACGGCGGGATCGATGCTCATCGGCATATTCGTAGAAAACGCGGGCAAGTTCCTTTTCGGAGAGAGTCATCAAATACTCCGAAGCTTTACTGCCTACCGCCGGGTTCATCCGCATGTCCAAGTCCCCTTCCGTTTGGAAACTGAAACCGCGCTTGCAGTCCGCGAGTTGATCGGACGACAACCCGATGTCAAACAATATCCGATCAACCTTTGTCATATTCAAATCGTTCAATACCAACTCGAGATCCCTGAAATTCCTTTGCACCAGCGTCACCCGAGGATCATCACCCAACAGCTTTCGACAGCGACAGATGGCCTCGGGATCCTGATCCAAACCTATCAGTCGCCCTTCCGGACCGATCCTTTCAAGGAAAGCTTTCGCATGTCCCCCGCTGCCGATCGTGCCGTCTAAAACGATCGCGCCAGGTTTTGGGTCCAGCAACTCAATAATTTCGTTTAAAAGAACGGGCTTATGATGCAAAACTCTGGATCGCTTCTTCTTGAGTGGGATAGGACTCCATCAATCCGTTCACTCCTATCAAACGGAAAGTCCTTTCCACTTCCGGTCGGAGATTACAAAGCTTGATATCGCCTTTTTGTTCACGAACCTTGCGCAGACGATCTACCAAAAGACCGACACCCGCCAACTCCACACGCTTTGTTTCACTCAAGTCCAGCAAAAGCCTTTTATGGTTCCGGTTCAGCAAGCGCTTCATGCGTCCCTTCATCTTGATCATACTCGGAACACTCAGGTCACCGTCAAACCGCAACACTTCGACTCTTGATCGCACCTTGGCTTGATAAACCATAAGAACTCCTTTCTTACTCCGAGATCAGCTTTTCAGCCAACTCCTCGTAACGGTTTTTATTATTATCAAAAAACTGAGACCACTTTTCTTTCGCCCAGATCTCTATGCGGTTGGAAACACCGATGATGACCACATTGGAATGCACATCGGCATAACCTTTAAGATAATCGGGAATAAGAATCCTCCCCTGTTTATCACAAACTACTTCACACGCGCTCGAAAAAAGAAGCCGGTTAAATGTTCTAGCTTCTGATTTGATATAAGGCATTTCGCGAAATTTCTTTTCTTCAGACTTCCACTGTTCTTCCGTGAAAACAAACAAACACTGGTCCAGGCCGCGGGTCAGGAAAAATTTTTCCACGTAACGTTCCTTGAAGATCTCACGAAACTTCGCAGGAATCATTACGCGGCCTTTGCTGTCAACGATATGTTCGTATTCGCCGTAGAACATTGTTTTGGTTTGCCTTCCCGCTTACCACTTTCCCCCACTTTCACCCACTTTATTATCGGCGCAAGTATAGTCCTCCCTTAATAGGGTGTCAATATTATTTTTGGGATCAGATATTATTTTGGGAAATGGACCAATTTTTAAAAAACCGCCTGAGGGGCCTATTGAAATAGCTATCGGGTTTCAGCTTGACGCTTGGGTAAGCTAACTCCGACAACAGAGGGGAAAAGCTGGGGTGGGGCTAAAAGATCACACGTCGTAGAAAAGAATGCGGGAGCAGTTTTCGCAAGTGATAATCTGCTCCCCTAACTGCAGTTCATTCACAACCTGGGGACGAAGTTGCATCTGGCAGGCGCTACAAACATCCCCATTGACAGGGGCCAAGGCAAAACCTTCTTTTTTCATGGCGATCCTGTTATAAAGGTCACCTATTTCGGGCGGCAGCCGGGCGACAATTTCTTCACGTTGCTTAATAATTTCCTGAAGACGGTTTTGGAGATTTTTTTCCTGAATCGAGAGGTCTTGATCCCGGGATTGATAAGATTTAGAAACCTCGGCAAACCGCTCTTTCTCTTTCAGCACTTCTTCTTTGATGGCATCGACCTCATCCATCTTTTTAATGATTTCTTCCTCAAGCAACGAATTATCCGCCTTCAAAGACGCAATCTCCTGCTGAAGCGCACTATATTCCTTATTGGTTTTAACCTGGGAAAGCTGGCCGTCAAGCTTCTTAACCTGACCTTCCTTCTGGGACAGCTCCAACTCCTTTTCTTTTAATTTCAGCTGAAGCTCTTTACATGTCTTTTCCAGATCAGTCAGGCGTGTTTTCTTGTGCTCAAGTTCCTGATTCAACCTGGCGCGGGTTTCAGGAATCTCCCCCTGGAGCACATGCGTCTGATGGATCTCACTATCAAGGGATTGCGCTCTTTTCAAGCTCTCAAGGTTCTGAATTACGGGATTGGTCATAGGTCGGTGATTATAAGAGAGATACGAATCCCCTTCAAGGAAGAAATCTGTGACCGGAACTACGACCTTGCAAGTTCCAGGCTAATATCGTTCAGTCCGGTAACTTCATCTTGAGACAACCGGGAGTAACTGAGGAAAACTCCGGGATTGGTTTTTATCGCCGCAGGCAGTCGAATTTCGATTGAAGCATTATGAGGTATTTCAGATGCCGACACCCACCTGCAAACCCGGATACCGTCTTTGCCCTTTCCGATCTCGGAAATACCGCCGTACTCAAAAAAAGCAAGATTGTGATATGCTGCACGGAGAGCCAGCATAAAGTTGACATCGAGCTTCGGATAGAAAAAATATAACCGGGAATCTTTCGCTATCATTTTTTTTAACTTCTCAATCTCGTACTTGAGCTCCCGGATATCATAATCCGGCATGGGCTGATAAAAGACTCTCACCCAGATTTTTTCATCATTACTCTTGAAAAGAAGAGGATAACTCGCCGCATCCCTGTCAAACTCCTGCCCGGGATGCAAACCCTGCACTGTTGTCCTTACCGCATCAAAAACCTTACACTGGGACATTGGTTCTCGCGCGAGAATCATGAAAACACCTTTCGTTCCGAACTCGAAAATTCACCTGTACCTTCCGCGCGGGCAATCCAATGAGCCAAAGCCAGCTGCTCCGGGGACGACCTCGTTTGAGCCGGACAAAAATGGAGCTGATCGACATTTAACTCCGCTTCAAAAAAACGGTCCCTGTTACTCAAATTGAGCCACCCAAGCCAGCCCAAATGGATTTTTAAATATTTTGAAGCGAGCGCAGCAAACTTTTCAAAGATCGTGCTGTCGGCCGGCGGATCCGCCTTGGTTTGAAACAGGACAAAGCATTCCAGGTGGGGATTCAGGGCCAAGCCAGCCTTAATCATTTTATAGCCTCCCGTCAGCGACTCCGCCGAGGGCTTCAAAAAAAGAATCCATTTGTCCAAAATCTCCAGGAGGCGAGGATAATGGACCAGATGCTGGTACTGGAAATCCATAAAAATACTCCGGCTAACACAGGAAACCCACGGCTGCCCCGTTCCCGCCTCAACCACCTCCCGGAACTCGTCCCAGAAAAAAGTATGTCTTTTAATATTCCGGCCGAAGGGTTCTATTTTT
The DNA here is from genome assembly GCA_022705945.1 of Candidatus Omnitrophota bacterium. Lineage (GTDB taxonomy): Bacteria > Omnitrophota > Omnitrophia > Omnitrophales > Aquincolibacteriaceae > UBA1443. The sequence goes on along the minus strand of JAKJDL010000005.1, from coordinate 25,098 downwards.
TGCATTCCCCCGCGCCATGAACAGGAGGCCGCAGATCGGGATAAAAGTGAAACCAAGGAACAAGGTTTTGATTCCGATGCCATTCGGGAAGCAAAATAGGTATTAAGCAACAAAGAATCATCATCCTCATCCGGGCTCGACACACCGAGGATTTGAATGTCCGAAAGTTTTCTGACCACCGGCTGCTGTGGGGATTCAAAGAGCGCGGAGACATCCTTGAGTCCCCGGATAAGTTTTTTCGCTCCCCCCGTCACGACAGCTCCACGTAAGAATCCAGCCCGCCGTAAGCGTTTTCTTTTTGAAGCGGATGGCTCGGATCCACCTGCCACTCTCCGTCCACGATAAATTTATAACGGAAGGTTTTCATATCAACACGGATGATCTTCTGCCAAAGCCCGTCATCGCTCCGCCGCACCAAAGGTTCCGGGACCCAGTGGTTAAAATCCCCGGCTATTTCAACCGTTGCGGCGGTCTTGTTGCTGAACTGAAACAGAATACCGTCCGGCATTGAACGGGGGGCAAAATGATTCTGAAAAACTTTATGCCACCCAAGCTCCTGCGACGGAAGCTTCCGATCCCAATCACGTTCAAGATATTCGACCGCCAGATTCAGATAATCCTGAAATGCGGACGATCCGGGAGCATACTGAACGATGCTTTGCCCCGCCGCTGCAGCTTCGCGCAAGCTTACATTTTCATGGATGATGGTCCGGAAAAGCTGCGTTTTGAAATGAGCCCGGACCTCATCGTGAACTTCTTGCGAGAAACTGGTCAGTGAGTTGAAAATGGTAAGCAACGCATGAACTTCAATGGGGACCGAACGTGACCGGTTGACCACCTGGATCGTTTCAGATATTTTCCCGAGTCCGTGCAGGGAAAAGAAAGATGGCTCAACGGGAATAATAATCTCATCTGCCGCATTCAGAGCGTTCCAAGTCAAAATCCCGAGATTGGGCGGACAATCCAGCACAACAAAATCATACCGCGCATGCTGTGCCTTGATCCTTGCCAGTAGCTCTCTCAGGAGCAACTGATTGTTCGGCATGAAATTACATTCTTCTTCGAGAGCATTTAAGGCAGCATTCGACGGGAGCAGATCGAAGTCGGGATACAGGGATCTTATGACCTGCGTCATGGACGGTGGGACGGCCTGGATCGGACTCAACAACTCATAAATTGTCGGGGTCCCTTTGGGAGTCTTGATCCCGAGGCCGCAAGTCGAATGCCCCTGCGGGTCAAGGTCTACCAGCAAAACTCTCTTCTGCAAAAAATGCAGACATGCGGAGAAATTAATGCTCGTAGTGGTTTTACCACATCCCCCTTTTTGATTCGTTATCGCGATAACTCGCAAGGGCGGAGTCTCCTTCGTATCAGTATAAGATCACACTTATGTAACGACCGGACTTTCTAAAGCTTTATAGTTTTGAACCGTGCCGGGAAAGAGACGCCACCAGATTGAGGAATCCGGGAAAACAATCCGAAAAACAGAAAATTTTAAATTTGAAGAAATTGGGCGAGTTTAAAAAAACTGATGTGTTATAGAACCCGGCAAGCGGCTCAATGCCTTTCGAACATAAGTAAACGTTCGATAGGAACCACACCCTTGACATCTCCTCCGCGGGCGGTGATGACAGCGTAGGATTGACGTTTTTGCTGGAGGGTCAAAAATGCTTTTTCGATCGAAGTCTCCTCGGAAATAAAAATCGGCGCTCTTAAAAAATCATGCAGCCCCTGCGCTTCATCCCCTTTCCATATAAGATCAAAAACATAAATCATACCGACAACGATCGACGGGATTTCCTCATAAACAAGCATCATGCGCGAACGACGCTCCCGCGCCAACACCTTGACATCCTTAACGTTGCTTTGAATATTAACCATGGAAATTTGATCCACCGGGATCATAACGGAGCCAACCTGGATCCTTTCAAAATCCAGGATCGTATGGATGAGCTTCTCTTCCTGCTCGCCGACAATACCCTGGTGCGTGCTTTCTTCGATCAGAGACCGGAACTCCCCCTCGCTGACAAAAAGATCCTCTTTTTCGCGCTTTTTAAGAGAAGGCCATAAAAATCGAAACGCACCAAAAAAAACAACGCCCGGGAGATAGCAGACCTTAAGAAGCATCCGCAGCCCAAAAACATGGCGCAGCAAAAAGGGAACCGCGCGCATTCTGCCGTAATCTTTCGGCACCATCTCGCCCAGAACGATCAGGACCGGCGCCATCACCGAAAGGACAAGCCATTCATTGCTCACCCCGAGATAATGATCAAAAAAATAAGCGGCGTTCGTGGTAGCGGTAATGTTGACAATATTATGTCCGATCAAAACCGCGGCGAGAAAATCCTGATTTTGTCGGTAAAGATCCATCACGGCGCGAGCCGAACGGTCTCCTTTCTCGGCCATATCTCTGATCTGAAGCTTATTGGAAGACACAAACGCCATCTCAGCGCTCGAGAAAAACGCCGAGAGCGCAAGCGACAACAAAAAAACTATCATCAGGCTGATCATATTTTTTTTCTCACGAGAACGTGCTGGATCCTCTGCCGGATCATTGACTGGATCACAAATTCAAAATCTTCGGTCTCATACTTCGCCTCTTTAACGGGCACAACTCCCATTTTTTCCAAAAGATATCCGCCAAGCGTCGACGCTTCCTCAGCTTCAAGTTTTGCCAAAAAATAGTCATTAAAATCCTGGAGCGGAACTTTCCCTTCCACGATATAGAGATCCACCCCAAGCCGCCGGATCGGATTTTCCACCTTTTCATATTCGTCGTAGAATTCCCCGAAAATCTCCTCCAGGACATCCTCCTGGGTAACAATCCCGGCAGTCCCCCCGTATTCATCCACGCAAACCGCAAACCACTCCTTGTTCGCCTTAAAAGTTTCCAGGAGATCATCGATCTTTTTACTTTCCGGTATAAAAAGAGGTTTTTTCATAATCCCCTTCACGGCCGGCCTCGGCTCGTGCAAAAGATAGTCAAGAGACATCACCACACCCACAACATTATCCAGCGAACCCTCATAAACCGGCATATGCTCGTGGTGCGCTTTTCTGATCAGTTCATCGTGTTTTTCCGGACCGTCTTCAACGTCGAGGGCAACCATATCCGTCCGGGGTACCATGATGTCTTTGACCGGCCGCTCACCGAGATCCAGAAGCTTCTGGATCATGTGGCGTTCCTGCCCCCCCAGAACCCCCTCCTCCTCTCCGATCTTGACCAGCACCTTGAGCTCGTTTTCTGAAATCATATCGGATTGCTCTATCTTCTCGCGAACAATCACCGAAAGAATTTTCTCGGTTGCGTACCGCATCAAAAGGCGGAGGGGAGTGAAAAGAAAAACAAAAATTCTAAGCGGTAAAGCGACCAGAATCGAAAGCTTTACTTTATTCCGTACCGCAAGAATCTTCGGCATCGTTTCGCAAAAAACGATCAAAAGCACCGTAAAAACCGCCATCGCAAAGCCGAGATGTTTCTCTCCCCAGTTTGCGACCACAAAAAAAGTCGCGACGGTAGTCGCGAGTGTGTTCACGATCAAGTTGCCGATCAGAATGGTCCCAAGAGTTTTGCGCGGCTGCTCCAAAAGATCCAGAACCCATTTTGAGAAACGCGGATATTGTTCTTTGAGTTTTCTTTTATCAAGTTTCGAAAGTGAAAAAAGAGCGGTTTCAGATGAAGAAAAAAATCCCGAAAACACGAAAAGAATCGCTACAAGGACAAACTCAAACGAAGCGTTCATATTCCCTTTCTGTATAAACGGTGTCGGCGCACATAATCCGCAACTTTCGGGGACAGTTGCATCTCCATTTCTTTCGTCTTAACGACAAAGTTCTTTCGAATCTTCGAAGATGCTATATCCAGGGGCGGCATCCTGATCCACGCAGTCCGGGTCCCGGCATGTTTGGGAACCACACAACCGGGCCGCCTAGCAACAAGAAACCGGACCATTTTCTTGATCTCGTCCGGCCGGTGCCACCGGTTGAGACTTCCATACGAGTCCTGGCCGAGGACAAGATAAAGTTTCTCCCGAGGGAACATCTTCCTCAATTTTTTCAGCGTCCGAACCATATACGAGGGACCGGGCCGTCTCACTTCCAGATTTGACACTATCATTTTTTTTGAATCCCCGACCGCAAGTTTGAGCATGGCTAAACGGTGACGGACCGAACTCATCGGGCGGGCAGCTTGTTTGTGGGGAGGGCGCGCGGAAAGAACAAAAAAAACCTTATCAAGCTTGAACTGTTTGATCGCGTAAGTTGCAAGCGCAAGATGGCCTACATGTACCGGATCAAACGTCCCACCAAGAATACCTATTTTCATGCGTCTGCCACTTTAATTCCTGACCTGCCCCTGCCCTTCCACAATATATTTATAAGACGTAAGGCCCTCAAGGCCCATCGGACCGCGGGCATGTATCTTATCGGTGGAAATACCGATCTCGGCTCCAAATCCATATTCAAAACCATCTGCAAACCGGGTGGAGGCGTTAATCATCACCGATGAAGAATCGACCCGCAGCTTAAACATCTCTGCCGCTCTAGAGTCCTCCGTTACGATCGCATCCGTATGCCGGGAACCGTAAGTTTCAATATGTGTGATCGCCTCTTCGATATCACGAACCACTTTAACCGCAAGTATCTTATCGAGAAACTCGCAGCCATAATCTTTTTTCGCTGCCGGGATCGCATACGGCAGAAGCTTGCATGTCGTTTTATCACCGCGGATCTCGCAGCCAACCTTTTTCAGAGCGATACCGACCCCCGGCAGGAATTTGCGGGCTATCGTCCTGTGCACCAGAAGCGTCTCCATTGCATTACAAACACCCGGTCTTTGAACTTTTGCATTCAAAACGATGCGCGACGCCTTTTTCAAATTAGCTTTTTTATCGATATAAATATGACAAATCCCCTGGTAATGCTTGACCACCGGAATCCGGGAGCGCTCCACAACACGGCGGATCAGCTTTTCGCCTCCTCGCGGAATCACAAGGTCAATTCGGCCTTCCTGTTCAAGCAAATAATCGACAGCCTCATAGTCGGTCATTCCGATAAGGTTCACGATATAGGGAGATACTTTAAATTTTTCCAGGGACTCGTGAAAAAGGCTGACAAACGCATGGTTGGATGCCATGGCTTCCCGTCCGCCTCGCAAAATGACGGCATTCGAGCTTTTCAAACAAAGCGAGGCGCACTCAACCGTTACGTTCGGCCGCGACTCATAAATGATAAAAATGACTCCAAGGGGGACAGAAACCTTTGTCAGCTTAAGGCCGTTGGGTCTCGTCCAGGCACTAATCGTCCTCCCGATAGGATCCTCAAGATCCGCAACCATCCGCACTCCCCTTGCCATGGCCCGGATCCTTTGCTCATTCAAAACAAGTCGGTCAATCATGCTTGCGGACAAACCCGCCGCTCTGGCTTTTGCGACGTCTTTTTCATTCTCTTTCAAAATCCGGGCGATGCGTAACTCGATACGGCGCGCCATATCGAGGAGAAGCTTCTTTTTAAAACTGGGAGTCCACTGCTGGGCCGCTTTTGAAGCAGTGCCCGTTTTTACAAGGTTCCGATCAAGCAGCTCACACCATTTCTTCTTTAAAACCCGCATTATCGTGCGCTCCATAGCACAAGATCATTTCGATGAATAATTTCACAAGAGGATTCACGGCCCAAAAGCTCCCGGATCCGGTCAGTGCGTTTCCCCATGATACGCGCGAGATCCTTGCTGTTGTACTTTACGACCCCTCGCCCGAAAACTCTTCCCCCCGCGGTCTGCAATTCAACGACTTCTCCTTCTTCAAAATTCCCCTGAACTTTGGAAATCCCGCCGGGCAAAAGACTTTTATGCCGGTTTGCCAAGGCATCAAATGCCCCCTCATCCACGGTCAGAATCCCTTTGCGCACCGCCGAAAAGGCAATCCATTTACGCCGCTGGTCTTTCTTTTCTTTGGAAGGTATAAAAAAAGTGCCTACATCACTCCCGTCAAGAATCTCCTTCAGGATATTCGGCCTGTGGCCATTGACGATCATAAAAGGAATCCCGAGGCGCATGGCGACACGGGCGGCAACAAGCTTCGCACGCATCCCGCCGACCGTTTCCTCACGCCTGGTATCCGAAAGATGCATCAGAAGCTTGGTATCGATTTCATCTTCTGATGTTACTTCGCGGACTCTCGTGCCGTCTTTGAGAAGAAAACCCTCTGCATCCGAAAGATTAATGAGAAGATCTGCCCCCACCAAGTGGGCCACATGGACGGAAAGGATATCATTGTCCCCGAAAGCGATCTCTTCGACGGCCACGGTATCGTTTTCGTTGACGATCGGCAGAACGTTCATTTCAAGCAGCTTCTGCATGGCGTCCCGGGAGCAAAGAAACCTCTTGCGGTTTTCCAATCCATCCCGCGTCAACAGCACCTGGGCCGTATGAATCCCTTTTTTTAAAAAATAACTCTCATAAGCGCCGATCAATTTCCCCTGACCGATCGCGGCGCAAGCCTGAAGCGCCGGCATTTCTTTGGGGCGCTTTTTAATACCGGTAGACTTCATGCCGAGAGCGATCGCTCCCGAACTCACAACAACAGGCTGCTTCTTCATCCTCAACAGAGAATAAATCTCGTCACAAATCCTTAAATGTTCCTTGTGAGAAAAACTTTCAGAGGGGGTCCTCAGAATACTGGTCCCGATTTTGACAACGATCCGTTTGGCATTCTTGATATGACTAGGCATTCCGATCACTTTCAACCTGCTCCTTGATAAATTCCATAAGAGATTCTATCCCTTCGCCCGTTTGCACGGAAATCAAAAAATAAAGCTGCCCAAGTTTTTCCATCTCCTCCTGGATCTTCCCGGGATCTGCTGCCAAATCGATCTTGTTAACAACTATCGCGCTGGGAATCTGCAGGAACGCCGAATTGTATTCCTGAACAATCTTTCGCAAGGTATGATAGCCGTCCGGCAACGACTCGGCAAATTGCGGCACCGCATCCAGCATATAGAGGATCACCCTGGCATGCGCAAGGTGTTTCAGATAATCGGTTCCGAGCCCCCTCCCCCTGGTCGATCCTTCGAAAATCGAAGGAAGCTCACAAAAATTGACCTGTTTATAATCATCGTATTCATAAACACCGAGTACCGGTCTGGTAGTCGAGAACGGATACTCCTTGCCTTCAACATGGGCCTTGGTCAAACGGTGAAGGAAAGCCGATTTTCCCGCGTTGGGTAAACCAACGAGGAAAACATCCGCCGAAAGCAGGCATTCAAGCTCAAGCTCAATCTGCTCACCGTCCTCACCGGCCGTCGCCTTTTTGTCACCGATATTACCGACGCCGCCTTTGCCGCCGCGGGCCACAACCACTTCTGCCTGATCCTGGTTCAGATCACGGATAGCAAGATGATTCATGCGGTTATAGATCGAGGTCCCGACAGGAACCAGGACCACAAGATCGTCACCGCAGGCCCCTCGTTTATGGTTGGCTCCCCCATGCGCACCGGCTGGAGCAATAATGTGTTGCTTCAGTTTAAGACGATCCAGACCGGGTGCGTTTCGTGACGCCCGAAAAATCACGCTCCCGCCATCGCCGCCATCGCCGCCATTCGGCACAATTTTTCTGTCAATCCGATGAAAGTAACTTTCGCAACCGTTACCTCCGCGCCCCCCTTGAACAAGCAAATGGATTTTATCGACCAGCACTTAGTGCCTCCAAAAAGAAAAAGGCTAAAAAGCGCCTGTTTCGCTTTTTAGCCTTTTTCATCTTAACAATGGAGATTAACCCGGAATAACGTGCACGAATCTGTTCGCCTTGAATTCGACAACCCCGTCCTTTTTAGCAAAAAGAGTATGATCATTGCCGATCCCAACATGCTGCCCGGGACGATAACGCGTCCCCCGCTGGCGCACAATAATGCCTCCCGCGCGAATCTTCTGACCGCCAAAGACCTTGACGCCTAATCTTTGAGCGTTTGAATCGCGCCCGTTAGTACTGCTACCTTGACTCTTTGTATGTGCCATTTTCCCCTCACCTACCGAATGATTATCAGGCCTTGATCTCTTTGACGAGCAACCGGAGGAGTTCCTGCCGATGCCCGTGTTTGCGGCGAGAGGCCTTACGGCGCCGCATACGATAATGAATCACTTTGGGAGCCCGCACAGCACCCAGGTTTTCGCAGACAACCCGGGCCCCCTTAACAACCGGAGTCCCGACGCTGGTTTTCGCTCCATCCGTAAAGAAAAGAACCCTGTCCAAAACAACCTCTTTTTGGCCTTCCGCCCCTTCCAATAACTCCACGTCCAGCACGGACTTAGGCTCAACCCAATACTGCTTGGAGCCTGTTTCTACAATTGCGTAAATAGACATAAATTACTCCTTTTTTCCCTGAGAGAAGGCGGTATTTTATGGGAATCTACCCGCCCTGTCAATGCTTTTTGAGGAAATCCTAACTGTTTGATTTTAAATAGGTTAGGATAACAGATCAGGACAACAAGATAGCGCGGGGGTCTGTGGGGAGTCTAAGATGTCTCCAAGGGGCGCGAGATACCCCCCGCAGGCAACCCCGGATTCGTTGAAGCTGACCCTTTCCAATCATTCAGCGCGGAATCAAACGGAAAATAAGCAATCTTATATTTCCCCCCCTCCAGATATTCAATTTTATCAAGATCCTCAAGGTAGTAGATGAGGAACGATAATATTGACATCTCGTCCCTTGTAAATTTGCCTATCTGCTCGGGCGTTCCGAAGTCTAAGTTGAAATCACGGCCATACCATTTAAACAATCTCGAAAGATAAAGCTTCCTTTTCCCCGGAACAATCTGAACGTTACCTGGATTGTTCAAGAATTCACGGGCGGCAAGAAAAATCCGCCCCTCCGCATTACTTCCCGTGAACGCCTCCCTGTGAAGCCGGGGACAACTTCGGGCCCCGCATGAAAGAGCCAAATGGATCTTTTCATCGCGGTAGTTTTGAATCAGTTTTGACGCGCGAATCTGGTTGAGACTATACTGCTCAAGCCCGACATGAATGACCGTCATATCCCAGGCACTTGGGATCTGGTCGATGCTACGTACCGGATAGTGATCGAGAATAATTTTGATCACTCCCGCATTGTAAGCATTCATCCAGAACGCCATAGCCTCTTCGCGGGGCCATTCCGAGGAGATTTCAAGGGGGTTTTGAGCCGCAAGACTCTTGAGGTAGTCGTTCAACAAAGAAGCATCCCTTTGCGCCGCGGCATAATCCACATCCCCTTCGTCATTCACGAATTTCTTGAGAAAAGCATCCCATAACGCATGGTCGAACCTCGGACCGGCCGCGAACAGCGGCTGCCCCAACAAACACCCGACAAACAGAAAAAGGATCAGAAATCTTAAGTGTTTCATCATGGTTTTATAGTTTTAAAAGCGGATCCCGTGTTTTTTTAGAAATTCCTGATCTTCCAAGTTCAGCTCATAGCGAAGCTCACCGCTCTTCGCACTTTCCTGAAGAAGGGTTTCTTCAAACATTTCTTCAAGCTCGTCAAACTCTTCGGGAGTCATCGGCGCAAGATTCAAAAAGAAAATATTCACATCGGGGGAGGCGTTCTTGGAATTCTTTAGAAATTTCGACAGGTCTTCAACCTTTCCCAGATGCGGGTATTGCATCATCATTTTTTTAAGAAGCTGCATCAGCTGATTCATGTTTTTTTCAAATTCATGCTCAAAACTCATAAAAGTCTCCTTTGCTCGGCAAAACCTGTTTGGGGATTTTCCAGATAATTCTGCAAAGCCAAAGCCGCTCCGCACCCCTCACCACATGCCGCAATTAATTGCCGCACAGAACCTCTTCTAACCTCGCCGGCAGCAAAAATACCGGGAACAGAGGTCTTGTAACCGTTATCCGCGAGAACATACCCATGGTTATCGATTTCCACCAACCCTTTTACGAGCCCGGAATTGGGATCATGACCGATGAAAACAAAAACGCCATCCGTTTTCAAATTCTCAGTGACCTGACTTTTGACATTACGGAGTGTCACAGACTCAACCTTCCCGCTGCCTTCGATTTTATCAACAACCGTATCCCAAATAAAGTGTATCTTGACATTAGACCTGGCGCGCTCCTGCAAAACGGGGCTTGCCCGGAGCTTATCGCGCCGGTGAACAATTGAAACCCTAGAAGCAAACTTCGTAAGGAATATTCCCTCCTGAAGCGCAGAATCCCCTCCGCCGACAACAACCAGCTCTTTCCCTTTAAAAAAAGCACCGTCGCAGGTCGCGCAGTAGGAGACTCCTTTCCCGATAAGCTCCTTTTCGTTCGGAAGGCCCAGCATTCGGAAGGAAGACCCCATCGCAAGAATCACGGCCCTTGTCTGATACCGGTTAGCCGCGGTTTCGATTATAAAATGAGAGTTTTCCTGAGGCAAAATTCTTTTAACATCCTCGTAACCGATACGGGCACCGCATTTCACTGCCTGGGATTCCATTCTCCGGGCAATCTCGGGCCCAAGAATCCCTTCGGGAAAACCGGGATAATTCTCGACAAGATCTGTCGACGCGATCTGTCCTCCGGGCATCAGTCTCTCCAGAAGTAATGTCGAAAGATTCGCGCGGGCTGTATAAATAGCCGCGCTGAGCCCCGCCCCTCCTCCCCCGACAATAACCGCATCAAAAACCGAAGTACTCATTTCACTAAATCTCCGTCACGCTTGCCGCTTCCAGCACATCATCGTCAGCAAAAATAGGTGCGTTGGAACGCAGGGCGATCGCGATACTGTCTGACGGCCGGGCATCAATCACGGCCGTTTTTCCATTTTCTTTTTTGAGAAACAGCTTCGCGTGGAACGTGTTTTTTTCAAGCTTATCGATGACAATTTTTTCGAGGCTCGCGCCAAGTCCTGAAAGGACACTGAGCAAAAGATCATGGGTCATGGGGCGCGGGGGCTTGACACCGCTCAACTTCAGCTTTATAGAATTGATCTCCGACATACCAATGACAAGCGGGAGAAACCGGTCTCCGCCTTTTTCACGAAACACCACAAGTTGCTCGTGGCGGTTCTCGTCCACTTTAATCTTGTTAAGAACGAGTTCAGTCATGGGATGCTTCGGGCAAGGAAGGGCGCGGAGAAAACAACTCCCGGGATTCGTTCGGATTCTGTGAGAAATTCGTGAGGTTTTCTTTTTTAAAACGCTCCCCCAAATGCCTCTGGGCCTGCTTGATCTCGATAATTTCGCGCTCAAGCGTCTCCTGTTCGTGAAGAAGTTTGCGGAGCTCTTCTTCGCGGTGGCGAATCTCGTTTTCAAGTTTTTCCTGCTGCTTGACAAGACTTTTCAGCTGAGATTCCTTGGCGGCATACGATTCGGAAAGTTCCCTTTTTCGCTGGATCAGTTCCCGGTGCTCAAGCTGCTGCTGGAGTTCCCGGACCTGCTTGCGGGCTTTTTCAAGTTCATGCTCCCTCGATTCAAGCTGGGCAAGCCGAAGCTGCCAGGATTTGATCTGGCCTTCAAAAGTCTCTTTCGCCCTGGCAACCTCTTTTTCAAGATCCGAAGCCTTTGATTCCCATCGTTTGGTTTGCTGATTCTGGAGCTCAAGCTCTTTCGTCAAACGCTGTTCGCTCGATTGAGCAAGTTTGCGGCCTTCTTCCGCTGTTCCCATGCGAGCGGTCAATTCAGCTACAATTTTCTTTTGCGTTTCGAGCTCGCGGGCCAACGAATCTGCCTTCTCCGACCATTCCTGGTCCACCCGTTCCCGATCATCCTTTTCACGGAGAATATCGCTTTTGGCCGCGTGAAAGCTTTTCTGAAGAAGCTGTTTCTCCTCCAAAAGCTCGCGATTGACGCTTTCCCGTTCTTCAATCTGTCTTAAGAATTCTTCGGATCTTTTTTCACCAGCGACAAGCTTCTCTTCAAAATACTGTCGTGTCTGACGGAATTCTTCACGCAGCATTTCATACTTCTCTTCGGCATGATTAAGAAGCGTCTGCAACTCCTGAACCTCTTTTTCTTTTTGTTTTCTCTCAAACTGTGCCGTTTCCACAAGCTTCCCCCGCTCACACAGTTCGGATTGGGATTTTTCAAGAGAGCGGTAGAGCTGATTCAGATTCTCGCGCAAGCCGACATTCTCTTTCAAAAGCCTTTCGCGCTCTTCTTCCAGCAGCGCCTTAAAATGCCGGCCCGAATGAACTTCCTGGCCGCTGAGCGGAGAAGTGTCCTGCTCCTGCACGCCATTTTCGGTCTGAACCCATGAACGAATCTCTTTGATGGCTTCTTCTGCCGGAATCTCCCCCTCTTCGGCTTTGGGGGGATTCTTAATATCCGTCCCGCGAAGAAAGGCAAGATCGGGAGGGCTTGGCCATACGGCGCGATAACAACGGCGCTTTAAAATGCTGTCATTGCTGACGACCAAATCGGAAGCTACCGCACGAAAATACTGTTTTATTTGAAGCGCAGTGGCATAACTCAAGCTATCCAGCAGGATAATCGGAGTGTTCGCAACAAGATCCATAGCCTCATCGGCTGGAATGCGAAAAACCCTGGCAATCTCGTGAGCTATCTTGGTGCGTTCAATCTCGCTTTTGAGAGGGTTAAGAACTATAAACCAGTTATGTCCGCTAAGCTGCGGCTTTTTATTTCCCATCAGCATGGTAGGTATGAATCCATCGGTTGTAAGAAAGGCCCATGACCATGGTTTTCCGGACAGTGGGCCTTGACATTAAATCACAGGGAAATCCGGTTCGCGATCTCATGAATCACCGGAATTTCCCATTTCTCACCCATCAGCACCTTCACAATTCCGATCAACGAGAGGATCCCGAACACAACCAAGGCCAAATGGGAAATCAGATCCCCCAGGATAGGAACCACGGACAAGATCGCGGCAGCCAGCTCGAGGATAAAAAGAACAAGTCCCTGCTTCCCGTGGAACTCGGCAAACTTGTTGCCTTTTTTCAGTGAAAGCGGCACAAAACAAAGAAAACCGATATACCCAATAGCCGCAAAAAACTTGGCATCCTGAACCTCAGGATCTTTATCTTGCATCCCCGGCTCGTTCGTAGTCATAATTGCTCCCTCGAGTAAAAACGTCTCTGTTATTATAAGGACCCGTTCTGAAAAGCGTCAATCCCAAATATCATCGCAGGGTTCATTCAAGAATCGCTGCCGGCGCTTCACGGCAAACACGGGGGATTGTCCGCTCCATCGGAATGAAAAAAGTCCCGACTTCGGTTACTCCCACAAGCATGCGCCGGAGCATAAAAAGAGTCCCTTTGCCAAATCCGGCAAAAGATCCGGTTAAAGCCCCCTGATCTTTGATTTCATCCGTCATGGTGCAGGGAATCTCAGCCAGACTGGTCACGACATTTTCCAGCCCCCTCCCGAATTTAGTGCCGATATCATAAAAATAATCGCCCGCTGTTCCTTCGGCAAGGCAGGAAGGAACCAAAAACAAGCAACAGGCGACAAAAAACGCAACTATCCTGAGCGCGCTCATATCCCCTCCTCTTTTTTTATCCCTTGCGAAGCAACCGCCACGGACGATGTTTAAGATCCTCGGTCATATCGCGAAGATTGGATGTAATCTGATTGATATTCGCAAGGCTTTTTGCAATCTCTTCCTGATTACCCTCCAGAAGCGTGTTGGCATTATCGAGAAGCGGGTTCAAAGTGTTAACCACGGCATCCATCTGATCCGCGAGCAGGTTCATTTTCCGTATCATGACATGCATCGCGATCGGATCGATCCCCTCGATGATCTGCCCTCTTTCAAGCGGCAACGCGTCCGGGGAGCCCGGGGATATCTCCACAAATTTTTCCCCCATCATCCCGAGCGTATCGATATAGGCCTGACTGTCCTTGCGAACATAGGCCTCCGGCGATACTTTAATTGTCACCATAATCGGTCGGGGATCCCCCTGAACAAACTCGATTTTTGAAACTTTCCCGACCTCACGGCCCGCGTAATAGACAGGAGCGCTGTCCTCCAAACCGTTCAGGTAGCCAAAGCGCACTTTCCACTCGTCCGCACCGCTCTTCAGGTATCCTCCGACAACAAAGGTTAATACGAGCAGGAGCACGACGGCAAAAAGAACAAAAAAGCCGGACCGGATTTCTGCGGATGAATAATTGGATGAAGAACCCATAATACCTCCTGTTAATTAAGTATCGAGCAGGCCTTTCAGATAGGCCTCGCTGGTCTGCTTGAACGGAATAGCTCCTTCAGGCTCTCCCTGAATGAATTGCTGAACATAAGCGTTCGTTGAATTTTGGATGTCCTCCGCTGTCCCGACCTGAAGAACCTTCCCCTTTTGTAAAATGATGATCTGGTCGGCGATCCGAAACGCGCTTTTCATTTCATGGGTCACAACTACCGAGGTGATGCTCAGTTTTTTCGACAAATCAAGAATGAGCCGGTCAATCATGCTTGCCGTGATCGGATCAAGACCGGCCCCCGGTTCATCGTAAAAAACAATTTTGGGATCCAGCGCAATCGCACGGGCCAGGGCAACGCGTTTTTTCATGCCCCCTGAAATTTCATGCGGCATGAAATTCTCGAATCCCGTGAGCCCGACAAGCTCCAGTTTGACCCGCACAATAATCCGGATAATTTCAGGCGAAAGATCCGTGTGCTCTTTGAGAGGAACCGCTACGTTCTCACCCACCGTCATCGAATTAAACAGGGCCGAACCCTGAAAAAGCATTCCGAATTTTTTCCGAACATCATTCATGCCAGGCTCATCGAGCCCGGCAATGTTCTTTCCGTCAACCCAGACCTCGCCTGAAGTCGGTCGGTGCAGTCCGATCAAATGCCGCAGGAGCGTGCTTTTACCGCAACCCGACCCTCCCATGATGACCGTAATCTTCCCTTCGGGAATCACGGCATGGACACCATCCAGGACAGTGCGATCGCCAAACTTTTTTATCAGGTTTTTGATTTCAATAATCGGTTGCGCCAATTGTCTCACCTCAGGTCGGCAGGGCGTAATAAATGACCGCCGTGGCCAAACAGTCCACCACAATGATCAGAACGATTGAAATAACCACCGCTTGGGTCGTTGCTTTCCCGACCGCATCCGCACCCCCGGAAACCGTAAGGCCTTGATGGCAGCTTACAAGAGCGATGAGGATGCTGAAAATAAAGCTTTTTGCGAGGCCCGTGTAAATATCCTTCAACACCAGGGCGTCAATCGTTTTGCTGATGTAAACATAAGAATTAATGCCAAGGCCGGTGATCCCGATCAAATAGCCTCCGAGCATCCCCATGACATCGGCAATCACGGAAAGACACGGTAGCATGATAGCAAGCGCCAGCACCCGGGGAAGGACAAGAAATCGAACCGGGTTAATGGCCATGGTCGTCAGGGCATCTACCTCCTCCTGCACCCTCATAGTCCCCAGTTCGGCGGCCATGCGGGCACCGATTCGTCCGCAGATCACGATCGCGGCAATCAAGGGGCCAAGTTCACGGGCCATAGCCACGCCCACAAGGCTTCCCGTATACATCACCGCGCCAAAAGTCTTGAGAGAGTAAGCCGCTTGCAGCGCGAGAACGGTTCCGACCGCAGCACCGACCAGGGAAACGATCGCGGTCGAATCGATGCCGATCAGGACCATCTGGCGGAAGAAAGTTTCACGAGGAATCGTTTTCGGGCGCACAAATGAGGTCAAAAAGAAACGCCCCACCTCCGACCCGAGTTCCCATATCCTGGCAATACCGGCAAGGAGAAGAAAGGTGGTGCGGCCTACTTTCCCGCAAGTTTCTTTCATGAGTGCTGAAGTATCCTTATTTGGAATTTAAAAAACGACTGATCGCTTCCTGAACGTCTTGTGCAATTTCAAAAATACTTTCAAGCTTGGCTATTTCAAAAATCCCCCGGACAGCCGGCGTCAGTCCCGCAAGAATTAAACGCCCGTTATACCGCTTGGTTTTCTGGAAGACCTCCACGAACGTAGCAATGCCGGAGCTATCCATGTAATCAACTTTCTTCAGATTGACCAGGATCTTCGCGGCTTGTTTGGAGGTCAACTCACCGAGCCTGGCTCTGAGTTCAGGCGAAGAATGAAAATCCAACTCCCCCTCGAGCTCAACCACATTAACGTCTCCCTGATGATTCATCTGGATTTTCATGATGCCCTCCTCCCTTTCAAGATGTTGTCTTTCGCTTGATCATATGAAGACGGTTACCCTGGATAAAAGAATCATCATAAATCATTTCATCCATAATCTTTTTTATAAAATAAACACCAAGGCCTCCCGGTTTTTCTCTCGGCAGTTTTGGCTCCGGAATCCGGGTCGGATCAAACCGGGCGCCACGGTCCTCAACCGTTAATTCTGTCCTGTCCGGGAAATCCCGAAATACCACTTTCATGGGGCCGGATTTTCCGCTGTAAGCATGCCGTATCACATTCGTCAGGGCCTCATCCAACGCCAAAACAATTTCTTCGGTTGCCTTTTGGTTCCACCCGGCATCGCCTAAAAGCAAACGCAATTCCCGGCGCAATCCCCGGAGAACCTCGGATTTTGCTTCCAGCTCAAAAACCCTCTCCAATCAAAAACCTCCCCGAAGAAGCGTTTTTAGAATCATTTTTGACGAAATCGCCGCGGTCTTTCTCGATGAAAAACATGTTTTCAAATAACGCGCCACAATATCAACCTCGACATTCACTTCGGAACCGATACGCTTCAACCCCAACGTCGTAACCTTGAGTGTATGCGGGATTACAGCGATCTCAAAAATCGGACCGCGAACTTTCTGAACCGTAAGGCTGACACCGTCAAGCGCGATAGAACCTTTGGGCGCCTGAAGCGCAATTATATCCTTAGGCGCTTTTATGAACAAGGTAGTATTCTTTTTCCGCCTTTCAATCTTGGCAACGATCCCCCGTCCGTCAATATGCCCCGTCACAAAATGTCCGCCGAGAGGATCTCCGACCTTGAGGGATTTCTCAAGATTAACGATATCTCCCGGTTTCAAAGATCCAAGCGTCGTCGCTTCGAGAGTCTCCCGCACAACATCCGCCTCAAAACAACTTTCACTCGCGTAAACCGCTGTCAAACAGGTACCGCTCACGGCGATACTGTCGCCGATCTTCAGCCCTTTCTCTTTTTTTCGGAAACGAAACCTGAAGCGTACCTGTCCGCCACGGTCTTCACGTTTAATGACAATCCCCTGATTCTCGATGATTCCGGTGAACATAAAAACTCCTTATTTTTTGTTCTGAACTATCGTTCCTTCAAAAATCCAGTCACTCCCCGAGGTTATAACCTTTTTTGTTTTTAAAAAATAGGCCGACTCCGGATCGCCAACACCCGTCCCTTCGACCGAAGTCCGGGCATTGCGTCCTCCGAAGATTTTTGGTGAAAGGATCCAAAACGCCCTGTCCACGCAACCGGCTTTGATCAAGGACCAGGCAAATTCCCCGCCTCCTTCCACCAGTAGCTTTGAAACCCCCATGCCTCCCAATTTTTCGAGCAAGTCGGCAATATCCAGACGACCTTTTTTATCTTTAACCGGAAGCAAAATAATGTTTCCTTTTAATTTCCGAAAGCGGTCCATCATGTCCGCAACCTGTGACCGGGGACATACCATAACGGTCATTCTGGAATCATCAAAGACTCTTGCGTTGGGACGGCAAAATTCGCGGGAGACCATGACAATCTTCCACGGCTTCCCGCACTTAAAGCATTTTGATTTTGGAGGGACGGTAATTCTCGGATCATCTTCCAGAAAAGTATTTTTACCAACCATCACCGCATCTTGCCGGGCCCGTAATTTATGAACAAAATCACGGGAAGGCGGTGATGAAATCCACCGGGATTTCCCTTTACGCGTTGCGATTTTGCCGTCCATCGTTTGAGCCATCTTCAAGGTAACAAACGGCCGACGGCGGGTCATCAGGGAGAAAAAGCCCTCATTCTGGGACCTGACCTGCTCTGACAAAATCCCCGTGCGGACGGACACGCCTGCCGCCCGGAGGTAACGCAATCCTTTCCCGTGATTCGCAGGATTGGGATCGAGTGAACCGATCACAACTTTTTTAATACCCCTTTCCACTATAAGCGGAGCGCACGGAGGGGTTTTCTTCCAAGTGCCGCAAGGCTCGAGTGTTACATAAAGAGTTGCTCCCCTGGTCCTTTTGCCGGCTCTGTCGAGGGCGAGACGCTCCGCGTGAGGCCCTCCGAATTTTTTATGATAGCCGCAAGCAATCAGCCTGTTTTTCCTGACCACACAGGCACCCACCATGGGATTCGGGCTGACGGCATGGCGCCCCCTGGAAGCAAGCCGAAGGGAAAAACTCATCCAGTCTTCATCCGTCTTTTTCGGCATCGGCCTTGGGAATCCTGGGTTGTTCGGTGTGATTGATTTTGTCGAGGATACCGTTGACGAATTTCCCGGATTCTTCCTGGGAAAATTTTTTGGCAAGATTTACGGCCTCATTAATCGTAACTTTGGGCGGGATATCACCCCGGTAAAGAAGTTCGAACACGGCAAACCGGAGGATATTACGATCGATCGCCGCCATCCTACCGATCGTCCAATTATCCGCATAGTTGTTAACCACCCGGTCGATCTCGTCCCGATGTTCCCATGTTCCGCGGATAACCGCTTCGGAAAACTCACGGATATCGTCCGAAACATCCTTTTGATCATCCAAGTTCCAGAATTCCTTTAAAAGCTCCTCCAGCGGCGCCGGATTGATTTCGAGCTGATAAAGGAACTGCAACGCGCATTCACGGGCACGGGTGCGTTTTCGAATCATAAATTCCTCAAAAGAACATTAGGATTTACGGAACCTTTTAAGCTGTTTTTTCCTGTCCAGCTGTTTATTAAGACTCGCAATTTCCAGAGCCACAAGCGCGGCCTGCTCCCCTTTATTTCCCGACTTGAGCCCGGCACGATCAATCGCCTGCTCAAGATTATCCGCCGTAATCACAGCCGTCGCAATCGGAGTTCCTGTTTCAAGCGCCACCTGCGATATCCCCCGCGTCAGCTCGTGGGAAACAACCTCAAAGTGATACGTTCCTCCGCGGATCACACAGGCAATCGCAATAACCGCGTCCGAGCGCCGCCTTTCACGCAGTTTTTTACAAAATTGAGGGACCTCGAGCCCTCCCGGGACCCAAACAACTTCAATATTACTTTCCTTGGCCCCGGCCTTCCGAAGGGTAATAACGGCCCCTTCCAAAAGCTGCTTGGTGATATACTCATTGAACCGGGCAACGACAATCCCGAATCTCTTTTTGCTCGCGTCAAATTTCCCGTGAAAAACTTTCATGGCTGATCGCTCAAATCCAGAAAATGCCCCAACTTTTCCTGTTTGGTCCTAAGATATTTGACGTTTAGAGCGTGGGCCCGGATCTTCACGGGAACCCGCTCTACCACCCGCAAGCCGTATCCCTCAAGCCCAACGATCTTCCGAGGGTTATTCGTAATCAATCGCAACTCTGAAAGTCCGAGATCTTGAAGGATTTGAGCGCCAATCCCGTAATCGCGAAGGTCAGGTTTGAACCCAAGGGCTTCATTGGCCTGCACCGTATCAAGTCCCTGGCAATCCTGTAAAGCATACGCTTTGATTTTGTTCCCGAGGCCTATTCCGCGCCCTTCCTGTCTCATGTAGAGAACCACTCCGCTTCCTTCTTTCTCAATAAGCTTCATCGCCGCGTGCAACTGCGCCTGACAATCACATCGGAGCGAACCGAAGATATCACCGGTGAAACATTCCGAATGAACTCGCAAAAGAGCCGGCTTGGACCCAACAGTTCCTTTGACAAGCGCCACATGTTCCCGTCCATCCACAAGCGCCCGATAGACATGAACTGTCCATTCACCAAACGTTGTCGGCAAACGGGCCTCGCTAATCTTGGTCACCAGCTTTTCACGTATCCGCCGGTATCCAATGAGATCCTGAATCGTTCCGATCTTGAGGTTGTGTTGCCTGGCAAATGGAACAAGATCGGCAAGCCTCGCCATTTTACCGTCATCATTCACAATTTCACAGATGACACCCACAGGCTCGAATCCCGCCAGGGACACAAGATCCACTGCGGCCTCCGTATGCCCAGCCCGGCAAAGAACACCCCCTTTTTTCGCCCTCAATGGAAAAATATGACCGGGGATAACAAAATCATCGCGTTTAGAACCGGGGTTGGCTAAAAGTTCAATCGTACGGGCACGGTCATAAGCGGAAATCCCCGTGGTGATCCCCAAACGGGCGTCCACGGAAACGGTAAAAGCGGTTTTCATGGGATCTTCGGGATCACGGTTCATGTCCGCAAGCCCGATCGCTTCGACTCTTTCGGATGTCATCGGAACACATATCAGTCCGCGGCCATATTTCATCATAAAATTGACCAAATCGGCTGTTACCGCCTGGGCCGCGAAAATAAGGTCCCCCTCATTCTCGCGAGATTCATCATCAGTCATAATGACCATACGGCCGGCGCGGATATCTGCAATAATCTCTTCTATTGAATTTAATTTGTGCATGAGGCTAAATACTCCCTTTTGCGAAATGGAATGTTATCGTATCAGCCGCTTCCCGATTTGTCAAACAAGCGCCAATGTAACTCTTTTAAAGCCAAGGAGTTGCGGTAACCCCACTTGACGTCAGCCATCATTCATGCTACCTTTTCTTTGGAAGGCTTGATAATTTATCTTTGACAATCCGGATGCCCTCGATGCAAGAGGGCCAAGGCTAAAGCCTCAGCGTGAGAAACTTACCATAGCCCAAAAGAACGTTTCGCGTGCAAAGATGGTCTTTGTGACTGTGAATTTAAGTAGGATGCGGAACGGTCGAACCTCACAGCTGAGGCTTTTTTTATCCGTCGACTTCCCGGCAGAACATCACGCCTGATCTTGAATCGGACCGTTCTTGGCTTTAAGTATCGGCGTTAATTGACTGAGCGCATCCATGACATTGACGGGAACCGCGAGAACCACTGTATTGGATGCCGTCGGGCCCAAACCGTCGATTGTCTGAAGTGTCCGGAGCTGCATGGCACCCGGGCTTTCCGCCATGGTTTTTGCGGCCAACGCAAGGTTCGCCGCAGCCTCTTTGTCGCCTTCGGCCTTTGTGATCGTCGCCCGCTTTTCACGTTCCGCGGACGCCTGCCTGGACATCATTTTTTTAAGCTCCTCAGGCATATCGATATCCTGGATCCGGATCCCGGTCACTTCCAGCCCCCAGTCTTTGGTATCTTTTTCTACAGTAGCTTCGATCTTTTTTCCGATCTCCTCACGCTCGGTAAGCAGCTGGTCCAAAGTGATTTGTCCAATCACGTCACGAAGGGACGTCTGGGCATATTGAGAAATCGCGTAGCGGTAATCCTGGACTTTGATAATGGCATTCCCGGGATCATCCACCTTGAAAAAAATCACCCCGTTGATCTTGACGGGCACATTGTCCTTGGTAATCACTTGCTGTGCCGGAATATCCATCGTCAGAACGCGCATGTCGATCTTCCGCACTTCTTCAATGACCGGTATGATGAAAAACAGCCCCGGTCCCGAAATCCGGTTAAATTTCCCGAGCTGAAACACAACCCCTTTTTCCCACTGCTCCGCGATCTGGGCACCGGAGGCAATGATCATGGAGGCAAAGAACCACACCATCCCCAAAATACTCCCGAGAACCGGGCTTGCCATAAAGATGGGAGCGCCAACCAGAAAGCCGATGATGAGAAGGGAAAAAAAGATAATTCCGGAGATGGGGTTATTCATGGACACCTCCTCTGAGGGTGCGGGGTTGGATAGACACGATACGGTACCGGAGTAGATTCTAGGCCCGGACCCGAAAAATTACAAGCCGCCGATTTCAAGCCGAAGGTCGCCGACCTCATCGCCGCTCGCAACCGAAGAACCGTCCACCGTCACGGAGATCGACGTAATATGACTCATGTCAACCCCGCGCTCCTCCGCCATGGACTTCAGGAATTTATAATAGTTCCTGACAACATCCACATTGGAAGCGTAAACCGTGGCTTTCTTTCCCGAAGCATCTTCGATCTCGATCTTGACGGAATCGGCAACGGAAGAATCCAGCCCAAAAACGATTTCAGAAAAACCCGAAAGGTCTTTGCCGGCACCGGTATTCGACGGATCAAAATCGATCCGGAACGTCGCATACGCATTCACACCAGCAACATCGAAATGCAGCCTGTAAACACCCGGCGAGACCTTCATCAGGTTGCTGTTCGGCGAACTACTTTGAATTTCGGCCGTCCCGCCCGACGGAAGCGTCGTGACATCAGAAGAACTCAATCCTGCCGCGGGAGTCATCGGCGCGGAAGCAAGATGCCGAAAATTGATCGCATGAATCGTAAAGTCGCCTGTGGCATCCCCGCCCTCCTGGGGATCCACAACGAGACATACCTCCTTTACATCCTGCAGAAGAGCCGAGACAGGCAGATCAATCACGAGGCCGGAAAACTTAGCCCCTTCTTGCAGAGAAACCGTTGTCGCATAAACCAGCTGTCCCAGAGAGTTTTTCAGTTCGATCCTCACAAATTGCGGCGAGTCCGGCGCGGAATAGGAAATGGCCAGTTGGTTCGCTTGCGCGTCGTACGGTTGGGTCAGTTTCCAAAAATGCCCGCTGTCCACCCCCATCAAATCCGTGTAGAAAAGCCGCACACCAAAGGGCAATGTGGTCTCAGGTGGCGTCGGCGGTGTTGTCACCGGAGGAATGGTGTGGACGTTGTTGATCGGCCCCTCGGAAGCAATATTGCTAAAGACTGCCAAGGAGCGGTCGGGGAATTCCGGAGCGTTTGGAAGCGTCGAGTCGGTTTTTGCGATACTCAGCTTCCGGCTCATCGAATCGTAGAGCTGATTATACGCGGCTTCCAACCCATGTTGTCGCAAATATTCCGTAAAATCTGTGGGACCATTCCCCGTCAGCCCGAGAACCGTCGAGGCAATGTCAACCCCTATATACCGATAACTGATATCGGAATTAGACCTCGCTGAATCAAAAAAACCGTAGCTTCCGTTCATATCGGGAAGGAAATCAATCGCATCCAGCCATCCCAGCACGGCATAGGGGTCAATATGCATGGCAGCCGCCAGGGAATAGGTTGAACCCACATCTCCGATAATGATGTTGGTAGCCCCCGGATCCATATTAGCTTCTGATATTTGCGGTATGCCTATCGCGCCGGAGTATCCATTCCCCGGAATAAGGCTCGCGGACACTATGCCGGGGATACGGTTCTGATACGAGTAATCCAGCTGTGTCGCAAGCTGATTGTAGAGTACATTCCGGAAACCGATAAAAGAAAGCTCATCATTCCTGAGCGAAGGCCAGAACATCTGGAACGCTCCCCCATCCCACGGAGCGAGATTTTGGATTATATTTCCATCCCGGTCCACGTAGTTGTTATTGCTAACAATTTTAAGATTATCCCAAACCGAGGCCGGAACCTTGGCGGGGAAATAAGCTCTCAGAAACGCAACCGCTCCTCTGAATTCATTTCCCACCCGGTCGATATAGTTCTGGAAAGTGCCTGCCGCGGGGTTTGTTGTCCACACATAATCTCCTCTGAAAAGACCCCACACGGGATCAACAAAGGCGGCGTATCCGTCCGCTTGATTATTGATGAAAAGATGGGCGTTGTTTCTGATGGGGTCCAGCTGCGCTGCGGCCAGGCCTGCGCCTTCCAAGGCACCGATCATCGTGACAATGCTTTGCGCTAAGTTCGCATTATCTCCAAGCGCTACTTTCTTTTCAGACATACCAAGAGGCTCAAGATTCAACCACGGGATCAACCCATTCCATCCATAATTTGTTTGAACGTTCAGGAGACTGGTTAAAACCGCACTGATCTCCGCGAGCGCCTGAGCCTTGGTCATTCCATTATCGATCGTTCCCTTGACCACTTCACCGAGGATCTGCAGATAGAAACCTATCAGCGTCGGCTGGGTGTACTTGGCGGGGGCCACCCCATTGGCCCCCATGCTGTCATAAGGGAAATGCGTGACCGGATCCACACCCGCACCAACAGCAAAATAACCGAGCCCCGACCGGATTAAATCAGCTTTAATCGCCTCCAGTTCCAGGCTCGGTACGGGGGCCACATATTCAAGTCCTTTGGTCCGGACAGCTATTACATCATTCAAAAGAGGAGAACCGATAGCCCTATCCTGGACAAACGTGATTTCGGCCACACGTGTTGGATCAAAACCTGCCGGCACGGTCGCTGCGGAAAAATCCAAAACAAAATTCTGAAGGTAAGGCTGAAGGTGGAGAACAAAAAAAGCTTTTTTCTTATTATGATCCTGAATCTCGATCTTAACTCTTTGACCGGCACTCCCCCGCAACGCGATCACAACCTGATTCGCTGGAAACACAAGATATTCTCCCACAAACGCATCACCCACAAATCCTCCGTTACTGATCCGAACAAATGTAAAGGAAGTATCGCTTGAGCTGATGTCGTATTCATATCGGAAATCGTCCGAAGAAGTCTGCTTTAACTCCATCCGGGGACCCGGTTGTCCCAAAACTGTATTTCCTCCGCCTGAAATAATATCCGGAGTGCCGTTTAAGGTCGTAAGCAGATTGGGATCATATGAAGTCCCGCTCACCACGGGCGTGTAACTTAAACCCTTCGTCTCAACCGTGTATCCCACCACCGACGGTGTGTCGCAAACAAAATTAAGCAGCGCAACACTCCCGAACCCGGTGAGATCAAACGTATAGTTCTCACGAGAGGTTGTGAGCGTCACTAAAAACTCTCGCCTCACGGCGGAATCCGACGAACTCACAAACTCCACTTTCAAAACCTGACCCGCACTACCGCTAAGCGCCAACGTCACGCTACTACCCAAGTCCGCGGCCGAGCCAATAAACGTAGTGGGAGCACTGAAATAACCCCACCCGATCGTCGAAAACGTGAACTCCCCGCTCTCGTTCACAACCGAATTGACTTGAAACTCCGACGCTCCCGACTGATTCAATGCCACGGACGCGGTATCGGACGACACCGTAGTCCCCGTGCCAGCGCTCACCGACGGAAGACCGGGAAGCGAAGTGAGTAACGACTGGTTATAGGCCGATCCCGAAACCACGGGCGTGTAACTTAAACCCTTCGTCTCAACCGTGTATCCCACCACCGACGGTGTGTCGCAAACAAAATTAAG
>JAKJDL010000050.1 GCA_022705945.1 Candidatus Omnitrophota bacterium | reverse complement strand
GAACCAGCGACTCCATGGTCCCGAACCATGTGCGCTACCAGGCTGCGCTACGCCCCGAAAAATCAAGAAACTGCAACAGGATTCTTCAGCCTCGAAATAGCGGCTTTATAATCTGCTGCCTTAAAAACCGCCGCACCAGCAACGACTTCATCAGCCCCAGCCTGTGCGATCTGGTAAGCATTCTCAATGGTCGCATCCCCCGCGTTCGCCGCGTTCGTTCCGATTCCCGACTTTGACAGCCGCTGGAACCCCGACCATACTCGTCTCAAGGAGGCGAACGCGGGGGATGCGACGCGAGCTGCTGGCATGGTCGGGACGGATCGGTGGATGGTTCCCGAAGCGGGTCTTTGGGGGGCCGGCGGCCGACTTGCGCTGGAGAACGTCAGGAAATGGTGACGGCCGGCGGGTCCCGGGCGGGTCCTGGGCCAGGACGGGAAGCCTTGTTGCCCGGGCGACGGCGACGCAGTGCCAGCCTCCCGACCGTCACGTATCCGGACGTCGGCTCCCGAACG
>JAKJDL010000004.1:56565-92205 GCA_022705945.1 Candidatus Omnitrophota bacterium | reverse complement strand
TTTCCGTTCTCCGCGTCTATGACACTACGGAAGAAGGAAAGTCTCCATCTGTTTCTGACATCGCGCTACAGAACATGAGCAAGTGTTGGTACATTAACACCCAGCCTAACCACAGCTATTTCGCCGAGATCGGTCTCCTGCATTGCGATGGCCGTTTCCTTTGTCTCGCCTGCTCCAATCATGTGACCACGCCGAGATCCGGGATGTCCGAGATCATTGATGATCAGTGGATGTCGATCGATTTTGACAAGATGTATGCCCTTTCGGGTGGTTTCCAAGTCGGCAAAAGCTCCGAAGAACTCCGCAATCTCATGGAAGAGCGATTCAAGAACGCAATCACCTCAGGCTCCGGAGCCGGCGCAGTTTCCAGTATGTCGAGCCCGGTCAAGATCAAGCGGCGCGGGTTCAATTTCTGGCTTGAGTGTGAACTTATCATCTACGGCGGCACGGAATCCGATGCCAAGGTCACCATGCAGGGAAGACCCGTTCAGCTCCGGCCAGACGGTACTTTCACGCTCCGCTACGGGCTATCGGATGGGAAATTCATCTTCGATTGCCATGCCGAATCTTCGGATGGCGTCGAAGAGAGGGTGATCACTCCGATCGTGAGCCGCAACACAGAAAGGCCCGCACCTATTCTCAAGGTAGTAAAGCACCTATAGCTTTTGAAAAAAAGTATCTTGAATCAAAACAAAGAATATCGAACACTTTATCAATATCTAACATAGGAGAGGCAAAACATGGCAAGGGTTTCAGGTGTTAAGAAAAGCAAGGTGACTGAAGCGGAACTGACCGAGCGAATCAGGGAAAAGGCTAAAGAGCTTTGGGAGAAAAAAGGCCGCGTTCAGGGTCAAGATCTGGAGATCTGGCTCGAAGCCGAAAGATTGGTCAAGAAATAGACGATTCAACCAGCAAAACGGCCACTGTCAGCCCGCTTTGAAGGAGCTATAATTCTTTAGCTGATCTTTGGATTGTGTCAGCAAAGGCGCGACGGACATACACTTCGTAAAATTCTTGAAACAGTTGCCGGATGAGCATGATTCGCTAAAGGAGAAAACAACGAAGTTTTATTTAATGGGATCGCTTCTTGCTATACGGTCTGTGTTGTTTGATGTAAATTCAGTCGCAAAAGGAGTCCCCCATGATCACGGAAATCGGAATTGTCGCCGGGGAGATCTGGCAATTTCTTGATGGTAAGAAAACCGTCACTACGGATGAACTTACCAAGGAATTGAAGCGCCCTCGCGAACTCGTGATGATGAGCTTAGGTTGGCTTGCTCGTGAAGGTCACATCACTTTGTGGATTTCCGGAAGTGATTATTCGGCGGTGCTTAATCGAAAATAATTTGCGTACGAACGCGAAGCATCGATCCGTTCTTAACCTGTTCTCGACTTTAAAAGGATTGCTACTAATCCGACCTTTCCGCTTCCAAATCAAAGAAAAAGGTACCCAATTGAAAGGGAATCCCCTTAAGCCTTAGCTCCGACTTCAATTGTGTCGCAATATGTAGAAAAAGCGACATTGAAACTTCCGGAGACTTTAGGCCAGCTTATAAAGTGGCGACATTCGAGCAGAAGAAACACATTTTCCGGTAAACCTATATTGACTTAAGCCAGTCTTTAATCTTGGCTTCAATCTGATCTCTGACTTGCCGAGTTTTCTTGAGATTTTCTTCCCGTGATCCTGTGAAGGCGGACGGATCAGCAAAGCTCCAGTGAAGTTTCTCAGCAACACCGGGGAATATGGGACAACATTCGGATTGGGATTCATCACATACGGTGATTACATAACCGTACAACTTATTCTGCTTATAAAGATCAAAAACGCTTTTTGTCTTGTTTTGCGAAATATCGATCTCGGCCTCCTTCATAACATCCACGGCTAAAGGATTAAGTTGACCGGGCTCAAGGCCAGCGCTTTCAACCTCGAAACGATCTCTGCCGTATTTCTGAAGAAAAGCTTCCGCCATCGAAAAACGACTGCCCCCTTCAGCGAAGGTCGCCTCCTGATCTCATTTTTTGAAATAACACTCTAAAAATCTGGTGTCCAAAAAGTGTCCAAAATTGGACAGATTTCATCGAAAAGCATGCAGACGCATCAAACTGAATAAATGATGGAAATCCCAGTGTTTATTGAGGTAAGAGAAATTCTAGAGGGAAAGAAAAATTATTTAGGAGAGATTTGGAAACCGATGCATTGCCCAAGAACGATGCACTACCGCTAGCTGTCGCATTCCAGTGAAAAAGCGACAAAAGCTTAAATTATTGATCCCGTTTCGAGAAGTAGCACCCTAACGCATCCCGGCCAATTTCGCTGATGCTCTTCCCCGTTGTCTCAGACATCGACCTCAGCCATGCGGCCTGATCTCTTCGAAGGGTTATAGATACGATCTTGAGTCCCAGGATTGGCTGCTTTTGGTTCGGCTGAGAAGGCGGAATGACGATTTTCTTTTTATTGTAATCAAGCCAGTATAAATCGATGATTTTCCGAGAAATGTTAGATCGATTCGACTTTTGCCTTCTTGACTCAATATCGATCAATTTTATCAGCCCAGAAGGAAGTCCAAACAGCACCGGCACCAACTGGCCGGCATCTCCGTAATATTTCTTAACTCCCTTACCGCTCAACAGGTTACGGCGAATATGTGGCAATAATTTTGTTTGAAAATGGAGCGAAATCCCGTTTCGTATTGGCCGTGGCAAAGAGGTGGACTGTGCCTGTTTTCATGAAATCGTCACGGCGCCGCCCCCCGATATCATCCCGGATCCCGAGAATCAGCGCTTTCAGGATCGACGATTCCGGTCTCTTGTAAACAAGATCCACCCTCTCCGCGATCCAAAACCGGAGCCGTCCGATCCAGGGTGCCGGATCCAGGATAGATGCAGTCTTCACGATATGCCCGCTCCGCTTTCCGATCACCTGAAAAACAGCCTGAATATTCCTCTCCTGGAGATACTTTTCCTGATCGAATTCACCCGGATTTAAACGCCGCCGGGGGCTTTTCAGTTCACCGTAAAGCCGGACCGTATCGCCAATCTCAGGGATCACACCGGGCTGCATCCAAAAAACCTGCACGTCACCCCGGACCGTCCGCGGTTTCGGAAATCGGCGACTCCCAGTATCAATCTCATCCGAAGCGATTACAAAAGAAACTCTTTTCCCCTTCCCCTTCACTTTGATGTCCGGGAATGTCTTGATCCGCCCGGTGATCGAGAGCCTC
The DNA here is from genome assembly GCA_022705945.1 of Candidatus Omnitrophota bacterium. GTDB lineage: Bacteria > Omnitrophota > Omnitrophia > Omnitrophales > Aquincolibacteriaceae > UBA1443. Next base: position 88,984 of record JAKJDL010000004.1, on the reverse strand, counting down.
CGCTGGCTGACCGAGTTTTCAATCGAGTTCAGTGGACGGATCGATTCAGCCGCAAAATTCAAAAAACCTGCCGGCACCAAAAGAATCAAAAAAATCAAAAGGAACCATCTTTGCCCGCGAAGTAACCATAGCGCAATCACCCCGATCCCAAGCAACCCCATGACCCATTCGTGCGGGATACGGCAATACCGAGCCAGAACAATTCCGGTGCCGAAGCATATTCCAAAGGAAAGAAATGGATATCGCATTATTGCTATTATACATATTAATCTTTGTTTTTTAGCAACTATTATTCAATTAATGCCCCCGGAAAGTTGCGGGTATTACGGGTATTAACGGAGGTTTAGAAAATATTTAAACGCAAGAAAAGCTACAAGAAGAAGGAATAATACCAAAAGAACGTTATGGAGGATCTTGCGGTCATCAGCCACAGCACAGTCTCTTACAACTGAAGGCGAATCTCTTTCCCGCCAAGCTCCAAAAGGACCGCTCCGGCACCGATACTTTTGACGGTCGCCTGCTTGGAAACCACATCACCGACACTTACAATTTCATCATTAATCACCGCACTGGGCCGGTCCCCGAGGTTGATAATCCCCGAAAGACGGAATGCGGGCGCGGGTGCGGGAATGGCTGTTTGGGCAGGGGCTACATTAGCGACGGTTACCGCCCCCGCCGAAAGGATTGCCGGCATATCAACTTTAACCTTCTTAAAGCTCCGCAGCAGCACCGGTGCGGTCACAGCAACAAGAAGGACCAGAACCCCCGCGGCCACTTTCCGCCAAAACACCCGATGATTCCTGTGATAGGCCTGGACGTCCCGAAGTTCGCGCTCGAGGTGTTCATCTATCACGCCGGGCCAAACGCGAGCCGAAGAGGGTGCTCCCGGTTTGGGCGTCGTTACCGCGGAAACGGAAGGCGCGGCAACTTTTTCCTGTAACGTGTTCGTTTTATTCAACGCAGCCTGGATAAGACTCATACGGCAACTCCTTGTAAATCGGTCTCCGCGCATTCGATCGTGGCCGCGTCCACGCTCTGGACGCCGGCCGCAAACGCGGCTAAAAGAGCCCGATCCGCAAGAATATTGATGACGCGCGGGATTCCGGATGAAAGTTCATGAATTCGGCGGATCGCTTCGGGAACAAAGATCTCCCGCGACACTCCCGCCACGCTTAGTCGATGGCGGATATAGTGGCCCACTTCATCAAGATTCAGCTCCGGCAAATGGCACCGGATCGCGATCCTTTGTTTAAGCTGTTTGAGGTCGCGCCGATCTAAAACCTCGCGTAACTCAGGCTGCCCCATCAAAATGATCTGAAGGAGTTTCTGCGAGGCCGTTTCAAGATTCGACAAAAGCCTGACCTGCTCCAGGGCCCGCGGCGAGAGAAGCTGGGCTTCGTCAATAATGAGAACCGCATTGAATCCCTTGGAACTCTCCTCAAGAAGAAACCGGTTCAGCGCATCAAAATACCCTTTTCGTTTCTTTGAAACGGGTTTCAACCCGAAATCCTCCACGATCACCTGGAGCAGTTCCATCTCCGAGAGCTTGGGATTAAAGACAAGCGAGGTGTGGACCTTCTCTCCGATCTGCTGAAGGAGCATCCTTGAAAGAGTCGTCTTCCCCGCCCCGATTTCCCCCGTGACCTGGATAAACCCTGAACGGCGTTCGATGCCGTATTTCATGGAGGACAATGCGGCCTGGTGATGGCGGCTCATGTAGACAAACCGGGAATCGGGCGTCACATTGAAAGGCGGCTCATTCAAGCCAAAATGGGCTTCGTACATAATTTCTCCGTTGTTAGAAAAACGGCAAAACCCATCGATTCTTGAGGAAAAACAGGAGGGCGAAGAAAAAAGAAAATCAGGCGGAGAGTTCGAAGATCCGGCCGTCTTTGCGGTTTATGGAAAAACTAAAAATCCTGCGGCGTTCCCTGGACTGATCGAATTTCTCGCCGCTCACGAGATCACGGGCAACCATCCCCGCACGGTTTTTTTCAAGCACCGGAAGATGAACGGTCGCGGTTTTATCTTCTTTTCCGTTATTAACGGCCACCAGGTAATACTTTGACCCCCGGCGGAAGATCGCCGTTTTAACATCCCGGGTAGTCGAATAGGCAAAAAGCGGGACACCGAGACACTCAAGGACCTCAACAACAATCTCAGGTGTCGGTTCAAAACCAAGGTGGATAATTTTTCCTTTCCCGACCGTTTTGATATAGCCGACGGTTTGATCGCCAAATCCGCCCATGTTTGCCCGGATTTTCCGGCAACCTTCCGCTTTGAAGACATAAACAGAACTGTTGATGGGAATAGCCGGACGGTCTTTATCGAGCGTCACCGCGAACTGCCTTTTAAACTCAAAAAGGATCCTCTCGGGATCTTCAAGCCCAATCTCTTGATAGGGGTTGAAATTTTCGTCCTTGCGGGGATAACTCCGGAAAGCGACCAGTGTCCCACCCCGCTCAACATATTTCCTCAAGTTTTTATGAGCCGTCATGTCAAGCCATTGATTCCCGGAATAAAAAACAACCTTCTTCTGCGGGACTCCGCGACGCGGGTCACAGACATCATAGTCCACATCCCCCTGATAAAGCGCACGCAAGATCGGACTGTTGTGCGTAAGCGTCCGCGCGGCGTATTGGAGAGGATTGAAAGTCACGGCAACCTCGGTAAGCTTCTCAAGCGACGAGGGGTTCAGCAGCTTGAAAGCCCTGACGATCTGCTTAAAAACATCGTAAAGCTCTCCCCTCACCCGCCCCCACTCATTGATCGGTGACATGTACCAGTTGTCACGGTTCACCAGCATATACCAGTTCCAGCCCTTCACCCCGGCCAAGAGCGCCGAAAAACAGATCATCCGGTAATGATTCGGTGTCAGCACGCTTGTTTCATAATGCCGCCCGTGCCATACTCCGGACTGGAATTCGGCAATAAACGGCATTTTCGAAACACTTGCTAGATAACGGATCTTGTCACAAAACTTGCGGTGTTCAAACTCATCTTCCGCAAGCTCATTGGTCGGGTAAAGATCGACACCGACCATATCCGCCGCCGACTGGAACTCGGCCCAATCGTGGGCATAAAAGAAAGGATAGGTATTGAGATAAATCGGAATATTGATTCCAAGATCACGGTATGCCCGGACATTCCATCGAGCTGCCTTCAGGGCATAATCATATTTGAATTTAAAATAATCCAGATTACGCTTAAGCTCTTTATCCCCTTTCAGGGGGATACCCTGTTCGCCGGCCAGCATGGTCGCGATAAAAGGCGAGGCTTCCCGGAACGAACCGTAGGCCGTCCCCCACGCGCGGTTCAGGGCTTCAAGATCGTCAGCATATAGTTTTTGAATGAAATCCTGAAAGAGACCCGCTTCTCCGCTCAAACCATACTGCTGACCAAACACATCCGGCCACGGGTCAATCTCGTTGTCGGCCTGAAGCAGAATAATATGCCCCTTGTTTCGCGTCGCAAGGTAGGGCTTGAAGACCTTGGTGACTTCTTTCAGATACGCGGAGGCAAACCCGAGGAATTTGGGGTGGAGACGGTGATATTTGTAAGCATAATCCGGAACTCCGTCATGAGGCCACTCGCTGTAGATATAGGGACCGGGCCGGATGATCAGCCAGAAGCCCTCCTTGCGGGTAAGCTCCAGAAAAGATTTCAAATCCCGCGCGTCATCGGTTTTCCCGGTAAAATCAAACTGCCCCCTCTTGTATTCGTGAAAATCCCACGGAACATAGGTCGAAACGATCGTCAGCCCCATTTCACGGACGCGCGCGAGGGAGTCCTTCCAGTAATTCGGATTGAGTCTCCAGTAATGAACCTCACCCGAAATAAGCGGGATCTCTTTACCTCCGACCCGGATCCTTTTTTTCTCGATCTCGACTTTAGGCATCCTACCCGACCTATGATTTAACCATACCGCTGTTTATCGTTATCCTGTCAGTTCAAAACTAACCGGAAATATCAGAGATAACACTTCCGGCATCATACGACCACCAGATTCACCGTCCGTTTCGGAACAACAATGATCTTCACGATCTTTTTTCCGGCGATCAATTCCTGAATGCGCGGTTGCTCAACCGCCGCCTTTTTGATCTCATCTTCACCGAGACCGGAAGAAACTATCATTTTGGCACGCACTTTCCCGCCGACCAGAACCGCCATTTCCACGTTATCTTCAACGAGATACTTTTCATCATACTCAGGCCAACTCTCATAAGCAAGCGTCTTGTCGCGTCCGAGCCTTTGCCACAACTCTTCGGCAAGATGCGGCGCGAACGGGGCCAAAAGCAAGAGGAACCTCTCCAGAACTTCGCGAGAATGATCGGCGCGGGATGAGGCTTCGTTCACAAAGATCATAAGAGCCGAGATTGCCGTATTAAAACGGAGCCCCTCAAGGTCTTCGGTCACTTTCTTGATCGCCTGATGGATCGATTTCAGCTCGGCCGGATCCGCCGCACGGCTCACGATATTTGAATGGAGGTTGCCCTCCTTATCGATAAAAAGCCTCCAGACTTTGCCGAGAAACCTGTAGACGCCTTCAACACCCGCCGTGGACCACGGCTTCGTCATTTCGAGAGGCCCCATGAACATTTCATAAAGCCGGAACGCATCGGCGCCGTATTGCTTCACCACATCATCGGGATTGATCACGTTCCCCCGCGATTTTGACATCTTCTGATTGTCTTCACCGAGAATCATGCCCTGGTTGACGAGCTTCATAAACGGTTCAGGCGTCGAAACAAAGCCGAGATCGAAAAGCACCTTGTGCCAAAAACGGGAATAAAGAAGATGCAAAACCGCGTGTTCCGCGCCGCCGACATAAAGGTCAACCGGCATCCAGTATTTTTCTTTTTCCTTTGCGATGAAAGCCTCAGGGTTTTTCGGGTCAATATAACGGAGATAATACCAACAGGAGCCTGCCCATTGCGGCATCGTATTGGTTTCGCGCTTCGCGGGGCCGGCGCATTCCGGGCAGATGCAATTCACCCAATCTGCCGCCTTCGCGAGCGGCGGCTCGGCGGAACCGGTCGGAGTATAATCCTTCATTTCGGGAAGACGGAGCGGAAGTTCGTTTTCGGGCAATGGAACGGTGCCGCATTTTTCACAGTGAACGATCGGAATCGGCTCTCCCCAGTAGCGCTGCCTCGAAAAAAGCCAATCGCGGAGTTTGTATTGAACGCTCGCTTTTCCGAATCCCCTGGCAGCGAGCCATGCAGTGATTTTAGTCTTCGCTTCCGGCGTGGGAAGCCCCGTGATCGAGAGCTCCGGGCCGGTCGAATTAACAGAAATGCCATCTCCGACAAAACCTTTCCATTCGGTCCCGGCATCAGGCGGCCGGACAACTTGGACAATCGGTAAATTAAATTTTGTCGCAAACTCAAAATCGCGCGTGTCATGCGCGGGAACCGCCATGATCGCACCCGTCCCGTAACCCATCATCACATAATCCGCGATCCAGACCGGGATCTTTTCTCCGTTCACCGGATTGACCGCGTAAGCGCCCGTAAAAACACCTGTTTTGTCTTTTTCCAGCTGGGTCCGCTCAAGCTCGCTTTTCTTTGAGGCTTCGAGACGGTATTTATTCACCGACTCCAGGCGGCCCGGCACCGTGATGGTTTCAACCAGCGGATGTTCGGGGGCCAAAACCATGTAGGTCGCTCCAAAAAGCGTATCGGGACGCGTTGTAAAAACTGTGATGCTTTGCCGAGATCCTTCCCCGTCCTTCGGTCGTTCAGAATGATTTTCCCAAGCTATCGGAAAAATCACTTCCGCGCCCTCACTTCGTCCGATCCAGTTACGCTGCATTTCCTTGATCGCTTCGGGCCAATCGACAAGCTTGAGATCCTCAAGAAGTCTTTCCGCATAAGCCGTGATCTTCAAAACCCACTGCCGGAGAGGGCGGCGAAAAACCTCTTTGTGCCCTTTGCGGTCACAGGTGCCGTCCGACCTGACTTCCTCGTTGGCAAGCACCGCCTTGCAGCCGTCACACCACCAGACCGGCACTTCGGATTCGTAAGCAAGACCTTTTTTATAAAGCTGGAGAAAAATCCACTGGGTCCATTTGAAATAATCCGGATCCGTCGTATCCACTTCCCGATCCCAGTCATAGCTGAAACCCAGCATCTGAATTTGACGCCGGAAGGTATCGATGTTTTTTTTGGTGGTGATCTCGGGATGCGTTCCGGTATCAATGGCATATTGCTCCGCGGGGAGCCCGAACGCATCCCACCCCATCGGGTGAAGCACATTGAAACCGCGCATACGTTTGAAACGGGCAAGAATGTCAGTTGCGGTATAACCTTCGGGATGCCCTACGTGGAGACCCGATCCGGAAGGATACGGGAACATATCGAGGATGTAGTATTTGGGTCGTCCGCTCGCGTCTTCCCCGGGATCCGGAGAGCGAAAGGTCTTATGCCCGAGCCAGTAATCCTGCCATTTCGCCTCAATCTCGTCAAAAGGATAGGCTTTGAATCCGCTCACCATGCTGGATAATCCCCAGAATTAAAAATGCGAGAGGAGGGAGTCGAACCCTCATGGTGTTTGAGCACCGCTGGATTTTGAGTCCAGTACGTCTGCCAGTTCCGTCACTCTCGCAACAAGAAGAATACAGCCGTCCCATGCGGCCACGCTTGAACCGCGACGTCCAGCCAAAAAACCATTAAGGTCTGGTGGACCGGAAGGGGATCGAACCCATGACCTCCACAATGCCATTGTGGCGCTCTCCCAGCTGAGCTACCGGCCCACATAAGTCAATGAAAAGTATACCTCACCGTTCCGCCCTTCCAAGCCGGCTCCGACGGAGCACCGACCCTCAACCGCACACAAAACGAAAACCTCGGGAAAACGGAGGCGGTATTTTACTTAAGAAGACAATGATTTACAAGGGAAGCGTTGACAGAACTAGAAAAATGCTTCGGGCTCAAGCGGCAGGCCCTGCTGGTCCCCGGGAATAAAAGCCCATCCCATATCCCAAGCCCCGCATCCCAAACGGGTCACTGTCCTGAATATCCCGTCAAAAAATCCCGCGGTATTTCGTATTACCCGTGCGGCACCATCGTCTTTTCTGTCGTAGACACCCATCGTATACGGAATTTCATAAGGGGCGGTGATCACATTCTTGACCCCCCGAGTGAAGGTCGTCCCCAGTTTTTCGATATATCCTTGCTCGGCCGCTAAAGCGCTCCCGCATACACTCGGGAACAGGATCAGGGCAGACATGAGAAAAAAAGCTGTCTTGTTTCTCACAAAATTTCTCATAAAACCTCCCGCTAACAATATTTTTAAAGTTTTGACAAGTCCAGGCCGATGTCTCTTATGCGTATCAAAACCGGATCCACGCGCACCGGAGAAAGAAAAAAAAACGATGAAATCAGCTTACGTTTGTCCCGCCTGTCAGTGGTCCGGCAGCGAGCAGAGTTTCGTCACCAAAATTCTTTCCATCATGTACCGGCCGAAGCACGACAATATTCAGGCCTTCAAGCAGATCAAGTGCCCCAAGTGCCACAATCTCGTCACCATCATTTTCGAGACGCTCGACGGAACGATCGTTAAATAGGGCCGCCCCTACCGTTTTTTGGCAAGACAACTGAAATCTGCGAGCTTGATCCCGAGTGTTGCGATATACCTTTTCAAATCTTTTGACCCAAAAAGCCTGTATTCCTTTTCGCGCGGAAGCGTAAGCGAACTGATCGAACAAAGCTCATCATCCACCCACCCGGGATGGCACATCACCTCACTCGTGCCCTCCGGCAGAGTGAAAAGAAGATGCCTCAACACCTCTTCGGTCCAGTAAGTGCGGGGATCAAGGTTGCCGTAAAAATGGTCGGTCGTCCTGACCGAGCGGAACCGGTCCCTGATCTCGGGCTCCGAGAGCAGCCGCGTCCAGCGCACGGGCAGAGAATATTTCTTGGTAACTTCATAAAGAGCTTCCAGAAACGGGAGATAGTCGTGCATGTGATGATGCACATCCACGTGGGTCGGCAACCGCTTGAAGGTCCTGATGAATTTCTGAAGCTGGGCCCTGAATTCCTCAAGGATCTCAGAAACAGACGGGAATTTTCTTTCAAGATAATCCGCCTGTTTGCGAAATCTCCCGTCTTTCTGCAAAAGATTTTTGACGAGGGATTTGGGGGCGACGGGTTCACCGAGCGTAATATTCAGGTGAAGTCCGAGACCGAGTTTCCGGGCACCGAGAAGCTCGCGGACAACATTCGCGGCCATCGGGAGATTGATCAAAAACGTCGTACTCGTCACGATCCCGCTCTCGTGAGCACTTACAATCGCTTCCGTCACTTTAGGGGTCAGATTGCAGTCATCGGCATTTATGATCAAAAGTTTGGATGGCATTTTTCCTTTTTAGCGCTTCACAATCACCACGGTCGCGATGGCGTATTCCCTCTCGTGCGCAAGCGACAATTCAATTTGATCTTCCGGCATGATTCCGGCAATTTTCCGGATTCGCGGGCTCAACTCAATTCTCGGCTTTCCCGACGGCTCGTTCCGGACCTCGATTCCGGCAAACGCATCTTTCTTTTTCAGATTTATCCCTACCGCCTGGAGAAACGCTTTCTTTGCCGCAAGGCGCGCGGCATAATGCTCAAACTTCATGCGCTTACCGGCACAATAATCCCTTTCGGCAGGGGTGAACATGCGTTTGAGGGAAATGCCTTTTTGACGTTTAACCGAAGCTTCCAGTTTTGATATCTCGACAAGATTAACGCCCTGGAGAACCCTCAAAGCTCCTCCGTTACAGAGATGCCGGTTGTGCCGAAGTGCGGAGAAACCAGTAAAGCAGACCTATGATCACAAAAAGCGAAAGAATGTAAAAATTATTAAATCGCCAGAAATCCACGACCTTGTGCCAAACAGAGACCCGAGGTCCCGTCTTTTTTTTCTTTGGAAGGACATCCAGTTTGAGGTTTAGCACCTCCTCTTTCCGAAAACGGAGGTAAACCCCTCCCACCTTGTAAGCGTGCAAAAGATCGTTCCTGATCAGCTTCTCAAGCTCCGGCTGCCCGATATCGAGGTAATTCTTGACCTCGTCCAACGTAAGCATATTGTTCATGTAACGGCCACGACTCCCGAACGAAGAAACTTTTTAATTCAAAAGATCAAATGTGGGTCCGTTCCTGCTGGATCCAGTGATCAACATCCGTTTTCGAGAAAATCCAGGAGCCATTCTCAAATCGCGCCGGGATCTTCCGCGACTGCGCCCATTCCTCAACCACCTTGGATTCAACTTCGAGATACTGGGCCACGTCTTTCAGCGTCAACGAAACATCGGTACCCTCGAAGTTTCCGCTCATCCCGATATGGCCTTCAAGAACCGCTCCGTCCGTAATGCTCAGCCGGGGCGTGCGGATATTGCCCTGGATGATCGCCGGCGCAAGGATGGAAAGACTCTTGGACGCAAAAACATCCCCGGTGACCTTACCCGCAATAACAATGTTATCTCCGTTGATATTAGCCGTCACCTTCGCGTTTTCCCCAATCGTAAGATTGCCGCGGGTATCAAGCTTCCCTTCAAAACTTCCGTTGATGCGAAGGTTAACGGGATCCTTGAACGAGATAGTCCCCTGCATGCTTGCGTCAACATCGAGAATTTTTTCCTGAAGTTCATTGTTCTTTTTCGCCATAGCGTCGGTCTCCTTCGTTGCCACCTGGGCAGGCGGTTCGGTGTGGTGATGCCAGATTATGTAACGTAATCAAAATGTTGTCAATGAATGCCCTCTTGTACCGGAAACCCGGGAGTCGTTTCCCGGCGCTTGAAAAAAAGAGGGATCAAACAGGTCCCTAGAGGCGGGTTCGCAAGTATTTCCGACACCAATGTTTCCGGGGGGATGGGAAAATGGCTCATGAAACCGCTTCCGATCCCGGGCTACACGTCCCGCCGGTCTGTCAGCGAATTTCCCCCGCCCCGAGGCAGACGCTCCTCCGGTAAAACACCGCAAACTGCCCGGGGGTTACAGCCCGCTGAGGCCTATCAAATGAAAGTTTGGCCCTGTCTTTGGAAAGGACCGCCAAAACCGCAGGGGCGGCTCGCTGGCGGTATCTGATTTTTGCCTGAACCCTGATCGGCTTCTTCGGGGTCCGCCCAAAAAAATTACACGGGCCGATCAACACCTCTTTTTGAAAAAGACGGGCTTCTTCTTTCGTGACCCTGAGCGCGTTCTTTGGAACATCAAAAGCTTTTACGAAATAAGGCCCTCCGGAAAACCCCAGCCCCTTGCGCTGGCCGATCGTATAAAAATGAAGCCCCCGGTGTTTGCCAATCACTTTGTCTTCATCATCACTCACAACACCTTCCCTTATCCCGATCTCTTTGGCGAGAAAAGCGTCCATCGACCGCCCCGAAACAAAACAAAAGTCCTGGCTTTGTCTCCGCTTGAGGAAGATTTCAAACCCTGCCTTCCCGGCAATTTCATAAACCTTGTCTTTTAATAACCCTCCGAGCGGAAATACGATATGCCGCAGCTGTTCCTGGCTCAAAAAACCGAGTGAATATGTCTGATCCCTGTCCTTGTCCCGGGCCTTTAAAAGTTCATAAAGACCCGTTCCCGGATTTTTACGTATTCGCGCGTAATGGCCCGTTGCCGCGTAGCGGATCCCCCGCTCTTTGCCCCATGCCAAAAGTTTTTTGAATTTGAGAAAACGGTTGCATCGCACACAGGGGTTCGGCGTCCTAACACTTCGCAGTTCTCCCGTAAAATATTCGATCACTTCTTTTCTGAATTCCCGGGAGACGTTGACGATATAATGCGAGACACCAAGACTCCGGCACACATCCTTCGCTATCCGGAATGATTCGGCGCTGCAGCAGACGTTTTCCTTGAGGCGGTTCTCGGAATCTTTCCAGACGGGATATTTCAAAGAAACACCGACGGGGTCCCATCCCGCTTTTTTGAGCAAAAGCAGGGCAATCGAGGAATCCACACCTCCCGACATGCCGACAACAATCTTTTTTAAGGTTTTCGCGGGCATGTCAGGGTCTTCCAAAAGCGTGATAGAAACCGGAAAGACGCCAAAAAAATCCGTGCGGGGATTCCGAGGTAACCGAAATCTTGATACGTCTCAAGAGATGGGGATTCCCGAGATATCTCCGGTCATGCACATGACTCGCCGCGCAAGCGTATTGATATCCCGCTTCACGCACCATGCCGACGATTTTCCCTGTGAAAGAACCCGAAGGATAGGAAAACGCCCTGACGGGAGTAGCCAGTTTATCCTCCAGAAGCTTTTTTGAATCAAAAATTGAAGTCCGCGCTTCGTTTTCGGAAATATCGGCCAAGGGCTTGTGAAAAAGTCCGTGACTCCCGATCTCGATCCCCGGGGTTCGCAGCATCTCCTTAAGCATCCCCCAGGTCATGAATCCTTTCGTCCCTACAGCTTCGGGCGTAACGAAAAATGTCCCCGGAAAACCCAGGCGTGCAAGAACCGGAAAGGCATGTTCATAGTTATCGAGATAACCGTCGTCAAAAGTCAGAGCGGTCAGCGATTGAAAGATGCTCTCCTTCCCCCGAAGCTCGGCGCATTTTGCGAGCGGCACAACCTCATACCCACCCCGCCTGAGGCGCTCCATGTGAACGCGAAAGAGATCCGGCGATATCGCAAGTTTGTTTTTCGGAAACCTGACGGTATCAAAACTATGATAAGCAAGTATGGGAATATGTTTTTTCACGAGCGACCGACCACATCATTATAAACTTTCTGGATCGTTTCATACATTTGCTCCGCGGAATACCGGTGTGCCGCCTCGAACGCGGCCCGGCTCATCTTGATACGAAACTCCGGATCTTTCGCATAACGTACCAGGCCGTCCGCAAGCCCGCGGACATCCTTTTCCTCGAAAAGCAGCCCGTATTTTCCCTGCCCGAGCAGCTCCCCGATCCCGCCGACCTTTGAACCGATGACCGGGACCCCCGCGGCCATTGCTTCAAGAATCGAAAGACCGAACGCTTCGGGCCAAAGATAGGGAGCCGCGAAAATATCGGCGGCCCGGAATACTTTTTCAGTTTCTGGAATATTTCCGAAAAATCCAACCCTGGAGCCGATTCCAAGTTCGCTCACCCTGCGGGTAAGATTCGAAAAATAATCTTCATCCCCCTGTCCTCCCACAAGAAGCCTGAGATTCGACGCTTCCTTAAGCGCCAACGCAAACGCTTCGATAAGGATATGAGCCCCCTTGACGGGAATAAGCCGAGCGAGCGAGAGCACCACAATTTCGTCCCTGGCACAACCGTATTTTTCTCTGGCAACCTCACGGTCAACAGCTTCCACCCGGGCCCGCATTCCTTTGACATCAATCCCGTTCACGGCAACCGTTACGGGCGGAAGGTTTTTCTCGCCAAAAATATCAAAAAGTCCGTCACGCATCGTTTGGGAATTCGCAATAACAGCGCTCCCCCAACACGGAAAAAGTCTCCTCCCAAGGCGACGTTTATAGAACATATGAGCCGTCGAGAGGAACGGGACACCGGTAACGACTCTCGCCGCCGCCGAAAGCACCTGCGCGGTCCGCGTGTGGGTATGGACTATATCGATCCGTTTCTTTTTCAAAAAAGAGATGAACCGCGGAAGCTGTATCCAAAGCCGGGGTGAAAGTTCGCTTTTGCACCGCGGAATATTACAAACAATCTCCCGGCAGGACGCTTCGAGTCCCCTCCTGCAAACCCCGTCACTTGCCCAAAGGTAGACCTCATGCCCTGCTCCGGACTGTTCCTGCGTCAGGGCCTTGAGATAGGTGGTAATCCCGCCGGTATTGAGGTGTGTTCCGACATGCAGAATCTTCATGATATGGGGCTCATTATAGGCTTGTTCCCCGACAAAAAGAAAGGGCTCCCCGGACGAGAGCCCTTTCCTTGATAAAAAACAGCACTCCGGTTAAAGCTGGGAGGTACAGTTCGGACAACGGGTTGCCTTGATCGCGATCGAAGAAAAACAAAAAGGGCAATCTTTTGTCGTCGGAACCTCAGGCGCGGGCGCCGGCTTGCGCTGAAGATTCGCCATTTGCTTGATCACGACAAAAATCACAAAAGCAACAATTAAAAAGTTTATTACATGGTTGAGAAAAAGCCCGTAGTTAAGCGTCGGAGCACCGGCCGCCTGGGCTTCCGCCAGGGACTGATAGGCAACTCCATTCAAACTGATGAAAAGATTACTAAAATCCACTCCCATCAGCAGAAGACCGATGGGGGGCATGATCACGTCATTAACAAGGGACGTAATGATCTTGCCGAAAGCGCCTCCGATGATCACGCCGACCGCCATATCAACCACATTTCCGCGCATGATGAACTGCCTAAAATCATTCACGAACTTCATAGTGATGCTCCTTTTTGAGTTGATCCTTGTTAAATTGTCTTGAGTCGAGCCCCGGAAGTATCCCCCCCTTTTTCCTTGAGTGCCTCCATATAAATGATATAGCGCTCAAAAAGGGCTTCCGCCTTGCGGCCTATTTTTTTGATGTCATTCTGGAGAAAATTATTCGAAAACATTTTATCAAGAGGCATTTTCTTTATCTTTTCCTGAATCTTCTGAATTTCAGCCCTCTGTTCTTCAATTTCCGAGGCGTAAAGCTGCGCATAACTCTCAAGCTGGGCCACTGACATCGCGCCAGCTTCTTTGCGGATCTGCTCCAAAGGCTTCTCCGGATCCACTTTCTTTGCGCAGCCTGAAAATCCGATTGTCAAAGCAAGTACAAAAACAAAACAGATCCGATTTTTTTTCATAAAAACTCCGTTTAAAAAATAGGTTCGCATCTACCGCGCGGCGTCGATTTGCTTTGGCACCCCTCGCGAATAAAAAAACCCTCCGAAATGCGGGTTATTATAGCCAAGATGTTGCTCGTAATCATCGAATAAAAAATACGCCCTGTCCGGATTCGCCGCAACAAGATATTTCACCGTTACTGTTTTTTTGCTTTCCTCAGAACCTTTTTCCCTTTTGCGGAAGAGCGGGATTCGGCGGCCGGGACAATCTCGGATATGGTCAACTTGCCCACCCCTTTTTTGATAACGGTAACTTTGCGTTTCATCGGAGGCGATTCCTGTTTGGAGGATTGATGAGAAGATTTGCGGACATCAAAACATTCCTTGCAAAAAACGGGCCTCTCTCCGCTGGGTTTGAACGGTATCTCGCAATCCTTGCGGCAATCAGCACAGACCGCTTTGAACATGGGGCGTTCTTTTCGTTGATTCGATGATGCCCGACCGTGCCGGGGGCCCTGCGGACCGTCAAAAACACGCTGCGGACGCGCATTATCCCCCGAAACGGATGGACGGGGCTTGTCGGATCGATCATTCCCCGGATTCAAAGATCCGATCACCTGTTTTAATTCGGAGGACATTGGCAAAATTCTATCCGTGACAACCCCAAGCAGTTTCTCGATCGCATCAAACCGGTCATCAACCCGCCCCATAAACGTTTTCAAATCAGACCATGAGATCTCTTCCTGACCATCCTTTTTTGATCGATTGTTTTTTTTCACATGCTTCTCCGTTTCCCGGAAAAAATTTTTAAGAAACCCGCCTTATTTTCTATTTGCGTTCTTTTAAAAAATCGATGATCGTTTCAAGTTGCGCGGAAATTTTCACGAGAAGCCCGGTCTGCTCCCTCTGCATCCTCTCCTGTTTTTCCTGCATTTGCTTCGCCTCACCGGCAATCTTGGCCATATCCCCCAATTTACCCAGGTCAAACATCGCTCCTCCCCCTATTTTTCTTGATCGCGGCCACAAAAACTTCGGTATTTGAAATAAAAAAATTCGGATTAATCAAATAATCGGACACCCTAGAAGCTTTGCCGGATCTTTTGGGCCTTTTCAAGATAACGACGCAGAGGATTAACTTCGTCGGAACGGAGAAGCTTTTTAAAATAACGGATCTCCCTCTCGAAACACCGGAGGCCGGACAATACGTTTTTTTTGTTCGCTCTAAAGATCGGAAGCCAGACCGAGGGGTCCGAAGCTGCAATTCTTGTGGTATCGCGAAAACCCCTGGCGGCAGACGGAAGCGATCGCTCTGAAACGGTGTGGACAAGACACGCCGCTACCGCATGAGGAAGATGGCTGATCTCACCCACCAGCGAATCGTGCAGATCGGGAGAGAGCGTCACGACTTGTGCGGAAAGCTTTTCCCAAAACCGCTTCGCGACACGGAAGATTTTTGGAGAAGTCTTGTCATCCCTGGTCAAAAAAACGATCCCGTTTTCATAAAGACCGGGCGTTGCCGCATCGATACCGCGCTCATGGGAGCCCACCATGGGATGCGCTCCTACAAACGACATTCTCTTCCATGAAACACGATTGATATCCCGGTGGATACTGCCCTTCACGCTTCCGACATCCATCACCAGGGCACCGGGCTTCACGACACGGTCGACTTTCCCCAGGATCGGGAGATGCGCATCGACAGGCGTGCAAAGAATAACAAGATCGGCCCCGGAAGCCCCGCGGGCGACATCCTCCGCCCCTTCGTTGAGCCATTTCTTTCTTAAAGCGAAAGCAAGCGCCTTCCGGCTGCGGGTAACCCCCACAATCGTTGATTTCGGAAACCGTTTCCGGCACGCCGCCGCCAGCGATCCGCCCATCAGACCAAGTCCGATGATGGTAATCTTTTTAAACATGACCTATCTCTTCTTCGTCAATATTTCTGAAATCGTTTTTGGGATAGCGGGTAGAGGATAACGTCACCCGTTCTCTCAATGCGGCAAACACTTACCCTCACTCCGATCTTAAATATCTCTCCCGATCGCCTGTGCAATCGCCCGGGATTTTTTCATCAATTCATCGAACTGTTTGGGCAAAAGAGACTGCTCCCCGTCGCTTTTTGCTTCCTCGGGGCACTGGTGCACTTCAACCATCAGGCCGTCGCATCCGGCAGCAATGCCCGCCATCGCCATAGGCGCAACAAAATCCCTGTATCCCGTCCCATGGGACGGATCAACGAGCACCGGTAAATGCGTTTCTTTTTTGATCACCGGGATCGCATTAAGGTCCAGCGTATTACGGGTCGCCGTTTCAAACGTCCGTATCCCCCGTTCGCAAAGCATGACCTTGAAATTTCCTTTGGACAAAAGATATTCCGCCGACATCAGAAGATCCTTGACGGTCGCGCTCAAACCCCGTTTCAGCAGAACGGGTTTTTTGGAAATCCCGCATTCTTTCAGAAGATCGAAATTCTGCATGTTCCTGGCTCCGATCTGGAGCATATCCGCATATTTGCAAACAAGATCTACCTGCCGCGTATCCATAACCTCAGTACAAACAAGCATTCCTGTTTCGTCCGCCGCCTGGCGCAAATACTTCAGCCCGTCCTCCCCGAGACCCTGAAAGGAATAAGGTGAGGTGCGCGGCTTGAAGGCCCCGCCTCTCAGAAAGGTTGCCCCGGCCTTCTTCACGGATTTCGCCAGATCAAGCAGCATGTCGTAGTTTTCCACCGAACAGGGCCCTGCCATCACGACAATCCTCTTACCTCCCACCTTAACGCCATGCTCCATATCAAACTCGGTGTTTTCCGCGCGATAGTCCCGGCTTGCGAGCTTATACGGCTTAAGGATCGCCATGACATGCTCAACGCCCGGAAAGGCTTCAAGAGGCTGGACCTGGAGTTTTTCCTCATCCCCGATCACCCCGATCACAGTTCGTTCTATCCCGCGCGATACCTGCGGCGTCAGACCGAGTTCGCGCACTTTCTGGCAAATGTACTCGAGCTCCTGGGGCGTGGCTGTTTTCTTCAAAACAATGATCATGTCTGTTTATTCTCCTTCACATCCCAAATAATCACACCGAGCAAACACAAGAAAGTGATTGTTAATTTGATTCACCATTCCCCCCGAAGGCAGAATGTCCAAACTTACAGCACCCATGCTCTTCTGCCTAGTCTTGGAACGGCTCTTTGTTTAGATAACTCTTCAGCAGTCTGACAAGCAGCGCATTCTGCCCCCGCCTGCCGATGGTCACGCGAATCCACTCCGGCAGTTTATAAGCACCCATCGCTCTTACGATCATTCCGCTCTTAAGCAGTTCGCGGAAAACTTCGCCGCCGTCCGTTTTCACGTTCACCAGAATAAAATTCGCCTGGCTCGGAAGATACTCGAGTCCAAGTTTTTTAAATTTCTTGTAAAAATACTTCCTCCCGCTCTTCACAAGCCATTTTGTCTTCCAGAGAAAAAACTTGTCTTCGATCACCGCCGCCGCGGCAGCCTGGGCGACGGAATTCACATTGAAAGGCTGGCGGACCTTGTGAAGATAGCCGATCACTTCTTTCGAAGCAACCGCGTATCCGACGCGAAGTCCGGCAAGACCATAAGCCTTTGAAAAAGTCCTGAAGACAACTACGTTCGAGTGCCCCTCCCGCACATAGTTCAGCATCCTCGGGAAATCCCCCGCTTCAACGAAGTCAACATAGGCCTCGTCCATACAGACAACAACATGCGGCGGGACCTTGGCAAGAAATGCCTCAATCTCTCCCGCGGTCACATAGGTTCCGGTCGGGTTATTCGGGTTCGCAATAAAGATCAGCTTGGTTTTCGGAGTGATCTGACCCAGAATGCCGTCGAGATCGTAGCGGTAATCCTTTGTCATCGGCACGGCCTTGTAGCAGCCTCCGCAGACTTGTGTCAGGATCGGATAGACCAGGAACGACATTTCCGATGAAATAACTTCGTCACCCTCCGAAAGGAACCCCCGCGCAACAAGCTCGATGATCTCGTTTGAACCGTTCCCGAAAATAATCTGTTCTTTAGGAATATCGATCTCCCGGGAGAGCTTTTCCAGAAGATAGTGGCAGCTTCCTTCCGGATAGAGATGGATCTCACTGATCGCCTTTCGCACGGCCCTCATCGCGGCCGTCGACGGGCGTCCGAGCGGATTTTCGTTCGATGCCAGTTTGACGACATTCCGGATACCGTACTCCCGCTGAAGCTCCTTGATCGGCTTCCCCGGTTCATAGGGTTTAATATCCTGGATATATTTTTTGAACGGAATCATTGTCTTATGTCACACCCCTTGAGCTACATGATTGTTTTTCGTTTGTCTTTGCGTCTTTTTGTCAGTCCTTCGGTTTGCCCGTAACAGGATAAGAGCCGAGAACCTTCAGGAATTTGACCCTCGACTCCATATCGGCAAGCATTTTCTTCACGCGCGGGCTCTCCACATGTCCTTCAAAATCAATGAAGAAATAATAATCCCAGGCCTTCTTTTTTGAAGGGCGGGATTCGATCTTTGTCATGTTGACTTTATATTTGCGAATCGGCAGCAGCATCTCATAAAGAGCTCCGACCTTGTCACGGATCGAGACAAGGATGGATGTTTTGTCGTGTTTTGTGATCCCGGGAAGGTGCTTCGAGATCACAAGAAAGCGCGTCACGTTGGCCGAGAAATCCTGGATCGCCTCCGCAAGGATCGGAAGGTTATTGATCGTGGCCGCCAGTTTGGAACCGATCGCCGCGGACCCGTATTCCCGTGCCGCCCGCTGGGCCGCAACGGCCGTGCTCGATGTCTCCATCAGCTCCGCGTGATGCAGGTTGGTCTCAAGCCACATCCGGCATTGCCCGAATACTTCGGCTTTCGAATAAACCCTTTTGATTTGCCGGAGATCCGTCCCATTAGTCATCAGGTTATGCGTAATCTCATAAAAGATTTCGGAACAGATTTTCAGATCGGAATCAATAAACATATCGAGCGTGTGATTGACCGCACCCTCGATCGAATTCTCAATCGGAACCACTCCGTAATCGGCACGCCCCATCTCGACTTCATGGAATACATCCGTGAAACTCGAGCAAGCCTTGTATTCCACGCTGGACCCGAACTTGGAAAGAGCCGCCAAATGCGTGAATGTCGCCTCAGGTCCGAGATAAGCGATCGCAAGCGGTTTTTCCATCGCAAGCGCCGCAGACATGATCTCCCGATAGATCGCTTTCAAGGCATCTTTAGGCAGGCCCTTTTTTGCCGCGATCCGGTCGATCTTCCGATAGATCTCGTGTTCCCGCTCCGGGGCGTAAACCGACTTCCCTGCTTCGATCTTTTTGGCGCCGACCTCGCGAACAAGTTTTGTCCGATCGTTCAACAAGGCAATGATCTTCCGGTCGACTTCGTCAATTTTCTTTCGAAGGTGCGTCAGATCCATGGTCTTCCTCGCTTTTTATTTCCTCCGGACGGGGGCCGATAGCTTCCCCGGTCGCCGATACCGGAGCTTCAGTTTCCCGGGTTGTATTCTCATTGGAGGACTCGTTCCCGGCTTCGTCTGACTTCTGATCTTCGGGAACATCAACAATCTTGGCCGTGCCGATCAACTGCTCTTTTTTCACCGAACCTTCAACGATTTGCTGGATCTCACTGATGCTCGGAAGATCCTGCAGGGAACGAAGCCCGAAGTGTTCAAGAAATTTGTCCGTTGTCCCGTAAAGAAAGGGGCGACCCGGCACTTCTTTCTTGCCGAGGATCTTGATAAAACCTTTTTCCATGAGCGTGCTCACAACGCCGCTGACATCCACACCGCGAAGGGATTCAATCTCGGCCCGGGTCAGGGGCTGACGGTAAGCCAGAATCGCCAAGGTTTCAAGAGCTGACTGCGTCGCCTGCCTGGCCTTGCGCTGAAGCTCAATCCTCAGAATCCACGGAGCAAACTCTCTTTTTGTGGAAAGCTCATAGCCGCCCGCGATCTCGATAATCTCAAAAGGCCGATCCTGGCCGCGATATTCTTCTTTCAGCTCCGTAACGATTTTTTCAATCTGGGACGCGGTAAGAACCTTCGTGGCCTTACGGATCTCAGCCGGCGTCAACGGTTTCGAAGATGCGAAAATCAGTGCCTCTACAATTTTTTTCGCTTTCGCGGGATCTTTAAGATCATCTTCGTTTAGGGAGCCTACCTGATACTTGGCCGGATCAACAAGCGTCTCGAGAACCCCGCTTTCCTCGAGTTGATCCTGGATCTCACGATCAAGCTCCTTGCGAAGCGCTTTCATTTTAGCCTGTTTTTCGCGTTCCTTAGCTGCCGTGCTCATTTTCGGATGATGCCTCGCCTTGCGGCGGTAATGGTTTTACGGATTCCCGGGAAGTCTCGCCGGGAAGCGGCGCGGCTTCTTCTGCCTCAACTTGGGAAGTGCTTTTATACTCGGGATCGTCCCTTTTTTCAATGACGATCTCGCCAAAGGTTTCATCCTGGAAGACCCTCGCAAAACGAGTCCGGACGATCTCAAGGATCGCGAGGAAGGTCGCAACCAATTCGTTCCGGGTCCAGTTCTCGGGAAAAAGCTCGGTAAATCTCAGCTTCGTTTTCTCGATCAGAACAGCCTGGATCTCGATCATCTTTTCTTCGATCGAAATTACCTCTTCAAAAACCTCATGGGGCTTTTCGCGTTCTTTTTTGGCGAGCACGTTCTGGAAGGCTACAACCAGATCGAAAAAATTCGCACTGAAAGTATCGATCCCGGCTTCCTCCGGAGAAATCTCCCCGAGATAATAATCCGAAATCTGCCGCGTGAACATTTTCCCCCGTTCGGTTTGAAGAATCCCGAGCTCCCTGGCCGCTTCTTTGAACGCCTGATACTCGAGAAGTTTCTTCACAAGTTCCGCGCGGGGATCCTCCCCCTCGTTCTCTTCGGCTTCCTTCTCGGTCGGAAGCAGCGTCTTTGACTTGATATAGATCAGCGTCGCCGCCATCACGATGAATTCACCGGCCACTTCAAGATCAAGCTGCTTCATCTTATGGAGATAATCCAGATACTGCCCGGTGATCACCGAGATCTGGATGTCATAGATATTCATCTCGTTCTTTTTGATAAGATCGAGAAGAAGATCGAGCGGGCCGTCGTAGATTTCAAGCTTCACATGCAACGGGTTTGGGACCGATCCGGCACTTTCCGGTAAAGACGGAGCCTCCGCCTTGTCGGGATTAACGGCATCCGGAGACGGACAAACGGCAGAGGTTTCGGCCGGCGTTACGGCAGGAGGCCCATCGCCTGGGAGGCTTCGGTCAGGGTTTGACGCGCTACCGATCTCGCCTTCGCCGCGCCCTGATCCAGGATCTCCCGGATTTCCTTGGGTTTCTTCATCCATGATTGACGCCTTTCGCGGATCGGGTCGAGAAACTGATTAAGCTTTCCGCACATTTCCATTTTGCAGTCTACACAACCGCGTAGCGCGTTCCTGCATTCATCAGCAACTCCGTCCACTCGCTCCTTGTTAAACAGCTTGTGATACGAAAAAACCGGGCATTTCTCCGGATCCCCTTTGTCCTCGCGCCGCTTCCGGGCGGGATCCGTGACCATCTGCGTTTTTATTTTTTTTGTGACCTCTTCGGCCGAATCCGCGAGATAAATGCCGTTTTTGTAGCTTTTACTCATTTTCCGGCCGTCAAGACCGAGTACCTTGGGCACTTGGGTTAACACGGCCACCGGCTCCGGGAAAACATCCTTCTCATAAAGATGGTGAAACCGCCGGATGATCTCACGCGTCAGTTCCAAATGAGGCAACTGATCCTCTCCGACCGGGACTTTTTCAGCTTTGTAGATCGCAATATCCGCCGCTTGAAGGACCGGATAACCCAAAAAACCATGAGTGTGCAGATCTTTTCCCCTGAGCTCGTTGATCTGATCCTTATAAGTCGGGTTCCGTTCGAGCCAGCTGATCGGCGTGATCATGGAAAAAAGCAACGCCAGGTTGGCGTGTTCCAGGACCTCGCTTTGAACAAACATCGTGCATTTGTCAGGTTCAAGCCCGCTCGCAAGATAATCGATCACTATCTCCATAACGTTCTGGGCGATCGTGGTCTTGTGCTCATACTCGGTCGTCAGCGCGTGAAGATCCGCAATCATGAAAAAGGCGTCCTGCCCCTGAAGTTTCTTGTAATTTTCAAGCGCTCCGAGAAGGTGCCCCAGATGGAGCTTGCCGGTGGGCCTTGTACCGCTTAGAACTCGTGACATGATGATGTAAGGAATCTCCGTAACGTGTGTATTTTGGGTATATTAAAGGATGCGTGGGGGTGTGTCAAACAACCTGAAGTGCCGGATAATAAATGGAGTTAAAAGAACGGCAGAAAACCATATCCGGCACCATCCCCCATCCGATATCCGCTTATCCCAGCAAATACCCCATCCGCCTTACAGCCTTGGCCATTCGGGCCAGCGCCTGTTCAACCGTCCGTCCTTCGGTAAGATTGCAGGCATAAACCGCCGCGTACCCGCGGCGATTTCGGATCTTGAAGGTGGTGACTTTCTTCCGGGATAATTTTTTAAAAACTTTTTTAGCCATAACCCCCTCCCTGACCGGTAACTTATCCTGGATAACTATCGGCGGTTTTTTGAAAATAGTGAAGCCTGAATCGTTCCTTCGTGATGCGGCTTATTATTTTACAAAATACGATTCCGGGAAGAGTCTCAGACCCTGACAACTTCCTTCACTTCGGGAATATACTCTTTGAGATAAGACTCGATGCCGTGTTTTAAAGTCATCTGGGCGCTGGGGCAACCGGAGCAGGCTCCCTTGAGATGGAGTTTGACAATCCCGTTTTCAAATCCACAAAAAACCGCATCCCCCCCGTCCCGAGCCAGGGCCGGACGGATCTGTTCCTCAAGGATCCTTACAATTTTTCTCTCAACCTCATTTTGGGGGTCTTCCACATCCGCACATTTTTCACATGCTTCCGGATTCGGCCGACCGCAGGCCATATGCGACCGGATAACTTCGGTCACGAGCGGAATAACCGGGGCCCAGGTCGACGCCTTCTCATTGCGAATCACGGTCACATGATCGGGGCCGATCATTAACTCTTTGACATATTTGATCTTGAAAAGCTCTGCCGCCAACGGAGACTTCCCGGCTTCGGCCGCAGAGGCAAAATGAACTGTCCCATGTGCGCAGATCGGAGCGCTGACATTAAATTTCAGTGAATCGGGGTTGGGCGTAAATTCGGTTGTGACCTGTACCTTTTCCATGAGTGGAGTATATCCTAAGCGGGCATGGCCTCAAAGCTTAAATTTAAAACCTCAAACCAAATAAAGCACGGCAGAAGGTCAGAGGACCCCGGAAAGGGCATCGGAAACCGTCTGTCCGGCACTTACAAATCCGTGATCCTTGAGAACCACCAAATCATGCCCCCGGAGAGCCTCGACGGCAGTGCGCGCGAATTCGATAGTCCCGTAGGGGTAAGCCTTTTTTGTAACAACCGCGTTTTTTAAATCAAGAGCATGCGCGTGCAGAATCACCGAAACATCCTTGCGGGACTCGTAGATCATAAAATGCATCATCGCTTCCGAGCTGGGCTCCGCTTCGCCGGCCACAAAAACCTTTTTTGTCTCCAGATCCACGTCTTTGACTATCACAAAATCCCGCAGGGTCAATTCACCAAGAAAAGAACCGGCGCGTGTTATTACAAAATCCTTGTCGGAAGACGGATGTTTAAAATCAAATCGGCGGCGACTCAAATTACCGCTGTTTTCGGGACAAAAACCTTTTGCGGCCAGCGCCCTCCCGGCCCGGATCAATTCCTCGATCCCCGATTCTTCGATCTTCTCGATCGGCAATCGAACGACTTCAAATTTTACGCCTCTATAGATTTCAGCCATTCCGTTTACGTTGCCTCCAAAGCATCCGGCGCGGCAAATGCTCCCTGCCACAACCTGCGTTTTGTTTCCGCCCTCGTGCGATTTCAGAAAGAAGCCCTTCGAAACACTCGTCTTCGGGATGACGGATATTGATGGGATGATCGAACGGCTGTCCGATTTTCTCCGGAATCCGCACATCACGCCCGATATCCTCGGCCGCGCCGAAAACAATCTTCTGAAAAAGTTCCGCCGGAATATGCCCCGGACGGGAAAACATAAAAAGCAATCCTTCCGGATCGATTCTTTCGGTATGGGTAAATCGATTCAGAACTTTTTCCCCGGCGGCAGAATCCCCTTCGGAGAGTCCGGAATCAATCCGGTCAACGGCGCCGGGGGAAATCCATGGGTGTCGGTTACGAACGGCTTTGCCCTTTCCTTGCCCCCAAGTTATCCCCGGAAGAATCATGAGATCAGAGGATGTATTTGACGAGAACGAGGGAAAGAAGGCCGACCGCGAGACAATAATATCCGAAGATGAACAACTTTCCTTTTTGGATCACGCCCATAAACCAACGGATCACCACATAACCCGAAATAAAAGCGGCCAGAAAACCAAAAACAGTTTCTGCCGCATGGCTGGTGAAATAGCTCAAACCGCCATCCTTGAGATCCATCACGATGGCCGCCAGAATTGCCGGTATTGAAATCAGGAATGAGAATTTGGCCGCGTCTTCGCGCCTGAGGCCGCACACCATTCCGCCCAAAATCGTACTTCCCGACCTTGAAATGCCCGGGAGTAATGCCACCGCTTGCGCGGTTCCGACCCCCACCGCACGCAACCACCCCATTCCTGTCATTTCAAGACGCCCATCCTGAAACCGGCGGCTCAAGATCAAAACGCATCCCATGACGAGCCAGGCAACCGCTACCAGACCGAGATCGGAAAACGCCGCTTCTATCTTGCTTTTGAAAAGAACCGCGGCCATGCCCGTAGGGACCAGCGTCAGAAAGATATAAAACCAGAGTTTTTGAGGGCCCGGTTTTCCCCGGGCGCAAACACAAGGGAGGAAAAATTTTCCGAAATCCGCCAGAATCACGAAAAGATCTTTCCGAAAATAGATCAGGACCGCAAGCAGTGTCCCCGCATGAACCGCGATATCGAAACTCAACATGGATTCCTTCATGCCAAAAAGCGTCTGGAAAAGCACTAAATGGCCGCTGCTCGAAACCGGAAGGAATTCCGTAATCCCCTGCACAACACCGAGGATCACCGATTTGATAATATCAAGACCAGGTTCCGGAACCGTCATGAGGATTTCCGCTATTTGACATACTGAGAGGATTTTATACTCTCTTCACCGGCCGGCGCGCCGACCGCTTTTGAAGATTGGGAACAGGGACCGCAACTGCTTACGGGAACGGCCGGAGACGCGGAATATTTTCCCGCGCATCCCGGACCCTGTTCACCCTTACATCGGCTGACCGCACAACCCGGTAATGCCGCCAGAAAAAAAACAACCGTTAAAACTTTTATTGCTCTCATGGAGAGGCTCCGGTTTTTATAAAAAGCGATTCAGTTTTCTGGATTTTAGCGAAGCTGTAATCTTCCGGATATCTTCTGTCTTTTCCATCGGACAGACAAGAATTGCATCCTTGGTCTCGATAACAACGTGATTTCTGAGACCAACCGCAGCAATCAGCTTTTTATCTGATTTTATAAAATTCCCCGATGACTCAACAAGAAGGGTTTTCCCGGAGGCGACATTGCCGCCGTGCGTTTTTACAAGCAGTTTTCTGAGTGACGCCCATCCGCCGACATCATTCCATCCCATGGAAACAGGAATCGTCAAAATGTGTCCGGGGATTTTTTCCATAAGTCCGTAATCGATCGAAACACCTTTCAGTTTTGAAAAAATATTTTTGACCCCGGACGCACTCATGCCTCCCGACGCGATCCGGATCACTCCCCTAAATATATCCGGCAAGAATGTTCTCGCTGTTTCAAGAAGACAGTCCGCGCGCCAGACAAAAATCCCGGCATTCCAGAGAAATCTTCCTGACCGGAAATATCTCCGGGCGGCAGCATGACCGGGTTTTTCGTGAAATTTTTTCAGATAAAAAAGTCCCCCGCCCGCCTTCCTGCCGATCTCCAGATAACCATAGCCCGTATGGGGGGCGTCCGGAAGGATCCCGAGTGTCACGGGCATCCCCTTTTGTCCCGCCGACCGGTAGGCTTTTTGTAATGCGCTTTGAAATTTTTTTGTGTCACGGATGTAATGGTCCGCCGGAAAAATACCGAGAATGGCTGAAGGGTCCCGGCGCATGACAAGGGATGCGGCCCATACGGCGCAAGGGGCGGTATTTCTTCCGACAGGCTCCCCTATTACCTGGGAACCCGGAAGACCGAGTAACTTGCGCGTCAAAGTCACTTTATCGCAAGCGACAAAAACAATGATCCTTTCCCGGGGGACAATCCTCCTGAGCCTGTCAAAGGTTTGTTCGAGAAGTGTTTTTTTTCCGAATAAGGCGAGGAATTGCTTTGGAAGGTGCTGACGACTTTCGGGCCAGAAGCGGGTTCCGCTCCCGCCCGCCATGATAACGGCCCAGTTCATCCGCTCATCTCTTGGGTGATTTTCTTGACTTCGTTCTCGATGATATCCCGGATCTCATTAAGACGGGCCTGGGTTGCGGCTTCAAACCGCATCACAAGCACCGGCTGCGTGTTGGAAGCACGGACAAGCCCCCATCCGTCAGAAAATTCCACGCGCGCACCGTCGATATCCACAACATTGTAAAGCTTTTTGAAATTTTCAACGGCTTTCGCGACCACTTTGAATTTGATGGCTTCGGCGCAATCAAAGCGGATCTCCGGAGTCGAAAAAAGATGCGGAACATCGGCAAGAAGCGAGGAAAAAGGTGCGTTCGCTTTGTCCGCGATCTCAAGGATGCGGCAGGCAGCGTAGATCGCGTCATCAAAACCAAGCCAGCGATCCTTGAAGAACATATGACCGCTCATCTCGCCGGCCATTTCGGCGTGAACTTCTTTCATCTTGGCCTTAATCAGGGAATGACCCGTCTTCCACATCAGGGGTTTCCCTCCCGCTTTCGCGATCCCGTCATAAACCTGCTTGGAACTTTTGACATCCCCGATAATAACAGACCCGGGTTTGCGGCTTAGAAGTTCTCGCGCGTAAACAAGGAGCAGTTTATCCCCGTAAACGATCTCGCCTTTTTCATTCACAACACCGATCCGGTCCGCATCGCCGTCAAAAGCGATTCCGATATCAGCTTTGAGTTCGAGAACTTTCTTCCGGAGGTCATGCATATTTTCCGGAACAGACGGATCCGCCTGGTGATCTGGCATCTTGGAGTCAAGGTCTCCGTAAAGAACGGTCAAGTCATGCCCGAAACGCCGGATAAGGTCCGGCGCCACGGTCGCGGCCATCCCGTGACCGGCATCAATGACCACTTTGAGTTTTTTCGTAAATTTGAAGATCCCGGCAATATAGTCTTCATAAAACTTCAAAAGCGCCTTGTTGTCGGGCGTTTCGACCTTCCCCTGCCCCGTCACAAAATCGTTTTTTTCGATCAAAAACATCAGCTTTTGGATGTCGGCACCGTAAAAAGAACGAGAGGCGTGCTGGAACTTGAAACCGTTTTCATCCGGAGGGTTGTGAGAGCCGGTAAGAGAAATGCCCGCGTCCATATTCCGGGTAGCGACGTAAAAATAAACAACAGGAGTCGGGACAAGCCCGATCTGAACCACCGTGAGCCCCGTACTCACGAGACCGTCCGTAAGCCCGCGGTAGAGGAATTCCGCGCTCCAGCGGTGGTCGTGACCGATCGCAATTTTTGTCTTCCCTTCACGGACAAGAGTTGTACCGAAGGCCTTGCCGATAGCCAAAGCGACCTCTTCGGTCAGCTCCTTACCTGCTTTACCTCGGATATCATACTCGCGAAAAATATGGGGCGGGATCGTCATGAAATACTCCGGAATTATTTGATATTGATGAAGAAATTGCGAGCGAGAGGACTTGAACCTCCATGCCTTGCGGCGCCAGCCCCTCAAGCTGGTGTGTCTGCCAGTTCCACCACGCTCGCATGTAAATGTTAAGACCAGTTAAGCCCTGGATTTTTTAGATGCTCTTGGCTTAGAGGATTTAAGCTTGTTCCGTTCTTTCTCAAGAACCAATTCGACGTCGTTGTGCTGCTGTTCAAGCTTTTGAATCTCATCAACAACCGTTTTTAACTCCTTGTCCTCCAGGCTGAACGTCTCGGCCTTCCGGACAGCTTTGTCATAAATCTTACTTCC
The DNA here is from genome assembly GCA_022705945.1 of Candidatus Omnitrophota bacterium. Lineage (GTDB taxonomy): Bacteria > Omnitrophota > Omnitrophia > Omnitrophales > Aquincolibacteriaceae > UBA1443. Next base: position 61,118 of record JAKJDL010000004.1, on the reverse strand, counting down.
CAGCTGAGAGCAAGCTTTCGCAATCTGATGCTCAAGGGTCGCTTTTTGAATCAAAAGCTTGGTAACACTTGCCGCTTCCCCTGTTTTTTCGGCCACGATCTTCGCGTATTTCTTGACCGTCTCAAAAGTCTCGTTGATGATTTTTTCAGACTTCGCGTAAAACTCCTTCTTATCCATAGAGACCCTCGCTCTAATTGCCGGTTTGAAAGGGGTTATGTGCTGCGGATTCAGCCGTCAAAGGCACTATGTTCTATCATATTTTTCACAGATATCAAGCCTAGAATAAGGCCCACCGTGCTGTTTTTCAAAAAAAACACGCGTCCTGGTTCCTAGAGGAGGCCGAGCTGAAGTTTTGCGGCTTCAGACATTTTCGACTGGTCCCAGGGCGGGTCCCAGACGATCTCGATCGTAACCTTTTTAATCTCGGGGACTGAAGCGGCACGCCGCTCCACATCCTTTTTGATGATGTCCGCCATGGGACACATGGCGCTCGTAAAGGTCATTGCGATCACCGCCTCCTTCCCTTCTTCCGGAATGTCCGCAAGCTTCACGGAGTAAACAAGCCCAAGGTCAACGATATTGACCGGGATCTCGTAATCGAAACAGAGCCTCAATGCTTCCCAGATCTTTTCTTCAACGGTTTTTTCCCGCATATTCATCCGACACAAGCGGCGGAAAAACCGGGCGTTCGACATAAAAACGCCGGCCGCCATCCGCTCTCCGTATTTATTCCGTAGTAACCTGCTTTCCGGTCGGCTCAAGCCCCTCGACCATAGTGTGCCAAGCCAGCGACGCGCACTTGACGCGGGACGGAAACTCACAAACCCCGGCAAACACCGCCAGCTTCCCCAGCTTTTCCGTATCAACGGGAGAGTTCACATCCCGGGAAAGCATGGCGCGGACTTCCTCGAAAAGGGCCTTAGCCTCCCCGCCCGTTTTTCCTTTCAAGATCCCGGTCATCATGGACGCAGAAGCTTTTGAGATGGCGCAACCATCCCCTTCAAAGCTGACATCCTCGATCCTGCCGTTTTTCATCTTGATATAAACATGAAGATGATCCCCGCAAAGCGGATTAAATCCTTCTGCCACAGAAGTCGCGTCAGGCATTACGCGAAAATTTCTCGGATTCTTGTTGTGATCCATGATCATTTGCTGATAGAGGTCCTGAAGATCGGGATTCATTTAAAAACCTCCGTTACTTCCCGAAGCGCCTCCGCCAAAAGATCGATTTCTTCTTTGGTATTATAAAAAGCAAACGAGGCCCTTGTCGTTGCCGGAACATTAAAACGCCGCATGAGAGGCATCGCGCAATGATGACCGGCCCGGATAGCGATCCCCGAGCGGTCCAGGATCGTGCCGATATCATGCGCGTGGGCTTCGCCAAGCACAAAAGAGAGCACGGCGGCTTTCTTTTCCGCCGTCCCGATCAGCCTAAGGCCCGGCACCTCCATCAGTTTTTTTGTTCCGTATTCCAGAAGCTCATGCTCATAGGCGGCGATTTTATCCAGACCGATTTCGCGGAGATAATCCACGGCAGCGCCGAGTCCGATCACACCGGCAATATGCGGGGTCCCTGCCTCGAATTTATAAGGAATCCTGTTGTAGATTGTTTGGTCGAACGTGACGGAACGTATCATATCGCCGCCCCCCTGATACGGAGGCATTTTTTCGAGAAGCTCCTCCTTCCCGTAGAGAACTCCGATGCCCGTCGGCGCGAAAAGTTTATGCCCTGACAGCACATAAAAGTCCGCATCAAGTTCCCGGACGTTTACGGCCCGGTGAGCGACGGCCTGCGCCCCATCCACAAGCACTCTGGCCCCCTGTTCATGAGCCAGACGGATGATCTCGCCAACCGGGTTGATCGTCCCGAGAGCGTTTGAAACGTGAACCACCGAGACCAGCCTGACTTTACCGGTAAGGAGCTTCCTGAATTCTTCCATGATCAGCTCACCCGAGTCATTCACGGGAGCAACTTTGAGGCGGATCCCCTTTTCATCGCGAAGCATCTGCCAGGGAACAATATTCGAATGATGTTCCATATGCGTGATCAGAACCTCGTCGCCGGCTTTCAGGAACGCGCGCCCCCAGGTCGCAGCCACAAGATTGATCGCTTCCGTGGCTCCGCGCACAAAAACGATCTCTTTATCCGACGCCGCGCCAAGGAACACCTTGACCTTGTGACGGGCCCCCTCATAACATTGCGTCGCTTTTTCACTCAAACAAAATACCCCCCGGTGGATGTTCGCATTCTCCCGGGAATAAAAACGGTCGATGGTTTCGATTACCGCTCTTGGTTTTTGGGTTGTCGCCGCATTATCAAGATAGATCAGAGGTTTTCCATAAACCCTCTCGCGAAGCACCGGAAAATCTTCGCGTATTTTTATGACATCCAGCGGGCTCATGTCTCCTCTCCCAGACGCTTGAGCTTCTCCCGCATTCTATGGAGGACTTTTTCTTTAAGTCCGTCATGTTTGATTCCTTCAAGGATCTCGGCAGCAAAGGCGGTGGCCAAAATTCCCCTAGCCACCTTCTCATCAATCCCCCGGGACCGGAGATAAAAGACCGAATCCTCATCCAGCTGACCGATCACCGCCCCGTGGCTGCACTTGACATCATCCGCGAGAATCTCGAGCTGGGGACGCGAGTCCGCCTTGGCCATCCCGCTCAAAAGCAGATTCCGGTTGGTTTGGTGCGCGTCGGACTTCTGAGCGTCCCGGCGCACAAGAACCCGGCCCGTGTAGATTCCCCGTGAGCTGCCTCCCAGAATATTCTTAAAAAGCTGTTCGCTTCCGCAAGCGGGAGAAGCATGATCAACCCCGGTAACATGATCGAGTACCTGATCGCCTTCTCCAACGGAGAGCGCCGTTAAACTGCATTTCGCACCCGGTCCCGAAAACAGAACATCCCCGGTGTGTCTCGCCAGCCTGCTTCCGAACGCCAACGAGATTGAAGACAGCGCACTTTCTTCGGTCTGGATTGCTCTAAAAACCGCGGCATGGAAAGCGGCACGATCTTCAGATTGCAGCTTACAGTGTTCAAGAGCTGCCCCCCGATCAAGAAAGGTTTCCGTCATGGAGTTGGTGAAATACATTTTCCCTTCCGCACCGCGGAAATCCTCGATGATCGTCGCCCTGGCGCCCCTCCCCATCCTGAGAACGGTCTTGGGTTGGCAAAGCCCGCCGTGAGAATCCGACCAGTGGATAATATAAAGCGGACGTTTCAGTTTCGTGTGATCGGGCACTTCAATAAAAACACCCCCCATACCGAGCGCAACATTAAGCTCCTGCAGCGAATCCATCGGGAAATGATGGAAATGCCGCATCGTTTCCAGAAACTCTGGGGAATGGCCCGCTTCCGGAAGGCTGGTGACCCGGACTCCCGCAGGCTGGTCCGAAATCTGCGGGCGGAACCATCCGTTCACAAAAAACAAAGTATCCACATCAAGCTCGGGCCTGAGGGACTTTTCATTTTCGAATGCCGTTCGGGATGCGGCGGGATCGGTGACAAATCTCGTCCCCGAAAGAGCTCTCAGATCCGTATAGCGCCACGCTTCATCCTGAACCGTCGGAAACCCCTGATCGAGGAAAGACCGCATGGCATCATCGCGCATCACCCGCAGCCAATCCGCTTCCCGGCGTCGGAGAGGCGCCAGTTTTCCGTAAACATCCGCATAAGGTTGTAATTCTGTCATGTCAGGCATCGTCTTCTTCGTCCTTGGCCCTGTCTAAAAAAACATTTCACTGGGCCCGATCGGGATTAACCCATTCATACCCTTTTTCTTCAAGGTGAAGCGCCAGGTCCTTATCACCCGAAAGCACGATCTTCCCCCCCATCAAAACGTGCACATGATCGGGTGTGATATAGTTCAAAAGCCGCTGGTAATGCGTCACGAGGATCATGGCGCGGTCCGGGCTTCGCATCAGGTTGACGCCGTTTGAAACAACCCGGAGGGCGTCAATATCCAAACCGGAATCGGTCTCATCCAGAAGCGCCAGTTTCGGCTCCAAAACCGCCATCTGCAGAATTTCGTTTCTTTTTTTCTCTCCCCCGGAAAAACCTTCATTGACGGAACGCGTCAAAAAACTTTCGTTCATCTCGACGATCTTCATCCCGGATTTGAGTATCGTCAAAAAATCCATGGCATCGAGTTCTTCGAGCCCCCTCGCCTTACGCACCTCGTTCAACGCGGAGCGGAGGAAATAAGAATTGTTCACGCCGGGAATATCGATCGGATATTGGAAGGCGAGAAAAACACCGGCCCGGGCCCTTTCTTCGACCGGTAACTCAAGAAGGTTTCTCCCTTCGTAAGTTACGGAACCTTCCGTGACCTCACAGGACGGATGTCCCGCCAGAACCCGGGTCAGCGTGCTTTTACCGGAACCGTTCGGCCCCATGATCGCGTGGACTTCACCTGCTTTCACCGCGAGATCGATCCCTTTGAGAATCTCCTTACCTTCGATACTGACGCGCAAATTTTTAATTTGTAGCATAAATTCTCCCGAATATATTTTGCGGCTCCCTGCGGTCCGTTTCGCTTTGCGCGAAACGGCGGG
>JAKJDL010000004.1:35191-56555 GCA_022705945.1 Candidatus Omnitrophota bacterium | reverse complement strand
TAACTTTATTCATTTCTCCCGCTCCTGCTTCCCGCCCGCCTCCAGAATCCGCATCCGTAAAAAAACCACAGTCGCCGGTTGACCTTAATAAATCAGCCGACACTCCCTTCAAGCGTCACTCCCAAAAGCCGCGTGGCTTCCACCGCAAACTCCATAGGGAGATTCCTAAAAACCTCTTTGCAAAATCCGTTCACGATCATCGATACCGCATTTTCGGCCGTCATACCGCGCTGGCGGCAATAAAAAAGCTGGTCCTCATCGATCCGGGACGTGGTTGCCTCATGCTCCGCGCGCGACGAATGATTTTCAACTTCGATATAGGGAAACGTATTCGCCCCGCACCGGTCTCCGATAAGGAGCGAGTCGCACTGGGTATAATTCCTCGCATTTTCGGCCCGCGGGACTATCTTGACGAGCCCGCGGTAAGTCGCTTTCCCGAAACGGGCCGATATCCCTTTGGAAATAACCGTGCTTTTGGTGTTCTTCCCGAGGTGGATCATTTTCGTTCCCGTATCCGCTTGCTGATGGTTATTCACCGTCGCAACCGAATAAAACTCCCCTACCGAATCATCTCCCGCCAAAATACAGCTCGGATATTTCCATGTAATCGCGGATCCCGTTTCGACCTGCGTCCATGAGATCTTCGAGCGGACTCCTTTGCAAAGTCCCCGTTTGGTTACGAAATTATAAATTCCTCCCTTCCCGTCCCTATCGCCCGCATACCAGTTCTGAACCGTGGAGTATTTGATCGAGGCCCGGTCATGAGCCACCAGTTCAACCACGGCTGCATGAAGCTGATTTTTATCGCGGATCGGGGCCGTGCAACCCTCCAGATAGCTGACAAAGGCATCGTCGTCAGCAATGATAAGTGTCCGCTCAAACTGGCCTATATCGGCGGAGTTGATCCTGAAATAGGTCGAAAGCTCCATAGGACAGCGGATCCCTTTCGGGACATAACAGAATGACCCGTCGGAAAAGACCGCAGAATTGAGTGCCGCAAAAAAATTATCCGTGACGGGGACAACGCTTCCAAGATACTTCTCGACAAGCTCCGGATGGGTCCGGACCGCTTCAGAGAACGGGCAGAAAATCACGCCGGATTCTTTCAGTTTTCCCCTGAATGTCGTCGCCACCGACACGCTGTCAAAAACCGCATCCACAGCAACTCCGGCAAGACGCTTTTGCTCTTCCAGCGGTATCCCCAGTTTTTCGTAGGTTTTGAGGATTTCTTTATCGACCTCATCCATCGTTTTCGGGCCGTCTTTTTGCGATTTGGGAGCGGAGTAATAAATGATGTCCTGATAATCGATCGCAGGATACTGAACGCTCGCCCAGGAAGGTTCTTTCATCTTTTTCCATTCCGCGTAAGCCTTAAGCCGCCACCGGAGCATAAACTTCGGCTCATTTTTCTTTTTAGAAATAAAACGGATAATATCCTCGTTCAGCCCGCGGGGTGCCGTTTCGGAATCCACGGGAGTCACGAATCCGTATCGATATTCTTTGTCGAGAAACGATCCCGGGTCCGTCATGAGGCCCTCCTTCGCAGGGACGGCGAAACCTCATCTGCATCTGCGGGTTCCATCACATCCTCGGAGATCTTCTCGAGTGTGATTTTTCCGTAAAGCTCGTCCAAAGTCGTTTTCGTCCGATACCAGATCGGCCTGAGCTTGCAGATGGAAAAATTCTTGCAGACAATGCTCTCCCTCCGCTTCGGATCGCAAAAGACCTCAAAAGTACTGCCCTCAAGAGCTTCAACAATCTCCCGCAGGGTAACCTGGTAAGGCCGTTTCACTAACATCCACCCCCCTTTGTTGCCCTGCTGGGAAGCGACGATACCGGCCCGCCTTAAACTCTGAAGGATCTTTTCGGTAAGGCTCACGGAAAAACCCTCATCCTCGGCAATCTCTTTGACCGTGCTTACTCCCGGCCACTCTTTCCGGGCCATGTGAGCGAGACAGATAATGCCGTATTCAGTTTTGATGGTATACCGCATGAAAATCTCCGGTTTTGCAGAGAGGATTATCCGGAAATTCTACTAAACCAGACCAAATCTGTCCAGTTTGGTTCCATATAAAAACTCATTTCCAGAATATCGATTTCACCCAAGATACCAGCCCTCCCCCTTTACCTGGATCAACGGGCTGGCCATTGTCATTAATGATCTTCAGGGTCACAAGCGTCCCGCAACCCCAAGGCCACAGAAAAGCAAATTCCAATCCCTGTTCAAGCCTCTTGAGATACATGGTCTGTTCGTAACGGACACCGCCATAAGGGCGGGAATACTTGTTCACCTCCCCCGTTGCGAAAACACCGGCGGGCTTGACCGGAAGCCCGAAATGCACTGCCAGCAGTTTCTCGAGCTCGGACAGCCGGTCCTTGGGAACAACAGCTTCAAAATAATCTCCGGTATTGGTGCGGATTTCCCGGAGCTGGATCTTTTTGATTTCGAGAATCAGGTTCTGAAAGTTCATATAATTTCCGTCCTTTCCGGTCTGGAAGAATGCACAATATTACGATCCGCTTCGCCGGATTGACTCCCTGCCGGCGTCTGCCGTTCGTAAAAACGGATGGACCGGACCGCGGCAAGAAAACCCGGATAATTCAGGCCGAATGCGGATTCCAGGTCCTTGAAGGTGATCGAATACAACCGCCCGTTTTTTATGATCACGTAGTTCATGTATTTAAAATGACCCTTACCCTCCATTTGCTGTTTAAAGGGCCCCGGTTTGATCGTGTAAATACAGTAACGGGCTTTCTCTCCGCCCGCCGATGTTTCCGCTTCCTGGCGAATATGGATCTCTTCAAATTTCGGGCTGAAAAGATCTTCCCATTTCAGCTCCGATACCTTTTTTACCCCTTCGAGATCTCTTTCGATGATATGAAAGGTCGCAAGACTGTTTTCTCTCCAGTAAGTTATAAGCACCCCCTCATAAACGCCCGGCCGCTGAATCCAGCCTTGCGGAGGGTTAATCGAAAAACCATGCTCGGGCGAATCGAACCCTTCCGCGCAAAGATTCCCCGGGGAAAAAACAACGAACGCAATGAAAAAAAACTTGCTTAAAAAACGGGAGGCCTTTAGGAAGGGGGACATATTATTCAACCTCATTCATGGAGATGATCCGGTCGAAAAGCGAACCGATATAGGAATCGCCGTTCAAATTCAGGTCCGAAACCACGACCTGATTGATTCTGTTTTTCTCATCTTTCTTGGGATCATACCCCGTTCGTTCGGCCCAAGTCGAATGGATCACATAATATTGTTGTTCGATCCGGCCAAGGTAGATCATCTGATGTTTCGGCATTCTCAGGAGTGTTAGCGCGGGGCGAGCGGAATTTAGTATTTTTGCCTTCGCCGCAGCGTCCTCAAACGGCTCGAAAAAACCCAGCTGAATACCTATCCACCCTTGCTGTTTGGAGTCCCTGGGAAAAGCAAAACCAAAACCCAAAAAAACATCCTGGACAAATCCTGAACAGTCCCGGCCGTTATACTGTCCGCCCCATCCATAACGTCGGCCAAGCAGTTTGAAGGCCTGGCGGATAACATTGGCCTGAGTATAAGGCAGGAAACTGGTCCTAACGTCGCTTTTACGGCTGATGTAGGCCTTGGCCACGCCGGCGGTTCCGTCTTTCTTGCGATAAGGGATCCAGACGAGATAAGATCCGCTGTCGCTCGATAAACCGCCCTGAGACGGAACCGGCGCTCTCGGGATCACGGTTCCCATACTGGGTCGCTGCAGCAAAGTCGTCATCTGGCTATCCTTCCAGACATTGACGCCTTCACCCGTCACAACCAAATACCTGCCGGAAGATGCGTATTTCTTAAGTTCCGGTCTCGATGGAAAAACAGCGATATCTCTCGCCCGAACCCATCCGCGGACATAAGGCGCCTGGACATAGAACCATTGCCCGTCACTCGATTGATGGAATATCCCGACAGGCGTCCAAAGCTTGATAAGCGTGAACTGGAGCTGATCAAATTCAACATCCCCGCGGTCTTCGAGCATTTTCACCATAGTGGGAAGCGCTCGTACCGAGGTCGCACGCACGGCCGCGCCCCACCTCATCCGGATGGTTCCGGGCACTTTGTCGATCTGAACAAGCGGCTTGATCGTTTCATCAAAAAAGTTCTTCTGAATATATTTATCATCCGTGCCGAAAAGTTTTCTGTTCCTGAGGGTATTGAATTCGAGCTCCAGCTGACTGGTGATTTGCCGACCGGGACGCGTCAGATCCAGCCTGAAAATATCAACGTTCTCCTTGACCAGATTCCGGACAAACTCATTGAAATTCGCGATCTGTTCAGGGGTCTTGATCACGGCATCCGGATCGGGAAGTCGGCGGATCCAGAACTCGGAAGATTGCATGGCAGGAGTCGCGCTGGTAAGGATCAGCGGTCCATTGGGAAGCGGAGGAAGCTCCTCGGCCATGGCGTGCGTCGCGGCAAAAAGAAACGGAATGATCAGAAATAACGTTCTCAGCATAGAATACCGACTTCCTCCTTGAAATTTTGCATATATTCTAGTCCAGAGCTTCCCGATTGTCCTTTAAAATTTCGGCCTGTGCCCTTTCAGAAGACGGAACCGCTCTTCAGCCGCGCGGCGGCCGCCTGCCCCGTCACGTATCCGCTTGCCCAGGCCCAGTGAAGATTGAAACCTCCGATCCTGCCGTCCACATCAAGTACTTCTCCGGCAAAAAATAATCCGGGAACAATTTTTGAACCGAGAGTTCTCGGGTCAAGTTCATCCAACGCCACACCACCCGATGTAACTTCAGCCTTGTCATATCCGAGCACGCCGCAGACAGGGAGAGAAAAGCGCCGAAGGGCAGCAAGGATTTTTTCTCTTTCTTTTTTGGAACAATGTGCCACTTGCTTATCCGGGTCAATCCCCGACTTCTTCAAAAAAATCTCACAGAACCGTTCGGGCAAAAAAACAGCAAGGATCTTCTTGACCCTGGCAGTCGGCTGCCTCTCACTCCCTGAGGCAAACCGGCTCAACAACTCCTCATTCCCGGCACCCGGAATAAAATCCGCAATAATCGAAATGTTTTTTTGCTCTTTCATCCTCAGCCAGATCCCGCTTAAATCCATCGCGGCAGGGCCGCTGAATCCCTGATGCGTGAAAAGGAGCGGTCCTTTTGATCCTGCGATCACCTTGCCACCATCGACAAGAGAAAGCCGGACATCAATGGAAACCCCAGCCAATTTCTGCCAATCGGGATCTCGGGTAGTCAGGGGAACGAGAGACGGCAAGACAGGAACAACGGAGTGTCCGAACGATTCTGCAAATGAGTAGCCATCGCCCCGGCTTCCCGTATGGGGATAAGAAAGACCTCCTGTTGCCACGATCAGGGTTCTTGCTTTTCTCACAAAACCGGAACCGGAAATCGTAAAAACCCCGTTATTTCTTTTGATCCTCTCCGCAGGCCGGGATGTTTCGATGCCCACTCCAAGACGCCTGCACTCCGAGACAAGGGCGCGCACCACCGTAGCTGCCCGGCGAGTTCCCGGGAAGATTTTTCCATCGGCATCCCGGACAAGATCTACGTCAATCTGCCGGAAGAATTCTTTTACCTTTCGCACCGGAAACGCACTCAAAATGTTACGAACAGCGCGCAAATTTCCCGAATTGAAGTCCTTTTCGGTAGCCTTGATATGGGCAAGATTGCAATGTCCTCCGCCTGTTATCAGCAGTTTTTTTCCGGGGCTCTCCTCGCATTCGAGAACGAGCGCCTCACAGCCGGCCGAAGCGACGGCAATAGACGCTACAAGGCCTGCGGCTCCTCCGCCGATCACGATCGAATCCCATATTTTTTCTTGTTCCATAACCGGCTTGTCCCGATTTTTGTTTTTCAGTATGGGTTCGCATAAAATAAAAACCCCCGCGGTTTGTTTTCACAAAGGACCGCGGGGGTCTTGAAGCTTTTTCGAACGAAAAGCTCAGATCTTGACGACGTTGACAGCCTGGTCGCCTTTCGGACCTTTCTGGATATCAAACTCGACAGCCTGCCCCTCATCAAGCGACTTGTATCCATCCCCTGTAAGGGCCGAAAAATGCACGAACACATCAGGCCCGTTTTCGGGAGTGATAAAACCATAGCCTTTTTGGTTGTTGAACCACTTCACTTTGCCTTTTGCCATGCTTTGCGATGCTCCTTCTTTTTTTGTTGCCGCTTTCCGTCAAAGCCAGAAAGCCCGTGTCGGAACCTTATTAACCTGGTCAGATTATCGACAAAACCGTTCTTTTATTCAGTCAAATCCGGGGCGTTACTTCTTGGAGGGAGAATTTTTTTCAGCCTCAGCAAGAATCCGGCAAACCCGGGGGTCCTTGATAACCGGGCGTTTCACAAAACGGTTCCAGTGGATCACCTCGTCTAGCTTTCTTTTTTTGTGCTGGTGCGAGGCCCTAGCCGGCCAACCGACCGCGACCAGACTGATCAACTTGTATCCGTCAGGCACATCCAGGAATTTAAGCACATCCGCCGCATATTCTTTTTTATCACCGGCAATCCAGCATGTCCCGAGTCCAAGGTCCGTCGAGGCTAACAGAATATTTTCCGTTGCCGCAGATCCGTCCTCCAGGTAATACTTCACATCTTCGCAAAGCACGACAATGCACGCACTCGCCTGGTTCAGAAATGTGCCGGTGCTGATCAAGGCCGCAAAAGCGTCCAGTATTTTCCTTTCCGTAATCACAACAAATTCCCAGGGTTCGATCGCGCGGGCGCTCGGCGCGCGCCTGCCGGCATCCACCAGGGCTTCAAGCATCTCCTTCGGCACCGGCCTATCCTTGTACTCCCGCGTGCTGTGCCGTTTTTCGATCGCATCAAATGTTTGCATGATTACCCTTTCTTAACCAGCTCGGCCATTTTCTTTCCGAATTCATAACAGGCGGCAAGCTGGGATTCATCGGGAGCGTAGACAACCGACAGAGCCGGCTGAACGATCTCGACACCGGATTCCTTAAGCGTTTCTTCAAGCTTCTTGATGGCGATTCCGGACCAGCCGTAGGAACCGAAAGCACATCCGATCCTTTTTTTGGGATGAAGCCCCTTCAGGAATTCCATGAATGAAACCATATTGGGAAGCACTCCGCTGTCATGGTTCGAAGAACCGACAATATAGCCTTTCGCCTCAAACATGTCGTAGATCACCTCGGTCCGGTCCGTTTGAGCGATATCATAAACCTCATGCGTCACACCGGCATCCGCGATCCCTTCCGCGATCTTCCTGGCCATCTTCGCGGTCGATCCCCACATGGTTTCATAGACGATAACGATTTTGGGGACCGTCGTGTGGACCGACCACCTCTTGTAAGCCGCAATGATTCCGGCGGGATCTTTCCGCCAGCTGAGACCGTGCGAAGTCGCGATCATTTTTATGGGAATTCCGAGTTTTTCGATCTCGTCAATCCTCTGCGCGATCAGATGGCTGAAAGGCCAGAGGATGTTCGCATAATATTTGGCCGCCTCCTCCATCAGCGTTTCCCGGGGCACCTCGTCGTCAAACCGCTCGTTCGTCGCATAGTGCTGTCCGAAAGCGTCGTTTGAAAAAAGAACTCCGTCCTCTTCCAGATAAGTCATCATGCTGTCCGGCCAATGGATCATCGGGATTTCGATAAAACGGAGCGTGCGCTTTCCGATCTTCAGTTTATCTCCGGTCTTCACGGGAGTAAAATCCAGTTTCCGGTGATAGTAGCGTTCAAGCCCCTGCCCCGCTCTCGCGCTCCCGTAAAACTTTGCTTTCGGACAAAGTTTCAGAAGCTCGGGATAAGCGCCCGAATGGTCCGGTTCAATGTGGTTGGCAATGATCGTATCGATTTTCTCTGCCGGGATAACACTTTTGATCCGCTGCACCATCTCGTCCGTGAAAGGCCCGTAAACCGCGTCGATCAGTGTGATCTTTTCATCGAGGATCAGGTAGGCATTGTAGGTCGTGCCGCGCTTGGTCGTGTAGGTGTGGCCGTGAAAATAACGGGCCTTCCAGTCAATCGCCCCGACCCACCAGATGTTTTCCGCTACCGGTATCGCCTTCATGCGAAATTTCTTTTCCGTTTATTTGCGGAGAGCCAACGCCTTGTCGAGAACAAGGATTGCGTTACCGCCTTTCCCGCCGATCTCAAGCTTCTGTATAATATCGGAAACGCTCGCCTCCTCTTCAATCTGCTCGGTCACGAACCACTGCAGAAAAATCTCCGTCGCGTAGTCAGCTTCCTTTTTCGCGAGCGTCACAAGATTGTGGATCGAGGCTGTGACTTCCTTTTCATGCTCGAGGGTTTTGTCAAAAAGGCCCGCCACCGACGTGAACTTCTGATCGGGAGCCGCAATTGCTTTCAAAACCAGGTCTTTCCCCTGTTCATTCAAATAATGCATGAGTTTTGAAGCGTGGCCAAGCTCTTCCCTGGCCTGAAGCTGAAACCAGTTGGAGATCCCGCCAAGGGCCATGGAAGCGGCATAAGCGGCCATTCCCACATAGAGATAAGCGGAGTAAATTTCCTTGTTGATCTGCTCGTTGAGCGCTTTCGCCATTTTTTCACTGATCATGACTTATTTTCTCCTTTTTGAATTTTCATAAAGAACGTTGTTATCCATAACTGCTCCGGTATGAGCGCTGAGAACATGCCGGGAGTAGCGTCCCAGCCATCCTCTTGTCACTTTCGGTTTGAAGGGTTTCAGCTTCTTCAGCCGCGTCTTGATCTCTTTCGCCGGGACAACCAGCCGGAGCGTGCGCTTCACAGCGTCGATCTCGATCACATCCCCGTTCCTGATGACCGCAATCGGCCCGCCCGCCGCGGCTTCCGGGGAGATATGCCCGATACAAAGCCCGCGCGTTCCGCCCGAAAACCTTCCGTCCGTGATAAGCGCGGCGCGAATCCCGCGGCCCTTGATCGCCGAAGTCGGAGATAGCATTTCCATCATTCCGGGACCTCCTTTCGGGCCCTCGTAGCGGATCACGACCACATCACCATCCGTGACTTTCCCTTTCAGGATCGCCGCAAGCGCCTCGTCCTGTGAATCGTAACATTTCGCGCGCCCGGTAAACCGCATCATGTCCTTCTCCACCCCTGCCGTTTTTACGACCGCACCTTCAGGCGCGAGATTCCCGTAAAGGATCGCAAGGCCCCCTTGTTCCGAAAAAACATTTTTCCCGGTACGAATCACGTCCCCGTCCGCATCCGGCGCTCTTTCAACCATGGTCCGGAGCACGCCGGTACACGTTTTAAGATCGAGCTTGAGCGGAGCACGGCCGTCCTTCCAAACCGCCTTAAGGATCGCGGCTATCCCGCCCACGCGGTCCACGTCTTCGAGATGAACATCCGGCCGGGACGGTGACACCTTGCAAAAGGTCGGCGTCAGCTTCGCAAGCTTGTTGATCCTTTCAAGCGGGTAGGCGATCCCGGCTTCGCAGGCAAGCGCGAGCGTATGAAGCACGGTGTTGCTGGATCCGCCCATCGCAAGATCCAGAATGAAAGCATTATCGATCGCTTCCTTCGTCACAATATCCAGCGGAAGGATCCTGTTTTTGAGAACATATTCCAGCGTATCTGCCGCGCGCTCCACAAGCTTCACGCGTTCCGGATTGATCTCCCAGGTCATTTGCGCACGGTCCACCCACTTTGCCGCAGGAATTGTCCCGTTCCCGGGCTGCGCCAGCCCGATAGCTTCGGCAAGGCAATTCATGGAATTAGCGGTAAACATTCCCGCGCAACTCCCGCAGGTGCGACATGCCGTCTCCGCCAGTTTTTCAAGATCTTTTTCCGACATCTTCCCGGCCGCTTCTTTGCCGATTCCTTCAAAGATGGTAATAAGATCCGTCTTGTTCTGCCCCGCCAGCATGGGACCGCCGCTTACATAAACCGAGGGAATATTGATCCGCACCATGGCATTCAGCATACCCGGAATGATCTTGTCGCAGTTCCCGATTCCGATCCAGGCATCGCAGGGATGCGCCCCGATAATCGACTCGATCTGGTCGGTGATCAATTCGCGGGAAGGAAGCGAATATTTCATGCCGAAATGGCCCATAGCAACGCCGTCACAGATTGCGGCCCCGACATTGGCATACCAGACGTTGTAACCTTTGGCCTTGAGCGCCGCAACAAGCCTTTCACCGAGCACATTCAAATGGACATGGCCCGGGATGTGGGTCGTGTAGGAATTGATCACCGTCACAAAGGGCTTCCGACGATCCGCAAGGGTTTCCAGTGTCGCCGTAGCCACCATCAATCCGGCATTCCCAAGCAGGTGCTTTCCTTCCGTAACCACGCGACTCCCTTTTTTCCGGATTGCTTCAAAACCCTCGTTAATCGCTTTTTTCATATCATTTCCCTTCTTGTTTCATATTTAATTTCTGCTCTGTCTGAAGTCCGGCCTGACCGAGCAGACAAATTCTGATTTGGCTCGAATTAAAAAAGCCGCCCGGCACGGCAAACAACAAACTATCCCGCGGATTTAACCGGCGTTCCGGTGTAAAGCAGCATCGCCTCCACGGCCGCCTTCGCTTTCACACGAATCTCTTCGGGCACGGAAACCACGTGTTGCATTTTCTTGAGCGAATCCCGGACATCTCTCAGGGAAATCATTTTCATCATCGGGCAGATCAAAAAATCACTCGCGGGATGAAAGGTCTTGTCGGGGTTCTCCTTCCGGAGCTTGTGAATAAGGCCGACTTCCGTCCCCACGATAAATTCTGTCCCGGCAGGCTGTTGCTTCGCATAACGGATCATGGCCGAAGTGCTCCCGATGTAATCGGCCATCGCAAGAGTCCCGGGTTTGCATTCCGGATGCATCATAAAAACGGCTTGGGGCCGTTTTTTTCTCGCTTTTTCGACAGCCAGCGTCGAGAGAAGTGCGTGGGTCGGGCAGCATCCGTCCCACAGGATCAGGTCCCGGCCTGTTTTCCCGGCCGTATAATGTCCCAAATTATAATCCGGAGTAAAAATAATCCGCTTCGAAGGATCAATCGCTTTTACAATCTCGACGGAGTTCGCCGAAGTGCAGCAGACATCGCTCTCCGCTTTTACTTCGGCAGAGCTGTTCACGTAGGTCACGACCACGGCTCCCGGATATTTCCGCTTTATCTCGCGGATCTGCTCCGCTGTCGCGTAATCCGCCAGCGTGCAACCGGCTTCCGGGACGGGCAAAAGCACGGTCTTGTCGGGCGAAAGGATCGCGGCCGTTTCTCCCATGAACTTCACCCCGCAACAAACGATAACCGCCGCACCCGTCCCGGCGGCAATGCGACTGAGTTCGAGAGAATCACCGGTATGGTCGGCAATGTCCTGAATCTCGGGCGGCTGATAGTTGTGCGCGATAATGACGGCATTCCGCTCACGTCTGAGGATCTCGATCTCCCGGAGAAGCTCTTTCACAGATTGTCCGGATTGGGAATGGCTCATGGGTAACTCCGAAGTTCAGTCATTTTACTTTTTTTTCTTCATCCTCGCAATGTCCGGGGCCGGCCTTTTGAGGACAGGGCCGGTGATCTTCCCTGCCGCGACGGCGTTCCGTGGATGCCGGACAGAACGGTGCCGATGCCGCACGTTCAGCCTCATAAACACTTTTAACCGGGATCCCGCAGCAAATGTGCCGGAAGATCTTTGTTATTTCTCCGAGCTCGACCGGACTCAGCGGCTCCGCGGGACTCGCTCGAAGCGGTGTATTTACCTCAATTTCGTCCGGGGCGACGACATTGATCCTTTCGGCAATCCGGGCCGCTTCTCCCTTGTTCAGAGCGACAAACATCACCTGAATCGCAAGTTTGCCTGCAAAGACCTTGCGGAAAGAACCGATGCCCTCCAAGATCTTTTCGAGATTGACCGAAGATGGGGCTCGATTCACGTTTTGAAATGTCGTGTTTGTAACCGCATCCAGCTTCGCGACCACAAGGTCCGCAAGCGCAAGCTCGGCACGCACGTCCTCGCGATCGATCAGGGAAGCATTCGTGATTACCGCGATCTTCTCGGGCCGAATCTTCCGCATCTCCCGGATCATCTCTCCGAGATTCACCGCAAGGGTCGGCTCCCCGTTCCCCGCAAAAGTGATCTGATCCAGCGTAACCGGGGGTATCTTCCCGATCTCTTCCGTAAGTTCGCGGATCGGAACAAACAAACTCCGTTGATCGCTCAGGATTTTCGTCTTCCCCGCCTGACAGTAAACACAATCAAAAGAACATGTCTTGATGGAGGCCGAGACAGGATCAACCCCAAGGGAACGCCCGTATCTCCATGAAAAAACGGGGCCGTAAATATATTTGAAGTCAGCTCTGCCCATAAACTTCCGACTGGTCCTATAAACACAAGACCCCTCAAGCCCGGAGGCCTACGGGGTCCGGGAGATTATACCTGGCCTTGCAATCACAACCAAATCAAATCTCGTTTTCCGCCGAAAGATCCTACCAAGACCCGACTGCCATCCCCGACAATCCCGGTCAAGCTTTGACAGATTAAAAATCTCGGCGTCAGACCGCGAGAATCAGGCCGGGATCTTGGTGTTCAATGCCTCGTGGATCGCCCGGGCCGCCTTCTTCCCTGCGCCCATGGCAAGGATCACGGTCGCGGCTCCCGTCACAATATCCCCTCCCGCATAAACGTTCTCCTTGGAGGTTTTCATGGTTGCCTCATCCACCACGATTCCTCCCCATTTTTGAACCTGAAGACCGGGGGTCGTCTGCCGGATCAACGGATTCGGGGTTCCGCCGATCGCGATGATAACCGTTTCAACCGGAAAAACGAAATTGCTCTCTTTTTTCTCAATGGGACGCCGCCGGCCGGAGGCATCAGGTTCGCCGAGCTCCATTTCGACGCATTCCATTCCCGTCACCCATCCGTTTTCACCCAGGATCTTTACAGGAGCCGCAAGCAGTTTGAGAATGATCCCCTCTTCCTTGGCATGATGGATCTCTTCGAGACGCGCCGGAAGCTCTTTTTCGCTACGGCGGTAGACGATATAAACCTCGTCGGCACCGAGACGCTTCGCCGTCCTTGCCGCATCCATCGCGACATTCCCGCCGCCGATTACGGCCACCTTTTTTCCCATTTTGACGGGGGTAGGAGAACGGGGAAAATCATAGGCCTTCATCAAATTAACGCGGGTCAGAAACTCGTTGGCTGAATAAACCCCGTTCAAATTCTCTCCTTCGATCTTCAAAAATGACGGAAGGCCCGCGCCGCATCCGATAAAAACCGCCTTAAATCCGCCCTGAAGCAACTCGTCAACCGTTATCGATTTGCCGACAATCACATTTTTCTCGATCCTGACCCCAAGTTTCAAGGCTCCCGCGATTTCCTTTTCTACGAGCTTTTTCGGAAGCCGGAACTCCGGAATCCCGTACATCAGCACTCCGCCAAGAGCATGTAGCGCTTCAAAAATAGTCACATCGTATCCGAGCCGCGCAAGTTCCCCCGCGCAGGTAAGCCCCGCCGGACCGCTGCCCGCAACCGCCACCCTGATCCCGTTCTTTTTGATCTCCGGGACCTGCTCAGGCATTTTCTCCATGGCATAATCCGCCACAAAACGCTCCAGACGCCCGATGCCTACGGGCTCCCCTTTCTTACTGCGAACACAGAGGGCTTCGCACTGGGTTTCCTGGGGGCAGACACGACCGCAGATCGCGGGAAGACAGTTTTCGCTGACAAGGATACCGTAAGCTTCCTCAAAATCGCCTTCGGAAACTTTTTTGATGAACTCGGGAATCTTGACATTGACAGGACATCCCGCGACACAGGGACGGGTCTTGCACTGGAGGCAACGAAGGGCTTCTTCTTGAGCCTGCCCGGGGGTATAACCCAGGGTAACCTCGTTAAAATTCTTGACGCGCTCGTCCGGCTTTTGCTCCGGAATCGGGACCTTCCTGGGATTCATATTGGGAGCCATTTCAGTGTCTGAGACCGATCCTACAGGCGTGAGATTCCTCGGTCTTATACATACCCTGACGGCGCATCAGCTCGTCATAATCCACCCGGTGCCCGTCAAAATCCGGGCCGTCAACACAGACAAATTTCGTTTCACCTCCGACTGTCACACGGCATCCCCCGCACATCCCGGTCCCGTCGATCATAACCGGATTGAGAGAAACACTGGTCTTGATACCGTATTGTTTCGTAAGAAGGCTCACAAACTTCATCATAACCAGCGGACCAATCGCGATAACTTCGTCGTATTTCACGCCTTTTTCGATCAGCTCTTTCAGCTTGTCCGTCACAAGACCCTTCATCCCGTAGCTCCCGTCGTCGGTCGTGATGTAGATGTTTTTGCAGAAGGTCCTGAATTTATCTTCGAGGATGACGAGGTCTTTGTTGCGGGCGCCGAGAATAAGATCGACCTCGACTCCCATTTCGCTCAGTTTTTTGAGCTGGGGATAAAGGGGTGCCGCACCGACGCCGCCGCCGACGCCGACAACGCGCTCGTGATGATGAAGTTCGGCGGGTTTACCGAGCGGCCCCACGAAATCGGAGATCGTGTCGCCCGCTTTTTTTTCGCTGAGCTTGCGGGTGGTATAACCGACAACCTGGTAAATGATCGAGACTGTCCCCTGCTCGGCGTCGCATTCCGCGATCGTGAACGGAATGCGTTCGCCTTCGTCGTCCACGCGCAGGATGATGAACTGGCCGGGCTCGCAGCGCCGTGCGACGTAAGGCGCCCGGACCGTGATTTCCTCGACATGATTGCTGAGTTTTTGCTTTGAAAGAATCGGATACATGATGTTTTTATTTTAACAGGATGCCCTTCGCAGAGGAAGGCATTAAAAAAAACAGGGCCGCTCCGCGACGGGGAGCGGCCCTGTTTTCGATGGCTGATCCTGGGTTTACACGAGCCCCTGATCAAGCATTGCGTCCGCGACTTTCACGAATCCCGCGATGTTCGCGCCTTTAACGTAGTTAACGTACTTGGCATCTTCTCTTCCATATTTTACGCAGTTCTCGTGGATCGAGATCATGATGTTGTGAAGCTTTTCGTCCACTTCCTTGCGTGACCAGTGCAGGCGCATGCTGTTCTGGCTCATTTCAAGACCGGAGGTCGCCACCCCGCCCGCATTCGCCGCTTTCCCGGGGGCAAAAAGAATTTTTGCCTTCCGGAAGACTTCCACGGCCTCGGGAGTGCAGGGCATATTAGCGGCCTCAGTAACACATATCACGCCGTTGCGGATCAGCTTCTTCGCGTCGGTTTCATTGAGCTCGTTCTGGGTGGCACAGGGCAACGCGACATCCACCTTTACTTCCCAGGGGCGCTTGCCCGCGAAGAACCTGGCGCCCTTGAACTTCTGGGCATACGGGGCCACTATGTCCTGGCCGCTGGCGCGCAACTGCAACATATACTCCCATTTCTCGCCCTTGACTCCCTCGGGGTCATGGACGTAGCCGTCAGGGCCGGAGATGGTGACTACCTTGCCGCCCAGATCATCGACCTTCTTGACCACACCCCAGGCCACATTGCCGAATCCGGAGACCGCAACGGTCTTGCCCTTGAGGCGGGTGCCCCTGGTTTTGAGCTGCTCTTCGCAGAAATACGCCACGCCGAATCCGGTGGCTTCGGGGCGCACCAGCGAGCCGCCCCAGGCGATGCCCTTGCCGGTCAAAACACCCGTAAACTCGTTTCGAAGGCGCTTGTACTGTCCGAACATATAGCCGATCTCGCGGCCGCCCACACCGATGTCACCCGCGGGCACATCGGTATCGGCGCCGATGTGGCGCTGGAGTTCCGTCATGAAAGACTGGCAGAAGCGCATGACCTCGCTGTCGCTCTTGCCCTTGGGATCAAAATCGGATCCGCCCTTGCCGCCGCCCATTGGGAGAGTGGTCAGGGAGTTCTTGAAAACCTGCTCGAAAGCAAGGAACTTGAGGATGCTCAGGTTGACGGACGGGTGGAAGCGGATGCCGCCCTTATAGGGGCCGATGGCGCTGTTCATTTGAATCCGGAAACCGCGGTTGATATGTATCTCGCCTTTATCGTCCTGCCACGGCACGCGGAACATGAATACGCGTTCCGGCTCGACCATTCTTTCGAGGATCTTCGCGTTCTTGTATTTGGGATGTTTATCAATGTAAGGCGTGACGGATTCCACGACTTCGCGGACCGCCTGATGGAACTCCTTTTCGCCCGGATTTCTCGCTATTACTTTTTTCATAAACGCATTGATCTCTTTTTCTACCGTATTCTCCACTGCTTTTGCCATTGGGATCACCCCCTGTTTGGTGTTTGATTCCGCCGCCCGACGGCGACGCGACCGTTTTTTCTAAAAAAAAACCCTTTCCGGCAACGGTTCCTGCCAAAAAGGACGTCATTATCCTTAGCTACAACTGTTTGCCGCGCATCGACTTTGCGCGCGATGGGCTGGATTATAGCACGGGCGTTCCGGCTTTCAACTCCGATTTCCTCACCTGATCTGCCTGCTGTTTGTTGATTTCATGCCGGAAACCCTTTTTGAATGTTGATAACCCGACGGCTTATCAAAACCATAAAAACAGCCGATAAAGTGGAGGAGTTTATGTTGAGCGCTCTCAAAAAATTCAAGAATAACCGGTATTTCAAAAGTCTGAACCTTTCCTGGAAGGAAGGTATCCCCGCAAGCGCGATGCAATCCATGGTGGATGAATACCTCATCCCCCTCGGGCTTTTCCTGGGAGCCACTCCTTGGGAGATCGGCCTGTTAGTCGCGATCCCCAACTTATTCGGCTCTTGTGCCCAATTTTTCGCGGTCCGGATCGTGAAAGTACTCGGAAGCCGCCTCCGATGCCTCGCAACGGGAGCCGTTCTTCAGGTCGCTTTTCTTGTCCCGATCGCCTGCCTGGCGCCTATCGGCATGCCGAAACGAATTTCCTTGCTCATTTTCTTTATAACCATGTTCCGGATCATCGGGGGCCTGATAGGAACGATCTGGGGGAGCCTGACCAGCGACTACCTCCGCCCCGAGGAACGCGGTTTTTATTTCGGATGGCGCTCACGGATCACAGGATTGGCCGGCGTCTTCGGGATCATTCTTGGAGGCGTTCTGCTCTTCAGTTTCAGGGAAATTTCTCCCGCACTCGGATTTTTCATTCTTTTCGCTCTTGCCGCTGCGGCCCGAACCGTCTCGGCCTGGCTTATGGCACAGATGGAAGATATCCCCCAGGGGAAAAACCCCGGGGACGAATTCACGTTTCTCATGTTTCTCCGGCGCTTCCGGGAAAGTAATTTCGTAAAATTCGTACTTTATGTGGCGAGCATTACGTTCACGACTAACCTCGCGGCTCCCTTTTTCAGCGTTTATATGCTCCGGGACCTTCAGTTCAATTATCTCGTTTTTATGTTCGTCCACCTCGGCGCCGTCGCCGCCGGACTTTTTTCATTCCCTGTCTGGGGAAAGCACGCGGACGCGATTGGGAACGCCCGCATCTTGAAACTCACAAGCTTCCTCATCCCCGTCATTCCGATCCTCTGGATGTTTTCATCAAATCTGGTTTATCTTTTCACGATCGAGATCTTCGCCGGCTTTGTCTGGGGCGGCTTCAACCTTTGTTCTCTTAATTTCATCTATGATGCGGTCAGCCCGGGAAAACGCATCCGGTGTATCGGCTACTTTACTTTCATCAACGGAGTCGCAATGTTTCTCGGGGCACTCCTCGGAGGATACCTTGTCGAAAGGATCCCTCCCATTCAGGGCTCCCGGATCCTGAGCATATTCCTTGTGTCGGGGATTTTAAGATTCGCATCCCATTTCATTCTTTCAAAGCACTTCCATGAAGTGAGGGAAACCGGACAAAAGGTGTCGAGCGCGGAGCTTTTTTTCAGCGTGGTGGGGATCCGCCCCGTTTTGGGACAAGGCCGTGACTGGGGTTTTCTGGGAACTTTGAGAAAATTTCCGAGAGAAGACTAGCGCCGGTTTTAAAAGTATTTCCTGCTCTAATGTTTCTGGGGAGCTGAAAAACAGAAAAATGGTTCCTGAAATCGCCTCTAAAACCGATCCCGCAGGCTCCCCCGGCCCGGGCCCGATAAATATCAAACCGGAGATAACCTGAAAGCTGTCCTTAAAACTTCAGGCTTTCCCGTTCCTGGGACAGCCGTTGACCGAAACTCCCCATATATCGCGGGCATATTCACAGATCGTCCGGTCACTGGAGAACCGGCCCGATTTCGCAACGTTCAGGATTGCCCTTTCGGTCCATAGATCCTTGTTTTGATAATCTTCCGATATCTTCTGCTGTATGGCCGCATAAGCTTCAAAGTCCGCACAGACAAGGAACGGGTCCGAGACCGTCAGGTTCTGGACGAGCGGCTCAAAAATTCCGCGCTCCGCCGGAGAGAAAAAATTACTGCCGATCATGTGGAAGATTTCACGAAGCTGCGGTGATTTTTGAATATAGGCACCCGGATCATACCCGCGGTTCCTGAGCTCAAAAACCTCCTCATCCCGAAGTCCGAACATATAGATATTATCGGGGCCGACCGCCTCCGCGATCTCGATATTGGCTCCGTCATGCGTCCCTACCGTCAGGGCCCCATTCATCATAAATTTCATGCAACCGGTCCCGGAGGCCTCCGTCCCCGCCGTTGAGATCTGTTCCGAAAGATCACTCGCCGGAAAGATCTTTTCGGCAAGCGAGACACGGTAATTCTCAAGGAAAACGATCTTGAGTTTGTCCTTGTTTATTTTATCGTGATTGATAATGTTCGCGACATTGTTGATGAATTTTATCAGGAGCTTGGCCATAAAATAGCCGGGAGCCGCCTTGCCGCCAAAAATAAACGTCCTCGGCACCGCATAGCCCGAAGGATTTTCTCGCAGCCTCAAATATTCCGAAATGGCGTAGAGGATAAAAAGCGACTGCCGCTTGTATTCGTGAATGCGCTTCACCTGAACGTCGAACATGGAATCGGGGTTGACGATAATCCCCTGGGTCTGCCGGATAAGCTCCGCTAAAACCTTTTTATTCTCGAGCTTGACCTGCCGCCACTTTTTCTTGAACAGCTGATCCCGGCGAATCGGGATCAGATCCCTGAGCCCGTTCAGGTCCTTTTTCCACCCGTCGCCGATCGCGTCCGTAATCAAAGCCGTCAAAGGACGGTTCGCCTTGAGGAGCCAGCGCCGGTGCGAAATACCATTGGTCTTGTTGTTGAATTTTTCGGGGAACACTTCAAAAAAATCCCTGAAGAGCTGGTTTTTAATCAACTCCGTGTGGAGCGCCGAAACACCATTAACGGAATGCGAGCCGATAATCGCGAGAAAAGCCATGCGGATTTTTTTGGGATTTCCCTCTTCAATAACGGACATCCTTCTGATGCGGTCCGTATCCCCGGGATATTCCGCGGCCAGGGCTTTAAGGAACCGGTCATTGATCTCATAGATCAACTCCATATGGCGCGGAAGCAGCGTTTCAAACATCGGAACCGCCCAGCACTCAAGCGCTTCGGGCATCACGGTGTGGTTGGTATAAGCGAATGTCCTGACGGTAAGGTCCCAGGCAGTGTCCCATTCAAGCTGTTCATCGTCGAGGAGCACCCGCATAAATTCCACGATCGCGAGCGCCGGATGGGTATCGTTTAGCTGAATTGCGGCTTTGTCCGGGAAATTCTGAAATACGGAATTGTCCGTTTTGAATCGCCGGATAATATCGGTGATCGACGCAGCGGTAAAAAAATACTCCTGTTTGAGACGCAATTCCCGCCCCATCGATGTGGCGTCGTTCGGGTAAAGCACTTTGGAAATGTTTTCCGAGAACACCTTCTCATAAACCGCGCTCTCATAATCTCCGTCGTTAAAATATTGGAAGTTGAATTCTTCGGAACCCCGCGCCGACCACAAGCGGAGCGTGTTGACGACGTCATTCCGGAATCCCGGGATGGGAATATCATACGGCATGGCAATCACGTCTTCGGTGTTGACCCATTCGACGCGGAGTTTCCCCTGCGCATCGTGATACATTTTCGTATTGCCGTAAAATTGGATATTCTGAGCGTATTCGGGCCTGGCAAATTCCCAGGGATTACCGTGCTTCAACCATTCATCGGGAGATTCAACCTGATAGCCGTTCACGATTTTCTGATTGAAGATACCGTAATCATAACGGATGCCATAACCATGGCCCGCGATACCGAGCGTCGCCATGGAATCGAGAAAACAGGCCGCAAGACGTCCAAGACCGCCGTTCCCAAGCCCCGCGTCCACTTCCTCGTTACGGATCTCTTCAAGGTCAAGCCCGAACTCCTCGAGGGCTTTTTGTGTTTCATCCCATAAATCAAGATTCAGAATGTGATTACCGAGAAGCCGGCCGATCAGGAACTCCATTGAAAGATAATAAACACGCTTTGCCTTTTGTCGGTGATAACGCTGCTGAGTCTTGATCCAGCGCTCTACAAGCCTGTCGCGGAGCGCCATGCCCAGGGCCATGAAATTATCCCGCAACGTGGCCGTATAGCGGTCTTTGGCAAGTCCGTATTGAAGGCTCGATCCAAAGGACTTTTTGATACCATCCTTGCTCATACTTTGGGGGGTAATATGCCAAAGTTCTTTCACATCCTCGCGGGCAACTCTTTCTTGTGTCTTTTTTTGGGATTTGGGCATCGGATTCCTCATTTAAAAACTCGATTGATCAATTCCGGGGATAGATTAACAGATTATAAAAATGTCTCCAAGACAAGAATCAAGCGTTAAAATCAAAAAGATGCGCTTGCCAGGGCTCAAGGTCGACATAAAGACCGCTTTTGGCAAGTTCGCTCCCCGTTCTTTCATACACCTTATCCGACAAGACATCCCGGAACTGAATGAATACCTGCGTGTTCAAACGATAAGGCAAAAAAATAACTCCTTGAGCCCTAATCATGGAGTAATTCACGACCACGAGCTTCCAGTTCTCCCCCAAATGCCAAAGCCAGGCCAGGATTCCCCTGTAGCTTTCATTCCTGTTCCATGCCTGACGGGACTCAAGCAGCATCCATTCGCCGCTATGGACCACGGCGCTATGGGTAAACCGTAAAAGCCTTCTGTAAAGATCGGCCGTTTCAGAATCAACGGGCTCTTTGGGTTCGCGCCCCAGGTGGACGGGGGTCCGAATCCTTTTTCCTTCCAGTTGTCCGTCGTTGAAAAACCGAAGCCCGGGCACAGTCGCCGCGATCACCCCCGCCGCCTGTGATTTTTTTCGTCCGAAAATAACGGGAGCCCGTTCTTCATCATGGTTTTCGATAAAACGCACACATTTATCACGATAATCCGGGTCGGCCCTGAGATGGTCTCGGACCGACATCGGCTCATCATGCATCAGACGGTCATAGAGACGCTTGTCGTAAGTGAAATCAAACCCCTGCTGCTGGAGCGGCCAGTCATAGTCCCAGTAAACCTCCGCCATAAAAAAAAAGCGAGGGTTATCCCGCTTGACCTTGGCAATGGCGGGGG
>JAKJDL010000004.1:19339-35181 GCA_022705945.1 Candidatus Omnitrophota bacterium | reverse complement strand
CAGACACGCTCAAAAACATCATTAAGTCCGAGCATTGCCATATCGCAACGCACCCCGTCCGCCATTTTTGCGATCCTAAGAAGCGTTTCAAGCCAGGCACTCCGAAGCTCGTCGGACCAGAAATTTACTTGGGCCGTATCACACCAAGGAGCGAAAAAAGGGTCACGCCCATGGGCTATCTTTTTCCCGATCGGCGTATTAAAAAACCATTCGGGATGCTTCCGGACAGTATCGGGTTTACCGCTGACGAAGCGCTCCGAATGACTGACCGTCCATGGATGATCGACCGCCAAATGGTTCGGCACAAAATCGACGATGAGCCCCATCCCCATTCCGTTCAGTTTCATTTTCAACTGAAGAAGCTCTTCGGGCGCTCCCAGGTAGGGGTCCAGCACATAGTCGTAAATAGCATAGGGAGAACCTTTCACATCCTCCGGAGTCCATTTGCCGAGGATAAGATCGTAGGCATGCCTCAAACTGGGCTCCCTCAGGGCATGATCACGGGACCAGGAACTCCTCATCCAAACTCCCATGAGCCAAAGATACTGAAACCCCTGCTTGGCAAAAGCGCGCCACTCTTCGCTCGGGATGGTGGCGAGGCTCAGCTGGCGTCCGTATTTTTCGGACATGCGGGATACAAAATAAAACGCGTTGATTTCCAGTAGATGCGGATGTTTTCTCATGGCTTTCGGCTCACTCATGGTATTATCGGACTTTAAAAATTTTTCTTGAAGGAAGGAATGAGGACAAGCGGCTCCCCCCTCAAATTCGTCCGCACAACTTACGCTTGCTCCTCTCCTTAAGCCAGGCTCCCCCGTCTATTTCTTCTCGGAAATAAAACACACGGGGCAATTCGTCCGTGTAACCTACGTTCACTCCGTCCCGCAAGTTGCGAACTTATTAAAAAAAGAAAAGGCCCCTTCGCCCGAAAGGCGGAGGGGCCAAAAATCTTCAGACTTCTTATTTCGTCAAAAGAGAGATCTTGAGGGCCTTGCCCAGCTTGTTGAAGTTGATGTTGTTTTCACGGGCAAGCCATCCGACCGCCTGATAAAAGATGGCATCGTCTGCACCAATCTCTTTTTGGGCCTTCGCCACTGTCTGCTCGCCTTTTTGCTCAAGAAGACGATAAAGCTTACCCGCTGTTTCCCCGATCGCATAATACTGTGCTTGCATGATGGTCCCTTTCTATTTTTTAAAATGATACCCTAAAAAACATGGTAATCGACATTCGGAAAGATGTTATTCCTGCTTTCCAAATCCCGCAAAAACCCCTCATCCAGCCTGTCGTTCGTCAAATCCTCATAAATTCGCGTGAAATTCAGGAGATGCTCCTTGGTCCGTTTCACGGCGTAGGGGACCATGGTTCCCGTATGCATAATAAATGCCCAGTCGCTCGACTGGGCAAGATAAAGTTCACGGGCGGCCTGCTTGAGGGCCCGGCCCACCAAACCGTTCTGACCCCGGTAACGGTTCGCAAGTTCGCTCATGCGAAGAGTTGCCTTATGAATATGGCGATAGATCCAGTCATTGGCTCCCGAAAGCCATGTTTCGCTATACCCTTTCCATCCCCAGCTCGAAAACGAGGGCGTGGAAATCTGG
Source organism: Candidatus Omnitrophota bacterium (assembly GCA_022705945.1). Taxonomy (GTDB): domain Bacteria; phylum Omnitrophota; class Omnitrophia; order Omnitrophales; family Aquincolibacteriaceae; genus UBA1443. The sequence goes on along the minus strand of JAKJDL010000004.1, from coordinate 33,582 downwards.
TTAACGGGATATTCCCTGAAATAATCGGACGGCGAGATCAGCCTGACTGTATTTTGGTCGAAAGCGACCTTGCGGATCAAAAAATTCAGGAAATCAGGACCTTCATACCACCAATGCCCGTAAAGCTCGGCATCATAGGGCGCCACCACGATCGGCTTCCGGCCCATAAATTCATATAAGTGCTCAATCTGTTTTTCCCGATTGAACATGAAATTTCCGGCATGCGATGCGGCTTTCTCCATGGCCCAGGCCCGAACATAAGGTTGCTTGTCCTCGGTGTCACCCGTGATCCGGTAATATTTGATGCCCGTATTCACGCGGATACCGTCCGGCGAAATATACGGCCGCACGTAATCAAAATCCAGCTCATACCCGATATCACGGTAAAACTCACGGTAGTCACAATCCCCCGGATATCCTTCCACCGAGGACCATACCTGTTTGGAAGATTCAACATCGCGTCCAAAGGCCGCCACACCTGTCGGACAAAACACGGGAGCGAAAATCCCGTATTTGGGACGCGGGGAAGCATGGAGGATTCCGTGCGTATCGGTCAAAAAATAACGTATCCCCTGCTCCTTAAGAAACTTGTCGACTCCGGGATAATAACCGCACTCGGGAAGCCAGATTCCGATCGGACGGCGTCCCAGGACCTCATCGTATAGCTTCGCTGCCGTTTCAATCTGGCCGCGAACGGCCGATTCGGTCCGGCTGATGAGCGGCAGAAACCCGTGCGTTGCGCCGCAGGTAATGATCTCGAGATGCCCGTGATCCTGGAACTTCCGGAAGGCCTGCGTCAAATCCCGATGATACCGGTTCACGAACGTATCTTTCGCGCGGGTAAATTCCCAGTAATAATGGAGGGCTGTTTCGTGGAACTGAGGCATGAAGCGTGTACGCTCAATCTCTTTATTGGCGAGCTCGATCAATTTATCGATATGCCGGACGTAGCGGTCCTGGAGGAGAGGATCGCGGAGCATCGACATGAGCGAAGGCGTAAGCGACATCGTAAGGCGCCACGGGACATTGTCGCGCTCGAAACCTTCCATCATGTGGATCAGCGGAACATAAGTCTCCGTAATCGCCTCATAAAGCCACATTTCCTCGAGAAAATATTCGTGCTCGGGATGGCGCACGAACGGAAGGTGTGCATGAAGGACTATGGAAAGAAAGCCTTTTCCCATGAGATTATTTTTTCACACCCTTCTTCAGGATCGGAGCAGGCCTTTCAGTGGAACGTCCGATGATCGGTGTGATTTCACGTTCCTCCACGCCGTCAGAAGAATGCGCGTGGCAATCAAAGGTGAACTTCCCGTCAGGAAGCGCGTAGCGCAAAGTGAATGTGCCGTCCGGGCGAAGTTTGACGGGGCGCCCCTGCATCGTAACCGTCGCGTCGGGTTCCGTCCCGCCATAAATGATAAGTTCGCATTCGAGCCAGAAAAAGAAGCCGCGTTTCTTGATCCTGACCGGACTCGCCATACTGGAAATCGCTCCGGCACCGGATCCCGACGTGATCGCGCCTTTCAGACGCTCTTCCATCAGCTTCCTGAGCTCCGCCGAGCTTTTCCCTACCTGGAACCCGCCGGACAGCGCATACATCTTGTCCCAATCGATCCCCATCCACTGCTCGTCGATAATCTCCGACATCCCGGACCTCGGCGTCCGGACTTCGTTGGAGCGTGCGAGACAAACATAACGGCCGTCTTTATGAAGAAGGCCGATCTCCACGACATAGGAGTGATTCGGCTGCACGTTAATATACCAGGCCTTCACATTGTTCCGGAGGACAATATCAAAATAAGGAGGATTCCCGCCTCCGTCCGTGGTATCGAAAACCCGGAGTATGGAGACCACGCCATCCCAGCTTCCCCCGATCTTTTTCAGCGTCGCTTCCTGATGCGCCTTCTGGATTTCCCAGTAAGAATAGATCCAATGAGGGTCGCGGACTAAAAGATAAATCTGGTTGTCACCGTAGTTGTCAGGAAGTTCACGCTCTTGAACAACCGGCCGGGGCGCCGGAGGCATCTGTACTGCCTCGTCACTCAAAACAGCAGACTTCTCAAGTGAAACGACCTTGGGTTCCGATTTCAGCCTGACCTGTTTTCCGGAGGAGCGGGGCGATGCTTTCTTCGCGGTAGTGCTTTTTTTAGGGGGGGGTGTTGAAATCTTTCTCGGAGGAGACTTTTTTTCAGCTGCTTTTTTTCTTGAAAACCAAGCCATGGCTTTAACCCCTTACCTTATCTTATACAGAAATGCCGTCATTCGAAACGGACGACAAAGTTGCCCTTGACCATTCCGGTCAAAAACCGATCTATAAAAAAAGCAAAAAAATGAAGACGCCGATTTCCCGATACCTTAAGCCATGCAGTAATAATAAGTAAGGCGGAGTGCCTGCAATATAGCAAACTTCATTATAAGCCGCAACCAAAGAATTCTATTTTTCGAACTTGATGCCCCCTGTCTCAAAAGGGACCATTTCACCCGCCCTATATCTTCTCCGGGACCAAAAAAAACGCCGCTGCGGCCATCAAAGAGAGCGCCGAAAGTATCGACAGCGTATAGAGATGCGCCTCCCCTTATCCTCCTGTCTTTATCAACGCAAAGTAAATGCCGCAGTGCCGCAAGCCGGCATCGAAGAATTTCCCGATAAATTGCGCGTAGATTAATCTGCCATCCGGGGCTGGCTCACGCCGAGAAAACCCGTGACAAATTCTAGGAACACGGAATTTCGGGGTCGGATCCGGGATCGTCCCCGGCCTCGGGAGAGCAATCGCTGTTACCGGAAAGACAGTAGAAGGGCGCTATCGCAAGAAACGCGAGAAATACTACCGAAACCGCGGTCTCGATATTGAAGAAGAAGAAAAAAAAGATCGCGAGAAAAAGCTGCAGAAAAAAAAGCGGTCGCCAAACCCGCAATTTTACGGCCGAAACTTTCGGATACGGAATCTCGCTCACCATTAAAAAACTAATCGCCGTCATCAGAAAAACGGCACTGATCATGAACGACGATTCGCTCTCCCACCCGTTCTTCTTGAATGCCAGAAGTGTCATGGCGAGCGTCAGGGCCGCGGCGGGGGTCGGGAGGCCCTCAAAATACCCTCCGCGCGTGGGATGAATATTGTAGCGGGCCAGCCGGAAGGCTCCCGCCGAGAGATAAAAGACTACCACGAAAAGGAGCCACACCGAGGTCACGCTTGAAAATACAGAGATCATCAAAAAACAGGGGGCAACGACAAAAGAAACAAGGTCGGCTAAAGAATCCAGTTCGCGTCCAAACTCGGTCTCGTTACCGAATATCCGAGCGACATGCCCGTCCAGCGAATCGAGGAGCAAAGCCAAAAAAATAAGCCAGACCGAATATTCATATCTCCCGCAAGTCGCGAGCAGGATTGAAAAAAAACCGGAAATCAGATTGAGCATGGTAATCATGTTCGGAAATGCCGCTGAGGAAAAATAAAAACGGTTCTTCATGCCTCGGCCTCCTCCTTCCACGTCCCCATAACCGTTTCGCCCGTTTTGACCCTCTGCCCCACCCTCACCGCGGGACTGAACAATCTTTTGGGTATATAAAGTTCGACGGTCGAACCATAGCAAATGATGCCGAGTTTTCCGCCCCGGCCCACGATCGAACCGACCTCAACATCGGAATAAATCCTTCTCGCGATCGCACCCGTAATCTGGCGCACAAGCGAGATTCGCCCGTCGTCGTCACGTATCCCGATCCAGTTGGATTCATTCTTGTCCGCCGATTCCGGAAGCAGCACGTTGATATGTTGACCCGGAACATGATTCTGGTAAGCGACCTCCCCTTCCATCGGTGAGCGGGTCACATGCACATTCCAAAGCGCAAGGAAGATCCTTATCCGCCAGGATTCTTCCCGGAGGAACCTTGTTTCATTCACCGTATCAATCAGGCTGATGCGTCCGCTCGCGGGTGAAAGCACGTTATCCCCCGCGGGAATCCGGGGAGGAAGATCCCGAAAAAACAACACATGAAAAAACAGCACCCCCAGGAGGAAAAGCGAAAGAAGCCGCGATCTGAAAATGCGGGAAAGAAGAAGGAGTGAAATAAGAACGATGACGCCGGGCCAGACTCTCGGATCTAAAACGAATTCATTCATGAAGATTCCTTTGGTTTTATCTCGCTCCTGATATCGCAGGTGATCACCGTAAACAAAAACCGCACAAAGATCGCGCAATCCTGGGTCAGGACCTTCAGGAGACGGAGATAATCAACTTCAAAAAATTTGTTATGCCTGAATTTGGATCCAGTGTCCCGCCAAAACGCCGCAAATGGAACCCGTGTCGGCGTGTAATTATCCCAAAACAGATTAACTTTGGAAAGCCAAAGGCTGAAACCGGAAGGAACCCGAAGACCGGCTTTACGATAAAGCTCCCGCAGTTTTTCCAGTGAATAATCTTTCCAGTGACGTTGGGGCGTCTCTTCGAGCACCGTCGCTATCTTTTGGTCAGCGCTGTCGCGCTCATGGGTCGCAAGCCAGACCTCGCAAAGCTCCCATGAAAGCCTCCACCATCCCTTCAGCAGATGCCGGATATCGTTCACGCGGCGAAGCAAATAATCACCAAGCTTCTCCTTCGGAAAACCGCTCCGGCGCTCTGATCGGCCCTTAAGGCGGAAAAAACCGTGGAGCATGGGATGACCGCCTTCCACCGTAAATCCGTTCTTATACCAGACAAAATTTGCGAAAACGCCCCAGTAAGGCTCCCTGCCGATATTTTTTAGGATACTTTTCATATTCTCAACCGAGTAGAACCGGTGCCAGGCATCTTCATACGCTTTCAGCCATTCTCCGGGATTCATTCGCGCGTGACGGTGGGTCTCATGAAATGTGTCGTAATTATTGAGGTCCGCGTCTCTCAGCATCTTTTTCTCAAGGGCCGTTTTATAGTCCACCGCGCCGGGCAACGGCGTCATCATGAAAAAGGAAGTCTGGCCGGACCCGAAGCTCACCAGACGGTCCACATCTTTTTTGACGGACTCGACCGTATCGAAGGGAAATCCGATGATATAGGAAAGGTGCGTTACAATGCCAACGCTATGGAACACATCGACGAGTTCACGAAACTCGCTGGTTTTGTTCTGTGTTTTCTGAACCGAAATGAGATTCTCCTCGTTCAGGCTTTCCATTCCGATAAAAACCGACTGGCATCCGGATCGGGCCGCTTTTTTGACGAACATCGGCACTTTGTGGGATTGGGTATCGATCTGCATCAGATAATGGATCTTGATGTTCTCTTTTTCTCGCATCTCGATCAGGCCGTCCATAATCGCTTCCCAATTCTTGTTGCGGCAAAAATTGTCGTCCGTAAAAAAATAATTCGTGATGCCGTACTTGTGGAAATTCTCGCGTATTCTCGCAAGGATTTTATCCACATTGCGGTAACGCATCTTCCTGCCCTGGACATTAATGACCGTGCAAAAACTGCACCCGAACGGGCAGCCCCGTCCGCAGTCAAGCGTCCCGTAGTGGCTCAGCGCATAGTGTTTCATGGTCCCGGGAGGGACTTCGGGAATCGGAGCGTCGGAAAGGTCCGGAAGATCCCCGAGAAAATTATAGACCGGGCGGAGGTTATCATTCAGCGCGTCATGCAAGAGCATTTCCCAGTGTCCGCCTTCCCCTTCGCCCGCGACGAGTATCACGCCGGCATCCTGAAGCCTCTGAAGCTCCGGTGAAAGTTCGGGGAGGGTCGCCATCACTCCGCTCACATGAAATCCCCCGATCAGAACATCCGCCCCGGCCGCCCGCAACTTTAAAGCGATATCCTCAGCGCGGGGAAACTGATTTGATTGAACACCCGCAAGACAGACAAGAGTCTTCGCATCCTTGTCCCTGGCATGGCGCATAATCTTCCCGTAAGGAGGCCGCTGGACCGTGTCGTCGATCAGGGTGATCTCCCATTTCAGATCCTCTCCGAGGATGCCCCGCTCTTTGACGTCCTTCGTAAGAGCATAGAGACAGGCAAGCGTATTGTTCGGAAGCACACCCTTCCAGTAACGGATGACATATCCGTCATCGTCATATTTTGAGGGCTTGATGATGTAAAAGCGGAGTTTTTTGTATTTAACCATGGGAGGTGCGATTATATAACCAATTTTCAGGAAATCAAAAAAAACCTTAGCGCGCGGAATACAAACCGCGGTGGACGGACCGCCGCAACAAGAGATCATCAGGTCTTGTGTTGTCTGTGGTCCGAAGCCCGATTTTACGCGGCGGAAGAAATGACGGCGAAGTTTCGAAACAGGTTTGCGAGATGCTCGGCAAACCGCTCGCCGGCAAGAATAAACCCGTTCCGGTGGGGCAACTGGAAGTCTTCGACCTGCTTGTCAAGCAATGCGGCGGGAACGAGGAAGCTTCCCGGCGCGATCCCGATCAACGTCCGGATCTCCCGGCCGAGCTTCATGCTGATCCTCGAACGCATGGCATCCGCATCGCTTTCCATACTTCCAAAGTGAAATACCGGTGCACGCCTCGGAAGAGAAATCAACTGCTCGTCGCGGTAAACTTTAACGAACGCCTTCAGTTCCTCGATCCTGGCTTCGCCTTTCACGTCCGCCTCGCCTGTCACCGCGACGGAAAGCGCGCGCGGATTAAACGACGCGATCGCCAGCAGTTCCTGCCAATTGGGAAGTTCGGCAAGGTCAGCCGCCTCGATAGAAAACACAACGGATTCCTTGAGGTGATAAACATCCCGGCCTTCGGCCGTGGGGGCCACAAGGCCACCCTGCCCCCAAGCCACACGATTATCCCCCGCGGATCGTGCGATGTGTGGCGCAGCACCTTGTCTCTCCCTGACCTCACTGCGTTTCGGACCGCCGGTTTCTTTCCTTATCGGTGTGTCTGTCTTTTCTTGGGAAGTTTCTGCCCGCGCGAGCATCGACTCGATCGCTTCAAAATTGTCGGGATGGGGCACAAACAAAATCTGCTGTTGCAGCGCGGGCTCGTTTTCCGGCAGTTTTGAAACGCCTCCCAGCCGTCTAACCCTGGCGAGAATAAGAGAAAATCTATCCCAATAGGCTGCAAGCGCCCCGGGATTTTTTGCGATTCGCGCCACAAAACCGACCCGGCTGTCATGCCCTTTAACGATCAGCTGTGCTGTCCATTCTCCCAGAGAGGCCGCTTTCCAGGGAACGTCACAGGTCGATGCGAGCTCATTCAGGATAACCTGGGAAACTTCTACGGCGGTCAGCGGAGCCAGCGATTGATATTGCTGCAGAACCCCGGAATTCAGAAGCCGCGCAACCTCCGCCGGATCATTTTTAACCGCGTCCGAACGCAGGTCCCCGATCAGCGCTCTCAGCGCCGTAACAATCCCGTCAACCTGTCGCGTTTCCGAACGACGGGGATTGGCTCCGCGAAATCCGGAAGCCCTGGGATATCCCATCCCGTCAAGAAATTCCCGGTATTCCGCCGGAAGGCCCGTTGAAACTCCCGCCGCATCCCTGCTCGAAAGAGGAATCTCAAGTATGTCCATTTCCGAAATAAGGTCCGCGGCCCTGTCCCGCACCGGCTTTCTGAAGAACGCGGAATTTCTTATGTATCTTTGAACGCGGGAATCTTCGAGGGCCTTTCGCAGTTCCCGATAAGCCGTACGCGTGAGATTGACGTAGCCGATCGATCCTTTTTTCGACACCTTACCCGGGAGGATTTCCGGAAGCGCGCTGTAGAACTGGCTGAGATCTTCGGTATCCAGCGGCAGCTTCAGTGTTTCAACTATAAAGTCATAAAGTGCCGCGAGTCGGTCTTCTTCTACAAATTTTTCGAGAAGCTCTCCCCGAATAAAAACCGTGACTCTTTCATCCGCCAGCGCCGCTTCAATCTGTTCATAAACCGCTATCGGCATATCTACCGCAGCGATATCCTTCCGTCCGACACCCGGCGCGAGCTTTTCCGGAAGCGCGCTGTAAATAGCCGTCAAATTGAGGCTTTGCAGTCTGAGCCCCTGCCGTTCCATCTCGCGAAGGATCGCTATCAAACGCGCTGAGGCGGGCAGTTCGCGGAAAGCCGAAGAGCTCAGAAACGCCTGCATCTCCGGGCCCCTGAGCGCGGTGAGGAGCGTCACATAATCGAAGACCGAAAGGAACACAAGGGGGATCTTTTTCGCGTCCTCAGGGGAAAGGACCTTGCGGAGGTCCCGGAGAAAAAGATGCAGCGACGTCGTGCCGGGCTGAACGTCAAGCTCGACCATTCCCCGCAGGATCTCGTAAGCCTCGACCTTGTCATTCTCACGGAGTAACCTCAGGAATCCTTCCCGCCCCGCGTGTGCCCGCACGGCGGCCTGCCGTAATTCTTTATCCCATTCAGACGCCCCGTTCCTCTCAAGCCACGCCACGATCCCCGTTCCAAACACCGCTTCCGCGATCTTTGTCCTCTCCCACTCTTGCCGAACTTCAGACCGGCCCAAACCGGCGGAAACCAGCCGTTCAACGGCTCCGGCAACCACGACATCGGGAAGGCCCCACTGCAACACCGCTTTTGAAATCCGCACATGCGCGAAAAACCCCTCCACAACATTAATCTCAACAAAAGGTATCAGGAAAGCGGCCAGGGTATGGGGCAATTCTGAAATGGAATTGATTTTCTGCCCGTTTTCCGCGCTCAACAGGAAGCGACGGACGATATCCCGCTGAGGCTCGGAAAACCGGTACCAGTCGATAACAAGTTTGAGCAGCTGTAAATCCCCAAGAGTCTCGGGATTTTTGAGAACAGAAAAAAGAACGGCAAGCCAGCCCTCGGTCGCCCGGATGTCGGCTGCCAGAGTTTTAAAACCGGAATAAATTTCAGCAAGCTCATGCTCCGCTCCGATAGCCGCCCTGATCTTTTCCTGTCCGGCGAGGTTCTCGAATACACGCAGGGATTGTTCCGCGGTCGTGAGGTCGCCGTTCATCACTGCCTGCCTTATTTTCCGAAAAATGAATTTCAAAGGCTCTGAAAAATTGCCGGCGTCCGGCCGGCCGGCCATCAGCGGCAAACCGATCACCGCAACCTCGCGCCTGAAATCGGCGATTTGCTTCTTTTTCGCGCCGCGAAACAACCGGTTGATACTGTCCTGCTTCCGGGTGTTCCCGACGCTCGGATCCAGCACAATGGTTAAAAGCTTCATCGCGTTTTCATCCGTAATCAGGTCTTCGGAGATCCCGTGTTTGCGGAGCAACACCTTTACCTGCGCGACAGCGTCGGCCCGCTGCGGCGTTTCGGGCAATGTAAAGGCTTCGGGCAAGCGGACCTCGGGTGCCGGCTTTATTTCGGAAGCGGGTCCGGGAATCTCCCGAACCGGCACGGACGGAACAGACGGAACCGTTTGCCGGACAGGTTTCAAGACGGCGGGAGCGGCCCGTTGCTGTGCCTCTTTTTCCCGGATGATTTTTTCGATCTCCGGACTTTCAAACGGGGCATTTTCACCGGCGAACAGCTGACTCTGCGCGGCCCGGAGCCTCTGAAGGCCTTCGTCCGTGGCAGGCTGACGCTTTGCCCAATCCAGGACGATCTTCCTGATCTCGGCCGCGAGCGTCTTTCCGGCAAGTTCCGCGGAAATCAGTGCGATATCCCGGAAATCCGGAACGGGCTTGCGAAGTTCCACCTGCCCGATCAGGAATAAAAGCCGCTCCTTCATGCCGGCCCATTGTTCCAGGACCCGCTTCGCGGCCCCATACATTTCTTCCGAGAATCTGCCGCCATTTCCGAGCCAGCGCGTCGCGGCGCGGTCAAGGTTGTGGTTCATTTCCTCGAGAACCATCTGCATCTGGTGGATCACAGAATAAAGAACGGGCTTCTGTTCAGGGCCTAGCGGGGCCTTGAGGTTCCTGTTAATGAAAGTGACACCTTTTCCGTCACGCGCAATCAGTTGCGCAAGGCTCGCCGAATACTGGACGGGCCCGAAACAAAACGCACCGATGTGCTCCAGCACCAGATGAAAATCATCCGTCGAAATGAGTCCTTCCGCGTGTTCCCCGTAAAGCCAGCTTTCTATTTCACGTATCTTCGATGCTTCGTCGGGATTTTCCGGATCCAGAATCTGCCGGGCATATTTTGAACGGATCGCGTTGTCCAGGGGGGTTTGCCGGCCCGAACTTTCCTTTTTGTTCCAGTAAAGATAGAACGTCATCTCGCGCCGCCTCGGGTCATCCGGTGAATAGGTGGACACGATTTCATAACGGAATATAACCCGGGTCGCTTTTCCCCACGTAAATTCGCTATAACCGCTCGAAAGTGCCGAAAGGGCTTTGCCGACTCCCGTCACGGAGTCAGTGTGCTGGATACCGACAAGCACCTCGTATAATTGCTTCATGAAATGCTCCCGCTGCGCTCCAAGCTTCTTCAAGGTTTCATAAAAAGCCCGGGAATATTTCAGCGTCATATTTATTTGCGGGCGGACCTCGCTCCGTGCGAGCATTGAATTTTCCGAAATATCGCCGGGACTTTTTCGGGAACGAAGAAGCTCTTCCTGCCGAATCTCTTTGATCCTTTCAAAAATCCCGTGCCCCTGGGTCATGACATGATGCAAGCTCCGGGAAAAGGCACCCGGATATTCCCAAATCTTTCTCTCAAAATCTTCCAGCGGCATCGCCCAGAATTCGTCAACCTCTTCGAGGTTATAACTCGTGCGAACCTTTTCAAGCTGATCGAGCGTGAGAAGGTAAACAAAGACTGTGGTAAATTCATTATTCACGCCATCATTCAATCGATAAGATCGCCTGATCTCATTAACTCCCGAAGCCAGACGAAGCCTCTCCCGGTCAATCTGGATACCGGATTCTTCTTCGGCCTCCCGGACTGCCGCCGCCGCAGGGTCCTCGCCATAATTCACGTGTCCGCTAACAGCGACTTGAAGCTTTCCGGGAGAAGCGGATTTCTGCAGGCTCCGTTTCTGAAGAAGCAGTTTTCCCTCCGGATCAAAAAAATAAATATGCGCTGTCATGTGCCAAAGACCCTTTTTATGAACTTCCTTCTTCGAAAACCCCTGCTCCGACGGGTTCCCTCTCTCATCAACAACCGCCAAAACCTCCGCTTCATCGGAAAAATCGAGACCTTTCCGTCCTCCCTTAATAATCTTCACTCCCTCTGAAAGACCACGGTTGTCCCGCGCTTCCGACCGTGAATCCCGGGCCTCGCCCGCAGATTCGCGTTCCCGGGGATTCACTTTCGAAGCCTCATTCGCGACGGGATTCAGGGAGCCTTTCGGGTTAACGCCGCGGACTTCAGAACGTGAGATGAATTCCGGATACTCAAAAAAACGGTCGACACTCATCCCCGCGAATTCCGTGCTGCCTGTCATGGGGAAATAGTCATCACTCCCAAATACAGCAAACAGGGGGTACTTCCCGAGACGGTTTTTATGGATCTCATACGCCCCGGCCGCGACCGCCTCAAAGGCCTCTCTGACAAGCGCGGGTTCCTTGACCCCGAAGATCTTTACGTTCGTGACAAGATGCCACGGCCTTGGTTTTTCGTCGCGCGGGTCAGACAGGTCGGCCTGGAACGCGCCGACGATCTTTTCACCCTTTTTTGAAACAAGAATAAACGTGTTCTTTTGAAAAAAAGCGCTGTCGAGCCTGTAGTTTCTGTCGAACGGACGGATCTCGTCCAGCTCCCAAAACGTCAGGACCGGTCGCACCAGAAAATCCTCCGTCTCATAACCGGGTGTCCGGATCTCTTCCTCGGCGCGAGATTCGAGACTTTCCCGCAACTGCAGGATGCGCGACTTCAGGACCTCGCGCAATCCGGGATGCACGACCCCCGAAACCTCCCACTCCCGGTCATCCGCCTCTGAATAAAAAAGGATCCCTTGCCGAACCCTCGGGGAAATCGCCGCAACCCCTTTCTCACGGATAAGCACATCGATCACGGGAAGGGATTCAAGGAAGAACCGCTCGGAATAATCGGTCAGAAAATCAAAGACGCCGGGCTCATCAAGCCGACGAAGGATATTCTCGGCCGCTATGGTCAGAGCCTCTCCATCGGAATTGCGCTGAAGCTCCCGCTTCAAAAGCTCCAGGATCTCCGGGCCGTAAAAATCCCGCACGAGAATACCGAGCACGGCACTTCTTAAAAAGCTGTTTCTCTTGAAAAACTCCCGCTCAACAAGGTCCAGATAGACTGCCTTGACTTTATCTTTGCAAATCTCCGGGAATGAGTTCGCAAGCACCGACAGTCCTCCGAGAACCGTTTCTTCGGCCACCATATTCTCGAACGATATAACTTCCTCAAGGGCTCCCAGAATATCTTTCTCATCGTCGTCTCTTTGCCATTCATCGCCTTCGAGACCATCATCAAGGATCAGAAAAGCCGGGCTACTATCCAAAAACTGCCCGGCCCTGAGACCGAACCAGAACGCCTCGACGACTGCGTCAACGAGATCGCGGATAACTCCGTCCTCAAATCTTCCGGCTTTACTGATATTGATATAGGATTTAAGAGGGGCGAGATGCTTGCGATCCCATTCGATGAACGCATCCTTGTTCGCCGGGCTCAGCTCCCCTTTTTCAAGGTCGGGCTCCAAACGCGACCGGATTGCCCGCAGGTCCTTTCTGAAATCACGGATAAAGGCCTCGGCTTTCTTCATGTCCTCCCGGCCGCGTATCCGCCGCAGGACCTCTGCTTCCTCGTGTTTGCTCTTCCAATCCTGAAAGATCCCGGGGAGGCTCTGGTTCCGGTCCACATCCTGCGGAGGGCGCATGAACAGCGCAAGTTTGCCGGAGGCCACCGCCTCCCGAATGACCTGAGCGCTGTCCCTCACCTCCGATCGGGCGATCCCGGGAGTAACGACAAGCGCGGAGTATCCTTTGCGGTAAGCGCCTTGTGCTCCGGCAAGGCGGGCCACGCCGTCCTCCTGCCATTCCATATAATCGTCTTTGCCATTCCCCCAGACGAAAAGATCCCGGAGCTTGACCCCATGTGCTTTTCCCAATTCATTTTGTATCGCGTGCGCAAGCTCTTTTATCGTCAGGCCGACATATTGCGTCAGTCCCTCGGGGATCGCGCCCGTAAAGATCCTGCCGTCTTCAGTCATCCCAAAAAAGTTGTGCGGGTGGATTCCCCATTTGAAAACGATCCACATCTTCCCGTCCCGGATCAGGTATTCGCCGGGCTTCAGGCCTTCCGCGTCTTTCCATCCCCCCGCGTCTTCGTAACCCCAAAACCCGAAAACCCTGCGTAATCGTTCGACCGGTATCTCCCGAAACGACGCCATGTCGAGTTCCACCGGCTCTTCCTTAGCGGCCCTGCGAACCTTTTCCCGGAATTGATCAATCCAGAGCTCACCCGTGCCGTCGCTAAACCCGTGATGGACCTGACCTCCCATTTCATCCATGAACATCGGGAAACGGAAAAAATGCCGGAGATCATCGAACTGATCGACCGCCTGCGAAAGATCGTATTCCCCGCCCCTCACGATGTGCTGACCGAAAACACCAAACGCGATGTCCTCCGCAATGTTCTTGCCGACTTCATCCAGAATGGCGTCGCCCGACTTATCAAACCTGAGCGATTTAACGCCGATCTCGCCTGTCTTCATCATAACCAGCATATCGTAGGTCCGCAAACGGCCTGAGCCGTCCCGTTCCAGAAGATCGTCATTGTGGTAATAAAAAACCTGGCCGTTCACGATCCCCACAAAGTGATCGTTCATGCCGAAATTGCCGTTGGGGAGAAGTGCGGCGACCGGGGCCGCCGCCGGATATTTGTCGAGCCTCGCTTTCCTGAGAACGTCTGTCGGATCTTTGTCGTCTACCACACGAAGCGTCTCTTCACCCCCGGGTGTTTCCTGGATTTTGATATTGCCCCTATTGAGTTTTCGGTCAAACGTCGGCTTGCTTGCATGAAACCGCCCTTCGGCCGACTGAAACGCATTTTCCTGGACTTGCAGACCAATCTGATATTCGGCAGGATCGTAAACCTTGATCGTAACGGGCGGACGCCCCAGAGGCATCAACTCGGACACTTTCTTCGGATCCTTGTTCCGAAGCGAAAGCCATTCATTCTCGTGGATCATGGAAACGGCCGGGATGGGATAGCGAACCTGCGCGGCAGGATGGGCAAGATTCTTTTCCCATGCGCCTTCATATTCAGTCACCTTCTTTTTGACGTATTCGAGAACTTCGCGCCTCTGCCGAGCCTGTTTTTCCGGATCTTCGGAATAAGGAAGATGCAAAATACGACCGATCGTGACGTGGCCCTTTTTAGGACGCCCGCCGATCTTGCCGCTATCAGGATCTCCCGGATCCT
>JAKJDL010000004.1:0-19305 GCA_022705945.1 Candidatus Omnitrophota bacterium | reverse complement strand
GGCGGTCACGCCATATCCGACACGCAGCATCTCAAGCGGTCCGGGTTCACCTCTGAGACGTTCACTTGCGAGCGCTTTGATCCCTGCTTGTTCTTCCGGAGTAAGCTCCCCCGGAAATTTACTCAGAAGCTGTTTGTGCTCCTGAAACAGGGCGATAGCAAGATGATAGGCGTCATCGCCCGGCGTCCAGGCTTCGATCTTTTCACGGTCTTTACCAAAAATATCGCCGAGCCCCTTCAGGAAATTCCGGAATTCCAGTTTCGCATCCTCAATGATCTTCTGGTTCGAAGGTATCTCATGGACCATCGCCACCGCGCCGGGTTCCAGAACCTTCCCCTTCCGGTGACCGTTCACGGGTTCCTGCAAGCCTTTCAGGATTTGTTCAACTCCCTTGGGATATTGATCCTGCACCGTCATCGCCCGAACACCGTTGTGATAATTTCCGGAAAATTCGTTCAAAGCGATCTGCCGGCGGACGCGCTCGCTCAGCGAGACAAGCGTCGCTTCGGCCTCCTCGACATCCGGGGGAATCTTCACCGGAAGCGTCCAACCTTTCGCGGGATAATCCCGAAGGCTCTTAAGCTCCGTTAGGGCGTAATCAAGGTCCCGCAAGAGGTCGGCATCACTTTTTAATTTCAGATCGGGGAGATAAGGCGAGTAGCTGACGAGGCGGAAGCGTTTGGCGGACAAATCGAAGGCTTCCTTGCTTCCAAAATATTGCCGGACAATCGTTAATCCTGCGCGGCGCTGGAGAAGCGGATTCTGCATTACAAGTATGACATCAGGTTCAAAC
This sequence comes from Candidatus Omnitrophota bacterium, assembly GCA_022705945.1. Lineage (GTDB taxonomy): Bacteria > Omnitrophota > Omnitrophia > Omnitrophales > Aquincolibacteriaceae > UBA1443. Next base: position 18,512 of record JAKJDL010000004.1, on the reverse strand, counting down.
CTCTCCCGGTCAAGTTTGTTTTTCGAAAGCGTAATGTTTTGGCCCGAATTCGTCGAGTCAGGCTCCAAAAAATCTACGGCCACCCCTTCTCTTTCGAAGATCTGCCGGTAACCGACCGCCTCGGGGAGCTGTGTTCCTTCCGGATCGAAGAAAACGCCGGGTTTGTTCCCATACTTCCCGCTTGTGAGAACCTTGATCTCGATGCCCTCCTGCCGAAGGCCTTTGATAATGTTCGCGGTATCAACTGCGACTTTTTCGTCATAACTGCCAAGGACCATCGCCAGACTCTTCCTTGAAAGATCAGACCTGAGCGCATTCAGATCTACCGGCTTCCATGATTTTTCGGGAGCTTGCTCCGGAATATATTCCTCCCTCGCCGCAAGCCAATTTACAGCCGGTTGCAGTTTCTCAATGATCTCCGCCCGCTCCGCCGCCGGGATCATCCTTTCCTCGAAGCCGGTTATCTCTTTTGCTGAATCTGCTGAATGTGTACGCACCTCGGAGCGATGCACACTCCCTTTAAGGGCAGTACCGCCAGCCTCTAAAACGGATATTCCGTCATAAATAAAAGGTTCCGGCGCAAAACGCTCCAAAATCTCCAACGCTTGATACCAACCGCCCATAGCAACGGGATCGCGGAATATATTTTTCACCGCATCCGGCTTTATCGAGTAAACCCGCGTCACCTCTTCAATTAAACGAAGCCTCAGGCTCTCCCAGATGGCCGTTTTCTCTTCAGACGTCAGGGGAATGTTAAGGGTTTGCTCATAACCTGCCAGAACCGCGCGGAACATTTCCGGCCGGAAGACCGTGAAACCGCTTCCCTTGATCCCGAACACAAGATTATTGAACTCGGCGATCCGGTGATCCGCTTGGACAAGATTAAAATCAAACAGGGCGATGATCGGGCCGTGCTCCGCGAATTTCAAATTCGCAAAATGAAGATCATTATGGATGTGCGTGAAACGCAGTCCGCGTTCGGGGAAATTCCTTCCGAGATAACTCAACTGGGTCCCGATCAATGTTCGGAGCTGCACGCGTCGGCGCAAGACCTCCCGGACCGCTTCGTTCTCCGAGCCGTAAACAGCCGCGAGAGAATCCATGTTTTTTTCTAATTCAGGGAACGCGGTATTAATCGTTTCATAAACTTCACGGCGTGTTTTATAACGGAACAAGTGACGGGGCTTGAATCCCTCCACGGCATTTTGAATACGCGCCGCAAGCTTTCCAACCTCTCGAAATTGTTCTTCCGTCGCGTCTTCGCGGAGAATCTCGCGGCCTTCCGCAAGAAAGGTTTCCAGCACATAAAAAGCGTCTCGATATTCCGTAATATAAACGTCCGTCGGATCGTCCTGGGCCGTCACGTCGCGGCGGGGCAAGAGTTCAGGGACCGGCAGACCAGACTCTCTGAGCCGCAGCATAAACTCTGCCGCATAACGGGCTTTTTCCTGAGACTTCCAGAGAAACTTAAAGGCAAGCCGTCCCCGCTCCCGGGTTTCGATCACATAAGGTTCATGATTCATGCGTTTCCCCAAAAAACCGCCCGTCAGGACTTTGGGCTCACCATCGACGTGCAAACCATACGATTTTTCAACTATCTCCTTGATCGCCTCTGCCTCCGTCCGCATCGCAGGGTCCGCTGAAAAATCCCGCAACCCCTTATCTTGGGGCAGTCTCGCTTCAACTTGGGGCTTACGAGTTTCAGGACGGGCTCCATCGTGTGCCGAGACGGTTGGCGGAGCCGCATCTTCTGCCGCTCGCGCTTCAAGGTATCTCTTATACTCTTGAGCGGCGCTTGCCAGGCCCTCCCAGTATTCTTCCAGGGGCATGTCGAAAGGGTTGATGCCGAAGCGATCGTTCAGATCAAAAATATTCCGGATGGTATTGCGGTCAAAATCTTCGATCGCCTTAGCGAGTGTCCGGCGGGTTCTCTCCTCCGGCACGAGACGCAAGGAAACGATTTGAGACAAGAGTTTCGGCAATCGCGAAAGCATGTCCGTGTCCTCAAAAAAACGGTTTGCTTGGGACGATGCCCCGGGATCAGACGGAACCTGCCGGTGACGGTCGATATGCCGCACGAGGCAAGCCTTCCTCGACAGAAGATCCGCATACCCCTGCCCCGTCGGATCACCCAGCACCGGATCGGGATCTTCTCCGTCAAAACCCAGGAACAGGCGGTCTATGGACAATGTGTGCCCTTTATTATGATAAAAGCGGTTTTCATTTATAAAATCCGTTTTGGTACCGGCAAAGGACAGGTTTTCGTCAAGAAAACGCGCCTTGACCGATTGACGGATGGCGGGATCCGTTCCTTCCGCAAAAAGAAGGTCCAGGTCACTCGGCCCCTTCCCGAAGAAAAGGTCCCGAACCGCGCCGCCGCCGATCAAGAGAACGCCCTCCAGTCCCTGCTCCCTGATCTTCATCAAAACATCCCGAACAAGACCGGAAGGGACGGTTTCCATGGCAACCCGCCTTCTTCCGGCCGCGTCTTCGTACACCCGGATCCCGGTCAAGTTCGGCCGAATCAACCGAGACCCGGCGATCTCCGCTCGCGCCTCAGCTCGCGCCTTTTGTCCGATCATCCGGCCGAGGACTTTGGGATCAATATTGGGATTTTCTTTCAGCGCCTCGGCGACACCCCGGACTTCGGCACGGGCTACGGATGCCGGCATACCGCTGTAAAGGGTGGGATTGCGAGCCGCGCGAGCCAGAGCCGGAGTCATCGCGCTCTCGAACGGAAATCTACCGTCAATCATAAGTTTTTTGTAAAAGTCTTCGTGGCGCGGGCTGGGCCTGGTAATACGGGGGCTCACAACGGCATAACCGATCCCCTTCGTTTCGAGGATGCGCTTGATGTTCTCTTTGTGGAAACCGCCGTAGACCAAAACAGAAACGGAAGGCGAATGAAGGATAGCGGATGGAGTTTCAGGTTCTCCGCCTTCCTGAGTTTGTCCGCCCTCCCCTTGCAAGTACTTATCCAGCGCTCCGGAAAGCACGTTGTCGCGCTCCGCGGCAATTTCATAGAACCTCACGGCCTCCTGGATGTTGCGCTCCCATTGTTTGGAAAGGACAAGCGGTTTCTTCGCATGAGCGTGGATAAACAAGCCGAGGGATTGAGTGTTAAACAGGAGACGGGATTCGTTTCCGGTTTCCGCGGGCGGGAAGACACGCGGTGTGAATCCCACGGCGCTTCTGAGCGCCGCATACTCCTCCTGTGTAACCTGAAGATCATTCAGCCGGCTGAGAAGCAATAACGTCCGGTAGTGTCTGAAAAGCTCCTTGTCGGCCGGATCAGCGAGCCATTCATCCGCCATCGCTTGCTCCAGTTTCACCAGTTCGCCGAAAACTTCTCGCGCGTCAATGCGCTTCGCCTTTTCAATCACGGCGGGGTCGGTCGAGCTTGTTGCCGCGATAATAAACCTCAGCAACGGGACCAGTTCCGAGGGACCCGCCTCTTGCAAAAACGAAGTGTCCGATCGGGTTCCGAGCAGATTAATGGACCTGCCAAGATACGTGAACAGGTCCAGCTTCTTCATATCAAACTGTTCCTTGATCTTCAGCCATGCCTTGAACTCTTTGGGAAACCATCTGTCTGCAAGACCCTGAACCTCTTTCCGGAGGGCCTGGAGGTCACGCGTGATAGCATCCTTCTTTTCCGCGGAAAGACGGTATTGGTTGATGTTGGCCTGGTGAAGTTTGAGCGAGTCGGCACCGATCAATTCAAAATCCGGAACCGGAAACCCGGCGCCGGGGATCCGGTTTTCAGAACCGGAAAGCAAAGATTCGGAATTTGTTTTTGCTTGCAATAAGGAGCGGGTCCCGGGGTGCGAGTCACTCGCAGTTCGCCGGTTAATATGAGCATACTCCGCACCGCCGATCCGAAGGTGGTCCATGAAAAAATACGCAGCCTTTCGTCTCAGTTCCGGATCATCAATGAATCCGAAGTAGTCATCCGTTGGAACCGGACCTTCATAGCCCTCTTCAAAGACCGTCTTGACGCCATAATTCGCGACAAGGAGTTCAATGATCTTCGCAATATTCTCCTGCGCCTCCAGCGAATCGTGGGCATCCTGGATGAAAACGACAAACCGGGACCCGTTCTGGTTTTTCGTTTGTCGGGTCTCGGGATGCGAATCCCGGGCTATGCGGTGGATTTCATCCACCGAACCAAGTTCGGGAGGGAGCCAGCCGTTTTCATGTAGGGGTTGGCTTGGAAATGCGGCCGGCGATTCCCCTCCCTGAACTATGGTTGAATATGATGCCTGGGCGAAGGCTTGTGAGGAAAACGGACAGATCTCCATAAATAAAAAAAGCACGGCCACAAGCGTGGCCGTGCATCGGATTGCCGTCCCAAATTTTGATAGAGATACTATTCGATTCTTCAAGCCAACCCCCGTCAGCTAAGAACTTTTATAATGATCTAAGATTCAAAAACCTTAACACATAAAACAATTGAGTCAAATAATGAGCTTACATTTACAGTGATATAAGCTGAATTGTTATAAATTGCTATTTCATGGAAGGATGCCCACTTTGGGTCCGAAACCTAAATCCGGGACATAGAGGGGATGTATGTCAATTCAAAAGTCAAGACCTGGTTGGGCAGGAATACCCCTTGAGAAGGGATGCTTGAGGCAATTCATTTCGGTCACAAGATCGGCGCACCGGATAAGGGCCTGAGGGGCGTCGCGGCCTGTCAGGATCACATGTTGCCCCGGAACACGCTCTTCAAGATTACGGATAAGATCAGCCGTCTTCAGAAACTTGTATTTGAGGGCGACATGAATCTCATCAAAAATAATCATGGAATATTTGGGCTCCCGAAGCAGGGCACGGCATTTTTTCCAGGCCTTGTCAACAGCCGCCTGATTCGCTTCCCGGGACGTATCCCATGTGAATCCCCCGCCACAGCTCCATACTTTGAATTTGTCATGCGGCAGAACATGCCGGCCGGAGGGTTTGAAAAACTGAACCATCGCAACACGTTTCCCGTGCTTGATCATCCGCAAGGCCGAACCGACGGCCGCGGTCGTCTTTCCTTTCCCGTCACCGGTAAATACCACCAAAAGCCCTTTTTGTTTCATAAAATATTTCCCCCCTGAAAAACAGCCGTTTTTTAGTATGCCGGTGTAGCGGCCTATCACTTTCAGATTCTTTTCCACGGCAAAACATAAAAGTCATCACCGTTTCCGTATTTTGCTTCGATATGATAACTTGACCGAAGATTCTCGGAAGAAAAGACTTCTTCCGGACTCCCCGAAGCCGCGATCTTTCCCTCATGGAGCAAAAGCACGCGGCTGCAGAACCTCGATGCAAGCGCAAGATCATGAAGCACCACAAGAACACTTCGCCCGTTTTCGGCAATCCCCGCCAAAAATTCCATGACCTGAATCGAATGCGCCGGATCAAGACCCTGGACAGGTTCATCCGCCAGGATGATCTCGGGTTCGCCCGCAAGAAGCCTTGCGATCATCACAAGCGCCTTTTCGCCTCCGGCAAGGTGATCGATCCTCCGGTGCCTGAGATGGAATGTGTCCGTCGCGCGCATCGCATCCCGGATAATCTTTTGATCGGCCCCTTTCAGGCCCTCCCACGGCATCAGATAAGGGATCCTCCCGAATGCCACAACGCGCTCGACTGTGAGCGGCCAGTGAACCTCGTTTTCCTGGGGAAGGTAGCCGAGTTTTCTCGCAAGGGTCCGACGGGATACTTCCCGGACAGGCTTCCCAAAGATCCGGATAGTGCCTTTATCGGGCAAAAGGGCTCCGATCAATGCTTTCAGGACCGTGCTTTTTCCGGCCCCGTTGGGCCCGACCAAACCGACAACCTCCCCTTTTCCGATCCAGAACGACACATCATTCAGGATCGTCATCCCGTCAAGAGAAACGTCGAGCTTTTCCGTTTCGATCAGCTTCATAATATCTTTTTCCTCAGCCGGAAGATCAAAAAGAGAAAAAAAGGAGCCCCCAGGAGCGACGTCACCACGCCAAGTTTAAGCTCCATAAGCGAAGGAACCATTCGGACGGCAATATCGGAGCAAAGAATCAGAACCGCTCCCCCAAGGGCACTTGCGCCAAGAAGGCGTCCCGGACGGTATCCCACAAGCGGCCGCAGAAGATGCGGAACGATCAGACCGACAAAACCGATGCTTCCGCACACCGCCACCGAAGCTCCGACACAAAGGGCCGCTCCGAGGACAATCCGTGTGCGAAGGCTCCCGAGGGATATCCCGAGACTCAAAGCCGTTTCCTCGCCAAGGCTCAGGGCTTCAAGGGCCCGGCCGTCCCACAAAAGCATGCACCATCCCGCCAAAACAAACGGCAGTATCAAGAAAACATGCTCAAAACTCCGGTCCGCGAGCGAACCCATTTGCCAAAAAACAATGTCCAGAACGGCATAAGGGTCCTTGACGAGATTCAGCATGAGAGAAGTCCCCGCAAACGCGATCACGTTGATCGCAACCCCCGCAAGAATGAGAGTTTGAATGCCGGCCAGGGCGCCGGCGAAAAGATAGAGAAGGATCACCGAAACAAAAGCCCCGAGGATTCCTCCGATCGGCAGCATCATAGGAAAAATTGAAATGAGACCTGTATAAAAAACCGCAACAGCGCCGAGTGCGGCCCCGCCGGTCACTCCCAGTATTCCCGGCTCGGCCAGAGGATTACGAAGAAACCCCTGCATGGCGGCACCCGCAAGACCGAGCGTGGCTCCGACCAAAAGCCCCAGCAACGCGCGTGGCAGACGGATATCCCACAAGATAAATGAAAATCCGGATGACGGATGACACAGGGCATCCCACAAAGAGAATTTCAGGGCCCCGACGCTCACAGAGCCGAGAAATGCGGCAAGAAGAAGCGTACCCAGCACAACGTAGAGCCAAAACGGTGACACTTCTTTGACAGTGTTTTTTTTCATTTATTCCTTCAAACGGACTGAAGTTCTGAAAAGATTTCGGGACCCGTTTTTAAAAGCCGTTTACGAGTCCTCCCGAAGAGAGTCGGACGATCCGACCCCGAGCGGCGAGGCCCTTGCAGCTTTCGCAAGTATCCTGACCGCTTCCACCGAAACCGGCGATCCGCAACTCAGATAAAGCGTCGGGATTGTCACGATCCTCACATCCGGAAGAGCTTTTTTGATCGCCGGATGTCCCAGAACCTCTCCGCGGACTGTTTTTGAATTTCTTTGTTCACTTGAATAAATGATCACGTCAGGCCGCGCGTCAATCAGCCGCTCCAGATCGATACGGCCGTAATCCCTGATCCCGAGCTCTGCCGCGATATTACGGAAACCCGCCGCTTCCATCACCGCATTTTCGAATGTCCCTTCCCCGGGCACATAATTATCGCTCTGAAAAAAAACCGCACGATTTAACCCTTCCAACACCGGGTGTTGGAAGGGGCCGACGCCGTGCGTTGTCCCGGGATTTAACTCCGCGAGATCTTCCTGCATTTCCCGGATGATCCGCTCACCTTTTTGCCGCTCTCCCACCGCATCCGCAAGCCGGCGGATATCCCCGTAGATATCTTCAAAACTCTTTGCGACATCAAAAATCAACACGGGGATATCAGAATACCGGAAGAAATGAAGCGTTTCCTTCCCGTTAAACCGCCCCCCCAGAACAAGGTCCGGCTCACAAGCCAGGACGCTTTCGATATTCCCCGGAATTTTCCTGACACCCTGAGATAATTTCGCAACGGTCGACACTTCGGGATCGTCGCTGAATTTCGTCATTCCCGCAACCCGGTCAGGCGTTACAAGCCTGAGCAGCAATTCATCTGTGCAGAGGTTAATGGAAACGATGCGTTGGGGACCCGAATCTCGGGGCTCGGAACTCGAAGGTTCGGCTTTTGAAACACCGGGCACACCGAGAACTCCGGCGCAGAGAGCAAAACAAAAAGCGCAGAAAAAAGAATCCTTCCTTGCAAAACTCAAGACCTGTCCTCACTCTGAAGTTTGAATGTAACCGGAATATCCACATATTGAGGAGGCGCCCCAGCGTTATTCTCAAAAGGATATTCAAACTTCCAGGTTTTGATGGCATCTTCCGCAGCCGCGTCCAGGATTTCATGCCCCGAGGATTTCGCCAGAGCGGTGCGCCCCACCAAACCGTCCGGGAGCACTTCCGCAGCAACGATCGTTTGACCTTCCCATTTTTTTTTAACGGCCATCCGGGGATAGATAATCGCCTCCGGCATCAGAACAGGAAAAGGCGTTCGGGGACCTTCTGCCCTTTCATTCCGGTTGGCGGCGGAGTTGAAAACCTCGGCCCCTGATATCACGACATTGGGACGATCTCCCGTCACCACCAGCAAGAGCGGATTCAGGGATCGCGGCCGCGATTGCGCGGCACTCCAGCTCCGGGTCGCCGCCTCCTGGGCATAAAGACAGGGAGAGCAAGCGCACACCGCCAGAAACACTAATCCGATGACCTTGATAGCTAAAACTCCCATTTTACCCCGGGATAAATTCCTTTGATGTTTTAATACTCCAACGAAACCCCCGACGTTAGCCCGAAGCCCTGCGCAGGATAGTATCCCACTTCACCGCGGCCGGTGCTATAGGCGGCATATTCCGGGAATTTCGAGTCAAAAATATTTGTCAGCGCCGCCCAAGCAGTGGCCCACTTCCATTGATATTGCGCCTTCAGATCTACCGTCGTGTACGATTTCATTTTCGCCTGATCATTGCTCTGGTCACTGACGACAAACCGGGACCCGAGATGATTCAATTCGGCCGAAAGCGTCAAGCCTTCGACTGGCTCCAGAACAAAACCTGTCGCAAATTTAAAGCCCGGCACGAACGGGATCTTTTTATTGGCATAATCCCCGCCCTTGAAATAAGGTTTCTGGGTTGTCAAATTAAAGAACGGCTTTACGTTGTACCACTTCTTCGCAAATAACTGCAAGGCCGTTTCCATTTCCAGCCCGTAACGCCGCGCCATTGAACTGTAATTCTGGTTGTTGAACGTGTTGGGATCGTAGTAGATCTCGTCTTTCACGTCGGTCAGGAACACGTTCAGCGCGAAATCCAGGGGCTTCCAGGTGTTGTCACGAACACCCAATTCATAATTCATTTGCTGCTGTTGCTTGAGACCCGCATTCAACCCTCCACCGACAAGTCCCCAGGCACTCCACATGTTCGTGTAAAATTCATCCGTTGCCGGCATCCGGTATGAGCGGGATATGTTCAGATAGGCCAATGATCGTTCGTTATAACGAAATCCCGTCCCGATATCGAAAGCAATGTTACGCATACTTCCCGTATCCAGGTTCGCGATGACTTCCTTTTGATCAAAACGGTATTTGGCCCAATCCCCCCGCACTCCCACGTTCAAAAGAAAACGCTCCCAAAACGAAAGGCTCTCAAAGAGGTACATCCCAAGGGATTTTTTTGCAATGTTCAAAACATCCTGTCCCGGGGCCCGATCCCCGCTCCGGATCTTATCCTCCGCGAAGAAAACATCGAAACCGCCTGTCATCTTGCTGGTGATCCAGTCGTTGAGCGCTCTCGTCCATGTGATCTTGGGTTGGAATTCATAAGAATCGATGTGATGCACCATCTCCCAGTCCCCCGCCGGAGACCAAAGTGACGCGGGATAGGGAGAACTCCCTTTACTTTGGCGCCGACGGAATGAATTAAATGCCGAGATTGAAAACTCGTTCCCGCCGATGTCAAAATCCCAGTAAGGGTTAGCCGTAACAAAAGTCTCGCTGGTCCAGCCGCGATCCTGCGAATGGGTACTTCCCTTCCGCCCCAAACTTTCAATATCGCTCATAAAAAGCGCGCCGGGCATTCCGTAACGATCCCGATGATGCCCGATACTCATATCTATCCCGCCGCCATGCCAAGGCCCGATTCCAACCTTACCGAACCAGTCATTGGCCCAATAATCGCTATTCGTCCGCCAACCGCCATCTTGGGTATTTTCAAAGTGAAAAAGCCCGCGCGCCCAATCATTGGCCGCGGACACAGTCCCGCCGTTTCGTTTATATTTGTGAAGACCGACCTCGGTTTCCGCTTTGGCGTGAATCCCTTTCTTTGTCTTCTTTGTAACGATATTGATCACGCCCCCCGTGGCATTATCCCCATAGATCACCGTAGAAGGCCCTCGTATCACCTCAACCCGCTCCACTATGGAGAGTGGAATCGCCGACCAGTCCGCGCCTGTAAAATCTATTTGATTTGCGCGGCGGCCATCCACAAGCACGAGAACATTCTGCCTGCTCGTTTCCCCAAAGCCGCGAATATCCACACTCGTCCCTTTGGGATTATCAAAGACCTTGGAAATCACGATCCCCGCCCGGGATTTGAGGAGTTCGGGAACGGAACGGGCCGTAGAATTTTTGATATCGTCCCGATCGATAACCGACACGCTGCGGGTCACATTCGTGAGCGGATCCTCCGTGCGGATGACTTCGAGAACGGTAACTTCGGCCGCCACGGGACGGGCGGGGGCCTTTATTTCAGATTTCGGATCGGTCGGCGCCGCGATTACATCCGGCTTTTCCGTTGCCCGTTGAGTGTTGCCCGTTGAACGGTCTTTCGAGATCGGCCAGCTCCAGGCAAGATTGACGGTGAAAAAAAGGATGGAGAGAACGGCTAACGTCTTCCGGAGTTGCTCGCTCCGGAACGAATTGTTTTGAGACACAAAAAAACCCTTTCCGCTCCAAGCTCGCGCGAAAAGGGTTATCCCTCCGGCGCTTCTGCTCGGAAGCATTTTGTTGACGGATAACAGGCCTGTTTTCTGGCTCATCCCGAGCTGAGGCTCGGGACCACAGTGGCGGCACCGCGGAGCTTCCGCAAAACTTCATGGCGGATCTCACTTCCCAAATGCGCCTGTTATTCTGGTTTTCTGAAAGAACGCGAAACGGACGGATTATATCCATCTGCCTGATAAACACAAGAAAAAAGACCCGGTCTTGGATTTTATTTTAAGACCGGGTCCTGTTAGCCGCAAGGTAAGGTATCGGACAAATCCGTCCCGGGTCGGAAAAGGTTAGTCGAGGATCGTCACCTTTTCCATTTTGATGGTTTCAAGCGGTTTGTCCCGGCCGTCACGCGGGGCATTCGCGATCCTTGTCACAACATCCATCCCGCTCGTGACCCGGCCAAATACAGAATGCTTGTCGTCGAGCCAGGGCGTCGGGACTTCACAGATAAAGAACTGACTGCCGTTCGTGTTGGGACCTGAGTTGGCCATCGAAAGCACCCCGGGTTTGTTGTGACGGAGACTTTTGTCAAACTCATCCGCGAACTTATAACCGGGCCCGCCCATCCCCGTTCCGGTGGGATCTCCCGTCTGGATCATAAAACCGGGGATCACGCGGTGGAAGATAATTCCGTCATAGAACCCTTTTTGGGCAAGCGTCACAAAATTCTCCACCGTTTTCGGTGCTTTATCAGCATAAAGTTCAACTTCGATCATTCCCTTCGTTGTCTGGATCGTCGCTTTCATCGTTTCCTTTCTTTCAGCGGCCGCGGAGGCCGTTGTTGTTTGGGTTGGGAGAGCGGCCGCCGGCGCAGATGCTTCGGCTGTCGCGGAAACGGCCTGAACGGCGGTCCCGGCACCTGTAGCCGCGAGATTTCCGGCCTTGGACTGTGAGGCGCATCCCTGGAGCAAAGAGATCAGCGCGGTGATAACCACGAATGACAGCATTTCACGCTTCATGACGGAATCCTCCGATAAAAAGTTTCGCAGAGTATGCCATATCCGCCCGGGATTTTAAACTCAAAATCCCGGGCGAGGATCGCGGCGGATGTCCGGAAACGCATTCTTGGGTCCGGAGGAAGACTACCCGACTGCGCCGCAGACTAGATCCCGCGCGCCACTGCGGGGATGATACCTTTGGGGGCACAGATGGGACGTGTCTTTTCACGAATCAGCGGAAGTTCCCCGGAAAAAAACCCGCGATTATACGATCAGATCAGAAACTGTTCAGCGGTTTTTTGAAGACCGTCAGGAACCGGTCCGAGAGAACCCAGCGGCAACCGGCGCATGAAAACATCTTCCGGCTTTCGCGCCATCTCGGCTTCCACGGCGTAGGCAAGCTGTGCTTTGATCACAGGCGGATCGTCGGAGACCTTTTCCGCGAGGGACGGAGCTTTCTCAACCAGGGCAAGCACGTCGCGGTACCGGCCGCCGTAGAGATCCATGAGGGAACGAACGATCCCGGGCTCAAGACCGCAGCCGTCGGCGATGACCTCCGCGTTTTCCGCAACCATTCCCCCGCCGTAAACCGTGAAAGGTTTCACCGGACGGAAATCCTTGAAAATTCTCCTGAGGCAATCTTCAGCAACCGCCCGATATGTCGTATACTTCCCCCCCACCACAAAAATAATGCCCGACGGGGATTCATGGAACAGGTGCTTGCGGGAGACCTTGTTCGCGGAGCCGCCCTTCCTGACCAGCGGCCGGAGCCCCGCGAAGGTCGAGAGGATTTTGGCCGGGGAAACATCGAGTCGTGGAAATACCCGCTTCGTTTCCCGCATCAGATAATCCACATCCTCCGGCTCCGCCCCGGCTTGATCGGGATTTCCGACGTAATCGGTGTCCGTAGTACCGATCAACGAGTGCCCGAGCCACGGGATCACGAAAAAAATCCGCTTGTCGCTTGCGGAAGGAATAAAAAGCGCCCGATCCGAGAGCCGGTCTTTATATACGATATGAATGCCTTTGGTCGTCCGGACCTTTTTTTTCGCGTGATCGTCATCAAGCCTGAGAAGCCCGTTCGTCCACGGCCCTCCCGCAACAACGATTCTCTTCGCGCGAACTTCAAATTCCGCTCCGGAAAGAACATCAACCGCTTTCACACCCTCCGCGCGTCCGTTCGCTTTGAGAAACCCCGTCGCCTCCGCGTAATTGGCGACATGAGCGCCCGCCTCGGCGGCGGAAAGGACGTTCTCAAGACAAAGCCTCGCGTCGTCCATCTGCGCGTCATAGTAGAGGACGCCGCCTTTCAGGCCCTCGCGTTTCACACCGGGTTCGAGTTCGAGGACTTTTTCTTTCGTGAGGCTTTGGTGAGGGGCCACGCGGTAAGGGCCGGCAATAAGATCATAGAGAAAAACACCGAAGCGCATCATCCAGAGCGGGCGCCGGTCGCCCCGGTATACCGGGATCAGGAATGCGAGCGGTTTGACGAGATGAGGCGCTGTCTTGAGCTGGACGGCGCGCTCGCGCAGGGATTCATAAACAAGTTCGAAATCAAAATTCTCGAGATACCGCAGGCCGCCGTGGATGAGCTTCGTGGACCGGCTGGAAGTTCCGGACGCAAAATCCCCTTTTTCGAGAAGCGCGGTCCGTATCCCGCTTCGCGCGGCAAGATGGGCGATTGAGGCGCCGTTGATCCCGCCGCCAATCACCAGGAGATCATATGTTTGTTTTCCAAAAAGACCAATATCCCGTTTCATGGGCAGATTCCCTCGATAATTCTTTTGAAAGAGACCCGTTCAGGTTCACACTTTTTGTGAATCCCCGGGAACGGGTCCCGGTGTCAAGCAAGCATCGCCCTTTTTACCGCCTTCAGCCAGCCGCGGTAAAGCTCCTTGCGCCTTGAAATCCTCATCGCCGGATAAAACACACGGTCGATAGGCCCGGGGCCGGGCGCTTTTTTAAAGCCGAGTGTCACAGCCGCAAGATCCGCCGCGCCTTTGGCCGTCAGCTCCACCACTTTCGGACGGATGATCCTGGTGCCAAGAATATCCGCCTGGAACTGCATCAGGAAATTATTCCTGCATGCGCCCCCGTCCACTTTGAGTTCGCGGATATGGCGTCTGAAATCTTTTTTCATCGTCTCAAAAACATCCCGCGTTTGATAGGCTATCGATTCAAGCGCGGCGCGGATTATATGAGGCACGGTCGTTCCCCGAGTGATTCCCGATATCAATCCACGGGCTCCGCTCGCCCAGTAAGGGGCACCGAGTCCCACGAACGCCGGCACCACGTAGACCCCGTGCGTGTCTTTAACGTCCCGGATCATGGTTTCTGTTTCCGAGGCTTTTTTGAAAAGTTTCATACTGTCCCGAAGCCACTGGATCACCGCCCCGCCGATAAAAACCGATCCTTCAAGCGCGTAAACCGGTCGTCCTTTCGCATCACAGGCAAGAGTCGTCAGAAGACCGCGCTTCGAATAAACAGGTTTCCGGCCGGTATTGGTCACGATAAAACATCCGGTCCCATAGGTGTTTTTGCTTGTGCCGGGCGCGTAACAACCCTGCCCGTATAACGCCGACTGCTGGTCCCCCATCACCCCGGCGACCGGAATGCCGGACGGCAGACCCGCGACCGTTTCGGTTTTCCCAAAAACGGATCCGGAGCACTGAACAACCGGCAACACCTCCGGAGGAACGCCAAAGACATCGAGAAGTTTCGGGTCCCATTTCCGGGTGCGAATATTGAAAAGAAGGGTGCGGGAAGCGTTCGTATGATCGGTGGCGTGAACTTTTCCGCCTGTCAGCTTCCAGATCAGCCAGCTGTCAACGGTACCGAAGGCAATAAGGCCGCGCGCGGCCTTTTCCTTAAGCCCCCGCACATGATCAAGCAGCCACCGGATCTTGGTTCCGGAAAAATAAGGGTCGAGCACAAGCCCGGTCCGCCGATGAATCAAAGTTTCATATTTCTTGAGTTTTTGACAAACTTCCGCCGTTCGGCGGCATTGCCAGACGATGGCACGGTGAACGGGTTTCCCGGTTCTCCGGTTCCAAAGAATTGTCGTCTCCCGTTGATTGGTGATGCCGACCCCGGCGATCTGCGCCGTATGGATTCTGCTTTTTTTAATCACTTTTTTTATGACCGAGACGCAGGACTGCCAAATCTCTTCGGCGTCGTGCTCCACCCAGCCCGGTTTCGGGAAATACTGCCGGAATTCCCGCTGGGCGCTCGCGACGGGATTCCCGGCCGGATCAAAAAGGATCGCGCGGGAGCTCGTCGTTCCCTGGTCGATTGCAAGAATATGATTTCGAGTCATTTTGATCCTTCTTTTTCCTTCCCCCGCGTTATCGCCGGGTCCGGCAATCACACAAGGTCGTCAAGCACCTTCGTGGTCGCGATCACATCGATATCCTTGAGCTTGAACAAACTCCTCCCTTTCAGAATCCAGCTCAACACACGCCTGAACTCATCCCCGTTCCGCACCCGGACAAGGCACCCCCGCGACGCAATGCTAATCTGTCCCCTCTCCTCGGAAACCACCAAAGCTACGGCATCCGTCTTTTCCGTAATTCCAATAGCCGCGCGGTGGCGGGTTCCGAAATTCACCGTTCCGTCCATGACCGTCGCAAGCGGCAGAATCGCCTTGACCGCCCGGATACGTCCCTTGTTAATGATGACAGCGCCATCGTGGACCGGAGAGGTCGTAAAAAAAAGAGGAATCAAAATTTCGGGAATCACTTCGGCATCAAAAGAAATTCCCGGACCTCTCATGCTTGCCCGGAGAGGATGGTTCCGTTGAATCACGATCAGCGCGCCCACTTTTCGCGCCGCAAGATTTTCATAGGCAGACCAGACCGCTTCAAGATACGCCGGCAAGCGGATTTTTCTTTTAAAGATCAGCGACAACCTTTCAGATATCCGGATCACAAAAGAGGTCGTGAAATCCGCCAGGAGCAGGAAAGCCGAGATCAGCAGCACCAGAAGTCCCGCGGCGCGCCATATCGAGGGCTGGACCTGGGGCTCCGCAAAGAGGATGGCCGCCCAAAAACAGAATATCCCCGCCAGATACTTGACTGACGAGCGGACCCAGTTGAATCTTGGGGGATAAAAAAAATATCCGAGACCGATCAAAGCGGCAATAAATGTGATAAGCATGCGCGATCCTGTATTAAAGAGATGTCCCGGGCATATTTACGGCAAAAACCGGGGGAAGATTGATGGGAGAAAGGAAGAGAAAAGCCTGTCGCTAGGAAGATCGCCGCACGACCAACACGGGGGTATATTTTCTTAAAACTGCTTTACGGCGAGGCCTCGTAATCTCTCGGTAAAGAATATCAACCGCTTCCTTCCCCATAAGCCGGAGAGGCTGACGGATCGTTGTAAGCGGCGGCTTGCAGCCCGCGGCCTTCGGGTTATCATCAAAGCCTATCACCGCAACATCCTCGGGGCATCGAAACCCGGAAACTTTCATGGCTTCAAGAACGCCGAACGCAAGGTCGTCGTTCCCGCAGACAATAGCACGAGGTATCTGTTTTTCGAAAAACCACTTCACTGCCAGGCGATACCCTTCTTTTTTGCTGTTCGCAGAAGTTGAACGTATCCATGACCGTTTTAAAGGTATTTTTTCCGCTTGAAGCGCTTTGATAAAAGCGGCTTTTTTGAGCCTTGAATCGATAAACGGTAATGTCCGGTTTTTCCCGCCGATTCTGAACTTGACGTCAATCGGCCCATGAATCATTCCTATCTTCCGAACTCCCTTCTTCACAAGGCGCTTTACGGCAAGTTTGACTCCTCTATCCGTGTCCGTATACAGGCAGTTCACGCCAAGCCGGGGCAGCGGATCGTTCACGACGAGGATCCTGGAATCCTCCCCCTCCTCAACAAGTTTCGCCAGCGCGGGATGGATCCACCGCCATGTCAGGATCATCATGCCGTCAACTTTATGGCGGGTCAGGATATCAGCGAGTTTGCCGTAGGGACGTGCCGGCATCATAACGATCCGGAGACGGCAACCGAGAGACTTGATGCGCGGCATGATCCCGGACAGAAGTCCGATGTGATAATTGGAATGAAAGATATCCTTCTGAGGGGTGGTCAGTATCCCGATCGTAACCTTTTGACCATTGATGAGCTTGCAACGGCCTTTCAGGTTCATTCTCCTCCGGCGGACACTTCTACCGAAATCGCCTGCCATGAGTCGCTGTTTTCATCATACCCGGCCTCGATCAAGATTTCGTCTCCGGTCCTGACATCTTTGAGGGAACGGACCCCGCTGAAAACAGTGGAAGGAATAACCGCAATCACAGAGGTTTCCTCGATTTCGGTGATGGGATCGATCTCCGTAATGGTCAATTCCTGCGCCTTGAGATCGGTCCCGGCAACCTCTCCCCCAAACCACTCGGCGAATCCGGAGGGGGCAAAAACGACCAAGGACAGGATGAGAACAAAAGAAATGACTTTCATAATAAGTCCCGCCTTTCGATGAAGTTAACAGCCGGGATAAGATAACGGAAAAAGCTCAAGTAGGCCAGCGGAAGTTTCCGGGCATTTCGCGACACGGGAAAAAAGACCTTCAGGAACCGTCAAGACAGGTTTGCGCTCTTTCAACCAACAATCAATAAATGGCTTGCCTTGGGAAGGTTGTGCGCGAGATTCCTGAGGACATCTCCTCGCAAAAGATTGATCAGAGCGCTTCTTTTAGTCGCTCCGATCACGACCGTGTTCACGTCAAGTTCCTTCGCCGCCCGCGCAATCATTCTTCCCGGGTTATCCCCAACCTGCCAGATAGGTACGGCTGTGATCCCGTGTTTTTCCATGGTTTCCTGCGCCTTCAAAAAAACTTCCATGGATTCACGGGATGGTTCCATCTCGGTAGGAAGTTCCGGAGAAGGGGGCACTTCCTCAACATAATTTAAATAGACCGAATTCTCGCCTTTTGCTTTGACATGAAGCGCCGCCTCCTCGAGGACCGGCTCATTGAAAGTTTTCAAGGCGATGAGGGCCGTGCTTTTATAGAGCGACGCGATCTCCTTGGCTTCCTGAAGCGTCAGAACATTGACCTCGGCCGACAGCTCGGGCATGGGTGCGGGAACGACCTTCTTGCCGAGATAACGCAGCAAAAGACCCGTGCTGAGAACGGTCAAAGCGAAGAATAATGCGTTCTGCTTTTCAATCGCGATGGTGATTTCAATCACCACCAAAATAACCGTCGCAAAAGTCAAAAGCCCGCGCTCCCGTTTCTTGAGCCGGATATGGGGATTGGTCGCGCAAGTCCCCAAATTCAGAGTAATGGCCCCGACAACACCGATCGCATAAAGAGCAGCCAGGTGCATGACATCGCGTTCGATGGTCAAGACAATCACGGGAACAATCGTTGCCACGATTAAAGAAAACCAGGGCATTCCGAACCGATTCAGTTTGGAAAAAACCGGGGGCAGTTCCTTGTCCTTGGCGAGCGTAAACTGAATACTGACAAGAGCGGAAATTGCGGTATTCCCCGCCGAAAGCAGCAGAAAACCGAAGGCCACCGAAATAATCTTTCCGTACCAGGGCCCGATAAAATGGTTTCCCATCGCGCGGAGCATGTCTTCCGTGTGGCCCGTAAGCCCGGGGATCGCGTTCATGGCAAAGCCGAGAAGAAACGTCAGGATGGAAACCTCGATCAGGACCGGAAGAATCGCCCGTCTCGATGTTTTCGCGACGGGCTCGACCATTACCCCCGTCATGTTGGCTATCGCTTCAACTCCGGAAATGGCAAGGATAATACCTACAAAAGTGGCCCAGTTTCTTCCCCAATCCCGGGACGGCATTTGAAGTTCGACATGATTGAGCTGGGGAGCCGCAAAAACGAACAGAATGACGGCGG
>JAKJDL010000049.1 GCA_022705945.1 Candidatus Omnitrophota bacterium | reverse complement strand
GGCGGCACGCTGAGATACACGGGCGCGACGGCGAGCACGAATCGCAACTTCACGATCAATGCCAACAAGACGGCGACGATCGAAATCACCGAGGCCGCGAATACGCTGACGATGTCCGGAGCCTCTACGGCGACGAACGGTTCGCTGACGAAGACCGGAGCCGGGACTCTGCTTCTCTCCGGGGCGAACCGTTACACCGGGGCGACGAATGTGAATGCGGGGACGCTGATTTTGCGGAATGGCGCGGCGATCGCTAACACGGCCGCTGTCCGGGTGAGCGGCGGGACGCTGAACGTTGATGACAATGAAACGGTGGGGGCAGTGACTCTCTCGAGCGGGACGATATCGGGAGACAGCATGCTTACCGGCTCATCGTATGCCCTGACGGACACCGGAACGGTCAGCGCGGCGCTTGGCGGCGCGGGAGCGACGCTGACGAAGACTGGCGCCGGGACGGCGACGTTATCCGGGACGAACACGTATACGGGTTTGACGGATGTTCAGGCGGGAACGCTGATTTTGC
>JAKJDL010000048.1:317-567 GCA_022705945.1 Candidatus Omnitrophota bacterium | reverse complement strand
CCTCCTCCACATTTCCAACGGCAACGACCTCCGTTCCGTTCAGGAAGTGAACTTTCTCTCCGGGGCGAACCCCCCGCCTGGCGCCAACATCAACGATCACAAACCGGTATCGGCTATTTATCATAACGACTTTACCCAAAAGAGGTTCAGACCCGGGCATCCCGGCTTTTTGCATGGAAAAACCCGGAGGCGACACGCCCTCGCTTCCCGAACCTTTTGAAACAGATTTAGCCTCATTCAGTTCCTTCCG
>JAKJDL010000048.1:0-307 GCA_022705945.1 Candidatus Omnitrophota bacterium | reverse complement strand
CAGCCCGAGGACAACGGCATCCCGCTCACTGACGGCATTTCTGAGGGTATCCAGCTCCGCCTGGTAACGAAGCGCCAGCTGAAGAGCCTCTTTCCGGTACTCGGATTCCTCGTTGCGGCTGCTGCGGAGATCCTCCGAGGCCGCCTGAATTCTCTCCGACATGGCTTTGATCCTCGCTTCGAGATGACGGATGGTCCGTTCTTTTTTCAGGAGGACGGATTCCCATTGCCGGAGATCTCCGCCGGACTGGATTGTCAGCCGGAGTTGGGGCGGGTTATCCGGACGTCCGGGGAAAAAGTAGAGATAA
>JAKJDL010000047.1:319-570 GCA_022705945.1 Candidatus Omnitrophota bacterium | reverse complement strand
AAACGCCTTCATGAAAAGATACGCGCTTTTGCCCCTGAGCCGGTCCCCCGCGCCCACGAACTTGTCCTGGAAACGGACCACAAGCGACTGAAACTGGATGATGTTACCCGGGAAGGTGAAATATTTCGGGGCGAGCGGCCGGTCTTTGGCATCGTATTCGAGAAATTTGATCGTGGTCCTGATCTTCTTCGTCGATTCGTCGAATTCGCTTTTCGTGACGAGCACATCCGCGACACGCGTGTCCGCCGAAA
>JAKJDL010000047.1:0-309 GCA_022705945.1 Candidatus Omnitrophota bacterium | reverse complement strand
CCATATTAAAAATTCTGGAAGCGTTGAGGTTTTTCATTGATCCGTCTCTTGAGGACAACGAGGACATTCATCCGCCGCGAAACTTGCCGGACGGACGCCCCCGGTTTTAAAATCACGCGCCCGGCTGGAATTGAACCAGCAACCTTCACCTTCGGAGGGTGACACTCTATCCAATTGAGCTACGGGCGCACTTGCTTCCAACGAGCAAGCACCCTATCACCGCGGCATCCTGACCACCGCGCGCGATAAGGCAAATCAACTTTAATTCATTTCAATCGAGCGTTGCGCCAGCCCCGAGGGGCGGACACA
>JAKJDL010000046.1 GCA_022705945.1 Candidatus Omnitrophota bacterium | reverse complement strand
GTTCGGGCACGGGAGGGGGATCGGCTGGCGGTTCGCCGGTATTGTCTGAATTTTATACCCTGTATGATGCCCGACTCAATACGCATGATCTCCAGGACGTGACGGGGGGACAAGTTGTTTTGACCGCGGCGGACCTTCGTTCCGGCAACATTGAAGTTACGGCCCGCCTTTCGACGGTGGAGAGGATTCAAACACTTCTTATTTCCGAAGACGCGGGCAGGACATGGACGGAAATACAGGTGAATCGGGATCTTTTCTATCGATTCTCCCCCATGGCTGAGAAACCATATCAGATAATGCTTAAAATCAAGACGGTCGATTCTCAGGAGGCGGTCATCCCTTTCTTTCCCGGGGTCGTTACGATCATTTACCGGAACATCTCCTATCTTGATCTTGTGCAGGAGGCGGTCGTGAAGATTGCCAACGCCTACGAAAGCCAGAGTATCGCGGATTTCGCGAGCTTGATTTCCCGTGAGTATCTCGGCAACAGGGTCTTTCTTGAAGAAGGAGTGCGTTTTGATTTTGATATGTTCACGGATATTCGCCTGAAGATTTTCATCGACCGGATTGAACAGCGGGGGGA
>JAKJDL010000045.1 GCA_022705945.1 Candidatus Omnitrophota bacterium | reverse complement strand
AACTGCGGCGAAAGGCCCTGCATGCGGAGCTTCAACGGCAGAAACCGCTGCCTCGTATGATCCTGAGGACGATGGATCGGGCCAAGCGACGTTACACGGGCAATATTTTCAATGTTCTGATGAATACGATCCAGTTCATGGAGTATGAGATCGCGAGGATGCAGGCCGCTGAAGCGGATGTCTTTATCCACGCGGCCATTGCCGACGGTCACTGGATCGAGTTCTTTTCCCCTGATAAATATATTACCGAGGGCGTGAGCCGGACCCGGGAACAGCTGGCCGAGATTAAACGCCTTCTGGTGGAATAACCCGCGTTTAATCCCGGAAGAAAGGATTACCCGATGAAAGAGATCGTGATTGCGGGCGCCTGCCGCACGGCGCAAGGGAAGCTGGGCGGGGCCCTCCGATCGTTCACCAACCAGGAGCTTGGTTCGGTCCTTATCCGGGCGCTTTTGGAACGAAGCAAGGTCGATCCGGATGCGGTGGACGAAGTAATCATGGGTTGTGTCGGTCAGCAGTCGGATGCCCATAATGTCGCGCGGGTCATCTCGGTCATGGCGGGTATTCCGCCGCGCGTCCCCGCGTACAC
>JAKJDL010000044.1 GCA_022705945.1 Candidatus Omnitrophota bacterium | reverse complement strand
GCCCGGATCTTTGAGCGCTCGCGCCTGGCAGGGAGCTGTCTTCATCCGCCGGATCAGCACACCCTTTCTTAATTTGGCCAGGGCTTCCTCGGTTGCGATACCTTCCACCTGGACATGATAGGTTCTTTGATGACCATGGTAAGGTTTTAAAAGCCGTTCATTCCATTTCCGGTCATTGGTCAGAAGGATAAGACCCTCGCTGTCCGCATCAAGGCGTCCGATGGGATACACATCCCCGGGAAAACCGAACTCCGCGAGGGTCCGGTGATGCGGCGCTTCTTTTGTAAATTGAGAAAGCACACCGTAGGGTTTATTGAAAGCCAGTATCATAATGAGTCTCTCGGTCTGTTCGGGAGAAGCATGTCTGAAAATGTCCGGAATATTCGAACCACCTTTTACTTCAATTAACCAATAATGACAAGACCAATCTCGCACCCACTCCAACACCGGGACTTAGGCCCGGGTCTTGGAGTGGGTGAAAAGGGTGAAAAAAGAGGCTGGATGAAAGGGACATGGCTGACTATAATAGGGCCTTATCCCGCCTTCGCAATTTCAAGTCTGGCTTGGAATGCTTGCCAGGGATAACCCCAC
>JAKJDL010000043.1:364-603 GCA_022705945.1 Candidatus Omnitrophota bacterium | reverse complement strand
TGCTAGAAGGAGACAGCGATTATTGGAAAAACAACTATTGACAATCTCATCTGGGATGGAAGATACTCTGCAGCGGTTCGTTTGTTTGACATTTTTATTCCGGCATAGCTCAGTCGGTAGAGCAAGCGGCTGTTAACCGCTGGGTCGGGGGTTCGAGTCCCTCTGCCGGAGCCAATCAAACCCGTCCACCAACCGCGAAGGGCCTCTTGGTCTGCAGTGGCCCCGCCGTTTGTTGGCTG
>JAKJDL010000043.1:0-266 GCA_022705945.1 Candidatus Omnitrophota bacterium | reverse complement strand
AAGATTGGCCGCGTGAAAAGCGGTTCCGGAAAATCCTATGAGGTAAAGTGGGATCCGGTGAGCAAGTACGTCTACGTGTCTTACGCAGGATGGTCCAGTTGTGGAAAAGCAAACTCTGCTGGTGACGCTATGCGCCGAGCAGAAGCGTTTCTTTACAACAAGTGATTGATTGGGAAACCAGTGGAGACTTGGATGATCACAGAGAGGGACAAGTTCGTGCCATGGTTCTGGTGGCAAGCCCGTAATCTTGTCTTCGTGGATGCTTC
>JAKJDL010000042.1:320-604 GCA_022705945.1 Candidatus Omnitrophota bacterium | reverse complement strand
GATGCATCCCGGGCGACTCGAGGCTGAATTCATCGCTGACCTCGAGAGACGAGTGCGTCACGTCGTCGTCTATCCCGACAGTGAAATGCCTGATGGGGGAGGGCTTCCCGGCCTCGTCGAAGACCGCCGCGACCATGGCCGGCGTGAACTCCTTGCTGCCGAGGCCGTACCTGCCGCCGATCACCCTCACAGAGGAGCGGCCCGTCTCCGCCAGTGCGTTAACGACATCGAGATACAGCGGCTCGCCCGCCGATCCGGGCTCCTTGGTGCGGTCCAGGACGGCA
>JAKJDL010000042.1:0-242 GCA_022705945.1 Candidatus Omnitrophota bacterium | reverse complement strand
CCGCCCGCCACGAGGCTGTCCACGGTCTCGTGGGCGACCTCGGCGCCGGAGCACATCATCACCAGCACACGGTCGGCGTCGGGAGCGCCAGTGTATTCGAACAGGCTGTACGCGCGGCCGGTGAGGGACGCGAAGCGGTCCATCGCATCCTGGACTATGCCGGGCACGGCGAGATAGTACGGATTGACCGTCTCCCGGCCCTGGAAGTAAACGTCGGGATTCTGGCTGGTCCCTCTCAGGAC
>JAKJDL010000041.1:448-633 GCA_022705945.1 Candidatus Omnitrophota bacterium | reverse complement strand
AATTCAAGCTTCATGTGCACAGTGGCGCTGGTGCGTACATCTGTGGTGAAGAGACCGCGTTGATCGAATCGATTGAAGGCAAGCGCGGTGAACCGCGCGCCCGCCCTCCATACCCCACTACAAATGGCTTATGGGGAAAACCCACCCTGGTGAACAATGTTGAAACGCTCGCCAACGTTCCCCCC
>JAKJDL010000041.1:0-383 GCA_022705945.1 Candidatus Omnitrophota bacterium | reverse complement strand
ACCAAGGTCTACACCATCATGGGGAATGTCAACCAGACCGGCCTCATCGAGGTTCCCATGGGGATCACCCTGCGCGAAGTGATTGCGATTTATGCCAAAGGCATGAAAAATGGCAAGCCTTTCAAATTGGCTCAAACAGGTGGCTCATCAGGGTCTATCATTCCTGCCGTCCTCCAAGACACGCCTATGGATTTTGATTCATTCGCCAAGGCTGGCGTGGCCCTCGGCTCCGGTGCATTGTTGATTTGCGATGAAGAAACCTGTGTTGTTGACCTGGCTCGTGTATTACTCAACTTTTTCCGCAAAGAGTCTTGTGGAAAATGCAACCCTTGCCGCATTGGAAACCAAAGGGCTTATGAGATTCTAACCAATGTTGCCGAAGG
>JAKJDL010000040.1:649-896 GCA_022705945.1 Candidatus Omnitrophota bacterium | reverse complement strand
GGATTTGAGGCGAAGAATGTGGAAGCTCTGGTGAGCGTCATTAAGAAATTTTGTGAATTATCTTATGATGAGAAAAAAGCGATGGGGTTGGCTGGACGAAAGAAGATGGAACGGGAATATGACCGACAAATTGTAATAAATGCATATATGGATCAACTTGCTGTTGTGAAATCTTGTTGAGAATGAGAACCCCGTTGGAAAGTAAATTGTTTTTAGTTGATGATCGGGTGCGAACCGTAATCAATCT
>JAKJDL010000040.1:0-614 GCA_022705945.1 Candidatus Omnitrophota bacterium | reverse complement strand
AAAGCTGTAGAGCAGAGTTCTCTATGCTAAGGTTTAGTATGAGTCAACTCGGTCCACAAGGTTTTCTTTATTTTTCGAAATCTTTCTTGTAGAATGTCGCGCCTTCTGGAAAAGTTTTCTTTGCTGGCGTAGCTCAGTTGGTAGAGCAGCTGTTTTGTAAACAGCGGGTCGGGGGTTCAAATCCCTCCGCCAGCTGGTTTTTTAGAGTGTGGAGAATAGAGTGTAACGGCAAACGAAAAGTTGACGCGCTTTTTTTGTTTGTTATTTCCAGACGCGAAATCCTGGTTACCAGTTTCATGGGGAGTTGCCCGAGCGGCCAAAGGGGACAGACTGTAAATCTGTTGGCGTTTCGCCTTCAATGGTTCAAATCCATTACTCCCCACTTTTTTATCTTTTTCAGCAAAGTATGAAATTTTTAGATGGCGGTAAGTTACGTAAAACTTTTCCGTCTGCTTTTTTTTTTGAAGTTTTGAATAGCCCTCCTAATTATTCTCTGAATTTTCACACCGGTGAGTTTCTTCTGTTTATCGTTTAATCATTGCAAGGCCTTGTCTGTTCTCCAGATAGAGGTTCGGAAACTGTAGCGGTGATTTTTTCTCTGGATTTTTCTGAGC
>JAKJDL010000003.1 GCA_022705945.1 Candidatus Omnitrophota bacterium | reverse complement strand
GCGGGAATGAACCGCGGTTCCAGCTGGCTGCGGATTTTGACGGAATGACGCTTGAAGACTTCCGCTGGCTTGATCCAGACAATCTTGATGGCGCATCGGGAAAGGTCGGGGGGCATATCCGCTTTCGCCGGACGGGGGACCAGGCTCCTTTTTTTGAGATGACGCTTGACGCGCCGGATCCCGGAGGGAGCCTGCAGGCAAAGTTTTTTGATCTTTTCCTTCCGTATCTGCCGGCGTCTGTCCAAAGAAAAAGGGTGGAAAAACTTGCGGGTCGGGGTGAGCGGCTCGTCAGATTCAAAACAGCGGATCTCAAAGTGGAGATGCCCGAGGGGGATCGCATGAAAGTGCTCCTCCATATCCTGGTCCTGGATTATAATCTCAAACTGCAACTCAGTATGGAAGTCCGCACGGATTCCGAGAACGCACTTTTAAAGATCGCCCGGTGGATGGGCGTGGTCGAGGTCAAACTATGATTAAAAAAATGATCCGGTATACGGGGCTTGTTTTTACGGCAGTAGCGGTTACGGGGTGTACGGTCAAAGCGGTCGGGGATCCGGAGCGCCCCATCACGATCAATGCCAATGTGGTTGTCGATATTCGGGGTCTCAAAGATACCGCGACCGGTATCGAAGACATGGTGGCCCGGGGAGGTTCGGTCAGCTAGAGATCTTCAGAGGCGGGGCGGGCCGGTTTTCTCATGAACGTTATCCAGAATCGAAAAGTTAAATTGATTGATAACAAAACAGTTTCGTTCCTGAAACGGGACTTCTCTTTGACGGGGTGAACAAATGAAAAGATATTTTCTGACAGTGACCGGATTGTTGACAACGATGATGCTGGTGCTTCCGCTTTGCTTTGCCGGGAAATATGACCTGAAGAAAATTACGCCCGAAATTGACCGCGCGCTTAAATCGCGTCAGGCCCGTTACGCCCGGGTGCAGGAGCTCAAAAAATCCGGAGTGATCGGAGAAGATAACCGGGGATTTGTGGCGACGCTCCGCAGCGACGCGAAGGCGGCGGACATTGCTTCCGCGGAAAACAGGGACCGCCGCGTGATTTATCAGGCGCTCGTAGATCAGAACGCGCTTGGCCCCGGAGGCATGGCGGAAGTGGAGCGCGTGTTCGCGGAGGTTCAGCGTGATAAAGCGTCTCCCGGCGAAAATGTGCAGACTCCTTCGGGTAGGTGGGAAAAGAAGTAATCCCCGCCGTTGAGCGAGTGTCTCCGCAGGGGTTGTTCAGGCTCTTAAAATAGAGATGCCGGGAAGCGAAAATGCCAGAAGCATGTCCGGCCCGATCACATAAGGCAAAGCACCGGCATGATCCTCCGCAAGATGGGGAGTTTAAAACAGCACCGTCCCTGAGTGCACATTACGGTTTATTGATTTCCGGGAACCTCTTCTCAATACTTTCCTGAAAAAGCCGGTCGAGTTCAGCGTTATCCCGGGGGCTAAACCCCATGATATCGTTCCAAATCGTCCGGTTTTCCATGCAAAAATAAATAAAGACATCTTTCCAGTGCTTGCGGAGCATTCCGTAAATTTTCGCGTAGAGCTTGGTACGTTCGGGACGGAAGTAGCGCATCTTTCCGTCGAGGCCCTTCAGGAATTCTGCCGCCCCGATCTTGGAGCGGGGGAAGCGCTCATCAAGAATTCGCTTGAGTTCCGAAGGGTATCGTAAACTGCCGAGACTGATCCACATCACTTCTTTTTCCGGGATTTCTTTTGTGAGTTTGTGAATGAGCCCGCCGTAAGCTTTTTCCCAACCCTTGAAGAGCAGAAGGGGATCAAAATGAAAGCCCAGACGATAACCTTTTTTCAGGGCTGTTTTTGCGGCCCTGAGCCGTGCTTCGAGCGGAGCCGCTTTGTGTTCCTCCTCCCGGATAGTCTGATCAGGGTTGAGTGACCAGGAAACAAGGATGTTCCGTCTTGATATTTCAGGGAGATGAGTGACAAGATTCGTTTTGGTTTTGATCTCGAGAATATATTTTCGCTTGAGAGCGTGCCGGATCAGCGTTTCATTTATGCGGGTGAGGGGATCCAGCGCGAGGCTGTCGGTCAGCTCTCCCGTCCCCATTCTGAAAAGCCGTTTGGGTTCGGAGGCGATCAAGGCGTCGATTTCCTTGAGAACATTGTTTGCGTTTACGTAGACCGTGAGCATCGGGAAATTGAGAAAATGCTGTAGGATGCAGTAGGAGCAATCAAGCGGGCAGTTGGTTTGCGTATTGATAGTTTGATACCGGCAACAAAGATAGTCTTCCCCGGTAGCCGGGCATGGTTTGAGGAGAGGCCCTTTGAATTCCGTGAGCCACAGGTTTCGCTTGCCCTGACCGAGGGGTATCTCCCGGGCTTCCTTAAGAAATTTTTCTTTGTCGGTTATTATTGTTGCGGGAACCCGCGGATTTTTTTGAAGGATCCGGCGGACCAAAGAGGTTCCCTTGACGTGCGGGTCAATGAAAATATGGTCAAGAGCAGGTTTCATGATGGGGCATTCTAACGGCGCTGAAGCTTGAGGAGAAGTAAAAAACGCCTGGTAAAACACGAGGCCGGAGTTACAATAAAACAAGGGAGGATGCCGATGAAGATACGATTTTCTCTGGCCTGGCTCAAGGCGGGTCAGCCTGTCAGCAAAGCGTTCAAAAGCTCCGCGTCCTATCTTCTGCTCCACGACTACCTTTCACGGATCAGCCGTTTTATCCCGTGCGAAGCCGTCAATCCCGCTTCCAACCCCCGGTCGGTTCTGTGGGTATGCGAAAGGGATAAAAAAAGCCGGATGCTTTCGTCGGAAGACCTCGCGAAGGAATTGTCAAAAGTTATGAATTCGGGCGCGCAGGAACTTCAGGTGCTTGTCGGCAGTTCGGACGGATTTACCGCGAAGCAGCTTGAGGAGATGAAACCTGCTTTAAAATGGAGCTTCGGGCCCCTCACCTTGCCTCACGAGCTTGCCGCGGTCGTGGCGTCAGAACAGATCTACAGGGCCCTTACCATCCTCCAAAACCATCCCTATCATTCGGGGCACTAAAACACGGGACACGGGACGACTCCCGTGTTTTATGTCGTGATCAATCCCTCGAACAGCTCTTCCGGCGTGAAGCGGCGGATATCAAGAATGGCCCTGAAAACGGGAAGATACTCAAGGAGTTCGCGGCTGGTTTCATCAATTTCTCTCTGGTCGATCTGCCGTTCCTGGCGGTAGCTGTCAAGGAACAGATGACGGACGGTTTTCAGGATGGTTTCGGGAAGCCGGGCCGCAAGATAGCAAAGGAAGAACCCGACATCCCAGGAGCGCTTGTCCTGCTGACTGCAGAATTCAAGATCCGTAAAATAAACTTTTTGTTCCACGGGGACCCAGATGCAATTGACGGGTTGAGTGTCGATCAATGAAAAACCCGCTTTGTGGGCTTTCGCGAGTCCGATCGCGGACTGCCGGATCACGGCTTCATCATTTGCGGCGAGAGCTTCCCGCTCCGCAAGCTTCTCCAGGATCGAATCTACGGTCATCCCATCGAGAAACTCCGTGACCATCACTTTTTCGACAGTATCGTAGGCGATCAGTTTCGGGACCGGAATGCCGCGGTCCGCGAGCTGGACGCGGCTGACCATATCCACGGTGAACCGTTCATGGGTTTTTCCGCCATAGATGGCAGGGAAAGGGCTGACGATCGAAAGGTGTTTGGCCCAAAAGCTTCCGGCCTCAACGAAAACCTTGGTGAAATAGCGGATTGTTTCTCCCGAATGTTTGCGGCAGGTCCAGAGTTCATTGGAATTACTTACGCCTCCCGGTATCATGCTGATCGTGAGGGATCCGATATCGACATCTTCAAAAGCGAGCGTGTTGCGGGCCATAAAAGCCTGGCACGTGGAAATTTTTTTCCACCGGGACAGTTTGTTCATGCTCGCGATCATCGAAGCGGCCATCCATGGAAAGTAGATAATGATGGCCCCGATCACGCGGAAAGCGACCCGCGGGCGGACCTTCACGACATTAGCCATGAACCGTTTTTTGAACGCAATAAATCGTTGCCGGAATTTTTCCCGTTTACTCACGGTGTCTCCTTCGCCAAGCCTGTCAGCAGATGAAGAAAGTATAATAGCGACAGGTATTTGAAATATAAAGAAAAGATTGAGGGTGAAGAGGAAGTTTGTGAGGGGAGCCTAGGCCGCTTGTTTTGAAGACAGGGGACTGTTTGTTTCGGGACGGATGGCGACATCCTGATAATCGGCATATTCGGGTTTTCGGGCCTCACGGACGAGCCGCCACAGCTTCCAGATCATTCCGATCATGCCCAGGCTGTATTTGAAAAATTCAACAAGGCACTTTGTGTAATAGACCGGAATCGGTTCCAGCGGCATGCCCGGTCTCCGGTCTTTTCGGTTTTTGATACGGAAATACCCGCTGAGAAGGGGATGGACTCCCGTCAGAAAGAACGCGCTCCGGAACCAGACAAGTGAGGAAAAGACAAGCCTTTGCCTCGGCCCATAACGTCGTTTTAAAAGCGTGAGGCAATGTTCGCGGCTGTAGAAAGATTTCCAGGCGTCCTGGTAGGTGCGTTCCCATTCCGTGCGGGACATCCTGGGGTGGTTCATCACGACATGATCCGCGTCATAGCGGTTAAGATCACGATCCATCGGAACTCCGGCCCGAGTCATTTTTTGGTGATCTTCCGATCCCGGAAGCGGTGTTAATATGAAAAACTCGGCAAGATCGAGCGGGATCTCACGTTTAAGGAACTCGATATCTCTCATGACTGTCTCATGCGTATCTCCCGGAAAACCGATGATATAGCCGGCGCAGGTAAGAGCCCCGTGGTTCCGCCATGCCTGGAGCATTCGCCGGTACTCATCAAGCTTGTTTTGCCGCTTTCCGCAGGCGTCCAGGTTCTCGGGATTCACGCTTTCCATACCGATAAAAACCCTCCGGCATCCCGCGCGGGTCATTTTTTCGATGAATCCCGGGATTTTATGCGCCATGGTGTCTGTCTGGAGCATCAGGGAACAGCGGAACCCTTCTTTTTCTTTCAAGCGGATCAGCCGGTCTGCAATGGCTTCCCACTCCTTGTTTCTGGCGAAATTATCATCGGTGATGAAAAAATGAGTGATGCCTTGTTTGTGATTTTCTCGGATCAGCCGCTCGATATCATCAGCCGAACGGGGCCGCATCGTGTTGCCCTGCACGTTGATAATTGTGCAAAAAGAACATCGAAAAGGGCAGCCTCTTCCGGCGTCGAAACTGCTGTGGGTGTTGATGAAGTATTTAAGATTGGCGCGGTTCATGAGCGGGCCGGGGACTCCGCGCAGTTCAGGTTTGGCGGCAAGAAAATTATAAAAACCCTTGAACCGGTTTTCATAAGCGTCTTTTAGAATTTCATGCCAGTGTTCCTCGACTTCTCCGGCGACAAGCGTTATCCCTTTTGCCGCTTCGGTAAGTTCCCCGATCTTTTCCGGCAACATGGCCGTGATGCCGGAAACATGAAATCCTCCGATCATGACCGGCAGGCCTCCGCGTTTGAATTGGGCGGCCAGATCGAGTGCCCTCGGGAATTGGTTGGATTGCACGCCGGCCAGGCTCACGATGCCGCGTTCGCCGGCCCTCATTATTTTCCGGCAGAGCTTCTGAACGGGGATCCTCTGCACGGTCTCGTCATAAATATGTGTGACAAGCTCAACGTCTTCCCCAAGGAGCTTGCGCTTCCGGACATCCTCAGTGAGAGAGACAAGGCAGGCGAGAGAGTTGCTGGTCACAACGGCCCTCCACCAGCGGATCACATAGCCGTCATCAGCATACTTGGACGGCTTGATCAAAATGACGTGAAAACGATTTTTTTTCATCAACTTGTGTTTTGGGATTGTTTTATGCGGAAAAGTCAGTCCCTAGGGATTGGTCGGCCGGAGGCCAACCGATCTTCGATGGACAAGTTTATTTCTTTCGGAATTAAACTTAATCAACAGAGATTGGTCGGCCAGGGGCCAACCAATCCTCAATAAACAAGTTTATTTCCTTCGGAACTAAACTTAATCAACAGAGATTGGTCGGCCAGGGGCCAACCAATCCTCAATAAACAAGTTTATTTCCTTCGGAACTAAACTTAATCAACAGAGATTGGTCGGGGCGAGAGGATTTGAACCTCCGACCGCACGCACCCCAAGCGTGTGCGCTACCAGGCTGCGCTACGCCCCGAACCTGAATTGGACAAAGAGCTTCCGACAAGGGCGGGAGTATACCAGATATTTTCCCGGATGTCCCTCCGTATTTCTTTCCAAGAAAAGTTAACTATGACTTTTCTTTCGCGGCGATTAGAATACGGTCATGTTTAAAAGCTTCGCGTTCCGTCTTTCGGCCGTATTCTTTCTTTCCAGCGTCCTTGTCCTTGGGGGACTCTTCTCTTTTTTTTACTTCAAAGCTGCCAAGCTCCGTGACGCGGCCTTCCGGTCATATCTTGAAAATCTGACGGAGACCGGGGCTAATCTGATATCGGGGGAAGAGGTTCGGGCCGTGCCTTTGGTGCGGGGATGCGAAAAAACACTTCCCGGGGCCGCGCTTGTTAAAAAGCTTAAAAACATCCAGCGCGTCGACAGGGACATTTCCGATGTCTACGTCATGGTGCTTGATGAGGATCCCGGGTATGTCCGTTTTGTGACGAACGCGGATCAGGAGCAGACTCCGGTGGAGTGCGGTGAGCGATATGCAATCCATGATTCGCCCACAATTCTCCTGGGGTTTAAGGAGTCCTACGCGGACCTGAATGCGCAGGAGGATCGTTGGGGGAGGTGGGTCTCGGGTTTCGCTCCCGTACAGACGGCGGGCGGTGAAACTGTGGGGATTCTCGGAGTGGATATTGCCCAGCAGACAGTCGAGGAGATCCAGCGTGAATTTTTCGGTCTTTTTCTCATCTCGATCGGAGCATGCCTTGGTTTTTCACTTTTGATCGGTCTCTTGATCTCTTTTTGGCTTACCCGGCCGATTCGCAAGGTTGTTAAAGGGATGGAAGTGGTTGCGGGCGGAAATCTGGAGCACAAGCTGGAGCATTTTCCCGAAGTTGAGTTCGAGCGGATTTCGGGTATCTTTAACCGCATGATCGACTCACTCAAGCAGATGATGCTGCAGCTTGAGGCGACGACCCGTGAAAATGAGCGCGTTCAGCGGGAGCTCGAGATCGCTTCCGAGATTCAGCAATCGATTTTTCCCGCCAACGCACCCGAGGTGGAGGGACTCGAAATTGAGGGGCGCAGCGTTCCGGCCAAAGAAGTCGGAGGCGATTACTTCGATTTTCTTTCCGGCCCTGCCAGGGATCAGGTCGGGTTCATTATTGCGGATGCGTCGGGCAAGGGGATCCCCGGAACGCTTTATATGACGCGGTCCAGGAGCGTTTTCAAGGTTGTCGCATCCGAAGAGAACCGTCCCGGAGAAACGCTGAGCCGTGTGAATAATTATATTGCGGCCGACGCTTTTTGGGGAAAAGGGATGTTCATTACGCTGCTTTACCTGATCTATGATAAGACTCAGAAAAAGATGCGCTATGCGAATGCCGGACATTATCACCCTTTGTGGTACAAAAACCGCGAGAGGCGTTTTGAAGAGCTTCGGGGCGGAGGGGTTCCTTTGGGAATTACTCCGGGGCAGGAATACCGGGAAGAAACGATCCAGCTGAACTCGAACGATGTCCTTGTGCTCTACACGGACGGGGTGATCGAGGCGCGCGCCGCGGACGGAGAGATGTTCGGGGTCGATAGGCTGAAAAAAATTATAGAAGAATACTGTTCATTGAGCGCGCGTGAGCTTTTCCTGAAGATCGAAGCCGCGACTCGGGATTTCGTAAATCAGGAGCCTCCTTTTGACGATCTCACGCTGATCGTGATTCGGGTCAAATGAGTGATGAAATTGGTTTTGATTTTTTTAAATAATGAGTCCGATGCTTGTCCCCGCGGCCGACAGCATAGATTGTGTTTGACCTGGGATAGAGCCGGGGCGTAAACTATGGCCGTTTCCGTGGCAGATATTGATTTTCACGCAAATCATCAAAGGGAGGATATAGTTATGAAAAAAGTGACCGCGTTGGTCTTGTTGCTGGCCATGATCGCAATGCCTGTGGCCGGTTTTGCGGCAAGTCCGTGGACCGAGAAAGACACCTACGGGGACCGGATTTCCGGAAAACTCCAGTTTGGCCTCGTGAACACGCTTTTTGGGTGGACGGATGTTTTCTTCGAACCGATCAAGGCGTCAAAAAAATGCGATAATTGCGGAAGTATTTGGACGGGGATCGGCAAAGGGCTTTCCGATGCCGTTGTGAACACGGTAGGCGGCGCTTTCCAGCTTGTTACATTTCCGATCGTCGTGGATTTTCCGCTTCCGGATGACGGGGTAAAATTCGCCACCTGCTGCGGTTGCTAATCGTCTTTGGAGCAAGATAAAGCCGGAAGCCGTCGCTTGTTTTTTTGCTGTGAATGACGGCAAGGTTTTTAAAGTAGGCTTACAAAGCATTTTTTTGAAACAGCGCCGTGATTTTTCGAATGGCGCGGCAAGCAGAACAGGCGCGCTCCTTCCCTTTTGGGAAACCGAGCGCGCCTGTCCTTTCCCGGATAGGCCGCCGCACTTTTGCCCCGGCTATCGCCAATCTTTCCGATAACTTGCCTGAGGTGTTTTCAGGTATAATCCCGCCATGATTGACGCCCATCTTCACCTTCAGCATCTTCCGGATAAACGGGTTCTAGAAGAAATCCTTCGAAGCGCTTCTTCCCGCGGTCTCAATCTGTTTTTTTGCAATGCTATCCGGATAGATGACTTTGAGTTCCTGAATGAGCTTGCGTCCGGATATAGCAGTGTGGTTCCTTTCTATGGGATTCATCCGTGGGCATCCGGAAAACTGGAAGAGGGCTGGGACCGCGGGTTTGAAAAGTTTCTTAAAGAACGGGTTTGCGGCGTAGGGGAGATTGGTCTGGACAGGTCCAAAGAAATTGATTTGTCCGTGCAGACGGCAGTTTTTAGGCGGCAAATGGAAATCGCGGCCATTCACGGAAAACCTGTAATGATCCATTGTGTGCAGGCCTGGGGTGAAATGATGCCGATTCTCCGGGAATACGCGGTCCGGGTGCGTTTTCTGTTACATGCTTTTCGGGGATCATCCGAAATCTTGTCTGAGATTATGAAACTTGGAGGCT
Source organism: Candidatus Omnitrophota bacterium (assembly GCA_022705945.1). Taxonomy (GTDB): domain Bacteria; phylum Omnitrophota; class Omnitrophia; order Omnitrophales; family Aquincolibacteriaceae; genus UBA1443. The sequence continues at coordinate 88,958 of JAKJDL010000003.1, read as the reverse complement.
GGGTTACATTTTCCTGGAAACTGTTCAAGCAAAAATACAATGAACCGTTTGAAAAAGTTGTGAAGTTGATACGGCAGGTTCATCCCGGGCGTTTTTTGCTCGAGACGGATTTCCCGTATGTGGGCGCGAAGGTCTTCTCGACCTTGACAGCCGAACAATATTTTGAATGTATTGAGGAAACCTATCGAATTGCGGCGGAAGCGCTGGGAACGGAACCGGACGAATTTAAAGAGCGGATGAAGCGTAATGGAAAGGCTTTTTTGCACGGAACTTCTGATCGGTAAGGAAAAAGTTTTGAAACTGAAGCACTCCTTCGTGACCGTGATCGGTCTTGGGGCCGTCGGTGGTTTTGCAACGGAGGCGCTTGCCAGACTCGGTGTCGGCCATTTAAGGCTCGTGGATTACGATAAACTCAAGGCGACGAATCTTAACAGGAACATTTTGGCCCTTGAGCATTCTTTGGGGAGGCCCAAGGTGGAAGTTATGAAAGAGAGGATTTCCGGGATCAGCCCCGCCTGCAAAGTTGAAGTGCTGCAGGTTTTTGCGGCAGCGGATTCGTTTGGGACTATCTTTTCAGAAACACCCGATCTTGTGATCGATGCGATTGATGCGCTGAATCCGAAGGTCCAGCTCCTGGTTTATTGCCATGAAAACAGGGTGCCGGTATTTTCATCGATGGGAGCTGCGACGCGGACCCGGGTGCAGCATGTGAAATCAGGCGATCTTTTCAAGTCTCATGGCTGTCCTCTCGCCCGTGAAATCCGGAGCCGTCTCCGGAGGAATGGGATCAAAAAAGGGATATTCTGTGTTTATTCGGACGAAGCTGTACGGAAGACGCCGCGAATGATTATGAACGAAGAGGATGATTATCAGAGGGGTCGGCAACGGTCGAAATTGGGGAGTTTGCCCACGATTCCGGCAATTTTTGGGCTCTTGCTCGCTCATTACGCGGCCGAACATTTATGCGGTGGTTTTTGACAGGCGGTGCAAGAAAAAAGCATGATGAGTTGCTCGCAAACGGTCAAGATTAAGAGACGCCCGTAGCCCTGTAGGGAGCTATCCGGGCTGTTTTTTGAAATCTCTTTTTTTTGAAAGCCCCCTTTTCAAATGTGAAACTTGTGTTATAATCCTTTCATTCGCGTTTTCTCCGCGGCGCCAGCTGCGGGAAAATACAAGAACGCGGATGACCTCATCCCGCCAAGGCGGGAGAGGGATCCCCAAGGAGGAATTTCCAATATGCAATCCCAGTTCGCAGAGCTTTACGAGAAGTCTTTTCAGTCCATTATGCCCGGTGATGTTGTGACCGGCACGGTCATCCAGCTTCGGCAGAAGGATGTGGTAGTCGATATCGGTTACAAGGCCGAAGGTATTCTGCCTTTGGATGAGTTTTCGGATCCGCAGTCCCTGGCTGTGGGACAGGAAGTGGAAGTGCTTTTCGAAGGTTTTGACGACAGGGAAGGAACCGCCCTTCTTTCTAAACGTAAAGCAGACCGCCAGAAAACGTGGAGTGAGATCCTTTCGAACGCCGAAGAAGGCGCGATCGTGGAAGGAAGGATTGCCCGCAAGGTTCGCGGAGGTTTCATGGTCGATATCGGAATGGAGGCCTTTCTCCCCGCATCTCTTGTGGATATTCGCCCGGTCCGGAATCAGGATGCCTTCGTCGGTTTGCAGAGCAAGTTCCTGGTCGTGAAGATCAATCACAAACGTAAAAATGTCGTTGTTTCCCGCAAGGACCTTCTCGAAAAAAGCAGGCAGGAGGCCCGGGCCGAAAAACTGAACGAGCTGAAGGTCGGAGAGATCGTCCACGGCAAGGTGAAAAACATTACCGATTTCGGTGTTTTCATCGATATCGGCAATCTGGACGGGCTTCTCCATATTACAGATATGAGTTGGGGACGCATTTCCCATCCGTCCGATCTCGTGAAGATCGGCGACGAGATCGATGTTGCGGTGATCTCGATCGACAAGGAAAAGCAAAAAATTTCTCTCGGTCTCAAACAAAAGTCTTCGGACCCGTGGGGAACGGTCGAAAACCGTTATGCGATCGGCAATCAGGTGCGCGGCGTGGTCGTCAACATCCTCCCTTATGGCGCTTTTGTCGAGCTTGAGCCAGGTATCGAAGGCCTGGTGCACATCAGTGAGCTTTCCTGGACCAAGCGAGTGGCGCATCCAAGCGAAGTCCTGTCGGTCGGTCAGGAACTGGATGTTGTGATCCTGAGTCTCGATACGGCGGCGAAAAAAATCTCTCTCGGTGCCAGACAGGCCCAGGAGAACCCCTGGGACAAGGTGACCGATAAATATCAGGTCGGAAGCCGCGTTCAGGGAACGGTTCGCAATTTGACGGATTACGGCGCATTTGTCGAGCTCGAGTCCGGCATTGAAGGATTGCTTCACGTTTCTGATCTGTCATGGACCCATAAGGTCGCGAAGCCTTCGGATCTTCTTAAAAAAGGTGACACGATCGATGTGATGATCCTGAATGTTGATATCGAAGCGAAGAAGATCTCTCTCGGGCTGAAACAATTGTCGGATGATCCCTGGACCGATTTGACCAAGGATCTTCTGGCCGGTCTTGAGATGAACGGTAAAGTCACCCGTGTTGTCAATTTCGGAGTTTTTGTCGAGCTTGATAACGGACTTGAAGGTCTGATCCACGTTTCCGAACTTGCGGACCGCAGCGGTCAGGACCTGGCAAAGCTTTATAAGGTCGGGGATTTGATTCGCTGCAGTATCCTTCATGTGGACCATGAAGGCCGGAAGATCGCGTTGACCTGCAGGAACGAACACATCCCTGCCTAACCCCTTACGAGCGTGCAAGCCATCAAGGGAGGGCATCGTCGTGTAGTCATTACCGGTATCGGTGTGGTTTCATCCATCGGTGCCGGTAAGGAGGCTTTCTGGGATTCCTTGTCCCGGGGGCGAAGCGGGGTGTCGATGATTTCCTCGTTCGATACTTCCGCATTCACGACAAAATTCGCTGGCGAGATCAAGGGTTTCGATGCCGCGGCCCATATCCTTCCCAAAAAACTCAAGCGCATGGACAGGACGACTCAACTCGCTGTCGTTGCTTCCAGGATGGCGGTCGAGGATGCGGGTCTTAATCTTCAGGCAGACGGTTACAGGGAGAGGACCGGTGTTATTATCGGGACTGCGCTTGCGGGTGTCGGCTATATTCTCGAACAGCATGATATTCTCCGCGAAAGAGGCCCCATGAGGATCAATCCTTTTACGGCGCTCGCTTCTTTTCCGGACGCTTGTGCCGGCAACGTGTCGATCGAGCTTGGGGTCACCGGTCCCAGTTTTTCGCTCGCGACGGCATGCTCCTCGGCGTCGGATGCCTGCGGCTACGCGTTCGACGCGATCCGGAGCGGACAGCTGGATTTTCTGATCATGGGCGGCGCGGAGGCCACCATTTTCCCGGGCATCATGGCGTCATTTTGCGTTGCCAGGGCTCTTTCGACCCGCAACGAGCAGCCCGAAAGAGCCTCGCGCCCTTTTTCCGCTGACCGCGACGGATTTGTCCTTGGGGAAGGGGCCGGCATGTTCGTGGTCGAGGAATACGAAAACGCGAAAAAACGGGGTGCCCATATTTATGCCGAGATCCTGAGCCACGGTATGACCTGCGATGCCTACCACATGACCGCGCCGGAGCCCGAGGGGAAAGAGGCGAGCCGCGCGATGAGACTCGCGCTGAAGGAAGCCGGCATCAGCGCCGAAGAGGTTGATTATATTAACGCGCACGGAACCTCAACGCCTCTCAATGACAAGACTGAAACGCTCATTATCAAGAAGGTTTTCGGTGCTTACGCCCATAAAGTGCCGATCAGCTCGACGAAGTCGATGATCGGTCATCTGATCGGAGCCGCGGGAAGTGTGGAGTTGATTGCAACGCTTCTTGCGATGGAAAACCAGGTGATTCCGCCGACGATCAATTACGGACTCAAGGATCCAGAGTGCGATCTTGATTATGTGCCGAATGAAGCGCGTCCCGCCGGGATCCGGATCGCAATGAAGAATTCCTTCGGTTTCGGCGGCAAGAATTCAATTTTGATCCTGAAGAAAGTTTGATTATGAGTGCCGGAGATTTTGCCGTGAACATGTTAGAAGGGGGTTTGGGATCCGGGACCGGTGACTTGTTCTTGATCCCTCGTTTTAGCGAGCCCCGGGTAACGAGTTGCGAGGAATGTTCATGCGCATGACTAACACCATCCATCCCTCCGCGATCATCGGTGTGAACGTGCGGCTCGGCACGGATAACGTGATCGGGCCCAATGTTGTGATCGGGGACGGCGTCAAACTCGGCGATCGCAACCGCATTCTTCACGGGGCCTTTCTCGGAAAAGGGACCGAGCTCGGTGATGAAAATGAAATCCATATGAACGCCGTAATCGGCCATGCGCCGCAGGACCTTGCTTACAGGGGGGAAGAAACCTTTACGCGGATCGGAAGCCGGAACGTGATCCGCGAATTCGTGACGATCCATCGGGGAACCAGGGCCGGTACGTCAACGGTGATTGGCGATCAAAATTTCATCATGGCCTATTGCCACATTGCGCACAATTGTGTGCTCGCGAACCAGATTATCATGGTCAACCAGGCGTCATTGACGGGCCATTGTATCGTCGAAGACCGGGCCTTTCTTTCCGGAATGACGGGATTCCATCAGTTTTCCCGGATCGGGAAACTTGCGATGGTGAGCGCTCTCTCGGCATTCAATAAAGACATCCCGCCTTTTGTGATCTGTGGCGGACGGCCCGGTGTTGCGCAAGGGATCAATGTGGTCGGGATGCGCCGTGCGGGGATCGGGCCGAAAACACGCGCGGAGATCAAGGAAGCATACCGTTTGCTGTACCGTTCCGGGCTCAACACGACTCAGGCGATTTGCGCGATAAAAAAATCCCTCCAAAGCCCCGAGATCAATCACTTCGTGAAATTTATCGAAGAGTCAAAACGGGGAATCATTGACGGAAGCGGTGCGGTCTCCGACACCATCGCGCACCGGAAGAATCAGGCTGCTGATTCGGTTGAAGCGGAAGGATCTTCCGGGGTCCTCTGATTTTTTCGTTCCACGCTATCTCTGGACCGGAGCAGGAGCAATTAAAATTTTCCGCATTTGCCCCGGTTTAAATCCAGTTTGATTAAAAATCCACGGTTTGAATTCTGTGTATGCTATCCGGAGTTAGTCCTCAAGTTATAAATTGTTATAATTTGTTTTCGATAGGGGATCGCTTAAACACTTCGTTGTTTTCTGCGATTTTTCGATAAAAGCTTTCAAAAAATATAAAAAATTCCTTCCTCTGCTCTTGTAAATATAAAAGGTGTCAGCTATATTTTCGGAGACTTTCTAAAGGCGTAAAATAAACAGATTAAATGAGTTTTTTATTCTCTAAAAAAGAAGCTTTCCAAATCTACTGAAAAGAAAGGTCTAAACCGACTATTATGGACAGCAACCACAGTGCAAATGTTTCCAGTTTGTCCTTCCGCAAAAGTAAGTCTGTTACCGCCCTTGTCACTCTGGTTGCTTTCATTGCCACCACGATCTGGACGCCCGGAGTGTCTTTCGGTGCCGCGTCGATGCCGTCAATTGCTGAAACCAGGCTCCCTTACCAGGTGGCGCTTGATTCAAGTCTGAAGCTCGCGCTTCCTCAAAATCTCGGAAAGGTCGAGGATATCCGCACGGGACAAGGTGCCAGCATCATTCATATCCAGACCGCTCACGGGCATTATGAAGCTCAGCAGAAAATCCGCGAGATACTTCATTATCTGGATGAAAATCACGGGGTCCAGACAGTGTTCGTGGAAGGCAGCGCTTACGAACTTGATCCGGACATTTTGAATTTTTTTCCCGGCAATCCCAAACTGACGCAAAGTGTGGCGGATGAGCTTACGAAGCACGCAATCGTAAAGGGACCCGAACTCTATTTGCTGGACAAACTGCAGAAAAACGCAAACCGATTTTCCGCCGGATCGCCGCGGACCCCTTTGCCGAGAGCGCTGGGAATCGAAGACATCGGAACCTATCGGGCGAACGGTGAATCCTTTGTGACTGTACTGAATCAAAAGGAAAAGTCATCCCGGTTCCTCAGAAATATGGATGAAGGGATCAGCCGGCTCTCCAGTCATTATTTGAACGACAATCTCCGGAAATTTCTCCGTTCCGAAGATTCCTTTGAAAAGAAGCTCATGCCGTTTGACGCCTGGTTATCCTGTCTCGGAGAGGAATCGGAAAGATCCCTCAAAATGGACCTCCGAAACGCCGCGCTTCAAATTCAATGGCCGATGATGGTGCGTTTTTTCAAATTGAAAAAACTGCATCAGCAGTTTAACGGGAAAGCTTTTGAAAAAGAACGGGATGAATTTCTCAAAGCTCTTCGGCGTTTTATTCCACAAGACACACACCGCACGGCACATGCCGCAAGCCATGAGCCCGCGGCTTTACGGTCCGGCGGTCTTGTGTCCTCGGTCGAATCATTGCTTCGAAATGATTCGATGAGCCGGCAGCTTCCCGATCCCGAAACAAGCTTACTTTTTGAGGATATGGTCAGACTCCTTCCGAAGGATTTCAATTATGCCGCTTTCCCGAATGTCCGGTATTTTATCGGGACGCTGCTTTTATCGAGCGAGCTTAAGGCAGACCGTCTCATGGGTGAGGTTTCAAAACTCACGGACATGATTGCCGAAAAACTCGCGAAGACCGAGACGGAAAAGAAGATCGTCGGCATGCTCAGGGATTATCGGCTCCTGCAGAAACTGTTTTCGCTGGAATTGACGGCTGATGATTATGAAAAAATCGGTCGGCGAACGACGGAAGACGAAGGGAGCTTGAGCCCCTCAGGTATTGCCCGCAGGTTTGAAAGCGCTATCCTCCGTCCCCAATCCGGTATCCGCAAGATCAAAAACGTGCAATTCGATCATTTGGCGGAGTTGGATGCGCTCTATGATTCCGCGATGGAATTTTATTCGGGAGTCAAAGCGCGTGATCTTGCGATGATCGAAAAGGTCGAAAAACGCCTCCGTGAGACCGGGGTCCGGAAAGCGGCGGTTATTACGGGAGGTTTCCACTCACAGCCCTTCAAGGATTATTTTGCGTCCAGGAATTATACCTACGCGCTCATTTCACCGCTTATCAGCGGGGTGGATGAGGAAGGGCATCGGGCCTATATCGCTCACATCTTGCGGACCAGGGCTCGAACCTCGCAACCCGGGGCTCAACAGAACGAAGGACGAAAACGGGTCCCCGGCCATGAGTCTCCAGCTCCGGTTTTAAAATCCACATACGAATCGGTTTTTCTTTCCGATCCGAAGGTTTTTTCCGCTCCCGAAGGCACTTCCTACGGCATTGATCCGCAGAAGTTAGCCCTGATGGTTTATCGCGCGGCGCAGACTGTCGTGAAACACGATCTCAAAGCCACCCAGGACCTTGCCGTCCGTCTCAAGAAAGCGGCCGGTATCGCGACATCGAGTGTCCGCTCCGAAGCTCGCAAAACGGAGACAGCCGGGCAAACGGGACAAGCGTCGGATGCTGTGCCGGTGGACACATCTCGCCGCTGGGATACCGTCCAGGATGATATTTGGCGATTGCAGGAGCAGGAGTTTCAACTTATTGGTGAACGGAATCGTTTACGAACAAGACATTACGGTTTGACGCCTGAAGCGCTGGCTGATGCTCCCCGCAGGCTTCCGGAGATCGAAAAAACTTTGGAATCCATACGATCCAGTCTCCGTTCTCTTTACCAGGAGAGGAAGAGGATATTGGAGGCCATCCGTGAGGAACAGGGTGTAACCGCCTCACTCCGCTCCGAAGCACGAGTGGAAGGCGCTGCAACCGGGAGGGGGGTGTTCCCGAGGCTAACGGGTGTATTTGGGGCGGCTGCGGGAATAATCGCGGTCATTGCCGGACATGTTTTGAGGGTGGTCCGCAATGCAAGGTTAGATCCGGAAAAACTTTATCCTTTAGCGACCGGTGCGGTGCGTAAAAAGATCGAAGCCGCCATGCATGAAGATCCGGTATATTCCGGTTTTGTGGTGGAACATGTTTCCTGGGAAAGATGGGGGAGGGAGTTTCTGGAGAGCCTGGAAATCCTTCTGTCCCAAGGGTCTCCCAGTATTCTCGATGAGAGGATCCGTCTTGTGTTTGACCGCCGGGGACCGATTGTTCTTGCGAACTATCAGGCGGCTCGCGACCATGTGAGAATGGACAACGGCGCTGGGGTGACGATCGCGAATGCCCACAAGGATGCTCCCCGGGTGCGTGTTAATCTGGACATTTTTGCCGCCAAACCTCGCGCCGAAGCGCGGGCGACTCAGTCTCGGCACATACCGGCAGGCTGGCCGGGGCTGGCGCGTGAAAAGTTCCAGGATGTCGCTCTTGTCAAGGAGAGTGGTCGCTATTTTTTGAAAAAGTTTGTGGGGGAGGAGCGGATCGCTTCGCTTGGGACGTTGAGTCTTTATTTGAAGGAGTATACCGCCATCTGGACGCTTGAGGTCCGGACTGGGGAGCAAAGCATTTTTGAAATTACATTGGGGGATGACAAGTCGGTTGCCGGCAAGATTGCGGCCCATGAGGCGGTTCTTAATCTCCTGGGCGACCTTGGGGATGTTGACGAATGGCGAGGAAGCGTATTTGAAGATTTGCAAAAGTTATGGGTGGTTGAGCGTATTCGTGCTATTCACGCGACCCTGACCGCTCCAAACCCCTGGGGCCGCTTCCCTGATCACGAAACTTCCGTCGCAGGGCACTATCCTATGCTTTCGGGCCCGTTGGGGATTCTTTATACCGCATTGCAAAGTTCGGGGAACGGCTCCGCCTCACCCCGCTCTGAAACTCGCGGCGAAACGGTGAAGACCTCTTATGACGCAGACGGGGAGTGGCTGGAGGCCCTTCTGCGTCGCGCGCAGTCGGATCTTGACGTGATTGGGAACGAGATCCGGAGGCTAGAGCGGGACCCAACAAAATTACGGAATCCGAGGTCTAATGAATCCAGGCGTCTGGAGATCCTGAAAAAACAGGAGGCCGAAGCGCAGGATCGCGTGACGCGTTACAAAAAACAGCTTGATGATTACAAATCCCGCTCGGAAGCCCGAATGCATGAATTTGTTTTTTCGGTGCCCGCTATTGCGCATGCTGTCGGCGCAGCAGGTGTTACAATCGACCCAACGAGTCTTTTAGCCAATGCCGCTGCCAGTGTGCGTTTAGATATGGGAGATGCTCTAGTCGGTTTTGTCACATTGGCCGGATTCGGAATCTTGGTTTTAGTTTTCCGGCATTTCCGAGGGGCTTATTTCCGGGCTCATTTCCCGGCTTATTTCTGGGTTTATTTCTGGGCTGATTTCTGGGTGAATGTTCGCCGTTTTATCCGGGGGAATGATCTGGATGGGTTGGTTCATTATTTGATGCATTCTTCCCATCTCGCTGCCCCCGGTATTCTTCGGGCGATCGAACAATTGAAAGAACTGATTCCGAGCGAAGCTCTGGAGAAGATCAGTTTGTACGAAAGAAAAGAGAGCGAACAGTTCTTGGTATATAATTTTCTCGAGCAGGAGAAGTTGATCACCGTTTCTTATATTCCCCCGTCTGATTATGTTAAAAATCTTCATTTGAGCTACCTCGTTTTGCATCTTCTTCCGGATGCTTTGCAGATGAATCAACCGTTCCGGATCGATTATTTCCCCGAAGAAGGCGAATGGATGAAAGTTCCCGAAAAAGCAACTGTGGAAAGTAGTACGTTCATGTTGCCGAGAGGCCACAGTCCGCCTTCGGAAGCTGAGGGGGATGAATACGAGTTCACTAACACCACCAAAGTGGAAGCGCATCAAGTATGGAAGGTTTTGCGACCGGAGATTATAAGGATTGTTCCCGTCCGCTCGGAGGTGCGCAAAGGACGGTCCCCGGCAAAAGATTCGGATCGCAGGGTTTCAGTTTTTAGTATTTCATCTTCGGTTTTTTTGACGATGCTTGCCGGAGTTGCGGCGTTTCTGCTTGCCGCGAGGGATGTGGTAGCGCAGACTTTCGGTGTGCCCAATCTTCCGACTGTGACCTATACGAAAGAAGGGGACCGCCGGATTTTCGTCGAGGAGCGGAAACCGGACGGAACGCTGGGAACTCCTTACGCGTTGACCATCAAAGGCGCTAACTGGGGTCCCACCTCCCCGGGAATCGATCCGCAGTGGTATCCGCTTGTCTATCGCCAGGAAATGTTCAAGTGGTCGACGAATGACATTCCCATGATGGCGGCGATGGGCGCCAATGTGATCCGGCCCTACTATGATCCGGGAACCAACGCGCAGGCGGTTGCGCTTCTGGACCAGTTTTACAAGCATGGGATCAAGGTCATTATGCCGGTCGATTCACCTTTTTACGGCCAGATCGCAAGGACCAATAATATTACCGGCGTTGTGAACACTTTTAAAAACCATCCCGCGATCCTCGGATGGGGGATCGGGAACGAATGGGATATCAACTATTACTACAACACCTTTACGACTCTCCAGGATTCCGTTGAATACACAGAGCGGGCGGCCCAGATCGTCAAAGGCCTGGACACGAACCATGTGGTCATCACTTTCATGGCGGATCCGCATATCGTTCAGTGGTACTTCGGAAGCCCCTATCATTATGCGCCAGAAACCTTGGACGGTGGTATTCAAACCGCTGATATTGTTGCTGATCTTCCGAGCGTCCATGTTTTTGGATTGCAGCTTTACCGCGGCTGGAGTTTTGGGGATGCCTTTTCGCAATGGTCCAAAGTTACTACCCGTCCGGCATTCGTCAGTGAGTTTGGGGCCGATGCCTATAGCCATTATGCGAGCGGAGTGGATGAACAGGTGCAGGCTGATTTCAATCGCGGTCTCTGGGATGAGATCATTTTCAATCTTGCTTCCTCACGTACGAATGGAGTGATCTCCGGGGGACTTTATTTTGAATGGAACGACGAGTGGCACAAAAATGGTTACCCCATGACGCAGGCGCCCAGTTGGGAGCAAAACGGGGGCCAACCGGACGGACATAATGACGAAGAGTACTTTGGGCTTCTTGATATTTATCGCAATCCGAGACCGGCCTATTACGCGGTTCAGCAGCGCTTCTCACTTGACGGGCAGAACGCGATCCCGCTTGTGACGAATCCCGTGATGCAGATAACTTCCGGTGGTTCGGTGAAGTTTGAACTTAATGGCAAGACCGTCTTGTTCCGTAAGGGTGTGGATGGTGGTGGCGCCCGGGGGGTCAATATTGCGATCCTAGATGAAAAAACCGGCATACGGTTCAAAGAATTCAAGCATTTTGATACATGGGCAAATCAGTACGATGCCGCTTTTAGACAAGGGGTAGCTGATTACTTGAACGCCATCCCAAATGGTTCGGTCGTACTGATTGGAGTCGCTGACAATAGCGGCTTGAATATAAATCCCGCTTTAAGCGAATCGATCTATCAAGCGCTCGAAGACTTGGGGAGTAATGAGATTCGTACGGCTCCGGCGAATAGTTGGGCGATGATCGTGAAGAAGGGAACAGGGGTTCTGGCCGAAACCTCGACAACGGACCCGATCACGGCAACCGTGAACCTGGCAAATACGATCGATCCGAACGCAGGGAGATATGAGATTCCTGTTCCGGTTGAAACGCCCGTGATTCGCGGCCTTAAACAGGAAAACGGCAATTTCAAAGTCACTTTTAAAACCCAGCCCGGGTTTATTTATCAGGTCGACTATCGTGACAGCCTCACGCAAGGAGACTGGGAGATTGCGCAGAGAGGAATTTTTTCAGACGTTAACAGTCTATCTTGGACCGATGACGGAAGTTTTACGGGCGGCGAGCTTCCCGGACAGCGTTTCTATCGCGTGAAGGTGATTGATCGGGTGAACCTTACCGAAGAACCCGGGAAATACGATATGGATTCCGCGCAGAGCATTCTCGGGAACTGGACGTCGTGGTGGGGTGATGCGGATGTTTTGGGGAACACACTGATTAACGCAAGAAATACGATGAGGTGGGCATCGGCTGTAACGGTTCCTGTTGTGAGTATTGCTGGCAAGGGGCTGCATGTCGTGACTTCCGGGACCGCGGATTATTACATCAGCGGATCCGGCCCGAATCCCTCCTGGAAAATGGGACCTTTCCCCGCGAATTCCGACATGATTCTTGACCTTCCGGCCGATGCGGTTGACGTGACGGTTCACTTTGGCGCCGAAGCCTGGGGGGAGCCGCTTAATCCGCAAGGAGCGCATGTTACCGTGGAAGCGCTTGATGTCCTGACCCCGCGGTCGGAATCACGGGTGGATGCTGATGCGCTGGCTTCGCGGATCGCTCAGGATCTTGTCAAGAATGTGACCGCAGACACCAACCTGCTTTGGGCCGCGTTGCAGGGGAGAAAAACGCTCGACGCAATGGGACAGGACTATTTTGATGTTGCCGGACAAATTCTTGAAACCTTTCAAGCGGCAACCGGGCTGAACGGTGAGGATGCTGAGGCCTTTTTTGAAAAAGAGAGGAATTTGATTTTGAAAGCTGTTTCGCATGAGGCCGCGCGTGAGGTGAAAAGGCGTTCCGAATCTCGGGCAAGTCAATTTGCAGTGACAAAAGCTAACGGCATAGTGCGCGAAGAGAAGGACAGCGAAGACGATATTACACCGACCGCGACAACTCCCGTGGCCACCCGCCCTGAAAAGCCGAAACGCGATTCTTCGGCGGATACGAAGCCTTCTTCGGAGAATTATGATATGGGTAGTGCACGGAGTGTGCTCGGCGGCTGGAGCGCTTATGGTGACGCGAAGGTGAACGGCAACACGTTGGTGAATGGCGGGAACTCCTACACCTGGGCGTCTGCTTCCACCGGGAGCGGCCTTGGAGGCAAGGGCCTGCATATCGTAACGTCGGGTGATGCGCGATTTTATATCAGCGGGCCCGGTGATAACCCGTCTTGGAAGAAGGGGCCTTATTCCGGTAACACCGATGTGATCGTGACTATTCCTGCCGGTATGAGCGGGATCACATTCCATTTTGGCAGAACGGCGTGGGGCCGCAGCTTCAATCCCGTCGGCGCAAGCGTTACCGTGGAAGTGCTTGATGTCCTGACCCCGCGCTCCGAAGCTCGCAAAACGGAGACAGCCGGGCAAACGGGACAAGCGTCGGATGTCGGGACGGTGTTTGGATTTTTGGCGGAACGAGATCAGAATGCACCGCAGAATCCGGACGTCCTAATTGTTCTTGGAAATCCTAAACTGGAAGTGACGGCCAAGGCTGCCGTAGAGGCTTTTCTCAAATACAAACCCAAGCGCATTCTTGCTTCCGGTAAGGGGCCCGGCGCGGTTGCCGAGGCTGTTACGCTCAGCAAACTTATCACGAAGGACCTTACAGACCTCGGGTTTGGAAATGGACAAGGGGGACTTTCCGTTCCTTTTGATATCGAAGCGGATTCCATGCACACGGGTCAGAATGCGGAGTTTAGTGCCGCCCTTTTGAAGCGGCAGGGCGCCAAGATCTCCAACGCTATTTTGGTTCAAATGCCCACCGGCATGCACCTTTCCCGGCTCATTTTTGAAAAGCAGTTCAACTGGGACACCAAGGTCGATTTCTACAGCTATGCTCCCGAGCTTCCCGTTACGGGGCCGGAAACGGATCCTGCGGAGCTCGATTTCTGGATTGACCATGCGCTTGGCCAGATCGAACGTCTTGATCCGGATAACCCGAAAGGAGCCATCAAGGGCAACTGGATTTTACCGGGCGCCGGTGCAGTTCCGGAGAATGTTGCCCAAGCGGCGCTGCGCATTCGAGCGGGAAATGTTAAGGTGGCGCAGTCAACGCTGCGTTCCGAAACCCGTCTGACACCTGAACAGGAAAGGCAATTCCAGAAAGTCCTTCGCGACATCCAGCCGAAGTGGTGGGATGGTAACCATAATGGTAGCGGCGGAGATCGCCGGATCGCCGCGATCAAGACGCTTGGGGAAATAAAAGATCCTCGAGCCGTTGACCCGCTGATATCGCTGATGCAAAGGGATATAGATGTCCCTCTCTCCTGCGCCGCCGTTCGGGCCTTGGGCGGGATGAATCATCCCAAAGTGGTCCCGGCGCTGGTCCGTGCGCTGGAAGATAACCGGTATTCCTCTTACCATGGATCGAGAGTGGATCAAGAAGCGAAAATGGCTTTGGTCCGTTTAAGGGATCCCGCATCCATCGAATTGGTGATCCCGCTCTTATCCCATGCCCAAGTGGATGTCGCCAGCATGGCGGCTGAGGTACTCGCCTCAATAAAATCCCCGCGAGTCGCGGAGGTGTTCGCGGAACGGCTCGTCGCCAGTCCGCACGTTGAACTGAGGAAGCGGCTTGCTGGTGCGCTAGCCGAATACAAGGACGCACGATCGGTCGACGCGCTGATAAAAGCTCTTAAAGATGTCGATGACGGTGTTTGCATCGCGGTTACCGCGGAATTGCTAGAGGTGGGAGATAAAAGATCCGTTGCTGCGCTACTCCAGGAATCGAGGAACATCAAGCGTAAACCGGCTGCGGCCGAGGTGCTGGTGAAGGCGCTGGTCCAGCTCAAAGAGGTCGATGGCTTGATCGAGCTGCTGGGGGATCCTCGGGACAATGTTTGTGCGCTTGCGGCAGCGGCTCTCGGCGCATCCCTTAATGCGGGCAAGGCCCTGCCGGCAATCATCCGGGAAGCGAAAAACCAGAAACGTCAACAACAAGCAAGTAAATCGCTCGTCGGGGCTTTAAGGCACTTCAAGGCCGTTGACGCGCTGATAGAACTGTTGGGGGACCCGCGGGACAACGTTTGTGCTCTTGCGGTCGATGCGATCGGCGAGATCGGCGATAGAAGCCTGCTTTCCGCGTTGATTGCCGAATTATACAACGATGCCCGCTCCGATTCCGTCTATAAATCGATCCTGAGAGTTTTTCGCGAATGGAAAGATCCCATGGCGATTCCGGCGCTTTTGCAGTGTCTGAGGGAAAGATTTGGTGAGGATAGTCATCGCCTTGCCGCGGGGATCCTTTCGTTGATGGTTGCCTCCGGCCCGGGCGTATCACTTAAAGAATTGAGGCGCTATTTTGACTGGATTGGAGGACACAGCAGAACCTACAAAGTTTTAAGCGATGATGAGGTCGCAGGCATCCAGACCGCCTATATGCGGGGGGAATCATTGCTTGCGGATTATAGGGAAGAACCCGAGGAAACGCATGAGGAGACCACCTATGATATCTACGGAAATGAGAGTGGTTCCTATTCCGTGACGGATAAGGCTCCACACCTTGATATATTCAATATCCGTTCGAGAAATGCTATGGGGGTTGAAGTGCCCGTGACGCGACTGCCGAAGCCCGCCCGACCCAAGGTTGGCGGCAAGCTGGAAGTGATCATCAAGCCCTTCGCGGCAGACGTCACTTTCTGGGATTTCAAGATCCCGTCCTTTGATCCGAACCAGGACGGTTTGATCGTGTCCGATGCCCGTGAATCGGTAGCGAGACTGATGTCGAGGAGCTGGCTGTGGCCGCATTTGACCAAGTCCGATCCGTCGGCGGCGACAAAGATCACGGAACGCATTGCTCGGCTCAAAGCCAAGATTACGGCGATAATAGCTGCTCTTTATGAGAGCAAGCTGATATCTCAGGTCGAGCCCCTGGTGGAGTTGTCGGTGATGGGGAGTTATGTCTGGAAAGAAACACCGAATGATCTGGATCTGATCGTGGTGGTCGCGGGAGACCGCGCGTTTGAACGGGTGAGCGCGGAGAAGTTGTCCTCGAAAATTAAACGCGTCATACCCGGGCTTCCGGTGAATGTGGATGTCGTCGGCCTATCGACGCTGCAAAAGGCGCTGCGGGGGGAAGATGTCCCCATGGCCAAAGTGATCCGTAGGAGAGCTATGCCGTATTACAGCGCTACTGTGCTCTCCGGTGTGGACCTGTGGCACGGTCAGCCTGTTCCGCTGACCAATTTTACCGTGATGCGGAATGACCTCCTGAACGACATTGAGCGTGCCGTGTGGAACGAGCTTAATGGCGATGCCGCGAAGATCGAGGCCAAGAAGAAATGGAGGCAGACCGAGGCGGATGCTTTGAGCACCTGGCTCGCCGGTCAGTGGAAACAAGTGCTCGAAGGTGTTCGGGTGTCGGTCGAACAAGCGCTCCAAAATGAACTCAAGATTTTCGCGAAAGACCAGGATGGCGAGGAGGCTGCGCTGCTTGCTGAAGTGGCAAAGTTGCGTCGCGATTTCGCGGCGGAGACGGAGACCCAGAAGAAGAGGAATGCTGCCGAGTTGAAGGAGATCGCCGCGCAGCAGGAGCAGGCTTTGTCCGAGCGGGCGATGGATTTCGAGAGGTCGTTAGCCGTCCGCAGGGCTGGGTTTGAGCGGGCGCGGCTGGAGCGTCAAAAGGGCGAGCGCAAGAAGGTTTTCGAGCTTGTGAAGTCCAGGATCCCCCGCGGGATACCTCAGTTGTCCCAGGCTCTGGATTTTCTGGACCCTTCTTCTGCCGCGGCGGATACTGATGTACAAGAGACGTTTAATACGATCGTCAAGCAATTTCACCTAAGCCCGCAAGAGGCTGAACTTTTGCGGATCGCGGCGGGGATTAAGCAAATACCTACTGAAAAAACTTCCGCATCCCGTTCCGAAGCGCGGGCGGCTGTGACTGCGAGTCCGGATCAGATGAATCTTCGAAGACTGGTAAGTGCCGAGGTTTTGGTGTTGATTCGCGAATATTATTTCGGAATCGCTCCGATCCGTGTCCAGGATGGTTTGGAGCACAGTCTTAAAAACGGGACAGAGGCGCTCATAAGACTTCTCAAAGCTTCCGGGGTTTCTGTGCCCGGAACCGTCCATGCCGCAATGACGGAAACGGAAGTTCTTTCCGCGATTTTTTCCGCGAAAGACCTGCCGGAAATTCCGTCAGCTACGGTCCAGTCAATCACATCTTCGCGCGTTCATGATCGGGCCGATGTTGAAGCGGGGGGTGTCGTATATGCCGGATCAAGCCTTTTTTCAAGGCTCCTGAAGGACAATCCGCGGGCGCTTTATCTTCTGCTGAGATCATTCCACAATGTTTGGAAACATACCCCCCGGGGGACGCCGGTGCTCGAAACTTCGGGGGATGCGTCGCTGCGTGATCGGATCCGCATCGCGATCGAGAACAGGAAAGCCGGCATCGCGAACGTTGCTGAACGGAACGCTGTTCTCGCTGACCTCGATAAGTTCCTTAAAGTGAATCCGATCAGCGATGGCCAGAGCGAAGCGGTTGTGCTTAACGGACGCATTGCTCAGATGAACGGCCGGATGGCGACGATTCACCTTGATGATGCGCTGCTTCCGTCGCTTGAGGGCGGCGTGAACGTCGCGATCGGGGAGCGAATGGGGGATGAGGATCTACTGATTGCTGCCGGATTTGCCGTGCAGCTGACATTGTTTGCCGACGCCAGCGCCGAAGCGCTTCTGAAACAAATGCAAGATCACGGTATGGCAATGCAGAGAAAGGGTACTTACGGGCTTGTGATCAGCCATGTCGCGGAACTTGCGACAGAGCTCGTCAAGATGTCCCTGATCGCACGATCGGCTTAAAGACGCGTTTGTGTCCCGCGGGGACCGGGTTTTATCGATAAAGGTAAAGCCCGGTCCCTTTCGTTTTGCACTAAATCCTTTCCATTCTCCTCCCTCATTGTTAAAATACGATTCCCATTTGTAACTTGTTACCAAAGAGGTAGATAGAAGTGTTCAAGCCTGTTCCGGAACAACTCGGGATTTTCAAGGAGAATCTCGTTGAGCTTATCTCCGAAAAGGAGCTCGAGGCCAAGCTTGCGGATTCTTTTAAAAAAAACCGTCCCCTGCGCGTTAAATACGGGGCTGACCCGTCGGCTCCTGACCTTCATCTCGGGCATACCGTCCCGTTGCGAAAACTCCGTCAAATTCAGGATCTCGGGCATCTTGTGGTGTTCATTATCGGTGATTTTACGGCAAGGATAGGCGATCCCTCCGGCCGCTCCGAGACGCGGAAGATACTGACAGCCGCCGAGGTTACAGAAAACGCGAAAACTTATCAGGAGCAGGTCTTTCAAATTCTCGATCGGGACAGAACCGAGGTTCGTTATAATTCCGAGTGGCTGTCTAAAATGACTTCCGAAGATTTCCTGCGTCTGACCGGCCAGTACACAGTAGCGCGTCTAATCGAACGCGACGATTTTTCAAAACGTTTCAAGGCGGGAGATCCGATCGCTCTTGTCGAATTCCTTTACCCGCTGATGCAGGGGCACGACTCCGTGATCGTGCGCTCGGATATCGAGCTTGGAGGGACGGATCAGAAATTCAATCTTCTGGTTGGCCGCGAGCTTCAAAAGACCGACGGCCAGGAACCGCAAGTGGTGATGACGCTTCCGATCATCGAGGGAACGGACGGCGTGCAGAAGATGTCGAAAAGCCTGAACAATCATATTGCGCTTAAAGACACGCCAAGAGAAATGTTCGGCAGGGTCATGTCGATCCCCGATCCCCTGATGGAGCGGTTTTACAGGTTCGTGAGCGCGCTTCCTGCCGAAGAGACGGAGGGAATTATCAGGGGGCTTAAAGATGGGAGCCTGCATCCGCGCCAGATGAAAGCGAAGCTGGCCGAAAGGATCGTCGGGCTCTTCCACGGGGCCGATGCCGCGCGGGACGCTTCCCGGGAATTTGACGAGATTTTCAAAAAGAAAGGGCTCCCTGACGAGGTTCCCTCCGTAAAAATTTCAGAGAAGAAAATCAATATCGTGTCGCTTCTTTTGAACGCCGGACTTGTTTCAAGCAAAGGTGAAGGGCGACGCATGATCGATCAGGGGGGGGTCCGTATCGATCAGGAAAAGATAGCGGATCCCCGGCATATCCTGACAATCGAAAAACCTTTCATTCTTCAGTGCGGTAAACGGAAGTTTGCGCGCATTGAACCCGCCTGATCCATGCTAAACGTACGGAAACCGAGATCCACCGAAGGTCTTGTCCGCTTTGAGAGTGTCACCAAGACCTACGGTCGGCATCCCGCTGTCGAGAACCTTTCCTTTGAGATCGCGCGCGGGGAGGTCGTCGGTTTTCTTGGGCCGAACGGAGCGGGGAAAACAACGGCTATGCGCATTCTGGCCGGCTATTTTGCGCCGACTGCGGGGCATGTGAAAATTGACGGAATGGATCTCTTCAAGGAGCCGCAGAAGACCAAGCGCAACATAGGTTATCTTCCCGAGGTTGTTAATCTTTATCCGGATATGCGGGTCCGGGAATATTTGGCGTTTGTATCGGAGCTCAAAGGGGTTCCCCGGAGGGACCGCGGGGCTCATATCGAGGAAAAAGTCGAACTTTGCGGTCTCGGGGATGTTTCGAAACGGTTGATCGGGCGCTTGTCCAAAGGATACCGGCAACGAGTCGGATTGGCCCAGGCGCTTGTCGGGGATCCTTCCGTGTTGATTCTCGATGAGCCGACAACCGGGCTCGATCCCAAACAGATTTCGGAAATCCGGGAATTAATACGTCATTTGGGAAAAACGCGCGCGGTGATTCTTTCCACCCATATTCTTCCCGAAGTTTCCATGGTCTGCAACCGGGTGATTATGATTCATCACGGAAAGGTTCTTGCGAGCGGAACCGTGCGAGAACTTGAGGCGTGTCTTAGGGACCGCGAAGCGATTTTTGTGACCGTCGGCGGAGCGGATTGTGAGGAACCCGCCGAACGGCTTTTGTCCGGGATCCGCGGAGTTGAAAACGTGAGGGTTGTTGAGCGGCATGAGAAGGAGATCAAGTTTTGCCTTGAAACGTCGCAGTCGCGCGACCTGAGACCCGAAGTTTCGGAGATGTTCGTCAGGAACGCGATACCGCTCCTTGAGGTCAGCCGGGACCAGCTGACACTCGAAGAGATATTTCTGAAGCTTCTCAAGGACGGGTGGTTCCAGGGAGGGAAATCCGGATGAAAAAAGTCTTTGCGATTGCCAGGAAAGAATTCGCATCTTTTTTTCGTTCCTGGACGGGTGTTTTAACGGGCGTCATGTTCTTTCTGATCACCGGCATCTTTTTTGTCATGCTGGTTTTGAGCTATGCCAAGATTTCCATGGATCCGCGGGGAGCGGGTTTTTCAAGTTTTCCGGATCTCAGCCAGACGCATTACATCTTCGGATCTTTTTTTCTGAACGTGAACGTGATCCTTCTCTTTCTGGTGCCCCTCCTGACCATGCGCTCTTTTGCCGAGGAAAAAAAGCATGAAACGCTTGAGCTTCTTTTCACCTACCCCTTGTCCGATCTTGAAATCGTCGCCGGGAAATTGCTCGGACTGATCTGGTTTTTTGAAATATTGCTTGTTCCCCTGGCCGGGTATTTCTTGGTTTTTCATCTGCTCGGGGGGGAAGTGGACTGGGGGCCTGTGCTTTCCGGCTTTCTCGGTTTTTGGGTTTTGGGCGTGGCCTATCTCGCGGCGGGTGTCTTTATCTCCACTCTGACCAAAAGTTCCGTGATGAGCGCCATGGGGACATTCGGTCTTCTTGTGATTTTCTGGATGATGGATCTTGCGCCGATGGCGGGAGGGGGCGGGTGGCCGCTTTTAATCAGCGCGATGTCTCCGCTCAAGCATTTCCGAAATCTCACTTACGGGATCCTGGATCTTCGGGATCTCGTTTATTTCGGATTCTTTTTTTTCTATTTTCTTTTTCTTTCTCTCAGGTCCATTGAGACCCGCAACTGGAAGAATGTATGAAACAGTCCCTTCTTAAATTCCAGCTGGTGTTCGAAGCGGTTCTTCTTTTTTTTACGCTCGTGATCGTCGGGATCCTGCTCGACCGCTGCGACTACCGATGGGATCTTACCCAGGAAAAAGTCTATTCGTTGCCGAAGGCCACGGCCAATATCCTGCGGGAGCTTCGGCCCCGGCCTTTGAACGTTCTCGCTTTTTACCTGCAGGAAGATGATTCAAGACGGGCCCTTGAGATATTCCTTAAAGAGTGTCGGCGGCATCATCCGGATTTCCGCTATCACTTTTACGACCCGAGCCGGCGCCCCGCTCTTGCCAAGAAATTCCAGATATCCGAGCCTTCGACCCTGCTGATTCAGTCGGGCGATCTCGAACAGCGGATTATCAGACCCACGGAAGAAAGCTTCACGAACGCAATTTTGCGCATTCTGCATCCTCAAAGTATCGATATCTGTTTTGTGAAAGGGCACGGGGAGGTTGAGCTTTACGGGACAGAGCCGACGAACTATGAAATGTTCAAACTCGCTCTTGAGGGGTATAACGCAAGAACCCATGAGATCGTTCTCTCGCGCGATCACGTCCCCGATGTCTGTCAGGTCGTAGCTCTTGCGGGGCCGCGGTGGGAGCTCACGCAGGAGGAGTTCAGCGACCTTGAGGGCGCTTTTGATCGCGGGAAGGGGATTCTTTTTCTTCTGGATCCCATGGATCCGGGGACGGGAAAATCTTTCCGGGAATTTGCGACCAAGTTCGGAGTTACGATCGGCGACAATGTGGTTGTGGACAAGGCAAGCCGGATCGTCGGGGGTGATTTCCTGATGCCGCTCGTGAGCCAGTATTTTTCACGGCATTCGGTCTCGAAAGGGATGAAACAGGCTACTTTTTTCCCGCTTCTGAGAAGCATCCAGCCTTCTTCCGATCCGGTGCCCGGTCTTGAAGTGACGCCTCTCGCGATGACGGGGGCGGGGAGCTGGGCGGAAACCGATCTTGTCGCTCTTGAAGAGGGAAACGCGACCTTTGATATTAAAACCGATATTGCCGGCCCCGTTCCTGCCGCAGTCGCTGTTGAAAGAATGCCGGATGGCGGGCCGCGAGGGACGGATGACGCAAAACCCGACACCATCCACCCTCCATCATCCGATGCTCAAAAACAGGGCCGGATGATCATCGTGGGCGACAGCGATTTTCTTAA
Organism: Candidatus Omnitrophota bacterium; assembly: GCA_022705945.1. Taxonomy (GTDB): domain Bacteria; phylum Omnitrophota; class Omnitrophia; order Omnitrophales; family Aquincolibacteriaceae; genus UBA1443. The sequence goes on along the minus strand of JAKJDL010000003.1, from coordinate 67,089 downwards.
TAACAGTTATCTTAACCTTTCGGGCAACAAGGAGTTCGGGATAAGGCTTTTCCAGTGGCTCGCCAAGGATGACCGTTTTGTTGAGGTCCAGAAACCGCAGTTCAAGTTCAAGCCGCTACTCCTCGATGTTCCCAAGAGGACGATGCTTGTTTTTTCGGTTCTTGTGATCTATCCGCTGGTATTTTTCGTGGTCGGCGGTCTTTATCACGTAATTCGGTCCCGCACGTCATGAAGCCCGGCCGGACGATAGTTATTTTCCTGCTATTCATCGCGGTTGTCGCGATCTATCTTTATCAAACGCGTTTGGACAAGGAGATCCTCTCCATCTCTCCGGACGAGGTGAGCCGCGATGTTGTTTTGGATCCGGAAGAAAGAATTACCGGGATTGCGATCAAGGACAAAACCAGGGAATCGGAAATTCTCCTGGAACGTTCCGGGGACGGCTGGAGGATATCTTCTCCCGTTGATTATCCTGCGGATTCCGGCATGGCGGAAGGACTTGCGATGGCAGCCCGATTTGCATCAAAACAGACACGACTCCGTGCCGAAAAAGATTGGGATGAATACGGCCTCGAAAAAGCTGACCTTGAGGTCAGGATCATGACCGATCGGAAGAAAGAGTGGGCGCTTGTTTTCGGAGGCGAATCGCCCGTGGGACGGGCAGTCTACGCGCGCTGGCTGGGTGAACGAGGTTATATTCTTGCCGCTCCGGAACTAAAGGCTTCTTTCCAGGCAAGCCTCTACCGACTGAGGGATAAACGCATCTTCACATTCAAACCGGTCGAAGCCGCCAAGGTTTTTATCGAGTTGGGGCCGAATACTTATGAATGGAAAAACGACGGCGGGAAATGGTATTGGATCGAACCTCTCAGGAGGTTTGCCAAGGAGATGACCAAGGACAGGATGGATCTTGTTTTTATGGCGCTGGCCGGATTCCATGTCAGGGAATTTATCGATCAGGAGGATAGGTCTGATGCCGAATTGGGTTTTTATATCATTCATGACCTGATCCGGGTGACGGGCGATTTCGGGGAAGAAATCTTCAATTTCGGGAATGAGATACCTGCTAAAAATGCTTATTACGGCAAGCGGCAGGGGGGGGACGCGGTTTTTCTTGTTGAACGGACCAAGGTTATTCAATTGCTGGATCTTTTGCGCGCTCTTGAGAACGAGGGTGAGACGCTCGATCCGAATCAAAAGATTCTTCCGGCGGGCGATCCCGATCCGGATACTGCGCTGAAAGAATCATGATATGAGCATGAACAGCCGTCTCCGGGAACTGGGTCGAATGATCCATCGAAGTGCGGTCGGAAAAAACCGGTGCTCCGGTGACATCAGGCTCGTGGTTGTAACAAAAACGATCGACACCGGACGTATTCTGGAGGCTTATCAGGCGGGGGCGCGGGATTTCGGAGAGAACCGGGTTCAGGAATGGCGGGAGAAAAAAGAAATTCTGCCCGCGGACATCCGGTGGCATTTGATCGGAAGCCTGCAGACCAATAAAGTGAAATATGTGATCGGAAACGTTCATCTTATTCATTCCCTTGATCGTTTGGAACTGGCCGACGAAATTGAAAGACAAGCGCGTAAAAAGGGGATTGCCGGGGTTCCTTGCTTGATCCAGGTCAATATGTCGCGAGAGGATACTAAATCGGGCGTGGATCCCGGGCAGATCGAAAAATTTCTGGCCGGTCTCGGCAACTATCCTTCCGTGAAAGTTAAAGGCCTTATGACAATCGGGCCGCTTACGGAAGATGAGACGAGGATTCGGGATGTGTTCAGTAAAACCCGGGAACTTTTCGAGGCGCTTCGTTTGAAGTATATCACCTACTCCTGGGATATTCTTTCGATGGGGATGTCTTCCGATTACAAGATTGCCATTGAAGAAGGCTCAAATATGCTTAGAATTGGTTCTTTAATCTTTCCGCGAGAGGCAAAGTGATCGAATGATGCTGAAACAAAAGATAGGGTTTGCCGGTATCGGCAATATGGGGTCCGCGATCCTGGAAGGGGTTTTGCAAAAGAGAGTTGCAACTCATTCCATGATAATGGGTTATGATAAGCTTCCGGGCCGGGCGAAAGAAGTTTCAAAATTGTTCAAGGTTCGGATGGCTCGAAGCGCGGAAGATCTTTGTGAGAATTCGGACATAGTTTTCCTTGCAATGAAGCCCCAGGACTTTCCCGGGTTTGCGGAAGAATGCCGTGACTCTCTCAAAAAGGGGAAATCCGTTATTTCGATCCTTGCGGGCCTGACGATCAAGAGCATCCGAAAAAAACTGGGGCCCGTCCCGGTGGTCCGGGCGATGCCGAATCTCGGGGCGAAAATGGGAGAGTCCATGACTGTGATTACGGGACATGACAAGAAGCTTATTCTCGCGGCCGAGGCGATTTTTAGAGGATGCGGCGAGGTTGTCCGTCTTCCTGAAAACACCTTTGATCAGGTTACGGCCATAAGCGGAAGCGGACCGGCCTATTTTTTCTATCTCATGGAGCTTTTGACCGATTTTGGTATCAAGAACGGATTCCCGAAAGCGGCGGCTTCCCGGCTTGCGGTTCAGACCGCGTTCGGCTCGGCGTTGTTGGCGAGAAACTCGAAAGATTCCTGCGCTGTGTTGAGGCAAAAGGTGACGTCAAAAAAGGGGACGACCGAAGCCGCTATAAAAACACTCATGCGAAAACAATTCGGGAAAATTTTCCACGCGGGCCTTGACGCCGCGGCGCGGCGCAGCCGTCAGCTCAGGAAAGGATAAGGGGCATGTTTATTATCGGAGAGATTTTCAGAGCACTGGCCATGCTTGTGAACGGGATCACGACGATCCTCTACTGGATGCTTTTCGCGAGGATCATTATTTCATGGCTGCCCGTGGATCCTTATTCGAGCATTGTCCAGTTTCTTTGCCAGGTTACCGATCCGATCCTTGCGCCCCTGAGGAGAATCCCTCTCCGGATGGGCATGATGGATTTCACGCCGATGCTGGCTTTTATTCTTTTATATCTTCTGAACCGCGTTCTCGTCACATTGCTTTTGACGGTGGCTTATAAATTTCAGGGAGGGTTTTAAATGGCGATGAAGCGTTTTTGCCGCACCAAGACCGGGCTTATGGAAAATATCAAAGAATGCGTGAGATTTATTCGGAAGAAGGCGGATTTTAATCCGGAAATAGCCCTGATTCTCGGAACCGGTCTCGGGAATCTGGCGGCCCGGATTAAACCCGCTCATGTTTTCTCCTATGAAAAACTTCCGCATTTTCCCCATTCGACCGTCCGGTCGCACAAAGGTCAGCTGGTTTTTGGAGAACTTGCCGGAAAGAAGGTCGCGGCCATGGAAGGCCGGTTTCATTTTTACGAAGGGTATTCTCTCGAGGAAGTGACATTCGCGGTGCGGGTGCTCCGGGAACTCGGATCAAAAATTCTTGTGGTCTCAAATGCCGCGGGAGGTCTCAATCTCGGTTATCGTAAAGGTGAGATCGTTTTGATTGATGACCATATCAACTTTATGGGGGTGAATCCTCTTGTCGGTCCGAATGAAGAGAAGCTCGGGCCCCGTTTCCCGGATATGTGCGAACCTTACTCCCGCAGACTTATCGATATCGCTTCCAAAGCTTCCGCTGAAGTGAAAGTGCCTGTGCGGAAGGGGGTTTATATCGGAGTGACGGGTCCCTGCCTTGAGACGCGCGCGGAATATCGCATGATGCGGAATTTCGGTGCCGATCTTGTCGGTATGTCGACGGTGCCGGAGGTGATCGTGGCCGTCCACATGGGGATGGAAGTGCTCGGGGTGAGCGTGGTGACGGATATCTGCGATCCCGATCATTTGGAACCTTGTGATATTCAGGAGATCATCAAAACGGCGAATGAAGCGGGTCCGAAACTGGATAAGCTGATTACGGCGGCGATAAAAAGATTCTAAACCAAAGGGACTCGTAACCGGGGACCGGGAACTCGCTTTTCATCCTTTGTTTTTAAGAGCCCCGACTTTAAAACCATGACACAGGAAAAAAACTACAAAAACACGCTGAATCTTCCTCAAACACCGTTTCCCATGAAAGCGAATCTTGTCCAGCGGGAACCGGAAATGCTGACCGTGTGGGAGAAAGAAGACGTCTATCGCAAAGTCCGTGAAAAATCGGAAGGGAAGCCGAAATATGTCCTTCATGACGGACCGCCTTACGCGAACGGACGCATCCATATCGGTCATGCGCTGAATAAGGTTTTAAAAGACCTGATCGTGAAATTCCGGACCATGCGGGGGTATGACGCGCTTTATGTTCCCGGGTGGGACTGTCACGGCCTTCCGATCGAGCACGCTTGTCTCAAGGAGATGGGGAAGCGCAAGGAAGACGTTGACCGCGTAGCCTTCCGGAAACAGGCGCGAAGCTATGCGGAAAAGTTCATCGGGACCCAGCGCGAAGAGTTCAAGAGGCTCGGGATTTTCGGGGAATGGGAAAAGCCCTATCTGACGATGAACTATGAATACCAAACCGCGATTGCCGCATCGTTCATCAAGCTCTATGAAGAGGGTTATATCGAACAGCGGTTGAAGCCTGTTCCCTGGTGTTTTGATTGCGAGACTGCGCTCGCGGATGCGGAGCTCGAATATGAAGATAAAACTTCAAAATCCGTTTACGTTAAATTCAAGATTGTTAAAGAATCCCTGAACGGAAAGGTAAGCCCGGTTGAAATTCACAAGACCGGTGAACGTCCAATCTATGCGCTTGTCTGGACAACCACCCCCTGGACGCTTCCCGCAAACGTCGGGATCGCGCTTCACCCGGAACTTTCCTACTCGTTCCTCGATATGGGGGACGAGGTCTGGTTTCTTGCGGACGCCAGGATACCGTTTATCCGCACGCTTCGCCTGAAGCAGCCGCTTGCGGAAACTGTTTTTAGCGTCAAGGGAGCCCTTTTAAACGGTTCTGAATACGAACATCCTTTTCTGGAGCGGCGAGGGCGGGCGATCCTGGCGGATTATGTCTCAAGCGAGGACGGGACGGGCATCGTTCATATCGCGCCGGGACACGGCGAGGAGGACTACAAGTTCGGGCATCTTGAAAATGGACTGGCGATTCTCTCTCCTGTCGACGCGAAGGGAAGATTTACGGATGAGTTTCCCTTCTGTCGCGGCGAACATGTTTTCAAGGCGAATTCGAAGATCACGGAGCTTTTGAAGGAAAAAAATCTTTTGCTTCATGAAGCCGACCACCCGCACTCTTATCCGCACTGCTGGCGTTGTAAAAAGCCGATCCTCTTTCGCGCGACGACGCAATGGTTCATGAAGATCGATCACCTGGATCTTCGTCAGAAAATGCTCGGGGCCATCAAGGAAGGGATTCGCTTTATACCTGATTGGGGAAGGAACCGGATCGGAGCCATGGTCGAGACCCGCCCCGAGTGGTGTTTGTCGCGGCAGCGTTACTGGGGGATTCCGATCCCGGTCGTGCGGTGCGCGAAGTGCCCGGGGGTCCATTTCGTCAAAGAATCGAAAGAGAAAATTCTCGAGCTTTTCAGTCGGGAGGGAGCGGACGCGTGGTTTATTCATCCGGCAGGGGATTTTCTCCCTCAGGGCAGCCGTTGTCCGAAATGCGGAAGTGAGGAATTTGAGAAAGAAACGGATATTATCGATGTTTGGTTTGATTCCGGGGTGAGCCACCAGGCCGTACTCCGATTGCAGCCGGGGCTTTCGTTTCCCGCCGATCTGTATCTTGAAGGTTCGGATCAGCATCGGGGATGGTTTCAAAGCTCTCTTACCACGGCAGTCGCCATCGAAGGACAAAGTTCGTTCAAGAATGTTCTGACCCATGGTTTTGTGGTGGACGGCCAAGGGAAAAAGATGTCGAAATCGGCCGGCAACGTTGTTACGCCCCAGGATGTCATGAAAGAATTCGGCGCGGACGTTCTCCGGCTTTGGGTTGCTTCCTGTGATTATCAATTCGACGTTCGTCTTTCCAACGAGATTTTGAAGCAGCTGGTAGACGCTTACCGGAAGTTTCGAAATACCTATCGCTATCTTCTCTCGAACCTCTATGATTTTGATATTGTCAAAGACGCGGTGTCGTTTGAGAAGCAACACCCCCTGGATCGATGGGTTATCGGGAAGACCGACCAGCTGGTGAAAACTGTCACGGGTCTTTACGAGGATTTCGAATTCCATCAGATTTATCGTGAAATTTATAATTTTTGTGTCGTGGATCTGAGCGCCTATTACCTGGATATACTGAAAGACACTCTTTATACGGCCGCGCCGGCATCCTGGATTCGGCGTTCGGCCCAAACTTCGCTTCATTATGTGCTTGCCCGGCTTGTGAAGCTGACGGCGCCTATTATGCCGTTCACTTCGGATGAGGTCTGGAAATCCTATGTGCTGGAGCCCGGTGTCCCGACCGTTCATGCGAGCGCATGGCCCGCCGTCCAAACTCACAAGGCTACGGAGTTCAGCGACTGGGAACATATCCGGGAGATTCGGGATGCGGTAACGCCGTTTCTTGAGAAACAACGGGAGGCCAAGGTAATCGGAGCGGGCCTGGAGGCGAAGGTAACACTTGCTGTAGACTTGCCGGAATCTGCCGAAATACTGAAAGCCTATGAAAAAGAGCTTGCCCGCGTTTTCGTGGTGTCCCGGGCTTCTTTGGAACGGGCGGTGCGGCAGGGTATGGAGACCGCAGAAAATTTTTCCGCGGTCTTCCAGAAAAAAATGAAGCTTGGAGTTTCGGTGTGCAAAGCAGACGGTGTGAAGTGCGTCCGGTGCTGGAACTATTCGCCGGAGGTTGGAAAACACGCCGGTTATGAAGCTCTTTGTCCCAAATGCGTCGAGGCTGTTCAATCCCGTCAGGCCGCGCCATCGGGTTCGTCGTGAAAGGAATTATGGGTTTGGAAACGCGTTTTCAGGAGGATAGATCATTGGCAAAAAAAAATAAAGAATCGATACTGCGCGGTCTATGTTTTTTTATTTGAGAAATCCCAAAACCGTTCTCCGCAAGATTCTTACCGGCCTCATACTTTTCTTCTTGGGGGCTGTTACCGCCTATCTGACATCGTTGATTCTTCCCTGGTTCGTGGACGCTTTCTGGGGCTCCCATCCGTTCACGCCCATTTTTATCATGACGATCATTTTTCTCGTTGCTTTCAAGCCCATCGAGCGTGCGGTGAAATGGTTCCTTGAAAAATATTTTTTCCATAAAAAAAGCTATGCCCAGTGGACATTGACTCAGCTTGCCGAGGAACTGAAAACGAACCTTGATCTTCAGGAGCTTTCCAATCTGATCGTAAATACGCTCGGCGAGATTCTTCATCTTAAGACGGTTGCCATACTTGCATCAGACCCTCTTCGGGGTTCTTTTGAGGTGACGTCGGCTTTCGGGTGGCCGCTTGCGTCTCCCAGGAAAGTCTGCCTCAACGAGGAGTCGCCTCTTGTCAAAATGATCCATCGTACGGGACCGCATGTGCTTGTGAGGGAGCCGCTTCTCAAGACGCTGACGTGGCAGGGGGCGAACGATCTTGCCCGTGATTTTGATCAGCTTCGTGCGGGATGGGTCATCCCGCTTTTTGTCGGAGATCGGCTCGTAGGACTGCTCGCGCTTGGCGCATATTCACCCGACACCATTTTTGACAAGGGAGACTTCCAGTTTTTTCGGGAATTTGCAGGATCGGTCGCGGTTTGTCTTCTCAATGCCCAGGTGGTCCGCGGTCTGAAAACTGAAAACTTCGAGCTTCAAGACTCACAGGCGGAGTGGTTCCAAAAGACGAAGATGTCCGCGATCGAGAGGTTGGCGGCAGGAATCGCTCATGAGGTCCATAACCCTCTTGCTATTATTTCGGGGAAAGCACAGGTCCTTTTGATGCAGAAAAACCGGACGCCGCTCGAGCCGCACATTGAAGATGCACTGAATGTTATAGTGAAGCAAACACGCCGGGCTGCCGATATTACCAAAAAGCTGCTCGTGTATTCCCAGGCATCGAAAGCTCCCCGGGAGCGCGTGTCTCTGGAAAAGGTTCTGGACGATACGGTGGCTGTCGCAGGATATCAGGCAATGCACGACAAGATCGAGATTACGCGAGCGGTCGATCCGGATCTCCCGCTGTTTTTGGGAAATGTGCAGGAGCTTCGCGAAGTTTTTCTCAATCTTTTTTTAAACGCGGCGGAAGCGATCGGAAGCGAAGGGAAAATTCATATCGAACTTCGTCGATCTCCGGAAGATGAGGTGATCGAGGTCAGATTTTCGGATTCGGGGAAGGGGATCGCTCCCGACGATCTGGAGAAGGTTTTCAATCCGTTTTTCACGACCAGGCATGACGCTGTGGGGTTGGGGCTTTTTGTGACGCAACAGATCGTTCACCGTTACGGAGGAGCGATTCGGGCTGAAAGCCGGCCGGGCGAGGGTAGTCTTTTTGTCGTTCAGCTGCCGCTCTCGAAAGCAAGTTCCCGAGAGGCTGATGAAGAAAGCAGGCAGAATGATTCGGTTTTGATAAGGAACGAAGGCTGAGTTTTTGAAATCATTAATCGGGAGGCTGACCAATGAAAAAAAAGCTGCTGCTGGTAGATGATGAAGTCGAAATTTGCGAGTTTTTGAGATCCTTTTTTGAAGATCGCGATTATAATGTTGCGACCGCTCATTCCGGGGTCCAGGCCCTCGACCAGGTCGAGAAATTCGGTCCCAATGTTGTCCTTCTTGATATCCAGATGCCTGAAATGGACGGGTTAACGGCCCTTCGGAAGATCAAGGAGAAATATCCGAAAACCAAGGTTATCATGGTTACTGCGGTCGAAACGCAAGACAGGATCGAAGACGCCATGCGGGCCGGAGCCGATAATTACATTACAAAACCGTTGAGCCTGGAATATCTCGAGAAAGATGTTCAGGAAAAAATAGAAAGTCTTGCCGGTGCTTGATCAGGCAAAACCGGGGCGGGTGTAACGATTCTATGTCGGGCAGGAGTTCCGGATCGGTTGATAAAAAAATTGATTACCAGCAAGCTCTCAGGGACGTGGCTCGCAGTATGGTTCGTCTCAGGAAGCCTGACCGCCTCCTCAAGCTGATCGCGAGGTTTATTGACAGGCAGTTCGGACTCCGGCACACTGCGCTGCTTGTTCATGAATCGTCCAAGCAGCGGTATGTCTTCGTTGATTCAAAAGGAACCGGACGGGTGCCGGTGGGGCTCATTAAGTTTGACGCGGACCACCCGCTGATCCAATGGTTTTCCGTCTCACGGGAAAAAACACCCTTTCATCAGGATTACCTTCTCCTTGCGGACATCAGGAAGAATCTAAACAAGGCTCATTTCCGGCTGGCAATCCGTTCCCGGTCCGATGACCTTGTCAAGGTACAGAGAACCATGGGAATGCTCAAGGTCGATCTTGTGATTCCCGGTTATTTTAAAAATGACCTGGTCGGTATCCTGATGCTCGGAAGCAAACTCAGCGGGAAGCCTTTTACCATGCAGGAGATATTTTTCTTCCAGACCCTCGCGCATGACTGTTCAATGGCCATCAAAACTTCGGAATACAACCAGAGCCTTATCGAGAAAAACCGCGAACTCGAACGCCGCCTGACCGAGATTGAGAAGCTCCGATATAAAGAGCAGCAGACTTATTATGAAATCATCCGATCGCTTGCCGAGGAAGTGGAAGCCAAGGAGCCCTCGGTTTATGGTCATGTTTCCGAAGTGGAAAAGCTCGGGATGATGACCGCTCGCGAACTGGGGCTGGATCTTGCCGGTCGCAACAAGGACATTCTCTCGGCCGCGCTTCTGCTTCATGATGTCGGCAAGATCGGGATTCCTGATAATATCCTCACCAAGCCGGGGCATTTGACTCCTGAGGAATGGGCGGTTATGAAAACCCATGTGGAAAAAGGAGCGAAAATTCTCGAGCCTTTGTCGGATTTCAAAAAGGTTAGAGAGATTATCCTTTCTCACCACGAGCGGTTTGACGGAACCGGTTATCCTCGTCGGCTTAAAGGGGAGGCCATTCCGATTGAAGCACGCATTGTCTGCGTTGTCGATAGTTTCCACGCCATTGTTTCCAACCGATGCTACAGGGAAGGACGCTCGATCGAAACGGCATTTCTGGAGCTTGAGAGCTGCGCAGGGACTCAATTTGACCCGGTTGTTGTGGATGCGTTTATCAGGGTCCTCAAGAAAGAAATGGCCGAGGGTAACGTTACGGCCTCCTCGTTGCAGCACTGACACTCCCGCCCCCGTTGCCTCATATTAAAAAAACCTTACCGTGAGGAATGTGGCGGCTTTTAACGCTTGCGCCAAGAAGGGGACCTCAGTATAATGCCGCCGCGAATTGTGCGGGGCTCGGGATACACGGCCCCCGCAGGGGTGTCCGTATCGAGAGCATAAGGAAGGATGTACCCAAATGTCTAAAAAGAAAAAAGTTGTGAAAAAAAGAGCCGTTTCCGGAGCTAAATCGAAGGCGCGGTCCGGATCCAGGTCCAAACCTAAAGCGAAGGGTAAACTTAAGCCCAAGGCCGCATCCCGCTCCAAAGCAAAAAAAACAGTTCCGATCATGGGATATAAGGCCCCCTCGATCGTCAAAGCTCCGAAGGGCCCCAAGCTTACCAAAAGTCCCTATAGTAAATCGGAACAGGAGCTTTTCAGGAAGCTCCTGACTGATCTCAAAAAAAAGATAGTCGGAAATTTGCAGTCGATCGAAGGTGAACATCTTAATACCAGCCAAAAGGATTCGTCCGGAGACCTTTCGGGATACGGTCTGCACATGGCGGATGCGGCGACGGACAGTTTTGACCGCGAACTCAACATCGGTCTTGTTTCGAACAAACAGCGGTTTTTAAATGATGTGCAGAATGCGCTCAAAAAGATTGAAGATGGCACCTATGGTATTTGTGAGAAATACGGTGTGGCGATCCCCAAAAAACGTCTTTTAGCCGCTCCTTACGTAAGATTTTGTCTCCAGGCCCAGGAAGAATTTGAAAAGGAGCCCCGGCGAGCTTGATCGCTTTTTACGCTTGGGCGCTATCGGTCGTCTGCGTTGATCAACTTTCCAAGTATATTGCTCTGACCTTCCTCGCACAGGCGCCGGTCATTGTCGTACCGGATGCTTTCCATCTGACGCTTGTATTTAATACCGGTGCCGCATTTGGATTCTTGAGTGATCATGGTTCCTTCCTTTTTTCGGTGATTACCATCAGCATTGTTTTTCTGTTCATTTTGACGGTTCGGTCTCAAGGCGCGAATCTCTCGGAAAAATGGGCGCTGAGCCTTATCCTTGGAGGTGCCGTTGGTAACTGGATCGACAGGCTCCGCATCGGGGCGGTTATTGATTTTCTTGATTTCCGGATCTGGCCCGTTTTTAACCTTGCCGATCTTGCAATTTCGATCGGCGTTTGTATCTATCTTTTGAGCCTTTTCCGCAGGGGAGAGAAAGCGTGATTCCCGTTATTTTCTCGATCGGCCCCATCCATCTTTTTTCATACGGACTCTGCCTTGCGGCCGGAATGCTGGTCTCCCTGTTTTTGATGCGCCGGCGTGCTTCCCGCGAAGGATTCCCAAAACCGGATGATTGTTCCGACATGATGTTCTGGCTTTTTATCTGGGGCTTTTCCGGCGCCCGGCTTCTCTATGTTCTTCAGAACTCCGCTTATTATCTTTCTAATCCGCTCAAGATTTTTGCCGTCTGGGAAGGCGGACTGATCTTTTATGGGGGAACGATCTCGGCTCTTCTGGGTTTTTGGGTTACGGCCCGGATACAGAAGCATTCCTTTTGGAGGCTTCTTGATTTTATCGTTCCCTATGTTGCCTTGACGCAGTTTTTTGGCCGGGTCGGATGTTTCTTGAACGGGTGTTGCTACGGTAAAACTTGCAGTCTTCCGTGGGCCGTTCATTTTCCGCAAAGTTCAGGGCCCGTCCATCCGACGCAATTGTATGAAGCCGGTTATTCACTCGTGCTTTTTTTCTTCCTTCAAAGCCGGACCGCACGCACGGGTTTTAACGGAAAAACAGGGCTCCTTTACTTTATGCTCTATGCGGCCGGTCGCTATCTCACCGAATTTGTCCGTGAGCAGGAGATATATTGGCTCGGTTTTACCTTCAATCAGTGGGTTAGTCTGGTTTTGTTTGCGCTCGCACTTGCCATTTTTCTGATGCTTCGCCGCGCAGCTTCGAGGCAGTTGCCGTGAACTACCGGCGCTTTGAAGAATTCATTGTGGACGAGGTTGAAGCCGGAAAGCGGCTCGATGTTTTTTTGGCGGGGAAACTTGCCGAGGTCCATTCCCGGGCCCACCTTCAGAAGATGATCAAAAACGGGGGAGTGCTTGCCGGCGACCGGCACGTGACGCCGCATTACGCCGTGAAAGCAGGTGAAAAGATCCGGGTTGAAAAACTGGAACGGCCACGGGAAGACCTCCCGGCGGAAGCGATCCCTCTTGAGATTCTTCACGAGGATGACGCCCTGATCATCGTTAACAAACCGGCAGGCATGGTGGTCCATCCGGCTCACGGCAATCCGAATCACACGCTTGTGAACGCGCTTCTTTTCCATGTGCGTCATCTTTCGCACGAGCAAGACAAGGTTCGCCCCGGAATTGTTCACCGTCTGGACAAGGACACCTCCGGCGTGATGGTGGTCGCCAAGACCGATATCGCGCACGCGAAGCTCGCGCGTCAGTTCAAAGACCACACAATCGACCGGGTTTACCACGCGATTGTCCGCGGCGTGATCCAGCATGATGAGGGTATTATCGAGGAACCGGTCGGTCGCGCGTTTTTGAACCGCAAAAAAGTTATCGTAAAACCTTCCGGCGGCAAAGATGCGGTGACTTATTTCCGGGTTGTGAAACGGTTCCCCAAAGGGACCCTGGTCGAGATCCGTCCCAGGACCGGACGAACTCATCAGATCCGGGTCCACCTGGCGCATCTGGGGCACGTTGTGTTGGGAGATACTTTTTACGGGATACCTTTTCCCCCCATCAAGAGACAGGCGCTCCACGCTTCTTCCCTCGGGTTTGAACACCCGACAACGAAAAAGAGGCTCTCTTTCACGAGCGAACTCCCCGAAGACATGCGCGAACTTCTGCGCGCGCTTGAAACGCAATCTTAAGGGTGCTTTCCCATCCCGGAAATAAAATCAATAGAGTCGCATCCGTGGTTCGCCTATAATCATCAAGGAAAGGTTTAGCATACCCGGAAGCGTAATATGGCATCCCTAAAAACGGCCGCCGGCCGTGTTTTGCAGACATGATTCCAACGAGTTGGAGACCGGAAAAATGAATCCAGTTCAGTGGCTTTTTTTTCTCGCTACGGTCGGTATTTCGGCGGGGATTGCGGTTTACGGATTCTGGATCAAGTGGAAATACTCGCTGTCCGGGTTTGCGGCTTCGATTACCGGTGCCGAAGTCGCAAGGGGCGTTCTTGACAAGATGGGAATGGTTCATGTGAGCGTGACGCCGGTCGCGTCTCCCGCAACACCTGATGAGCATCTTTCCGGTGAGGGATTTTTTATCCCGCGGCGAATCTACGACGGACGGGATCTCCCTTCCCTCGTTCAGGCCGCGCGTCACGCATTCCTCAAGGGTCAGCTTTCAAACCTGACGTTCTGGTATCTCCTTAAGAGAAAAATGATATTTATAGCCAGGATCTCCGTGATCCTCGGGTGGATTTTTTTTCTGGCGGGAATGAGCTTCGAAGGACTCCGGTTTCTTATAGGGGCCGGTCTTGGCTTGTTTACGGTGGTGATGGCATTCGTTTTTTTTGATCTTTCATTTGAGCTGGAAAGGGAGGAAAAAACTTCCGCGATATTAGCGGTTTCCGGCTGTCTCAAACCCCACGAGCTAACCTGTTTCAGGAAATTGAATCAGGCCGCGGCGCTTGAAGGTCTGGCCTGCCTCATTCTGTTTCCGATTAGCCCCGTGATAGCTTTCTCACAGCGCGGGAGGCGACATGGCATATAAAGACTTACGTGATTTTCTGAGAGATCTTCAAAAGGACGGTGAGTTGGCGGAAATAACCGCTGTTGTGGACCCGAAACTCGAAATTACCGAGATCTATGACCGGGTCGTGAAGAAAGGGGGACCGGCCCTTCTCTTCAAGAAGATTCGGGGGACCTCGATGCCGCTTGTAATCAATTTATTCGGGTCGGAGAAGCGGATGGCAAAGGCCCTTGGTGTTGAAAAGTTGACGCATGTCGCCGAGAGGATTGAGAGCCTGCTTGATTCGAAGGTCCCGACGAATCTATGGGAAAAGCTCTGGATGCTTCCGAAGCTTCTTGAACTGAATGCGATTCTTCCGAAGACGGTGGGACGGGGGGTATGCCAGGAAATCGTCGTTCGCCCGGGAGAAGGTCCTGTGCTCGACAAGCTTCCGGTAATCCAGTGCTGGCCCAAGGACGGAGGGAAGTTCATCACATTGCCGCTTGTTTTTACAAAGGATCCCCTGACCGGAAAAAGGAATATCGGCATGTATCGCATGCAGGTCTATGATAACGTAACCACGGGAATGCACTGGCATGTCCATAAGGACGGCGCGGAGCATTACCGGAGCCTTGGAAAGGGAGGGAGAAAACGTCTTGAAGCGGCATGCGTGATCGGCTCGGATCCGGCGACCGTTTTTTCGGCGGCATGCCCTTTGCCGCGGGGAATAGATGAGCTGATGTTTGCCGGTTTTCTGAGGCAAAGTCCCGTCGAACTCGTGAAATGCAGGACGGTCGATCTGGAGGTCCCCGCGAATGCCGAAATCGTGCTCGAGGGTTATGTGGAGGCAGGGGATATGCGAATGGAGGGCCCTTTCGGGGACCATACCGGCTTTTATTCCAGGGCCAAGGAATTTCCGGTTTTTCATGTGACATGCATGACGCATCGCAAGGACGCGATCTACGCCGCGACGGTTGTCGGACGGCCTCCGATGGAAGACTGTTATATGGGGCTTGCGATCGAGCAGATATTCCTGCCCCTGATCCAGAAACAGTTTCCGGAAATTACGGACCTCCATTTGCCGTGGGAGGGGAGTTTTCATAATTGCGTGGTGGCGGCGATCCGGAAGACCTATCCCGGGCAGGGGAAAAAGATCATACACGGTCTTTGGGGGCTTGGTCAGCTTATGTTTTCAAAAATGATCGTTGTTTTGGATCATGACGCGAATGTCAGGAACATGCGCGAAGTTGCATGGAGGACGCTGAATAATTTCGATCCGAAACGCGATGTTGTGTTCGGTGAAGGCCCGCTGGACGAGCTGGATCATGGGGCTCTCCGGGATTTTTCGGGTTCCAAGATCGGGATCGACGCGACCCGCAAAAGTGAAGCCGAGGGAATGGAGCGACCCTGGCCCGAAGATATTGTGATGTCGGAAGATATCAAAAAGCTTGTGGAGTCGCGTTGGGAGGAATACGGACTCGATCCCAAATTCCTGGCTTAGCGCGCGTTGAAAAATACGATGACCCGCCGCGCGCTTTATGCTTGTTACCGCAACTGAAATCCTATGATAAAAAAAACCATACTGTTTTTCAAAGATATCAAGTTTGAGCACTCCCTTTTCGCTCTTCCGTTCGCCTATCTCGGGTTGATCATGGCCGAAAACGGTATGCCTTCTTCGAGGCTCTGGTTCTGGGTTACTCTCGCAATGGTGAGTTTCCGAACCTTTGCGATGGGAATCAACCGCCTTTTTGACGCGGCGATCGATGCCAAAAACCCGAGGACACGCGATCGGGCCATTCCTTCGGGCAGGCTTTCCAAGAGGGCCGTGACCGCAACAGCGGCCATTTCACTTGCGGTCTTCGAATATTGCGCGTTTATACTTGGACCGCTCTGCTTCCTTCTGTCGCCCGTTCCTTTCATTCTTGCGGTATTCTATCCGACCATGAAACGTATCTCCTGGGGTTCTCATTTTGTGCTTGGAAGCGTGCTTGCAATCGCTCCCTACGGGGCCTGGATTGCGAGCCGGGGCGGGTTTGATCTCGTACCGTTTCTTCTTTCGCTCGGAGTGATCTTCTGGGTAGCCGGTTTCGACATGGTCTACGCCCTTCAAGATATCGAATTTGACCGTGCGGAAGGGCTCCGTTCATTCCCGGAGCGGTTTGGCAAGGACCTGACGCTTACAGCGACAAGGATCCTGCATCTCTTCAGTGTGATTTTCTGGACGGTTGCGGGCTATCTGAACGGGCAGGGGATCTTTTTTTTCGGGGGGATTCTACTGGCCGCGCTTTTTATGAACCGTTCCCACCGGCTTGTCCGATCCTTCGGCACGGCGAAGATCAACGAGGCTTTTTTTGTTATGAATGTGATTGTGAGTCTGGGCCTTTTTGTAGCGACCTCGGTTGATATCATTTTTTAGCCATGTCCCGGTCTTTGCCGCTTGTAAAAAATCATCCCCGAAGAGATGAAAAGGATCTTTATGTCGAAACCGGTTACAAAATCCTCTACGAAGATGAAGCGTTCTTGATAGCGGACAAGCCCGCGCCGCTTCCGGTGCATCCGGTAGGGTGTTTCAGACAGAGAAATCTTTTAAGCCTTCTCCAGAACGCCGTCGGAGCCAATGGATCCGGACTTCAGATCGTGAACCGGCTTGATTCCGAGACAAGCGGTCTTGTTATAGTTTCACGCTCGCCGGAAATAGCCGGGAGGCTCGGAGTTTTGTTTGAAAAACGGGAAGTTTTGAAAGAATACAACGCGGTTGTTTTCGGAATTCCCGAAAAACCCAAAGGGTCTGTTGAAGTTCCGCTTGGTCTCAAGAGCGGGGGAGTTCATAATATTCGTGTCCCGGATCAGGCAGGACAGGATGCTCGCACGGATTACGAGGTACTGAGCGTTGCGGGGGAATATTCGCTTCTCCGGATCATTCCGCGAACGGGGCGGACCCATCAGATCCGGGTACATCTCGCATTCCTCGGTCATCCGGTTGTCGGGGATAAAATCTATATCGATCCGTCGATTTTTGAGCGTTATATTCATGAGGGCTGGCGGGAAGATATGCGGTCGGTGGTGAAGTCCGAGCGTCTTTTGCTTCACGCGTGCAGGCTTGAATTCCGTCATCCCGTTACAAAAAAGAAGATGATTTTTACCTCAACGCTTCCGTCCTGTTTTGATCCGTTTCTGAAGTGATAGGAAATCTTTTTTGGCGAGAACTGATTCTTTCTCTTATAATATTCCCGTCCCGGACCTGTGAGCGGGAGGAGGACGTTATCACGAAACCATACATTGTTGCGATGACCGGCGCAAGCGGAGCGGTTTATGGCATCCGGCTGCTTCGGTTTTTTGAAGAAAACAAGATTCCGGTCGAGATCGTGATCTCGGATGCGGCAAAGATCCTGATGCTCGAGGAATTGGGCAGCGCCGGCGAGATTGCCGGTGGTGACTGCCTCCGCACGCACGATTTTCTCGATTTTACCGCGCCCATCGCGAGCGGTTCCTATCCGACGGCCGGCATGGTCATCATCCCTTGCAGTATGGGAACGCTCGGTGCCGTCGCGTCGGGCCTTTCCCAGAACCTTATCCACCGCGCGGCGGACAGCACGATCAAGGAAGGCCGAAAGCTGGTGCTCGTCCCGCGTGAAACGCCGCTTTCCGCGATTCATCTCGAAAACATGCTCAAGCTTGCCCGTCTGGGAGTGAAGATTGTTCCGCCGATGCCGGCATTTTATGGACAACAGAAGACTGTCGGGGACCTGGTCGATTTTGTAGTCGGGAAGGTCCTTGATCAGCTCGAGATACCGCATATGTTGTATCCCCGCTGGGTCGGCAGCCTTCAAGCCCCGAAGCCACAGTGATGGTGAAGGCCGCTCTCCGGTGTTTTGCAACCATGTTTTTTATTCATGTGTTCTCGCGGCATATGGCGTGTGTTATCGGAGCTGATTGATGAAGTCTGCTGCTCTGCGGGTCGGCATGATCCGGTATCTGAACTGTCTGCCTTTTTATTTTGGGCTCGAAACGATGGTCAGGGAGAAAGGATTGGCGGCGAAGTTTCTCGAGTCCCATCCGGCGGATCTGTGCCGGTCGCTCGCGGCGGGCGAGATCGACCTGGCGCCCGTTTCTTCGATCGAATACCTGATGCGTCAGAAGGACTACCTGATTTTTCCGGATCTTGCTATCGGCGCCGAAGACTTTGTGCGAAGCGTTACTCTTTTTTCAAAAGTTCCGGTGAACGAGTTGAACCATTCCACAATCGCGCTTTCGGAAGAAAGCCTCAGTTCGGCAACGCTTCTTAAGATCCTTCTCAAGCTCCGGTTTGGTTTCACGAATCAATTTGAAACGGTTGCTCAGGACCCTGCCAGGATCCTCGACGGGCATAAGGCGGCGCTCATGATCGGGGACGCCGCTCTTTTTTTTGAGTCGGAGGACTGGGTTTACAAATACGATCTGGGCGCAATGTGGAGGGAGTGGACCGGGACACCTTTTGTTTTCGCACTGTGGACGATCAGGCGTGAAAGCGCACGGGAACGGCCCGAAGAGATCCGGGAGATTGAAAGGATGCTGAAGTGCAATCTCGAGAGGAATCTTGCGGACCCGGAAACGCTTCTCAGGAAAGCATCCGGCATTTTGCCGACGGAACAAAGATTTGTGCAAATGACCGGCTACCTGGCCAATATGCGCTATGGACTTGATGACGAGATGATCGGAGGACTCGGCAAATTTTTCAGATTGGCACACGAAGAAAAACTTGCTCCCGAACCTCAAAGTCTCGAATTCTTTTTATGAGAAACATTTGGGCGGCAGAGTATGGACAATTGTGAATTTGAGCATACAGCCGGAGGCGGAAATAGAGAATCGGATTCGCAATGGCTTTTTTCTGCCTGCTTGGGTATTGCAAAATGGGAAAGCGGTTTATGAACCCCGCTTCCGGCGGCACCTGCGAAGAAATCATCGAAAAACGGCTGACCGGAAAAAGACTCAGTCTCGATGAAGGACTCGGTCTTTATTCGTGTGATCTTCTCGATCTTGGTGCGGCCGCGCAAAAGCTGACGAAGCGCCTTCTTCCGGATGCCGTCACCTTTATTGTTGACCGGAATATCAGCTCCACGAATGTTTGCACGGTCGGGTGCGATTTTTGCGCTTTTCACTGCGATCCCGGATCGGCGAATGCTTATGTTCTTTCAAACGACGAGATCCTGCGGAGGGTCGGAGAACTTGTCGAGCTTGGCGGCACGCAGGTGATGGTCCAGGGAGGCATTCATCCGGATCTTGGACTGGACTACTATCTTGGGGTAGTCCGCGCGATCCATGAAAAATATCCGGCAATCCATATCCATTCTTTTTCGCCGATCGAAATGGACGTTTTGTCGAAAAGAGCAGGCATGGCTTTGCCAGAGCTTTTCAGGATATTCAGGGAAGCGGGTCTTAATTCCATGCCGGGCGGAGGAGCCGAGATCCTTGTGGATCGGGTCCGTGAGCGGACCAGCCCGAAGAAGATATCGTCCGGTCGCTGGCTTGAGGTTATGCGTGCGGCTCATGAGGCGGGTTTAAAGACGACGGCGACCATGGTTTTTGGACATATCGAAACCAGGGAAGAGAGGCTCACGCATCTGATGAAGCTCCGCGAACTTCAGGATGAAACCCGCGGCTTTCGCTCTTTCATCCCCTGGAGCTACATGCCGGTTTCGCGGATGTCCGGCGGACGGGATAAGAATCAGTTACCGGAGCCGCCGGTCGTTCCGGCGGGCGGGGATGATTATCTCAGAACGGTGGCGATCTCACGGCTTATGCTGGACAATTTCGATCATATCCAAAGCGGCTGGTTGACCGAGGGGATGCGTCTCGGGCAGGCGGCGCTTGCGTTCGGCTGCGACGACATGGGGGGGACCCTTGTTGAGGACAAGGTGCTTGAACCGGCCGGGATCAAAGTTAATACCCGGAAGGATGACCTTGTTCGCTTGATACGGCAAGCCGGTTTTATGCCTGTCCAGCGGGATACGAATTACGGTATTGTGAAAGTCTTTGATTGATTTATAATCCGGCCTTTTTCTTTTCCTCATAAAAAGTTTATGAGGAGTTTTTATGATCGGCACGGGTCTGAAAGGTCTTGATAAGATCGTTACCCCGCTTTATACGGGGGATAACGTTCTCCTCCAGATCGACGCGATCCGTCATTACAAAGAATCGGTCGGTGCGTTTGTCCGGAAAGCTGCGAGGACAAACGGAGGCCGGCTTATATCCGTTTTGCCGATATGTTTTGTTTTTGTCGCCGACAAACACCTTTTTTGAGGATTCTTGCATGATGGTTATCGAGCCGGTCACGAACGAGTTTTTGATATCCGAGGTCATTGATCTGGCCGAAGCGATATGGCCCGAGGTTTATATTCCGCTCATCGGCCGGCCGCAGGTGGATTACATGCTCCGAAAGTTCCAGTCGCGTCCGGCCGTCAGGGAACAGATTCGCGAAGGCTATCTTTATTTCCTTCTCCGCTCGAATGACAAGCCTGCCGGGTATTTTGCGGTTCTCCCCGGGAAGGACGGCGAACTTCTCCTAAGCAAGATCTACCTTAAGCCGGAGGCCCGGAGAAGGAAATTCGGGAAAACGATCATGGATTTTTCGGAAAAGATCGCAAGGGATCGCGGGCTCCGGAGGATAACGCTGACCGTTAACAAAAACAATACCAATGCGATCCGGGCTTACCGGAAAATGGGTTTCGAAATCCTGGAGCCCTTAATCCGTGAGATCGGGGAGGGTTTTGTGATGGATGATTACAGAATGGAGAAAGATCTCCGATGAAAGGGCCGTGCTATTCTGCTCCGGACAAAACCTTTATCCGGAACACGTTTGATTCGATCAGCCAGCGCTATGATCTTCTTAATCAAATTCTCAGTTTCGGAATGTCGGAAGCCTGGCGTGAACGGTCCGCGGACATGGTTCTCGGCGAGGCCGATTTTTTTCCCAAAACAATCCTGGATCTCGGTTGCGGCACGGGGAAGTTCCTCGAATGTTTCATGAAGCGAAGGGCCTGGAAGCAGGCGGTAGGGCTTGATTTTTCTTCCGAGATGCTCAAAAAGGCAAGAGAAACGGTTGCCGGGAATGCGGTTTGGCTCGAACAGGATTTTGACAGGATGCCTTTCCTCGAGAGCAGTTTTGACCTCGTGATCTCGGCATTCACGCTCCGAAGCGCTGGAAATCTCGACATTTTCCTGAAAGAGGTCCATCGGGTTCTTGCAGACGGCGGGAGAGTGGCATTCCTGGACCTTACACGGCCCGGGAAGGGGGTTGCGGCCCTGTTTTTCTATCCCTATCTCCGCCGGATCCTTCCTGCGCTTGGATGGATCATTTCGGGTGATCGGAAAGCTTACCGTTTTCTCGCGGATTCGGTATGTTATTTCCAGACCTCTGATCATACTGTCAAGGCGATGGAAACCGCCGGATTCCGTAACTTTCAATTGAAACGCTTTGCTTTTGGCGCCGCAACGCTTATTATAGCGGCGAAGTGATTTTGGTTTTGGAATTGCATCCGGCCGTTTGTTCCCGTGAGCTTTCGTTCCGACGGATTTATAGGAGCGGATTAAACCAGGAAATCCGATGAATATCGAATCGAAATTGAAAGAGCTTGGATTAAAATTGCCGCCCGCTTCGAAACCTGTCGGGGTCTATCAGCCTTTTACGGTGTCGGGGAAGCTGGTTTTTTTGAGCGGACAGCTTTCGAAAGATCAGGGCGGGAAAGTGCTTGCGGGGAAGGTCGGGAAGGACCTCACGGCCGAGGAGGGGAGAAAGGCCGCCGAACTGGCCGTTCTGAACGCACTCAGCGTCATGCATCATCTGATCGGGGTCAAAAAGATCGCCCGGGTTTTAAAGGTCACCGGATTTGTTCAGACATCTCCGGATTTTTATGAGATCCCTTCTGTCTTGAACAGGGCCTCGGAAATCCTGTGCGAGGTATTTGGGGAAGCGGGCGTGCATGCCCGCTCCGCGGTCGGGATGGCGAGCCTGCCGTTTAATGCAGCAGTCGAGATTGAGCTGATTCTCGAACTGGAATAAAAGAGTCTTGTGTCAACGCCCCGGCTAATGCCCGGGCTGAAAAAGGAGATTTGACGAGTGAAAGGTTTTCTGAGATTTCTGGTGATTTTCGGGAGCGTGCTTCTCCTGAGCGCGTTCCTTGCGCCGATCCTTTATGATTTTCTTCCCTTCAAATTCGAGAAGATTTTTAACCGTCTTGTGATGATCGGGACGCTTCTTGCCATTGTGATCTTCGTCAGGATCAAAAAAGAGACCCTCATCCGTTTGGGCCTCATTTGGCGGGACACGAGCCCGGGATTTCTCACGTTCGGTTTTTTTGCGGGAATACTGACTTTGAGCCTGACGAGTGCGATAAATATTCTTTCCGGGAACGCGTATTTTGTCATTCCGGAATTTGCGGTCTCCGAGTGGATAGGCAAGATTTCTCTGGCTCTTTTCACGGGCCTGTTGATCGGCGTGATCGAGGAATTTTTTTTCAGGGGTTTTATTTTCAGGGAGCTCGAGCGCATCCTCAAAGGACGAGTATTGATTGCGATTCTGATTACCAGCGTTTTCTATTCCGTGATCCATTTCATCGGGATGAAAAAACTTCTAATCGGTCCCGACCCGGGATTTTTAGACGGGCTCAAGCTGATCGGTGCGCCGTTTCTTTCGTTTTTGGATTGGCCCAGGTTCTGGCCGGAAGCGGTCGGATTATTTTTTTTCGGACTGGCGCTTAACGCGGCTGTCTTCAAAACGGGTTCTCTTTACCCTGCGATCGGACTGCACGCGGGCTGTGTGTTTTTCATCCGTCTGGACGATCTTTTCGTGAAGTTTCAGGGAGAGAGGACTTTTTTGTGGGGATCCAAGGTCGTTTATGACGGTCTTCTCGGCTGGCTGCTTCTGGTTTGTCTCACGGTTTTTCTTTATAAAACTCTCAAACCGGACAGCGACGCTTCCGGTGTTGTCCGCTAGGGAATATCTTCAATGTCCACTTTCAGCCATCTGACACGCGAAAAAGTGATGGAATGTCTCAAGCGCGTTAACGAACCCGTTTTGAATGAAAATATTATTTCTTTGGGGCTTGTCCATGAGATCGAGGTTGATAAGGCCCGTGTCTTTCTGCACATGGAAAATGCCTCATCCGATCCCGGGGTCCGGAACGAATTAACCGAAAAAATAAAGAGTGTTTTGGGGGAAGCCGGGGCCAGTCATGTCGAAATCCATTTTTCCGGCAAACCGAAATGCGGGATGGGCGGCCAGGAGGCGGAGCCTCTTTCGGGAGTGAAGCATGTGATCGCCGTTTCGAGCGGCAAGGGGGGGGTTGGGAAATCCACGGCCGCCGTCAATCTCGCACTCGCCCTGAAAAAGCTGGGAGCCCGGACCGGTCTTATGGACGGTGATATCTATGGCCCCAATATTCCGATCATGCTCGGGATTCCCAGCGACAGACGGACCGAACCGGGCGGATCGGGGAAGATTCTTCCCATCGAAGCGCACGGGATCAGGGCCGTTTCGATCGGTTTTTTCGCGAACCCCGAACAGCCGATGATTTGGCGCGGGCCGCTGCTCCACAAGACGGTTCAGGAGTTTCTTCACCGGGTGGAGTGGGGGGAGCTGGATTTTCTGGTCGTTGATCTGCCTCCGGGAACCGGAGATGTTCAGTTGTCTCTCGCGCAGTGGGTCAGGGTTTCGGGCGCCGTGATTGTCACGACTCCCCAGGAGGTGGCGTTGGCGGATGTGCGGCGCGCGATCAACATGTTCCGTCAGCTTGAGATCCCGGTACTCGGGGTCGTGGAGAATATGACGGGTCCCGTGTTCGGGAGAGGCGGCGGGGAACGGGTGGCGAAGGACTTTCAGGTGCCGTTCCTGGGGGATATTCCGCTTGATGCGGAGATCAGAGAATGCGGGGATGCCGGAGTGCCGATTGTCGCCGCGACAGCCGGGAGCGGAACAAGTGAACGCTTTATAAAGATCGCCGAGGCGATCCGTCAGGCTTTTTATAAAAACGATAACCCTTCCAAGACCCGGTCCTAAGACCCGGTCTTGAAACGGGTGGGAGAATGGATGACGATGAAAAATGTGGGCACGAAAAAATCGGAAGAAGACAAGTTCCAGAAATTAGTCGGACAGATGCTTATCATGCTTGGGGAGGACCCGACGCGTGAAGGATTGCAGCGAACACCCCTCCGCGTTTCCAGATCGCTCCGGTACTTGACCGAAGGATACAAGACCGACCCCAGGGAAATACTCGCGCACGCGGTTTTTAAAGAGCCTTATGATGAAATGGTGATCGTGAAGGATATCGAAATCTTCTCCCTCTGCGAGCATCACCTTCTTCCCTTTTACGGCAAGGCCCATATCGCCTATATCCCGAACGGAAAGATCATCGGGCTCTCCAAGATCCCGCGGCTTGTCGAGGTCTTTTCAAGAAGGCTTCAGGTCCAGGAGCGCCTCACGACGCAGATTGCGGAATCCCTCATGAGCGCCCTGAAACCGAAAGGGGTCGCGGTTGTGATCGAAGCCCTGCATCTTTGCATGTGCATGCGCGGTGTTAAAAAGTCCGATACCTACACGATCACGAGCTCCATGCTCGGCGCCTTTCGCAGGGATGCCCGTTCCCGCACTGAATTCCTGAGTTTGATCCGGCTGAAAAGGGAAGAGTAAAGACGGGCTCGCTACAAAGACACAAGTCGTGCGGCTACGGCGCGGGGCTGATCATGCCGCCTGCGGTCGGCGGTGTGAATCGTGCGGCTTAGGAAGAGAGCTTCTTTTCCAGTTCCGCGACTTTTTTCTTAAGGGCGCGGACATCATCCAGGGTTTCTGCGGCGCGGAGCTGGGCACCGAACTGTTTCCTCATTTCGGCATACGGCCTGGCAGGTTGACCGAAATAAATTTGTTTGCCCGGGACTTTTTTATTGGAAGGGAAGCCTGCTCCCGCACCGATCATCGCCCAATCACCGATCTCTACGTGATCGCCGACCCCTACGCTTCCTCCCATCGTGACGTGAGCTCCGATCTTGCAGCTTCCGGAGATCCCGGTCTGGGCGGAAATAACCGTGTGAGGACCGACCGTGACATTATGGGCGATCTGGACAAGATTATCGATCTTGACGCCTTTGCAGATCCGCGTGGACCCGAGCGCCGCGCGGTCGACCGTGCAGCAGGCTCCGATCTCCACATCGTCCTCGATCACGACGCTGCCGATCTGGGGAAGCTTTTCCTGCCCCGCAGGGGTCGCGACATATCCGAACCCATCCGCTCCGATCACGCTTCCCGCATGAATGATCACTTGGGCGCCGAGTTCGGATCCCCGGTAAATCGTGACGTTCGGATGAATGACGCAATTCGCGCCGATCCTGACATTTTCATCAATAACGCTTCCCGAACGGATGACGCTTCCGTCACCGATCTCGGAATTTTCGCCGACGGACACAAAGGCCTCGATTGTGACATTCGCTCCGATCTTTGCCGAAGATGCAACCACGGCCCGTTCGGAAATCCCCGGAACGAATTTTCGCGCGGGAAAAATTTCCCGGAGGAGTTTTGCCCACGCCTGTTTCGGATGAGGGACCTGAATCAAAACTTTTGAAGACTGCGAGATCTGTTTCGGGACGATTAGACAGGCTATGTCGGAAGATTCGAGTTCCTTAAAACCCTTTTCGTCCTGCGCGAACGTAATATGCCCCGGGAGAGGATTTTCAATGTTGGTGATGCCTTTTATGATAAGAGAAGCATCGCCGACGATCTCTCCGCCAACGATCCCGGCGATTTCCCCGGCTGTTTTTTCGGTGAAGTTTTTATGAGAATTTGCCATTGAGAATGCGGCTTACCCTTTCTCTGCAGCCGACGAAGGTGCATCGGCCGGTTGGGGATCGCTGTTTCCGGAGACCGGAGGGGCCTCCGCCTCGGGTAAAGCAAGATAGTCAACAAGACGGGATTTTTGGTTAAGCTCATTAGTCCATAGCATGAACTTCGCCTGCTTTTTTTGTTCGGCTTCTTCGGAGGCTTTTGCCGGGTCTTCGGAATCCTGTTCCGTGTCGGAAGCGGAAAACTCCCGGAGTTTTGACCGGATCAGTTTTTGAATCCGCATGAATTCCCGGAGACCTTCTTCAAATTCGCGGGGAGAAATCCGCAGTGTCCGGGTGAGCCAGATCCTGTATTGTTCCTGCGTCGGATTCGAGAGCCCTTGCTGGGTCAGTATCGTTGTGACTTGCCCGCGAACCTCTTCGTCCGTAACGTCAATCCCGAGGTTTTTTGCTTCTCTGGCATAGATGATGTTCTGCCAGGTGAACATGCGGAGGGTTTCGGGATTTTCAAACTCGGCCCTGTCTTTTGACGGCATGAAAAGCTGTGTCGCGTTATAGAATTTATTATATTCCTGGAAAGTAACGGGCTTCCCGAGTACTTCTCCGGCATAGCGGCCCTCTTTCTTCAGGGTGGTGACGGAATAACCACCCCAGATCACGAATGAAACGACCACAACCCAGATAATGATTTTGGTGTGCCGGCGAAAAGACTTGAGCATAATCGGACGTAATGTAACATAAAACCCCAAAATGGGGAATCAGAATTGAAAACCGAATAGTAGTTGATAAGTATTATTCCCGCACTATAGAATAACGCTCCCATGAATACAAAAGCAATGTCCCTTGTCGAAATAGTAGTCGGACTGGTGATCCTGTCCATTACCGCCCTTGTTATTGCCTCCACCGGAAATATGGTTGCGGGGAGGCTCATGCGCGCGCCCGGTGGCGGGAGCCTTGACCTTCAGGCTGCGGGTTATGCTCGCGAAACGCTTGAGTCTCTACGAAATGCCGTTAGTACGGATCCCGACCGCAGTGAGCACCTCGAAGACAGCGACGGGGGAGGAACGCTTTATGATAACCATTACTCGATCAACGCTCTCCCTGCCGATAGTGACTTGGCAAAGCACGGCGGCGCGCGATCTTACAGGGTGTGGGACATTGACGCGGATGGAGATGGAGTTCCCGACTATAAAAAAGTGACTGTGACGGTGACATGGGACGATTAACGCTTGGCATGAGAGGTTTGAGCTTGATGGAGTTTTTGGCGGCCAGCGTTCTCCTGGGAATTGTTGTGGTGGGCGCATTCACGCTGATGGTTAATTTCGCCAATTTTTCTTTCAACGTGGTCAGATCGGAAGAATCGCTTATGGCTACGGCTCTGGGAGCTTATGAAGAAATAATCAAGAGAATTAGTCTGGCGAATGATGTGAAGATTCCGGCAACGACGCTCAGCCCTGCCCCGAGCCCCGGTTCGTCGTCGATTGAAATTCGATCGGATGTTGGACGGGATGCCGGGGCGGCGGATCCCACACCGGCGGATTATACTGACGATGCTGTTTATACCTATTGGCAGGACGGAACGCAGCTGAAGCGCAAACGCAAGAGGGGTTCTGGCCCTGAGTCGCCCGACGTTGTTATAGCGGGTGATATTGTTTCGATTGCTTTCACTCGGGATCCTGCGGACGGGAACAGGATACAGGTCGATCTTGAAGCTCAGCCCGCGGAAGGGCCAAAAGAAATCTTGTCAACGGTCGCGATTATGCGGTCGCGGAGTGCGCAACAATGAAACGGAAAAACGGCTTCGCATTAATCACTGTTTTGGCGGTTTTGATTATTGTTACGGTCGGGATCGTGACTATTCTCCAATCGCTGGGAAGCCAGGCGGATATGAAGACAAAGAATCTCCAGGAGCTGAAGGCTCAATATTTGGCCCAGGCCGGAATGCAGCATGCCATATGGAGATGCCGCACAAGCGGGTGTGCCAGCGAAACACTGCGTGGCGAAGAATGGCCGATCGAAATTGTAGCCACCGATATCGGGCCGGGTGTACACCGGCTGGATATTAGCGTGGATTATCCGGATCTCTGATGTTTTGGGCCGGCTTTTTCGTTGGGAAAACAGATAAAACAGATTGAAGGGGCACAGAGCTATGAAAAAAGGCTTTACGTTGACTGAAATTCTTATCGCGGTTATTCTCGCGGGCATCCTGGCATCGATTGCGGTTCCGCAATTGCAAGAGCATATTGAAAAAGCCCGGGCCAATGAAGCGATCAATTACCTTCGCATGATCCGGACGGCGCAGAAAATGTATTATTCAAAAAATGCGGCCTATAGCAATTGGGAGAATCTCGATGAGATGAGGGACAATCTGGATGTCGAGGTTTCGGATTCGAATTATGACTTTACGGTCAGAGTTACTGAAGATGGTTTTCTTATAACAGCGACTCGCAATGACGGCTCCGGCAATACAATCACACTCGATCAGGACGGAACCTTTGGTGGGAAATCTAAATATACACCCCAAAATTAACCGAATCACTTCCGGCGTTATCAACAAAATAGCGACAGGAGCTTTTCCATGAAAAACAAGGGATTTACTTTTGTCGAGATTCTCATAGTGGTGGTTCTTGTCGGCGTCCTTGTTGCGCTTACTGTTCCGAAATTTCTTGAAGGTGTTGAAAAATCAAAGGCAAACCAGGCGGCGGCTTATCTGCGCATGATCAAAGCGGGACAGCAAATGTATTACTCCAAAAACGACTTTTTTCTTGTCAGCAACGATCCGAAGGTGATCAAGACGCATTTGGCGGTTGATATTACCGGAACTCCCTATAATTTTGCCATCGAAAGTGAAACTCCGGATGATTTTACAGCGACGGCGACACGGCAGGGAACGACGGATACGATTATCATTGACGAGGAAGGGGAGTTTAACGGGACATCCAGATACAAACCCGCAAGTTAAGTATTGGTTGCGGGACAGTATCGAGTTTTGAGAATTGGGTCTGTTCTTGTGTCGTTGTGCGTGGATTTTCCAAATCCTGCCGGGAGCTCGTTGACAAGAAAAAAAGCCTTTAGTATGATACCGCAAATGGGACAGTCAATAGTATCCGCTCAGCAACATTTCAAGGCACAAGGCCGCGCGAAACGCGCGTTGCTTTGTGCTTTTTTTCAAAAAGGGACAGGCGTTCATTAACGGCCTGTCCTTTTTCTTTTAACTGTTAAAAAGGAGAAATCACATGTCAGTTTTTATCGGAAAAGACCGCAAAGCCCGCAGATCCTACGGATTTGACGAGATCGCGCTTGTCCCCGGGGATGTAACGATCAATCCCGAAGAAGTGGATATCAGTATGCCTCTCGGGAAAATGACGCTTCCCATTCCGTTCCTGGCCTCTGCCATGGACGGGGTAGTGGACCCGAAGTTCGCGGTCGCGATGGGGAAGCTTGGCGGCCTTGCTGTGCTGAATCTTGAGGGGATTTATGTCCGGTATGATGACTACGAGACCATTCTGGATGAGATCTCGAAAGCCTCTCCCGAAAAAGCGACTCAGCTTGTCCAGAAGCTCTACGTCAAGCCGATTAACGAGAAGCTGATCGCCAAACGTATCCGGGAGATCAAAAAGGCGAAGGTCCCTTGCGCGGTTTCCGCGATCCCTCAGCGGGCCGAGCGGTTCGGGAAGATTGCCGAAGAGGCGGGCGCGGATGTGTTTGTGGTTCAATCGACCGTGACGACGGTCCGTCATATCGCCAAGGCCTACCAGGTTGTTGATTTCAAAAAATTCTGCAAAAAAATGAAGATTCCGGTTGTTCTCGGGAATTGCGTTACCTACAAAGTGGCTCTTGAATTGGCGGAGACCGGAGCGGCTGCTCTGCTCGTGGGCATCGGTCCCGGTTCGGCGTGCACAACGCGCGGGGTCCTCGGGATCGGGGTGCCC
Source organism: Candidatus Omnitrophota bacterium (assembly GCA_022705945.1). Classification (GTDB taxonomy): domain Bacteria; phylum Omnitrophota; class Omnitrophia; order Omnitrophales; family Aquincolibacteriaceae; genus UBA1443. The sequence continues at coordinate 37,484 of JAKJDL010000003.1, read as the reverse complement.
CAGGTGACCGCTATCGCTGATTGCACGGCCGCCCGCGAATATTATTACAAAAAGACCGGTAAATACGTTTCGATTATCGCGGACGGCGGTATGTCGACCGGCGGTGATATTTGCAAGTCGATTGCAAGCGGCGCGGACGGCGTGATGGTCGGTTCCGCATTTGCCAGGACGAAAGAAGCTCCGGGACGCGGTTTCCACTGGGGGATGGCGACTCCGCACGCAAACCTGCCGCGCGGCACCCGCATTCATGTGGGGACGACCGGCTCCCTTGAAGAGATCCTCTACGGCCCCGCGCGTCTTGACGACGGGACCCAGAATCTTGTCGGTGCGCTTCGGACTTCGATGGGGAACGTCGGCGCGAAGAATATCCGCGAGATGCAGCTGACCGAGATCGTGATCGCTCCCGCGATCAAGACCGAGGGAAAGCTTTTTCAATCCGCCCAGAAACTCGGAATGTGTAAATAAACAGGGAACTCGTAGCCCGGGACCCGTTAAAATTTTTCGAAGGGCAGGTCCCCGGGTACGCGTTCCGACAGGATCTTGACATGGATCAAACGATAGTTGTTCTTGATTTTGGATCGCAATATACTCAGCTGATCGCGCGCCGCGTGCGCGAGAACAAGGTGTTCTCCAAAGTTTATCCATTCTATGTGCCCTTTGAAAAGGTCATGGAGGATAACCCGAAGGGGATCATATTTTCCGGTTCCCCAGCCGATGTCCGCTCCAAAAACGCGCCGGTTCCGGACAAACGCTTCTTCTATTGCGGCCTCCCGATCCTCGGGATTTGCTACGGGATGCAAATCCTTTCCCACAAGCTTGGCGGCCGTGTCCATAAATCCAGAAAACGCGAATACGGATTTGCCAAACTTCACGTTTCGAAACGCGAAAGCGCTCTTTTTAAGGGTATTCCCCGGACACTCACGTGCTGGATGAGCCACGGCGACAAGCTGGACAGGATCCCGCACGGGTTTGAGCGGCTAGCCTACACCGAGAACGCCCCGTTCGCGGCGATGGGCGATCCCAGGAAGAAGATCTACGCGATCCAGTTTCACGCGGAGGTCGCTCACACGGAGTTCGGTTCCAAGATTTTTGAAAATTTCCTTGTCCGGGTCTGCGGATGTAAAAAGAGCTGGACGCCGCGGTCGTTCATCAATGAAACCGTCAAGAAGATCCGGAAGCAGGTCGGCAAGGACCGCGTAGTGCTCGGACTTTCGGGCGGGGTCGACTCGTCGGTGGTCGCGGGGCTCATCCACAAAGCGATCGGGAAACAGCTGACCTGCATTTTTGTGGACCACGGGCTTTTGCGTCTGAACGAAGTCGAGCGGGTCGATAAAACGTTCCGCGGGCATTTCAAGATGAATCTGAAAGTGATTGATGCGGAGAAGATCTTCCTGACCCGCCTCAAAGGTGTGACCGATCCCGAACAGAAGCGCAAGATCATCGGCAAGACCTTTATTGACGTGTTTCAGAAGGAAGCGAACAAGCTGGGAAAGGTGCCGTTCCTCGCGCAGGGGACGCTCTATCCCGACGTGATCGAGTCCGTCTCCTATTTTGGCGGACCGACGAGTACGATCAAGAGCCACCACAACGTCGGCGGTCTTCCGAAGGACATGAAATTCAAGCTGATCGAGCCGCTCAAGGAGCTTTTCAAGGACGAGGTCCGTGCGGTCGGTTACGCGCTCGGGATCGACAAGGACATTGTCGGCCGTCAGCCTTTTCCCGGGCCGGGTCTTGCGGTTCGCATCCTCGGGGAAGTCCGGAAGGATCGCTGCGACCTTCTCCGTCGGGCAGACTGGATCGTGGTCGATGAGATCAAAAAAAGCGGCTACTATGACAAGGTCTGGCAGTCTTTCGCGGTGCTTCTGCCGGTCCAGAGCGTCGGCGTGATGGGGGATAAGCGGACGTATGAGAACGCGGTCGCGATCCGCGCCGTGACGTCACTTGACGGGATGACGGCGGACTGGGCCAAATTGCCCTACGATCTTCTGGGGCGCATCTCGAACCGGATCATCAATGAGGTCCGGGGCATTAACCGCGTTACTTACGATATTTCCTCGAAACCCCCGGCAACGATCGAGTGGGAATAGCACGCAAAGGCGGGACTGGGGACTAGGGACTCGTCCCTCGTTTCATTTTTGCGGCCGAAAGGTATTCAACGAGTCCCGACGCGCGAGTCCCGAACGATATGTCTCGTACCGATTTTGTCCATCTTCATTGTCACACCGAGTTCAGTCTTCTTGACGCGACGTGCAAGATCTCCGGCCTGATGAAACGTTCCGCGGAGCTCAGGTTCCCGGCGCTTGCCATGACCGACAACGGGAACCTGTTCGGTGCGATCCAGTTTTACTCCCAGGCGATGAAAGCGGGTATCAAGCCGATTATCGGCATGCGCACCTATGTGGCGCCCGGATCGAGACTTGAAAAACAGGCCCACGGCATCAAAGAAGCCTCTTTCCATCTGACCCTTCTCGCGAGAAACGAAGAGGGCTACAAGAATCTTACCCGTCTGGCCAGCATCGGTTATACCGAAGGGTTCTACTACCGCCCCCGCGTTGATAAAGAGGTGCTGAAGGAATTGGGAAAAGACCTGATCTGCCTCTCGGGCGGGTTGAAGGGCGAGATCCCGTATTACCTTTATCACGACCAGATCAATGAAGCGAAGAAGGTGATCGACGAATACATCGCCATTTTCGGGCGCGAGAATTTTTTCCTGGAAGTAATGGACCACGGACTTGATCCCGAGAAGCGGGTAATCGCGGAATCCCGCCGGCTCGCGAAAGATTTCGAGATCGGGCTCGCCGCCACGAATGACGTGCACTACATTTACCAGAACGAGGCTATGGCGCACGATGCCCTGATCTGTATCGGGACGGGTTCCCAGCTGGATGAACCGAACCGTCTCCGGTATCAGGGGGACCAGTATTACCTGAAATCCGCGGAAGAAATGAAACAGCTTTTCAAGGAGCTTCCGGAGGCGATCACGAACACGGTCCGGATCGCGGAGCGGTGCAATGTTGAGTTCGATTTCAACAAGGTCTACCTGCCCCAGTTCCGCCCGCCGGAAGGGAAGACCCAGGAGCAGTATTTGCGCGAGATCTGCCAGGAAAAGCTCAGGGCGCGCATGGGAGGGGATATCCCGGGGGAATATCAGAAACGGCTTGAGATGGAAACGGACCTTATCTCCAAGATGGGATATGTCAGTTACTTTCTTGTCGTGTGGGATTTTATCCGGTTCGCGAAAGAAAAAAATATCCCCGTGGGGCCGGGCCGCGGTTCCGCGGCGGGAAGTCTCGTGTCCTACGCCCTCCATATCACGGATATCGATCCGCTGAAGCACCACCTCTATTTCGAGCGCTTCCTGAATCCCGAGCGCGTGAGCATGCCCGATATTGATATCGATTTCTGCTACGAGCGCCGCGATGAGGTTATTGATTACGTGAAGCGCAAATACGGAGGAGACAAGGTCGCCCAGATTATCACGTTCGGAACCATGAAGGCGAAGGCGGTGATCCGGGACGTGGGGCGCGTGATGGGACTTTCCTACGGGGAAGCGGACGCGATCGCGAAAATGATACCGAACGAGCTAAACATCACGATTGAACAGGCCATCGCGAAGGAACCGGCCCTGAAGGAGCAGATCGCGAAGGATTCAAGGATCGCCCAGCTGATTGAAACATCCAAGGCCTTGGAGGGGCTTTCGCGCCATGCCTCTATTCATGCCGCCGGCGTTGTGATCTCGGACGTCCCGCTCACGGAGCGGGTTCCGCTTTTCAAGACCGAGGATCAGGTGTGCACGCAGTTCACGATGAAGGATCTTGAGAAGATCGGTCTTCTCAAGATGGATTTTCTGGGGCTCAAAACGCTGACCGTCATCGATGAAGCCGTGAAAATCGTCAAAAAGATGCACGGGATCCAGCTCGATATCCATACCCTTCCCGAGGACGACCCCGAAACCTATGAAATGCTCTCAAAAGGGGACGCGTTCGGGGTTTTCCAGCTTGAAAGTTCGGGGATGCGGGACCTTCTTAAAAAAATGAAACCGGAAAAATTTGACCATCTCGTGGCTCTTCTCGCGCTTTACCGGCCGGGACCTCTCGGGAGCGGGATGGTGGACGATTTTGTAAAGCGTATGCGTGATCCCAGACTGATCAAATACGATCACCCGGAGCTGGAGCCGAGCCTTAAGGAAACCTACGGTGTTATCCTTTACCAGGAACAGGTGATGAGGATCGTGAGCGACCTCGCCGGGTTTACGCTCGCGCAGGCCGATTCGCTTCGCCGCGCGATAGGAAAAAAGATTCCGGAGGTTATGGCGAAAGAGAAAAAGTCGTTCATTGACGGGGCCACGAAACGGGGCGTCAAGGAAAAGATCGCCGAAAAAGTGTGGGAACAGATCGACTACTTCTCGGGCTATGGTTTTAATAAATCCCACTCGACGGCCTACGCCGCGGTTTCCTATCAGACGGCCTACCTGAAAGCCCATTATCCTGTCGAGTTCATGACCGCGTTGCTGACTTCCGAGATGAACAATACGGACAAGATCGTCCAGTATATCGAGGCCTGCAAAAAGATGGGGATCGAGGTGCTTCCGCCGGCGGTGAATGAAAGCTATAACGAATTCACCTGTGTGGGCAAGCATATACGGTTCGGACTTGCCGCCATTAAAAACGTGGGGGGGGTTGCGATCGAATCGATCATTGCCAGCCGCACGAAAGACGGCCCGTTCAAAAACTTTTTCGAATTTGTCCAGCGGGTCGATCTGCGCGTCTGCAACCGTAAAGTCCTCGAAAGCCTTATCAAGTGCGGCGCCTTTGACGAGTGGAATCTGCACCGCTCGCAACTGATGGCTGTCCTGGACGGCGCGCTTGAGATGGGATCTAGCCTCCAAAAGGACCGCAACCGGGGGCAGATGTCCTTTTTTGAGTCGGACGGAACCAGGGACGCATTTCATGACGAAAGCGGGACGATCCCGGATATTCCCGAGTGGCCGGAGAACCAGTGCCTGGCTTACGAAAGGGAGCTGATCGGTTTCTACGTTTCGTCTCATCCTCTTTCCAAGCATACGAAAATCCTGAAAAACTACGCGTCCGCGACGTCCGCGACGCTGCCCGAGTTCAGCCATCAGGCGGAAGCGACCATGGGAGGGATCATCGATCAGTTAAAAGAGATCCTGACAAAAAAAGGGGATAAAATGGCCTTTCTCACTCTCCAGGATCTTTCCGGATCATGTGAAGTGGTGGTTTTCCCGAGCGTTTACAAGGAAGTTGTCTCCCTCATGCAAAAGGATCAGCTCGTTTTTGTCCGCGGGAAGGTCGATGCCCGTGACGATAACCCCAAGATCCTGGCCGATGAGATCGTTCCTTTGGACGAAGTCCCGAAACGTTTTACGCGCATGGTCGCGATCAATCTCAAAACGGCCGGTCTTTCTCCCGATACCCTGAAGGACATCCGGAAGATTCTGCTGCGTCATAAGGGAAGCGTTCCCGTCTATATCAGTCTCTCTGATCCCAAAGGCCGGCGGACGATCCTGGATTCCGGCGATAATCTCAAGGTGGAAACTTCCGACGCCCTTTTTGAAGAGCTGGAGCAACTTCTTGGGGAAAATTCGGTTAAGATCCGGTCGTAGAGGGAGATTTTCTTTAACCCCCCGTGTTTATTGAATTTAAGCTTGAAATTCCTTGACAGCCCCCTGCGGGTTTGCTATCTTTCTCTATCTTCAAACAGGATAAGCAGTTGGGAATATTTAGCTCGTTATTTTGAAAAGGAGGTGAGAATCTTGACCAAAAAAGATATCGTGATGAAAGTCTCCAACGAAACCAATCTCACCCAGATCGATGTCAAAAAGATCGTTCAAAAAACCCTTGATGTTATCTCCGAAAGCCTCCAGGCGGGTGAAACCGTCGAGCTCAGGAATTTTGGCGTTTTTAAAGTGAAAACACGCCGCGGGCGGCTTGGGCGCAACCCTCGCACAGGCCAAGAGGTCACGGTTCCCGAGAAAAAGGTTGTTGTCTTCAAGCCCGGGCTTGTCTTGAAAGTGAAGGTGAAGTAAGGAAGTCTCGAAGGGCCGCTTTCGTTAGGGCGGGTATTTTGATTTTTTAACGCTACAAGGAGGATTCGGATGGCTGAAAAAGGCAAGGTGAAATGGTTCTCAAATGTGAAGGGCTATGGTTTTCTCCGTAAGGAGGGCGAAGAGCGGGATATTTTTATCCACTACTCAGCCATTCAGGGAGAAGGCTACAAACGGCTGAATCCTGACGAAGAGGTGGAGTTCGAAATTGTCCAGGGTGAGAAAGGCCCTCAGGCCCAAAACGTTGTCCGGACCAAAAAACCTAAAGAAGAGTCGGCCTCTGGAGAAGCCAAGGCTGAAGAAAAGAAAAAAGACGGAAAGTAGCTCCGCTCTATTTTTTTGTTCCGGAATTATTTTTTTTAACGCATGGGGAAGCTCGGGTTTTGGCCTGAGCTTCCCTTGTTTTTTTATCCCGCTTTCGCAAAGCAGATCCGAAGGATGTGCTTGAATGCGAGGGATAACCGCTTTCGCAAAGCAGATCCGAAGGATGTGCTTGAATGCGAGGGATAACCGCTTTCGCAAAGCAGATCCGAAGGATGTGCTTGAATGCGGGGGATAACCGCTTTCGCAAAGCAGATCCGAAGAGCACGGCGATCCGCTCATTCGGATTTCGTGTTCGGAACAGGACGAAATGGATCCAAGACAAAACCACAAGCAGCAGGGCCGCCGTCTCCGTCGTTTTTATATTCCTCGGCCGCTTAGCCAGGCCCAGGGTATTATTTTCATCGAGCCCGGTGAGACCCGCCACCTCCGGGACATCATACGTCTCGGTGTCGGCGACCGTTGTCTCGTGACGGACGGGCAGGGATGGGAGGCGGAGGCGGAGATTTGCGAATTCCTCAGGGACGGAAGGACCCGGCTCGCCATTCTCGGAATCAAAAGAAAAGTAGAGGCGCGGCCTAACAAGATTTTCCTACGGATGATGCCGGCTCTTTTGCAGAAGGGAAAGAACGATCTTCTGGTTGAAAAAGCGCAGGAGCTTGGAGCGGATGAATTTTTCCCGATTTTTTCTGACCGCTGCGAAGTCAAAATACCCGGCGACAGGATCTCAAAAACCGCGGACCGCTGGCGCAGGATCGCGGTCGAGGCGAGCAAGCAGTCCGGTGTCCTGAAAACCGTAAAAATCACGGAGCCGAAAATGTTCGCGCGGGCCGTTGAAAGTTTGGGGCCGGAGGACGCGCTTGTGATCTTTCATCCCGGCCCGGACTCCCCGGCTTTTATGAAATGGGCGGAGGCTTTCAGGGTAAGAACAAATGATTTTAAATCCCTTAACGTTCTCATCGGTCCGGAGGGCGGTTTTACGGACGAAGAGATCGGCCGGGCGCTTTCTTGTCGGGCCGGCGAAAATACATGGGTTGTCGGCCTGGGCGATACGGTACTTAAAGCGGATACGGCTTTTGTCGGAGTCCTCAGCGCTCTCCGATTCCTGGAAATCATCTGAACCGGACACTCCCGGCGGGGCGCAGTTTGCGCGATTCCTTCAATAACAAAAATGACGAAAAAATTCCTTCTTAAAACATTCGGCTGCAAGGTCAATCAATACGAGACTCAGGCGATACGCGAGTCCCTTGAGAAAACGGGCGCCCGGGAAGTCACGGAGGGGAGCGGGTCCGCTGATCTTGTGATCGTGAATACCTGCACGGTGACTGGGGATGCCGATCGCGCCAACCGTAACTGGATCCGCCGGTTAAAGCGCGAGTATCCCGAGTGCCGGCTGGTTGTAACGGGATGTTTCGCGGAAACGGACCGGGATGTTCTCGAGAGGATGCCCGAAGTCGATATGATTTTCTCCAACCAGGGGAAGAACCGGATCGCCGAAGTTCTGACCGGCGGTGGACACGGCTCATGTCCCGGCCCGGCGTCGCAAGGGACAGAGTTTCTTCCTCTTGAAATCGCCAAAAGCGACGGCCGGACGCGGGCGAACGTGAAAATTCAGGATGGCTGCAATCATTCCTGCAGCTATTGCAAGGTCGTGCTTGCCCGGGGACGTTCGAGGAGCCGTCCGCCGCGGGATGTTCTCGAGGAAGTTCGGCGGCTTCGTGACGCGGGTTACCGTGAGATTATTCTCACGGGTATTCAGCTCGGGGCCTACGGCCTGGAGAAAGGGAACGAGGGAGCCCTGGCGGAGTTGATCCGGGATTGCGCCGAATTCGAAGGGATCGAAAGGATCCGTCTGAGTTCGGTCGAGCCGACGGATATCCGGGAGTCTTTGATCGGCGCGTTCCGGGAAGTGCCGAAGCTTTGCCCGCATGTTCATATCCCTTTGCAAAGCGGGGATGATGCGGTTCTCAAACAAATGAACAGGCGCTACTCGCCCTCGCTCTATATCGAAACGATCAGTAAACTTCGCGAAGCGGTGCCGGATTTCTGTTTGAGTCTGGACGTCATGGTCGGATTTCCCGGTGAAACGGAAGACGCTTTTTTGAAAAGCCTGGAGGTTTTAAAAAATGTTCGTCCGCTCAAAAGTCATATTTTCCCGTTCAGCAGACGGAAGGGGACGCGTGCTGATCGTTTAAAAATTCTTCCCGGCACTGTTGTCCGGGAACGGGTTCGGCGGATATCCGAGTGGAGCGGACAAATTTCAGCGGAAGTCCGGGAAGAATTTTTGGGACGGGAATTTAAAGTGCTCGCGGAACACAGGGATCCGGGAACGGGTTGTTGGGAGGGGTACGCTCCGAATTATCTTCGAGTGTTTTTTGATTTCCCTCGGGACATCCGAGGATGTATCATACCCGTGATCCTGAGGGATCTTTGCGATGACGGTTGCCTTGGAGATGTCCAAGGTTCAGATGAAGGGGGGTAGGGAATGGATTTTTTGTGGAAGCTGATTGATGATGTTCAGAAAACCGCATTCTATACCGTCGTCCGAGAGTTTGCGGTTATTGACTGGGTCGTGCTTTTTTTCGTTCTCTCCGGAATGCTCCAGGGCGCCAAGAAAGGCTTTGTCGAGATGTTCGCAAGGGTTCTGGAGATCCTTCTGATCATTGTTTTTACGCTGTCCTTTTATCCCTTGATCAGCGCCTACTTGATAAAAATCATCCCCGCCCTCAACCGTGAAATGGCAGATCCCGTGGTGTTTATCCCGCTCGCGGCCGTCGTCTGGTTGCTTGTTGGGTGGGTATTCAATTTTGCCGGCAAGATATTCAGGGTCGACGTATCTTCTTTCCTGAGATTTATTGGCGGCGTTATTTTCGGGGGACTTTACTGCGCGCTGCTTTTGAGCTTCCTTGTCCAGGTGATCCTTTTTATGCCCGGAGAGGATATCAAAAAACCGTTCACGTCCCGCGGTTCCTATTCGGGAAAGACAATCGCAAGCCTCGCTCCGGTCATTCAGCAATTTGCCACGGCTCCATTCCCCGGGATGCGGGGCGCCGACAAAAAGCCGGCGGCCTGACCGGTATGAGGACGGATTTTTCCCGTGCCCGCGAGCACGATGATGTCGTCGAGCGGGTGGCCGAAGCCAACGACATTGTTGAGATCATCTCCCAGTTTGTTCCCCTGAAGCGCTCCGGCCGTAATTTCAAGGCGTGTTGCCCGTTCCACGGAGAAAAAACCCCTTCGTTCATGGTTCATCCGGAAAAACAACTGTTTCACTGTTTCGGATGCAAGGCGGGAGGGGATGTCTTCAGCTTCTTGATGCGTTATGAGAACCTTTCTTTTCCCGAAGCTCTCAAGATGCTTGCGGACCGGGCCCATATCACGCTTCCGGAAAAACGGTTTCCGGGAAGCGCTTCCTCACAGAAAGACAAGTTCTACGAAGTTTATCAGCGCGCGGCCGATTTCTATCAAAAGCTCTTTTGGGGCGAGTCCGGGGGAAAGGCGAGGGCCTATCTGGCGAGCCGCGGTATCACGGATGAGATCGCCCGGGAATTCCGGATTGGCTGGGCGCCCGATGAGTGGAGGACTCTTTATGATCATTTGATCCCCAAAGGGTATTCCGAGGCGTTTCTTAAACAGTCCGCGCTCATCCAGCAATCTTCCAAGGGGAATTTCTACGACACCTTCCGGGGGCGCCTTCTTTTTCCGATCATGAACCTGCAGAACAGGCCCGTTGCTTTCGGAGGACGACTGCTTGGGGACGGTGAGGGACCCAAATACCTGAACTCACCGGAAAATCCGATCTTTTCAAAACGCAGGGAGCTCTTCGGTTTGAACCTCGCGAAAAAATTCATCGACCGGGAATGGCCGAACCTGATTCTTGTGGAAGGGTATATGGATTTTCTCGCGCTTTACCAGTATGGATTCAAAAATACGGTCGCGACGCTCGGGACGGCGCTCGGCGAGGATCACGTTCGTTTGATGAAGCGCTTTGCCGAAGAGGTGACCGTGGTCTACGACGGAGACAAGGCGGGGGAGGCGGCCGCGATGCGCGGGCTTGAGGTCCTGCTTGAAGGCGGGATGCAGGTCAAGATTGTCAGTCTTCCGCAAGGGTTTGATCCGGACGATTTTGTTCATAAAAAGGGAGCGGAGGCTTTTGCGGGACTTTTGAAGACCGCCCAGGACTTTTTTGATTACAAGCTCAAAATGCTTCTTGGCCGTTATCCGAGGGCCGACGCGCTGGGGCTAGCCAAGATCAGCCGTGAAATGATCGAGACTTTCCGGAAGGTCTCGAGTCCCGTGATTTGCGCGGAATATATCAAGCGTCTTTCCCGCGAGCTTCGCATCGATGAAGGTTCTCTCCGGGCCGAGTTTCAGAAAGTGTCGAAAGCTGATCCTGGCGGGCAGGGGAGAAGAAGGAGCGGAGTTCCCGAGACGAAAAAACCCGCTTCATCTGTTCCCAAAGAGGAAATAGTGCTGTTGGCCCTGATGGCGGAAGATGAAGGGTTTGTGAGTCAGGCGGAGGCTCAGTTGAAGGAGGAGGATCTCGGTTCCCCGATCAGTCGGGAATTTTTTTCTTTCCTGCTGAATTCCGTCAGGCAAAAAAAGAAAAGGTCTTTGCCTGCGATCATCAACAGCGTCTCCGATGCCGGTTACCGGGAGCAGCTTGTCGAGGCTCTTGCCGCAATCGAGGAGGCCGAGGACAAGAGCAGGATTTTTTCAGATTGTCTTAATAAGATTCTCTGCCGCCACGGGAACGTCCGGTTGGAGGAATTGCGGAGGCTGATCCGGGAAGCCGAATCCGCCAGGGATCACGCGGGGATCCTCACCTATACAAGGGAGTATCAGGCGCTTTTACGCGATATCAAGGCAAAATAGGCGCTCCGCATCAACGATAAATTCCTTTGTATTCTTTCCCTTCCTTAAATATAATATTCAGCTCTGTGAATCCCGAAGGAGTCTTGCCTGTTGTGGCCTCGGTTTGCCGGGAAAACGTGTCCTTATCCTCAAAATCATTTCAAATGGGAGATTGAGCGGGGTGAAAAAGACGGTTAAAAAACCTTCCCCTAAAACGGTTAAATCCGTTTCCAAGTCCGGTGCCCGCGGCAAGAAGCCCTCTAAGGGCGGCGCGTCTTCAAAGGCGAAAGCCGTTTCGGTGACTCCTCAACAAATGGACGCGGCTCTTGAAATGCTCATGGCCCTCGGCAAAAAGCAGGGGTTTGTCACGATCGAGCAGATGAAAAAGAATCTTTCCGCCGACATGCAGTCGGCGGATAAGGTCGAGGAGCTTATTGCCAAGCTGAACGAAAAAGGGATCGGGGTTACGAGCGAGGCGATCGGGGAACAGGGCAAGTCCACCATAGATGTCCTGCAGGATGTGGACGCCAAGAAGACCAAGGATTCCGAATTAGAAGAAGACGGGATCGAAGAGCCGGAGCGGGTCAGGATCGACGATCCCGTGCGGACCTATCTCAGGCAAATGGGACAGATCGCCCTTTTGACGCGCGAGCAGGAAATTGCGCTGGCCAAAAAGATCGAGGACTGTGAAGAGGAACTAAAAAAGGTTGTTTACCAGACCAAAGCGGCCCGTCATGAGGTGCTTGAGATCGCGCGGAAGATCCTGGACGGAGAGCTTCAGCTTGAAGAGATTGTTGACGAAGATCAGGAAGTCAAGATCCAGACGCTTAAGAAAAAGCTCCAACAGCTGATTCGCAAGTTTCGAGCGTCCCGTAAGCAGTCCAATATTTCCGCCCTGTTGTTTCAGTTTAATCTCAGTATCCAGATCGTTGAGAAGATCGTGGCGAATCTCCGCGCGAAGCTTCGTGAGCTCCGGAAAAATCGCGAGGAGATCAAAAGAGTCCGCAGAAGCAGTGTCCGCGGGAAAATCGGAAAGCTTGAAGAACGCAACCGTGAAATTCTGAAAGAATTGGGAGAGTCCGAAGAAAAACTCCTGGAGCATTTTAAAGGAATAGTCAAACGGGAATATGAGCTCTCCAAAGCTAAAAAAGCGCTTGTGGCGGCCAACCTCCGGCTTGTGGTGAGTATCGCGAAAAAATATACAAACCGGGGCCTTTCGTTCCTGGACCTGATCCAGGAGGGAAATATCGGTTTGATGAAAGCCGTCGATAAATTCGAATACAAACGCGGCTACAAGTTTTCGACTTACGCGACCTGGTGGATTCGCCAGGCGATCACGCGTTCGATCGCGGATCAGGCCCGGACGATTCGTATTCCCGTCCACATGATAGAAACGATCAATAAGTTTTTCCGTGCGTCGCGGCATCTGGTTCAGGAAACGGGCCGTGAACCCACCCCTGAAGAGGTGGCGCATGTTATGAAAATGCCGCTTGATAAGGTGAAGGGCATTCTCAAGATCGCGCAGGAACCTATCAGCCTTCAAACCCCGATCGGGGACGAGGGAGATACGACCTTCGGGGATTTTATCGAAGACAAGTCCGCGGTTTCTCCGGCGAATGCGACGGCCTACAGCATGCTCAAAGAGCAAATGGATGATGTGCTTCTGACGCTGACCGAGAGAGAAGAAAAAGTTCTCCGGCTCAGGTTCGGGATCGGGGATGGTTATCCGAGGACTCTTGAAGAAGTGGGGCATATTTTTAATGTGACCCGCGAGCGCGTTCGGCAGATTGAAGCGAAGGCTTTGCGGAAGTTGAGGCATCCGATCCGGGCCCGCAAACTCAAGAATTTTCTGGATATCAAGTTGAGTGAGTAATAAAATAACGCCCGTTCGGTTCAGTTTCTTTGGAAGTTGACGATGGAAGTTTTAGCAATCGGAGGGGTATCATGCCTGAGGGCTCAAAGTGCATTTTGGTCATAGATGACGAGGATGATATCTGTCAGATTGTCAAAGCCCGTTTCGAAACGGTCGGCTATAAAGTTCTGACGGCGAACGAAGGCGCCGAAGGTCTCAAAAAGACCGAGGAGCATCACCCCGACATAGTGCTTGTCGATGTCCGGATCCCGCACGGCGAAGACGGTCTGACCTATCTTCGCAAGCTCCGTTCCTACCGCCACGATAATATCGAAACCCAGACAAGGCTGAGAAAAACGCCCGTGATTATTCTTACCGGAGCCGGCGCGACCATGCAGTCTCTTTTTGAGCTTGAGGGAATCAGCGGTTACATTGAAAAACCCTTCGACCTTGTGAACCTCCAGAGCAAGGTTGAGCAAATACTTCAATCTTCCTGAAAAGTTTCTTTCTCCGAAACAATTGTTTTATTGCCAAGCCCTTTTTTCTCCGATATTCTAGCCCCGCGATCGGGATGTAAGGGGCGCCTCTGTGTTTTTGGGGGCCCGTAGCTCAGTTGGTTAGAGCAGGCGACTCATAATCGCTTGGTCCCTGGTTCAAGTCCAGGCGGGCCCACTTTTCTTTAACCTATGTCTCAGGTCGCACATAGGTTTATATCTTTCCATCGTAATTCCCTGTTTTTCCTTCCCTTTGTGCCGGGAAATCCTCCGGGGTTGGCATGGTTGTTGTGCCAGGAGTGATAACTGCCCGGTACCCCAAGGGGAAAACCCGTTTAAACTTCAAATTTTGCTGGACGATATGGCCTTTTTAAAACACAATACCCACTGTTTCTGCCGAAAGACTCTCAAAAAAGGAAATAGATTATGTCTTCTCTGTTTGACGAACTGATCAGAGAGCGGCTAATCAGTTCGGAACAGCTTGCTGATGCGAAAACGAAGCAGATTGGAGCCAAGAAACCTGTCCATGAACTCCTTGTGGAGATGGGGTTTCTGAAGGAAGAAGATCTCCTTAAAACGGCCTCCAGGGTTTACAAGATGCCGCTGTCTGATCTGGAAAGGGAAACCATCGATCCTGCAGCCCTTTGCCTGTTGACATACGAGATCGTCAAGCGATATGGGGTATTTCCGGTCAGACGCGAAGGGGATGTTCTTGTTCTGGCCATGAGTAACCCCCAGGACCTCATGGCGATGGAGCAGGTGAGGATCCGGACGAAACTCAAAGTGAAACCCACCCTTTGCACGAAGAGCGATATTAACAAGGCTATCAACAAACACTACCAAACGGATGATTCCATCTATGATATTCTGAAAAATGTCCCCGACGCAGCTCCGTTTGAAATCATTCGGGAAGAAGAGAGCGGAGGAATCGTCATCGACCAAACCTCCATGAAGGATGAGGCGTCTCCGATTGTCCGTTTGTACAACCTGATCATGAAGGATGCGCTCAAGGCCCGGGCCAGCGATATTCACATTGAACCGGAAGAAAATCAGGTGAAGGTCCGATACCGGATTGACGGGGATCTGCGAAACATCATGGAAGTACCCGCCAAGTTGCAGGTGGAGCTTGCCGCACGGATTAAAATTCTCGCCGGCATGGATGTTGTGGAAAAACGGAAACCCCAGGACGGGCGGCTCAAGCTGCTTTTTCAGGACAGAAAGATTGATTTGAGAATTGCAACGATCCCGACCGCCTACGGGGAAAAAGTGGAAATCAGAATACTGGATCCCAAGGCGATGAGGGTCGATCTCGACAACGTGGGGTTTGATCCAAAGAGCCTGCAAAAGTACAAGAATCACATTGTCAAGCCCCAGGGGATGGTTCTGGTGACGGGGCCGACGGGTTCCGGGAAAACGACTACGCTTTATGCGACGCTGAATTACATCAAATGTGAAACAAAGAATATTGTGACCATAGAAGATCCCATTGAATATCTGATTGAAGGTATTAATCAGACCCAGATTAATCCCGCGAAAGATTTTCTGTTTTCAACGGCACTCCGAAGTTTCCTGAGGCAGGATCCGAACGTGATATTTGTCGGAGAAATAAGGGACCGGGAAACCGCGGACATTGCTTTTCGCGCGTCGCTGACGGGCCATCTCGTACTGTCGACCTTGCATACAAACAGCTCTGTGGCCTCAATCACCCGGCTTCTTGATCTCGGGCTGGAACCTTATTTGATTGCGTCATCGCTGGCCGTTGTTGTGGCCCAGAGGCTTATCAAGAGAATATGTCCTCGTTGCAAGGAGGAATACCTGCCGGATCCGTCCGAACTTGAAAAAATCAGGAGTTATTTGGACAAAGCCGGTGCGACCCGGTTTTATCGGGGAAAAGGTTGTGAAGAATGCGGTTTTTCGGGATTTTTCGGGCGGATACCGATTCTGGAGGTTTTGGAAATTACGGAATCGATCAAAGCCATGGTCGAACGCAAGGCCTCCGCCAATGAGATTCTTACCGAGGCCAGGAGGGAAGGGTTGAAACCGCTATCAACCGTCGCGATTGAGAAGGTGCTTGAAGGACACACGACCCTGGATGAGCTTGCCCGGGTCATTGTCCTTGAAGAGGACGAGGTAAGCCGTATGGCGGTCAGGCGTGGTGAACGCCCCCTGATCCTGATTGTGGATGATGAAGAGGATATTCTGCGGGCCTTGGAAAAACGGCTTGTGATGGCCAACTGCGACGTGATCAAGGCGAGGGACGGGAACGAGGGACTTCTTCTGGCCTTTCAGGAGAAGCCGGATCTTGTCATTACGGATGTGACGATGCCGAAGATGAACGGATTTGAGCTGACGAAGCAGCTTCGTTCGAGCCTGGAGACCGCCGTTATTCCGATCATCATGCTGACCGCACGGCATGACAAGGAGAGCGAATTGAAAGGAATTGATGCCGGAGCGGATGATTACATGATGAAGCCGTTCGATCACGACAAACTTTTGGCAAGGTTAAAAATGCTTTTGAGAAGGACTTCTTTCTGAGGCTCTCCCAAGGAGACGGGGACTAGAATGCTTTTTACTTACCGGGCGGTGACTGTCAAAGGGGAAAAGGTCAAGGGAACCATCGAGGCTTTTGACAGAAAGGATGCCGGGGCAAAACTCAATGAAAAAGGGCTCCGGCCCGTCGAGATTCGGGAATCCACCCTGTCCCATTCGCGGTTTTTCGACCCTCTTTTTGGAAAAGTGCGGTCCGGTGAATTGCTCATCTTTTATTCGCAGCTTTACGACATGGTGAGCGCCGGGATCAATTTCCTGAAAAGCCTTGAAATGATTGCGGAACAAACTCGGAACCAAAAGTTAAAAAACGCGATAGACGACATTGTCGTTCTTCTCAGAAAAGGCACCAGTATCTCTGATGCGTTTGAGCAACATAAGGACATTTTCCCGCCGCTGTTTGTCAGCATGATCAAAAGCGGGGAAGCCAGCGGGGAGTTGGAGACCGTGCTTCGGAATTACAATGTTTTGTATGATGAACATCTTGAAATTCAACGGAAAATAACGGGTGCCCTTTTTTATCCCGCGCTACTTTTTTGTTTGGGTATGGCGGTGATTTTGTTCCTTGTGCTTTTTATCGTTCCCAAATTTGTTGACATCTTTTCGACGGCCGGGGTTGACTTGCCGGTAATCACGCAGGTGTTGTACGTGTTTGGAATTGCGGTGATCCGCTACTGGTATTTGGTCCTTGCCGTTATGGGTTTGGCCGCCTGGGGAATCTGGCGTTACCTCAGGACGAAGCCGGGCAGATATCATCTCGATTCCCTGAAACTTGTGATCCCTGTTTTTGGTCCCCTGAATCGAGATGTCGCGTTCTCAAGGTTCTTGGCCACGATGGGATTGCTTTTGAAAAGCGGGGTCCCGATTATCAAGGCCCTGGAACTGGCGAGCGATGTGATGCAAAACGTTGTCTTGCAAAGTTCTATGGCGGAATTTCCGGAGAGGATGAGAAGGGGAGAGACCCTCTCGGTCATGTTGCGAGCCGATAAAAAGATTCCGGCCAGTCTGATCCAGATGGTGGCGATCGGGGAGGAAACGGGCAACCTGAGCGGGATGCTTGAGAGGGCGGGTGTTTTTTATGCGAAGGCCGTGGAAAATACGGTCAAGAAAATAACGGTTATGATCGAACCCTTTTTCCTTATCGTGATGGGCGGCGCGGTCGCCTTTATCATGGCTTCCATTCTGACGCCGCTATTTCGGATGATTAATCTTGCGCAGATGTAGCCGGTCTTTCTTTAACCGTAGAATGGGGGAATGTATGCGAAAAGGTTTTACATTGACCGAAATCATGGTGGTGATAGTCGTGATCGCGATTATTGCGTCGATTGCCATTCCCAATTTCAGCAGGATCTCCCTGAATAATAAGATCGCAAAGTCCAAGGCGGGATTGAGCGCTCTGCAGGTTGCGGTCGAAAATTATTATTTATTCAATCAGCGAAGTTATCCCGAGACGCTTGACCAGCTTACGAAGGCAAATCCGTCGGTCGTGAAGACTATCCCCGCCGATCCTTTTTCTGATACAACTTATGGGTATCATCGCTCACCCAGCGGAAAAAATTACGTGATTTTTTCCGTCGGGCCCGAGGGAAACGGAAGCGCTTCGGTCGGTGACCCTGAGGTTTTAACGGAGCATAACGGTTCCAGTTGCATTTATGTTTCCAATGTCCGGGAGGACAACCAGCCATGAAACGGGGTTTCAGTCTTGCGGAGGTCATTATTGCCCTTGCCATTCTGGCGGGGGTAACGGCGATTTTGCTGATGGCTTTCACGATGGCACTTGGGGGAGCGAAAAATGTTGAAGAAGCGAGCCTGGCTTTGGAGATAGCTGATTCCACCATGGAGCAACTCAAAAACACAAGCTACGCGGATTTGCAAAATTTCACGAAAGATTCCGAGACGATTTATAAAGGGGTCACGGGATATAGCGTCAGGGTGACAACCACCAAGCCTGAAGATCCGGCCCGCGTCGATGTGACCGTGTCCTGGACCGGCAAGGGCTCGGCGTCGAGTTTGACCCTGACGACGCTTGCGGCGAATTACTAGTTTTGGATTCCGGGAGATCGAAGTGATGAAAAATCGGAGCAGGGGTTTTACGCTCGTTGAAATGCTTCTTGTGTCGCTTATGATTCCCGCGGTCATTGCCATGCTTTTTTTTATGTTCCGGGCGGTGACGGACAGTTGGACGATGCAGGGAGCGAGAGCCGGTTTGTCGGTTAGCATGAACAAGGCTCTGCAGACGATGTCTTCGGATCTTCGTAATGCCAGACGGGTTGCCGGCCAAGACAACCGTGAACTCAGATTCACCCAAGATGGATCGACCTACTTTGTCTATTATCTTTTCTCGAAATCTGATTCTTCCCCTTTCTCTGAATCTGATGCTTATCCTCTCAGTGTCGATGGCGCTCTCTGCCAATTGAGAAAAGCTACTTTGTCCGGAGGGATTGACGGGAATTTTCAGTATGGAAGCGGGGATCTTGTCGCGAAAGACATTCTTGCCCCGCCGGTGTCCGGTTTGTCTTTCCGGTCACCGGTTATTACCATCGATCTCACGGCCCAGCAGGGTCGTGATTCTTTGCGGTTGGTTCGTGTGATAAGGCCGCGAAATTTATGAAAGGAATCTTTATGAAAACGGACCGTGCTCAAAAAGGGTTTGTGCTCGCATTGTCAGCGGTCCTTCTCCTGTGCATTTCGGTCATTTTGGCGGCATTTGTTTTTTTGACGACGATGAGGTCGAGATCGCTGGCGACCGGGATGGCCAGTGTCAAGGCGTTTTGGCTTGCCGAAGCCGGTATTCAGCGGGTCGCGTCTCGACTCAAAAAGGATCCGGATTATTGTACCCGCCCCGTGAGCCTTAGCGACAGTCTGGGAGAGGGGGGGTATACTGTGAGTGTTGCTACTCCGTCGGAGTCGGGAGTGTGCGTCGCGACCTCCACGGGAACGGTGGGCGAAATTTCGCGGACGATTACCCAGACATTGACCATTCGCACCGCCGGTTGGGAATCGCAGTTTACCGAGTATGCGGTATTCGCCGGGGTGAAAAACAGCAATGTTACCTTGAGGAATAATTCGGAAATTCAGGGAGACGTGTATGTGGGGGGGGAGGTCCGGACGATGGATAGCTCCTCAGTTTCGGGAACGGTTTTTGCCTCGAGAGGTAGTGGGAATTATGTTCGGGAACCGCTTCCCACTCCCCCGGTGCCGATGCCGACGCTTACCAAGAAATGGTATGATGACGAGATATCGGTTGCGAAAACCTACCCCAAAGGAAATGCCACGTATACGTCCATTGATTTGACGGGGCAAACCCTTTATGTGAACGGCAAGGTAAGGCTTACGAACGCCTCCGGGACGGGTACGATTGTCAGCGTGGGAAGCCTGGATGTAAACGGGACGATCGGCAGCGGCGTTACTATCATTTCCGACAGCACGGTTTCGATCGGTGCCAATAGTCGGGTTTCCCCGGATGTGACGTTTTACGGAAGAAATGCCGTGACGGTGGGCAACCCGGGTATTGTGATGGAAAAGGTGGCGATTCTCTCGCCCGGGAAAGTGGACATTTCAAGCGGAGCCGCAATCAGCGGAGTGGTATTTGCCGACGGCAAGATTACGGTGAGCGGAAGCTCCGTGGTAGCGGGATCTGTTGCGGCGGGCGGCGGTATGACACTTGATGCATCAACGGTGATACAGGATGGGAAAAAACTGCCTCAGCGGGTACCGCCTGGAGTCACCGGAAAAGAAGGAGCGGTTGTATTGTCGGATTGGCGTGAGTAAAATCCGAAAAATGTTGATTTTCTTTTGACGTGGAAGTTGACCGGGTGGGAATATGACGATTTCTGGTCCGAAATTTAAAAATACCGGGGCTGTCGAGGCTCGGTTGTCGGCTGAAATTTTAGCTGCGCGTGGCGGGCACCATGGTTTGATCTGGATTGTGCTTGCGGCCGGGTTGGTGATATCCGTTGCATCGGCTTTTCTCTTGACAACAATGGTGCGAGAATCCCAGCGAAAAGATTTTCTCGCCCGGTGCGAAGAAGTCAAGGCCGCGATTGCCAACAGGCTTGATGACCATGCCCGGATTTTGCGGGGCGCTGCGGCGTTATTTCATGCGTCGTCTCAAGTGTCTCGTCAAGAGTGGCATCGTTTTATTGAGAAACAGAACATTGGGACGCAGCTTCCTGGAACTCAGGCGATTGGATTCGCGCTTTGGATCCCTCGTGAAGAATTATCCCGGCACATTCAGGCGGTGAGAGACGAAGGTTTCCCGGACTATACCGTGCATCCTGCCGGCGAGCGGGATGTTTATACCTCCATTGTTTACCTTGAGCCTTTTTCCGGCCGCAACCTGGTTGCTTTTGGTTACGATATGTTTTCGGATCCCGTTCGGCGTGCGGCTATGGAGCGGGCCAGAGACGGGGATGCGGCCGCCCTGTCCAGAAGAGTGACTCTGATCCAGGAGATCGACGAGGATATACAACCGGGCACCGTGATGTATGTTCCGGTTTACCGCAACGGGGCACCCCTGGATTCCGTGGATCAGCGCCGGAGTGCGCTTGTGGGATGGATCTATAGCCCTTACCGGATGAAAGACCTGATGCGGGGAATTCTGGGGAAACGTCTGTGGGAAGAAAGATGGTCTCTCCGGTTGCAGCTTTTTGACGGCCCCAGGGCTTTGCCGCAATTGCTCCTCTTCGAAGATGGCCCTCTGAATAAAACATCGTCTTTGCCCGGCGCTACTTTGTCCCATGAAATGCCGATTATTTTCAGGGGGAGCGTCTGGACCCTGCGTTTTGAAAAATCTGATGTCGGCATAATGTCGGAAGAATATGCCATTGTGCGGTTCGTCCTGGTTGCCGGGACACTGGTTTCGGTTTTGCTTGCATTTCTGATTTTCTCTCTATCCCGTACGCGCACCGAGGCGGTACGCATTGCGCGAAAACTGACCAGTCATTTAAGCGAAAGCGAAGAAAAACATCGCCTCCTCATTGAAAATAGCCATGACATTATTTACACGCTTGATAGACAAGGTGTCTTTACTTTTGTCTCTCCCTCTTGGGCGACGTTGCTCGGGCACCCTGAGAATCAGGTTTTAGGGCAGTCTTTTCATCCGTTTGTTCACCCTGAAGATGTTAAAAAGTGCGAATCGTTTTTTCGTCAGGCCATGGAAACAGGACAACCTCATGTCGGAGTTGAGTATCGCATTAAAAATGCCGGGGGTGGCTGGCGATGGCATGTTTCAAATGTAATGCCTTTAAAGGATTCGGAGGGTGTCGTGCTGGGACTTGAGGGAAGTGCGAGTGATGTTACCGACCGTAAACTGGCGGAGGAAGAAACTCGTAAAAGTTCCGACATGATCCTGCTTTTGCTCAACTCGACGGCCGAAGCGATTTACGGGATTGATCTTGAAGGGAATTGTACTTTTGCCAATCCGGCCTGTCTCAGGATGCTGGGTTACGAAAACGCGAAACAGCTTTTGGGCAGGAATATACACCAAATGATCCATCATTCGGATATGGAGGGGAAACCGATACCTCCCGATGCCTGTAAAATATGCCAGGTGCTGCACGAAGGCAGGGGAGTTCATGTTGAAAACGAATGTTTGTGGCGTTCCGACGGCACCAGTTTTCCCGTGGAGTACTGGTCGTTCCCCCAGAGGATCGACGGAAGAGTGTCGGGTGCCGTCGTAACGTTTCTCGACGTTACCGAAAGACGCGTTGCGAACGAAAAAATTCGACAACTTTCCGAAGCGGTGGAGCAGAGCCCGGCTTCCATTGTCATCACGGACAAAGAGGGGAATATCGAATACGTTAATACCAAGTTTGTGCAGGTGACCGGTTACTCGGCGAAAGAAGCGATCGGCCAAAACCCGCGTGTGTTGAAATCCGGGGAGCGGCCCCCGGAATTCTATAAAGAACTCTGGGAAACCATCCTGGCGGGCAAGGAATGGCAGGGGGATTTTCACAACAAAGCAAAAGACGGAAGATTTTTCTGGGAGTCGGCCCTGATCTCGCCCATTAAAAATGAAAACGAAAAGATCACTCACTTCGTGGCTGTTAAAGAGGACATTACCGAGCGGAGACAAGTTCAGGAGGAAATCAAAAGACAATCGGCTTTGATTACGTCTCTCCTGGACTCAATCCCCGATCTTGTGTTTTTCAAGGATCTGAACGGTGTTTATATGGGTTGCAACCCTAGCTTTGCCGCCTTCATCGGCCGGCCCAAACAAGAGATCATCGGAAAAACAGATTATGATTTTTTCAGCAAGGATGTGGCGGAAGAGTTTAAAAAATACGACCAGATCATGTTGGAGACGGGAGAGCTTCGGCATAACGAAGAATGGATCACTTATCCCGATGGGCGAAAGGCACTCCTCGATACCCTGAAGTCTCCCTATTGGGGGCCGGATGGAAAGGTGTTCGGTATTCTGGGGATCAGCCGGGATATCACGAGACGTAAAAAAGCGGAAGACGAGTTGGCGGAAAGTGAAAAGAAGTTCAAGACGATGTTCGAATCTTCCAAAGACGCAATCATGATCCTCACGCCCGAGGGAAAGTACCTTGACGCGAACCCCGCTTCGAAAGAGCTTTTTGAATGCAAGGACGTATCGCAGGTTCTTTCGATGAGCGTATCGGATTTTTCTCCGGAGATGCAGTCCGGCGGCAAGAAATCGTCCGAAAAGGCGTCGGAAATGATTTCCGAAGCGATGAAAAACGGGTCGAATTTTTTTGAATGGGTCCACAAACGTCTGACGGGGACCGAGTTTTTTTCCACGGTGCTTTTAACCCGGATGGAATTGCGGGGTCAGGTCATATTGCAGGCTACCGTTCGTGACATCACCGAGCTGAAGAAGGTCGAGTCGCTCAAGAATGAATTTATCGGGATGGTATCGCATGAGTTGAGAACGCCGCTTACGGCTCTCAAGGAATCAATCGGGATTGTCCTTGACGGTTCAACGGGTGAGGTTAATGAAGAACAGAAGGATTTTCTCGATACGGCGAAGCGAAATGTGGATCGATTGTCGCGGTTGATCAATGACGTACTCGATCTTCAAAAACTGGAATCAGGGAAGATGTCGTTTGACATGCAGGAAAATGACATGAACTTTTTGATTGAAGATGTCAGGAATACCATGGAGCCGGTCTGTATCCGTAAAGGGCTGACCCTGGGCGTGAAGCGGGAGGAAAAACTTCCGGCGGTGATCTTCGACAGGGACCGGATGATCCAGGTTTTAACCAATCTTGTGAACAATGCCATAAAATTTACGGAGCAGGGCGGGATCACGATCGGGATTGATTATAAAGATGGAGAAAATATTTACAGGGTGTTCGTGGAGGATACCGGGCCGGGAATCAAGCAGGATGACATGCCGCGTTTGTTTCAGAGATTCGAACAGTTGAAAACATCCGGTTCCCGGAAAACCGGCGGGACCGGTTTGGGGTTGGCGATTTCCAAGCAGATTGTCGAAGCCCACGGCGGGAAAATCTGGGCGGAATCAGAATTAGGTAAAGGATCGCGCTTTATTTTTCTTTTACCCGTCAAAGAGCAAAGGAGCCGTCGTCGTGTCTAAAAAGATATTATTTGTTGACGATGAAGCGGATGTGCAGAAAGTGGCGGTTTTTCGCCTGCGGAAAGCGGGGTACGAGGTTGTCACCGCTACCAACAGCGAAGATGCCTGGGGTTGGATACAAAGCGAGAAGTTTGATCTTGTCTTCCTGGATTTGAGACTCCCGGGCATGACCGGCGCCGAGATTTGTAAAAAGATCAAATCGGATGAAAATCTGAAAAAGACACCGGTGATTCTTTTTACCGCCAGCGTGCGCAATCTGGCGTTGCTCACGAAAGAAGTCGGCGCGGATGATTTTTTGATCAAGCCGTTTGAAACCGAGCAACTTTTGGAAAAGGTTAAAAACGCTATTTTTAAGGAAAATCAATAGTCCCCCTTACTGTTTGCCGGAAGAGCCTGACCGATTTTTTGAGGCCCGTTTCATTTTTATGCCCTTGACCCTGTCTGGCTTGGCAAGTAAACTTGCGTTCAAGGGGAATTGGTAAGGAAAACCTCAGAGGTTTGCGGCTATGGACACAATGAAAAAGTTGATACCTTTTTTGCTTTTCCCGATGCTGGTCTCCTCCTGCGCGAGTTTTCAGAAATCACGCTACGGAAGTTATGCGGAAGCGGAGAAGGCTTTCAGCCGCGGCAAGTATGAAAAGGCCATCACGGGATATCGGGATTATCTTGAACAGAACCCGGGCAGCGGCATGGCAGTCATTGCGGAATATTATATCGGGAAAAGTTACGCGGCCATGGGAAGGATCGGGGAGGCTGAAAAAGCTTATCGTGACGTCATTGAGAAATATCCCCAGTCTTCATGGGCTGATTTTTCTCGAAAAAGGCTTGATGAAATAAAAGGAGCAGTTTAATTTTTTTGTTCTTTGAGAAGATCTTCTTGGATGACCGCTCGCGGAAACGTGACGCAGGATACGACCTGTAAAGCGTCGCGGGAGGAAAGTCCGAGCTTCGCAGGGCATCGTAGTGGGTAACACCCACCCTTCCGCGGTTTGTCCGTTAAACCTTTCGGATTTGACGAAACCGGCCGTAGAAGCGGATCAGAGCCACAGAGACGAGTCTCTTTTGTGAAAGCAGAAGAGGGTGAAACGCGGCAATCTCTACGTGAAGAAAGGCTAAATAGGGCAGGAAGCTAACGCGGGAATCGCCCGTTCCATTCCCTTTCGGGGGATATCCTGCCGGGTCGGCCGAATGAGTTCTGCAGTAATGCAGAGCCTAGATAGATGGTCATCACCCGGCATTTGATCTCGTTTTATAGCGGGATTTTGCCGGGGACAGAACTCGGCTTACAGAGAAGATCT
The DNA here is from genome assembly GCA_022705945.1 of Candidatus Omnitrophota bacterium. Lineage (GTDB taxonomy): Bacteria > Omnitrophota > Omnitrophia > Omnitrophales > Aquincolibacteriaceae > UBA1443. Next base: position 12,490 of record JAKJDL010000003.1, on the reverse strand, counting down.
TCCTGATTTTAAAGCGGGCACGCCGAAAGGTCGCGTGTCCGCTTTTTTGTTTTCTTGACAAAACAAATAGAGCCGTGTAGATTTCCCCGGAAGTAGCAATCCGAATCCTTTTAAGACGGCGCGGAGACGCCGACAAAGGTGACCCATGGAAGCAAAAAACAGGTTATCGACAAGCCCTGCCGTCCAAGGCGGGGATTTTTTTTATCCGCTTCCCTTGTTTCTGCGCGTCAGTCGTCCTGCCGACGAATTTAAAATAGTCTTCAGTGAGGTTTTATTATGACTTCCCAGGAAAGAGCGGCTCTGGATGCCCCGAGCCTGGACCGGACACTTGTTCGGATAGCTCATGAGATCCGCGAGCAGCATAAGGATTCCGCTGCGCTTGCGCTGGTCGGCATCCGGACCCGCGGGGTTTACCTTGCCGAACGCCTCCAAAAGAAACTTTTGGAAATCACGGGGACGGAAATTCCGCTCGGAACCCTTGATATTACAATGTATCGGGACGATCTCAGTGAAGTCGGACCCAATCCGGAAGTACGTGAAACGAAGCTCCCTTTTGATCTCAAACAAAAAGTTATCATTCTTGTGGATGATGTCCTTTACACGGGCAGGACAATTCGGGCGGCTCTTGATGCCCTGAATGATTATGGCCGGCCCAAAATGATTCAGCTTGCGGTATTGGTGGATCGTGGCCACAGGGAACTGCCGATTCGTGCTGATTATGTGGGGAAGAACATTCCGACGTCGGTCAAGGAGCGTGTGATCATTCGAATCAAGGAAGTTGACGGAAGAGATGAAGCTGTCATCACGGGAGGGAAAGGGGCATGACAACAGCATCCAAAGTTCTGTGGACCCGCAAGGATCTGTTAGGGCTGAAAGATTTATCGGTCGGTGAAATTGAACTTATTCTGGATACGGCAAAGTCCTTCAGCGAAGTTTCTCAGCGCGATGTCAAAAAATCGCCGGCCCTCAGAGGCAAAACCGTGGTGAACCTTTTTCTTGAACCGAGCACCCGAACAAGAGTATCGTTTGAACTTGCCGAAAAGAGATTGAGTGCGGATGCGATCGGCATGGCCAGCGGCGGATCCAGTATGACGAAGGGAGAGTCCCTCTGGGATACGATCGCGAATATCGAGGCTCTCAAGGTCGATATTATCGTGATGCGGCACGGTTCCTCGGGGGCGCCGCACCGTGTTTCCAATTATACGCGCTGTGGAATTGTTAATGCCGGCGATGGAATTAATGAGCATCCGACCCAGGGGCTTCTGGATATCTTCACGCTCCGCGAGATCAAAGGAAAGATCAAGGGACTGAAGGTGGTTTTTGTCGGGGATATCCTGCACTCGCGAGTGGCCCGCTCCAATGTCTGGGGACTGACCAAGCTCGGAGCCGAAGTTGTTTTGTGCGGGCCGAAGACGCTGATTCCCTGGGGGATCGAAGAGCTTGGCGTTAAAGTGGTTCATGACGTTAAAAAGGCGATTGATGACGCTGACGCGGTGACGCTTCTCAGGATCCAGATGGAGCGTCAGAACGAAACGCTTTTCCCGAGTATCCGCGAATACGCCAGCACTTTTGGGCTCAATACGGCACTTTTCAAGCGGGCGAAGCCTGACGCGATCCTCATGCATCCCGGCCCGGTCAACCGGGGAGTGGAAATCGAGGGAGCTCTTGCCGACAGCCCTCAGTCCTACATTCTTAAACAGGTCACGAACGGTATCGCTGTCCGGATGGCGGTGCTTTACCTTCTGAGCGGAGCGTTAAAAAATGAATAAGCTGAACGGACAATCAGTTAAAAATCTTTTGATCAGGGGAGCGCGGATCATCGATCCCGTCAATAAACTCGATGAAGTGATGGACCTTCATGTCCAGAGCCGAAAGATCGTGAAATGGGGGAAAAATCTTCAGGTCGGGGACGCCGAGACGATGGAAGCCAAAGGCCTTTGCCTGATGCCCGGGCTGATCGACCTTCATGTGCATTTCCGGGATCCCGGCTATGAACATAAGGAGACGATCGAAAGCGGTGCCCAGGCGGCTATTGCGGGAGGTTTTGTGGCCTGCGTCACGATGCCGAACACCAAACCGGCTTGTGACAACGCGCAGGTGGTCAAATATCAAATGGAGCGCGCGAACGTCCTCAATTTCAATCTTTGGCCGTCCGGGGCGCTGACCCAGGGCCGGGAGGGAAAGAAAGTTTCGGAGATGGCCGAGATGAAAGCCGCGGGTGCGGTTGCCGTTACGGATGACGGTAACTGGGTGGTGGATTCCGGTGTCGCCCGGCGGGCTTATGAATACGCCGCGACTTACGGACTTCCGATCATGACGCATGCGGAGGATCCGACGATTTCCCTCAACGGAGTTATGAACGAAGGGATCGTTTCGACCCGGCTGGGACTTCGCGGCCGGCCCAATGCGTCGGAGGACATTGCGACCGCGCGGGATATTGAATTAACCCGGCTGATCAAATGTCATCTCCATGTGCAGCATGTCTCCACCCGGGGCGCCGTTGACATGATCCGGCGCGCGAAGGCCGAAGGGCTTCCCGTGACCGCCGAAGTGACGCCGCATCACCTCGCGCTTACGGATGAGGAATTTGTCAAATACGATACGTTCGATAAAATGAATCCGCCGCTCCGCACGGAGGCCGACAGGCAAGCCATCATCAAAGGGCTCGAGGACGGAACCATCGATGCGATTGCGACCGATCATGCGCCTCATGCGTTCGAGGAAAAGGATCTTGATATCGAAGTGGCGCCATTCGGAACCACCGGTCTGGAATCGGCTTTTGGGGTTGTTATGACGGAGCTTTATCACGGCCGGAAATGGAAAATTGAAGATGTCCTGCGGAAGCTGAGCATCGCTCCGAGCGAAATTCTCAAGAAAACAAATTTCGGCCGCCTCAAGGCGGGGGAGCATGCGAACTTCATCCTTGCGGACATTGATAAGGAATGGGTTTTTGAGCAGAAAAACATTTATTCAAAATCGGTGAACTCATGTTTTTTCGGAAAGAAACTCAAAGGAAAAGTCCTGCACACGTTCGTCAAGGGGTTCCAATACACCCTGTGATTACCGGAGCAAATCACGGCAAAAGTAATTCTTGCGCTCGGATATCTTGCCCGGACGGTGAGAAAACCGGAGGCAAAGCCTCAAAACTGAAGTTCGCCGTCATAGGAACAATTATCCCGTGATGGATCTCAATCGGTGTGCGGTATCATCCGGAGAACGGTCCCGGGCCCCGTGACGGCGATTATCTTTTCGAACGTTTTTATTAATTGATTGACGCGTATTCAAAATAGAAAAAAGAGGACGATCATGCCGCGACGCAAGGATGTTAAAAAAATTCTGATTATTGGTTCGGGGCCGATCATTATCGGCCAGGCCTGCGAGTTTGATTATTCGGGGACCCAGGCCTGTAAAGCCCTCCGAAAAGAAGGTTACGAGATCGTCCTCGTGAATTCCAATCCCGCGACCATCATGACGGATCCCGAAATGGCGGATAAAACTTATATCGAACCGCTGACCGTGGAAAGTCTTGAAAAGATCATCGCGCTCGAACGGCCCGACGCTTTGTTGCCCAACCTCGGCGGTCAGACGGGACTGAATCTTTCCTCCGCACTTCATAAAGCCGGCGTCCTCGAGAAATACGGGGTCCAGATTATCGGGGTCAAGGCGGACGCGATTGAAAGGGGGGAGGACCGCGAGATTTTCAAAAAAACCATGGCGCAGCTCGGGATCCCGGTACCGCAGTCGGCGACCGCGAGTTCCGTTGAGGAATGCGAGACGATCGCTCAAAAGATCGGATATCCGATCGTGATCCGTCCGGCTTACACGATGGGAGGTACCGGCGGCGGGATCGCGTATAACGTCGAAGACCTTCGGGTGATTGCCTTGCGGGGATTGACCCTCAGCATCGCGCGGCAGGTACTCATTGAAGAGGCGGTGATCGGTTGGGAGGAACTGGAGCTTGAAGTGGTGCGTGATTCGAAAAATCAGAAAATCACGGTTTGTTTTATCGAAAACGTAGATTCCATGGGGATTCACACGGGTGACAGTTTTTGCGTTGCCCCGATGCTGACCGTATCGGCCGAGATCCAAAAGAAACTCCAGGAGTATGCCTACAGGATTGTGGAAGCGATCGGAGTGGTGGGGGGAACCAACGTTCAGTTTGCACACAACAAAAAAGACGGTCGAATTGTTGTTATTGAGATTAATCCACGCACGTCACGTTCCTCGGCCCTTGCTTCCAAAGCGACGGGATTTCCGATCGCGATGGTCTCGACCCGTTTGGCAGCGGGGTTGACCCTGGATGAGATTCCCTATTGGCGGAGCGGAACTCTTGACAAGTACAAGCCCGGCGGGGATTACGTGGTTGTCAAATTCCCGCGATGGGCTTTTGAGAAATTTTCCAAGGCCAAGGATGTTCTCGGGACCCAGATGAAGGCGGTCGGCGAGGTTATGTCGATCGGCAAGACTTTCAAGGAAGCATTCCAGAAAGCCATCCGCTCGCTTGAAATTGGCCGTTATGGTTTGGGAGGCATGAAGAATTTCAAACAGCTTTCCGCCGAGCAATTACGGGAACGGCTTGCCCATCCTTCCAGTGAAAGAATTTTTTTGATGTATGAAGCGCTTCGGCAGGGTTTTACGGTTGAGGAGCTTCATCGTATGACGCATATCGGGGAATGGTTCATCGGGGAGATGAGAGATCTTGTGATGTTCGAGGAAGAGATTTTGAAAACCTCATGGGATAAATTTTCTGACAAAGATTTGATCAAGGCCAAGGAATGGGGTTTTGCCGATCGATATCTCGCGGGACTTTTTGGAGTTTCCGAAACTGCGGTCAGAGAACGCCGCCTGGGTCTGGGAAAGATGGCGCGGTATGAGGCGGTACCGGTCAGCGGGGTGCGGGAAGCGGCCTACTATTACTCCACCTACCTTCCGGGCAAGGAAGATTCGGTCGTGAGCAAGAAAAAGAAAATCATGATTTTGGGCGGCGGACCCAACCGGATTGGACAAGGTATCGAGTTTGATTACACGTGTGTCCACGCGGTCTTTGCCCTTCGCGGGGCGGGTTACGAATCGATCATGATCAACTGCAATCCGGAAACGGTTTCAACCGATTACGACACGGCAAACAAACTTTATTTCGAGCCGCTGACAATCGAGGACGTGCTGGCCATCTATGAAAAAGAAAAACCCGAAGGGGTTATCGTCCAGTTTGGCGGCCAGACGCCTTTGAATATCGCTCAGCAGCTTAAGGATGCCGGTGTCAGGATCCTCGGCACGACGCCGGAAAGTATTGCTTTCGCGGAAGACCGTGAGCTTTTCCGCCAGAAGATGATTGAGCTGGGAATCCCCCAACCTGAAAGCGGAATTGCGAGGTCGCTCGACGAGGCTCTCACGATTTCACAAAGCATCGGATACCCGCTCATGGTGCGTCCTTCCTTTGTTTTGGGCGGCCGCGGGATGGAAATCATATACGATGAAGAAATGCTCAGGAAATATGCGGCGGAGGCCATCAAGGTCAGTCCCGAGCATCCGATGCTTATCGACCAGTTTCTTGAAATGGCCATCGAGTGTGAAGTGGACGCGTTGGCGGATGGGGAGGATTCTTTCGTCACTACCGTGATGGAGCATATCGAATGGGCGGGTGTCCATTCGGGAGATTCGGCATGTTCGATACCAAGTCGCACCATTTCCAGCGCTCACCTGGAAGAAATACGGGACTATACCACGAGGATCGCAAAGGCCTTGAAAGTGACGGGTTTGATCAATGTCCAATACGCTATCTGTCATGACAAGGTCTACATTCTTGAAGCCAATCCTCGTGCCTCCCGCACGGTCCCGATTGTTTCCAAAGTGACCGGAGTGCCGATCGCCCGGCTCGCGACCGAGATTATGCTGGGGAAAAAGTTGAAGGATTTCCCGCAACTGAAAAAAACCGTCATTCCTTTCGTGGGGGTGAAAGAGGCTGTTTTTCCCTTTAACATGTTCCCGGAGGTGGACCCGCTTCTGGGTCCCGAGATGCGCGCGACCGGAGAGGTGATGGGAATTGGGCCAAATTTTGGAATAGCATTCTACAAAGCCCAGGCCGCGACCGGTGCAAAACTCCCGCTTGAAGGCAATGTTCTTTTGACCGTAGCGGATAAGGACAAGATCGCGTTAGCACCGATTGCCAAGAAAATTTCGGCCCTCGGTTTCCAGATTTTTGCGACGGAAGGGACTGCCAAAGTTTTAACGGCCCGCGGGATTCAGAACACACTGATTAAAAAGATTAATGAAGGACAGCCCAACATTGCAGACGCGATCAAAAACGGCGAATTGCATTTGATTGTGAATACACCGCACGGACGCGGAAGCCAGACTGATGACAGTTATATCCGAACGATGGCTATTCAGCGCAAGTTGCCCTACGTGACATCGCTGGCGGCGGCTGAAGCTACCGTGGCCGGAATAGCCGCGGCGAAAAAAGATAAAATCGAACCCAAGGCCTTGCAGGACTACTATAAGAAGAGCCAGAAGGCTTAAATTTTTCTTTCGGAAGTGCCGGAGAGATTCCATGTTTGAACGAACCGGCATCAGGAAAACCCTCACGACAGGATCGGTACAGATCATCATCGGTCGGGGAATCGGGTTCGATTCTTCGCTCAAGAAACGGAATATATGAAGCAGGCGGTCGAAACCGGCGCTTCGCGGACCGCGGGCGGTGGAGGATGATGAGCTGGACGTTAAGCCGATCCGCGATTATCATTGGGGTTAAAACGGTCAAGATCTGACGATGAAAAAAAGATTCGACGAAAAAGCGATAGTGCTTGAGAACCGCAGGATTAATGACAGGTACTACAAGCTTGTTTTTTCGTCCGCCCCGCTTTCCCGCAACATACGACCCGGCCAGTTTTTGCACATCCGGATCAATGAGGGCCAGGACCCCTATCTTAGAAGGCCTTTCAGCTATTTCCGGACATCTCCGGGCAAAGTGGAGATCCTCTACGAGGTTCTGGGCCGAGGGACGTTGATACTTGCAGAAAAATCCAAAGGAGATCCGCTCATGGTCATGGGACCGCTCGGTAACGGTTTCAGGACCGCCATCGGGAAAAGGAAACGCGTTCTTGTCGCAGGCGGCATCGGTGTCCCGCCGCTCGTCAATCTGGCTGAGCAATTTTCATCGGATTACCTTTTGATCGGAACTAAATCCAAAGCCGAGATCCTTCCCATGGCCGAGCTGAAGAAGGTAAAGGCGAAGGTTCTCTGCGCGACGGAGGACGGTTCGGTCGGGTTTAAGGGATTTGTGACCGGAGTTCTTGAAAAAGTTATCCGGGAAGAGGATTCCAGACAATTGTTTATTCAAACGTGCGGTCCCAAGTCAATGATGAAAGCGGTTATGGCCATCGCGGCAAAGAATGGCATTGAGGGGGAAGCTTCCTGGGATGAGTCGATGGCTTGTGGTGTCGGGGCCTGCCTCGGGTGTATGGTCGATACGAAAACCGGTCTGAAACGGGCTTGCGCGGACGGTCCCGTTTTTTCGTTCAGCGAACTGGTGCCGTGATGAGCGTTGACCTTACGACAAGAATCAAAAATCTGAAGCTGAAAAATCCCGTGACGGTCGCTTCGGGAACGTTCGGTACTTCGGATGAATACGCCGGCTACGTGGATTACAAGAAACTCGGTGCGATCATTACCAAGACCATCACCGTCCGGCCCCGTCCCGGAAATCCGATGCCGAGGATCTGTGAGGTTTCATCCGGTATGCTCAACGCGATCGGTCTCCAGAATAAGGGGCTTGCGGATTTTATAGAGCAGAAGATCCCGTATTTCAGGAAGCTGGGAGTGCCTCTTATCGTCAGTATTGCGGGGGAGTCCGCCGGGGAGTTCGGTCTGCTTGCAAAGACCTTTGATCGGTTCCGGTCAGTCGTGAACGCTCTTGAAGTGAATCTTTCATGTCCGAATGTCGAGAGCGGCGGCGTCAATTTCATGAAAAAACAGAAACGGATCCTGGATGCGATCAAAGCCGTTCGGTGTCAGACAAAGCTTCTGATATTTGCCAAGCTTTCTCCCGAACTCGGGGACGTCCTGGAGATTGCGGACAATGTCCTGAAGCGGGGGGCGGACGGTATCAGTGTTATCAACACGCTCCGGGGGATGTCGATTGATATCAATGGAAGAACTTCCCGGATCGTCAGGGACTTCGGCGGTCTGAGCGGACCGGCCATCAAGCCCGTGGCTTTGCGCTACGTTTACCAGGTCAAAAAAGAGTTCGGGGTTCCGGTGATCGCGTCCGGCGGCATTTCGGATTGGCGGGACGCTGTCGAGTTTCTGATTGCCGGAGCGGATCTTTTGGCAGTCGGCACCTCAAATTTTGTAGAACCGCGGGCCACGATGGAGATCTTAAAGGGGATTCGGGTATTTTGCCGGAAGGAAAAGATAAAAAGTATCAAAGAGATCCGGGGCAGCTACCGGCCCCGTGATCAGAAAGGGAAAGGTTGTTCTCGATGAATAGCCGGATGCCGGTCCAGGACCGCGTCATTGTTGCTTTGGACACGCCGTCCCTGGACGAAGCCGAAAGCTGGCTGAGGAACCTTCACGGTGTTGTGAGTTTTTATAAAATCGGACTCGAGCTCTTTACGGCGCATGGCTGGGATGCGGTGAATCTTGTTCAGAAACATCACGGGAGGGTTTTCCTCGATCTCAAGCTTCATGATATTCCGAATACCGTGAGCCGGGCGCTTCGCTCGGTTTGCGAGCACGGGGTCGATATCGTGAACCTGCACGCGCTTGGCGGCTATGAGATGATGAAAATGGCGCGGGCGTCGGTGGAGGAGTTCTCAAAGGGTTCCGGGAAGCGCCCCCAATTGATCGCTGTGACCATTCTTACGAGCCACAGCCAGGAGACAGTTTCCCAAGAACTCGGGATCCGTCGAAAAATCCAAAACGAGGTGCTTCATCTTGCCGGAACGGCCCGAAAAGCCGGATTGGATGGAATCGTATGTTCTCCAAAGGAGACGGCCATGATCCGGAAGAAATTCGGCAATGATTTTTTGATTGTGACTCCCGGAGTCCGGCCGCCCGGGAGCTCCAGGGGTGATCAAAAGCGGATCGAAACCCCGATGAAGGCGATACGGGTCGGCTCTGACTATCTCGTAGTCGGTCGTCCGATTACGCAGGCATCGGATCCCAAGCAGGCCGCGCTAGCTATCTTCGAATCTATAAGCAATATAAAGAGTTAGGAACAGCTGACGGCCGCATTCCTTGACAGTGTTATCGTAACCCATTATAATTCCACAACTTCCTATCGAAAGGTCCTTTCTATCCACACTTTATGATAAAAAGCATGACAGCTTTTTCCCGGGTCGTTTTACCGGCCCGAGGGAAACAATGGGTAATCGAGATCAAGTCGCTCAACCAACGGTATTTTGAGCTGGGGATGAGGTTGCCGTCATCCCTTGGTGTTTATGAAACCCGGGTAAGGCAGCTTGTTCAAGGTATGATAAACCGCGGGAAGATTTCCCTTTCCGTATTGGAAGAAGGGAACGGGGAGCAAAAACGTTCTTACGAGTTGGATGAAGCCCAGGTTCGCTCTTATCTTGGCGCGTCGGGACGGTTAAGAAAAAAATTCAATCTTGCCGGGGATTTATCCGCCGGGGATCTGATGCGGCTGCCGGGAGTGATCAGGGAAAAAATCGAGGCCAAAGACGATGTGCCGTCATGGGCTGAGTTTGGCCGCATGCTGAAAAAAGGTATTGAAAAAGCAATTGCCCATAAATACGAGGAAGGCAGGAAGCTCGAAAAGGATCTCAGAGGCCGGATAGAGAATATTGCGAAAACATCAGCGCTGATTGAAAAAATGGTTGAAGATAACCGGGTTCGGAACTATGAGAAACTGAGCGGACGGATCCGGGAGATCATCGGTGATGAAAAGATGGATGCCGACCGGTTGGCGCGCGAAGCGGCGTTTCTTGCCGACCGCAGCGATATCACCGAAGAACTTGTCCGGATGAGGAGTCATTTGGATCTTTTCAGGAAATGGCTCTCCGGGGACGGCGAGGCGGGCAGGGAAATGGATTTTCTTTGCCAGGAAATGATGCGCGAGGCGAATACGATGGCGTCCAAGGCCCAGTTGTTTCAGGTTTCCAAGGAAGCGATCGCGATCAAAAGCGAGATCGAAAAAATCCGGGAACAGGTTCAGAATGTCGAATAACCCCAAGAACCAACAAGGGCTGCTTGTGGTGCTGTCGGCTCCTTCGGGGTGCGGGAAGACGAGCGTGGTGGAGCGATTGCTGATTCGCCATCCTGACTGGATGCGTTCGGTTTCAGTGACGACGCGCTTGCCGAGAATGGGGGAAGAGCACGGATCCCATTATTATTTTCATTCCAAGGATGAGTTTTTGAAAATGAAGGACCGCGCGGAGTTCCTCGAGTGGGCGGAAATCTACGGACAATTTTACGGGACTCCCAAGGATTTTGTAAGCCGTCAGGTCGATCAGGGAAACGTCGTTATCCTCACGATCGACGTTCAGGGTTCGAAACAGATTCAGGGGATATGGGGCAGGGATCGTCCCATGCTCAGTGTTTTTGTTTTGCCCCCCTCGATCAAGGCGCTTCGCGAACGGCTGACGAACAGGAATACGGAAACCCCGGAGGAGATTGAGCGCCGGATTTCCATCGCTCAGGACGAGATCAAGGCGGCAGCGCTTTATGAGAAGACAGTCATTAATCAAAACCTCGATCAGGCCGTTCTGGAAGTCGAAGAGATTATCATGAATAAACTAAAAGAAAGGAGTCAGACGTAGTATGGCATACATCGCACTCGAAAAGATTCTTCCGCAAGACGGTAAAGATGTAAGTCTTTACAAGACGGTGCTTACTGCGGCAGCCAGGGCAAACGAGTTGGCCCAGGGTGCCCAGCCGCTTATCAAGACCGCCTCCAAAAAAGCGGCTACGGTGGCGCTTCTTGAGATGGCTTGCAAAAAGGTCAAATATGTCGCGCTTAAAGCCAAAAACAAAAAGGTTCTCGAATAGGACCATCCTGCAGGTTCTTACCGGGAGTATTGCTGCCTATAAAGCGCCTGACCTGATCAGGGCGATTCGGCAGGAAGGCGGGAGGGTGGTTTGTGTCCAGACCGCATGCTCAAGGGAGTTTGTGACCGAAACGGTGCTCCGTACCGTGAGCGGGGAGCGGGTCTACTCCGAGATGTTCCCCAAAGACGCTCCTTTTGGCGTGCTGCACACATCCCTCGCGGATCTTCCCGACCTTGTTTTGGTTTCTCCCGCTTCCGCGAATTTCATCGCCAAACTTGCTTCGGGGATAGCGGATGATCTCGCAAGCTGTGTGTGCCTCGCCACCCGAAGCCCGATCCTGATCGTTCCCGCGATGAATGACAACATGTATAACCATCCGGTAACGCAGCGGAATATCGCCCAGCTCAAGGCGATCGGATACCGTTTTGTGGATCCCGTCGAAGGGGATCTCGCTTGCGGGCGTGTGGGCATCGGGCATATCGCCGCGCCGGAAACGATCCTGGCTGCTGTTACCGCCATTCTGTCCGTGCGTGGCAGGCGCAAGTAGCATTCTCCTTGCCATGACGAAGATCAAAAGAATTCTGATCACCGCGGGACCGACCCGTGAGCATATCGATCCTGTCCGTTTCATCACCAATCTCTCCTCGGGCCGGATGGGTTTCTCATTGGCCCAATCAGCGCTGCGAAAAGGCTACAAGGTAAGCCTTGTCAGCGGGCCTGTGGACCTGCGGCCGCCCCGGGGCGCCTCTTTTTATCCCGTTGTTTCGGCCCTCCAAATGAAAAAAGTCTGCGCGAAACTTTTCCGGAGCCATGATTGTCTAATCATGACGGCAGCGGTATGTGACTTTATGCCCCCGGAGACAGGTCGGCATAAACTTCCGAGTCGCGGCGGTTTGACGCTCAGGCTCAAGCGGACACCGGATATTCTTGCGGGTCTTTCGAAGAACAAGGGGAAGCGCATCGTGATCGGTTTTTGCCTGGAGACAAAGGACCTGTTGCGCCGCGCGGCGGAGAAACTGACGGAGAAGGACCTCGACGGGATTGTTGCGAATTATTATGACCCGGCACGGTATATTCCGTTTGGAAAACGCAATGTCCGCACGGTCCTGATTGACCGGACGGGAAGAGTTCGCAGGATGCCGGCGGTGGCGAAGACGCGTCTGGCGGGAAAAATCCTCAGCTGGATAAAGGAACTTGAAGGGTAGTTTTAAAAAATTGTTTGGCATATACAAAAAACGACTATAATGAGGCCTGTTTTCGGGGGTTTCATTCAAAAAACTATAAGGAGATTCGAACATGACGAAACGGGTTTCGGCGGTTTTTTTAATGGTTTCCCTGATGTTCTCCGGGTGTGCTACGGATTCCGGTTTGACGGAACGTGAGACCGGAGGTCTTGCGGGTGCGGCGTTGGGCGCCGGGATCAGTGCTCTGGCGGGCAGTGCGACGGGGCATGCCGGTGTCGGAACGGCGATCGGGGCGGGGG
>JAKJDL010000039.1:346-953 GCA_022705945.1 Candidatus Omnitrophota bacterium | reverse complement strand
CCGTCTTATAAAGGGGCGGATTAAAAGGTGAGGATTGGGCAGCTTTTCGCCTTCACCCGCAAGACGTCCAATGGTCCGATCCGCGTCTGAAAGCGCTCTGACGAGTTCCGGATTCCAGGTGAATTTTGGAGGAAGCGGGTCTGGAATAAAAGCCGTATAGTTTTCGGGGCAACGGATCTTGCGACCTGGGAGTTTAGTATTTTTATCCATGGCGATCCGCTTTCACAGGTGAAAATAAGCGTCTTTGTTATTATCGAAATTATGCGAAAACGAAAATAATAAGTCAAGATATTTTCACTGCGGGAGGAAGTTAAATAAAGCTGTTCCGTAAGCTGAGCGCTTTCCACGGTTCGGTAGATCGATTTTTACCCTCAATTTGAAAGTTTTTTTACCGACCAGTTCGGGGAGCCATTTTGGACGCTTTATGGTAAGAATATGAGTCAGCTCGATAAAACCTCCTATGGTTTGGGTAAGGTTTAATATGAGTCAACTCGAACTCGAATGAGGCGTTTTCATTTCTCGGGCTATATGGTATGATGCGATCGGTTTGAAAAGGGAGTACAGGGTTATTGATTTTATCGAAAATAAATATTGACAAATATTCATA
>JAKJDL010000039.1:0-308 GCA_022705945.1 Candidatus Omnitrophota bacterium | reverse complement strand
GTTATTGAATTGCCACCAAAAACATTGACTTCGTCAAAAGCAAAAACGGTCAAAACCGACATTACAAAACCGCTGGATATTCCTTCGCAACGGATTTGTCAGTGCGGGCCCACTCATATTAATTGCATGACTCCCAAAGACTGGCTTAAAAGCCAGATTGGTGTCTGGCAGTTTTATTATGAAGCGCGTGATATTCGCGATAAGACCGTTCACCCTGCTACTTTCCCTATTTCTTTGGCAAAAAAAGTTATCGAACTTTTTACCCATCAAGGTGAATTAGTATTGGATCCATTTGTTGGCAGTGGAAC
>JAKJDL010000038.1:705-1007 GCA_022705945.1 Candidatus Omnitrophota bacterium | reverse complement strand
TGCCGCATTCGAGATTAAGGGCGATGAGTTCGTCTGCCGAAAGGTTTTTAGTCATACCGGCAAGAGCTTTGAACATAAATTCATAAATACTCATGTCTTCTTTGCCCAAAACACATGCGTGTTCGGCATAAGCGGCGATTCCCTTTAAACCGTAGGTTAAAAGCTCTCTTAATGACCTTACATCTTCGTTTTCAGCTGAGAGAACGCCTAAGGGGGCATCGCAAGTTTTTCCGCCCAATAGTTTTTGAGCTTCTGCGATTTGTTTATTGATTCTTGCATCGTCAAAATTCGCATTGGTTATG
>JAKJDL010000038.1:350-646 GCA_022705945.1 Candidatus Omnitrophota bacterium | reverse complement strand
CAAGCGAGGGTTTTAAACTGCAAGCGATAATTTTTAACTGCTGAATTAACTTATCTTGTAAATTAGCTGTATCCGCTTTTTTGCCACACACACCCTGAATTGTACACCCTGAATTTTTTGCAGTTTCCTGACATTGATAACAAAACATTCCCATTCTAAAACCTCCGTTTATTTACCAATTATGGCATTTATTGTAACTTGAGCGTCTTTTTTAATGACTCCCAGAGTAAATCACCCTTTTCAATCAAATCAAATGAAGAGCCGGTAAGACCCCATTGTTTGATCAACAACCGAAC
>JAKJDL010000038.1:0-340 GCA_022705945.1 Candidatus Omnitrophota bacterium | reverse complement strand
CATTATTAAACGAAAAAGCATGTCAAATTCAATATCGTTTCTGATGTCGCCGTCTTTTTGCGCCTTTAAAAGCATGACTTTTAACGAATCTTTGTGCTTATGCATCATATTCATCAAAAGCTCGCCGTATTCGGGCTCATCCATAAAAAGCTCCTCGCTGAAAAGAACTTTCGCCAACGGCGGATTATTAGCCACTAAAGCAAAACGGCTTTTCACAAATTTTTCAACACCGGTTATTCCTTCGTTGCTGACCGATGCTATTTTTTGGTTGCCCGCGACCTCAAAATTTTTAATCATTGTTTTAACAATTTCAGATTTATTTTTAAAATGTCGATAAATA
>JAKJDL010000037.1:842-1093 GCA_022705945.1 Candidatus Omnitrophota bacterium | reverse complement strand
TCGGTTGATATCCTGAAACAGAGGATCGCCGAAGGATTTCGGTGCCGGTCGGTCATCTTCATGCACGGGCCGCTTTTGCAGCTGCGAGGGACCCTGGCCCTGCGCGAAGCGATGGCCAAGGCCGGTGTGAGCGCGAAGATCTACGATCTCGCGGCCTCTTTGTCCCTCGATCCCGAGAAAGATAAGGATATGGAAGGCATTCTTTGGCAGGCTTCGCGTCTGACCCCGGAAAACATTCCGCTTATCGGCGG
>JAKJDL010000037.1:0-814 GCA_022705945.1 Candidatus Omnitrophota bacterium | reverse complement strand
TCGCGAACGAGGAGGTGGAGCTTTTGATCGGTCGGGCAAAGCGGGACCAGATCAAAAAAATGTACGATGACGCCTCCCGCTCCGAATTCCGGGATGGGGATAAGGTGCGGTGGATCCATCTGGTATTAAACGAGTCGGAGCGGATTGATTTTGGGTGGATGATCGAAGGTAGCCCCGCTCACAAGAGATTGATCGATCGCTATAACTATGACCCCGACGATGCTACGTTTGTCGGGTATTCCTATCCGGTGAGGCTTGACACGGTTGAGAGCCGGGAGCTTCCTGCGGGAGAAACACCCTGGAGCGGCAAAGACGGGGACGAGAAACCCGGAATAACTTCCATGCGCACCGTTGGGGTTGTGCCCGCGCAGCCTGTAGCCGCACCCGCGGACATTTCCCCGGAAATTCTTCTCAAGAGGGTTTACGCGATATTGCAGGATCTTCAATCGAAGATCGATGCGGTGGAAGATTCTGACGGCGAGCTATGGAATCAGGCGATCGCACACCGTAATGCTATTGAGAGCAGTTTAAAGCCGTTGCTCCGGGAAAAAACCATTGCCGCGAGCGCCGCGCGGATCGCGCTTTGGGAACAAATCAACAAAGCTCAGGCGTTCCTCGCAAATAGCCGCCGAGTCGAAGTTCGCTCATCCGCACGAAGCGAAAATCGCTTCGTGGAAGATCAGGAGGGAGAGGCCCCTTATGACGTAGGCATGGAGCGGCTGGAGGCCCTTCTGCGGCGCGCGCAGTCGGATCTTGACGTGATTGGGAACGAGATCCGGAGGCTAGAGCGGGACCCAACAAAATTACGGAATCC
>JAKJDL010000036.1 GCA_022705945.1 Candidatus Omnitrophota bacterium | reverse complement strand
CTCGAGGTATACGCTTCGGGCACCGCCATCGCCCGGTACGCGCGGGAGATAATGAAACGCCGAGCATCAAACATCAAAATGATGACAGGCGGCGGCCGTTTGTTCGGAGCGAAGATTGTCGGCCTTGCCGCAAAGACGGGTGACAAGGTCGCGGTCGATAGTTATGAAAAGGCGGCCTACTATCTCGGGATCGGTCTCGCGAATCTGATGAATATTCTCAATCCCGAAGCGATCGTGATCGGTGGCGGGGTGTTGAAATCTGCCCCGCGGACCTACTGGACAAAGATGATGCGGAGCGCGAAGGGACATGCCTGGCCCGAAGCGTTCCGAACCACCCGGATCCTGAGGTCCACGATCCTCGGGCGCTCCGGCGATCTCGGAGCGCTGGCGCTTGTTTTCAAGAATCAATGTGTGCGCCTGTAGCTCAATTGGATAGAGCATCTGCCTTCGGAGCAGAGGGTTGCAGGTTCAAGTCCTGCCAGGCGCGCCCGATCCTTCCATGAAAAAAATCGTGACGATACTTCTCTTGACGTCGTTCCTTGGCGGATGCGCGACGACCGCGCGGCGTGGGACGGATGAAGAGGCCGGTTATGCGGCTTCGCGGTCTTCCGAAGAATGCGCGGTCGGTGCCGAGATCCATAAAGAGATTCTTTCCCGGTTCTATCCCTACACCGATCCCAAAGTCGTGCAGTATGTGAACGAAATCGGGAAAAACCTCGCGAGGTATGCCGGGCGGAAGGACCTTCAATACCGGTTCACGATTCTCTATGACGAGAAAATCTACGCCACGTCCGCTCCGGGAGGATATGTCTATTTAACGACCGGAATGCTGAACTTTCTCGGGAACGAGGCGGAGCTGGCGGCGATCCTCGCGCATGAGATCGGCAGACTTCAATACAGGGATCCCCGTTTTACCAAAAGCGACGATGTCTTCAACGCGGCAACGCAGACGGGCGCCCAGATCGCGCCCATGTTCGGTCCGATCGGATCCCTGGCCTCCCTGGGCCTGCTTCTCCTCCAGGCCTACGTCGACAGCACCCAGCAGACCCCCGAAGAGCTTCTTGTTGAAAGTGATCAGCGGGCCATGGATTATCTTCTCGCGGGGGGATACGACCCCCAGGCCCTGATGGATACCCTCGAATATTTCCTCAGGGCGGATAACAAGGCGGCTCTGCTTTTCTATGACTATTATCAGTCGCGACCCATCACCGAAAAACGGGTCGGGATGATCCAGAAAGAGTTCCGGAAGCTCCCGCTCGGGGACAGAAAACTCGAGACCCGCCCCCTGGAATACCAGGAAGTGACGAGAGGGATTCGGGAGATCTACAAGACCTCCCGCTGACACTTTTTCCGGTTCCCGAACGGGATTCCGGCGCTGTTTTCCCGTCGGGCAGGCGGTCAAAGCGTTTTTGTTGTAAAAAAAGACCGTCTAAAGTAGAATACGCCCTCCCGAAAACCTTGTTTTCCCGGATTATATAATTTCACGCGCCCTTAGCTCAGTTGGTAGAGCAAGTGACTCTTAATCACTGGGTCGAAGGTTCGAGCCCTTCAGGGCGCACTTTTCCCCGGATATTCTGAACCGGATTTTTAAAGCCTGCGGTCGTGGCGGAATCGGCGGTCCCGGTTTTCTGGAAGGTTTGAAGGAGCCAGGACAGTACCGGTTTCCCGTTAGATCATTTTTTAAAGTTGC
>JAKJDL010000035.1 GCA_022705945.1 Candidatus Omnitrophota bacterium | reverse complement strand
GAGTGTTCGGGTCTGAGATTTTTAAATGAAAAACGGATGGGCTTCTTCTGAAAAAAGAAGGCCAGCGGATCAATCGAAGAAACGGAGTCCGCCGTAAAGGCAACGGGTCCCCGTCTTGTATTGAGGGATACGCGGATGCGCTCGATATGGAGTCTCGGTCCCGCTTCGAATCTGACCTTTCCGATTTGTACCGGGCTCTCGATCACTCCCCCGCCGGCCTCCCCGATCCATTGCCCCATAAAACCGGGAAGGTTCGCCCAGAAAAAGCAGGCGGCCCCCAAGAGCGTGACTGTAACACCCGCCGCAACGGCAAAAAACAGGTTTTTTTTCATTTATCCTCCGGCTCGGCAGGGGTATTCTATCAGCTGTGCCGGGATAATTGAAACCTCAGTTACGACAAATAATTTAGAGGTATTGGGTTTTTTAAAAACCGGCCGATAAGTCCTTTAAAGCAAGATCGCGTACAAGCTCTCATGGCGGATAAACAAGGATGGGAAAATGATCCGGATGGTCCTTTTTGTTTTCATGCTTTCTTCGGTCTTCCCCGGCACTCTGGCCGCAAAAGAAGATGCCTTCACGAAGCCCGGACGCGGATTTTCCAATATCATCACGGTACCGATTAAACTTTACATGAAGCCTGTCTTGACGAACAGGGATCACGAGGGCGTCATTGCCGCTTCGGGAGTTCCGGCAAAAGGGATCGCGATGTTGTTCGTCCGCATGAGTGCGGGTATTTATGAGCTCGTCGCGTTCCCTTTCCGCGCGCCGAGGGATTACAACCCGTTCTTGAACCGGCCGCGTCTCTCACAAGTCGGGAGCTCCGTCAGCCCCGGCCTTATGCGCGGAATCTCCTGTTCAGTTTATTAAACAATGCCGTCTGTTGAACCGTAAAGGGGGATGGTCATGTCAAGCGATCTGTATATCCTGGGGGACGAAAGGAACGAACCGAAGGGCTATTCGAAAAGCGTTGTATCCCCGCAGAACCAGAGTGCGATTTTGGGCATCCTAAAAGCCGCTTTAAACCGGAATGCCTCGGATATCCACTTCCAGGTCGGAAGTTATCCGATTTTTAGGATCGATGGACTTCTATCCCCTTACACCGCCGTATCCGCCGTCAACTCGCAGTTCATGACCGAATGCAGCAACCTTTTCCTGAATGAAAAACAAAAAAAATATCTTGCCGAAAACCGCCAGATTGACTGCTCGGTCACGCTTCCCGATTTCACGCACCGTTTCCGCATCAATTTCTTCTATCAGCGGAATCATATGAGCGGGGTCTTCCGTGCGAATCCGATCACGCCGCCGACCATAAGCCAGCTCGGACTCCCTCCCCTGATGGAAAAGCTCGTGGCCCTGCCTCATGGGTTGGTGCTGATCACGGGAGCCACGGGATGCGGGAAAACCACGACACTCGCCGCGCTCGTGAACCACATGAACCAACACCGGAACGCACACATCATCATGATCTCGGACCCGATCGAGTATATCCACAAGAACAAAAACTGTCTGATCAGCCAGCGGGAGATCCGAAATGACGCAACCTCCTTTCCGGACGCCCTGCGTGTCGCGCTCCGCGAGGATCCCGATGTAATCGTCGTCGAAGAGATTCGGGATCTGGAAACCGTCTCCATGGCATTGACCGCGGCGGAAACGGGACATCTTGTCATCGCAACCCTGCACACCAACGACACCGTTCAAACGATCGACCGGATCATCGATATTTTCCATCAGGG
>JAKJDL010000034.1 GCA_022705945.1 Candidatus Omnitrophota bacterium | reverse complement strand
TATATTGAAAGAAAACGCTAACGATATTAACGAATCTCGTTTAATACCTAAAAGGCGACATGAAAAATTTGAACTAGGGGCCTTCCACCTTCCATCGAGGAGAGGGCTAGCTGTTAATGAGAACAGGATAAGGAGGCAAGATGAAGGCAAAGATAAAGTCTGTGGTAGATTCCATCGTTAAGAAAAACAAGCTTCTGCGTCCCGCTATAATTCTTGTTCTGATTGTGAGTTTTATTATTCCATCAATCTTGCTTTATAAGCACTCTCTGGTGGGACGACAAACAAGGATGCGTGGGTGGGAACTTTACTTGAGGTACACTGCCACTTACCAATCCTTCTATAAAAGCTACTATCGGGAGTGTCTGCAATGTTTAGATGTTAGTCGTGATATGGTGCAGCAAGTGGGTGAAATCATGGAAACAAATAAGCCGATGGGGCAAGATATTGTGCAAAAAACAACGCGAAGAATGGCGAAAATTTCGGAAAGTCTAAGGTCTCTTCCGAGGCAAGCGATGGGTTTTTTAAAAGATATTAAATTCGGAAAAGATGCAGCTAGTCGAGATGTGATTTTAGGAATCAATGCAAAAAATGAGAATGTAAAACTAACCCAAACTATGGCGACTTTACTTTTGATATATTCATGACCTTACCCCTTCAGCTGTGCCACTTCTAAGTTGAGATCCGTGGTGCTTTGGGTTGTTAAAGACGTTTCGTATTGCCTGATAAATTCATTGGGAGTCAGGTCCTCCAACGAGCTGTGCGGGCGAAAGTCATTGTACTCCACTCGCCAATCTTCGATCGTCATTCTAGCTTCTTCCAAATTGTAAAACCAGTGCTCGTTCAGGCATTCCTCGCGAAACTTGCCGTTGAAACTTTCGATAAAAGCGTTCTGCGTCGGCTTCCCCGGTTGAATGAAGTCGAGCTTCACGCCGTTTTGCCATGCCCATTCATCCAATGCTTTCCCGCTGAACTCCGGCCCGTTATCGACCCGAATGATTTTCGGAAGTCCTCTCGTTTCTTTCAAACGATCCAAAACTCTGATCACCCTCAATCCCGGGATCGAGCTGTCCACATCTAGCGCCGGCGCTTCTCTTGTGAACTCATCGATGATCGTGAGACATTTGAACCGCCTGCCGTTCGAAAACCTTGAGTGAACAAAATCCATCGACCATCGTTCGTTCGGTCCAGACGGAGCCGGGATCTCGACTCGAAGCTCCGAAACACGTTTCTTTCGTTTGCGGAGTTTGAGGGAGAGCTTCTCCTCCCGGTAATAGAGCCGTTCGGTGCGCTTATGGTTGGCGACAAGCCCTTCACGCCTTAAAACGCGATGAATCATAGGGCAGCCCCATTTTCGCTTTCGCATGGCCAACTCTCGCATCCTCGTCCGGATCTTTTCGTCCCCTTCATCCGTCTTGGGTTGATAGACCATTGTCGACCGGGCGCATTGCAAGATCTGGCAAGCTCTCCGAATGCTCAGCCCAAAGCTTTCGACCGCAAACATGACGGCCGACCGTTTTGCTTTGGGCTTCAGAAGTTTTTTGAGAGCACCTCCTTCGTCACCATGAGCTCGAGGGCCTGGTCTGCGACGAGTTTTTTGAGCTTTCGGTTCTCATCTTCCAAAGCCCGGAGTTTGCGGGCATCAGAAATTTCCATCCCCCCGAATTTGGCTTTCCATTTGTAGAAGGTGGTGATGCTGATCCCGTGCTTACGGCAGAGTTCATCAACGGCAAATCCGGCGTCCGCCTCTTTCAGAACTCCGATGACTTGCTCCTCGGTGTGACGTTTGCGTGGCATAAAGAGCCTCCTGTTTGGTGTGTTTTAACACCCGGAAACTCAACTTTCAACTGGTCCAGTTTTTGGGGGGAAGGTCACTAGGCGCGCACCCGCTTTGAGAAAAATAAAAGAGGATGAGCTGTGGGGTTTTACTTTTGTGCGT
>JAKJDL010000033.1 GCA_022705945.1 Candidatus Omnitrophota bacterium | reverse complement strand
AGAGCTTCACTGCATCGGCGCGACGACCCTGGACGAATACCGGAAATATATCGAGAAGGACGCCGCGCTTGAACGCCGGTTTCAGCCGGTTCTCGTAGCGCCTCCTTCGGTGGAAGACACCATTTCGATTTTACGGGGACTGCGGGAACGCTTTGAAGTGCATCATGGAATCCGGATCCAGGACAACGCGCTTGTGGCGAGCGCGATCCTTTCCAATCGTTATATCTCCGACCGGTTTTTACCGGACAAGGCCATCGACCTGGTCGATGAAGCGTGCGCCATGATCCGGACGGAAATTGATTCCATGCCGGCCGAGCTCGATGAGACGTTAAGACGCGTAAGGCAGCTGGAGGTCGAGGAAACCGCCCTGAAAAAAGAGCAGGATCAGGCAAGCAGGGACCGGCTCGGCGTCCTGAAAAAGGAACTGGCCGGGTTGAAAGACCGGCAAAAGGCCCTGACGCTTCAATGGGAAAATGAAAAACAGGCGATCCAGAAACTCCGTTTGTTGCGAGAGCAAATCGAAAAGACCAAGCTTGAGATCGAAACCCTGGAACGTCAGGGAAATCTCGAAAAAGTCGCGGAACTCCGGTACGGGAAATTGCCGGAACTGGAAAAAGAGCTCAAGGCTGAGGAAAAAAAGGCGGAAGGCAAGGAGGTCTCCCAGCGTTTGTTGAGGGAGGAGGTCACGGAAGACGAAATCGCCGAAATTGTTTCCAGGTGGGCCGGGATTCCCGTGACCCGTCTGATGGAAGGCGAACGCGAAAAGCTTTTGCGGCTTGAGGAAATCCTGCACCGGCGGGTCGTGGGACAGGACGAGGCGGTATCACTGGTTGCAAACGCCGTTCTGCGGGCGCGGTCCGGCATTAAAGATCCTCGCAAGCCCACGGGCTCCTTTATTTTTCTGGGTCCCACCGGGGTCGGCAAAACCGAGCTCGCCAAAACACTGGCGGAGGCCCTGTTTGACTCGGAGGACAATCTCATCCGGATCGACATGAGCGAATACATGGAAAAGCACTCGGTATCGCGTCTCATCGGCGCTCCTCCCGGCTATGTGGGTTACGACGAAGGAGGACAGCTTACGGAATCGGTTCGACGGCGCCCTTACAGCGTGATCCTTTTCGACGAAATCGAAAAGGCCCATCATGACGTATTCAATGTCCTTCTTCAGCTCCTGGATGACGGCCGCCTGACGGATTCCCGGGGGAGGACCGTTGACTTCAAGAACACGGTCGTCATCATGACGAGCAACATAGGTTCTTCCCACTTGCTGGACGGTATTTCCCCGGAAGGACGCGTGAAGGAGGAATCCCGGAACAGGATCATGGATGAGCTGAAACAAAATTTCCGGCCCGAATTTTTAAACCGGGTCGACGATATTGTTTTCTTCAGACCCCTGGCCCGGGAAGAGCTGGAAAAAATCGCGGAATTGGCCGTGGACGAGATCCGGAAACGCCTCGGCGACCGCCGGATCAGTCTTGAATTAACCGAAAAGGCCCGGCGATTTATCGTTGAGAAGGGATACGATCCCGTTTACGGAGCCCGGCCTCTTAAACGGTTTCTCCAACGCCAGCTGGAAACCCGGCTTGCCCGGGGGCTCATTAAAAACGAGATCCGGGATAATGACAACGTGGTGGTGGACGTTGAGCGTGAGGAGCTCGTTCTTGCGAGAAAGAAAGGGGCGCAGGGGGGAGATCGTCCCGCGTAAACACGAGGCTTTTACTCGCGGCGATTCTCCCGCGCTCACCAGTGCGGCTGGTTCCCCACTTCGACACCGGTCACGTCGGCCGCTTCCATAATGGAAATAAACGCGGCGGGATCCACCTCGGTCACAATCCGTTTCAGGGCGGGAACGGATCGCGCGACAAGCACGGAATAAAGAAGCATTCTCTCTTCCGCCAGAAAACTACCTTGCCCCTTGAGAAAGGTAACTCCGATCTTCTGTTCCCTCAGGGCGTTCGCGATCGCGGCCCACTGGCTCGACACAATAACTGCCGTTCGCCGCTTGGCCATTCCGTGAAAAATCTTGTTGGTAAACATTCCGCTGACAAAAACAAAAACAAGCGTATAAAAAACTTTTTCGACCGAGAAAAGCAGCGCCGCCGGAACCAGCACGGCAATATTGATCAGGATGGCGCCCGTCCCGACTGTTATCGAA
>JAKJDL010000032.1:346-2458 GCA_022705945.1 Candidatus Omnitrophota bacterium | reverse complement strand
AAAGCGGCGGCTCACAAACCTCCACCCCAAAACAAAAACCGGTATGTTAATGAGAAGATAAATGGTGCTGAGGGAAACCGGAGCCCACCGGTAGTAAATAAGCAGGGACAATCCGGTCAGCCCCTGGGAGAGCAGGTCATGGGGCATAATCAGCGATTTGATTCCCAAAGCGCATAAAAAGCTTCCGCCCGTTATCAAAAAAGTCTGGTACAAAAAATCTGTCGCTCTTTTCATCATCGTGATTTAATCCTGCGGCAGGCTTCCTGAATGTCGTGCCGGTTGTTTTCGCTCGCCCGTTCACTGGTTTTTCAGGTGGATTGTATCATGGCAGGCAAGCCGGACGCGAAGCGGCGGAAAAACACAGCAAGCATATCTGAAACCCTGCGCAACTCCTTTTACAAGGCTGATCGATTCTCCGGCCGGGTCGAAACTGTTCTTCACACCATCACGCGGCAGCACCCTTTTCCCGGGTCGCCGGAATCGGCATGGCAAAAAGCCTGGCTGATGTTCCGCCGGGTCAAAACAGCCTTTTTATGTCCATCCACGCAACGAGCCCGCCACAAAAACCGGAAAAACGCGCCCACAAAGATTCGCAGGGACTGATCCATGTCTTCACAGGGCGCCATTCCGTCCGCCATTCCCGTTTTGAATTCAAGCTTTCCGAAAGGAAGCCGTTCGCCGCACCCTCAAGATATCACGCTCCGCCGGAAGAACTCCGGACAGCATCGGTCTGGTCAGTCTTTTCTGAGTGCTCTTTTTACGATCTTTTTCGCGATCCGTCCGATCTTTTTGACCGCGCGGAGGAGCAAGCCATCCCGAAAAGGATACTTCCGGATAATCCTGTGCATCGGCAATTTGTCCAAGTCTTCCAACAAAAACTCCCGGCGCGTATCGGCCGCAGGCGAACTTGTCAAGGAGGGTTGATGGCAGAGTACCGCCTCGAGTGAAATGTCCCGGGACCACAGCCTCTCCTTACAGCTATCGAAAAGCTCCTGTCCGTGCGAATTATTAACCAGAACCACCGACACCCCCTTCTTTTCCGAAGCAAGATCCGGACAAATCTCCTCGATACCCCAGAGGTCCCCCAGTGTGATGTCCGCCAGCTGCGAGATCCCCCTGAAATGACAGTTCAGGTAAGCGCCATTCAGGAACAGATGTCTCGAAAAACCGTCCCGGAACCAGTCCCGGCGCGAAAGCTCGCCGGGAAGCCCTTCGAAAGCAAAACTCATCGCCGGAACGCCCCAGCCGAACCGCTTATCTCGGAAGCAGACCTCCCGAATCTTCCGCTTCCGCTGATCCTCCTTGTAGCGGAGATAAAGTCGCCACGCCTTGCGGGATGAAACCGAATCGCAAATCACGGAACAAAGGAACAGGTCCTTGTGGCGCGCGCCGAGGAAGTTCAACAACCCGCCAATCATGCAGGGGGTCCCGGTGTAGAGGATCTTCCGCCCGGCCTTCAAAAGGTCCCGGACTTCGCGAAAGGTGTCCCGGGTATGCGACTGCACGTATTTGGAGAACCGGAGCCGTGGTAATTCCTCGGGACACGAGATCGCTTTCTGGGCAACCGACAGCTCTTCGTCGAACGCAGCGCCAAATACGACGCCCTTCGCCGTCAGAATCTCACGGGCCAGGGCATCGAAGATCCCGCCGGATGAGCTCTGCATCCTGATGGCGTCGTCCTCGTTGTAAGCGGCATAGGCCCGGGGGGGCCGGGAACCGGGTGGGATCAAAAAAGGTGGGGAGATCAGCGGGCACTTCTTCTCGCAGAGGCCGCAATCGTTACAGACCACCGGATCAATGACCGGCTTCAAAAACCCGTTCTCGTCCTCCCGGATCGTTATCGCGTGGACCGGACAGGCATTCACGCAAGCCCCGCATCCCGTACAGATCGAAAGGATTTTTTCTAGACGCATAGCATCAGCCCCAGGCTATTTTGATCCGGGCGCTCCCAAGGCCACACGGGTTATCGAAAGACCCGCAATCCTCACGAACGATTTGCGGGGATCGCTTTTTTAGAATCCCATACACCCCGAAGGGCGCCTCAACTTTTCCATTCAACATGCTCTTTGATCACTTTAGCCGGGACGCCGGCAACAATCGTATGGGGCGGAA
>JAKJDL010000032.1:0-336 GCA_022705945.1 Candidatus Omnitrophota bacterium | reverse complement strand
GTCACCACCGCGGCAGAGGCAATCACAGCGCCCTCGCCGATCGTAACGCCCTTCCTTATGATGGCCCGTTCTCCGATCCAGACATTGTCCTCGATCCGGATCCCGTCGGAAACTTTATAGCCCGGAAAACCCAAATGGTGCGCATCATAATCCCGGATCACGACGCCGCGGGAGATCGCACAATTTTTTCCGATCGAAATCTTATTCGCACAAATAATCTCGCTGCGATGGTTTATAAAACCGCCCTCCACCGTCAGCACCCCCCCCGGGTAAACCCTTATATCGGCTCCCGAATAGACCTCGAATCGCCCTTTGACAATAAAACGGGCATTTTCA
>JAKJDL010000031.1 GCA_022705945.1 Candidatus Omnitrophota bacterium | reverse complement strand
CACCGGCTATGTAAAGGATGCCAAGGGAAATGACTTGCAAGCGCCAAGCGCCGGGCTTAAATACCAACCTTTTAAACAGCTTATGCTTTCGGGGAGCATCACACCCGCGATCATTGACGGCCAATATTATAAATTTGGAGGGGAAGTCTCTTTAAAATACCAGCGTTCCAAAGTCGACGATCTGTCTTTTAGGTACAGTAATGCGGTGGCTCAGGATGATACGGCGCAATTAACGGGGCGAAACGTAGGCGGGGGGCGCGGCAGGAAATGTCCGGCTTTTAAGGAACGAGGAGACGACGCTGGAGTATAATTACTGGTTCGTAAAACAAAGTGTTTCCAAAATGAATCTGAGGCTTTCATTGACATATAAGAGAGCCATGTCCCTTATCGGACTTTCAAGCAGCTCAGGAACCTTGCAGGACGGCCTTCGGTTTGAGGCTGCTCTTCGCCGGAAGCTAAGGGGGGGGACTCTTTGGTTGGAGCTTGCTTACCGGTTTGAAAATTATCGAGCAAGGGGGATGGACGAGGATGACACTCTGGATTCTTCCGTAAAAGAGCACAGCGTATTTTTTTCGGTCACAAACTATTTCGGAAACTAGTACCGTGATAGCCCATTTTTTGAGGAACACGGAACAACGCCGATCGGGATTGACGGTTGTCAGCCCCGATCGCAACAAAACACCAGGAGGAAAAGCATGAAAAAAACGATCATTTTCATTATCAGTTTTAGCCTTGTTGTTTTTTCATGTCCGTCGTCAGCGACCGTTGGACACGGAGGGGGTGAAAAGTAGTTTGCAGTTTTGATGTTGGTCTGGGTGGCAAAGGGGCTAGAGTACCTGGCCCCAAGGAAAGGAAAAGATCATGGAAACAGCCACCCAAGAACTCGAGAAGGAAGAAGTCACCGCAACGCCTGGAAGCGCCGCGAAGCTCATCCGGGAAGTAAAGTACCGGACCCGCAAGAGGTTTTCCGCTGAAGAGAAGATACGGATCGTGCTGGAAGGATTCCGTAAAGAGGTCCCCGTCTCGGAGCTCTGCCGTAAAGAGAACATCTCAAGCGCCCTGTATTATTCCTGGCTCAAGGACTTCATGGAGGCTGGGAAGGCGTGTCTCAAGGGCGATAGCGTCCGCGGCGCCACAAAGTCAGAGGTTTCGGAGCTCAAAGCCGAAAACTCACGGCTCAAGGAGGTCCTGGCCGACCAGATCCTTGAGAACCAGATTTTTAAAAAAAGTCTGA
Organism: Candidatus Omnitrophota bacterium; assembly: GCA_022705945.1. Taxonomy (GTDB): domain Bacteria; phylum Omnitrophota; class Omnitrophia; order Omnitrophales; family Aquincolibacteriaceae; genus UBA1443. The sequence continues at coordinate 1,692 of JAKJDL010000031.1, read as the reverse complement.
ATGCGTAGAGCGCGGCTGGCACCGGAAGATGGAAGCCGAGAAGCGGATGGATTTTGTCCGGAAAGTCGAGCTCCGGGAAGGAAAACGCAAGGAAATGCTCTCGGGGCTCGGTATTCCGCGGTCGACCTATTACCACTGGAGGAAAGCCTATGACCGCCATGGATTGGACGGTCTCCGGAAAATGAAGCCCTCAGCCCGGAAGGTGTGGAACCGGATAAGCGCTGAGGAAGAGGCCCGGGTGCTTGAGATCGCAAAACTGCACCCGGAGCTTTCTCCTCGGCTTCTGGCCGTGAAGATCACCGATGAGGAGGCCTTTTCGGTCTCGGAATCGACGGTTTACCGGCTCCTCAAGACCCGGGGGCTTGTCTCGCCTAGGCCCCTTCCGGAAATGCCGGCGGCACGGCAGTGGAAGCATAAAACCACGCATCCGGATGAGCTTTGGCAGTGCGATGGGACGAACCTTTTCATCGTGGGCTGGGGCTACTACAAGCTGATCCCGGTGGAGGATGATTATTCCCGTAAGATCCTGGGTTACGATCTAAAACCGGATGAATCCGCCTTTTCGGTTTCGGATGCCGTGGAGATCGCCATCGAAAATGCGAAGCGGGAAGGCCATCTCGAGGATCCGGAGAAGCGGCCGAAGCTTTACACGGACAACGGCTCGGGTTTTACGTCAGGCCTCATGGCCGATTACCTTGCTGTTCACGGGATCAAGCACATCTTTGGGACGCCGTATCATCCGCAGGGACGCGGCAAGATCGAGCGGTTCAACCGCAGGATCAAGGAAACACTCTGTCTTGTGGTGTATTGTTCTCCCGAGGAGCTGAAGCGGGCGATTGATGAGGCCATCGCGGTTTATAACCGCACGCCGCATGAGGCGCTCAAAAACGTGTCCCCGAATGACGTTTATGCGGGGAGAAAGGAGGCAATCCTAAAAGCGAGAGAGGAAAAGAAACGATTGACCCTCGAAAGACGAAAGCGATACAATCTCAACCGCGACCCGGATCAAAGTCAAAGTGCAAACTTAAATCCCGATTCCGTGTCCAAAAAGGTCTGACGACATACAAACGGGAAAGGGTTGCCGGGATTTACGGTCGGCACTTAAATGACATTGAAGAACTCGAACCGTTATGCGAAAAAAAAGGATACCGCCGCAGCTGGTTTGTCTATGTGGTCAAATTGAGCCGGAAATACGATCGATACCACAAGCGCCGGATCCTCGAAGGATTGACCCGTAAAGCTATCGGATGCCGCGAATATTTTCCGGCGATACATCTTGAACCATTTTACAGGGAAATGTTCGGATTCCGTCGCGGGGATTATCCCGTGACGGAGGCGACGGCGGATCGAACGTTCGCCATTCCTTTTTATAACAATCTGAGAGAGAATGATATCGCGGTCATCTGCCGGGAGTTGAAACGCCAATTGCAAAGATGTCGCTGACGGATCGACATGGAGCTCACGGCAACAAAGGGGCTGAAATGGTAAATGCTGAGGTTGCAACGGTGAATGAATTTTTCAAAAGCCGCCGAAAAGTTCTTTTTTTCATTTTTGATCTTCTTATCAGCGGAACATCGCTCTGGATCAGCATGTTGATCCGTTTTGGAGGCTTGGTTCCCAGCCACATAGAGGCGAATTTGTTTTTACTGCTTCCGTGGATGATCTTCCTGCGGATGCTTTGTTTTATATTCC
>JAKJDL010000030.1:3268-3523 GCA_022705945.1 Candidatus Omnitrophota bacterium | reverse complement strand
GGCTTGCAGGATTTGTTAAATTCATCCCGTAAAAAGGGTTAAGTTGTTTTATAGAATCTAAAAAGGCTTCGGCCATAGCACTCCTGATCGTCTGATCAGGATTGATCGCCCCCATTACCCCAGCGGTAGCCAAACGCAAACCTAATGCTGCAAAAATCGGATTAATATCAAGTCGCTCGGTTGCGAGGTCAAATCCAATGGAAAGAACACCCTCCAAAGTTTCCCGGCTGAAAACAGCATTCTTGATGGAATCGA
>JAKJDL010000030.1:0-3258 GCA_022705945.1 Candidatus Omnitrophota bacterium | reverse complement strand
CTGAACAAGCGACGGAGCACCTATCGCGTCCAGCCCAATGCTTGCACCAATCGACACCATTCCGCCCAAGGTCTGACCGCTGAACAACGCATCTTTGACGGAGTTGATGATGCTGCCGGATCCATTGATCGCCCCCTTTACGGTCCCTCCAATACTGGCGGCCATTGGAAGTCCCATGAGCGCTGTGATTCGGGGATCGAGGCCCATGGAGCGGCCGAGGAGTTCGATGCCGCCCAGGGCGAACTGCCGGGCTACCGTGGGAGCGATGCCGGTGAGCGCGGTCTTGAGAGTAAGCGCGGGGTCAAAGAAAGCGCTCAGGCTTTGCGAGGCAACAAGCGAAAGCGCGTCCGCGATCGGCGGCGCGAGACCGAGGTGGGTCGCGATCCGGGAGACGCCCTGTAGCGCAAAGCTTTGCAAGCCCGAACGGAGAAACCCCGTCGCGGCATTACCGATCCCCAGAAATCCGCCGCCCACAAAAGCTCCCGCGAGCTGGCCCAATACGGGCGAAAGCCCTAACCCCTGAAGCCCCCTCGAAACACCGTAATTCAGGCCCGCCGCCACGAGCTGTCTCGCGACAACCTGCGCGGACGTGAATTTGTGACCGATCAGCACACCGTCCCTGTAGACCGCCTCCCCCGCGGTAAAAAGAAAATCGTTAACCCTTGTGATCCCGGCCCCAAGACTGTTCAATCCGCCGGTAAAAGACTCCTTCAAAAACTGGAATCCTTTCAAAACAAACCGCCCCACCGACTTCACCGACTCCCAGAGCACTTTCCCGAGATTCATGATTCCCCGGGCCATCGTGGAAAAAAGCCCATTCGCCGTCACATTCGAAAAGGCCATCCGAAGGCCCTGAACCACCAGTTGGCCCAGGCTTGCCACAATCCCGATAATTCCGGCCACCAGGGCCGCGTAGCCGAGAATCTTGCCCAGTGCGGGACTGAAAAAAGAGACGGCAACGCTCACGGCGGTCAAAACAATAGACGCGACAAAAAAGAAGATCATAAAGAACGCCCCGCGAACCCGCATAGCCTCCCGGTCCGAAAGCCGCTTTTCCGGAATTACCTGAGACGCTTCGACCAGCAAGTATCCCGTATTGCCTTTCGCGTTCCACACACTGAGAAACTGCTCCCGGGTTACGGTAACATCCGCCCCCCCAGTCCCTTTGCCGGTTTCCTCATAAGTGACCTCCGTCTCCGTCACGTTCTTGACGAGCACAAAATGGTCTTCCCCGATATGAGCGATGACCCGGACGCCGCAGGCCGGCGCCTGAGATCCGCAGGCGGATTGATACAAGTCCTTCAAATCCTCAAAGGAATACCTCACCGCCGCGAAATCCCGGGCGTGAATCAACGCGGTCCGGTCGAGCGCGAACATGGAAATGAGAAGATCCCCTTCCGTGAATTTGTGGATGGTCCCGGTCAGGATATCGATCAGGATTGATTCCCTGCCAAGCGTCGTCATCGAAACTTCCGCGCCGCTTGAAGCGAGCATCTTTTTCAGGGAGAGAAAAGCGGACTGGCCAAAGTGAAGATCCCGGCTTTCAAGCCAGGCGAGTATGGCGTCCGCGTCGCTTGAAGCGAGATCGACCACTTCCGGGGCCTCCAGGCGAAGTTCCTGGAGCATCAAAACCCTTTCCTCAACAGAAGACGCGAGATAGTTATTTAGAAAATCCCGGACCCCCTGAATGATCAAGGCCTTCTCCGCTTCGCGCGCGGCACGTTCCGGAGACGCGGAAAGTTCCGTTTCAAGAGCCGAAATATCAATCGCTTCCGTCCCTTTAAAACGATCTACCCAATCGTCAAATTCCTCTTCAGAGGCGTCTCGCCCGAGAATTCGCCTGTAAAAATCCGTGAGGATCGGCTCCATTTCCTGATGGAGAAGATCCAGCATGACGCTTTTCCTTTGCGCCTCAAGCTCCGCTATTTTTTCAGCGGTCGCCTGTTCAATCTCAAGCTGTTTTTCGGCCATAGCCCCGGGGATGGCCGCGAGCTGTTCTTCCCCGGTCCGGATCAGGTCAGCCCGCTGGCTTACAAGTCCGTTAATCGCGCTCTGGACCCCGGGCACTTCGTAGGTATGCTCTTCACAATGCTTCACAAAGACGTACCTGCGGCATTTCTTGACGGTCTGATAACGCTGGGACTCGAGGCTCGAAATCTGACGGTTGATTTCCGCGACACCCGCGTTCACGCTTTCCTTGATCTGGAGACGCGCCACATCATCCTGCCAGGCCAATTTATAAAGCGCGTCAAATCTGGCCTGGGCAATTTTTTCAGCGGCATTCTGCACCTCGGTTTCCAGATCCTGCCGTGCCTTGACGAGCGTAATCCTGGACAGTGTCATGTCTTCGGAATTTTGGCAAGGCGGCACGGCTCCGGCCCCGGACAAGCAACCGTACTCATGGAGGCTCAAAAGGTTCCCTTCCTTGTCAAAAGTCTCCCGCACTTTACCGAACTCGTAAAAAGAGCTGAGCCCGTCAAGCCGTTGTGTATAAATCATCTCGTTTTTCGCGTCATAAACGGTCATTCGCTGAAGGTCACGATCCAGTTTGAGCGGCTGGTACTCTTTGAGGAATGAATCGTAGGCCCGGGATACCGACATTTCAAAATCCAGGAGCATCGGAGCGTCCCGGAAAGTCGGATGGGAATCAGAATCTATCGAATAAGTCATGACATTTTTCGTCACGGTCGAAAAGGAGGCCTGGTCTATCGCGTCCCTTCCTTCCCCCGCACTTAATCTCTCATTTCCGAAAAAAGTCCATTTCCGGTTCCCCGACGCCGCCTGTCGCACCTGTCCTGCCCCAAGCCCTTCGAAAAGCGACAGAATCCCTTCTCCGGCCTTGGAAAAGGAGGGATCGGAAACTGCCGCGGCCACCGATTCACCGGCCTTGACGCCGGACAGAAAATGCTCAAGTCCTGTCCGGTCCGCCTGAGACGAAAAACTCCCCGAATAAACGTCCCATTGATTCAGGGATTCCTTGTAAACTCCGACCAGAAAACCGCTTCCTTCATGGCGCGCGATCTCTTTTCCGGAATCGAGGATCTTCTGATCTGATCCGGCAAGAAGCTCAAGCTCTTTGGGAAATGGAACACCATTAAAGGCGACCTGGGTAAGCGCCGTCTCTGTCGCCGCGGTCGGGCGCCCCTGGGTATCTTTTGTGTAGGTGAAATAATGTGAAGCGCCAGCGCCCGTCTCGGCACGGACAAGTTCTCCGGCCGCGTTATAAGTCATCGTGTAGTCCCCGACTTTACATTGAAA
>JAKJDL010000002.1:255595-255885 GCA_022705945.1 Candidatus Omnitrophota bacterium | reverse complement strand
TTCAGATTCACAAAGATATCCTTCCCTTGCGGGAAATCGTTCGGATCCTTGGCGCTAAAAAGATGATCGTAGAGCCGCACCTCGGGTGATACGGCGTGCCGCGACGAAACCCAATGGATGGTGCCTTTTACCTTGCGGCCGTCCGGCGGATTATTGCCGCCGCGGGTCACAGGGTCGTAGGTGCAATGGACCTCCGTCACTTCTCCTGTCCCGGGATCTTTGATCACTTTTTCGCACTTGATGAAATAGGCGTATCGAAGGCGGACTTCCCGGCCGGGCGCGAGACGAAA
>JAKJDL010000002.1:104508-255560 GCA_022705945.1 Candidatus Omnitrophota bacterium | reverse complement strand
CTTCAGGGTTGTTCACAGCTTCAAGTTCTTCCGTCTCCCCTTCCGGGTAGTTCGTGATGACGATCTTGAGAGGTTTCAGGACCGCCATCATGCGCGGCGCGGTCTTGTTGAGTTCTTCGCGGATCGAGTTCTCGAGAACCACCATGTCGATCATGCTGTTGAATTTTGCGACGCCGATCTGATCACAAAAATTCCGAATGGACGAAGGCGTATAACCCCTCCTCCGGAAACCCGATATCGTCGGCATGCGCGGGTCGTCCCATCCCGAAACGATCTTCTGCTGAACGAGCTTCAAAAGCACCCGTTTGCTCAGAACCGTGTGGGTAAGATTCAATCGCGCAAATTCGATCTGCTGGGGCCGATGGATTCCGAGCTCTATCAGGAACCAGTCATAGAGCGGACGGTTATTCTCGAACTCGAGCGTGCAGAGTGAATGCGTGATCCCCTCGATCGAATCCGAAATACAGTGCGTGAAATCATACATCGGGTAGATGCACCATTTGTCGCCCGTGCGGTGATGCGACGTTTTTTTGATCCGATACATCGTAGGGTCGCGCATATTCATGTTCGGCGAGGCCATATCGATCTTGGCGCGCAGGACACGCGTGCCGTCCGGGAACTCCCCCTGGCGCATCCGTTCGAAAAGATCCAGATTTTCTTCGACCGTCCGTTCGCGGCAGGGACTATTCTTGCCGGGCTGCGTCAAAGTTCCGCGGTAATCGCGCTGTTCATCGGCGCTCAGATCGCAGACGTAGGCCTTCCCTTTTTTGATAAGCGCGAGGGCGTGCTGATAGAGCTGATCGAAATAATCCGATGCGTAAAATTCCCGATTCCCCCAGTCGAAGCCAAGCCAGCGGACGTCTTCACGGATGGAATCGACGTATTCGACTTCTTCTTTCTCGGGATTCGTGTCGTCAAAACGGAGATTGCACAGCCCTTTGTAGTCGCGTGCGATTCCAAAAGAAATGCAGATAGCTTTCGCATGACCGATATGAAGGTAGCCGTTCGGCTCGGGCGGAAAACGCGTATGAACACGACCGCCATGCTTATCGCTCGCAATATCCCTATCCACAATATCGCGGATAAAATTGGAGGCTTTTTTTTCGGGTTCCATGGGCGGGATTATATCAGATTTTAGCTAAATTCCACATCAGGTCCGGAATGAGCATCACGTGATGAAGGCCGAGAGGCGCTTGAGGCAAGCGTCTTTGCCGAGAAGGCTCATGAGGTCGAAAATGCCGGGACTCGCGGTGCCGCCCGTCAGAACAAACCGCAGCGGATGAATGATATCTTTGGGCTTGAGACCGGCAGTCTCAACAACCTGTCTTGTCTTTTGATCCAAAAGGTGGACATCCTCAAAATCCCCCATGTCCCGGAGAATCTCGAACAGCTGCCGCAGAAGACCGATCGAGGTCTGATTCGATTTGATCTCTTGAAGCATGGCGGCATCCTTATATTCAGGTTCATTGAAACAATAAGATGCCTGGTCCATAAGCTTCCCGAAAGTTTCGATGCGGGGGCGGTAAAGCGTGATCAGCTTCCGCCATCTGTCTTTATCCGGAAGCGGACCTTTCGTTTTCCAGAAATCCGTGATCCGTTTTTCATAATCCTCGCCGGCGAGCATCCGTATATGCTGTCCATTCAGCCAGCGGAGCTTCTCGGGATCAAACTGGGCATTTGATTTAACCACACGCCTGAAACCGAACTGTTTGATAAGCTCCGGCATCTTCAATATTTCCTGGTTCGTCCCCGGATTCCAGCCGAGAAGCGCGAGATAATTCAGAAGACCTTCCGGGAGATAACCTTCGCTGCGGTACGCACTGACCGCTACAGCGCCGTGACGCTTGGAAAGAGGTGTGCCGTCCGCGCCCATAATCAGAGGAAGGTGCGCGTATTTCGGCGGCCTCCAGCCGAGCGCCTGATAAAGAAGGATATGCCGCGGCGTGTTGGGAAGATGATCATCCCCCCGGACGATATGCGTGATGCCCATGTCGTGATCATCCACCACCACTGCCAAATGAAATGTCGGGAAACCGTCGGATTTCATGATCACGAGATCGTCAAATTCATTGGAATCGTAGGTAACATCCCCGTGCACAAGATCGGTAAAGGTGACTTTGGTTTTGGGGATTCTGAAGGTGAGCGCCACTTTGCCCGAGTCCCCCTGTTCATAGGCAAGCCCTTTATCAACCAACTCTTTAGCGACTTCCCGATAACGGTCGATCCTCGCGCTTTGGTGTTCGATTTTTTCATCCCATTCAAGCCCCAACCATTTAAGCGACTCCAGAATCTCCTGTTCAAATTCGGGGGTAGACCGCACACGATCCGTGTCTTCGATACGGAGAAGGAATTTGCCTCCCTGCTGACGGGCATAAAGATAATTGAAGAGAGCTGTCCGGACCCCTCCGATATGGAGATAACCCGTCGGGGAAGGGGCAAAACGGACACGGATTGCAGATGAATTGGACATCCGGAGCTATTCCCTATCAGTTCTGAAAATTGCGTTGTGCCACAGTATGGATGAGAGATTTGACCCGGGCAAGGTCCAATGGCTTCTCGAGACATGAGACGGCCCCCATGGCCATGACCTGCCGTTTTTTTTCGGGTGTAATAAAGCCGGAAATAAAGGCAACAGGCACCCGGCTAAACTTCCGTATCTTTTTAAAAGCCTGGCCCCCCGTCATCCGAGGCATGCTTTCATCGAGAAAAACGATCTGATAGTCCTGTTCGTTGATTTTCTTAAGACCGTCTTCCCCGGAATTCGCGTATTCGACCTCAAACCCCTCTTGTCCCAAAGTTTCGAGGAATTCCTCGCAAATCGCTTTTTCATCATCGACAATGAGTATCCTGACGATGGCGCCGCCCTCCCTGCCGGGGGCCTTATTTCTCGGAATCCGGAAGCTTGAAATTTTCCCGGAGCGTCTCGAGATAGCTCCGCTTCGTGCTTTTAATCAGCTTGAAAGGAGCGCTGGACCGGCCCACTTCGACGGTATAACTATCGTCGATTTCAACCTTTTCTTGACCGTCCGCAGTCAAAAGAGCTTTTTCTGAAGGATCTTCCGTCCGCACCTGGACAATAATTTTCTCGTCCGCACCGATCACAAGGGATCGGAGACTAAGTGCGTGCGGGCAGATAGGGGTAACGATGAGCGCTTCCAGTTTGGGATGCACAACAGCACCGTCGGCGGAAAGCGAATAGGCGGTCGATCCGGTCGGCGTCGCGATAATGACTCCGTCACCCCGAAAGCTTGTCAATTTTTCACCGGAGACAAAAACGTCAAGCCGGAGGATCCGGGCAAGCCCTTCCCGACCGATGACAATATCGTTCAGGGCAAGGAACCGGCGTTCCACTTTGCGTGTCTTGCTCCACGCCACGCAGGAAATCATCAACCTGTCTTCGATCTCGGGCTTTTGAAAAAAAGCCGCGAGCTCTTCGAACACCTCGGCCTGTTTGACCTCCGTCAAAAACCCGAGACTCCCGAGATTTACTCCGAGAACGGGCACGGAGCGGTGCCGAAGATGGCTGACGATCGAAAGCATCGTGCCGTCTCCGCCAAGCGAGATCAGAAAATCCGCACTCTCGATCATTTGCCCGATCGGCTGACTCAGCGTGTCCGTGACAACAACATCCCGTTTTTCAAGCCATGTGCGGATTTTAGCCGTGAGTTCCACGGCTCCTTGTTTTTTCTGATTTACTACGATCCCGACCTTTTTCATAACTGGGACTCCCAAAATTTCCGGACAGAAAGCCCGTTCTTTTTAAAGGATTCTCTGTGCTTTCATTCAAGCCATCAAAACTCTGTCGCAACCATTCTCTAGCTTTTACAAGCCTTGTCTTTCCTGCAACAGCAAATGCCTGAAAGCTCCTTGAGAATAATCACGCCGCCGAGAACAGTTAATGCGATTGTTCCCCAACTCACTTGCCACCATGCAAAAACTATCACGAGAGCGCCGATCAAGGCTCCGCATCCGCAGGATCCTGATTTCTTTTCTTTTTGTTCTCCCATAATCCGCTCCTTTCGTTTGATGATCCCCCGGCCACAGCCGGAAGATCATCGGGAAAATTCCAAAACTTCAAAACTCAGGCTCGGGCTTTCTTTATTGAGTAAACTGTGTGAAAACCAAAACCCCGGCCATCATTCTATGCCCGCAAGTAGCCCTGTCCACCATTACCGACCTCCGGGACGCCTCCGGGGCGATGACCTCATTCATGGATTTTTCGATAATCCTTCTCATCCGGGGCTGTTCCAAAATCACAAATGAAACTTTTCCCTTTTCCGCTCAAGCGTGCGCTGAAACTTATCTTCGACATCAGAGATCGCTTCTTTCAGGGCCGCGAAGATTTTCGCCACCTGGTCGCCGTTATAGGAATATTGCGAAGTCGCCAAATTCCCGATCAGTCGAATCTTGTCGAGCGTCGCAGCCACCCTTTGCTCGGCAAGTCTTTTAAAACGCGCTTCTTTTGTCTCGCCCGTCGCGCCCCCGGCGCCTTCGTTGGGATGCTCGTTCTCTTCCATGTCTCGCTCCTTTAGTATGGGATAACCTCGGCCGCAAGATCACGCGATCAGAGCATGATCCTGAGGTTTGTTTTTTAAAGCTAGAGTTCCTTCATTATCGACGCGGCTATTTTTTCCGGAGAAAGGCCGAAATGATCAAGCTGTGTCTCGCGAGAACCGTGCTCGATAAATTCGTCCGGAAGCGCGAGCCGTCTTACAAGAATCTGGCCGAGCCGCCGCTCTTCCAAAAATTCCAAAACCTTGGAACCGAATCCGCCCGTTATGACATGTTCTTCAAGCGTAAAAATCATTTTGGTTTTCTCGATGGATTCCAGGATCAAAATCTCATCAAGAGGTTTTATAAAGCGCATGTTCACGACGCGAACCGAAACCCCTTTGTCTTTCAGCAAAGTATGCGCCTTGCAGGCGGCCTCCACCATACTGCCGATAGCAAGAAGCGTCACATCGCTCCCGTCGAACATCACCTCCCCTTCCCCTGTCTGAAAAGATTTCTTGGGGAGTTCGTCAAAGAGCTTTGAAATGTGCGCGCGCGGATATCGGATCGCGAACGGCACAGAAGATTCAAGGCCCAGCTCAAGCATCTTTTCCATTTCAAATTCATCCTTCGGAGCCCCAAGAATGATTCCCGGTACCGACCCCAAATAAGCAATATCAAAAATCCCTTGATGGGTCGCTCCATCCGCTCCGACAAGACCCGCCCGATCAAGGGCAAGCACCACTCCGGTCCGCTGGAGAGCGACATCATGCATCACGGAATCATGAGAACGCTGCATGAAAGTCGAATACACCGCGACAACGGGCTTCAGACCCCGCTTTGCCATCGCACCGGCAAAGGTAACTGCGTGCTGTTCCGCAATTCCCACATCAAAACACCTTTCGGGAAATATCTTTTGAAAGTCATGGAGGCCGGTTCCCGTCGGCATTGCCGCTGTCACCGCAACAACCGCGGGATCACGACGTGCGAGTTTCAGAAGGGCATCTGAAAAAGCCTGGGTGAACGAGATCCCGTGCGGGACATCTTCCCGGGCTCCCTTGATCTTCTCGCCTGTTTTAATATCAAACGGCACCACCCCGTGTCCTTTTTCTTCATCCCGCTCCGCAAATTCACATCCCTTACCCTTTTTCGTGATCACATGCAGCAAGCAGCAGCTGTTAAGCGCAAGCACATCCTTCAGGATCCCTACCAGCTGGACCACGTTGTGTCCATCCACCGGACCGAAATACCGGTAGCCGAGCTCTTCAAAAAGAACACCCGGGACGAAAAGATGCTTCATCCCTTCCAAGGAAATGTTGGCGAGGCGCCGCAACCTCGGGAACTTCTGGAGTTGCCGCTCGACTTCACCCCGAACCCTGTTATAAATGGGATTCGTGAGAACTTTATTAAGATAGCGGCTGATCGCTCCGACGTTCCTGGCGATCGACATTTCGTTGTCATTGAGAATTACCAGCATGCTCTTTTTGAGATGCCCGGCATGGTTCAGGGCTTCAAACGAAAGCCCCGCCGTCATGGCACCGTCTCCCACAAGTGCAACCACCTTCTCCTGTCCCCTTTTGAGATCACGTGCGCAAGCAAGCCCGACAGCCTGGGAGATCGCCGTGCCGGCATGCCCCACAATGAACGGATCGTGACAACTTTCCCACGGGCTCGGGAATCCGCTCAAACCACCCGCCTGCCTCATGGTCGACATCCGTTCGCGGCGGCCCGTGATCATTTTGTGGACATAAGCCTGGTGCCCGACATCCCAGCAGATCTTGTCCTCGGGAGAATTGAGCACATAGTGGAGGGCTATCGTAAGCTCGAGCGTTCCAAGACTCGCGCCCAGGTGCCCTCCGGTTTTTGCGATCGACTCGATCAAAAATTGCCGGTATTCCGCCGCAACCTCAGGCAGACTTTCAAGAGGGACCTTTTTGAGGTCCTCGGGACAATTGATATTTTGTATCCATTTTGTCATAAATTTATTCCCGGTTATTTTTCGGGATCCTCGCTCCCAAGAAATCGGCGAGATAACCGAGTCCCCGACATTCCCGGCCGAGTTTTACGGCTGTCTTCTTTGCCTCACGGATCAACCTCTCGGCTTTTTTGACGGCCTTATCCCGGGGCATGAAGCGACAGTAGCCGTCGCCGTCCAGAAGGTCGTCAACAACCTGAAATGCCAGCCCGATCAATGCGCCGTAACGTCCCGCCATGGCTATCTTTTTCGAAGATGCTCCCGCCGAGATTGCCCCGGCCACAGCACCGGCACGGATCAGCGCTCCCGTTTTACCGGCACAGATGAAATCATGGGCGGCAAGATCGATTTTGTTTTCTGCCGTTTCAATATCCTCAACCTGTCCGCCGATCATGCCGCCCGCACCGGCCGCAGTCGATACCTCAAGCACAAGCCGGGCCGCGCGATCAAACGGTTTCACTCCGCCAAGCACCTGAAAAGCGAGCGTCAAAAGTCCGTCCCCGGCCAGGATTGCCGCCGCTTCACCAAATTTCTTGTGACAAGACGGTTTCCCGCGCCGCTCATTGTCATTATCAAGTGCCGGAAGATCATCATGGACCAAAGAATATGTGTGGATCAACTCGATCGCGCACGCCGCCGGAATAGCGTCTTTTAAGCGGCCGCCACAGGCCTCACAAACCGCAAGCGTCAGAACGGGCCGAAACCGTTTCCCGCCCGTGAACACCGCATACTGCATCGCCCGATGGATCGAAAGCGGCCGACCCTCGCACTTTTTCATAAGCTTCCGGATTTCCCTCTCGATCAGCCCGAGATGCTTTTTAAAAAAAATCCCGTATTCCATTTTTATGCCGCCCTGTCTCCCGACCGTCCGCCCTTCTTTTTGTTCTTCACCGAAGGTTTGACATCCCCGAAAGGCGCCTTTTCAAAGGATCCGTCCAGCGTTTTGGTCAGGACCTCGATTTTCTTCTCGGCTTCCGCGAGCCTTGATTGACAGACGCGCACAAGCCCGACACCTTCTTCGTATTTTTTGAGGGCCTGGTCAAGCGAGAGATCTCCTCCTTCGAGGGATTCGACTATCTTCTCGAGGGTTTCCATCGATTTTTCGAAATCCGGTTTCTCGTTTTTGTCCGCCATAATCATTCCTTTTCGGTTTTGATGACTCTCGAAACGATGCTTCCCTTGTGAAGTCTTGTCGTGATCTCCTCCCCGCATCGGACCGACGCGGCATCTTTCAGGACCGTGCCCGACGGGGCAAATGAGACCGAATAACCGCGCTCCAGAATACCAAGGGGATTCAAAACGTTCAACTGCCCCGCAACCGCTCGAAAAATCTGTTTTTTGAGAACAAGCCAATTCGCGAAAGAGCCATGGATCCTTCTCATAAACTCGTCCGTCCGTTCCGTGAAACGCTCCAAAAGATACCTCGGTTGTTTGAAAGCCGCGCTCGCCCTTACCGCCTCAAGTTTTTCACGATATCGGTCCACAACCCCTTCCATGCTGCCGCGCAAACGCTCCGACCATCCCTCTAGCTTTTCCTCGAGCTCAAGCCGGCTTGAGACAACGAGTTCCGCCGCGGCCGAGGGAGTTGGCGCGCGAAGATCCGCGACAAAATCAGCGATCGTCCAGTCGGTCTCATGCCCTACGGCCGAAATTACCGGTATCCGGGATTCATAAATAGCACGCGCAACGGGCTCTTCATTGAACGCCCAAAGGTCCTCGATGCTCCCGCCGCCGCGGCCGACGATCAGAACGTCCGGCTCTCCCTGCGCATTCATCATCCGGATGCCTTCCGCTATTTCTTCGGCCGCACCCTCGCCCTGGACTTTGACCGGACACAAAAGCACATTCGTTCCGCCGAACCGTCTGCTTATAACATTCAGAATATCATGGATGGCGGCCCCGGCGGACGACGTAATCACTCCGACCGTTTTGGGAAACCGGGGGATGGCCCTCTTGCGTTCCGGCCGGAAGAGACCTTCCTTTTCAAGTTTTTCTTTCATCTGCTGGAAGGCAAGCTGAAGCGCTCCGGCGCCTTTGGCCTCAACGCGTTCGATATAGAATTGATATTGCCCCCGCGCCTCATAGACGGAAACACGGCCGAACGCAAGGACCTTAATCCCGTCCTCGAGTTCGAATTTCAGATTGCGGTGATAGAAACTGAAAAAGACGGCGGATATCTGGGATTGTTCGTCTTTCAGCGTGAGATAGATGTGGCCGGAGCTGTGTCGCTTGTAGTTCGAGATCTCACCTTCAAGCCAGACGCCGGCATACCGGGATTCAAGAACACCTCGAACCTCTTTGTTGATCTCACTTACCGTATAGATCTTCCGGCCGCTCAGCTTTTCACCTGTCATAATTCCATCCGTTACCCGATCATCCATTTTTAATCCGTAATGACCCGATCTACCGGGATATCGTGCCGCGACACCGGGATTTTTTTAACAAACTGCTCTTTAAAACAAACGCCTATCTTCGGCACTTTCGGAGCTTTTCTGAGAAGCCGGTCATAATATCCGCCCCCGCGTCCCAAACGGTTCCCCTTCCGGTCAAATCCCACTCCGGGAATGATGATCAAATCCATTTGCGATGCGGGAAGTTCCGGACAACGCTTCCGCGGTTCCGGGATCGAGTATGCTCCGCGACAAAGATCTTTTTTGACGGAACGGACTCGCCTCAGCGAAAGTGTTTTTTTGACGGTGTTCGTGCAGGGCAAAAAAAGCTCCTTGGATTTTAGGATCGTTCCAAAGAGAGCGCTCACGCGAACCTCCGGCGGGACATCCCGGTACAAAGCCACCCGTCGAGCCTTATTCAAAAGAGGTTCTTTGAGAAGTTTCGCCGCGATCCGGCGGCTTTTTTTGACGCGGGATGAAAAAGGAATTGCCGCCCTTTTATTCAAAAGTTCCCGCCTGAGCTTCCGTTTGATGAAAAGTTTTCGCATGGATCATTCGTGGGGCGCTTGGGGGCCATCCCCAGCCGGATCTTCCCGGAGTTCCAGGAGCCGCTCGCGCTGGCGCGCCATCTCTTCGAAAAACTTCTTTCGCTCCTTCTGGAATGCGGCTTTTTGAGCGTCAAGCGCTTCTTTTTCCTTCCGCAATTCCTCACGCTCGTGATCCGAAACCGATCCTCCCCGCCTAGATTCAAACTCCCGGTTCTTGGCCCTGAGTTCCGATATCTCCGCCGCCAGTTTCCGGTTCGCTTCTTTGAGATCGGCTATTTTTTGTTCAAAGGATTCAATCACCCGGGGATCCGCGGCGGCGGACGCAAGTCTTTCGGAATCCGCAACTTTTTCCCCGCTCTCGTCTTCCGGAGTTAAAGCGGCCGGAAGACCGGTAATATTCTCCTGACGGACTTTCCGGAAAAGTTCTTCCTTCAGGCGTTCAAGCTCATCTTCTTTTTCCTGGATCATCAGGATCTGCCGGTCCCGTATGCTCTGCCATTCGGATTTCATCGCTTCAAATTCCGCCACCGTCTGGGGATCGGGCTTCTTATCTTCAACTTTTCCGGACGTTTCCGAAGCTGATACGGGCGAGGCCCCCGCGAAGATCACGAGCAGGATCGAGATGAAGGCAAGTTTTCGAATGTTCATTCTATCCTTACAAGACAGGTAAAACGCCCCCACCCTGAATCGAACAGGGAACCCTCTCCTTAGGACGGAGATGCTCTATCCAATTGAGCTATGGGGGCAGATGGCTAAAAGATTATGATGACATATTACCATAGCGAAATTGGATTGTCCCGATTGTCTACGACCCTGCAGGTTGATAGTCCCGCGGGAGGTTTGGGAGACGCGATTTCAGAACTCCGGCCTTTTATTCAAACGGCAACATACCGCAATTTGACACTAATATTTCAACAAGGAAAGGACTTCACAGCCTTTCAGCTTTTTTCGGCCTTTCAAAAACTCAAGCTCGATAACAAATGCCATCAAGGAGACCTTCCCGCCAAGTTTTTTCACAAGCCGGGCGGCCGCGGCCGCCGTCCCTCCGGTGGCAAGCAGATCGTCAATGATCACGGATTTTTGACCGGGTTTGACTGCGTCGGCATGGATCTCGAGGATCTCCCGGCCGTATTCGAGCGTGTACGCAACCCGTTTTGTTTTCCAGGGCAGCTTTCCTTTTTTACGAACAGGGACAAAACCAATCCCCAGTTTCGTGGCAACGGGAGCCCCGAAAAGAAATCCGCGGGATTCGATCCCCACGACAAGGTCGGCCCCCGAACGTTTGACGGCCCTCGCCAGGCGCGCCACGATCTCGCGAAACGCATCGGGTTCTTTCAGGAGCGGTGTGATGTCCCGGAACAAAATACCTTTTTTGGGGAAATCAGGGATATCGCGGACTCTCGCTTTGAGTGAAGCTATGCTCATAAAATTCCTCCCGGAGTGCAATAAAATTTGGAAATGCTCAATGCGCCAGATAATTCTCGAAAAGATCCCCTTCCAAAACCAACTTGGCCCGAATTTTTTTCAGAGCGACGGCTTCAAGCTGACGGATCCTTTCCCGCGTCACGCCGAAATGACCGGCCACCTCTTCGAGAGTATGCGGATCGTGCTCGCCAAAACCGAAACGAAGGGTCAGGATCTTGCGCTCCCGGTCATCCAAACAATCAAGAAGTTTTTGAACCCTCTCACTCTTGAGGACTTCCCCGACCTGCACGTCGGGCTTGCGGGCCACATCATCCTCGATCAGATCAATCAGCTCGGCTGTCCCGTCAAGGCTGATAGGCGTGTTAAGCGAACTGGGTTTATTCACGATATTCTCGATCTCGCGGACCTTCGCAACCGGAATCTCGAGAACCTTTGCGATTTCACGGCGCGTCGGAACCCGGTTAAGCCGCTGCGTCAAAGCATCACGGACCCTGCGCCATTTTGAAATAATGTCATACATGTAGATCGGAATACGAATCGTTTTGCCGTGATTGGAAAGCGACCGCATCATCCCCTGCTTGATCCACCAGGACGCATAAGTGGAAAACCGATAACCTCTCGCCGGATCAAATTTTTCCACGGCGCGCATAAGCCCGATATTACCTTCTTCGACAAGGTCCGAGAACGGGAGTCCCATATGAGTGTAGCGTTTCGCGATAGCGATCACGAGCCTCAGATTCGACCGGATCATACGGTGGCGCGCCTCTTCGCCGCCGGAACCGCCCGCATGAACTTTTTGGGAAAGCGAGATCTCTTCCTCGGGGGTCAACAGCGGGATATGCTCGATCTGATCGAGATAGATCTTCATCGGAGTGCGGTCTAGCGTCTGCTCCATCGAGTCCTCCGAAGCGTCATCCTCATCTTCGTCGACACGCGACCGTTTGCGGCGCTCCGCGGAATCCGCAAGGGATGCTTCTTTTTCAACAATGCTTTCCGCTTCTTTTTGAAACGCTTTTTCGCGCTCGAGAAGGATCTCGGTTTGACGGGAGGCTGCGGAAGGTTGGAAAGATGAACGGCTTTTCCTGGACGGATGAGACATAAGGCGGGAACGCTTGGTGCGCCCCCGCCTTGTTTTTTTCAAGAGTCTCCGCGCTTGGGCCCGGCGGACCGAGCCTGTTTTCTTTTTCTTCTTTTTTCCTGCCATGCCAGCAGTCAATAAGCTCCGTTTTTCGCCGTAAAATTCAAGTGAGACAAACGATACGGGGCGGTTGGAGCGGGCGTCGCCCCGGGTGTTCCGCCAAACAACCGTTCAAAACAACCGGGACAAACCCTCCGGGGAATCTACTTTTTCTCCCTGAGCGCTGCCTGCGCCGCCGCAAGCCTTGCGATCGGAACACGGTAAGGAGAACAGCTGACATAATTCATTTTGGCCCGGTGACAAAAATTCACCGAATCCGGATCTCCGCCATGTTCGCCGCATATACCGATCTTGAGATCTTTTCTTGTTTTACGGCCTTTTTCAACCGCAAGTTTAACCAGAGAGCCGACGCCCTCCTCATCAATGGACTGGAAAACATCTTTCTCGAAGATACCCTGCTCCAGATACGCGCCCATGAAGTTCCCGGAATCATCGCGCGAAAACCCGAGGGTCATCTGGGTAAGGTCATTGGTTCCGAAAGAAAAGAACTCCGCAGTCTCGGCAACGCGATCCGCCGTAAGAGCCGCGCGCGGAACTTCAATCATCGTCCCGATCATGTATTCAACCCTGGTTTTCTTCTCGTCGAAAACCTTATTGATCGTCGCGATCGAAAGGTCCTTCAGGATATCGAGTTCCTTCTTGGTCCCGATAAGCGGGATCATGATCTCGGGAATGACCTTGACCCCCTTCTTCTTGAGATTGCAGGCGGCCTCCATGATGGCGCGAACCTGCATGGCATAGATCTCGGGATACGTGATACCGAGGCGGCAGCCGCGGTGACCAAGCATGGGATTGAACTCATGGAGAGCGCTCACCTTTTGTTTGATCACATCGATCGACACATTCATGATCTTTGCCATTTCTTGCTGATTTTCATCTTCCTGCGGGAGGAATTCATGAAGCGGCGGATCCAGAAGACGGATCGTCACGGGAAATCCTTTCATCGCCTCAAAGATCCCCTCAAAGTCCCCGCGCTGCATCGGCAGGAGCTTCGCGAGAGCCTTCTCCCGGCCGGCGGTATCGTCCGCCAGAATCATCTCACGAACCGCGATGATGCGATCCCCTTCAAAGAACATGTGTTCAGTGCGGCAAAGTCCGATACCTTCGGCTCCGAACTTCCGTGCCACGGTCGCATCGAGCGGCGTGTCGCTGTTTGTGCGGACTTTAAGAACGCGGGCGGCATCAACCCACTTCATAAGCGTTCCGAAATCGCCGGAGAGCGTCGGTTCGATGGTGTTGAGCTTGCCCTCGTAAACATAACCGAGGGTGCCGTCGAGGGAGATATAATCCCCTTCCTTGACGGTCACTTTACCGGCCGTGAACTGCTTCGCCTTGTAATCGATCGCGATACCGCTCACACCGGCGACACAGCACTTGCCCATTCCGCGGGCAACAACGGCCGCGTGCGATGTCATACCGCCGCGCGAGGTCAAAATCCCTTTCGCGACGTTCATACCGCCGATATCTTCCGGAGAGGTTTCGATACGGACGAGGATAACTACTTCACCTTTCTCGGCCCATACCTCGGCTTCATCAGCCGTAAAAACGACTCTCCCCGTCGCGGCGCCGGGAGAAGCCGGAAGACCCGTCGCGATCGGCGTTTTTGTTTTTTGTTGTTTCGGATCAAACATCGGATGCAATAGCTGATCCAGCTGTTTGGGATCCACGCGGAGGATAGCCTCTTTCCGGGAGATCATCTTTTCCTTCACCATCTCAACTGCCGTGCGAACAGCGGCGGCCGCGGTGCGTTTTCCGCTCCGGGTCTGAAGGATGTAGAGTTTTCCTTCCTGGATCGTAAACTCGATATCCTGCATGTCGCGATAGTGCTTCTCAAGACGCAGGCGCAGCGTGTCAAGCTGTTTGTAAACCGAGGGCCATTTCTGGGCCAACACCGAGATCGGTTCCGGCGTGCGGATACCGGCCACAACGTCTTCACCTTGTGCGTTGATAAGGTATTCGCCGTAGAATTTGTTCTCACCCGTCGAAGGATTACGGGTAAAACAGACGCCGGTCCCGGAGGTCTCGCCCATATTGCCGAACACCATCGCCTGAACGTTCACGGCCGTCCCGAGCAGACCGCGGATCTCATTGATCTGGCGATATTTGAGGGCGCGCGGGCAATTCCAGGAGTTGAACACCGCGTTCACAGCCTTGACAAGCTGTTCAAACGGGTCCTGCGGAAACTCTTCGCCCGTATGATCCTGATAAACTTTTTTATACTGCCGGACAACGTCCTTCAGATCGTTCGCGCTGAGTTCCGTATCGGCTTTCGCACCGACCTGCTGTTTTTTCTTTTCGAGGACATGCTCAAAATCATCGTGCGGAACTTCCATCACGACATCGCCGAACATCTGGATGAAACGGCGGTAAGAGTCCCACGCGAAACGCTCGTTCTCGGTTTTTACGATAAGCCCCTGGACCACATCGGAGTTGAGACCAAGATTGAGGACCGTGTCCATCATGCCGGGCATCGACACCGCGGCACCGGAGCGAACAGAAACGAGGAGCGGGTTATTGCGGTCACCGAATTTGAGCCCCATGGACTTTTCGAGCTTAACGATGTTTTCACGAACCTGCTGCTCAAGACCCGACGGCCATTTTTTTTCGTTTCTATAGAAGAGATCGCAGGTTTCAGTCGTGATCGTGAACCCGGCAGGCACAGGAATCCCGAGATTGGTCATCTCGGCCAGGTTCGCACCTTTGCCGCCAAGAAGGCTTTTCATTTTGGCGTCGCCTTCGGCCTTCCCTGAACCGAAAAAATAGACATATTTTGAAGATTTGGATCTGGATTTGGATTTTGATTTAGAACCGGATTTGCGGGATTTCTTACATGTAGCGGTACTCATGTGTTTCTTTCACTCCTTGTTATATGAGTCCCTGGCCGTTATGCTCTGATTGTGAAACAAAGCACAGCGACGGGACGAATTGAATCCGCCAAACCTTGCAACGGATTTTGTTAATTTTGCTAAACAGTTTTCAAAAATTCCAAGAATTTTCGGCCCGTTTCACTCGCTCGGGATGAGCCCTTCCGGTAAAAAACGGAAAACCGAATCTACCCCTCAGACTGCCCCTCATGGGGTTTCAGGTAGGGCAAGAAGAACCGGGATTATATCACTCTTCGTCAAGTCTGGATAGCAAAGAAAGGTCAGCCAAACCCTCTGTATAGAGGCGGTTCACGGTCTGGACCAGGGCCATCCGGTTCTCCCTGACCACGGGGTCCTCGGCATTCACCAGAACATGATCGAAGAAATCATGGAGCGGACCCGGAAACACAGCCGCAAAGAGCTCTGTCCCTTTCGCGTATTCCCTGTTTTCAATAAACCTTCTGACCTCCGGTGCCTTTGAGCAAAGAGCATCATAAAGCCTGTGTTCGTATTCCTCGGTCAAAATGCCGGGATTGATTTCCCCGGGCACCTTCCCATACCCTTTCAGCATATTGGTGGTCCGCTGAATCACCTTGGCCGCTTTGATCAACACCGACTCATTCATACCGGACAAAACCTCAAACCTTTCAAAAACATCAGCAAGATCGTCGAATGAGGAACGCATGACGGCCTGCAAAATTTCAAAAGGCCGGGTTCCGGGTCTGACGCCCGTTTCAAAAACCGTGCGATCCTGAAGGAAACGAAGCAACCGTTCCCGCAACTGTTCTTTTTTATTCAACCGGTCGCCATAGAGTTTTATATTTTCGTCAATAATACTGCTCAAGGAAAAATGAAGGCTGAAAGCGCGGACAAGCTTCACAATGGCCCCGCCGGAACGCCGGAGCGCAAACGGATCCTGGCTCCCGCTCGGTTCAATTCCGGTCCCGAAAGCCCCCGTCAAAAGATCAAGCCGGTCCATAACTCCGAAGGCCGCTCCAAGCAACGTCATGGAATCCGGAATCAACCGGTAATCCTCGGTGAGATTCTTGGGAAGATACTGCGTCCCGATCGCAGAGGCCACCGTTTCTTTTTCACCGGACTCCAGCGCGTATTCCCGGCCCACGATTCCCTGAAGGTCGGGCATTTCGTAAACAAGATGGGTCATAAGATCGATCTTGGAAAGACACGCGGTCCTCGTGAGATCCCCGGCCATTTCCTTTTCGCCAAGCGCTTCCGCAAAAACAGGCGCGAGCCTTTCGATCCTCTCGGTTTTATCGAGCATGGAGCCCAGCTTGCCGAGGTAGACGAGCTGGCTTAAAAGGCCTTTTTTCGTTTCGAGTTTTTCTTTCGTATCCGCGTCATAAAAATAGCGGGCGTCTTTAAGGCGCGATTCGAGCACATTTTCATAATCGGCTCCGATCTTGGCGAGCCCCGAGCGTTTCCCGTTCATTACGGCAACAAACTTGTTCACCGGCCGGCCCTTCGCGTCATAACACGCGAAGATCTTCTGGTTCTTTTTCATACAGCTCGCAAGCACCTCGGCCGGAAGATCCAGATAGTCTTTGGAGAAGGTTCCCTGAAGCATAAAAGGCTCTTCGGTAAGATGCGCGTTGATGTGGACAAGCTCCTCGTCAACACGCTTTTGAGCAAACCTTTTCCTCAGGGCGCCGCGTATCACATCCTCGCGGGCCGCAAGATCCAGCAAAACATGTTTCTTTTCGAGAAGGTTTTTATAAAGCTTCCAATCCGCTTTCGGGAGAGTGAATGCCTGAGGGGCAAGGAACCGGTGGCCGAAACTTTTCGCACCGGATTTGACGTCCGCAATCCGCATGGGGATCACTTTGCCGTCCATCAACGCAACCAACCATCGGACAGGTCGAGGAAAACGAAACCCCGAGGCGTCCCATCGCATGAATTTCGGGAATCCAAGCGACATGATGACGTTTTTTAATATCTCGGGAAAAACAGCCGCAGTCGATCGTCCCTTTTCAAACTTGCGGAGAAAAACAAATTCCCCTTTCGGGGTTTGGCGGATCTCAATATCTTTTTCGGTCGCGCTTTTGCTTTTGAGAAATCCCCGGAGAACCTGGGTGGCACGTCCCTCAGCATCGTAGCATTTTTCCCGGGCAGGGCCTGAAATCTCAAATTCCCGGTCTTTCTGGAACTTGACGATATTTTCGATAAAGATCGCGATCCTTCGGGGTGTCGCCTCAACTTTGAGCTCGCCAAAATCAAGCCGTTCGTCCGCAAGCCCCTGACGCAGCTTAACCGCCAACTCATCGTAGATCACATCCAGCACCGCGACAGGAAGTTCTTCGGTTCCGATTTCAACGAGTAGATTAGGCATGATCAATTCCCCGTCCGGCGACCGGAAGGTTTTTTCTTTAGAAGAGGAAACCCTTGGGCTTCGCGGCTTTTAAGATATCCTTCGGCACACTTCCGGGCGAGAGCGCGGACCCGGGCAATATAGCGGGGTCGTTCGTTCACGCTGACCGCGCCGCGGGCATCAAGCAGGTTGAATGTGTGAGAAGTTTTGAGGCAACAATCGTAAGCCGGAAGTATCATCCCCTGCCCGATCAACCGCTCGGCCTGTTTTTCATAATCCTCAAAGTGGCGTTTGTAAACTTCGGGATCAGAACCCTCAAAATTAAACTTCGAAAATTCCCTTTCGTTCTGCAAGTAGACATCCCCGTAGGTCACGTGATCGTTCCACCGGATATCGAAAAGCGAATCCTTTTTCTGGAGGAACATCGCGATACGCTCAAGACCGTAGGTGATCTCGCAAGAGATGACATCGAGATCGATCGACCCGCATTGCTGGAAATAAGTGAACTGGGTAATCTCAAGGCTGTCAAGCCAGACCTCCCATCCCAGTCCCCAGGAACCAAGTGTCGGGGACTCCCAATCATCTTCCACGAAACGGATATCATGAGCCAGAGGATAGATCCCTACCGCGCGAAGGCTGTCGAGATAAAGCTCCTGAACATTTTCGGGAGAGGGCTTAAGGATGACCTGGTATTGGAAGTAGTGTTGGGTCCGGTGAGGGTTCTCTCCATAACGGCCGTCCGTGGGGCGACGGGAAGGCTCCACATAAGCAGCTCTCCAAGGCTCCGGTCCAAGGGCCCTCAGGAATGTATGGGGAGAAAAAGTTCCGGCACCAACCTCAAGATCGTAAGGCTGCATGATAAGACAACCCCGGGAAGCCCAATAATGGTTCAGCGCTTGTATTAACCCTTGAAATGTCAATGGCTTAGGCATTCGGACCAATCCGCCTCTATGTGGGTTCCTTAGGAAAATCCAAACTCCGTCAGGAAGGCTAAAAGTCCGAAAATTCTATCAGAAAGGACTCCCCTAATCAAGCCAAGCCGTGTCTCGATAAGCCGGATGTTGAGGGATTGTCATCCTTTGAGTTTTAAAGATCACGCACATTCCGATAATTTTAATAATCATCCAGCCGGGCAAGGATACGGATGGCCTGTTCCCGATCTTCGGATTTTGAATCGCCGTGCATCCCCGTCAGCATCAAAAGTTCTCTCAACATCCTCTGGATACCAAGAAGACGTTCCGATTCCATCCAGGCCCTTTCAATTGCGGCATAAAGGAGTGATTTCACGGCATGAATATGCTCTGCATCCGGGACTCCGTCCTGAAATTCAAACAGATTCCTTGTGCGACCGACCGCTTTCCGAAGGCATCTTACATACCCTTCCGACATTTTAAAGTTCACGGTATCGTTCATTTTAGCGGCATCGTGAAGACATCCCCCGCCGGCCCCCCCCAGGGTTCTTACCGGTCCGGCAAGGAACGTCCTCTTACGGGTCAAACGCTCAGACCGTGACCTGACTTTTGATCTGCTGGAGCTTGGAGCCGCCGATCCCGCGAACCTGAACAAGGTCATCAACGCTCTTGAACGGGCCGTTTTGCGTTCGAAAATCGACGATCCGTTGCGCCATCGCAGGTCCGATCCCCCGGATCTTGTCCAGCTCTTCAACGTTGGCCTTATTGATATTGATCATCGCCGGGGCACTAACAGCCGGAGCCGCCGCTTTGGGCGCGGCATGAACCTTCGTTGCGGCCGCCAGGGTAAGGCCACCGGCCAAAAACGTCACCACCAGAAACGTCCCCATGATTTTCTTTATCTTCGCTTGCTTTGACATTGAAACACCTCCTATGTTGATTTTGGTGAAACAATATCACTGAGTTTGAATTTTGTCAATATTAATATTATTTATTTACATATTTATAATTATGCTTTTCTTTCATATCTATGTTGACTTAAAGTCTGTACCGAATAGAATGGTGCCATGCTCAAGAACCTGGGACAGCGAATGCGGACACTCAGAAAAGCCAAGGGGCTTACTTTAGTTGAAATTTCCGAAAAGACCGGAGTCGCCCAAGCCACCCTCTCACGCATTGAAACCGGGATCATGATCGGCACGGTGGAGTGCCATGAAAAGGTCGCAGAGGCCCTGGGAATCGGCCTTGCCGAGTTTTACTCCGGCGTTGATAAACGCTATGAGCAGATCGCCCGCCAGGGCAAGGATGCGCGCAAGATCACCCTCCACACCAAGGACATTCACGTCGAACTGCTGACCCAGGAAAGCTCCAAGAAAAAGATCACCCCCCTCCTATTGACCCTTCAGGGGGGCGGGAAAACCGAAAAAGAATCTAACGAACGCGGCGTCGAAAAGTTCATCTGGGTACTGGACGGAAGCGTCAAGGTCAAACTGGATCAGGAAGAGATCGTTCTAAAATCCCAAGAATCGCTTTACTTCGATGCTTCCCTGCCGCATCAGATCTCGAACGAAAGCGCAAAACCCGTAAAAGTTTTTATCGCTGTTTCCCCCCCGAAAATCTGATTACTTCGCGGACGTTTCAGAACTCATCCAATCCAGATAGACTTTACTTCCCTTTGAAACAGGCAGGCAGATAATTTCGGGGACTTCGTAGGGATGATGTTTCAAGATAGCCGACTCGACCTTTTTGTAAAGGGACATTCGGGTTTTGATCAAAACGAGAATTTCCCCGGCTGTCTCTTTCTTCCCTTTCCATCTGTAATGTGATTCCATGCCGGGAACAAGCTGGACACATGCGGCAAGTTTTTTGAAAAGCAAAAGGCCCGCTATTTTGCGGGCCTCTTTAAGATTTGAAACAGCGGAAACGATGCAACAGTGTTTCACTCGGATTATCTACGGTTCAACGTTGCGGTATAACCGCCTTCCGGCGTTCCCAGTGACACATGGCCTTCGCGCGCAAGCCAACCAAGACTCATCAGCACGAGTTCCCGCGGACGCTTGGTCCCTTTCGTTAGCTGATCAAGATTGGCGCTATGACACTCATCAAGATAATGCCATATCTCACCAGCTACAATTCCAATCTCCATGATCATTTGGGGGGTCCTCCAATCAGTGAATTTACATTAAACCCTATGGCATAATGTAACATGAAAAAACTTTAAGCGAAAGGAATTTGTAATAATAAAAACTAGCAAGCATCATCATCCGCGAAGCATTTCTTTCAAGAACCGTCCTGTATAGGAGGTTTCAACCCCCGCAACCTCTTCCGGCGAGCCGCAGGCAACCACTTTCCCTCCTTCCCGCCCGCCTTCCGGGCCCAGATCAATCAGGTAATCGGCCGTTTTGATCACGTCAAGATGATGCTCGATCACCACAACGGTATTGCCCTGCTCACGAAGATCAAAAAGCGCCCGAAGAAGATTTTTGATATCGGCAAAGTGGAGTCCGGTCGTCGGTTCATCCAAAAGATAAAGAGTTTTCCCGGTCGCTTTTTTCATGAGTTCGGAAGCTATCTTGATGCGCTGCGCCTCCCCTCCCGAAAGGGTTATCGAAGGCTGGCCAAGCTTGACGTATCCGAGGCCAATCGAATCCAGAACTTCCAACTTTTCCCGGATCACGGAGAACCTTGAGAAAAACTCCTTCGCGTCACGGACCGAGAGGTCCAAAACTTCCGCAATGTTCTTCCCCTGATAACGGACCTCGAGTGTCGGCAAGTTATATCGTTTCCCCCGGCATTCCTCGCAAACAACAAAGATGTCGGGCATAAAGCTCATTTCGAGCTTTTCAAAACCGGCACCGCGGCATTTTTCGCAGCGTCCTCCTTTTAAATTAAAACTGAAACGGGACTGCGAATACCTCCGAAGCTTCGAAATTTCAAGCGAGCTGAAAAGCCGCCTGATAAAACCGAAAATGTCCGTGTATGTGGCGGGATTCGACCTCGGGGTCCGGCCGATCGGAGCCTGATCGATCTCGATCACCTTGTCGATCCGGGACGCGCCCTCGATTGAATCGAATTTGCCGACATGATATCCGGTTTTCCAGAGCCGGTTATGCAATTCCTTATAAAGAATATCGTGAACCATCGTGCTTTTCCCGGAACCCGAAACACCCGTCACACACACCAAAAGACCCAGCGGGAATTCGACATCGAACCCCTTCAGGTTGTGCTCGGCGCATCCTTTCAATTTTAATTTCGGCGCCCTGCGATAGTCTTTTCTTTTTTCCGGAACATCAATGGAAAGCTCTCCCCGAAGGTATTTCATTGTGACCGAACGGGGGCAGTCCCCCATATTGCCGACCGCTCCTTCGGCGACAACCTCCCCGCCTTCCGTTCCGGCGCCAGGACCGAGGTCAATCACATGGTCGGCGCGACGGATCGTTTCTTCGTCGTGCTCCACGACCAGAACCGTATTTTTCAAATCGCGGAGCCTCTCAAGGGCATCCAGAAGTTTTTTGTTGTCCCTGGGATGCAATCCGATACTCGGCTCATCCAGCACATAAAGAACCCCCGTCAGTCCGAGTCCGATCTGAGCTGCAAGCCGGATCCGTTGAAGCTCGCCTCCCGCAAGCGACGAAACCGCCCGGTCAAGCGTGAGGTAACCGAGCCCGATATCCGAAAGAAACGAGAGACGCTCGCGAACTTCGCGGAGGATCGGTGTCGCAATCAACGCTTCGTTACCGTCAAAAGAAAGTCCGTTAAAAAACGGAACCGCATCCTCCACTGCCATCCCGGTGACTTCCGCGATGTTTTTTCCTCCCGCCCTGACGCCAAGACTTTCTTTACGGAGCCGCTTTCCGTCACATTCTTTACAAATCTCCTCGCGGAGGAACTTACGAATCTTCGAGCGAATCATTTCCGAATCTGTTTCATGAAACAACCGCTCCCATTCTTCAGCAAGACCCGAAATATCCCCGTCCCCCAGCAAAAACGCTTCCCTTGCCTCTTCGGGCCACTCTCCGTAAGGGGTATTCCATTCAAAGTTATATTTATGTGAAAGATCATGCAGGAGATCTTCGAAAAAATATTTATTGAATGAAAAGAAAACATCCTTGTTCAGGGCGTTCATAAAAGGTTTCGACGGGTCCGCGATCACTCCCCTGGAGTAGATCTGCGACAGCTTCCCCAACCCCTTGCATTTGGGGCAGGCGCCATAAGGGCTATTGAACGAAAACATGTTCGGCGTGAGATCCGGCAGGCTGATTTGACAGGAAGGGCAACTCTTTGATGTGGAAAAAAAACGGGGATCGCGCTCCCGGGAGTCTTTATCCAGAACCGCGGCATGGCCTTCCGTAAGTTCAAGCGCGCAGTCAAGCGAACCCCGGAAACGCCTGAGATCGGCTCCCTTCTCAACAACCAGTTCGTCAACAATGATTTCAATGTCGTGGCGGACCGATTTTCTCAATTTGGTTTCAGGAGTGAGAAACTTCTCCTCGCCGTCAATCCTGACACGATCATGCCCTTTTTTCAAAATATCCCGGAAAACCTTCTGATACTCCCCTTTGCGGCCGCGAACGATCGGCGCCAATATCTGGACCTCACGGCCGTTGAAGGAATTCAGGATATCTCTGAAAATATCCTCCCTCGATTGACCTTTCAACGGAAGTGCGCAGGAAGGACAATGCGCCGTTCCGACTTTCGCGAAAAGAAGTCTTAAATAATCGTAGATCTCCGTGACGGTCGCTACCGTTGAGCGCGGATTGTGGGTAGCCGAGCGTTGTTCGATCGCGATCGCGGGGGAAAGTCCGGATATATAATCCACATCCGGCTTTTTCATCTTTTCAAGAAATTGTTTGGCGTAGGAGGAGAGACTTTCGAGGTAACGGCGCTGGCCTTCGGCGTAGATGGTATCAAAGGCCAGCGAGGACTTCCCTGAGCCGGAAAGACCCGTGATTACAGTGAACTGATTGCGGGGTATTCTGACTGACAGGGATTTGAGATTGTGTTCACGTGCCCCCCGGACCTCAATGGCTTCCCTCATATCCCTTTATCAGGTTCCGAGCCGGAGAGTCGTAAAAGCTTTTCGGAGAGTCGCTTCTGCGGAAAGAATCGCCAAATAGCTCGTCTTCGGATTATCAGGAGCGGGGAAATTATCGGTTGTTGTGCGGATCGTGCCGAAATCCCCTTCGATGCAGATCTCGTGCCGGTTCGTTCCGGCAATCTGTGCCGCCCAGATCTCAACTTCAGTTTTTTGGGGGCCGAGCCCGGCCAGACTCAGAATCGCCGCCACGTTGATATTCTGCGGGAACGCCCGGCTCGCCTGAAGCGCATTTCCTCGAAAAATCAGCTTTTTCTCTTCCCCCGATTTAAAAACAGGAAAGGGATGCTTTTCAAAATACGGCGCGCCCTTTAAAGCCCGGAGCGGCTTGGTCGTCTTAAGCCGGACGCGACGAAGCCCTTTGGTCGTCTGCGTAGCAAGTAATGCGTCGACACCCGCAATCGCTCCGGACGGGCAGTAAAGACGTCCCGACGTTTTTGCGATGAGCGCTTTGAGCCTGTTGAACGGGAATTTTAAAAGTCCCCCGACGCTCATGATTAGAACGTATTTGTTGTTCTTGAGGGCAAGAGATGCGACTGAAGACGATATGCCGGGATGGGCGGCTTCGATGATGAAATCGCAATGTTTGACAATCGCCGGTATCGAAACGACCGGGAGTTTTTTCCCGATCCGCGCAAGAAGTTTTTCAGCCTGTTTCGGATCCTTGTCGGAAACAGCCGAGAGAACCGCACGAAAACTGAGCTTCCGGTCCCGGATAAGGACGCGGGCCAACGCCGTCCCGATAGCCCCGCATCCGATAATCCCTACTTTAAATTTTCTCATCGTATTGAAAAGACCGTCAGATTTTCCCCATCACCGTTTTTTAATAATCCGGTTCTTGCCATCGACATAAACAACCCTGGGACGGTATCTCCGGACTTCCCCGGGAGAAAAAACCCCGAAGGCCAAAATGATAAGGATATCTCCCGGCTTACCGTGCCGGGCCGCTCCCCCGTTAAGGCAAACAACTCCGGACCCGGGAGCGCCGCCGATCGCATAACTTTCGATGCGGGAGCCATTGTTGAGATTCGCAATAAGGACTTTTTCATAAGGCAAAATATCAGCGGCTTTCAAAAGCTTGCTATCAATCGTAACGCTTCCTTCATAATCAATACATGCTTCGGTCACCGTCGCGCGGTGGATCTTTCCTTTAAGCATTTGTCTTAACATACATTCTCCGTTCCAAGAAAACCATATGGGAAATAATCAACCTGAGAGAATTCTTTTCTGTCAGCCCTGCGTCCCGTTCGATGCGTCAACGGCTTCGGATTATAACATTATCGATCAGCCTTGTCTTGCCAACAAAACAGGCCGTCAGAACCCCCATTTCCGCACACCGGGCCCGAACCGGAGCCAGTGTCCGGGCGTTCACGATTTCAAGATATTGGACCCGATCGACATGTTTTTTTAATTCAGACAGCGCCCTGCTTTTCAGTTTAGAAACCGGCTCCTTGTTTTTTTCAAGCTCCCTGCCGAGCTCGAGAAGAACCCGGGATATCTTTTCACTCCGTTTTCGATCCACGATCGAAAGATACCGGTTGCGAGAGCTCATCGCCAGACCGCTTTTTTCACGCACGGTCGGCATTAACCGCACCTTAACATTCAACCGGAGATCCTTCACCATCTGTTGCAGAACCGCGGCCTGCTGATAATCCTTCGATCCAAGATAGAGCTTATCCGGAAAAACAATATCGAGCAGTTTCGCGACAACGGTCACAACGCCCCGGAAGTGTCCGGGACGGAACTTCCCGCACAGGGACCTTGCCAGTCGCGGCCATTTTGCGTTTCTGATGCGTAGGGGTTTCGAAAACCCTTCGGGATACATCGCCCGGACGGAAGGATAAAAAAGATAATCCACCCCGCATTTACCGAGCATCCCGCAGTCCCTTTTGAAAACCCGGGGATATTTCTTCAGGTCCTCCCCCGGGGCAAACTGGGTCGGATTGACGAAGATACTGACGACGGTAATATCATTCTCGCATTTCGAAGCGCGGACCAGCGAAAGATGTCCCTCATGGAGAGCGCCCATTGTGGGTACAAACCCTACCGTTCTCCCAAGTTTTCTTTCCCCGACCAGTATCTGCTTTAATTGAACCGGATCCTTGATGATCTTCATATTTCAGATTTCAGCCGTTCTTTTAAAAATCCCGCATCTTTTATTTCCCCCGTCCCAAACCGGTCAAAAGCTCTCTCGCTGTCCGTTTCAATACCGGATGCGTCCATTCAGGCGCGAGATCACAAAACGGCTTCAGCACAAAATACCGTTCATGCATTCTCGGGTGCGGAACCGTCATCCCTTTTTCATGGATCATTTCCTCGCCATAAACAAGCAGATCCAGATCAAGCGTCCTCGCATTATGACGGCCGCTACGGGTCCTGCCCGCCCCGTTTTCGATTTCCCGCAAAAGTTCCAGCACATCATGGGCGACAAGATCCGTCTCGAATCTCCAGACCGCGTTGAGAAATTTGCCTCCCTCTGCGTCCACGGGGTCGGTCTCATAAGTCGGGGAACACGCTACCCGCGAAATCCCCGGGTGATCCTCCAAGCGGGCGCGGGCAAAACTGAAAAACGACTCCCTGTCTCCGAGATTGGAACCGACTCCGACAAAAACCGTGGGCACAAGACCTCGTGATGCCGTAAGTAAAACCGACAAGTAAGCGGATATCTTAAAGTTGGGAACGGTTCGGATGACTTTTCCTGATCCGGTCGAGAGCTTCCATCAACCTGGATTCCGCAACCGTGAGGGAAATCCTGAAGTAGCCTTCCCCGTTCGGCCCGAACCCGTTCCCCGGAGTAACCACAATGTTCATCTCCTCAAGGAATTTCAGGCAAAGCTCTGCGGACGTATAACCGGGGGGAACCGGAATCCAGCAGTAGAACGTCGCGCGCGGAGGATCCACTTTGAATCCGAGCTGGTTCAGGCCACCGATCAGAAGATCTCGACGTTCCCGGTAGATCTTGAGATTCTGCTGAAGCGCCTCTGCCCCTTCTTTAAGCGCCGCAATCCCGGCAATCTGAACAGCCTGGAATATACCGGAATCAAGATTGGATTTCACCTTTGCGAGCAGCGAAAGCGCTTGGGGATGGCCGACCGCAAACCCGATGCGCCATCCCGTCATGTTATAGGTTTTTGAAAGCGAAAAAAGTTCAACCGCCACTTCCTTGGCTCCCGGCAATTCGAGAATGCTCGGAGACTTGTAACCGTCATAAGTCATCTCCGAATAGGCCGCGTCATGGGCAATCAGGATCTTATGTTGGTGGGCGAATTTAACAGCCTCCTCAAAAAAGGCCCTGGTTGCGACTTGCGAGGTCGGGTTGTTCGGGTAATTCAGAAACATCAACTTTGCGTTTTTGAGCACATCTGCGGGAATCGCGCTGAAATCCGGAAGGTAATGATTCTGCTCAAGAAGCGGCATCGTGTAAGGGATCCCTTCCGCAAACAGCGTGCCCGAACGGTAAACAGGGTATCCCGGATCCGGAATCAGACAGACCTGCCCGGGGTTGATCACCGCAAGGGGAAGGTGGCCGATCCCTTCCTTGGAACCGATAAGAGGGAGTATCTCCTTATCAGCGTCAAGTTTGACCTGAAAACGTTCGAGGAACCAGTCGCAGATTGCCTCCCTGAGTTCGGGCATCCCCTGATCCAAGGCGTAGCGGTGGTTTTTCGGATTCTCGGCCGCTTTCTGAAGCGCCCGGACAATAAAGTCCGGTGTCGGAATGTCCGGATCACCCACCCCCAGATCGATCACATCCTTGCCCTTGGCGATGAGTTCACGCTTCTTCCGGTCAATCTCGGCAAAAAGGTAGGGGGGCAGTTTTTGGAGCCGGCCCGTGGGTTCGATCGTGAGCGGTGTCTTAAGCATAAATTCCTTTCCCAGAAAGTCTGAATATGAAGTGAAGTCGTGTGGAATTATGCGGAATTATATCAAACTTAGGGACGCTTGAAAATAAGCATCCACTCCCCCGAGTTTTCAGAAACAAGGGATCAAGGCAGCTTCTGAAAACCGGAATGATTGCACGGAAAATGCGGAAAAACTCAGCCTAGCTTGGAAGGGTCGAAGCGGAAGTTCGGGTCAATCTCGGCAAGTTCCCCGGCCAAAGCCAATGTTTCCCGCCTGGCCTCGGGCGTCCGTAGACTAAGCCATTTCTGGTAGGCCTCCAAAAAACGGTCGAGCGTCAAATCCTTGCGGGACTCCTTTTCATACCGTTCCAACTTCAAAAAGAAATGGCGGAAAGCCTGTTCCCGAAAACAGTCAACAAACTGAAAATAATCTTCCCGGATCCTGAAAAGAACGCGGCTATACACATCAAACCTTGCGGCGATCTTGTCCAAAACCTCACCAACGCCTGTCCGCTTATGATATATCCCTTTATGGTATCGGGACGCATGATCATAATAGGCGACCGCAAGTCGGCTCTCCCCGTTCTCTTCTCTGCGAAAAATAATTCTTTTTATTTCAGCTGCCGGGCGATCCGAAAAAATCGTTGAATGGACCAGCCTGTGATCGGCATTCACCTTGTAAATGAAATATCGCAGCATCGGATCATCCGTCTGTTTGACCCATTCCGTGATCTCTTTGGGTTCGCTGGACAAAAAAGGGTCCGCCATATCGTGATATTCGGGCAGTGACATGGCGAAAAGAAGATGCGCGAGATAAACGTTCACATCCTCGTCAAAGAAATTCCCCCGAGCAAGTTCGGGATCGCTGTCACGGACCTTCAGGATTGCTTCCAGCAGGTAGCGAATCGCAGATTCGCGTTCCTCATTGCTGAGCTGGAAAAAAAGAAATCCACCCATAGTTTTTTGACCCATTGGATTATCTTTCATAATTGATCATTATATAACAACTACTATTTAATATATGCTTTTCTGCTCTAAATAAAACTTATCATGGCATTATTAATCTGTCAAATTTTCAATAGATAAAAACCGTAAGTTGTTTATTGATATATTGTTACAGCTTTATATGTGGATTTAAGTATTGCGGAGGGAGGGACGAACGGATTCAAGAAATCGCCGGGATCGGAGGATTTTTCCGAGACGGTAATTCAGGAACTGGGTAAGAAGACGCTGTAATTCGTTAACAGCATGGATGGAACTCGCTCGCTCCAGACAGGATGCCATCTCCTGCCGGGAATACATCCGGATCAATTCCAGGCACGCCGGGCTGATGGCCGGCGCGCCTTGATCCTTGCTCCGGCAACCGTCACAAAGCAGGGCGCCCTGTTTTATCGAAAAATACCCTCTTTCCAGCGGTTTTGCGTCACAGAAAACGCACCCGTCCGTATAAGGAATCCATCCCATCTCTCCGAGAAGCTTTACCGTGAAAATGAGCGTGAGCCTTTCAGGGGAGATCACGGGCAAGTATTTGAGTGCCGTTTGCAAGAAATCGAAAATGCGGGGATGCGGGTCCTGAACTTCGGTCAACTCATCTACAAGTTCGCAGAAATAACTGCCGTAGGCAATACTTTCCAAACGAACGCGAAGCACATCATTGCTCTCCAGGATCGTCGCATCCGATATCAGATGCAGATCGGATCGTTTTTTTTCATAAAAAATGAACTCGGCCAGGGTGAAAATCTCAAAGCCGGCCTGACGGTTCTCCCTTTCCCGGTGAACCCCCTTGGCCACCCCCCGGATCTTGCCGGCTTCGCGGGTAAAAAAGGTAACGATCAGAGAGCTCGAGCGGAAGGGCTGGTTCCTCAGAATGATCCCTTCGACCTTGTGAATACTCATGGAATTCTCATGTCCCGGAGCGGGACGGAAGGATATGCTTCAGAATCTGTTTCTGCTTTTGATGCATCTGTTTGTGCCCCGAACGGGTCTTGTCATCGTGACCCAGAAGATGCAAGATGCCGTGACACAGGCAATAGTCCAACTCTTCCAGAAAAGTATGGCCGTATTCTTCCGCCTGCCCCTCAATGGTAGGGATACAAAGTGCGATATCGCCAAGAAAATCCGGAGCAGCGCCTGCCGAATACCGGAGAGACGGAACCTTGCGCGTCGCTTTCCGGAGCTTCGCGGCCTTGATAATCTTGCCTTCCGCGAACGCGAGCACATCCGTGGACCACGCGTGTTTCAGGTATTTGCGGTTCAATTCACGCATCTTCCTGTCTCCCACAAGGAGTATGCTCAAAACAGCTTTCTTGAACCCAAGGTCACGAAGGATCTGACCGGCAACTTTCACAAGTCTTGTTTCCGAAACTTCCCGGGAGCATTCGTTCAGAATGTTAATTTCGAAACCCCGATGAAGTTCCCGGGCGCCGGGCATTTTCTACTCGTCCGCCCTGAATTTATGAAACTGGTTTTTCCCAAAAATATCCGGCTCCATCGCGGGGCGTTCGACCGTCGGATATTTCAGTCTCGTGTGAAACATGGCGGTCAAATTCCCGAAAAAACTCGCCTGAATCTTGTGAAGATCCTGGAGAGTCAGTTCGCACTCATCGAGCTGTCCGTCAATAAATTTATCGTTGATGACTTTCCGAACGAGCTGCTGGATTGAATCAGGCGTCGGATCTTTCAGCGCGCGGCATGCTGCCTCGGTCGAATCCGCCAGCAACGCCACGGCCGTTTCACGGCTCTGGGGTTTGGGGCCGGGATAACGGAAATCATCAACCCGCACCTGTTCCTTGGGAGCCGCCATATCCGTGGCCTTTTTGAAAAAATAATAAATGACACCGGTCCCCTGATGTTCGCGTATAAAATCCGTAATGGCCCGACGCAATTTGTATTTTTTTGCGATCCGCACACCGTCGCGGACATGGTTCACGATAGTCTCAAAACTCACCCGGGGAGAAAGGTTTTCGTGACAATTTGCGTAAAGGTGTCCTTGGTTTTCGGTGAAATATTCTGGTTTTTCGAGTTTCCCGATATCATGAAAGTAGCATCCGACCTTGGCTCGGAGCGCATGAGCCCCGATCCGTTCGCACGCATTTTCCGCAAGGGAGCTGACCATCAGGCTGTGGTGATAGGTGCCGGGCGCTTCAACCATCATCCTCCGCATCAGCGGATGGTTCAGGTCGGACAACTCGAGGAGCGTTACATCCGTAATCGCATCAAAAAAATGTTCCAGAACAGGAAGCACCAAGTAGCTTGCAACGGCCGTGAAAAGCGCGTTCAAAAATCCGAGAAATCCAAACTGAACCGCCTCGCGCCACGGGAGATTTTGAGCGATCTGATAACTTGTAATCACCAAAAAATAAGCTGCCCCAATTCCCAATCCGATCCTCAGAAAGTGGCTTCTCTTAAGAACGCGGTGGGCAAGAATGGTTGAAGCGAGGGATGCAAAAAGCGTTGCCAGCATAATATCGATTCGAAAACCCGAAAGAAACCCGCTCATCACAGTCATTATGACACCGCCAAGGATTCCGATCCGGTTGTGAAAAAGCAGGGTCAGCAGCAGCGAAATCAGAGCCGTAGGCATCAGGTAGATCGAGACATCGGGCAGAACCGTAACAAGTTTCGAAAGTCCGAGACCGATCAGAAGAACCGCCTGAAAGAGAAGGAGCCTGTCCCGGTCATAGAATGTTCCGGGCTCGAAAGCGGCGAGATAAAGCGCGGAGAAAAGATAAAGGAGCGTGATCAAAAGGACCCCCATTACAATCTGGATTTGCTGTTTCCGGGCCGCAAGCCGCTGATGAATATGATCAAGCACTCCCTTGATCTTTTCCGTAACAAGCATCCCCTTTTGGACTATCAATTCGTTCTTTTTGACGGTGATTTCGACCGGAAGAACAGAAAGCAGGGCCTTTTTCCGAAGCTCCAGGACCTTTTCATCATCCGCCACGACATTGGTTTTTACGACATTTTCAAAGACCTGGAGAACCGCGGAGCGGAATTGTTTTTTTCGATCGATTTCCGGGGGAAGCATTCCCGAAATATTCCGGAGAGCCTCATCAACCGTCAAGAGCCCCTGGGGAGCAACCCGCCTCTCTTCGCGCCCGTCCTCATTCGTGATCAAAACCCATGCGTTGTTCGAATTCATAAATCTTTGCCTCAAAGCATGATCCCAGATCCCAAGGGATAAGTGCGCATCAAGGATAGCGGCTGTCTGCGATCGAAACTCCGGAAGATTCTCCGAGGAAAGCAATGTGTCCAAAGCACCTGTCGGCAATGGAATCGGAAGCTCCTTCCAGCGCGTTTCTCCCGTCTTTCGTTTTTCCTCCTGGACCTCAATCAAAACCCTCCAAAACCGGTCGTGCAGTTCTCGGATCTCCGCGGTGACTGCGGGATCAATGCGATAGGCCGGCGGAAGTTCTTTTAATTTTTCGGCTCGAACCGATTCGGTCCTCTTTTCGTCCACAAAAGTAAACGACAAGGGTGCAAAATAAGATCGGAGGGAGGGTTCTCCCAGCAGGAATTCCTGTTGCTCCAATGTCCAGGGACGGTTCCAGAAAAGAAGCAAACAGGCAAGAACCGCTCCGACGGCAAAGATCCCGGACGGGATCAGTTTCCCGGTGGCCTTTGTGCGGGCGGCCTTGTCAGGACTCGGCATGCGTTTTCCGGCGTTCATGTTTTTCATAAGCTTTGATGATCTGCTGCACCAGAGGATGACGAACCACATCGGTCTCGTTCAGATAAATGAACTGGATATCCGGAATGTCCGAAAGTATCTGCCGGATCTCGATCAGTCCCGACTTCTTTCCGGCCGGAAGATCGACCTGCGTGATATCCCCGGTGATCACAACCTTGGAGGTCTGTCCCATACGCGTCAGGAACATCTTCATCTGATTATGCGTGCAGTTCTGGGCTTCATCAAGGATCACGAAAGAATCATTTAGGGTGCGTCCGCGCATATAGGCAATCGGAGCAATCTCAATCGCACCGCGTTCGGTGTAGCGGGCAACTTCCTCATATTCGAGCATATCATAGAGCGCGTCATACAAGGGCCTCAGATAAGGATTCACCTTGGCCGCAAGATCCCCCGGAAGAAACCCGAGACTTTCACCCGCTTCAACCGCGGGACGCGTCAGGATGATTCGGCCCACATATTTCTTCTTCAGGGCCTCGACCGCGGCCGCCATCGCTAAATAGGTCTTCCCGGTACCGGCGGGGCCGATCGAGATCACGATGTCCTTGGACTGGATCGCACGCAGGTACGCGAGCTGATTCTCGCTTTTCGCCTGAACCACTTTGCCTCTGTGAAAAAAATGAATCACGCCTTTCGCGGGTGTCTCCGTTTTGGCTTCCTTTATCACGGGATCGTCGGACACGCGCCGGTCAGAACCCCGTCCCCCCTTGCGATTCGCCTCAAGAAGCCTCATGAAATGGTCATAAGCATTTTCAACGTCCTTTTTATCGCCTGATATCTTTAAACGGTCATTTTTCGCTATCAGGCGGACCCTGTAATCCTTTTCCGCCTGCCGGATATTCTGATCCAGATTCCCGTAAAGCGCGGCCGCTTCGGCATTCGAGTGGAGCTTGATGATTTTTTGCAAAGTCTGAATCCTTTCGTTGGTTTAAAATGGTAAAAACCTTTATCTCCGGAATCCCGGACGATGTCTTATTTATTCCCCTGCCCGATCCACATCCGTTTCGCGTCAAGACCGAGTTCCTTAAGCTGGCGTTCGGTCGCGGGAGACGGAGCATCAGTCATAAGACATGTCCCTTTCTGGGTCTTCGGGAAAGCGATCACTTCCCGGATCGAATCCCTCGCAAGCAGAAGCGTAATAAAACGGTCCAGTCCGATCGCGAGGCCGCCGTGCGGAGGCGCGCCAAACGCTAGGGCTTTTAAGAGGAAGCCAAATTGAGCCTCCGCTTGTTCCGGGGTCAGCTGTAAAAGCTCAAACATCTTCGTCTGGACATTCCTGTCATGGATGCGGATGCTGCCGCCGCCCATTTCGGTTCCGTTACATATGATATCGTAAGCCCGGGCCCTCGCTTTTAAAGGTTCGGTATCCAAAAGCGGGATATCTTCGGGTTTGGGGGACGTGAACGGATGATGGCATGCGTCACAGCGTTTCTCCTCTTCATTCCATTCGAAAAGAGGAAAATCAACGACCCAGAGAAGTTCAAATTTCCCTTCCGGGATCATGCCGTATTTCTCAGCGAGGAAACAACGGAGCGCCCCAAGCGCCACACAGGCGATCCTGAACTGATCCGCCACAAGAAAAATGATGTCGCCGGCTTTCGCCTCCATCGTTTCCGTCACCTTCCGGATCCGGGCTCCGTCAAAGAATTTCTGGATCGGCGACTCGACCGTATCCGGCCCCGTCACCTTGAACCAGGCAAGGCCTTTGGCGCCGTAAGTCTTGATCCACTGGGTAAGATCGTCAAAATCCTTGCGGGAAAATTCCGTCCCGGCGGGGGGCGTGAAGCAAAGTCCCCGGATCGACCCTTTTTGGGCAAGAACTTCATCGAACACCTTGAAACCGCTTGCTTCAAACACCGACGAAAGGTCTTTCATCTCCATCGCGTAGCGGAGATCCGGCTTATCAGAGCCGTATTTTTCCATCGCCTCTCGGTAGCTCATGCGGCGAAGCGGAAGCTTGATCGCGATATTTTGGGTATGCTTAAAAACATGCACGACCATACCTTCAACGACGCCCATAATGTCTTCCTCTGTGATAAAAGACATTTCAAGATCGATCTGTGTGTGTTCGGGCTGGCGATCTTTTCGAAGGTCCTCATCCCGGAAACAGCGGGCAAACTGATAATAGCGGTCGTAACCGGATACCATCAGGATCTGTTTAAAAAGCTGCGGGGATTGAGGAAGCGCGTAAAAGGTTCCGTGATTCAGCCGCGAAGGAACCAAAAAGTCGCGCGCGCCCTCGGGGGTGCTTTTGGTTAAATACGGCGTCTCAACTTCAATAAAACGCTGTTTGTCGAGGTATTCGTGCACAAGCTTCATGACACGGTGCCGGAGCGTCAGACTTTCCACCATGTCGCGGCGACGCAGATCAAGGAAACGATATTGCAGCCGGAGTTCCTCTCCGACATTTTTCTCACCCAGTTCAAACGGCAGCGGCTGGCAGGTGTTCAATATCTCGAGTGACTCGGCCTGAAGCTCGATCTCTCCCGTCGGGATCTTCGCATTCACGGTCCCCGCGGGACGTTCCTGAACCGTACCTCTTACGAGGATTACAAATTCCGAGCGAAGGGTTTCCGCAATCTTGTGCATGGAGGCGTTCGTCTGGGGGTTGAAAACAACCTGGGTGACACCCCACCGATCTCGGAGATCCACGAAGATCAAATTGCCATGATCACGGCGCGTATCCACCCATCCGGTCAGCGTTTCCGTCTTGCCTTTAAACTCTCTGTTAAGTTCACCGCAGGTTACTGTCCGCAACATAAATGCATCACCTATTCTTTAGTTCATGACAGGGCCGCTCCTCCACCAAACGCGCGAGGGGGGCACTTCTGTTCTCACTGTTCGAAACAAGCAGTGATCTTTTCGGGTTCGATCTCGGCCTGCTCTCTTTTTGCAAGATCCTTCACGACAAGTTTACCGCGGGAAACTTCATCAAGTCCCGCGATCAGGGCATACCGCGCGCCGAGCTTGTCGGCCTTTTTGAGATGCTGGCTCAGGGAAAAAACACCGGGAGACATCTCGATCCGGAATCCCTTTTCCCGGAGCCGGAGCGCCGTTTCCCGGACAACATTCAGAACCGCCGCGCAGTCTTCAAGAGGCGCAAGGTAAACACGCCTCGTCCGGATCTCCTCAAAAGCCTTTTCATCCTGGGCCTGAATCGCCGTGAGCAATCTCTCAAACCCGATACTGAACCCCGTGCAGGGCACAGCGGCACCGCCGAGATCTTGATAAAGGTTATCATATCGTCCGCCGCCCGCAACCGCATTCTGCGCCCCGAGACCGCTTGCCGTAATTTCGAAGACAACACCGTTGTAATAATCGAGCCCCCGCACAAGCCGCCGATTCACCTTGCAGGGGATCCCGTAATCCGCGAGTTTGGCAGTCAGCTTCCGGAAATTCGCGCCAAGGGGAGCAAATTGTTCCCAGGGAGCTTTTTCGATCACCGGCTGGCATTCGGCGATTTTACAGTCAAAAATGCGAAGCACGTTCTTTTCGAGCCGCCACCGGCAATCCTTGCAAAGCCTGTTTTTCTCTTTTTCAAAATAATCCGCCAGGGCCGTTTTCACTTTCTTCCGACTCTCCTCATCGCCAAGATCGTTCAGATTCAGTGAAAACTCTTTCAATCCCGTGTAATGAAGGAGTCCATGGACAAGCGCGATCGCGTCAAAATCGGACGCTTCGTTTTCATTGATGATCTCGGCTCCGATCTGGTGGAACTGGCGCTTGCGGCCGGCCTGGGGGCGTTCGGCGCGGAACATGGGGCCGACATAATAAAGACGAAGGGATTTCGCCTGGGTCAGGAGTCCCCGTTCGATAACCGCTCGGGCGACCGAGGCCGTCATTTCCGGCCGCATCGTCATATCGCGTTCGCCGCGGTCTTTGAACGAAAACATCTCCTTGTGAACAATATCGCTTGATTGCCCGATCGATCTGACGAAAAGCTCGGTAGGCTCCAGAATGGGAGTCCGGATCTCTTTAAATCCGCCCGCTTCGAAAAAGGCACGGGCTCTTTCCTCAACCCATTGCCATTTCTCAATCTCTCCCGGAAGGATATCATCCATCCCGGGGAAACCCTGAAATTTCGATGCCATAAGGTTCTAAGTGTTTCCGCCCTTTCTTCCGTTCAGATAACCTGACCGGAAAAGCAATGATATCAAAAGCAATCCGTCATTTCCATAGACGGAATACGCCCCGCATGTTTTTTTCCGCTGAGAAGGTACCGGCAAGAAAACCCCGGTTAGAATGGACGGCGGGATTTGGAAGTGCGGGCTTTACGGCGCCTCTTCTCGCAAGGTTTCTCATAGTGCTTGCGCGCCTTGAGAAGCTTCAGGATCCCTTCGCGCTCCATTTTCTTTTTCAAGCGCTTGAGGGCCTTTTCAAGAGGTTCATGTTCGCCGATATCGACTTTTAACACGCGTTCTCACCCTTTCTTGGATGGTTGGTTTTGCCCGCTTTCAGGGCAACCACGACAGCCGGATTAAACCGCTATGACGATTTAATTTATCGGCCCCGTAGGTGAACTTTCCACGAGCACATGAAAAATCCGGACTGAGCGGCGTATTATACATACAGACATTCAAAACACGAAGGGAAAAATAATCCGAACCCGGAACCGGGCTTTTCACCATCCTCTCCTCCCCCTGTCCATTAAGATAATGCAACGGCGAGATCGTTCCCTGTCGGACGGATTGAATCCCGAAATTTTCAAACCTTCCCCCCTTGCATATATTTAATTAAACTTAAATATATATTTGATTTAATATAAATATTATTATACGATTTAATCCATGAGAAAACCCCCTCCGGCCACATTTGCATGCTACAAGGAAGCTCTCATACGGATTTTTTATCCCGAAACATGCGGTGTTTGCCGCAAAATACTTCGGCTGAACGAAATGCGGCTTTGCGAAAATTGTAAAGAAACACTGGATCGTCTCGAATGGCCCTGGGAGGAAGCTTATCATCCCGCTCCCCTTGAGCATCTGTCAAACACCTGGGCTGTTTATTCCTATGAGTCCCCGCTCAAGGAATTATTAAGAGCCGTCAAATACAGCCGCAAAGAATATCTCCTGAAGATCTTTCAGGATTCCGTTTCAAGACTAGCCCTCGCCGTTGTCTCCGAATACCCCTGCGATGCCGTCCTTCCCATACCGATCGATCCTCTAAAACGGCTCCACCGTCATTTCAACCAGTCGGAAACCCTGGCCCGCATGGTCGGGAAATCCACAAGACTTCCTGTCCTGAAAAACATACTGGTCAAACCCCGCATGATCCACTCCCAGACCTCACTCAGCCGCCGGGAGCGGAGCATCAATACCTACGGCGCTTTCAGGGTTCGCGCTCCTCGCAAGGTCAAAGGGAAAAAACTTCTTTTACTCAACGATGTTTTCACGACAGGATCCACCGCCAATGAGGCTGCCCGAATCCTGAAGGCGGCGGGGGCTCTCCGTGTGGACTTTTTGGCATTGGCCAGAACCGGACGATCGGACCTCAACCCGTCCCAAAAAGAGACCGCATCTTCTCCTGATAGGCGAAAGGCATAAGCAGTTGTGAATTTGAGCGAACAGCCGAAGGCGGGGACGGCGAATCAAACTCACAATTACTTTCTTGTGCCCATTGAGCACTTCATAAAAATAGTTTGAGATTACCTGACGCTGCGGATAATATAGGTATCTTCCGTTTACCTAAACACCCAAAGGGGGCATCTTGAAAGTCCTGGACCGTTATCTTGTAAGGGAACTTCTCGTCCCGATCCTTTTTTGCTCAGCTACTCTTGTTTTCCTTATTCTGGTAGCCGATCTTTTCGATAATCTCGACGAGCTTCTCAGGAATAAAACCCCGATCCCGGTGGTCTTTCGCTATTACCTCTGCCTGATCCCGATGGCGTTCAGCCAGACCATCTCCTGGTCCGTTTGGCTCGGAACGATCTTCCTTCTGGTCAATCTTGGCGTCCACAACGAATTGATCGCCATGAAGGCCGCCGGACTCAAGATCATAACCATTGTGCGCCCTTTGATCTTTCTCGCTCTTTTGATCGGCATCCTGACATTCCTCGTCAGCGACCGCATCGTGCCCCCGACCTTCCGTACCGCCAACGAGCTCCTCGAAATCTACATTGAGAAGAAAAAGGGGGCCGAAGACAAGAAGGTCCTGAAAAATGTGACGTATTATTCCGGGGGCAATATTCTCTACTATTTCCGGAAATTCATGCCAAAAGCTAAAACCGTCGAGGATGCCATCATCCTCTGGATGGATCCGACAACCAATCAGACCACTCAAAAAATCTTCGCCAAAGAAGGTTCTTTTAGCAACGGCTCCTGGACATTTAAAGGTATTACGGAATATCAGACTGATGTCCAGGGCGCGGTATTCGGG
Organism: Candidatus Omnitrophota bacterium; assembly: GCA_022705945.1. Taxonomy (GTDB): domain Bacteria; phylum Omnitrophota; class Omnitrophia; order Omnitrophales; family Aquincolibacteriaceae; genus UBA1443. Next base: position 217,430 of record JAKJDL010000002.1, on the reverse strand, counting down.
AACCCGGTCATGATCACGAAAAAAAGTTATCCCGACGTGCAGGTCACTCCCCGCGATCTGATCATGGCAACAAGCGAAAGCATTTATCTTTCCTATCATGAATTGAAATACACAATCGACAAACTCAGAGAGAACGGCATTGCGGTCTATTCTGAAAAAGTTGATCTTTATGACCGGCTCGCGTCACCGTGGAAAGGGCTGGTGATGATGCTCCTCGCGATACCGCTTCTGGCATCTATCCACACCCGGAAATCCATCGCATTCAATGTTCTGACATGCGCGGGACTAATCTTCGCCTATCACGTCTTCGGAGCGGTTAGCATGGCGCTTGGAAAATCCGGAGCGATCTTCCCTTTCCTGAGCGCATGGGGCGGGAATATACTTTTTTCGACATTCGCCTTCCTGCGGTTCGATCGGGCGAACTACTAAAAAACCCGGAACACTGCCTGCAGCGCACCAGTCATACCCCTAGGAGGTTTTACCGTCCGCAGTCTGTATTCAGGAGTCGTTTACAGCTTCCTGATCGATCTCGAGATTTTTTGAATCAAACGAAGGGAGCGCGATGGGACTTCGCGAAAATGAGGGCGGCAGGGAAATCACGGCATTCGTGCCAAAAAGCGACGCAAGGGTCGCCTGGGCACCCGCCACGGCATCCTGCTGGCTGACACGTCGGACCGCATCATCGTAAGCCTCATCCCGTAAAGCAGAATTTTCATAAGCCCTCGCCGCCGGGAGCGTCAGAAAAAGCACCAGCAGGAACACACTCGAACCGCACGCTATCCTGAAAGAAAGGATGGCCTTCATTGCTCTTCAGATCTTGGTCCCGGCCGCGATGCGGGCTTCTTTAGGAATAATCACGACCCCGTCGCGAATATAGTAGTTCTCACCGTCCTTCTCCTCAATTCCGCGACTGTTGGTGATACGAACGTTATCGCCGATGTAAACATTCTTATCGAGGATACATTTTTCGATCACGCAGTTCTTGCCGATCCCGATCTTTCTTTCTTCGCTGGACCTGGGCCACTCATGGTAATCATTTCCCATCAAAACACTCTTGTTGATCACGGTTCCCTGCCCGACCACCGAGCGGAGCCCGATCACCGAGCTCTTGATTTTGGCTCCCGTCAGAATACAGCCCTCGGACATCAGCACATGGTCCAGCTCGGTGTCGATGATCTTGGAGGGCGGCAGGAACCTGGGACGGGTGAAAATACGGCCTTCCTGCATCAAAAAGCTGAACGGAGGATTCGGATGCGTCATCTCGATGCTGGATTCGTAAAAACTTCCGATCGTCCCGATATCGCGCCAGTATCCCGTATAGACATGACTGTAAACCTTATACTGTTTGATCGCCTTCGGAATGATTTCCCTGCCGAAATCCTTTTCGTTGCCCTTCAGGATGTCGAGCAGCACATCCCGCCTGAAGACATAGATTCCCATCGACGCCAGATACATGGGACTCTTGGATTTCACGCGGTAGAGATCGCAAAGACTCTTGGGCATGACATAGGAAGACGGATCATCGTTTTTGCCCGGCTTTTCAAGGAATTCCGTAATCTTCCCGTCCCTGGTGACCTTCATAATCCCGAATCCCTTGATCATCCTCTCCGGAACGGGAACGGTTGCGACCGTGACATCGGCCTTTTGCATTTTATGAAAACCCAGAATCTCGCGGTAATTCATCCGGTAAAGATGATCTCCGGAAAGAATCAGGAACGATTCAACAACGTCGATCCGGTAATGCGGCAGGCATTTCCGGACAGCATCCGCCGTGCCCTGGAACCAGTCGGTATTATCCGTCGTCTGCTCGGCGGCTAGCAGTTCAACGCTCGTTTTCGTAAACGCCTCATAGGGATAAGTGCGGTGGATATGACGGTGAAGCGACGCGGAATTAAACTGGGTCAAAACGTAGATCAGCTTGAGACCCGAGTTGATCGCGTTCGAGATCGGAATATCGACAAGGCGGTATTTCCCCCCGATCGGAACCGCGGGTTTGGAACGGTAACTCGTAAGCGGAAAAAGCCTTTTCCCCTGCCCGCCTCCCAGGATCAAAGTTGTTACTTGGCCGGTCATGTTCTCACCACCCCCACAGTTTCCTGTTGAAAATGTTTCCAGAGTACTTTTCTGAAAGTATCGTTCTCTTCCATCAAAAGGAAAAGGCGCTTGCGAAGTTTCTCAATAAATTCTTCCCGGTGCGGGTACCGCTCCTGATTGACAAACAGATCGACCTTTTTGATATAAGCGTCGATCATCTCCAGATTCCGTCGGATTTGCCGCTTTACGATCCTGACTTCTTCGGGCGTAAACCGCTCCTGGTCTTCAGCCATCGTTTTCGGCGATTCCACCGGAAGCTCATACCCCAGATGCAGGATCATTTCGCATACCTCGTCACGATATCCGGAAGCTCCCTGTTAAATTCGGTCTTCATGTAGACACGATCGCAACCGGATTGTTGGGCTTCTTGTTTGACAGCCGCCCGCGGCTGGCTCACAAATCCGACGAGCGGCACATCCTTAGAATCGGCATTTTGCCGGGCCTCTTTGAGGACTTTATACGCTTCATTTTCAAGATGATCAAAATCAAGAATGATCAAAAAAGGTTTCGCCTCCCCGACCTCCCGCAAAAGAGTTTCGGCGCGGTCAAAAATCCTGGCCTTGAGGCCGAAACGCCCGGCGCACTTCACAAGCTGCCCGGCCACCGGCATATCACGAACGAGCCCGTAAACAAAGCTGCCTGTATTCACAACCCCGTGATCAAGCGGGTCCATAACCGTCATTAGCGCGCTTCTCCCGGCGCATCGGCCCCTGTCATTTTTTGAAGAAGCGCCAGCTTCGCCTGCGCATCCGACCTTAAGACCTCAGGCCCCCGGATACCGGATAACACTTTAATCGCTCCGGGATAATCTCCTTCGCGGATCTTCACGATCCCCTCCCGATGAAGGGTCAGGCTCTTGCGATAGTTTTCTTCCGAAAGGTCCTCGAGAATATCTTTTTTCCGCGCAAGATCGTCCCGCATCGCGAGGAAATCAGCCGTGCTCACGGGAGCCGGTTCCATCAAGCCTGCAAGCGTGCGCTGAATATCCTGATCCACTTTCGTAATCGACAAAGGGTAAGGCGGGGGCGCCGGTTTTTTCTGATCGATCCGCTTCAAAGCCTCGCTCCACTGTTTTTCTTGTATCAACCTTAACAGGGCCCCGTAAGCTTCCGCGGCCGACCTTTCTCTTACCCGCCCCTCCCGCTCGGCAAGGCTGTAATTCAGGGCCGCAATCTTCGAAAGCGTGTCGTTAATGAAGGACCGGAGCATGGTCAGCACCACCCCCCTGTGTTTTTGGATATTGGTCGAGTAAAGAGGAAAAACGAGCGACTCGATCCAAAGATCCCTCGCCGGCAAAAGGTCCCCTTTCCCAAACGCTTCAGCCCCCGCCAGATATTTTTCTTCAAAAAGGGACCTTAAATTTTTTTTATAGCTCCTCGGGAGCGTAATCTTATAAAAGCGCTCCTGATCCGCGATCAGCTGCTCATATTGGGAAAGAGTCCAGGCTGGAGAAGGAAGCCGCTCGCTCCAACCGGTACTGAATTGCACATTCCGGGCAAGCACAATCATTTCCGCTTCGCTCGGTTCCGGGGACGAAGATAATTCGCGCAAAAGAACCTTCCCGTCGGCCTCGCTAAGCTCCTCCGGAGTTACCGGAACCTGCGTTTTGGCCTTTTTACCGGTTTCTCCCGGAATAGCCTTTTGATCCCCCCGAATCGAGACCGGGGCCTCGTCGGCGCGCCACCCGGGATACAACCGGACTCCAAGAAAAACGGCTCCCGCAAAAATCCCGATCAGAAGAACCCAGCGAAAAAACCCGGAAACCGCCGGAAATAACACACGTATACCGGTATCTCTTTTTTTTTCGCGGGCACCGGCCGCAGCTTTATTTTCCGCATCCAGCTCATCATCCCGCTTAACCGAGGATGTCCAAAAACAGAAAGGACACTCCTTTACCTCGGGAAGATCTTGTTCAAAGGATTTACCGCAATGAGTACAGGTGAATTTGTAATTAGGCATGGGGGGATTATACACCAAGCAAAGCGCTGTGTCAGTCTCCCGCCCACCGCAAAAACAGCCCGATGGGATACCAAGATGACATCATGCTTGTGATGAAGTCGAAACCGTGCGACAAGAAAAAAGGCATCTCGTCGAGATTCCGCTCAAGCTGTTTCTCGTCACAAAAAACCGGTACGCTTATTTCGGGAGAAAATTTCACGGATCGGAAATCCGGTCTCAGCACTTCGGGGAGGCCCTAAGGGAAACCCGGGAAAAAGCGGCCCCGACAAGGATCAGGACCAAAAGCAGGATCAATCCGGCCCGCAGAAAAAGGAAAAAGTTGTGCTTTGGAACCGCCGGAGCTTTTATCCTCCCTCACCGGGGGCCTCCGGAAAGTGAAAAACCGGCATCGGCTTCCGGCTTTGTTCTACGCCTTCTACCGATGGAAAGGCACGGGAACTTGAATCATGTCGGGGAAGATAAAAACTGCCGGGTCCGCATGAAAAAGGCGAGAATTTTTCTATCGCGAAATCTTATGCCCGGCTGCTGGGGGTCAGTCTTTGGAATGAAATTGGTCTGTCGGGACCCTCTCCGCCGTTTCCTCAAGGATCTTGGTCACATCAGCGGCCGGCAGGGGTTTGCTAAAAAGATAACCCTGGAGGATATCGCAGCCCTGGGATTTGAGGATCTCAAGCTGAGGTTCCTCTTCAACCCCTTCGGCGACCACTTCCAGCTTCAGGCTATGCGCCATGGAAATAATAGCCTGGGTGATCGCCCGATCGTCCGGGTTTGTAACGATGTCCTTGACAAAGGATCGGTCAATCTTGAGCATGTCGATCGGGAAGGTCTTCAGATACGTCAGGGAGGAATACCCTGTCCCGAAATCATCAATCGTGATATGGCATCCCATTTCCTTGAGGCGGCGCAGAGTTTCGGTGGTTTCCTCAAGATGCTCCATGATCGTACTTTCTGTAATTTCAAGATCAAGCGACTTCGGATCAATCTGGGTCTGCTGGAGAACGCTCATGACCATGTCAACCATGTTGACATAGTGGAATTGCTTCGCCGAAAGATTCACTGAAACGCTCAGAGAGCGGAATCCCTGTTTCTGCCAGATGCGTTTTTGTTCGCAGGCCGTCCGAAGGACCCATTCCCCTATCGGGTGGATCAACCCTGTTTCTTCCGCGATTGGAATAAACTCGAGCGGCGGAATCGATCCGAGATCCGGGTGCTGCCACCGGATAAGAGACTCCACTCCGCTGACCTTCCCGGTCCGGAGATCAAGCTGCGGTTGATAGTAAAGCCTGAACTCGTCTTTTTCAAGTGCCCGACGGAGGCTGTTCTCAAGAACAAGCCGCTCAAAACTGTTGTTTGCGATCGAGGAGGAGTAAAGTTGATACCGGTCTTTACCCCGGTCCTTGGCTAAATGCATGGCGGCATCCGCGTTCTTCATAAGCGACTGGGCGTCCTCCCCGTCCTGGGGGAAAAGCGCGATCCCGATGCTGCAGCTTGTAAAAAGCTCGTGCTCCTGAGTGCGAAACGGGGATTTAAACGCCATTAAAAGCTTGTTGGCCACATTTTCGACATGTTCGCTCTTCGCAATCCTCGGCAAAAGGAACATAAAGCTCCCTCCGCCAATCCGGGAGATCGTATCGGATTCATACATGGTTTTCTGAAGCCTTACCGCAACCGCCTTGATAAGCTGATCCCCAACGCTGTGTCCCAGCGTATCGTTGATGCGCTTGAAATGGTCCAGGTCCAGGATCAGCATGGCGCCGATATCTTTTTTTCGGCGGGCTTCCTTGACAGCCTGGTCGAGGCGGTCCATGAAAAGCTCCCGATTAGGCAGACTGGTCAGCGAATCATAATAAACAAGCTGGTGAAACTGCTCCTTTTCCCTGGTCCGTTCCGTCACATCGAACATAACCCCGTCCACATGGGTTACCTTGCCCTCGGCTCCGAGGACACCGCGGCCCTGGTCATGAATCCACCGGAAATCCCCGCTTCGGTAATGAATCCGGTAATCAATGCTGAAGGCCGAGGCGGACTGGATGGTCTTGTTGAAGGTATCCCGTACCATTTCACGGTCTTGGGGCAGGATCATGTCAAAATACTTTTGAATTCCCTGACCGGTCAGGATCTTGTCGCTCACCCCGGCAATATCCCCGACCGCGGAACTGATGTATTCGATCTCCCAGACTCCGCTTGAGTTAATGCTGTAGCGATAAACCGCGCCAGGGATATTCGAAACAAGGCTCCGAAACCTCTCTTCCTTGTCAGCCAGGGACCGCTGGGATTGCTGGTTTTCCGCGTAGTACTTCTGAAGCTCCGCCTGGGATTCAAACCGGTTGAGAGCGTAAAGAATGCTTCTATTAAGAAGCTCCCGGTCAAAACTGCCTTTCACAAGATAATCCTGGGCACCGCCCGCAATCGCTTTGGAAGCAAGCGCTGAATCGTCGACACCGGTAAGAATGATCACAGGAACCTGGGGGGCCGCCTTTCGAACAGAAGATATCGTATTGAAACCGGAGCTGTCAGGAAGCGTGAGATCCAAAAGGATCAGGTCTATATCGCCGGCTTTGAGCCGGTCAATTCCGGACTGGAGAAGTTTTGCCCGGACAACTTCAAAAGAAGGCTCACGACACTGCACGAGCCACTCATTAAGCAGAACAAAATAATTCGGATCATCTTCAATCACAAGGATTCGAACCGTTTTTTTGTTCATTACTTGCTTCCTTGATCGCCGCTATAACGGAATATAGCCACTGTATGTTTTGGGGATTCCTCTGTAAAAATACTAACATGCGTAGATGCCCACGTGCAAGCCCGTGGAGCTCAAAACGGTTATTGGAAGTATGAGAGAATCGCCTTGAATTGCATTCTCAGCGAGCCCCGTTTCTTGAGATTAGCCGTTACGCCTGCGCAGGTTTGGCGGGGGAAAAGAAATACCGCGTAATAAATAGGCATAGTGCATAAGGCCCTCCCCTGCTTTTCGCCTCATAAAAGCTTCGGCAGGCCCATTCGCCTTTGCAACGGCATTGCAGGGCTCTTTAGAAGACACGCTATTGTTTTGGAATACACATTCGCCGGAGCCTTGGTAAAGGCGAATGGGGAGTAGTGGATTCGAACCACTGAAGGCATAAGCCAACAGATTTACAGTCTGTCCCCTTTGGCCGCTCGGGCAACTCCCCGCGTCAGACAGAAACATCTCGTTTCTAATAATGCGCGCACGAATCATATCAAAAATCAGCCGGCATGGCCCTACAAACAAGCTGGCGGAGGGATTTGAACCCCCGACCCGCTGTTTACAAAACAGCTGCTCTACCAACTGAGCTACGCCAGCAAAAACATTACTCCGAAAATATCATTGAGCCGGCAACAGACCACCGACTGTCCACCCGCGAGGAATCGCGGAAGGGTGAAAGACTCAACGGCGCACAAAACCACCGTTCGGAGCGCGCATTCTACAGGAAACATCAAAAAAAATAAAGGAAACGTTGCTTTAAAACGCGCACACGCTCAACGTAACTCCCCGGGATAAGGTTATTAATATCGCCGCCAAGGCAAAAAAATCCCCCGAACCGTTAGGTGCGGGGGATTTTTTATATTTAAATTCTTACGCCGCTGCTTTCTTTTCCCGTCCGAGCCAGAAATAAAGGATCATTCCGACAATCGGGAGGACCAGCACGAGGATGATCCAGAGTACTTTCTTTACCATCGTCTTCGAGCTTTTGGCGCAGTCAATGATCGCGATGATGTCGAGCGCCAGGATAATCAGACCCAATAATGTTCTCATTTTTCAGTCTCCCTTTGATTCAGTTCATAAAACAAAAGCGCCCCGTTTTACAACGGGGCGCTTTTGCATGATCTTACAACCCTCGATTAATAAACGTGGGTTGATTCTGTCTCGTCCACCGATCTCTTGAGAAAATCGCTCGTGATCTTGATGGAGGTGCGGTGATCACCAACCGACTTGGCCTTGCCAATCACTTCCCAAGTCGCTTTCTGACCCGCCGCAAGAGAGGCTAGCGGTGCAAATTCCACGCTCTTGACGCTTTCTTTCACCGCGGCCGTCGGACCATTCGAGGACTGGTAATCAAACTGCTCCTCAAAGCCGACGCTCAAAACGATGTTCGTATCAGGCGCCGAGCCCTGGTTGGTCACGGTGATGTAATACTTCTCCGTACCCCCAACCTGGATCGGGTCTGCCACGTCAATCGCTTCCAACAGAAGCGCCGGGATCCCTTCGATGTTGGTCGGGCAGCTTCCCTCACCCTGGCAGCAATAGGCTTTCGCCGTCGCCACGCTCATGCCGGAACCGCCGCTCACAGCGTTAAGAGTCATATCCATCGATACGCTCTTCCCCGCCCCGAGCGTCCCGACATTCCAAACCACGGAATTGCCGGACACCGAACCGCCGTTTGAAGCCGATACATACTTCATTCCGGCGGGAATGCTCGCCGTCACGTCCGTACTGGCGGCATCCGCGTCACCGGTGTTCTGCACCGAAACTTTATAGCTTGCATCCTTCGTGATGAATACCTTGGCCGGACCGCTCACGCTGGCGTTCAGGTCGCAGTTTCTCACGTCAATCGTTACCGCGTTGGACGCAGCCGTCAGACCCGAAGCCTCCGCATTCGCCTTAATCGAGTAAGAACCCGACTGCGCGGATTTCAAGTTGACGTTGTAAGCCTTCGCATCATTGCCGGCAAGATCGCCGACATTGATCATCACGCTGGACTGGCCATCCGTCGTCGTGAGACCCTTCGGAAGATCCATGCTGATGTTGGCATTGCGAGCCATGCCCGTTCCGGGGTTCGAAACGGTGACTTTCGCAGGGATAACATCGCACGGTGTGCCCGTAGCCTGAGCCTCAAGCGCTATCGCCAGGCTCGGAGAGATCGCTTCCGTCCCGCAGCACAGCACCGGCTTGTAATCTGCCGTCGTGCAGGTCGAAGGACTGCCGCCCTGACTCGCAACGGCCGTCAAAACAATCTGTCTCACTTCATTAGGTTTCATGAAACCAATATTCAGACCCTCTTCACCGGATTGAATCTGCAGTCCATCCGATGCACGCTCAACTATGACCACATCTTCCAGAGCGCAGCCCCGAAGATTTGTCACCTGAAGAGTGTATTGAAAAGGTTGTCCGACCACAACCTGGTCAGGCATCGATTTCTCGATCCAAACCGCGCTTGCGTCTTTATTGCACCCCTGCACACCGAACGCGCACTTCATTGCCGGTTTTGCAGGAGCTGACTCACCACAACAGGTCGCGCAGCCGGAAAGGACCAATCCCGTTCCGACAACAAGAACCAGGGCGAGTACCGTCATGAGACTCTTTGAGAGCTTCATTTGATGCCTCCTTGGTTGGTTAAAGCTGTGTTAGCTCAGTCTACGATAACTGTCAGCAGGCGTTGATTATATCCATAAACAAAATATTTGCATCTTTTTTTTATACTTTTTTTTATATACCATCAGGCGGGCCGGGCCGCTGGCCGTGGAACGAATCCCCCCCCTTGAGCTTTCTCTTAAAAAGCCGCTGGGGCCCGAAGGGCTTGATCATCACGAGAAACACCGGCATAACAAGAAGCGAGCAGAGGAGCGCGAGAAAAATCGTGAGGCTTGTCAGAACCCCGAAATGGACCGTGATCCTGAAGCTAGCGAAAACACTCGACGCAAACCCCAGGCAGAGGATCAGCGCCGAAAGCACCATCGACTGACCGACGTTCCGGTAGGTGTGGTGGAGGGATTGCAGGTAGTGGAAACGGTGCTGGAACTCTTTTTCGAAACGGTAGATGAACTGGATCGACGCGTCCACCACAAGCCCGAGCACGATTGAAGCGATCATCGCCGTCGCCGTTGAAAGTTCGATCCCCACGTAGCCCATGAACCCGTAGACCGCGAGGATCGGAAGAAGATTCGGGATCGCGGCAAGCATTCCCAGGCGCAGGGAGCGGAAGATAAGAACGATCACGGTCAGGATGGAAGCAAAGGCAAACCCGAATCTCTGCGACTGCTCGTGAACAAGCGCTTTTGAAATCTTTCCGAGCAGGACCACGTTCCCCGTCAGCTTGTATTCAAAATAACGGCTCATGTTCGTGTCCAGATACTCCCGGATCCTGTCTTCCAGGGCCGCCCCCTGCGTCGTGCCGATAGCCTTCATCCGGGCCTCGATCCGGACCTCTTTGAGATCTTCGGAGATCATCTTCCAAAGCTCGGGATCCCCCGATTTCACCATCCCCTTGAAATAAAGCTTCAGGAGTTCCGGCTTCCCCGGGATCTCGTATTTATCGTCGTCCCCCGCCCGGGCCTCATTGATCTTTTTCACAAGGGTCGTGATCGAGTTCACCTTGGCGATCCCCGGCTCGCCTTCAAGATAGGTCTTGAACTCATCAAGACGCCTGAGCGTGGCCGGATCTACCATCGTCTCGCCGTCCTTGCGGCGCATCACGAATCCAAGCGAATAAACTCCGGTGAGGTTCTCATCGATAAAACGGGTCGCGATCGCGAGCGGCAGACTGGGCTTCATCTGCTTGACGATATTCGTGTCGACTTCGATCTTCCGGATGCCGAAGATCGATAAAACGAGAACGGCACCCGTCACCAGCAGGATCAGCCAGCGCCAGCGGGCTTCCAGGTTCTCGAGGAACCCGATCAGAACCCGGTTGAAAAAATGGCTTTCATCGAAAGCGTCTATCTTTTTCGGTCGGTAAGGAAGGATCGGGAGTAGAAGCACCGTCAGCACGATCTCGATGATATAAGCGTAAAATGTCCCGAGCGCGGCGTAGAGACCGAAGCTCTGGATCGCGGGGATCGGGCTCAGGGCGAGCGACGAAAATCCGAGCACCGCCGTAAAATGCGTGAGGAAACACGGAAGCCCGAGCTGCTGGATCGTCAACAGCACACACTCCTTGAGGCTGGCATGATGCGGGCGGATCTCGAAAAACAGGTTGATCAGGTAGGTCGCATTCAGCACCGCGACGATCATGATCACGGGCGCGAGGAGCGAAGTCATAAGGTTCAACTCCTGGCCGAGGAGCGCGATCGTCCCCATGGTCCAGACGAGCGTCGTGAACACGATCGACATGGAGAGGAACATGCACGCGAAGCTCCGGTAGATCAAAAAAGTCACAAGGATCAGGATCACCGTGATCGTCGGGATAAAGACCATCTGGTCGCGGTGGATCAGATGAATAAACTCATACTGTTCGACCGGCGCGCCGGCCATGTAAAACTTGAGCCCCGGCCTTTCAAAATCCTCCAGGTATTTTTTGAGGTCTTGGATGAAAACGCCGTTTGCGGAAGGATCACCGTCGGTTTTCAGATAGACGACGATATTCCCTATCCTTCCGTCCTTGGAAACGATATTGCTCACGTAAAGCTCGTTGGCGAGGATGCGCTTTTTCATTTGCGCAACACTTTTATCGCCCTCCTCGACCTCCTTGAAGGCAAGCTCGGTCTTCACGCCGAGGAATTTGTGGCGGATATCCTGGGCGTTCGCGAGGCTGATCACGCGCTCGACCCGGTCGAAGCTCTGGATGCCTTTTGTGACATTCTTGAGGATCCTGAAGTTCTCGTCCGTAAAAAGATCATCGGTGGCCATCGCGACGGCGATCATCTGGTCGGAGCCGTATTTCTCGCGGTAAGCCTGGTAATACTTGTATTCCTCGGATTTTTTGATGAAGAGGGGCTCGATGGAGGGATCGACCTTGAGGCGCATGGCCGCGTTGCCCATTATGAAAAGACTCACGATCATCGCGAGCAATACGGGCCAGCGGAAGTGATCGATAAATTCGGCGATTTTTCGGAACATGATTTTTTATTCTAGCACAACGTTCAACGGGCATTGCATAACGATTGCGGAAACAAACCTGCGACTGCGGTCTGCAGATTCAAACCCTCAACTCTCTCAGCCTGCAGTATATAGCCGACAGCCTGAGGCCTGTATAGCAAAATCAAAAAAGTATTCGTCGAAGATTCTTGGCTGTGAGTTGCGCGAACTATCCGATACTCACAAGCTTCCGTTTTGAGGAAGTGCCCGCCAGGATCTCGACACGGCTCTTCGGAACCCCGAAATGAGCGGCGAGAAGTTTGATCACGGCCTCGTTCGCACGGCCCTCAACCGGCGGGGCCTTGACCCGCAAGCGATATTCCCCGGGGCCGGTTTCCTCGATTTTCTCCTCTTTCGAATTCGCCTTCACCGTAACCGTAATCTTCACCGCTTTTCCATCCTCTCACCCACTCCAACACCGGGACTTAGGCCCGGGTGTTGGAGTGGGTGAAAATTAGGGTTTGGAATAAAATAATCCTTGACGATAATATTTTATGAATATTTCGCGCATAGCGACACTATTTTAAACTTTCCTGACAGGCGCAGCGATAAAATATTTTAGGGACGGAGGAGTTTTCTTGAAAACGAAGATGCTTTTCGCTGTTTTGGCTACAGGCGCCGTCGCCCTCTTCCTGATCCTCACGATACCGAAAGACCGGGGGAAAACGCCTGAGGGTGAGCCCTCTGTAATCGCCCTCCGCTTCAGCCTTCCCGAGGGATATCAGTTCACAACGGATTCCCCCTATAAACTCAGTTGCAGTTCGGAGGACGCTTCGATTGTCAATTTCGGCCGGACATGTGGCAAGGATTTCAGCCCGTTCAATCCGCCCTACAAGCTGCTCTTTCGGGGTTCCCCGGGAAAAACGAACGTAACTTTGACGGGTGTTTTCTATTACTGCCACAAAGAATCCGGCATGTGCTTCTATGATACCTTCAAAAAAACCTTCCCCGTCGAGATCAGGCATAAGGCCCCCGTCACACTCCCCCACAGCTGGAATATCCGGCCCCGAAAATCAGCTGATAGCGAAATCCCAAAAACACTTCCCGAAGGTTCTTGGCTATGAGCTATAAGCTTCCAGGGTGGGATACTTCCTGTCCTTATCGGAAAGGATGAACTCGCAGTTGAGCTTCGGCCATGGGATCGCAAGCTGCGGGTCATTCCAGATGATCCCTCGCTCGTGCGCGGGCGAATAGTATCCGGAGCATTTATAGAAGAACTCGGTGTTGTCTTCCAGCACACAAAACCCGTGAGCGAACCCTTTGGGAATATAAAGCATCTTTTTGTTTTCGGCCGAGAGCGTCACCGCGCAATATTTCCCGAACGTTCCTGAACCCTTCCTCAGGTCCACGGCAACATCAAAAACCGAACCCCTCGTCACCCGCACAAGCTTCGCCTGCGCCTCCGGCTCAATCTGAAAATGAAGCCCCCGGAGCACCCCCTTCCGGGACGAGCTGTAATTATCCTGGACAAATTCCTCCACGATCCCCTCTTTGAAAAAAATGTCCCGGCGGTAGCTTTCAAAGAAGAAACCCCGCGCGTCCGAATAAACCTTCGGGTCAATGATCACAACACCGTCTATTTCCGTGCGAATAAAATTCATCGGGCATTACTCCGGGGTTAGCCGATAACCTGTAGCCAACAGCATTCGGCTGACAACCTATAGCCAATAGCTTGCGGCAAAATCAAAAAGATATTCACCGAGGATTCTTGACCATGAGCTACGCCGTGAGGCACTCGATTTCTTCCACGATCCTGATAAGGTCAAAGGGCTTCTGGAGAAACGCGTCCCGCCCAAGCGACTCCGCTTCATCCATCAGGTTCTGGTCCACATATCCTGTGACCATCACCGTCCTTGTCCGCGGATGCTTTTCCTTCGCGAACCTGAGCACCTCGATCCCGGACATATCCGGAAGCTTCACGTCAATGAAAACGACGTCCGGGTTCATTTCCTCGAGGACCTGGATCCCCGACTTCGCGGTATCCGCAGTCCTCACTTCATAACCCTCCTCGGCGAGGAAACTTTTGATCTCCTCGACGATGCCCGTCTCGTCGTCAACGATCAGGATTTTTTTCATTATGCAACCCGTAGCTTATAGCCGACGGTCCTTAGCTTGAGACCGATAACCCCAAACCTGCGGAATTTGCCACAGGCTACCGGCCAGGTTTTTTCGCTCTGATCAAACCGTTTCAGCATTTTGGCCGCTTCAACAGCCTGATATCCTGCAGTCAATAGCTTATAGCAAAAACTCAGAAACTTCACCAAGAGATAATAGCTATGAGCTGATTTTAAAGTCTTCCCCATACACCGGAAGCGTAAGCGTAAACGTCGTCCCTTCGCCGAGACGCGACTTCACCAAAACCGTGCCGCCGTGCAGCTCGATAATATATTTGCACATGTAAAGCCCGAGGCCGGACCCTTTGCCGGAGGGCTTCGTCGTGAACCCGTAATTGAAAATTTTCTTCCGGACCTCTTCCGTCATCCCGCAGCCGTTATCGGTAAAATGGATCGCGACCATCCCCTGATTTTCCTGATCAATCTCGGCTCGCACCGCGATCTTCCGGTGACGCTTGCCCGCCATCGCGTGATAGGCGTTGATGAACATATTAAGGAAAACTTCCTGCAAACGCTCCAGGTCGCCGCGGATGAGCGGGATATTGCCAGGCACATTGAAATCCACTTCCGTCCCGGAAAGATTATCGAGATAGGTCTGAAACTGAACGAGCGGAAGCGTCTCTTCCAGGATCAGCTTGAGCGAAAGCGGTTCAAACTTCCCTTTCTCCGACTTTTTGAGAAGCCCCGTGAGGGTATTCACGACCGCCTTGATGCGCTCGATATTTTTCTCCATCTTGTCGAACACATCCATGATCTCGGAGACCTTGAGATCCGGATCTTTGCGGTATTTGAGTATCGCGCGAGACACGTTCATCGAAAGGATCGTGAGCGGGTTATTGACCTCATGACCGACCGAAGCCGCCAGACGTCCCAGGGTCGCCATCTTCTGCTCGTGGATGAGCTGGGCCTGCGCGTCCTGGAGCTGTTTATTGGCACCTTCGGCCTCGTTTAGCGCGCGCTCTAAAAGGCCCCGTGAACGCTCAAGTTGATCGTTGATCTGTTCGAGATCAAGCGAGCGGCGCTTTGCCTCGTCATAGAGCCGCGCGTTCTCGATCGCGATAGCGGATTCCTGCGCGAGTGTGTAAAGAAGGTTCAGGTCCTCAGTAGAGTAATGTTCGCCCGATTTTTTTTCTCCAAGCATCAGGATGTTCTTGAGCTCGCGACCCAGGAAGCTCGGCACGCAGCAGGTCGCCTGCAGGTAGATCATCCTGTCCCGGATCGCCTCATAGTCCCAATGATCGGCCTCTTTTTTATCCTTGCGTCCGTAGCGCGCCGCCTCGATCTTCTCCTTGATCCTCTCGATATCGACCGCCTCCTTATGATGCCCGATATAGTCAATCAGCGGATCCTCGTCATTCAGGGTCAGTGAAAGGAATTTTTTGTCGTAACCGCGCTGGTAAACGAGATTGAAATCGCTCGAATGGATGTCGCGCATCAGCACCGACGCGTTCTTCACGCGCATTTTCATCGTCACGAAATGGACCACAAGGCCGAGCAGGTGCTCGAGGGATTCGATGTTCGACATCCCCCGCGAAGCGTCTTTCAGGAGCTTGTGATAATTATATTTTTTCTGGAACAGGAACCTGTCCGTGAGATTGACCAGAAGCTTCCTGATCGGGTCAGCCAGCAGCATCGCGATGAGGATGCTCAGTATCTGACGTGTTGTCTGCCCGATCCCGATAAATTGTCCCAAATAGTTGTGAGCAAGCGTCGTAACTATCCCCACCACAGCCATTAAAATACCGAACAGCCCAGTAAAAACCACCGTCCGCTTGATGATGACGGAAATATCCATCAGTTGATACTTGAGAATACCGAAACCGATCACAATGACATAAGCGCAAATTGTGAAGTTTCCAAACGGATAAAGAGGATAGATAAGGATGTTGTAATTAATCAGATAATTCGTGATCCCGCCCGAATATCCAATTAAGGTTGCCAGCAAAAAGTACCAGATCTGCCGTTTGAAACTGCCCTCGGCTTTTCGCCAGCTGAGATAAAGCTGTATGATCGCGAAGCATACACAGGCAATGAACATCGCTATATGTATGGGGTAAAAAGCGAGGGGTTTCGCCGCAAAAAAACGAAATTTCTCCCGATATTCGACAGACAAAAACCAGGGTGAGAAATTCAGCGCAATCAGTAAAAACGAAAAGGCATACGTCCCCTTAATAAGCGCGTTGAATGCCGCGTCCTTGCAGAGAAAGAGCAAGACAAAATGAACATATACCGCAGGCAGGAGGATCGCCCAGAAATGAAGCAGCCGTACACATAGTAAAGCCGTGCCGTGGTCTTTAGCCAGCACGTTGAAAACCAGCATCAGACTCCACAGGGCAACTGTGCACGCCCAAAACGAATACAGGATGTTCAACTTCCGCCTGTAGTTCTTCCAGCTGACAAGAACGGCCAAAAAAAATGTCAGGATTGCCGTAAGTACCGACGCCAACAGGTATTGTTCCAGAAGATTAGCCATTCAAAATTTCCCAGGAGCGCGATTGAGCGATTGTTTTAAGAGCCGGGTCAGGATTGACCGCAACGGAAGAACCGCAAATCTCCAAAAGAGGCAAGTCCGCCGAACTATCACTATAAGCGATGCTCTGTTCCAAACTGATGTCATTCGCCTTGGAATATTTCTTCACAAACCTGGCCTTTGCCTCTCCTTCTAAAATGTCTCCCTCCCATTTCCCTCTGAAATGTCCGTCTTCTACGATCAGCCTCGTCCCGAAAGCTTGATCCGCACCAAACTCATCCGCAATCAGGTTGCAAAACTGCTGAAGGGTCCCTGAAAGCAGAACAATCAAATAGCCTTGCTTTTTCAGACCCAAAATACGCTCTTTCAGGAACAGGTTTAATGCCGGACGGATAAGATCCTGATATGCCTTTATCATCAGATTGTTTACGCGCTCGGCCGAATCAAAAGAAAGGAACCGATAAAAAACTCTTCTCATGCCAATGCTGCTTCTTAACAGTCCAAGCCGATATCCCGCAAACCAACAGGAGATTACAAGAATGTGGAAAACTCCGAGTATCTTTTCTGAAAATAAAAAATCGGAAAATTTTTTTTGCGACTGGCATGCAACCAGCGTGCCATCGACATCAAAAAAGGCCGCCTTTTTCATTGGCAACAAAACTCGACCGCCCTCGGCGAAGCATCCGCAAGACCGTATAATCTGGCCTTGGGGAGAGCGCTTTCATCCCACTCCTGCCCGGACATTAACCTGATCCGGTTCATAATCCGGAATGCAATTTCTTCGATCCCTTCGTCTGTCAGATTCGTATACTTGCCATCCTTCGCGCAACGGTAAAAAACATCCCGAAAAAGCGGATTGGAAGGTGAAATATAAAGCTTCTCGCCTATATGAATGCTGCACTTTTTCATCTTGGGAACATGCTCATGCGGCGGAAGAATTTCATAAGTACCCCGCATCGCCAGAGGGATGACGGGCACTCCGCAAAGAAGCGCCAATTTGATAAATCCCGGTTTGGGGGCCAACATCTTTCCGCTTCGGGACCTCGTTCCTTCAGGATAGATGACAACATTTTTTTTCATCTTCGTCTGCCTGACCATTTCCTTAAAAAAACCGTAACCCGGCTTTTCGCGATCAACATAAACAATCGTGTCCAGTTTCATAAACCATCCCACAAACGATCTGTCATTTAGCCCTTTGGTAGCAATGAATACGGTTTGACGCTCAAGAACAGACGCCAAAACAAAGAAATCATAGTAACTGAGATGATTTGAAACGATAACCGCAGATTCATTCCAGGAAATATTCTCAAACCCCTCAACCTTATCCAGCCACAATTTCCAAACAAAAAACACAAACAACCGAATTGTGCGAAATCTTAGGCGTCTAAAAACACGGTAATACAGAGCCGCAAGAGATGTCGCATTGCCAACAACTCGGCATAATAAACGCCGCCAATAGCGATATCTTACCCGAATTGAAAAAACTACCAGCCGCTCCCAAAAATAATTCGCCTCTTTCCGAAGAACGCTCAAAAAAAATCCCAACTTTCTATTATTCATACTTTTTTGCCTGCTCTTTTTCCTCTGCAAAAAGCGCAGCGTTGAGTTCGCTGATAAACTTCTTCAGGTTTTCATTTTCGTAAATATTCATGCTATTGTTTTTTTCAAAATCTCTCACCAAGCCACGCACGGTTCGACACAAATCACCCTTTTTTGCAAATTCCGCTTCCCGAAGAGCCAGATTCTTTTCGACTTTGCGAAGCAAATCATCCTTATCAAAGGGTTTCAACACATAGTCCTTAACCTCAAGCCGATAAGCTTCCACCGGCGCATTTTCGCTCGCATACCCCGTCACGAAAATCACCGGCGTGTTCTTGCCGGAACTCCTCAAACGTTCAACAAGCTGAATCCCGTCCATCCCCGCCATCCTAATGTCGGACACTATTAAATCAAAATCGGCACTACTTAATATTCCCGCCGCCTCCTCGCCGGATTTAGCTTCTGTCACGTTGTAATTGTTCATCGTAAGCAACTTGCTGATCGCCCTCAGGACAAGAACATCATCATCTATTACCAGTATTTTTTTCATATTGAAATCCTCGCGTTGAACACACCCTTCCCCTCTACTTATATCGGTATTTAGAAATTTAACTGTAATCCGATCAACGGGTTAAGCTGATTTGGGGGCGCTGAGTTGAAGGGCCGGGTACAAAACCCCAGATAACTGTATCCGGATCGCTTTTCGAGTTTCCCCCATAGCCCAGCTTTACCCGCGACAAGACGAGAGGCGGTTTCACAAGCATTTATCTCTTTTATTAATATAGGCACAAATAAATCAAAGCCGAAAAGCACTCCCCGCCCACCAATAAAAACCGTAAAAATAAAAAATGTTTTTCCAATAAGGTCATCTCGTTTTAACCAAATTAGGAGCCCCAGAAAAAAACTACAAAAACCAAAACGAGGGGCGGAAAAACCATACGGTTTCATGGATTACGGCCCTTTCAGAGCCTGACGCTATTTCATACTTCCATGACCCGGTTTCCGGGATCATTTTGAGACAGGATCTTGATCGGGAAACCGGATGGTAAAGGCGGAGCCGCGGCCGGGCTCGCTCACGACCGAAATCGCGGCGCCGTGGCGCTTTAGGATACCGAGGCTGACCGAAAGGCCGAGCCCGGTGCCTGCGCCGACATCCCTGGTCGTAAAGAAAGGATCGAATATCTTTTTAAGATTTTCTTTAGGGATACCCGCGCCGTCGTCAGTCACTATCAGCTCGACCGCATCCGGAGCTTTGCGGGTTTCTATGATGATCTTTCCCTGCCCGGGTGCCGTATTCCCCGCAGATGCGGGGAGACGGACCGCGAGGATCGCGTCTTTCGCGTTCACAAGAAGGTTCGTGAGGACCTGCTCAATCTCCCCCGCGATTCCCCGGACGGGCGGGGTCTTCGCAAGCCTCGTTTTGACCTCAATATTTTCCTGTTTGAATTGAAAACCCAGAAGAGCCACCGTTCCCTTCACAACCTCGCCAAGATCAATCGCTTTCAAAGGCGCTTCCTCAGTGGTTTTCCGGGCGTATTTCATGAGCTTGTGTACGATCCCCTGGCATCGTTTCGCACCTTCCTCAATCAGGGAGATCGATTCGATATCGTCCTCCCGTGCGCTCATACGGAGGATCTGCGCGTTTGTGAGTACCGCCGTGAGGGGGTTATTGATCTCGTGCGCGACTCCGCCCGCGAGCGTTCCGAGCGTCGCGAGCTTTTCGGCCTGCACGAGCTGTTCCTGCGTCTTCGCGAGCTCGCGCGTCCTCTGGTCGACGCGCTCCTCGAGAGCCTGGTTCCAGAGCTGGAGTTCGTCGGAAAGCTTGCGGATATCCTCATACCGCATCGAATTTGAAAGAGCGATCGTGACGGGCACCTTGAGGCGGTTCAGGAACCGGATCTCGTTGAAACCGTAGCGGCGCAGGTTACTTTTCCTCCCGAGGTTCGCAAAGCCGATCAGGCGGTCGCCCAGCACAAAGGGCAATACGGCCAGGGTGCCCGTATCAGAAAAAAAGTTTTCCATTTCGGAACGGAACTCGTCGACCGCAGGATCGCTCACGGCAAGCTCACCGATCACGGCTCCGTCGGTCTCCGCAAGCCACTGAAGCAATCGGCTTCCCTGGGGCACGGGACGGAGACTGCGGATCCCTTTCGCGATGGCGGGGACAAAGTGTTTCGACTGCTCATCATAAAGATAAACCGAAAGCCGCCTCACAAAAAGCTCACGGCGCATCAGACGCGAGAAGCTCTGAAGGAGATCGCGGATATTCTTGAGGTGGACCAGCTCACTCAAAAACCCGTCGAGAACGGCCATCAGGTTCGTCTGCCGCCACTGGAAGAGGCGGTCGAGACGCGGCTGCACGGCGCGGTAATAAAAATAGAAAATGAAAAGCATCGCCAGGAAATAAAATCCCGCGGCCGCAGGCTTCAAATCCCTCATCATCGGCTGAACCGAAGAGATGATCCCGGCAAAGGGAAGCACGGCCACGGCGCTCGTCACAAACCACATGACCGTTTTGTGGATCACGGTCTCGATATCCATGAGGCGGTAGCGGATCACGCAGTAGCCGATGATTGTCGTGAAAACAAACATCGGCAGGAACGCAACCGGGAAAATATGGATTCCGTAATTGGGCAGGTATTCGATGGAGCCGAGGAAGGCAATCGCATAGGCAACAAACATAAGCTTTGTATTCTTCTTGAGGATAGGGGTATCGGCCTTCCGGCAAATCCGCATGAAATTGGCGAACGAAAGAATCATGAGCGCATAGAACCAAACGATGAACACCCCTTCCAGAGGGCCGGCCTTCGGGAAAAAACCGGTCGAATACGGATACACCGTCGCAACGATCCAGGGCGTGAGGCCGCAGGCGAGATAAAAGCCAAGTGCGCAAAAATAGTGAATCACGACCCATTTCGCCTTGCGCCTGAGGAATCCGGGGTCCCACGATGCGATAAAAAAATAAACGGCGGGCGTGATAAAAATGATCCCGAACCAGGTGTACCAGCGCGAAACAATGACCGCCGCCGTCTCATCCGTCATTGAACAGACGATCCCGACCCCGGTAAGCCAGATACCCGCCGTCCAATTCGTGATCGCGTAGGCAACGTGTGTGACGGTCCGTTTACCCTGAAGGAACACGAACAGACCCTCAAGTATGATAAGCACCCCGACAATGAAATGCGGGAGCGCATACACGTTCCAGTAATACTGATTCGGATCAAAAATAGAGTTCATCGCGCCGGATCGCCCTGTGCATGACATCATGAAGAACATTCATGTATTTTTCAACCTTTTCCCTCGGCCCCTTCATGCTAACGACGCCTACTTTCCCGCCGTCCTCGGAAGGAAGCGTAAAATTGCTGAACGCGATAAAACCGTCCGTATGAACATCGCTTGCCGGCGCCACAAAAAAATCGGCCTTCTTGATAATCGTGATCCCGAGCGAGCCGACAAAATCCTGGAGAGGCCTCATAAGGAATTTTGCGGTCACGGCATAAAGGGCGTGCGGGGCCGCCGTGTAAATTTCAAGAAGGCGGTAGCTCTCGCCGCGCCGCTTACGGGCCGAAAAGAGCTGGCGATTAAATTCCTGTTGGAATGAAAAAAATCCGCGGTCGGCGCGTTGTTTGTCAAAATAGACAGCCGGACGGATGAAGATAAAACCGAGTGTCCGCTCCCTTCCCCCCGCCGCACGCAGATCCACCGGCACCGCGAACTTGATGTCCTCAAATTCGCGGTATTGGGAGAGCTTCCAGATCAGGAGCGCCGCCGAGGAGATCACCTGCTTCGCGCGGCCTCCAAAACGTTTGTTCAGCTGATTCCTCACTTGAAGAAAAGGCTGGAAATCAAGACATTGATAGACATGCACGGTCCCGTCAGCGGTACGGCCGGAAGAACACACCTCCGGGGTCATATCCTGCCGGTATCCGGAAGCCGGAAACGGAAGATCACCCTTCGTCCCCCATTCCTTTTTTATTTTGTTCAGCACTTCCTGGGCCGGGACCCCGTCAACAGGCACATGGCTAAACTGAATCCAGATGTCTGCCGCTTCAAGGTCCGGCGTCAGGCGGCACACGATGGTGAGCGGACCGTAGCCGGGATGTTTGGAACGGATGAACCAGGGAACCCGGAAACGTCCGGAACCCCGGGCGGAAAGCCCGGCCGGCAGCGTCTCAAAACGTATGAATGCGGCGCTCATCACACGCTCGCCCAATTCTTTCGCGCGCTTGAACCATTCGCCAGAAAAACAGCCGGAATGTTTCGAGAGCCATCGGTGCCACTCCGCTTTGAGACGAAGCGGCCGTTTTTTATCCGGAAGTTCGAGGGTAGCGTTGTAAACCTGACGCAGACCCTCAAAAAGCAGCTCTTTGAGCTCGGTCGGCATAGCTTCGAACCTCCCTCGTTCGTCATCCGGATCGAACCGGGGTTCAAAGCGCAGAAGATTTCCGGAGGCGTCAAACTCGGCCTGAACGATATCCGCAAAAGGCTGCGGCCCCGACTTCGCGCAGAACCTGTGCCATTCGAGCTTTTGACAAAAAAGCGGCTGGGTTTTCAGAAACTTTGCGAATCTCCGAATAAAATGCCGTTTGGCATCGTCGCAGGTCATTTCGTTTTTTGTTTTCAGATCCGAGCGAAAATCCAGATTGAAGACCGTCAGGATAAATTTGGCCTGCTCCGTCCTCAGATAACACTGTGTCACCTTCCTCCAACCGTCCTCGCCCCGCCCGGCCCCGGCCTTTTTGAGCAGATTCAGCAGCTTGACGATGCCGAAAAAAAAGATTGTTCCCGGGCTCAATCTGTCCGTATAACCTGCCATACCCAGCCGGCGCATCAAAAAACGGACGAGACGTGACCCGTGGGTTCTGATCCGGAAAAAACCTCTCGGCTCCACGTAACCGTTCTTCCGGTACCAGGCGACGGCCGTGGCAAGTGTTTCCTCAAACGGCGTCGGCGCATATCCGAGATCCCGAATCGCTTTGGAGCCGTCACATGGAAGGGATGCTTTGCAGAACTTCACGCCCTCGGTCGCTATAAGCGGCTTGGTCCTGAAAAGAAAATACGCGACGGCTTCTTCAAGGTAAGTGAAACTAAAAAGAACTGCGTAAGGAATCCGGAGACGCGGCGCCTTGATCCCGGTGATTTTTTCAAGTATTCCGAAGATCTCCCTCAGCGTGTAATGCCCGCCGCTCGCAAGGATATACCTCTCGCCCGCCTTTCCCCGCTCCACGGCCGCAAGATGAGCTTTTGCGACATCGTCGGCATCGGCCACGGACCAAAGGGTATCAAAATAACCGGGATAACTCCGGTTCAGGAATTTCACGATCACGTCCCCCGACGGGGTCGGTTTGTGGTCGCGTTCCCCGAATACAACGGCCGGATTCAGGATCACGGCCGGCAATCCGCGGGAATAATACTTAAGGACTTCCCGTTCGGCCTGATATTTCGATCGGGCATAATGGCTCGCACCACGCGGATCAAAGCCGGCGTTCTCGTCCACGGAACCGCCATCCACGGGACGGTTAAGGACGGCAATGGTGCTTGTGTGAATGAATTTTTTTACGCCGTGGCGCAACGAAGCCTCAAGCATATTGACCGTACCGTCAACGTTGATCCTGTAGATTGCCTTCGGATGTTTCATCCAGAAAGGATAGAAGGCATAAAGCGAGGCAAGGTTGAAAACAACGGAACAGCCCTCCACGGCCTTGTCGACGGCGCGGGCGTTCGTTACATCGCCGTTGATCACCTCCACGGGAAGGTTTTCAAGAAGTAGGCTGTCTTTTTTCTGGCGGACCAGCACCCGGACGCGGTAACCGGCCGCAAGCAGATGGCGAACCAGCGCGGAACCGATAAATCCCGTTCCACCCGTGACCAGCGCCGTCATAATCAAACCCCGGCCCTGAGTCCCGTCCCGATCGCGCGAACCTCGTCGTCCGTGATAATCCCTCCGGACCAGAAGAAAGGCGCCAGCGAAAACCCGTGTTTTTGGGCAAGCTCCAGGATCTCGTCCATCTTCTCCCTGGTAATATGGCCTTTCCCCCACGAAAAATTCTCATAACGCTCCTCGAGCGCCAGCACAATCGCTTCGGAAAAACATCCGTAAAGCATCCGGGTCGACGGCAGTCCGATCTCAAGGCCGGTCTGAAATTCACAGGGGATCGAGCAAATCCCCCCGGCAAAGACAAGGATATCGCCGCGGTCCACGTCCCCGTAGACAATGTTTTTCGGGAATCCGACGTCACAGACGATCGCCCCGTTTTTGAAATGCCGGAGCTCCAGAAGTGAATGGGGGGAGCTTGCCGCCCCGATCACGATATCCGCATCCCGAACCGCTTTCACCGCGTCCGATGTGCCGTGAAATTTCGCATGCCGGATCGATTTGATCTCTTTTTCCATTTTCCTGAGGTTTGCCGGACTGCGGCTCACGATCGTGACTTCCTTGGCCGAGAACGCCATGACGCGGGCGCAAGCGCTCCCGATATCCCCCGCGCCCCCGATCACCGCGACCTTGGCTTTGGAAATATCGGTCTCCATGAGACGCGCCGCTTTGAGGACTCCCTCGACCGCGAGCGCGGCCGTCAGCGTATTCCCGGTCGTCACGGGAATATGTATCTGTTTCAGGAATTCTTCGCCGTATTTCTCTCCCGCGATCGATGTAAAACCTCCGAGTGCGACGATCCCGAACCCGTGCCGTTCCGCGACCTTGCAGGATTCCACCACCTTGGCCACGGTTTTCCGGATATCGACCGTGAGCATTTCGGGGATGATATTGCAGGCGATAAAAGCCCCGCGGGTCGTTTTTCCGGCCGAGTCACGGAACTCCTGCACGCCGTAGGAAATGTAGGAAGGTGTCAGATCAAAAACCTTGGTTAAAAATTCGGGTGAAGGCGCTTTGAAATCGAGCTTGAGGAGATGAAGGTTTTTCAAAAAATGCTGATAATTGTAGGGGTGACCGATTACCCCGAACCCGGAAATGCGGGATGATTTTTCATTCTTTCGCCGGTAACGCTCGAAACCGATCCTCTCCTCCATCGAATCAAGAACTGTTTCAAAAAATTTCCGGATCTTTTCGACGATCATCCCTCCGACGGCCTTTTCAAAAACGGCCGGAATGCCGATCTCGACCTTCGCCTCGATCCAAACCTCGGTTCCTCCCTGCGGGCATTCCGTGAGTTTCCAGACTCCCTCGAGCACCCGGAGATCTCCCTCAAGAGCCCTGAAAGATACGGTGCCGTTCCGGAGATCAAAAATCGACTCTTCTTTCCAGGATATCGGAACGTGATCGATCTCGACCCTCCAGAAAGTCACGGAACGATACCCTTCCCTGCTAATGAGGCGGCATTCCTTGACGAACGGAAGGTCTTTTAAAAAAATCTCGGTCTGCCCCATCAGCCGTAAAATATCTCCCGGCTGGACCGATAGGATCCGGCTTACCTGAACGCAAAAAGGCTCTCCCAGATGGCTCATTGCACACTCCTATATCCTGACAAAGATTATCGGCCCAATCAGCTTTATTTTGAGGGAAAGCGCGAAATAAACAATGGGAACAACGGGAGAACTTAAGACCGGAAACCGGGAGCGCCCGGATCCCTAGCGAAGGGCATCGATCTCGGCTATAACGCGGTTTGTCTTCTCTGAGATCATCCCGTCCATTATTTCCTCCGGCTCGGGAACTTCAAAGCGGAACGGTTTTCCGATCCGCAGGCAGAGGTTTCCCGGTTTCGCGAAAAAGCTGTAGGGAGGCATGGCTTCATAAGTGCCGCGGATTCCGATAGGAACGATCTCACATCCTGTCTTGAGGCCGAGGATCGCCGCGCTCGTTCCGATCTGCCGCCGGGGCTCCGCCGCCTCTTTTCCCCTCTCAAAAAGATATTTGCGCCAAGCGTAAAAACCTTCGGGGAAGATCACAAGCATGCGGTTTTTCTTCAGTTCCGCCTCCGCTTTTCTTACGGTTCCGTTCACGACGATCAAGGGAGAGACAAGAAAAAGAGGACGAAGGAAGGGGTTCCGGGAAGTGGACTTCCCGATGACCCACGAGGTCCGGTGCAAAAGCTCTTTCCGGTCAAGCAGCATCGCGATCGCAAGAATGTCGAGGTAGCTTTGATGGTTGGCCGTTAAAATGCAGGGCCCGCACACCGGAAGGTTTTCGTAACCCTGGACCGTCAGCCTGAACCAGAGCTTCCCGAAAAGGATCAGCAGGCGGGAAAAAAAACGAAAAACCAGTCTTTTGATCTTTTCTGCTCCCATAGTGAGAAATTCCTTTCCCGGACGGCCCGAAGAATGTTTCGAGTCTTCGTTATTATCGGCCCGAGCCGTCTTTTTTTGACACCGGAAGCATCCCAGGTCTTTTCCCCGCGGCCCTCCATAAAAAAACAGCCCCGCCGGTCAAGGCGGGGCTGTCATTTCAGACACAATACTTCGAACTTCGATCTTACTGCTTCATGAGCGAAACATGATCGATGTAGATGGTCCCGGTCTTGGGATTCGAATTGATATCATCGAACACCACGACAAACTCGTTCAGGGAGTTCCAGTTCTCAATGCGGCGGAACTTCTCGAACGGAATGCAGACCCTGGTCCACTGTTCGGTAATGTCGCTGACGATATACGGAGAGGCCTTGCCCGACATATCCTTGAGCTCAAGCTTCACACGCTTCGTGAAACCGGTCTTGGCATCACCCTTGATATAGAAGCAAAGGGTGTTGTAGGGAGTAGCATCCTCGCCATTCATCTTCATCCAAAACCCGTTATAAGCGGGGTTCGGGGAATCCACGTCATAATCCAAACGGATGGAATAGCCGGTCGGATCACCTTTCGAGTCATCCGTGGCAAAGGACATCACTGTCCCCTGGGTATCATCGTTCGGGTCCTTGT
Organism: Candidatus Omnitrophota bacterium; assembly: GCA_022705945.1. Lineage (GTDB taxonomy): Bacteria > Omnitrophota > Omnitrophia > Omnitrophales > Aquincolibacteriaceae > UBA1443. The sequence goes on along the minus strand of JAKJDL010000002.1, from coordinate 190,570 downwards.
CCCAACCTCCGAAATCACCGCCGATATTGTTAGGCTTATCCCCGGTATCAAAATCTGCGATAACGAGTTCGCTCGCGGCAAAGGCTGACGGAAAAGAAACACCGAACCCCAGTACCATCAAACATACCAAGGGCAAAGCAACTGCGAGTTTAAACATCTTCATTTTTGACTGACTCCTTTCTTGGAATAAACTTCAATTGGCGAGGGTCATTGCAGAGTATACCCATTTATAAAAGTTTTTACAAGGGCAGTTCGCACAATATTTTACATCAATTTTAGTATTAAATTTTTTTAAGAATAAAACCCCTGATTTCCATGTGTCAGGACATAACATGCGCGGAAACAGGGACAATAATATGCGATATGCGCTTTCAGAACCCCGGGTGCGGGATCATGAACGAGCATACGGATCAGACCTGGCTGATCGAGTCTGTGAGCTCCTTGAGATGTTGGGCTTTCCCGCGAATATCATCCGATGGCGAGGATCTTATGAGATCATTCAGCCCGGTTTTGACCTCGGTAAGCTTTTCATATCCCGCACGAGAGCGCCTGATCATCACGTTAATATCATGCGCCATCTCATGGAAAAAATCCCCTTCGCGGAGTTTGATCTCATGCACCGTTTCCCCCCGATTCATCTTCAGAAGGGTTTGCCTAAACCGGTAGACAGGACCAGCGACCCGGTGCAGGAACGCGATCCCGTAGCCTCCGATGATCAGAAGCGTCGCGATCAAAACAATCGTCACCCGGATAATGACCTGATAACTCACGGCCGAGAGGATCTGGAATGGATTAATCTTCCCGAACTGGAGTCCCCCGCCGAATGCCGCGTCGCGGATTGTCTGATGGATGATCCACGCAATCGCCGCCGATGCGACCATGAAAAGGGCTATCAGCATGAACGAGAATTCCCGCTGCATCGGCCGATGAATAACAATATTTTTGACCTGTCTTTTGTAAGATCTCTGAGACTGCGCTGTTTTGACCGGACTCTGTGTTGTCATGTTATTTCCTCCCTTACCGCCTTACCCGGCGAAGTTGATAACCAGTTTCTCAAATAGAGGCTTCAATGTGCTTCTTCGCAAAAAGATGGCTCTTGGACGAAAATTTCCTCAGTGCCGCCTTGCACCAGTTGCCGATATCATCCGTGCAAAGTACGAAAGCGGGCAAAACATAAAGCGTCAGCAGCGTGGAGCTAAGGAGTCCTCCGATCACAGTGATCGCAAGCGGGGCCCACAGGTCGCTCGCTTGCCCGAAGCTCATCGCCATCGGAAGGAACCCGAGTACGGTGGACGCCGTGGTCATAACGATCGGCCGCAAACGGTTCAGCCCGGCCTGGGTCCAGCGCTCCTCTTCCGGCATCGCCGGGTCCAGGTGCTGGTAATGGTCGACCATAAGGATCGCGGCATTCACGACATACCCCGCAAGCAGGATAATGCCGATAAAGACCTGCGTGCTAAGCGGCCGGGGCTGCGGAAACCAAGCAAGCCAGGCCTCCGGCACCCCGATACGCGTCAGGGGCCACAAGATGAGCAACGGCCAACGGAGCGCAAGCCATATCCCGATTACCGCCATCGGAACGCTCGCCATGATCAGGAGCGGAAAGCGGTAGCTCTGGAAAAGACAGGCCATAACCATAAACACAAGGAAAGCCGTCACCACCACGGCCAGGCCGAGTTCGCCTTTGCTCTGCATCAGCTCTTCGAACCCGCCGCAGAACCGCCAGTAGTAATCGTCCGGAAGTTTGACGTCCGCTATCACCTTTTTGACATCCTCGGCAACAAGCTCTATTGGCCGTTTCACGTCCCCCTTGACGAAAACATAGCGGTGTTTATCCTTGCGGTCAATCGTCTGGGGGCCGGTCGACGGATAAAAGTTCGCGATCTCGCTGATCGGCACCTGCACATTCTCCCTCGTCTCGACATAGATCTGGCCGAGATCTTCGAGCTTCTGGCGGTAGATGGCCTGAAGCCTCGTGATCGTCTCGATCTCTTCGCCTTTGGAAAGCTCGTGGAATTTCGTCGGCCGCATCCCGCGCACGAGCGCGTGCATGCTGTCCGCGACCGACTTCACGGAAAGACCATACATGGCGGCCTTCCCCTTGTCCACCACGAGCGAATATTCCGGACGCTTGCGGAGATCGGTCATAACCAGGTTCGTGAGACCTTCGACCTTCGACATCCTGTTTGCGTACTCCTTGGCGAGCTTTTCGAGCTCGTCACCGTCCTGCCCGTAAATATTGATGATCAGCTTTTTGGATTCCGAGGACCCCGCACCTTCATCCACGATCAGGCTGTAATCCGAATGGATCTCCTTGATCGCGGCATTCCCCTGCTCGTCGATCAATTTCATGATCTCTTCTTTTGAGAACTGCCGCTTGCGGGCCGGTTTCAGGCGGACAAAAAGGCGAAGGTCATCCTTCGAGACGGTGGTGGAGAATAGCGTCACGTCGGGGATCTTGGAAAGAAGCTCTTCGATCTTGGCCATGGCCTCGTCGTTCGATTCAAGCCTTGCCCCCGCAAGCGGGAACGTAATGATCGCAAATTCGTTCTCTTCAAAAGAAGTCGGCCAGTCGATCGGGGTCTTCATCAGCCCCCAGATCGCCAGAGCGCAGGCGAACACCATGATCCCGACCGTCATCCAGCGCCGCCGAAAAACCTTCCGGACCCCCTGGTGATAGCCGTTTTTTAGCCACTGGATGAACGCATTGGAAAACTTCACGAGCCATCCTCCGGACCCGTGCGTGACAAGGTCCGCGATGGCAAACTGCCGGATCAGCATAGGGATCAGCATCAAGGCCGAAAAAAACGATGCGACCAGCGCCACGGAGATCGTGAACGCAAAACCGCCGTAAGTAAGCTGGATGGTCTTATCGATAAACATGATCGGCACGAACACGACGAGCGTCGTCGCCATGGACGCAAGCAGCGGGAGCCAGACCTCTTCGCTTCCTTGATGGATCGCGTGCATGTCGGAGGCGCCTTGCTCTTTTTTGGAAAAGATATTTTCCATGATGACCACGGCCGTATCGACAAGAATACCGACCGCGAGCGAGAGCCCCGAAAGCGTCATGATGTTGATACTAATCCCGGCCGCCGCCATGCAGATAAAGGTCGTCATGAGGGAGCATGGAATGACCGTGAGGATGATGGCCGAAAGGCGCCATTTACCGAGAAAAAAGTAAATGACGGCCATGGTCAGGATCAGCCCGATCAGCAGAGCCCCTTTGACATCGTCAATGGCGCGCTTGATCGCGTCCGCGCGGTCGTTGACAATTACGATCTTGATCGAATCTTTCTGTTCTATTTCAAAAGCGTCGAGTACCCGGGCGAGATCATCGGCGACATCCAGCGTATTCGCGAGACTCGCCTTTTTCACATAAACCGTCACGTTCTGCTCGAGATTCAGACGCGCCTGGTCGGTGGCTTCGAGGTAGGAATCTTTGACCGTCGCGAGTTCCTTCAAAGAGATGATCGAGCCCTGGCGGGTAGCCTTTACGCCCAGATCCCCGATCTCGTCCACCGTCAGGAACGATCCCATGCTGCGGATCGCGAATTCATATTTTCCGGCTTCCACGTTCCCGGCGAGCAGGTTGATGTTGCTTTGCCCAAGCACGTCCATAACCCGCTCAATCGAGATGTTATAAGCCACCATCTTGTCCCGGTCGAGCTCCACCAGGATCTTGCGTTCGCGGCCGCCATAGACCTCGACGCTCGCGACCCCGTCCACGCGGCTCAAAATAGGCTTCAGCTTGATATCAACCAGTTCGCGGATCTGTTCGGGCGTGAGAGATTCGGATGTCACCGCGAAAACAAGGATGGCCGCCTGGGCGTCATCATAGTTCGCGATAACCGGCTTTTCGATCTCCTTGGGAAGAAGGGGCCGCACGCGGGCAAATTTTTCCCGGATCTCCAGAGCCGCAAAGTTCATGTTCGTGCCGGGTTCAAATTCCATTGTCACGCGGGACTCGGCTTCGCGGGAGCTCGAATAGAGGTTCTTCATCTTGCTCACGGTCCCGACGGCTTCCTCGATCGGCTTCGTGATCATCTTTTCAACGTCCTGGGACGGAAGGCCGCCACGGGCGCGGACCACGATACTCACGATCCCCTGGCTTTGTCCCTGGTAAAGCTCGACCTTGAGACGCATAAGAGAGATTAAGCCGATCACGAGAATGGCGGCAAAGATGATGGCCGTGAAAACCGGCCGTTTTAAGGCAACCCCGGGAAGCCCCATGGCTCAGTCGCCCTGCGGGTGGGCGGCCTCTTCCTCAATGCCCAGAAATCTTTCGCAAAACCGGCTCGTAAGAATGTAGAGGCACGGGAGGACGACAAGGGTAAGAATTGTGGATGAGAAAAGCCCGCCCATCGCGGTCACAGCCAGCGGAGACAGAAGGTCGGCCCCCTCTCCCGAAAGGGCCAGGGCCACGGGCAGCATCGCGAGGATGGTCGTGGTGGCGGACATCAGGATGGGACGCGTACGGATCCGGACGGCTTCCCAGACCGCCTCGGTCATTTCGTGCCCCTCGGCACGAAGCTGGTTGATATATTCCATGAGCACAATACCGTTGGCGACCACGACACCCCCGAGAAGCACGAACCCGAGCAGAGAGATCACGTTCAGCGTGTTTCCCGTCACCTTCAGCGCGACGATAGCGCCGCCGAAGGAAAGCGGCACGGTGATCATGATGATCAAGGGCTGGAGAAAAGATTCAAACTGGGCCGCCATGATCATATACACAAGCATGACCGCCAGGACAAAAGCGAACACGACACCCCCAAAATTCTCTTTGATCTCCTTGGCCTTGCCGGAAAGCTTGACCTGAAAATCCTCGGGGATATCATCCGGGACCCGGAGGCCGGACAGGAACCGCTGAAGATCCGCGAGGACGTCCTTATCCTGGCGGGATTTTTCGATGTCGGCCGAAATGGTCACCGTCCGCTCCTGGTCGGAACGCTTGATCTCGCTGGGACCCTGCCCGCGCTCAATCACGACCAGTTCTTTCATCGGCACGTGGACATCGAGGATTTTTGAATAAAGAAGCAGGTCCCCGAGACCCTCGATATCAGAACGGTCCTTCTCGCTCAACCGGACGCGGACATCGAATTCCCTTCCGCCCTCGCGGTATTGCGTCGCCACCACACCTTCGATCGCAGCCTTCGCCGTGAGCGAAATATCCAGCGCCGAGATCCCGAAAAGGGCGGCGCGTCTTTTGTTGATATCCAGTTTGGTTTCAGGCGACTTCTCACCGATATCGTCCTCGATGTTGATGATGCCCGGAATCCCGCCAAGCCGGGATTTCAGGCGGTTCACGAATTCCTCCATCACCTTGAAATCATATCCCTTCACCTCCAAAAGGATCGGCTTGACGGCCTGCGTGCCGACCGCAAACTCGCTTTCTTGGAGCACAAACTCGACCTTAGCGTTCTCCCGGTCGAGCCTGAGGAAATCAATTTTCTCGCGGAGCGCGGATACAACCTCCGAGGAAGACCGCTTGCGGTGTTTTTCGAGCGTCACGAGGATCTGCCCCTGGGAAGGACGAAGAGTTTCGATCTTGATTTCGCCGCGGCTTGATTTCTCGCTGCCGATCGCGACAGAGATGTCCTTCACGTCCTTTTCGCTGCGCAGGACCTCTTCCACCCGCTGGCAGATCCCGTCCGTCACACCAAGCCGCGTGCCGAGCGGCATCGTGACTTTTACATAGAACTGCCCCTGGTCTGTCCTGGGAAGCACTTCTCGGTCCATCGTCGGAATGATCAGAAAGGTCGAGGCCAGGACCACGAAAACTACCGCGAGTATGCCGATCATGAAGCGGTTTTGGATCGCCGGATCGGACCGGCTCCGCACCGCGTTTTCGATTGGTGCCACAAGATGGATGGGTTCGTATTCCTTCTGCTGAATGGTCACGTAGATGGAGAGCAGAGCAACCAGGGTGATCGGGACGATCGTCGAGATGGCCTGCGAGAAGATGATGCTCCAGGCGAGATCCTTGAAGATCTGCCCCGCGACGCCGGGGACGAACACGATTAGAGGGAAAAAAACCGCGACCGTGGTCAGGTTTGAGGAGACCACGGGCCAAACCACTTCGGTCGCGCCATCGATCGCCCCTTCTTCTTTTCCCATGCCGGCCTGGCGCTTGCGGAAAATGTTCTCGAGCACAACGATACTGGTGTCCGTAATCATGCCGATCGCGATGGCAAGACCTCCAAGCGACATGATGTTCACAGTCACATGAGACATCGCCATCAGAAAGAAGACCCCGAGAATCGTGAGCGGGAGCGACACGATCACCAGGACAGACATCGCGAAAGTCTTAAGGTAGATCCAGAGCGTGATCAGCGCGAGGACCCCTCCCTGGATGGCCTCGTGCGAAAGGTTCTGGATCGTGTTCCGGATGAAAACCGAATGGTCGTAGATGATATCCACCTTGACGCCGCGGCTGACCAGATCTTCCTCAAGAAACTGGATTTCGCGACGAAGGCGGTCGACGGTCTGGATGGTATTCGCGTTCGACTGTTTCTGGACAGAGAGGGTGATATTGTCGGCTCCGTTAAAACGCGAAACACTTGTCTTTTCGGCTAGGCCGTCCGTCACTTCTCCGATGTCCTTGACCAGCACAAGGCGTTTTTCGAGCATCTTCTTTTCGACCTCTTCCCGCTGGCGATCCACCGTCCGGCGCGGGCCTTCGGTATAATCGCGCTCGATGAAACTCGTTTCCTCGCGGCGAAGTTTTTCGACGTCGTCCACGCCGACCACAGCATAACTGATCTCCGTCACCGAACGGAAATCCCCGACGGTCCGGATCAGGTATTCATAAAGGCCTTTCTTGATGCTCCCGGCCGGATAGGAGATATTCGCCTCGTCGAGAGAATCCACAACCTCGAGGAGGGAGCGGTGGTTCGCCTGGAGGCGGGGCATGTCGATGTCCACAAGGATCTCGCGGTTCACACCGCCGGAAATGGCGACGGACGCAACGCCTTCTACTTTTTCAAGCCTGTCCTTGAGCATTTTTTCCGCAAGCATCTTGAGGCGCACGGGCGGCATCTCGGCACCGGTTACGGAGAGCATGAGAATGGGACGGGAAAGCGGATCGAATTTCAAGACGACCGGATCTTCGGCCTCTTTCGGAAGACGCTCCTTGATCAGGTCAACTTTTTCGCGAACGGCAAGTGCCGCAAAATCAATATCCTGGCCCCAATTGAAGGATGCGATAATCGTGCTGCGGCCTTCGCGCGAAACCGATTCGATGCGTTTTAGGCCCGCAACCGAGCCGATCGCTTCCTCGATCACACGGGTAATGAGGGTCTCAATCTCTTCGGGAGCGGCGTTGGAATAATCGGTAACAATCGTGATCTGCGGAAACGTAATCGGAGGGAAAAGTTCCTGCGGAAGTTTCTTAAAAGCAAGAATGCCGAGCAGAATGAGCCCGGCTGTGAACATGTAAACCGTGACTTTTTTCTTGATCGAGAATTCGGGCAAACTCATTGTCAGAGTTCGGCTTCTTGGGTCTCGACAAGACGGATCTTCTTGCCATCCTCCAGTCGTTCAAACCCGGTAAGGACAACGATCTCTCCTTCGGTAACCCCAGCGTCAATCTGGGTATAATCGGTCCGAGTGTAACCCACGGTAATGGGTCTCTTTTCGGCAATCCCGTCATCCCTTCTGGCCGCGGGAACCGATTCATTGCTCGATGCGGGTTTTTGCTGTTTTTTAAGGGCCATGGCAGCCAGCCCCGTCAATCCTCCTTGCTGAGGAAGAATTTCTTCGGGCTTGGCGGAATCTCCCGTTTCGCCCCTTTTGACCACATAAACCCATTTCTCGCCTTCGCCGCCCTGAACCGCGTCAGTCGGAACCACCAAGGCGTCTTTTTTACTATAAAGAAGTATCCGGACCCGCGCAAACATCCCGGGGAGCAAAAACCTTTCGGGATTCTCGATGCGGACACGGGCCGTGGAAGTCCGGCTCGTCCCCGCGATCTGGGGCGCGACGTTCTCGATGACCCCTTCAAAAGTTTTGTCGGGATAAGCATCCACAAATATTTTTGCTTTTTGACCTACCGATATTTTTTGAACATCCCGTTCCACAATACCGAATTCGGCGTAAACATATTCGATATTGATATGTGTCCCGATCAAGGTGCTTTGGGAAATGTTTTCGCCCTCCTGAACCCCCACCGAGCATTCCCGACGATGGCGCGTAAAGATTTGATTTTTCGAGCATCGCCTCATTGGCCTTCATTTCAAGCCGCTGGGTTTCAGCTTCATACCGGGCGGCATCCAGTTCAAGTTTTTTCTTCTCCAGCGTCGACGCGGGAATCGCTCCCATCCGGAAAAGTTTTTCATTCTCCGCAACCTCATTTTCGGTTACCTTGGCCTGGGATTCGGCTTTGTTGAAAGCGGCCTGCGCGCGTTTCAGCCGAAGCAGAATATCATCCTGTTTCAAAGAGACCAAAAGAGCGCCTTCTTCATACCGCTCGCCTTCCCGGTAGTTGATCGAGCTTATGACCCCCGGTACTTCAAAACTAAGTTTAACTTCCATGGCTCCCTTAATGGTCCCGAGAACATTCAAAGAGTCCTCATAATTAAAACGTCCGACCTTGAAACCTTTGACCGCAACCGGCGCGTCCTTCGCGGCCTCTTGCTGCTGACGCATGGTCTCTTTGAGGGACATTTTTGAATCTTTGTTCAAAAGGCCGAGAATCGCGCGCCCGCCGAAGAAGAGGACAAGCGCCACCCCGACAATAATGACGACCTTCAACCTGTTCCTGTACAACCAGGATTCACTGAATCCCCCTATGGGCTTCGGACCCGGGGGAGCCTCCGGCTTCTGGGCGGTCATTCTCGGCGGCTGGATCGTAGGCGAAGGTTTGGGCGGGGGAACGGTTTGGGGCGGCTCGGGCGCGGCTACTTTCGGTTTTTCCGGCCCGGCTTTTTCATTTTTTTCATGGCTCCGCGAATAGCTGAAGCGCCTGGCCATATCTTTCAAGCGGCTGGGATCCGATTTAAACTTTTCCTGATTTCCCGGGTTTTGATCCGGCCCCGGCAACGGTGTCTTGTCAGGCTCCATGATTCCCTTCGAGTGATAAATAATCCTGAATCCCCACGGCATGATTCAAGGCTGCTTTTGCGGAATAGTAATCTTTCAGGGCCTTGTGCAGATCGCCGCGTTCCCGCACAAGATCCGAAACCGACTGCATGTATTCCGAGATCTCAACCTCTTTCCGTTCCAAACGATGGAGGGCAAGATCCCGGAGACGTTCGCGCCATTTGGCCCGCTTCGTGTTCGAGCGGACCTGAATGAGCGATTTTTGATAATCATAAAAAGCCTGTTTTACATCCTGAAGCACCTGTTTCTCGGCTTTTTCAAGTTCCACCACCTGATTCAGTTTGTCGACTTCCGCTTGCTTGACATTCACGTAAACATCGAGACCATCCAGAATCCCGATAGTGACATTGTTTTTTCTTATCTGCGTGCCGGCACCGGCAAGATATTGGGAAATGGACGGCGCCTTCCTGTCCCGGTCGTAAGTATAGCTGACCTTGTTGCCGCCGACATTCCAGTTCAGCTCCAGCATCAATCGCCATTCCCGCTTAAGATCCGGATCATCCTTATAGCCTGCCCCATAAGCCTCTCCGATCCCGCGATAGGCTTCTCCGAGCGCTCCGGCCTCCCAGGTAAGGAAAGCCTTCGGAAGAAACTCCCCCCAGCGGATCCTTTCCCCGAGACGAGTCGCCTGAAGTTTGGCGGCCTCTACCTGAAGCTCCGGACGGTTCGCATAAGAAAGATCGATAATCTTGGGAAGTTCCGGCATCATTTGATCGCCCAGAAATCTCGCTATCGGTTCCCAGTCAGCCGCCATGCCCGGTTCGGGCATATCCGCGTCGGGCGCTTTTTCGAGAAGATAGGTCAGATCGTATGTTTTGCCTATCGTGATCGTGTCCTCATTGGAAAGATCCAGGTACTTTTGCAGATCCAGCTTCGCAATCTCGAACTCCTGGCGGGCTGTTTCAAGATCAAACTGGATCTGGGAATAAAGGGACTGCACATTCAGCCGCTCAATCTCGGAGATCAGGCTCTCCTTGAATTTTTCTTCCGACATATCGGCATACTTTCTCATCTGTTCAACCACTGCCTGATGCTCGTCTATCGTTTGAAGGGTCCGCTGATATTCAAAATAAGCCCGGGAGAGATCAAATACAAGGTCGGAGATAATCTTGGCATATTGCTTTTTTGCCGCTTCGAGACTGGCCCGCTCCTGCAAAAACGCATTCCAGAGTGTCCCGCCGTTAAAAAGAGGCTGGCGCATGGAAAGGCGCCAATCCTTTCCCGAAAAAGCGTCGCCGCTCAAAACCCCCTGGCGGTTATTGATCGTGATAGAGGCTTCGGGGAAAAGTTTCCTGAGGGCGTAGAGAACACGACGGTTATAAAGGCTGATTCCTTCATAACTTGCCCTTGCCTGGGAATGCACTGATTTTGCGCGGCTGATCAGTCCGCGGAGGTCCTTGGCCCCGGTCTGCAGGAATTCTTCCTTCTGCTGGACTTTGAAAGGCGTAATCGATGTGCGGATATAGATTTTATCGAGATAAGGCATTTCCCGTTGCCGTTCTTCGCGCATAGCCTGAACCTGCACTTCAAGCGCACTGTTCATGGCCTGTTCAACGGATTTCTCGATATCCTTGATCTCGGCCTTCTCTCCCCCGGATTCGGATGCCCGGCGATCCTTTTTTTTCTTTTTGGCTTTAGGTTCTTCGACCGGCAATTGAACAATCCCCGGCACCAAGGGAGCTTCGTTCATGACCGCACCGGATAGACCCGGCTGGATCGAAGATGAACTATCCTGGGCAAAAACCGGCAAACTCCAGACCAGAGAAATTGTGATAAGAAGACAGAGATATTTTTTCATAAGTTCAGACCGGGACGCATTTTACCATTTTAAAAAACACTTTGCACGGATGTTATTCTATCGGCCTCCCGGTAAAATGACTTGACTGGAATATAGGAGAATCACCCGGCTCCCGGGGTAAATCTTTCAGAATCCTGAGGCCACACAAGCAGGAACGCTGACCAGCAGGAGCGATGCTGTCCGGGGGTGCAGATTCCGCAAATTAAAATTCATTCCGCCGCGGCAATACAGATTCTCACCTTCTTTCAAAACAATTTTTTTTCCTTCCATTTCCCCTTCCACCTGCCCGATAAGGACCAGAAGGAAGAAGACGCCCTGATGTCCGAGCAAAGCCCGGCCAAACTCGCGGTCGCTCTCAAGGATGATCTTTCCGCAAAAAAATTCCCTGGAAAGCGGCGTGAATGAGATCAGCTGAACCCCTTTCGATACAAACTCGACTTTGTAAGAGCCTTTTTGCGACCCGACAAGAAAATAGCGGTTATCCAGCATTTCGGCCCGCTTGAAGATCCCGCTCACACTGGTCCCAAGGCCGCGCGAGAGAAGCTCAAGCGTCGCGATCGATGGATTGCGGATTCTTCCTTTTTCAACCGCTGTAAGAGTTTTCGGATCAAGCCCTCCGGAGCGCCGGCAAAGCTCCACGCCGCTCATCCCGCGCTCGGCTCGAAGTGTCCTGACCGTCTTCCCGATGTCTAAAATGGCTGGGATGCCCTTTCCGGGATTTTCGGGAACCTTGGTCACCGCTTTGTTTTTTTTCATCATGCTCCTCCCTTTGCTTCTTCAAGAATCACCCGCCCGAGGACAAAACGCTGGAACTCCCGTTCATTGCGAAAAAACCAAACCAGTTTGGCATCTCCTTCCCTGGGGTCAACATCATGAACCGCCGGTGAGATCGAAATGGAAAGTGAGGGCCGAGGCCTGACGCCAAGCGCTTCCCAGCGGATCGCCCCCTCGACGATATAGCCCTGAGCATCCGTGTAGGAAGCCGCCAGCGCTTTGCCCGATTCGAGGAAAGACTCCCCTCCCTGGAACCATGACCAGACTTCCATTTCGTTATGGGCGTCCGACGACGGACGGAAACCGATCTGATAATCCGACGGGGAATCCCAATAGAATCCGTCCCCGTCCGGATCGATATAAAGTTCCACAAGATCGTCCCGCCAGATATTCCTGCCAGTCCGTCTGATCTGGACATGATCGTCATTCACTTGTGCGATAAAATAGAGGAAGGTCTCATCCCACGCGAAACGTATCTTGGCCGAAAGATCCTTGGAACCGCTGATTTGCCCGAATTCCGCGTGGCCCTCGGAAGTCAAATGAATCGCTCCCCCGGCAGGCCAATCCCGGAGCATGGCATCCACATTGATCCTGTCGGGGACGTAAGGCGCCCGATAAACCGGCGGCTCCGGCCAGGGAAGCTCCACACTCCCTTCCCTGAAACCTATTTTCTGAAGCGCGTTTCGGACAAATTCATTTTTCATCATGTGGCGCCACACAAAACCTGTTCTGTAATTTTCGATCATCAACAAAAGCGCCCCCTGGTCGATCCCGATCACTTTATCGCTCATCCAGTTCTTATCCACGTTCATTGCGTCGGCAAAACCGTATCGTCCCCACATTTTTTCGCCGTATTTTTCACGAAACCGCCTGAGGCAGGCGATCGACTCTTCCGGAGTAAAAACGATCGACGATCCGCACGCGGTCGGGGCCACCGTTCCGTCATGAACCACGGACCATCCGGGCGGGGCCCCATAAGCCTTATAACCCGATGGGCCGTCCGAGGCGGAAAGCCCCCAGAAACCTTCCCGGTAAGTCCGATATTTCGAGGCCTGATCTTCGCAAAAAGCCTTGTTGGCAAGCGTCGCGTTCACGGAATTCTTGAAATAATCTGCCTGCCCGTCGTTCTTGTTTTTCAGATCGAGCCAGATTTGCGGATACTGATGGGTAAAAAGAGGCGGCATTTGTATAAGACGATAATCCCGATAACTTCCCGCGGGCCGCTGAAGCTTCCCCCAAACCGCAGGAGGCAGGGGGTGCCCGCCGTCGGGCGCTCCGATCGCGAGAACATAGAGGAGGAGTGACTCGTCAAAATGATCCCACCTCAGCCGGCTAAAACCCGATTCGGGGGTCCAGGACAGGGCCAGTGATTCCCCTTTGTTCATCATCCACGGAAAATCGACCCTTTCATAAATTTTTCGCGCAAGGTCCCGGATTTCAGGGTCGCCGTAATATTCCCCGGCAAAAACCGCTCCCGCAAGGAAAAGTGCTGTGTCGATGGGGGAAAGCTCCGAATTTTTGACACGTTTCCCCGTTTCAAAATCCAGAAAATGATAGAAAAAACCTTTTTGATGGGGAGCTTGCCGAAGAAAAAATTCGAGGGTCCGTCGGGTAAGTTCCCGCGCTTTGCCGCGATCCATCCATCCCCTCTCCACCCCTGCCGGATACGCTGTCAGGGCAAACCCCGTCGCCGCGATGCTGGCAGGGGCCCTTCCGGCAATCCCTTCCCGGTGCGACGCGCTGTCGCGCACAAGACCGTTGTAGGGATTCACCTCATCGAGGAAATACCGGAACGATCGCTCCTGGACTTCATCAAGGAAAGCGTCATCCGCGGGGACCGCCGCAAAAACCCATGCGGGGAAAAGAATCCAAAGAACGAGGCTCCGGAGGAACATCTAGTTTTTCCCTTCGAGATAGATTGTTTTTTTGATCAGAGCCATGAGCCCCGGAAGCGCTCCCGCCCGGCTTCCTTTTTCGGCCGCGGGGGGCGTTCCGAACTTGCGGATCTCCCGGAGTTCCTCGCCCGAAATCGAATCAAAGAAAATAATGACCGGGATATTGATACCCTTCCGTTTCAGTTCATGATAGAACTCCCGGCCGTCCATAACCGGCATTTTGATGTCGAGGATAATGATATCGGGACGCGCCCTTTCGATCGCCTCCATCCCTTCACGGCCGTTCAGCGCGTGACGTATCTCAAAGGCCGGAGCGCTCCTCCCCTCGAAATAATCGCGGACCATGCTCCCGATCTCCTGTTCGTCATCGATAACGAGAAGCTTCACAATATCCGGAAGCGGCAATGTCTCCGGCCATTTTTTCTCGAATTCATGAGGAACTGGCTGATCGAAGATGGTGTGGAAAAAAATATCGTTTTTAGCGGAGGCTTGCGGGCCGATCCGATAAACGCGGAAAAGAGGATCGGTCTGGCAGCGGACTTTAATCTTCTGGATAAGGGAAAGGTTCAAAAATGAAGGCTCTATAAAAACAGCCGCGGGAGAGACTCTGTCAAAAAAAGAAGCCGCCGCGTGCTTATCCGCGCAACGGATCAAGCGAACGGACACATCCGAAAAATATTTCTCAAGAAAAACACTCCACAGCCCGCCCGGCCCTTCAAAAACAAGAAGACTTTTCATTGCCGCCGCAAGCCCGTCAACATCCGCCATGGAGAGGTTTCAACTTGCAAGACTCAAATTTAGGGATCAGGGGCAGCATTTGCGGATCCCGGAAGATAGGGGGAATATTTGCCGCCCGGAGCATAATCCCCGGCCCCTCCCCAGGTTCCGTCGATATTGAGGGTCAGCGACGACGCGCCTTCGCCGGCACCGAGAGAAGCCGTAACGGAACCATCCGCCGCCGTGCTGAATTTCCAACCTTGCGTCACGGTGATCCCAATTCCGAGTTCCCTGTCAATGTCATCAGTGCTGTTAAGTGCCGGATACTCCCCCACCTCATCAAAATACTGGGCCATTGCGCGGTGCAACGCTCCCAGGGTCACCACGGCCTCGGCGGCCCTGGCCCGTTCTCCGTGACCTGTGAAACGCGGGATTACAAGCGCCGCCAAAACGCTGATAATAACTATAACGATAAGAACCTCAATCAGCGTAAACCCTTTTGACTCTTTTCCGGCTATCCGCATAACCGACACCTCATTCCGTTTTGGATCCTGGTGCAAACCGAACAAATCAATTCCTGGGGCGGAACCGGTGATCCCCGCTCCAATTCCCGCTGGCAACATCCAATTCGATGGCCTCATCTTGCGCCGGCCCCGCAATAGTTTGTTCTGCTTCGATAATAGCCGAATCCGCGTCAGCATTTGTTACTGTATATTCAAATTTTGCGCTAGAGTTATTCGGATTACTCATACCAATGACATCCCAATTATCCGTAGTCGTCAGATTCTTGTAAGTCGAATGCTCAAGCCGGTAGGCAAGCTGGCCTTGACGAATCGCGCTCATGATATTCACGGCCTCGGCAACATAGGCCTTATCTTTTTGCGCCGCGAACCTGGGGATCCCGATCGCGGCAAGAATTCCGATCACCACAATCACGATCAAAAGCTCCGTCAACGTAAACCCGAATCCTCCCGCTCTTCTTTTGTTCATTGCGATCCCCTTTGTTCACCTTCGGCCCGAGACAGGCCCTTTAATTTTGAGGCCCGAGCGGATGATAATCACCCGCGGCGGTATTCCAGCGCCCGTTCTCCAGGTTAATGCGAATCGTGCGGCCGTTATACTCTGTGTTCCGCGAATTCTGCCGCGTCGCGACAGCCTCGTTCCCCGCTACAGAAAACTGAAAATTGCGCGTGTCGGGCTTCTCAAGGCCGATCTTGCTCCATTCCGAGGTACTCGCACCGGCGCTAATCCGGAGATAGCCGTTGTTATCGAGCCGATACGAGTGCTCCCCCTGACGAATAGCCTGGAGATTGACGATGGCTTCCTTAACGATCGTTTTTTCGCGGTGCGGACCCAAATTCGGCAGCGCGATCATGGCCAGGATCGTGACAACCGCAATCGTTACAAGAAGCTCAACCAGCGTAAAACCCTTTTTATTTTTTGTTTTTCTCCGCACTATTTCATCACCCGGAATCCCGCACAACCACCGGTATCCCGCCTAATATTTTTAGGCACACCCGACCGTAACATTGTTCGCCTTGACCTCTGTATAGTTTGAGCCGCATGACACACTGGTTGCGTTCATCGTGATGGTCCGGCTTGCATCACTTGTTCTTGTCGCCGTGCATGATTTGTTTGACGCATCGCAAGTATACGTAAAAGCAGCCCCTTCCATAATCTTAATACCGAGCTTTTCAAGATTATCATCGGTATTACTTGCCACAGCCAACCAGTCGCCGTCTTCATTATTGGTAACATCCAAAAGCGTCATCTGCGCACGCTTTAACGTCCCGAGCATTTGAAGCGCTTCAGAAACGTAGGCTTTTTCTGTTTGCGGTAGGATCCTCGGCAGGATCAGGGCCGCAAGGATCGCAATGATCACGATCACGATCAAAACCTCAATAAGCGTAAAACCTTTTCGATTCATGATGATTCTCCTTTTTTTAAAAAAATTCGCTTGACTATACTGTACTGTCTCGCACTTTCCCCCTACCCGCCTCCGAGCCCTGCGCGAGTTGAGAGCTCGATAATGGGCAAGAACATTGAAATAACCACCGTCCCGATCACACCGCCCATAACGACCAGCATGATCGGCTCAAGCAAGGTCGTCAGCCGGGTCAGGAATGTGTCCACCCGCTCTTCATAAAAAGTCGCAAGCAGATCCAGAAATTTGTCGATCTGGCCTGTTTCTTCCCCGACCGTGATCAGCTGGGTCATAAATACCGGGAAAAGCTTGCGTGCCTCAAGCTGGGCCCCGAGCCCCTGACCGCTCCGGACACTCTTTGCTACCTGCCTGATCCCTGCCTCCAGATAGGCATTCTCAACTAGCCTTCCCCCGATGTCAAGACCCTGAAGGATGGAGACACCGGATTTCAGGAGCGTGCTCAGGGCGCGGGAAAAACGGATCACGGCAATTTGGATCAAGAGTTCCCCAAAAACCGGCATTCGGAGGCGGAAGAGATCAAAAGAAACTCTGGCGGTATAGGAGTTTTTGATGATATAGGCAATAACGATCACCGGCACGAATAAAAGGAGAAATAAATACGCCTGATGCCGGACAAGATCGCTTATCTGGATCACCGCCCGGGTCAGCGCCGGAAGCTGCATTTTTTGCTGCTCAAAGATCACGGCAAACTTCGGAACGATAAAGATCAGCAGGAAAGCCATTGCTCCGATCACGGCGCAGGTCAGGACCCCCGGATAAAAGAACGCTGTCAGAATCTTTCCCCGGACGCGGGCCGCGGCTTCCTGGTATTTCCCTATCTCTTCGAGACATTCCGGGAGTTTCCCCGTCGCTTCCCCGACATCAACAAGATTGGCCCAGATCCACGGGAAGGTGCCTTTCTGGTTCCTCAGAGCGACCCCGAACGGGGTTCCTCCCGAAACGGAACCGGAGAGAGCCTGGATGACGGTGCGAAAATCGGGATTCGGGGTGCCCTTGCGGATAATCTCAAGGGAACGGATCAGCGGAATTCCCGCCCGGAGGAGTGTTGACAGTTGGACCGCGAAAAAAATAAGCTCCCGGGTCGTTACTCTTTTCGTGAAAGAAAACAAGGTGGATCGAGGTTTGTAACCTTCCCCGCTTTTCGCTTTTTTGAAGCCGGCGGTTACGGCAAAAATTTTTGCCGCGTTTTCCAGATCGGCCTGTCCGGGCCGTTTCACACTAACTACCAGATACCCCTGATCGATCAGGCGCCGGACGCAATCGTCTCTGGTCGATGCTTCGACCGAAAGACGTTTGAGCTCTTCGGGATGATCACGCAGGCGGACTTCACACTCGAATTTTTCGAAATCCTTTTGCGGCGGCCGGGGCTGCCCTTTATTCGTAAGCAACGCTCAGAACCTCTTCGACCGTAGTCAACCCGCGATCGACTTTTTTGATGCCGTTCTGAAACAGTGTCTCATATCCCTTTTCCTTCTGAATTTTTCTCAACCTGTCCAGATTCGCATCTTTGACGATTGAAGCGCGAATCTCTTCATCGATCGGAAGGATCTCGTAAATCGCGACACGCCCCCAATAGCCAATATCCCTACATTTGGAACATCCCTTGGCCCGGTAGATCGTTTCGGCAGTAATTCCGTAATCCGCACGTTGTTTGGCGTCGGGCCGATAGGGCTCCTTGCAATCCGGACAAAGCAGCCGGATCAGCCGCTGACCGGCAACCAGCGCAAGGCTTCCGGCCACCAGATAGGCCGGAACACCGATATCGATCAAACGGGTAATCGCGGTCACGGCGTCGTTCGTATGCAGAGTGGAAAGGACCAAATGACCGGTCAACGAAGCCCGTATGCAGATCTCGGAAGTTTCAAGATCGCGTACCTCCCCGACAAGAATCACATCCGGATCCTGGCGAAGAAACGCCCGGAGCCCGGAGGCGAAGGTCAGTCCGATATCGGGTTTGACCTGGACCTGGTTCACACCGGTAAGCTGGTATTCAACCGGATCCTCAATGGTGACAATATTGATTTCGGGCGAATGGATCCGGTTCAGGGCCGCGTAAAGTGTCGTGCTTTTACCGCTTCCCGTCGGGCCGGTGACGAAGATAAGACCGTAAGGACGCATCAGCGCTGTTTCAAAGTGTTGCATCTGTTCGGGTTCAAATCCGAGGGATTTGAGGTTCATGAGGTCGGTGCGTTTGTCGAGAATACGCATGACGACCTTTTCCCCAAAAACGATCGGAATCGTCGAGACACGGACATCAACCCTCCGTCCTTTGTAAGAAAGCGAGAACGATCCGTCCTGGGGAATGCGCTTTTCGGCGATATCCAGCTTTGAAATGATTTTGACGCGGGAAACAAGGGCATTGTGAAGTTCCCGAGGCGGCGGCGGAAGTTCGTAGAGAACTCCGTCAACCCGATAGCGGATATTCATTTTGTCGTGGAACGGTTCGATGTGGATATCGCTCGCGCGATCATCCAGGGCTTTCTTGATCATCATATCCACCAATCTGACCACAGGGGCCTGTCCGGCCTCGGCCATAGTTGCTTCAAGATCGACTTTGGCCTCCCCCCCCGTCTCGGCATACTCCTGACTCGCCGCATCAACCTCCGCCGAGGAAACAATCTCCTGCAAATCCGTGGATCCATAGTAAAGTTCGATTGCCCGCGTTAAATCGGCCTCGGTCGAAAGGACCGTTACGATATCCAGGCCTGTCATTTTTCTGAGGTTATCCAGAAAGATCAGGTCCGGCATTTTACTGACCGCAATCTTGATCGTCCTCTGATCGCGCGAGATCGGAAGAACCTTGTGCTCCCGCGCAAATTCCAGGGGAATCATGTTTTTAAGCCGCTGATCTCCCCGCGGAGTCAACTGGTCCGAAGAAAAAAAGGAGACTCCCAGCTGTTCGGAAAGAGCGGCTCTCATATCGGCATCCGACACATACCCGAGCCGGATCAGGATCTGACCGATGGGTTCTTTGGTTTCTTTCTGCTCGTTGAGGGCAAACTGAAGCTGTTGGGCAGTGATCAGCTTCTTACTGATTAAGAGCTCTCCGAGCATGCTGTTAAGTCGCATGACTTGATTCTCTCCCGCCTAGCTGAATAACATGCCGATTAACGGGACGCGGAGGATGCTTCCATCCTGCTGTCCAGGGTGTCCAATGTTGCTGTCATAAGCCGTTTACGGACGTCAAAATAATTCTCAAAATCGACCTGCTTTTCTTCCCCCTCCTCCAACCTTTTATACCATTCCTTTTTCTTCATCTGGTAGAACGGCGCTTTTTCGTCATCATAGCGCAGCCTCTTATCAGGCACTGTGGGGGTTTGAAGATCCGCGGGATCACGAATGATAAACGGCGAAAGGAAGAGGATTAGCTCGCGATCCTGGATCGTCTTGCTACTATTCGTAAAAAGCGCTTTACCGATCACCGGGATATTCCCGAAAAACGGCACTTTTCGGTCATCTTTTGATTGATCACTGAAAAGGAGCCCGCCCAACGCGATTGTCTGCCCGTCATTGACCATCAGCGTCGTTCGCGCGGTGCGAACCGTCGTATCCCCCGTCGGAGTTGCAAGGGTAATTGCCGATGGGGCCACTGTGGAAAAAGTCGGTTCGACGGTCATGGTGATCTGATCCCGGTTGTTGATTAATGGCGTCACCCGCAGGATTGTTCCGACCTCGGCGCGCTCAGTACTGTCCGATTGTGAACCGGCACCTTCCGCCGTCGTATAGGTCGTATTGCCGACAGCGGCATTTGTCGCGATTTTTATCAAGGCGGGATGATTATCTAAAACAAGGATCTTCGGTTTCGCCAGAATTTTTATCTTGTTGGCCTCTTCAAGCGCCTGGAGCGTGATTGAAAAACTCTGGAAATCCCTTTTCCCCGGGGTAGCTATTTTACCGCTTTCGTTACCGGGGTTGAACTGCTCTGAAGTGCTTTTCACAAAATTGCTAAATCCGTCCCACGGGTTCGTTCCGCCGGCCTTTGCGGGAGTAAAAGGCCAATTGGTTTCCATACTCCCCCCGCTGACGGAACCCAGAAAACCTTTTTCATTACCCCATCTCACCCCGACCGTTCGCTCCAGATCTTCAAAAGTCTCGACCAGAAGCACGTTAATCAGAACCTGATCCAACGGTCGGTCAAGTTGCGCAATCGCATCGGTAATCATCCGGATACGATCTTCGGAATCCGTCACGACCAGGCTGTTGGTCCGGTCATCCACGGAAACCTTCCCGCGTTTCGAAAGAATCTTTTCTACGGTTTTATAGACAGCGGCCCCTTCCAGATCTTTTTTATCATCTTCCTGCTTTAAAGTAACAAGACTTCCCAACGTCGACCCGCT
This sequence comes from Candidatus Omnitrophota bacterium, assembly GCA_022705945.1. Lineage (GTDB taxonomy): Bacteria > Omnitrophota > Omnitrophia > Omnitrophales > Aquincolibacteriaceae > UBA1443. The sequence goes on along the minus strand of JAKJDL010000002.1, from coordinate 170,002 downwards.
TGTGCTTCCGCTGCCGCTGGAAGAAGAAGTTGATTGATCCTCAATCGCCTTGGGAGTACTGACGCGCACATGATAGAGCTTGAACACACGCGTCAAAAGGGGCGGCTGATCCGGTTCATCGGCGGACGAACGGAAGAGATAAATATTGCTTGAAGGCAGGTAGTTGTAACTGACGTTGCAGCCGTGGGAAATAGCCTGCAGAGCCTCTTCAAGGCTGACCCGGTCAAGCGTCATATTGACCTGACGGTCCGCCACTTCCTTGCCGGCTACAAAATTGATCCCGCTTAGCGACGCAAGCACATTAAGAACATTGATCAGCGACGCGGATTTGAAATCAAGAAAGTATTCGCCGTCTTCGCTCCGCTCAACATTAACTCTTGGCTCCTCGGACTTGAGTTCCCTTGGCAAGGGGCATGTCGGAGATAAGCCCGGGATCAGACCGTGCTCTTCCGCCCGCAAAACAGTTTGATTGCTTGCGCAAAACAAAAACGCAAGAATCATCACCGTTGGTTTTGATATTTTTTTAATTTGCCGAAGGCGCATCATAGCCTCTCCCCTTTCATTGGGAAATAATAAATTCGTTTTCGTCCGAAGTAATTGTCATCATCTTTTCTTTTCTCTGCTGAAGCCGGTTTAATTCATCTTCAGGAACCATCCGGAGCGTTCTGGGAATCCCGTTCACGAGCAACTCCACTTCCCGCTTATCGATTTTAACCGGTTTGATCCCTTTTTTTTCTTCTCCCGCATCATAAACCTCCCCGCTCAAGACCACATAGGCGCCCCGGGGCCCCATGCCGATCCCCTCAAGATCGAGATCGACCGGTATTTGGATATCGATTGAGGGTTCTTCCTCTTTTGCTTCCTCCGCGGGAAGAGGCATCGCAAAGGGATCCCTGACATTCGTTTCGGTTTCCGGTTCTTCGATAATGTCCCCGTCATACTCATTTGCAATTTCCGAGGCGTCGTTTGTTTTCTGTGCCTCCAGCACACTTCCGAAAAATCCCATGCCCCCGATAAAAACCGCCGCAATAAAAAAAAGCTTCTTCATGACTGGATTGCCTTCTCCTGGCGGAGATAAGTGCTTACAACAAGTTTTCCCTGAAGCATCATAGGGCCCGACATGTCTTCGCTATCCGGCCTGGCCGCCTGGGTAACACTCACGTCCTGAATATCGACAGGAGGGACCATCTCCTGCAGCGTTCTCAGAAAATTAAGCAAGCCCGAAAACGAACATCGCATGTCAATATCCATCAGGAGTTTTGTATAGGCCCCCGAGGGCTCTGTTTTTGGGGTCATCCCTTGGACAGAAATTCCGCTTGATCCGGCAAGGTCGGAAATTTTTCCGAGCAGCATCGCCCGCTCCGCGACAAGCCCTAACGGTTTTTCAAGACCCGCGAGGGTTTTTTTGAGGTTCTGGATTGACCTATAAAGTTCCAGCTTCACGGTAGCGTCGCGAATATCCGTTTTGAGAGTGCGGATATCCCGAAAAACAGGCTGGATCAAAACAAAAAAAGCGAAAATCCCGACCGCCAGGGCCGCTCCACCCTGAATGATCCACTCTTTGTAGCGTTCTTTGATTTCCACCATCCCCATACTTCCGCCCTTCTTATTCCGCAACAATGCGGAATCGCGTTACCTCGAACCCCGAAACCTGTTCCCTTTTAACCTCTTCCAGCTTGATTTCAGAAAAAACATTTTTGAAACCGGGCTTGCCTATCAAAGATTGAGTCCACTCATTGATGGTTGCCGCTTCCCTCTCCGCGTTTTCGAGATAGCACCCTCCCCGGAGGTTCATCCGTTTTTTTCCTTTGGGAGAGGATGCCCCCTTGCGTAAGGCATTTTCAAAAGACACATAATCAATCCAGGCAGATTCGGGCAATCCCTCCGCCAAAACCGTAAATATTTCTGAGGGAGCTATCCTCGCCTTATAAAAACCGTTGAGAAAAGCCGTTTTGGCCGCAAGCGATCCATTTTGGATTTCAAGAGATTCCCGGGAAGATTCGGCAACCTTTGAATCAACCCCGGAAGCGGGGCCGAGGATTCTGTCATATTGATTCTCAAGATTCATGATGTATGGCTGAAAGATAATCAGGCGAACCAGAAGGAAAAAAAGAAACGCTGCGCCGGCTCCGCCGCCCAGGATCCCCCAGAAGAGCTCCGGTTTCATCCGCCGCTCTTCAAAGGGAAGCAGAGAGATCTCGCCAAGCGGTGACTGATGCCCGAGTGAACGAAGGGCAAGGCCATAGGCAATTCCTATAGAGTTCATAATTTCAGGCGGGACGGTCTTTCCGTTCGGGAAGTTGGCGAGATCAAAACGGATGGAGTAATTGAATGTCTGCTCAAGATACTCCACCCAGAACTTAAGTTCGCCGTAACCCGACACAAAAACTTGCTGGATCGCTTCTCCTCCCGTCAATTTGTAAAAGTAATCTAGCGATGCCTTCAATTCTCCATGGAACCGGTCTTTATCCTCCTCAAGTTTGCCGGTAAACAAAAAATCGCGGGAAAGGTAAACAACCCCCTTGGAGGCAAAAGTCAGATTCACGTTTCCGTCCGATTGTATCGTGATAAAACCGCAGGTTTTAACTTTCTGAAACATGTTCAAAGAAGCGAAAAAACGGCCGACCGCGGAATAGAACGCTTCAACCATCAGGACTTTTGCGGAGGCCGCCCGGAGATCATTAAGACACTGATAAAGGATCTCTTTTTTCATCGCCGTAACCATGACGGAGAGTACATTCTTGTGAGTGCTCTGCTCAGAATAATCCATCACCGATTCCGAAAGCTTAAAGGGGATATAACGGCTTGCCTCGAAGCGGACCGCTTCATCAAGTTCCTTTTTGGGAACGGCCGGCATTATAAAATGGCGGGTTACCACATGAACGGGGCTAACCGCGGCCGTGACATAGGCTCCCGGTTCCTTGATCTTTGTGAGGGCCTTGCTGATAGCGCGGGCTTCCGGGGTCATCTGCTTGAGCTTGTGGGCCTCTTTACCGAGGGAGGGTTCACTCTCTTCCGGATGGATCGGTTCGACCGCGTATTCCTTGACCTGGGGACCCTGAACGGTATGGATCACGGAAACGGCAATGATCTCATTGGTCCCGATATAGACACCAACACCTTTAGCCATGCTAATTATCGTCTCCCGTTCAATGACACTTCACAGAAAAATCCCGACAACCGAATGCTACGACACTCTGACCCGGACAGGATCCCCCTCCTTTAATTCCAGAAGAAAAGTCCTATCTTTCACTGAAACTCCTGATACACCAGGATAAACCTCTTCAACGACGCCGAGGGCGGTCAGGCCTCCGTGTCGCGGAACAAGGACTTCCTGCCCCGGGCGGACTCCGGACCGAGCGCCATTATCGATCACCAAAAATTCGTATCGGCTATTTATCATAACGACTTTACCTTCCAGAAGTTGCGGGGGCACCTCCGCAGGTTTTTGGCCTGCGGTCACTTCGGGGGAAACCGTCTTTTCATTGATTGCGGCCCGGGTAAGTTTCGCGATTTCAGCTTCATTTTCAAGATTCTCCAGGATGGCTTCCTGGGCTTCCAGAGACCGCCTGAGAGTATCGATTTCCTGCTGATACCTCAAACTAATCCGAAGGACCTCATCCCGATAATCAGCTTCCCTGCTCTTCGCGTCATCAAGAATTTTCCTGCTGTTTTGAATTTTACGAGAGGTCGTCAGGACCTCCGCATTCAAACGACGGATTGTTTTTTCCTGTTCTAACAGGATATCCTCGTGCGGGGAGCTCCCCGCGGAGACAGAATGGGACACGAGAGCAGGATCGGCCGTTTTCAGCTCTTTCCCGAAGAACAAGAACCCGGCAGCCAGGACCAGAATCCAGGACAGCCCCGGGAGAATCCTTTTCGGGAATCCGCCCGTAAATTCCCGTCCTTTGAGAAAGCGTATCTTGCTCGGGACATTCGGGGAAGACAAGGATGTTTCCCGGAGCGTTTTCTCCTCGGATCGAAGCAGGGCATGGATCCCGGGAAGATTGATTTTTGTCGGGAAATTTCCGGTAAAAAGCGAACGGAATGAATTACGGATCGGGGTTTTTGCTATGTCCGGGAATTGAAAAGCGACACGGCGAGAAGGTATTTTCTCGAACAACTTCCGCACTTCTGCCGGGCGAACTGTTTGCAAACTCTAGCCCTTTATTTTGAACGGGTTATATCCAAACTTCACCTGGGCCGATTCTATATCAAATTACGACCGTTTAACAGCTTTCTTGAAGTAAACGGATCGGTTTGACCGGATTCCAAAAACCCGGGCAGGATAGAAAGATGTTTTAACGGAGTGAAAACTGCGTATCGTGGGTCCGCTCAAAGACAGCAATGGCGGATTCATGTTTGAGAGTAATTCCGATATCATCAAGACCTTGCAGGAAACGGTCTTTGACGGCGGGATCGATATCGAAATGGAACACATGGTCTTTCCCGGCGGCATGAACGGTCACGGTCTGATCCGCCAGGTGAATGGTCGCTTCGGGATACGGCTTCTGACCCGCGAACGAGAAAATTTTATCGACATTCTCCGGAGATAATTCAATCGTCAGAAGGCCGTTCTTGACGGCATTATTCCTGAAAATATCCGCAAAACCCGGGACGCGGGCTTTCCCTTCACCGACCCATGGGGCGATCACGACACGGAAGCCGTATTGAACGATCGCCCAAACGGCGTGTTCGCGGCTCGATCCGCAGCCAAAGTTGTTCCTTGCAAGCAAAACAGTGGCATTTTGATATTCTTCTTTATTGAGTATAAACGCGGGATCAGGTCTCCCGTCCGGCAAATAACGCCAGTCCGAAAAAAGGGCCTCTTCAAAACCCGTCCGCTTGATGGATTTCAGATATTGCTTCGGAATGATCGCGTCCGTGTCCACATTGGCCCGGTCAAGCGGCAGGATCACTCCCCGGAAGTTTTCAAACGCTCTCATGTCGGCACCTTCAGCTTCCGGATGTCCACAAAATGCCCCGCCACCGCAGCGGCCGCGGCCATTTCAGCCCCGACAAGATGCGTCCGCCCGCCTTTTCCCTGCCGCCCCTCAAAATTCCGGTTCGATGAGGAGGCGCATCTTTCTCCGGGCTTTAATTGATCCGGATTCATGGCGAGACACATACTGCAACCCGATTCGCGCCATTCGCATCCCGCGTCCTTGAAAATCCTGTCCAGTCCCTCGGCTTCCGCCTGCGCCTTGACCTGCTGTGATCCGGGAACCGCAAGCACCCGGACCCCCGCGGCCACTTTATTTCCTTTCAGGTATTTCGCAGCGGCCCGAAAATCCTCGATCCGTCCGTTCGTGCAGCTTCCGATGAAAACAGTATCGATCCCGATATCCGTGATCTTCATCCCGGGCTTTAATCCCATGTAGTTCAATGCTTTCTCGACATCGGCCTTGCTGTAACCCGTCACCTGGTCCGGAGCCGGCACAACACCGTCCACATCCGCTACCATTCCGGGACTTGTTCCCCAGGTCACCTGAGGAGCGATTCGGGAGGCATCGACGACAAGCTCCTTATCGAACTTCGCGCCGGAATCCGTAAACAATGTCTTCCAATAAGCCGCGGCCTTTTCAAGATCCTTTCCTTTCGGGGCATAAGGCCTCCCGGTATCCGTAAAATATTTAAACGTGGTTTCATCAGGAGCGATCATCCCGCTTCGCGCGCCGGCCTCGATCGCCATATTGCAAAGCGTCATCCGCCCTTCCATCGAAAGCGCGCGGACAGCTTCGCCGCAAAACTCGATTGCGCATCCCGTCCCTCCCGCCGTTCCGATCATACCGATCAGCCTGAGCACCATGTCCTTGGCGCTCACACCCTCCTTCAGGCGGCCCGTAAATTCAATCTTGAATGTCCTGGGTTTTTTTTGGAGCAGGCATTGCGTCGCGAGCACATGCTCGACCTCGGATGTCCCGATACCGAACGCGAGCGCGCCAAACGCGCCGTGAGTCGCGGTGTGAGAATCGCCGCAGACAATCGTCGTTCCCGGAAGCGTAATGCCGAGTTCCGGGCCGATAATGTGGATAACACCTTGCTGATCGCTCGAAAGGTCAAAGAGTTTTACGCCAAACTCGCGGCAATTCTTCGAAAGTGCTTCGATCTGGGCCTTGGCGACCGGATCCGTGATGTTAAACCGGTCAAAAGTCGGAACGTTATGATCCATTGTCGCGAAGGTAAGCTCCGGACGACGGACCTGACGCCCGGCCAGGCGGAGGCCTTCAAAGGCCTGCGGGCTCGTCACTTCATGAACAAGGTGACGGTCAATATAGAGCAGCGTCGTCCCGTCGGCGAATCCGGTAACAACATGCTTTTCCCAAATTTTTTCGAATAACGTCCTTGTCATAGGGGAACAATTATATGGTTTTGCTTCGAAACCGCAAGGACTCTGAAAAGGGAAATACGATATTAAAAAAGTTCTCGCTGGACTGATTTGGCAGGTCGGATTTCATCCTTGAGGTTCAATCCGCTGACACCGACCCCGAGCAATCGTATGGCTTTTTGACCGGCTAGGGTCTTGCCGAGAAGCAGCTCGGCGGCCACGGTATAGACTTTTTTCCAGTCTTCAGGCGGCAGCGGCAGGGTTTTCGAACGTGTGATTTGTTTGAAATCGTGATATTTGACCTTCAGCACAATGGTCCGTCCGGCCCTGCCTTTATAAGCGAGCTCCGAAAAAACCCGCCTGGAAAGCTCCGCCAGCTTTTCCTTCAGCCGCTCGACTTTCAGGATGTCCTTCTCGAAAGTTTCTTCCATGCTGAGCTGCACCGGCTCCCAATGCGGGATCACTTCCCTGTCTTCAACACCTTCGGCCATCGCCGACAGACGCAGTCCCCACTTACCGAAATGTTCCCGGAGTTTTTCCGGAGTCATCCCGCGAAGGGCTCCGCAGGTCCTGATCCCGAGTTGATGAAGCGCCGCTTCCGTCCTAGGACCGACCCCGGGGAGTTTGCGGACCGGGAGATCTTTCAAAAATCCGGTTTCCCGGCCGGGCGGGATCGCCGTAAGCCCGTCCGGTTTTTTAAAATCAGACGCGATCTTCGCAAGAAACATCGCGGTCGCCACGCCGGCCGAAGCGGTCAGTCTGGTCGCGCCAAAAATATGCTGTTTGATCAATCCCGCAAGCTGAACCGGGTCCTGAAGCTTGAGCCTGTTTTCCCGCACATCAAGATAAGCTTCATCAAGCGACACCTGTTCCACAAGCGGCGTGTAAGTCCTGAGGATCGACATAATGAGTTTGGAGGCGGCGCCGTATCTTTTAAAATCGGGGGGGACAAAAATCCCTTCCGGACAAAGACGCCTGGCCTGAGCCGAGCTCATGGCGGAATGGATCCCGAACTTGCGGGCTTCGTAGGAACAGGTGCTGACGACGCCGCGGCTCCTGGGATCACCGCCGACAATCACGGGTTTCCCCCTGAGCTCCGGGCGATCCCGCTGTTCCACGGCCGCGAAGAACGCGTCCATGTCGATATGGATGAATTTCTTAAGCCAGATCATAAAATCGGGACCCGGGACCAGCGCCTCGGGGTTCAAAAGAACTATCGGGAACTGACCGGGTCCCCGGCCCCGAGGGGCGAGCCCCAAACTTCAGAGACATGCAAAATCTAAAGGGAAGGGATAATCGCGGACAAATCGACAAGCTCCGTTGAGCCGGTTTGTCGGTCTTTAATCTCAACTTTGCCATCCTTCAGGTTGCGCTCGCCGATCACGATCTGTTTGGGAATCCCTATCAGATCGGCGTCATTGAATTTCACGCCGGCCCGCTCATCCCTGTCGTCGAAAAGAACTTCGATCCCCGCCGCGGCAAGGTCATGATAGATCTTTTCCGCCGCGTCAAAAACTTTCGCGTCCGCGTGGTTCACGGTAATAATTTCCACCGCGAACGGCGCAATCGCGGCCGGCCACTTGATACCTTTCGCATCGTGGTGCTGTTCGATCGCCGCGGCAAGGATGCGGTTCACGCCGATCCCGTAGCAACCCATGATCACGGGTTTGCGTTCGCCTTTTTCATCGAGAAAATACGCGCCGATGGATTCCGAATAGCGCGTCCCGAGCTTGAAGATATGACCGATTTCCATGCTTGTCTCGAGTTTCAATGTCCCCTTCCCTTCGGGCGCGAGATCCCCGTCTTTGACAAAGCGGATATCTCCCGTCGCGGTCGGCGTAAAATCCCGTCCGCAAGTGACGTTCTTGAGGTGCTTGTCCCGCTCGTTGGCGCCGGTGACTCCGTCCGCAATTCCGACGACGTCCCAGTCCGCGTAAACCGGGATCTTGAGACCCACGGGTCCCGCGAAGCCGACCGGAGCGCCCGTCGCCTCACGGATCTCATGCGCCTCGGCCTGACGGATCGTCTTCGCGCCTATCAGTTTCCGAAGCTTGCCTTCGTTCACTTCGCTCTCGCCCGTGACGAGAGCCGCGATAGGCTTGTCATCCGCCATGAAAATGAGCGTCTTGATCATCTGGCGCGGCTCGATTTTAAATTTGTGTGAAATTTCTTCGATCGTCCGCAAATTCAGGGTATCAAAAACCTCCGGACATTTTGAATTTGACACGGGTGTCTGAAGGCCGGGATTTCCGCGGCCGGCAATATCCCGGCTCGCAAGATACCCTGATCCCGAACTTGCAACGCGATCTTCCCCGTAGGGACAGATGACCATGAATTCCTGGCTCATCTTGCCGCCCATCATGCCGGTATCCGCGTTCACGACCTGGAACGCAAGACCGCACCTTTCAAAAATCCGGTGATAAGCTTCGGACATTTTCTGGTAATGGACGTCCAGCCCCTGCTCGTTACAATCAAAGCTGTAAGCGTCTTTCATGATGAACTCTTTGGTGCGGATCACACCGAACCGGGGGCGGGCTTCATCGCGGAACTTGTTCTGGATCTGAAAGAGGTTGAGAGGCAGGTCGCGGAACGATTTGATATTCGTCCCGACCAGCTCGGTGATGATCTCCTCATGTGTCGGCCCAAGCACGAATTCATGGCCGGACCGGTTCCTGAACGAGATCTTGTCCTCACCGAGCGTTTCATAGCGGCCCGACTTTTTCCAGATCTCCGCCGGATGAAGCGCGGGCATCAGAACTTCGCTCGCGCCCGCCCTGTTCATTTCTTCGCGGATAATATTGATGATTTTCAGGAGAACACGGAACCCGAGAGGAAGGTAGCTGTAGACACCCGAAGCGAGCTGGCGGATCAAACCGGCCCTGAGCGCGAGCTGATGGCTTACCGCCTCGGCATCTTTCGGAACATTGCGGAGACTCGGAATCAAAGTTTGGGACCATCTCATAATCGACCTCTTGTCCGTTGCCGCACCCGCGCCATAAGAAGGGGCCGGATGCCGCCGGATTTTTTTAACTGCCGCCCAAGCGCAGCAGATTTTTGATTTTATCCATCACTTGCAAATTCACAATGTCATTGTAGAAAACAAGGAGCATCAATCCCATCAGCGCGTAAAAACCCAGCGTTGTCACCCGCTCCTGGATCCTGACCGGAACGGGTTTCCGGAACAACGCTTCGATTAATAAAAAAATCAAATGCCCTCCGTCAAGTGCGGGGAACGGAAGAAGATTGATCACGGCAAGCGACACACTGAGGATCGCGGTCAGAAGAAGCAGGGACGAGATCCCCGCCTTGGCGGCCTGACCGCTTACCTGAACGATTCCGAGAGGTCCCATAAGGTTTTTGGGAGAAAGCTGGCGGGTGCAGATATAGTAAAGCGCTTTGTAGGTCAGCTCCGTATGAAAAGCCACCGCCTCAGCGCCCTTCCCGGCCGATTCCCAAAAACCGTATCGTTCGAAAGCCGAAACCTCGGGGTCAGGCGTGATCCCGATCCTCTTCATCGCAACTTCTTTTCCGAAAATATCCCTCGTGTTTTCGACGCGCGGAGTAACATCATGCGAAATAACCTGCCCATTCCTCAAAACCGAAATGCGGACAACTCGGCTCTCGCTCGCATCCAGCGCGGAAAGTACATCCCGCCAGTAAGCTGTCGGGAGACCGTTCACCTGAACAATCCGGTCACGGATCTGAAGCCCGCTCGCCTCCGCGGGATATCCCTGGACAAATCCGCCGATCACGGTCCCCGGAACCGGGCGACCGATCATATAGACCGAAGAAAAAAGAACAAAAGCAAGAATGAAATTCATGACCACGCCCGCCACCACGATCAGGATCCTGGACCAGACCGAAGCCGCGAGAAAATCCCCCGGCCTCGGCCCCTCCGGACCGACCGCGGAAGCTTCCTCCCCAAACGGTTTGACGAATCCCCCGACCGGGAACAGCGAAACCGCGAACCGGGTTTCTTTCGACTGCCAGTGAAAAAGCTCGCGTCCGAACCCGATCGAGAATTTTTCGACCTTCACCCCGCGCAACCGGCACGCGACAAAATGCCCCCATTCGTGGACAATGATGAGAATGCCGAAAACGACAAGCGCGGGAAGAATGTTCAGGAACATGTTCAGGAGATTGGACATTAGAACTCCGATGCTGTTTGTCGGGCCCAGAGATCGGCATCAAGGATGTCCGCCAGACCCGGTTTGCGGACAAGGCAGTGTCTCATCATTGTCCGTTCAATAATTTTGGGAATATCAAGAAAACCGATCTTTCCTCCGAGAAACGCTTCGACGGCAATTTCGTTGGCGGCATTCAGAACCGAAGGCATGGTCCCGCCGATCCGGCTGGCCTCATAACCAAGCCTGAGGCACGGGAAACGTTTCATGTCGGGCTTCTCAAAATGGAGCGCCTGGAGTTTGGCAAGGTCCAAGGGCGGCAGATGATTCGCGAGACGTTTCGGATAGCTCATCGCATATTGGATCGGGATCCGCATGTCCGTGACCCCCAAATGGGCTATATGGGAACCGTCAATAAATTCCACCAGCGCGTGAATGATCGCTTCCGGATGGATCACCACTTCAATCTTTTTCGCCTCGATATGAAAGAGATTCACGGCTTCGATGACTTCAAGCCCCTTGTTCATAAGCGTCGCCGAATCGATTGTAATCTTGGGTCCCATTTTCCATTTCGGGTGATTAAGAGCCTGCTTGGGGCTGATCCCGGCAAGCGATCCCTTGACGCGTCTGAACGGCCCGCCCGAGGAGGTCAGGATCAATTTTTTAACCGCGTGAGGGTCCTGACTTTCAAGACACTGCCAAAGGGCGGAATGCTCGCTGTCGATCGGAAGAACGGCGACCTTGCGCTTCGCGGCTTCCTCCAAGAGGAGCTTCCCCGCCATCACGAGCGGCTCTTTATTGGCAACCGCAACAGTCTTGCGGGCCCGGACCGCCGCGAAAATGGGCTTTAATCCCGCCGCACCGGCCATGGCGCAAATCACCTGGCGTACCGAGGAAAGCGTCGATACTCTCTCCAGTCCCTCGTCTCCCGTGACTACCCGGGTACCGAGCTTCTTGAATTTCGTGAACCAGGAACGGTCACAAAGCCCGTCATAAACACAAACCATCTTCGGCCGAAATTCAACGGCCTGCTCGTAAAGCCGCGAAACATTTTTTTTAACGGCAAGCGCGTCAACACAAAACTCGTCCGGATGAATCCGGACGATCTTGAGCGTGTTTTCCCCGACTGAGCCGGTCGAACCGAGAACAGACAGGTGTTTCATAACCGCTCGAGACCGAGGACGTAGGTCAGGTAAAAATAGACAAACGGAACCGCAAAAAGAAGGCTGTCGATCACATCCAGCACGCCGCCAAGCCCCGGCAGATGTCCCGAATCCTTGACGCCGCCGTCCCGCTTGATAAGACTTTCCGCCAAATCCCCGAAAACCGCGAGGCCTCCCACTCCGAGCCCCAGCAACAGCATGTGATACCAAGCAACATCGATGAAAAAAAGACCCGCCATCGAAAGCCCGACGGTCGTTAACATTTGGCCGATCGCCCCCTCAACGGATTTATCCGGACTCACAAGCGGAAGAAGTTTTGTCTTCCCAAACCTCTTGCCGACAAAGTAAGCTCCCGCGTCCCCCGCCTTGACGATCAGAATGGTATAGAACACCCACAAGGCTCCGTCCGGGAGAAGCCTCAGCTTGATCAGATAGGAAAAGAACCATGCGACATAGATGATTCCGAATACGCTCACGGCGACGCTTGTAATCGTGCGGTCAGGAGAACGGCGGTTGAAAAGAAAGATAAAAAGTGCAACGCAGGCTCCCAAAAGCAACGGCAGCTGGAGGGACGAATACGCGGCCAGCGGGAGAAGGGCTCCGAAGCATAGTCCAAACCCGCGATGGATGATCAGCCCCTTGTTCTCGGCGATCGAAAAAAATTCGTTCAGCGCAAGAAGGATGAATCCCTCGACCACAGCAAAAAAAACCCAGTGCGGGGCGTAAAAGATCACGACGACGCTCATCGGTATCAGGATGCACGACATTCCGACGCGTTTCGCAAGAGTGCTCATCTGGGCAGTCCTTTCACGGCTTCGGTAGTCCCAAATCTCCGCTCCCTGCTTCGATAATCGGTGACCGCTTTTTCAAGTTCTTCGCGGGTAAATTCCGGCCAGAGTTTTTGCGTCACGTAAAGTTCGCTGTAGGAAATCTGCCAGAGAAGAAAATTGCTGATCCGCATCTCTCCGCTGGTCCGGATCAAAAGTTCCGGATCCGGCATCCCCGACGTAAAAAGATTCCCGCTCACCGTAGCTTCATCGATCCTGTCGGGATCCAGTTTTCCGCTTTTTACTTCCCGGGCGATCTTCGCGCAAGCCTGAACAATCTCGGCGCGGGAAGAATAGCTCAGGGCCAGGGTGAGGGTGATCCCGGTATTTTTCTCGGAGTCCTTCCGCGTCCTGAGAAGTTTTTTTTGAAGGTTTTCGGGAAGGTCATTTAACTCGCCGATCATGTTCAGGATCACGTTATCCTCGATCAGTCCGTTGATTTTGCCGTCAAGATAGGAGGAAAGAAGATTCATCAAAAAATTGACTTCCTCCCTGGGACGCCGCCAGTTCTCTTTGGAAAAAGTGTAGAGGGTAAGATACCGTATCCCCATGTCCTGGGCGGCTCGGACGACTTCTTCGACGCGGCGGACGCCTTCCTCATGGCCCCGAATGCGGGGAAACCCCCGGCGCTTCGCCCAGCGTCCGTTGCCATCCATGATGATCGCAACGTGTCGGGGTATTTCATTCAGCATGGGGCCTCCTGCCTTATAGGAAAATAGTCTGATGCCGCTGACTGCCGACGGAAACGATCTTGATGGGCGTCCCCATCAGCTGCTCAAGTCTCTTGAGATATTTCCGGGCGTTTACCGGAAGGTCGGTCCATTTTTTGCAGTGGGTGATGTCTTCATCCCAACCTTTCATGGTTTCATAAACGGGTTTCGCGGACGAAAACTCATTGATCGCGTGCGGGTAATCGCGCGTCAACTTGCCGTTCACCCTGTAGGCCGTCGCGATCTTGAGCTCTTTGAGCCCGGAAAGAACGTCAAGTTTCATGATAGCCATCTCATCGAGACCGTTGATCCGGACAGCGTGTCCCGCGATTACGGCGTCAAACCATCCGCATCGCCGGGGCCGGCCTGTTGTCGATCCGAACTCCTCACCCTTCTGCTGGACAAGTCTCATCAGATTCTCCGGAAACTGGGAAGGGAAAGGTCCCTCGCCCACACGGGTGGTGTAAGCCTTCACCACGCCGATGATCCGGTCAATCAAGGTCGGCGCGATCCCGGAACCGGTAATCGCGCCCCCGACCGTGGCGTTCGAAGAGGTCACGAAAGGGTAAGTCCCGTGATCGACATCAAGGAGAGTTCCCTGGGCTCCCTCAAAAAGGATATTTTTCCCGGCTTTCGAAGCGTCATAAAGATATTTGGGAGTATCGATCGCAAGTTCAAGGAGCCGGGAGCGGATCTTTTTGCAGTAAGCAAAGGTCTTCCCGAACGAGATCGGCTGATGCTTGTAGACTTTTGTGAGGACAGCGTTCCGGTCCTTGACGACATCCAGCAGCCTCTGTCGCAGGTAGCTCATGGATTTAAGGTCACAGACCCGGATCCCGACCCGGGCCATTTTATCGGCATAGCAGGGACCGATACCTCTTTTCGTGGTGCCGATAGCTTTCCCTCTCGTAAGGCTTTCCTCCCGGAGCCGATCCATCAGGAGGTGGTAAGGAAAAATGAGATGCGCCTGATCGGAAATCCAAAACCGGCCGTGTACTTTCACGCCTCCGCGTTTGAGCATGTCCATTTCCTCAAAAAGAGCTTCGGGGTCAATCACCACCCCGTTCCCGATCACGCAAACTTTTTTCGGATAAAGAACTCCCGACGGGATCAGATGAAGAACAAATTTTTTCCCGTGGACCTTGATCGTATGCCCGGCATTCGGGCCTCCCTGATAGCGGACAATCACATCGCTTTTGGCGGCAAGAATATCAATGACTTTCCCTTTTCCTTCGTCACCCCACTGGGCACCAATCAGTATTCTGTTCAATTCAAGGATCCTTTCATAAACGGAGAAACGGGGACAGGCGGTTTCCGTCGAAAACCGCTCTGTCCCCTTTTTTATTTTAAAGTTTTACGAGTTTGACATCCAAAACGGGCTTGAGTTTCTTGAGTTGCGTCATCACTTTGGACGGAACCTCACTGTCCGTGTTAATCGCCGTCATCGCGTAAACCTTCTTTCCCTTTCCGAAACGTCCCAGGGACATCTCGGCAATATTGATCTTGTTCTTGCCGAGAATCATCCCGATACTCCCGACAACACCCGGGAGATCCTCATTGCGCACGAAGAGAATCCAGCCTTCAGGCACAAGGTCAATGGGGGAATCATTGATTCTGACGATGCGCGGCTGCTGGTTAAAAAGCGTGCCCTTCACATGATGCTTCCGGTTCCCCTGCGCGATTTCCACGTCGATGAAGCTCGAGAAATCCGATATCTCGTTACTGACCCCTTCCGAAACATGGATCCCCCGTTCCTTCGCGAGAGCGGGCGCGTTTACAAAATTCACCGAATCTCCGCAAATCGGGGTCAAGAGCCCCTTGAGGATTGCGAGTGTAAGGGGCGCGGTCTTGAAGCGGGTCGGATCTCCTCCGTAGCGGATCTCGACCTTTTTAATACTCCCGTCAAAAAACTGGGGGAAGAGAGAGGCGATTTTTTCCGCAAGGACAAGCCAGGGCTTAAGACCTTTCAGCGTATCCGGATCGAGGTTTGGTATATTAACGGCATTCCTGATGGCGCGGTCATTCAGCGCATCGATCACCTGGATCGCGACATCAAGCGCCACATTCTCCTGGGCTTCTTCGGTCACGGCTCCCAGGTGCGGAGTGCAAATAAATTGGGGAAGCTTGAGAAGCGGATGATCCGCCGGGGGCGGCTCGCTCACAAAAACATCGAATGCGGCACCGGCGATCTGACCGCTCTGGATCGCTTCGGCAAGAGCCGTTTCATCAACGATCCCGCCGCGGGCGCAATTGACGATCCTCATGCCTTTTTTGCAAAGTTTGAAGGTGTCCTTATTGAGGAGGTTCCTGGTCTCATTCGTCAGCGGCGTGTGAAATGTAAGAAAATCCGAATTTTTGAGAAGCGTCGAAACATCCACAAACTCAACCGGCCATTCCTTGACCGCTTCTTTCGAAATAAAAGGGTCGAACACCATCACCTTCATATTGAAGGCATTCGCGCGCTTCGCGACCTCACGGCCAATTCTTCCGAAACCGACGATGCCGAGCGTCTTGCCGTTCAATTCACTGCCCTTAAACTTGTTGCGCTTCCATTCCCCTTTTTTAACGTGCGCGTCAGCCTGCGGGATATTCCGGGCTACCGCCATCAGCATGGAAAAACTGAGCTCCGCCGTCGAAATCGTGTTCCCTTCCGGCGTGTTCATAACGATAATACCGCGCTGGGTCGCCGCTTCCAGATCCACGTTGTCCACTCCGACGCCGGCACGGCCGATCACGCGGAGTTTTTTCCCCGCCTCAATGATCTCTTTGGTGATCTTGGTCGTGCTGCGGATCAGGACGGCGTCATATTCCCCGATGATCCTTTTGAGCTCTTCGGGTTTCAGCCCCACTTTTTCGTCGACCTGGATACTCTTTTCCTTGCGGAGGACATCCATCCCGCCCTGCCCTAACGAATCCGATACAAGCACTTTCATGATCTTCATTTTCTCATCTCCGTTTTTTATTCCTGTTGAAACAGCCCGTTCGCTTTTTATTTGCAGGAACAACAACAGGAAGATCCGGAGGATGATTTCATTTCCTTGAGGGTTTCCTCAAGCACTCCAAGACCCGTCTCGATCTCTTTGCGTCCGATCGCCCCCATGTGGCAGATCCGTATGATCTTTCCTTTCATCTGCTCGCCCTGCCCGCCGGCGACCACCACTCCCTTTTCATCGCGCATGATCTTGCAGAGCTTCTCGCCGTCAATCCCTTCCGGCACGCAGGCGGCCGTCACGGTCGAAGATGGGGCTTTCGAAAAAAGCTTTAAACCCATCTTTTGAAGCGTGTCGCGCGTGTATTGTGCGTTTTCGGCGCAACGCCTGAAAATATTGTCAACGCCCTCGGCCTCGATCATCTCAAGGGATTTCTGAAGGCCAAGGACAAGCGTCAACGCCGGAGTCCACGGCGTATCATTGTCGGCTATCGATTTTTCATAATGCCTGAGATCGTAGTAATAACGCGGCAGTTTCGCCGTCGCCATCCGGGCTTTCGCTTTCGGGCTGACGCTCAGGAACGCGAGTCCCGGGGGCAGCATCAGGGCTTTCTGCGAACCGCTGATCACGAGGTCCACATGCCACTTATCCGTTTCGAGCCGGTCAGCGCCAAGGCCCGATATCGCGTCCACGATCAAAAGCGCGTCCGTCTTTGAAACGATCTCTCCGATCGCTTTAACGTCGCTTAAAACCGCGGTAGAAGTTTCACAAAGCTGAACGCAAACGGCCCTGATATCCTTGTCCTTTGCGAGCGCCTCCCCGATCTGCCTGGGAGCGGGCGCTTCGCCGTAGGGAACCTTCAGGGAAACCGGATTCAGGCCGAACGCCTTCGCGATCAAGGTAAAACGCTCCGCAAATTTTCCGTTCTCGACCACAAGGACCTTGTCACCCGCCGAATGAAAATTCACGAGGGCCGCTTCCATGGCAAGCGTCCCCGATCCCGCAAATGTGTAAACCGGATTTTCCGTTAAAAAAACTTTCTTGAGCCGCTCCGACACGTCCCCGAAGATCTTGCGGTATTGGGGCGTTCGATGATGAAAAATAGGCTCAGCCATCAGTTTGCGGATCGCTTCGGGGACCGGCGTGGGACCGGGAGTTAAAAGAATAGCTGGATTGATCATTTTATTTAATCTCCGTTTTAGAAGTGATAACGTGATCGACAATACCGTAATTTCTGGATTCTTCCGCGGACATGAAATAGTCGCGGTCCGTATCCTTTTCGATCTGCTCTTTGGATTTTCCCGTATGCCGGGCAAGCAGCTGATTCAGCTGGTCTTTCAATTTCAGGATCTCCCTGGCCTGGATATGGATATCGGAAGCCGTTCCCTGCGCGCCGCCCCAGGGCTGATGAATCATGACCCGCGCGTTCGGAAGCGCAAATCGTTTCCCCTTGTTGCCGGCCGCGAGGAGAAACGCTCCCATGCTGGCCGCCTGACCGATACAATAGGTTGCGACACCGCATTTGACGAACTGCATCGTATCGTAGATCGCAAGACCCGCCGTCACGGATCCTCCCGGAGAATTGATATACACATTAATATCCTTGCCGGGATCTTCCATGTTGAGGAAAAGCATTTGCGCGATAATGAGATTCGAGACCGTATCATCGATCGGAGTCCCGATCATGACGATCCTCTCCTTGAGAAGCCTGGAGTAAATATCATAGGCCCTTTCGCCTTTACCGGTCGTTTCAATAACCATCGGTACCAAGTAGCTCATATTAAACCTCCTGGGACTGGAAGCTGCGGACGCAGCCTGTCAATTAACCTTGGCGTTTGATTTAAGGTATTCGATAACTTTCTCGTTCCGGACCTGATCAGTCAGGGATTCTAGCGCTTCTTTGTGCTCTTGATAATATTTTTCTATCGTCTCCGCCGGCTGCCGGTAACGTTCCGCAAGCTCGGCATATTTCGCCTTCAGATCCGCTTCCCCGGTCGTGATCTGCTGAACCTCCGCGATCTCATCCAGCAGAAAAGCCAGATGGATCTGCCGTTTCGCTTCGGCTTCGAATTCTTTTCTGGCTTTTTCCTTTTCCTGATCGAAGAGTTCCTCGGTCCCGCCCTGATAAATGAAGCGCTGTTTCGCCTGCTCGATCAGATGTTCGGTTCGGCGGGCCAAAAGCCCCTGCGGGATATCCAGTTTGTTATGCTTCAGGAGTTCGTCAAAAAGGGATTGCTCAAAAGCGGCCTCTTTTTCGGCCTGGAGGCGTTTCAACAGATCCTGCTTCAATTTGTCACGGAGATCGGTCAGATCTTTGTAATCGCCGGCCTGTTTGGCAAGATCATCGTCAACTTCCGGGAGGATCTTTTCCTTGACCTCTTTGATCTCCATTTTGAACGTCGCGGGTTTGCCGGCCATGTTTTTGTTTTGCATATCGGCAGGCATGGTCAACCGCACTTCCCTCGTTTCGCCCGCCTTGACCCCGACCAGCTGTTCTGAAAATCCCTTCAGATATTCGGACGTTTTCAGCTCAATCCAGTCATCTTTTCGTTTTTCAAGCTCCTTGCCTTCAATCGTGCAGACATAATCCGCGATCACGAAATCACCCATGGCGGCCGGGCGATCGACAACCTTGTATTGACAATGCCTTTCGCGAAGGTTCTGGATCGATTTTTCGACTTCCTCGTCCTTCACTTCGGCTTTTTCCTTTTTCGCGCTAAGCCCTTCGACTTTGGAAAGCTTTACCCTGGGACGGATTTCGACATGCGCCTTATAACTCAGTTTTTCCCTGGAGAACCGGATGTCTTTGAGTTCGGGGGTCGTTAAAGGCCGGAGTTTTTTATCACGAAGCGCACGAGGCAGACTATCGGAAAGCAGCTGTTCAAGAACGGCGTCATTCGCGTGTTTTTCATAGTGCATTTCCAGGACTTCGCGCGGTGCCCGGCCCGGTCGGAAACCCGGAACGTTGGCTTTGGGGGCGATCGCATGATAATAGCTTTCATATTCCCCGCGGATCTTGTCCTGGCCGATCTCGATCGTGAGGATCTTCTCGCAGGCTTTTCCATCCTGGAGCTTTATTTTGAATGGTGCGGCCTCGTCAACCTCGGGCGCGGCATTATCAGTTTGGGGATTATCGTCTTTCTTCTTCTTAAAAATGTCCATTCGAAACACCGATTCTTTCTTTGTTGTCAGATCAATTTAATGATCCGCTTTTCAGGGATGCGAAAAATCACTTCGATTTTTCAAAAGCTGCCCGAAGCAGCTTCGCAAGCATTTTCAAACCCGATGTTCCCGGGGGGTTGAAAACAGAAAAATGACTTATGAAACCGCTTCTTATTCCTGCGAAGTCCGCCACAGGACCCGATGGACAAAGCAGAACAAAACAACCGGATTTGAACTATCAAATCCTAAAGAGAGCGAGTGGAGGGAATCGAACCCTCGTAGCTGCCTTGGCAAGGCAGTGCATTACCACTATGCTACACTCGCATTAAGGGTAAGTCTTTCCGGCTCGAAGGACCGGTATTCTAAAATCACCTATCCGCAAAGTCAATTTTCATGTCTTTCGGGAGGGACTTTTCGCTCAGTATCCCGGGCAAACAAACCCATACCCTTGTCGGAGAATCCCTACACCTTGCGGCATAGAATCCCAGGTCCCGTCCGACAAGTGCCGTTGCAGGGACCCGCCCAAGTTTTATAGCGGGCGCGTTCGCACCGGCTCTCAAAAAACTTTCTTGAATTTGCGGCTGGAGGGACTTGAACCCCCACACCTTGCGGTACAGGATCCTAAGTCCTGCGCGTCTGCCAATTCCGCCACAGCCGCACAAATTCAAAAAAACTGTTCATTTTTGATGGAAAATCACCGAGGTTCCAGCCATCTTCCATTCCGATCAAGGCCGGGCCTCCCGGCCCCGTAACGGTCAATGGATCAAGACAAAACAAAGTGCGCCCTGAAGGGCTCGAACCTTCGACCCAGTGATTAAGAGTCACTTGCTCTACCAGCTGAGCTAAGGGCGCAGGGAATCATGCATTTCCAAAAAATGGGGCCTTGGGAGGGCGTATTCTACTTTAGAAGGTTTTTTTTTACAACAAAAAGGCTGATGTCCCCAGGGAAGTGCTAGCGGGATGATTTGTAGATTTCCCGGACTCCTTTGGTCACTTCCTGGTATTCAAAAGGACGCGTTTGAAGGCTTTTTTCGGAAAGCGGGAGTTTTTGGAAGTTTCGCCGGACCGCAAGAATGCGTTCTTCCGTGATGGGCCTTGACTGATAGTAGTCATAGAAGAGCGGGACGGTCTTTTCTCCCGCCTTCAGAAAATATTCCAGCGTGTCCATCAGCGCCTGGGGATCATATCCCGCGGCCAAAAGATAATTCATCGCTCTCTGGTCGCTCTCTACAAGCAGCTGCTCGGGTGTCCGCTGCGTGCTGTCCACATACGCCTGAAGCAGAACAAGTCCGAGAGATGCCAGGGACCCTATCGGCCCGAACATCGGGGCAATAGAAGCTCCCGCCTGGGTGGCCGCGTTCAGGACATCATCGCTTTGGGTGAAACGGGGATCTTTATACTGCAAGCGCCCGATCTCGTGCGCGAGGACGGAGGCGAGCTCGGCTTCATTTTGAAGGAAGTTCAGCATTCCCGTCGTGAGATAAATATATCCGCCCGGCGCGGAGGTCGCGTATATCTTTTCGTCGTAAAGGATCGTAAACCGGTAAACCAAATCCTGCCGCTTCGCGTGACATCCAATGCCTTGCCCGATTTCGTTGATATAGCGGACGACCTTGGAATCCGTATAGGGATAGAACCGGGAAAGGATCTCGCGGTGGATCTCGGCACCGACGGCGTGCTCATCATGATTTTTTTGAGAGAGTTGAACCGCGTCGGCGTCAATCCCCCGATCAGCGGTTGTGGCGCATCCGCCCAGGAAGATCGATGCCGTCAACACATAGACTGACGCGGTTAGAAAACATCTCGCCCGGCAGGACCTGTAATTCAGCATAGGGTCACCATCTCGACCGTTGGTCGAAGGAGGCCCGCAACCTTCCGTTCCAAAGGCAGTTCCTTTATCCGATTGTCCGCCGCAAAGATCGGGCGGATTCGTTTACACCTTGTGGGAGAGCCATCGATCATCCAAGCGCGCCTGGCAGGACTTGAACCTGCAACCCTCTGCTCCGAAGGCAGATGCTCTATCCAATTGAGCTACAGGCGCCCGTGTCCGTTTTTAAAAACCAGCGCCAGGGCACCAAAATCGCCGGATTGGCCCACCAGCGGTGATCTGAGGATTTTTGTCGTCCTGAAAGCTTCGGGCCACGCGTGATCTTTCGCGCTTCGGAGGATCTCTTTCCAATAAATTGCCGGCGCTGATTTCAACACACCGCCTCCGACGACGATCGCTTCCGGATTCAGGACATTCATAAGATTCGCAAGACCGATCCCAAGGTAATAGGCGGCTTCCCGGTAACTCTTGACCGCGCTTTTATCCCCTTTTGATGCGGCGGTCCCGACTTCCTTCGCGCCTTCAATTTTCCGTCCGGTTAGTTCATGATAACGGCGTGCGATCGCGGTCCCCGACGCATAAGTTTCAAGACAGCCCCGCCTTCCGCAGTTACATTTCCGGCCTTCAGGGACGATGCTCATGTGCCCGAATTCCCCGGCCACAAACCCCGCACCTTCGTACACTCCCCCGCGGATAACAATCCCGCTCCCGACCCCGGTACTGACCGTAACGTAGATAAGGTCGTTGATTCTTTTACCGGCGCCAAATACCGATTCACCAAGCGCCGCCGCGTTCGCGTCATTGGCGATATAAACGGGAAGCCTGAACTTTTTCCCGAGGATTCGGGCGATGGGAATGCCGGCCCAACCGGGAAGATTGGGAGAGCGCGGTAGGATTCCTTTTCTCGGGTTCACCGCGCCCGGAGCGCCGACGCCAATGCCGAGGAGCCGCTTCGCGGGAACCCCGGATTCCCGGAGGGCAATCTCGACGCCCGCGACAATTTCTTTGAGACAGGCCTTGCTCCGTGCGCCGGGCCGGGTAAATATCTTTTTTCGCGCCAGGATCTTTCCGGTCGAAGTCCCGAGCGTCACGGAGATCTTCGTTCCGCCGATATCAATACCGACCGCATATTTCACGACTTTTGCTCCCTGTCGGCATGGCCATGCTTACTCCTGTGACTGACGATCTTTTCAATCTCGACCTTCAGCTTCTCGGGATCGTGCCGGACCAAAAGACTGTCCGAAACAATGTCCACCGAAACGATCTTTGCTTTTGTCATTTTATGCAGGGTTCGTTCATCCCGAACGATCACGGGACGCTGATTCAGGGCCCGGTACTTGCCGAGTCGTTCGGCCGGAACGAATGACGAGGAATCAAGCACATGGTCCAGACAGTCGCCTCCGAGATATTTCTGGATCTCGCGCACATGGTCTTCGGCAAAGTAATCCATGGTCTCGCCGGGCTTTGTCATGACGTTCACGATATAAACCTTTCCCGCCTTTGTTTTCCGCAAGGCCTCCGGCACACCCTGAATGGCAAAATTGGCGATGATGCTCGTATAGAGGTCGCCGGGACCGATCAGGATCTGATGAGCGAACAAAATGGCCGCGTAGGCGTCCGGGTTACAGGAAGTGGAGGGCTTGTGATAAACTTTTCTGATCTTAAGCGCCGGATTCCGGTTTTTGCACTCACTGATCTCTTTTTCTTCCTTCACGACGCTTCCGTCCTCGAACTCGGCCACGAGATTTGTAAGGTCGCAACTGGCGGGGATCACGATGCCCTGGATATTCAGGATATCCGAAAGGACCCGGATCGCGTCCGGCATGGAGCCCGTGATCTCGGAGAGCGCCGCGAGGAACAGATTTCCGAAATTATGGCCCTCGAGTTCGTCCCCGCGTTTAAATCGATATTGAAGGACCCGGTTCATCAGTTCCGGGGCGTTTGAAAGAGCCACGAGACTCCTCCGGACATCGCCCGGAGGCAGCATCCCGAAGCTCATCCTCAAACGGCCCGACGACCCCCCGCTGTCACTCATGCTGACGATCGAACTTAAATGGACGTGGGGAAGGGTTTTAAGCCCCGTCAGCACGGTAAATAGGCCGGTGCCTCCCCCGATACACACAATCCTGCTTCTTTTTTCAAGGAGAGCGTTGACACGGAGCAACAATTCGCGGATTTGAAACGGCTTAACGGCAAAATCATCGGCACCCAAACGAAACGCTTCATCAATCACCTGTATACTCCTCCACGGAGAGACAAACAAAACAGGCCCCTCAAATTTTGAAATGTATTCTTCCCAGCAGGGAGGAATCCGGTCGTTCTCTGATTTCAAAACCTCTCCGCAGTCAAAAATCACCAGGTCCCACGGGCCCGCAAACTGATCCTTGTCGGCAGGCAAGGCCCCTCGTTCGGGCTCGAGAAGGGTCTGCCGGACCGGCAGTTTGGAAAGGATTTCTTTCAGCGCCGCGAAAGTTTCGCGTGCGCTTATAACCAAGATATGTTTCATCTGTTTCGCCAGCCTCTCCTGATTTAGGGAAACAGGATACAAGATTTAATGAACGGGTGAAAGGAAAATCAGGGGGGACTTTTGCGGATGATGAATTCCCTCCATCAGTTTAATGAAGGGTGGTCCAATCTTCCTTGAAGTTTTTGTGAGAAGGTTGGGCTGCACCTGATTCTCTTCAAAATTTTTAAGGTCGGCGCAGTCCGGATTCCCCGTGCTTAAAACAGGAACGGACTATTGCAAAAAAATGCAGTAGTCCGTTTTATAAGTAAATCTGGGCAGGGAGGGAATTGAACCCCCGACACAGGGATTTTCAGTCCCTTGCTCTACCGACTGAGCTACCTGCCCGTAAAAGGAGGGAAAAACTTATAAGGTCTTGTCGAGACGGCTGCTCGGTGAGGTGAATTATAAGGAAGCAAACCTGAAAGTCAAAAAGAAAAACCTCGAACCCGCCTTATGAGGATCCCGAAAAACCATAAACTAGGCAAACTTCCCGGCCTCGCATGGTAAATAGCCGGAGCCATGGCAAATCCCGATCAAGGCAGGACCCCGGGGGCTGGCATACCGGACAAAAGCGCTTTCCGGTTTTACTGCCCCCGGGGCGATGGTAGGAAAACTTGTTAAAACTTTTCAAAGACAACATTCGCGCTCATTCGCTCAATCGGTCATCAATGCCATCAAAGTTTAGGGCGGCCATCCCCTGAATTTCCTCCGCGGGCCTCTGCGCGGCAACTCCTACAGGCATGATCTGAAAAAATATCGTGGTAACTGTGACTCCAAGCGCGGTGAACTTCCCGTCCCCACCTTCAATCTTCTTTGTTTTCTATACTTAAACGGATAACATCTTTTTAAAACACTTGCAATAGTTTTATAAAGAATAATTTATAGCAAGATATAGCATTTATAGCAATAGATATCCCAATATAGCATTCGGAATGAATTGCGAGACTTATTTATTGAGGAAATTATCTAAACTGGCGGGATGATTCTTGATTAAAAAAAGCTTTACCCCTGTTTCGGTCATTACAATGTCAAGCAGGAGGATTTGGTAAGGTGCAAAATGAATGAAACTTCCCTCTCCGAAACACCCACAATCGGACGGGAGCTCCTGCGTCACAATCCATGTAACGGCGATCAGAATGACAAAACTCAGCGACATTCCCCCCAGAACCAGAGCGCTCAATCGCGTCATGTATCCGATGGTAATGAATATACCGAACAGAAACTCGATCCAGGGGACAATTCTCGCAATCCAGGGAATAAACATATACGGAATCACTTCATAAGCCGCGATTCCGGCCTGGAAATTCTCGACAGGCTCCATCAGTTTGGTGTATCCGGAATAGGCAAACACAATCCCCGTCAGAAGGCGCCCCAGGAAAAGTATTGTGTAGGATGGCTTTTGCGCCGTCATGGATTTACCTCCGTCTCATGAGGCGTGGGGGAAGCAGCCGGCTGCGGTTGCGTTGTTGAAACTTCCGCCGCCGGGGGGACCGGTATTTCCGAAAGTCCAAGAACTCGCCGGATATCATTCTGCCCGCGCTCCTTCAGCTCCCTCGGGCCTATATAACGCCTGTCCCCTATGAAAAAAGTGGGAGTCGCATTCACCTCGCGCAGCGTGCCCTCGTTTTTTTCGGCATAGATTCCCGCCGCCACTTTCGGATCCACCATGCAGTTTCCGAAAAGCTCCATATTCGCTCCGCATTGCTCGGCATACTGCATCAGCACCCGTACGGGAGCCTCGGTCATCCTCGCCCACTCCTGCTGCCTTTCATAAAGCATGTCGTGATACTGCCAGAATTTTCCCTGAATGTGCATGCATTCCGCCGCCTGATGCGCGTAAATCGACCACCGGTGACCGGCAAGAGGATAATGATGGTAGATAAGCTGGATCTTTTCCGGATAAAGCGTTTTGAGCTCTTTAACAACTTCCATGGCGAACCGGCACGAAGGACATTCGAAATCACTGTATTCCACGATCTTGATCGGAGCGTTGTCGGAACCGATCGCTTTGGGGACGGGATAGTACGGAACCGCGGAGAGCGGCTTGGGACGGGCGGCCGCCTCCTGCGCCCGGCGCTGTTTAAGGAACTGGATCCCGACCACAAGAAACGATACAAGCAGAACGCCCACCAGGAGATAAACCGGACTGATTTTTTTAAAAATCCCCTTGGTCATTTTCTTACCATACGGTTTGTGTTCAAAACGATCTCACGAATCTTTTTATTGACCGGGTGCTTCATCATCCTTTCGAGAGAATAAGGAGCTACAAGCGACCAGTTTTCGGGCCCCATGGAGCCGGGGACGTTAATGCGGTAGCCCCACGATTCGCGGTCGGGATATTCGCCGAGGGCAAGCCAGTCCTGTAAAATCTGAAGACTGAAGACCGCACACGAAGCGTTGACGGATTCGAGCGCCTTTTTGACGAATTCCGGCGATGCCTTCCTCGAGGGCTGACCGTGCATCCCGATATAATTCCAGTAAAGCTGTCTTTCATTGTAGGAGCTCATGAATGCATCCGCGAGATGCCAGGCCTCATCTTTCGTTCGCCGGACAATCTCAAGGAACATCCCGGCACTCTTGATCTCGGCGCGCCACCGAAGCCGTCCGTGAACGGAATCCCGCAGATCAAAAAGCCTTTCTTTAACAGTCTCAAAATCCACACCCGCTTCCGCGCAGGTTTTCCGGAAAAACCATTCGTCAACCGTCCCCGCCTCGCTTTCCCACCAGGCGCACAGGGCACTCGTATCATGAGTCGAAAGCATTGCCATGGCGTTCGGCCGATAATCTCCGGCGGATTTGTAATGGTAGTCTTTTCCCCAGTTGCGGGTCCAGCGCTGGATATCGGAGCCGGGAATTTTATATTCCTCGAGCACTTCGTAGGAGCATTTCGGTACAACACCAAGATCCTCGGCGCAGGGAAGCATTGAGGTCTTTGCAACCATGACATCCAGAATCCTCTTGCCGTGCTCCTTCCACAAATGTTCCTCCGGGGGATCGAACCGGCCGACCCTTCCAGCATTTTCAGGGGGCTCCTGTGACGCGATCGTCCAAAGGCGGAATATCCCCACAAAATGATCGAGCCGGTACGCATCAAAAAAATTCTCGAGATAGCGCATCTTGCGGATCAGGTAGTCATATCCGTCAGCCGCGATCTTTTCCCAATGATAGGGAGGCATGCCCCACCTTTGTCCTTGCGCAAAATAAAGATCGGGAGGCGCACCGGACAAGAGGTCGAGCTTGAAATAATCCTGGCGGGCCCACACGTCGGCACTGTCGCGAGAGACAAGGAACGGCATATCTCCCATAAGGATTACTCCGTTTTTTGAGGCGTAGGCCCTGGCATCCGAGAACTGCTCGAAAAGCTGCCACTGGAGCCATTTATGGAACAGGATTTCTTCGGCATATTGATCCGCAAATTTTTCTACCGCCGCCGGATCCTTGCCCCGCAGTTCGTCCGGCCAATCCGTCCATCCGGAAAAATTATGGCGGGATTTAATGGTCTTGAAAACAGCGTAGTCATGAAGCCAGGCATCATGCTTTTTAATAAAAGCCTTGAATGCCTTTTCTGCATGCGGGATCGTGAACTGTCTAAAGATTTTTGCCAGGATATCCAGCTTCGCTTTTTTAATCCCGTAATCAACGCGCTTCCTGCCGGGCGGGAAATTTTTCCGGAGCGCCGCGATCCCGGCGCCCGCCGCGGAAATATCGCAGCCTTTCAGGGATTCAAGCGAAAGATACATGGGATCAAGAGCGAGACTGGACTGAGAGTCATAAGGGCGGAAATCAAAACCCACATCGTTCAAAGGCAGAAGCTGGATCAGGGAGATACCGGTCTCCCCGCACCAATCCACGAGCGCTTTCAGATCGGGGGCCTCGCCGATGCCGATGCTCTTCGATGAGTAGATCGAAAAAAGCGGTGTCGTAACTCCGGCCCGCCGGGAAACACCCGTTTTTTTCCAGGCCTTTGAACAGGCGGAACGCAGAAAAGACGAATAATCGAACGGATCGCTCATATCAACTCCCCATTTCCTTATAACGCTCGAAGATTTTCCGGATATCCGTATCGGCCGAGCGAAGAGCCTGCATACAGACAAAAATCAGAACGGAAAACTGCCAGCAATCCTCCGGCCCGATCACAAGACCGGTGGTCACGTTCTCCTGTTTTTGCAGAAGCCGCGAGTACCGGTCGATCGCCCGCTGAAGCTTTCCTTCATGGATATCGAGAGAGTTTACTTTATTCTCGTATTTCATGGAAGGAAAACGGATCCCCCTCATAAGAAGAAAAGTCGTCAGGTAGTCGGCCGCTCCGGAGAAATGCTTGTCAAATTCAAAACCTTCAAGCTGGGGCATGTAGGGAGGCAGGATGATCGAAGGTTTTTCAACCGTAATCTCCCCCTTGCGGACAACCGTATCCCCGCGATTGACGACCGATTCCGCGAGAAAGATATAAGGGAGCTGAGTGGCCTCAAAAGTCGCAAGCGGCTGGACCCGCGGGCGAACCACCTCGGTCGATCTCAGAGCTTTTTCCCAGGATTCCTGAATGTCCATAGATGGGCTATGCTACCGAAGGATACCGAAAGGGACAAGAAGAAAACTCCGGGGATTTTGGATTTTAAAGCTTGTACAAACGCGGACGTTACATTCCCTCGCGCATTTCAAAAAAAACAGGCCGAAGAGCACATAGGTGAAGCGGGAATGGCGAATCAGATTCACAATTGCTTTCTTATGCTTGCCTGGAAGCGGTTTCATAAGTCATTTTTCTGCTTTCCGCTCCCCCGGAAACATTGATGGCCGGGAATGCTTGTAAAACCGCCTCTAGTGCGAAACGCCGTCGGGAAGTTCGTTTTGATCATCCGGCCGGAAGGGAAAAAACTCCCTGAGTTTCTCGCCGATCTCAAGAACGGCCAGGGCGATCCCTTCGGCAAATTCGTTCTCCCGAAAGCAATTTTCCATCAACCGGATCTCTCTTTCCCAAAAATCGGCAGGGACTTTTTCGTGGATACCCTTATCACCGAGAATAGCGACCCTCCGGTCCCTGATCACGAGCAGGATCAGGACGCCGTTCCGGTCCTTCGTCCGCGTCATCCCGATCCGTTCAAAGACCTTGCGCGCTTCGGCCATCATATCGCCCTTCAGGCGCCGCTCGAGGTGAACCCGGATCTCGCCGGACGTATTCTTTTCGGCTTCCCGAACCGCTGAAATAATCCGTTGTTTTTCAGACTTCGAAAAAAAGAATGCGGGATGTCGTTTCATGAAGTTCATTCTTTGTCTTCCCAAATCTCTTCCGTTTCTATTCCCCAAGAGATTTCCGCTGCCGTTTTCTGACGAAAACAATCAGCAGGGGTAAATTCGTCCGTGCAACTTATATCCACCGCGTTCCGTTGCTTCACTCTTTGATCCCGCTTGTATTCCTTCGGAATCAACCAGCGGGATGAATTCGTCCGTCAAAGTTACGTTCATTTCATTCCGTAACTTTGGGACTCATTCACCATTTTCCGCTCGCGCCGCCTCCGCCAAAGCTTCCGCCTCCAAAACCCCCAAAACCGCCCCGGCCAAAACCTCTGCCGCCATGATAACGACCGCTTGGGAATCCGCCGTAACGGCCGCCCGATCCGCGCCGGCCGCGTTTTCCGATACCAAACAACAGATAAGGCAGCAGCAGTATAAAAAACAAAGCGATGAATACAGTCGCCGGATCTCTCTCGTCCTGATTCGAGGCTTTCGCCTGATATTCGCCCCGGACGGCACTCATGATCGCCTGCACTCCGTCTGAAATGCCGCCCGCATAATCACCTTGCCTGAACTTCGGAATGATCTCGTCGCGGATGATCTGGCCGGCCAGGGCATCGGTCAAAACACCTTCAAGGCCGTAACCGACCTCAATGCGGACCTGGCGGTCATTTTTGAAAATCACAAGCAGAACGCCGTTATCCTTGTCCTTTCGGCCGGGTTTCCACTTTTCAGCGATCCTCATAGAAACATCTTCAATGTTCCCTCCGTCAAGTGATGGGAAAGCGGCAACCGCAACTTGTGCGGAGGTCCGGAGGTCAAATTCCCGAAGGACCGTTTCGAGACGGCTCCCGGCATCGGATCCGAGAATGCCCGCACGGTCGGTTACATAACCGTCCGGCGAATCGGGAATATCGAAAGCGGAAAGGATCGGAACAATACAAACAAGAAGCAAAAAACAGGTAATAAATACCGGGGGAAAACGCATCGCTTCAAGCCTTCAATGCCGGTACCTGGCGCCGAAATCGGACGCCGAACCGGCAAGCTCCTCAGAATTTAACCTGTGGAACGGTTCTGGCTTCCTGGTCGGCCTGGAAATAAGCTTTATTCTTGAAACCCATCACATTCGCGGCAATGTTGTTCGGAAACTGGCGCCGGAAAGCGTTGTAGTCCCTCGCGGCTTCATTGAAGCGACGGCGCTCGACCGTGATACGGTTCTCGGTTCCCTCAAGCTGATTCTGGAGGGCAAGGAAGTTCTGGCTGGCCTTGAGATCCGGATACTGCTCGACCACAACCAGCAGGCGGCCGATCGCCGAACTCAACTGCGTTTGGGCTTCCTGAAATTTCGCAAGCTGATCGGGACTGTTTAAAATGTTCGCGGAAGTATCTAGCTTGCCGATCCGGGAGCGGGCGTCCACGACACCCTGGAAAGTCTCTTGTTCATGGGCCGCGTAACCCTTGACGGTTTCAACCAGATTCGGCACAAGATCAACCCGGCGTTGATAAACATTCTCTACCTGGGCCCACGCGCTGTTAACACCCTCTTCCCTGGAGACAAGGGTATTATAAATCCCGCCAAACACGAGACCCGCGGCAAGCAGAACAAATAGAATCACGACCATAACCACCAACAGGATTTTTTTCATAACTGGACTCCTTTTGTGCGAACAAAAACAGCTTCGGTTTATTTTACAACAAGCCTTTGAAAAACCCGGCGCGATATGCCCGAAACTCTCCGGGTCAAGAACATTCTACTCCCCAATCCATCCGCGCTCACCTGCCTAAATACGTTCGCCCCTGACGAGATCCTGGTAGCTTTCGCGTTTGCGGACGACCCTGAAGGAGCCTCCCTTTACCAGCACCTCACAGGCGCGTCCCCGGGAATTATAATTCGAGCTCATCGTAAACCCATAGGCCCCCGCCGTCATAATCGCCAAAAATTCACCGGGGCGCATTTCCGGGAGCTCGCGGCCCTTGGCGAAAAAATCCCCGCTCTCACAAATCGGACCGACCACGTCGAAAACCCAGCGCTTCGCGTCTTTCCGCTTCATAACCGGCCAGATCGCATGGTAAGCGTTATAGAACGCGGGACGGATCAAATCGTTCATCCCGGCATCCGTGATCAGGAACTTTTTCACGCCTGTCTCTTTCAGGTAAAGGACCTTCGCCGCCAAAACACCGGCATTCGCCACAATGAAACGCCCGGGCTCAAAGATGATCTGGAATTTTCGTTTTTTGAAAAGGGGCAGAATCTTCCTCGCGAATTCATCGGCCGTCTGGGGGTTTTCATCGCTGTAGATCACGCCGAGCCCCCCTCCGAGGTTCAGGAACCGGATCCGGACCCCCGCGGCCTCAAGCTCATCGATAAACGAAAGTATTTTACGGAAAGCTTCCACAAACGGCTCCCCGGTTTCGATCTGGGACCCTATATGGACGTGAACACCCGAAAGCCGGGCGTGCGTGAGCTTTTGGCTCGCAAGATAAACTTCACGGGCCCTGTCAAAATCAATCCCGAATTTGGTCTCGGCTTTACCGGTTGTAATGTAATCATGGGTGTGCGGATCGACGTTCGGGTTGATCCGGAGCGATACATCCACCCTCCTCCGCATCTTTTTTGCGATCTCATTGATCCGTTCAAGTTCGGGGACAGACTCGACATTGAAAAGGAGGATGCGCGCCCTGATGGCCGCGCGGATCTCCCCGTCCTTTTTCCCGACACCGGCATAGACGATCTTTCTGCCCGGGCATTTCACTTTCCCGGCGCGAAACAGCTCTCCTCCCGAAACGATGTCAAGGCCGGCACCCTTCCTGACAAGTGTCTTCAGGATCGCGAGGTTGGCATTCGCCTTAACCGAATAGCAAATCAGAGGACGGACGGAGCGAAAAGCCCTTTGGAGTTTTCCGAGATGTTCCAAAATTGTTTTGGAACTGTAAATATAGGCGGGCGATCCTGTTTTTTCCAGGATCTTCCTCAAAGGAACCTTTTCACAGCAAAGCTCATTTTTTTTATTATAGGAAAAATCATGGATCCGGGTTTCTTTGAGAAAGTCAGTCCTGGGCATGCGCGCACCTCAATTCGCTTGTTTTCCCTTTCAAATTCCGGTTTGAACTTACAGTCAAAACCCGCGTCTCGAAAGAGCTATAGGGATTTCTTCCAAAACTCCAGCTGCTGCCTGACCCTGACAGGATGGGTACTCCCGACGGTTTGTTTGCCGCAAAGAGACGCTTTGGGATCAAAAAGGTCGTAGACATCCGCCCCGATCCTCGGAGAGAAATTTTTCCATTCCTTCAATGAAAGCTCCCGGAGAGACCTGGCTGAATCGGCGGCGTAACGCACGGCTTCCCCCACGGCAGCGTGAGCTTCCGAAAACGGCACCTTTTTTCGGACGAGGTATTCGAGAATATCGGTCGCGAAAAGCGTGTCATCGGCCACCGCTCTCGCAATCGCTTTTTTATGCCATGTTACGGAACCAACCGTGAGAGCGAGAATTTCGAGCGCGATCGTCGTCTTGTTCACGGCATCAAAAACTCCGGGCTTGTCTTCCTGGAGGTCCCTGTTGTAAGAAAGAGGCAGGCCCTTCTGGACGGTCAGGATCGCCTGAAGATACCCGAAGATCGTGCCGGCCCGGCCCCGGACAAGCTCAAATACGTCGGGATTTTTCTTTTGAGGCATCAGGCTTGAGCCTGTCGCAAAAGCATCGTCAAGCTCAACATAGCCGAAAGCCTCGCTGTTCCAGAGAATGAAATCCTCGGCAAGGCGCGAAAGATGCATCCACAGAATCGAAAGACCGGCCAGAAATTCCGCGAGAAAACCCCGGTCGCTCACGGCTGTCATGCTGTTCCCTGAGATCTTCGCGAACCCGAGTTCCTTCGCGAGAAATTTTTGATCGATCGGAAGCGCGGACCCCGCAAGGGCCGCTGATCCGATCGGTAGCACGTTGACCCGCTTGAGCGCATCCCGGAAACGCATCGTGTCCTCCTCTGTCATCTCCACATAAGCCAGGAGATGATGGGCAAGCAGCACCGGCTGAGCTTTGCGGAGATGCGTCATCCCCGGGATGATCAGGTCAGCGGCCCTATCCGCCGCCGACACAAGAGCCCTCTGCAAGCGCCTGATCTCATAGCAGATCACGGATATCTTTTCCCTGAGATAGATCCTTGTCGAAGTCACGACAAGATCGTTCCGGCTCCGTCCGGTATGCAGTTTTTTTGCGACCTTCCCGGCGCGTTTCTCAAGCTCGGACTGGATCAACGTGTGGATATCTTCATACCGGGAGGCATAAGCAAAAAGGTCCCGTCCTTCAAAATCTTTTTCAACCGCCGCAAGTCCCCGCACGATCTCGCGCGCCTCGGCTCCCGTGATAATTCCTGTTTTTGCGAGCATTCTGGCCCAGGCTCTGTTGACCAGGATTTCAGCTTGAAAAAGTTCCTTGTCAGCGGCCAACGAATAGCTGAAACACTTCAGCGCCGGATGCATTTCTTTTTTAAACCTTCCGCCCCATAGTTTTTTAGCCATAAATTTGCCGTCCCCGCTCAACGCAATTGCTTTCCGCTTCGTCAGTTTCTATACATCCCTTCATACGGAAGACCCCAGATCTTCATAAATCCGGCCGCCGCCTTCCGGTCAAACGTATCTCCCCTGGAATAGGTAGCAAGTTTTTCCTGATACAGGGCATACCGGGATTCACGACCGACACAGATCGCATGTCCCCGGTCCAGCTTGATCCTCACCCTGCCGGTCACCCGCTGTTGGTTCGACGCAAAAAAGGCATCGAGCGCCCATTTGAGCGGAGAGAACCAAAGTCCGAAATAGACAAGCTCGGAGTATTTTTCGGATAAAATGCGTTTGTAATGGATAAACTCACGATCCATGACAAATCCCTCGAGCTCTTCATGGGCTTTCAGCAGGACATCCGCGGCAGGCGCTTCGTAAACTTCGCGGCTCTTGATACCGACAAGCCGGTTTTCGATCATGTCAAAACGCCCGACACCGTATTCTCCGGCAATCTCATTCAGTTTTTCGATCAGGGCAACCAGGGGCATTTTTCTTCCGTTCAATTTGACAGGGACCCCTTTGACAAAATCGATCTCGATATATCTCGGTCTTTTGGGGACCTTGTCATAAGACCTCGTCATGACGTAAGCGTCTTCCGGCGGTTCAAGCATCGGGTCTTCAAGTACCCCGCCTCGATCGCGATCCCCCAGATGTTTTTATCTATCGAATAAATACTTTTTTTGGTCACATCGATAGGGATATTTTTCTCCCGGGCATATTCGATCTCTTCTTCGCGGGTCCTAAATTCCCATTCCCTGAGAGGCGCCACAATCTTCAAATCCGGATTGAGCGTTCTCACGCCGACTTCAATGCGGACCTGATCATTTCCTTTCCCCGTACACCCGTGGGCCACCGCTTCGGCGCCTTCCCGCTCGGCAACGCTGACCAGATGCTTCGCAATCATGGGCCTTCCGAGAGCCGTCGCAAGAGGATACTTCCCCTCATAACGGGCATGCGCCCAAACAGCCGGAAGAATGTAATCCTTCGCGAATTCTTCCTTGAGGTCCACAACAAACGTCTTGATCGCGCCCGCCGCTTCCGCACGCTTCACGAGTTTTGCCTTGTTCTTCACCTCACCTATGAACGCCGAAAAACAAATCACCTCAAACCCATACTGTTCCTGCAACCACTTGACCGCGCAGGAGGTATCAAGACCTCCCGAATACGCCAATACAATTTTTTTCATCGGATAGCTCCTTCGTTAAGAAGATGAAGCAAAATGGCTTTTTGAATGTGAATCCGGTTCTCGGCCTCGTCAAAGACAATGCTGTTCTTGCTTTCTATCACACTGTCCGTAATCTCTTCTCCCCTGCGGGCCGGAAGGCAGTGCATGATGAACGCGCCCTTTTTCGCTTTTGCCACAAGCTCTTTATTGACCTGCATCCCCTGGAAATCCTTCAGCTTCTTTTTCCGAATTGCCTCTTCGCCCATACTGACCCAGACATCCGTATAGATCGCATCCGCGCCCGCCACGGCTTCGACCGGATCAAAAAATCCTTCGATCACGGCCCCTGTCTTTTTGGCGATATCCTTCGCGGCTTTCACGATCTTCGGGGAAGGCTGGTATTTTTTGGGGGTCGCATAACGGATCTTGGCGCCGAGCTTCGCGGTCACAAGAAGTAAGGAATGAAGCACATTATTGCCGTCCCCGACAAAAGCCAGGACAGGATCTTTTTCAGCCGGAATCTTTTCATAAAGCGTCATGTAATCAGCCAGCGCCTGACAGGGATGTTCCTTGTCACTAAGGCCGTTAATCACCGGCTTTTCAAAATAGTCCCTGAACTCAGTGATGGTCCAATGTGAAAAAGTCCTGAGCACGCAGCCCGCAAGATAGCGGTTCAATACGCGCGCGACATCCCGCACTTCTTCCCGGACCCCCAGCTTGATATCTTCGGGACCGAGATAAATCACGCCGCCGCCCATCGAAAAAATTCCCGCCTGAAATGAAACCCAGGTCCTCGTGGACGGTTTCTCGAAGATAAACCCGAAGATGCGCCCTTCAAGGACATTGCGGAAATCCTGAGGCTTTTTTTTCAACTCATCCGCGAGCCGGAAAAGTGTTTTGATCCCTTCCGTATCGAGATCGTTAATCGAGATTAATGAGTTGAACATGAGCAGTCTTCTTTTTTCCCGGACAGTTTTTCAAATACCCGATCAAGGATCCCAAGGGCTTTCCGGACTTCCTTGACGGAAACCGTGAGCGCCGGCAGGACCCGGAGCACATCTCCCTGAGTCGCATTGATCAATAGTCCCTGATCCCGGGCTTCCTGGGCGTAGGGAGCGGACGCTTCTTTCAGTTTCAGAGCCGCCATGAGAGCCATCCCGCGTGATTCTTCAATGACGGGATACTTGTCCATAAGCTTATCAAATCCGGCGCTCAGGAGCTCTCCCATCCTCACGGTATGCGCAAGGAGTCCGTCTTTCCGAATCGTCTTGAAAACAGCCAGCGATGCCGCGCAGGCCAACGGACTGCCGCCAAAGGTCGAGCCATGCATCCCTGCCGTGAGAACTTCCTTTTTAATTCTCCGGTTCACAACAAACGCCCCGATCGGCATACCGCCGCCGAGCGCTTTCGAAAGCGTCATGACATCCGGTTCAATGCCGTGATAATGCTGGTAGGCGAACATTTTGCCGGTGCGCCCCATTCCCGTTTGAACTTCATCCAGGATCAGAAGCATATCGCGTTCATCGCAAAGCTTCCGGAGCCCTTCCATGAATCCGGGTTTTGCGACGTGGATGCCTCCCTCTCCCTGGATCGGCTCGAGCATGACCGCTATCGTTTTCGGCGTTACCAGCGCTTTCACGGAATCAAGATCGTTAAAATCGGCGTGCAGGAATTTTTCCATAAGCGGCTGGAAACCCTCATGAAACTTGTCCTGACCCGTCGCCCTCATCGCCGCAAGCGTTCTCCCGTGAAAAGACCGCTTCATCGTGATGATCTCGTAACGACCGGTATCCGTCCCGTATCTTTTGGCGAATTTGATTGCTCCCTCGTTCGCCTCCGCGCCCGAATTGCAGAAAAAAACACGGGCCGGAAATGACTCTTCGGAGATTCGGCTCGCAAGTTCCGCCTGTTTGATATTAAAAAAATTATTCGGGATATGCAGCATCGTCCGGGCCTGATGTTTGAGCGCATTGACAACGGCCGGATGACAATGCCCGAGAGCCGAAACACCCCAACCCGGGAAAAAATCCAGGTATTCCCTGCCCTCCAGGTCCCAAACACGCGAGCCCTTTCCCTTGACAAGACAGACCGGTACCTGTGTGTAGGTCGGAAGCACGAATGCTTGATATAATTTTTGGACGTCAGCGGTTTTCATAAAATTATGGATAAGATATCAGGATCAAGGAACAAGTTTAAAACCTTCCCTCTTCCCCCGACACCCTAAAGAGTTATTTCCGTTCCGATACCCTGGTCGGTAAAGATTTCGAGCAAAAGAGCGTGCGTAATGCGGCCGTCAATAATATGAGCTTTCTGGACGCCGCCCTGAAGGGCATCAATACAGGCTTTCACCTTGGGGATCATTCCGCCTGAGATCACGCCCTGGTCAATGAGCTTCTGGGTGTCACCCACCTGAAGGGACGGTATCAAGGTCTCGTCATCCGCAGCATCCCTCAATATCCCTCTCACGTTCGTAAGCACCATGAACTTCTGAACCTGCATCGCCGATGCAATATTCGCGGCCGCCTCGTCCGCGTTGACGTTATACATCTCGCCGTCGGGTCCTTTCCCGACCGGGAAAATAACCGGGATTCGCCCGAATTCCGTCAATTCCTTGATCGGCACCGTATTGACCGAAGACACATCCCCGACATAGCCCACGTCGCCGCTTTCAGTATGCCTGACCACGTTCAGAATTTCGGCATCAAAACCCGAAAGACCGACCGCGGAACCGCCGAGCCTTTCAATATCGCGCACAATGCTCCGGTTCAGCTCGGCCAGAGTCTCATTCACCACCGAGATCACCGGCTTATCCGTGACCCGGAGCCCGTTGACAAACTGGCTCTGGATCCCCTTCTTTTTCATGTTTTCGGTAATAAATTTCCCGCCGCCGTGAATCAGGATCGGGCGGATCCCCATGTAACTCATAAACACGAGATCCTGAAGCACCATGTCGCGCACTTCCTGATAGGTAAGCGCGGCACCGCCATACTTGATCAGAACCTCCTTGCCCCGGAACTTCTGGATGTAAGGAAGCGCTTCAATAAGAACACCTGCTTTTTCGATGAGCTTTTGCATGCTTTCAGCGCCGGGGGCATGGCCCCGGACTCCGTTCCTTTTGATTTAAGAGTAGGCTGCGTTGATCAGTACGTATTTGGTCGTAAGATCGGAAGTGACAAATTCCGCGCGCCCGCGTCCTTTTCCGATCTTGACATCGATCGTGTATTCCTTTTTCTGGAGGATCTTCCGGGCCTTGGGAAGATTCAGCACCCGGAGCTTCCCCAAATGCACAACCTCGGCATCTCCGAAAGAAATACTGAGGTGGTTAGGATTGAAATCCACACCGCTTGCTCCTACCGCCGCCGCAATGCGGCCCCAGTTCGGATTCGACCCCGCAAGCATGGTCTTGAAAAGCATCGAATTCGCGATCTGCCGGGCTGCCCGTTCGGCGTCCGTCGGTGTTTTCGCTCCTGAAACCCGAAGCTTGCACACGTGAGTAACGCCTTCGCCGTCTTTCACCATTTCATAGGCAATGTAGCGCATCACCTCTTCCAAGGCCTCGCGGAACATCCAGTAATCCCGGCCGACTTTCGTGATCGTCGGATTATGCGCCATACCGTTGGCAAGGCAGAGCACCATATCGTTTGTGCTCATGTCATTGTCGATTGCCATCTGATTGAATGTGTCATCCGCCGCATGCCTGACGGCCCGCCGGAGCATCGGTTTCGTGATGGCGCAATCAGTCGTGATAAAACAAAGCATCGTCGCCATGTTCGGATGCACCATACCGGCCCCCTTCGCACAGGCCGCAATAGTCACTTTCCGTCCGCCGATCTCGACGGAGAGCGCGATCTCTTTTTCGGAAAGATCGGTGGTAAGGATCCCTTTGGCTGCCCCGTGGCCTCCTTTTTCCGAAAGACGGGCAACAAGTTTCGGGATCGCACGTTTTACGCGGGTAATCGGAAACGGGACGCCGATAATGCCGGTCTGCGCGATCAGAACCTCGCCCGGTAAAACATCGAGACATTTGGCCGTTTCCCATACCAACTCATCAACCGCTTTTTTGCCGATAGGGCCGTTGAGGCAGTTCGCGTTCCCGCTCGTTCCGAGGATCGCATGATGCCGGGGCGCATTGATCGCTTTCATGGACCGGAGCACGGGCCACGCCTTGGCGCGATTCGTCGTGAATGTCCCCGCCGCGACGCAAGGCGTCTTCGAAAAAATCAGGGAAACATCATACCGCTTCTTTTTCTTTTTGATCCCGGCGTGCAAGCCGTTCGCGACAAAACCGACCGGGGTCGTGACAGAACCGTTCTTCTCTTTTTTCCAAAATGTTTTTTTCATTTAGATAAGCCCCGCTCCCTCGGGGAAACCGAAACGGATATTCATGTTCTGGACTGCCTGCCCTGAGGCGCCTTTTAAAAGATTATCGATCGCGGAAAAAACAACCAGCCTCCCCGTTCTCACATCCATCGAGACTCCCACGTCGCAAAAATTAGTGTGCCTCACATCTTTCAGGCTCGGGAACTGCCCCGCAGGTTTGATCCTGACAAAAGGATCCTTTGCATAAGCGTTTTCCAAAACCTTGCGGATTGAATCTTCCGTCACCGAAGCTTTAGCGGGTTCCGCATAGATCGTCGCAAGGATCCCCCGCTGAACGGGCAGAAGGTGTGGGATGAAAGTAACTTTTATTTTTTCGCCGGCCGCCCCGGAAAGATTCTGCTCGATCTCGGGAATGTGCTGGTGCTTGTTGACCTTATAAGCCGTATAGTTTTCGTTCACTTCACAAAACTGGGTCGCAGGCACCAGTTTTTTCCCTGCCCCGCTGGTACCGGAA
Organism: Candidatus Omnitrophota bacterium; assembly: GCA_022705945.1. Classification (GTDB taxonomy): domain Bacteria; phylum Omnitrophota; class Omnitrophia; order Omnitrophales; family Aquincolibacteriaceae; genus UBA1443. The sequence continues at coordinate 130,641 of JAKJDL010000002.1, read as the reverse complement.
GCCGCATTGATAATGATAGACCCGGGAGCAATCAGTTTTTTCCCTAAAAGCGGCATCAACGCGATCGAAGGCCCTGTCGGGTAACAGCCGGGATTTGAGATGAGCCTGGCCTTCCGAATCCTGGAGCGATTCACTTCGCAGAGCCCGTAAACAGCCTGTTTAAGCCTTGCAGGAAAAGCGTGCTCCACTCCATACCATTTAGGATAAAGAGCCGGGTCCTTCAAACGGAAATCCGCCGAAAGATCAATAACGACTTTGCCCGCCTTGAGGAAAAGATCGCCCGTCGTCATCGCCTCGGTATGAGGGAGGCAGAGAAAAACAACATCCGCCTTCCTTTTAACATTTTCGAAATTATAAGGAGTGATTGCGAGCTTGACGTCCCTGGAGACGGAAGGAAGAATCTCCCTTAAGGGGATGGATTTTTCCTGTCTTGTGGTAAGGTGGGTGATCCGAACATTCGGATGGGCAAGCAAAATTCTCGTGAGCTCAGCACCTGTATATCCTGTCGCACCGAGCACAGCACAATTCAGCATTGCGGTTATTTTTTCCTCCCGTGAAAGTGAGTCCCGATAAAACCCTGACTTGCGCCTTGGCACATAACGGCAAACCGGTTTTGTATTATAGGGAACGTCTCTATCCTTTGTCAATTTAAGAAGTTACGTCAATTTTGCGAAAAACCTCCCGGCTGAATCAGCCGTAACATGCTGGCAATCTTCAAGTTACATCGATTTCAATTGACACCAGGCATCAAAGATCCTATCTTAAATGTTCTATGAAGGAACCGGCCCCCATTTCAAAAACAAGCCTGAAAAAAATATTAGGACTGACGGTTAAAAGAATCTTCTACTTCGAAGCAGCGTTCACTCACCCTTCGTTCCGGAATGAAACCCGCACTAAAAAAAATCTCCCCGACTTTGATCGACTGGAATTCCTCGGGGACGCTATCCTGAACGAGGTGATTTGCCAGCGTCTCTATGCCGACTTCCCTGACGCAGACGAAGGGATGCTTTCCAAACTCCGTTCGATCCTGGTTTCACAAAAGATACTGGGCCGGATCGCATCAAAACTGAAGCTCCATAAATTGATCCGCCTCGGCAATAGCCTTCGCCAGGCAATGAAAACTCCCTACAAGTACAAGCTTATGACAGACGTGATGGAATCGATTTTCGCGGCAGTTTTTTTTGACCTGGGCAGAAAAAAAACAGAACTTTTCATCCTGAAACATTACCGGGAATACTTTGATCCCAAACGGCTTTTCCGTCTTGACCCCAATCCCAAAAGCACCCTGCAGGAACTTACTCTCAAACGCTGGCAAAAACTTCCTCAATATTCCTATAAATTCAGCATGAAGGGAGTTACCACAACTGTCGCGGCGGGCGGCAAGAGAAAAGCATCGGCGTTCCATAAATTCAAAAAAGAATCGGAACTCAAAGCCGCCAGGAAGTTGCTGAAGCTTCTTAGACAGGAAAAATAAGAACCGGGAGGTTCCTCTCCCGCGGATCAGTCCAGCACAAGCTCGTAAAGCAATGACTTCGCCTTGTTCTTCTGGATCTTCTGGAACAAATCCTCGGTCCGGGAGGGATCAGGTTTAATCTCAGGACGCCCAAGAGGTCCGGAAACCAGCATCGTGATCGGCCCAAAATAAGCCTTGGGCTCCTTGCGAAGGATCCCCGCCATATCGGGGAAAATTTCGGAGGCGCACAAAGAATTCAAAAAAACATCCCACCTGAAATTCAAAAAACCATCCATGCCGAATGTCCCTTCACCGTCCACCACATAATCCCCGCCTTTCACAAGAAAATTCTCGGTCGAGATCTTGCCGGAGTTCATATCCCAGCTGAAATCGATCTCGCGAAAGGCGTTCGGGGCTTCCAGCTTCCCGGAAAGGCCTCTAAAAGGCTCCATAACCTCAATCGCACCCGGCAAATCCAAAAAATAAAATTTGCCGTCAACAACGGTAAACCGTCCCCGTCCGGTCAATGACCGGTTCCAGGCCTCCTCTCCCCACCCCGATCCTTCCAAAGAAAAACCGAGGCGCAGGGAACCCTCCAGCAATTTCTTTCCGGGATTTTGACGGCTCAAAAAACGGTCAAGGTCAAGTCCGTCAACATCCCCACGAACCCGATAAGCAATGGGCAGGACAGTCGTATCAACCTCCCCCTGAAATTTAACGGTTCCGTCATAAAAACGGGACTGAAAATCGGGAACCTGCCATTTTTGACCGCTATAAAGAATTCCGGCTGTAACATCCTTGACCTTCTCGTTTCCCTCAAAAAATCCCGCAAGGGATTTTTTAATCTGATCTAGCGTATCTTTCGCAGTCTGTTCAGTGTCGGAAGGAAGCAGAGAAATAACAGCGTCGCAGATTTCAACCGGGTTCATTTCGGCCGATGAGATTTTTGCGGCTATTTCGGGGTTTTCTCCAATCCCGGTGATCTTGAGATCCGCCGCAAACGGAGACCGTCCGATGTCAAAATGCATGTCGCGTCCTTCCAGCATGAGCGGGCTGTAATCAATCGAAAATCCGGCATTCTTGACCCCTTGTCCGGCGGCATTGGTCCACGATCCGTTTTCTACCGTAAGGTTGAAGATCTGCTGGGTTTTATCCGGCTGTCGAAGATCTCCCTTCCAGTTGGCAAGGATCTTCGCACTGCCCCCTACTTTGTAGCCCTGGAGTGCCGGGACAAATTGTTCAAGTCCCGTCATGGTGAATTTGTTCGTCAGGATGTTCAACTGCCCCGTTCCTGATTTCATATCAAGATCCGTCAAATTGCCCTTGAGCGACATATCCTGAAAGCGCACTGAAAAATCCCCGGATAGCGCGGCTCCTTTCTGGACAAGATAATCGGCGGAAACCGTCAGGGGAATATTTTTGGGCTTGGTGAAATAGTGACCATAGGTCAAAAGCGTCTGGACAAGATCAACGCTGAGATGCAGGGAGAGATGGTCTATGGTCCCCGCGAGAGTCAGCATCCACTGGCTCGTTCCTGAAAATCCTATTTTGAACGGAAGGACATTTTCAATCCCAGGGAAATAAGTAACCAGGGTTTCCAGAACGATATCCTTGGCCGAAAAATAGAGATTGGGAATCTCCCCCGTTCCGAATCTCAAGCTCCCGTTGGTTTCAAGCCTTCCGAAAGGAAACTCCATCGAGGATTTGGTAAGTTTTAATTCTTCCGCGACGGGATCCCACGATCCGGTCAGGGTCATATCCAGATCGGCGGCGGACGCCGATGTCCAGGTTTTATTTATCAGGACCTCATATCCCAAATCGGTGATCTTGGCCTCTGCCGAAAAACCCACGGAGGATTCCCCTTGTTTCTTGTTGATCTCTCCGGAACCGTTCAAAGAACCGTCCTTGACGAGAAACCAGCCGCCCGGGGCCGAAGCCACCGCACCCTCCGGATCTTTCAGGGGAAGACCCTTAAGCTCAATCAAAAGACGGCCGCTTATTTTCTCCCATTCAAACTTTTCGACCGACGGTGTAATAAAGTGTCCCTTTGCCGAAACCGCTTCTTTGCACCCCTTGAGGTCGCTGATAAATTGCATGGGGATCGCAAGATTCGGCCGGATCGCTCCTGTCTTAAGAGAAAAATTCCTGAATTTATTTTCGCCAAGGAACGGAAGCCAGGGAATCGTCGTGTCGGTTTTTCCGTTGATCACATACATCGCGGACGGTTCCGCTCTTCCCCAAACCATAGGTATAATATTGAAATCGACCCGGAGTTTTTCAGCCTCGACAGCCATGGAAGATCCTGAGAAAACAAGGTTCGGTCGGATCATGAAAAGCGTGGGCTGGGGGAACAATCCCACCTCGAAGCCCTCATGATTCAGGATCCCGCCCGAAACAAGCTGAATATTCCGGACGATCTGATCCTGGACCGAAGAGGACCGGAGAAGGCGGTTCGTCTGGAGCCATAGTAAAGCGATAAAAGCAGCAAAAGCGAGGAAAATCACCACAAAAAAACGCTCGCCTTTCTTCATACCGTTAGCCCTCACCTTAAGTAGACAACCAATGCCGAAGGGTTTCGGAAAAACCCCTCAATAATAACCGCCCGCCTGTGATCCGCCGAGCGGTGAATAATTATAATCCTGCAAGAACTGCTGGCAACCCGAACACACACATGCTATCAAAAAAAGGAGAAAAAAGGTGAAGCCCCATTTCGGCAGTTTTAATTTTCCGCCAGGATGGTGATGCTTCCGGACAGCGGGATGCGGTTTTTGGGGGAAAAGCCGGGAATCTCCTCTTCGTTCGCGAAGGAACATGGACGGGAGAGCCGGATCAGCGTTTTGTATACTGAAAACGACGGCGGGCGCCCTTACGGCCGGCTTTTTTCCGCTCTTTTTCGCGCGGATCACGGGTCAGGTATCCGCCCTGCCTGAGGGTGGAACGGCTCTCGGGACTAAGTGACAGAAGGGCTCTGGCAATACCGAGACGAATCGCACCGGCCTGTCCTGCCGTCCCGCCGCCCTCGACGCGGGCGCGCACACGAACCTGGCCGAGAAGATTGACCGATTTCAGAGGCTGCTCGACAAGCATTTGAAGGTTCGCGCGTTTGAGATACTTGTCCGAATCTTGACCGTTCACAGTAAATCCCTTTTGTCCCGGAAATATCCAAACACGGGCGATGGCGGACTTTCTGCGTCCGGTTGCGTAGATAGATGCTGTTGCCATAATCAAGAAACCTCGATTTGAATGGGCTTTTGGGCCTTGTGGGGATAATCGGGGCCAGCGAAAACGCGCAAGCGCTTCGCCATCACATCCCCGATACGATTTTTGGGAAGCATGCGAGTGACCGCTTTTGTGATCACTTCCGCCGGCTTCTTTTCGAGCAATTTTTCAAGAGTAACACTCCGGAGACCACCGGCAAACCCGGTATATTTGGTATATACCTTCTGCTCTTTTTTCTTACCGGTCACAAAAATCTTTGAGGCATTAATCACGATGACCTGGTCCCCGACAATCTGATCTTTAGCAAAACAGGCCTTGCCTTTGCCAATCAGAAGGGAGGCGACTTTGGTGGCCAGACGCCCTAGCGTCTTTCCCGACGCATCAATGAGATAAACCTTGCGGTTAATGTCTTTGTCCTTAGGAATAAAAGTCTTCATAACTCTCTTTTCTCAAATGAATTAAGTAGAAATCACCAGGGAGGAACGTCTTCCCGCAACTCGAAATAACCCGAAAAAGTCCGTGGAGTATACCAAAGCCCTATGCCCCTGTCAAACTTTTCTCTATCAACTTTTTTCCATCAATGTTTCTTGACGAACAAACGCTTTATTGGGACAATCTCGGCAGTTTCGCATCGTTTCAGCTCGGGAGACCATCTATGAAAAATCTTCGCCTTGTTTTTCCTCTCTTGATTGCGTTCGCTCTGATCGCAACCCCGACCGCCTTCGGCGCGTTTGAAAGATTCGAGGCAAGTCCCTGGACGAAAGAAGAAACCTTCGTGGACAAGTCGATCGGCAAGCTCGCGTTCGGCCTTACAAATATCACGGCGGGCTGGACAGCTTTCCCTTTTGAGATCGCAAAACACGGGAACATTTTTGAGGGCATCGGCATGGGAATTTGGCGCACGGCGACCAACACCGTCGGAGGAATCCTCCACACCGCGACTTTCCCGATCCCCGTGGATATACCCCTTCCGGACGGAGGCGTAAAATTCGAATGAGATACTCTCACGCGCTGGTCTTCTCGATCCTTGTCCTGGTATCTCAGCCATCGGCCGCTTTGGCAACGCCTTGGGCTGAAAAGCAAACCTACGGCGAAAAGATCCGGGGGAAACTCGCATTCGGGCTCAGAAACACTTTCCTGGGATGGACAGAAATGTTCTCGGAGCCGAAGCGCTACAAGTTTGATCTCAATAAAAGCGAATGGGAAGGGTTCTGTATGGGAATTTCAAAATTCGTTTTTTATACGGCGGGCGGGCTGATCCAACTCGCGTCATTTCCGGTTCCGGTCGATTTTCCCGATGTCGGTGAAGGCGCGATCCCTGATCTTGGAAAAAAGAAAGACACTCCCAGCCCCTGGGAAGTCCATGGCCGCTCCAAGGTAACCTTTACTCCCGCTTCCGAGATTGCCCGGCCGAAAGAACAGAGCCCTACTCCTGAGCCTTTTATACCGCCCCCCGATCAAACATCGGTGGCTTACGAAAAAATGTTGGCTGTCTCTCCTCCGGTCTACCAGGCACCTTGGGAATCTCCCGTTTATCCCGGACCGGTTCCTCCCACTCAAACCGCGCCGCCCTCTCAAGCTTCAGAGAGCGGACCATCAGCCCCGGCAATCGCCCCCGATCCTTATTCGCGGATCAAATAATCGTCCGGACATTTTCTCGATCCCCGGACTTTCAGATTTTTTGTTTAGCTGGCCCCGGTCCAGAAAGGCGCGTAGAAGTCGGCCCGTTTAGGCATCCGAAGGCGCTTGAGAAGACGCTGAACCAAAACACTTTCCGCTTCCTGCCACCGGTTTTCATCTTTCTCCTGGCCGGTCACATGGAACGCTCCTCCGGCGACCATGTCGTGCCCTCCGGCCTCCTTCCGGTCGTCAAAAATATTGCGTAAAATTTCGGGTGTATCATCCGTCGGCCGGTTGCTTCTCAGGGAAACATGGAGTTTCCCCTTGTAGCGGCCGGTGCAGAGGGAGCGCTCCATTCCCTTGCAGGTCAGCAGAAAATCCGCAAGCTCGGACACAAGATCCGGGTGTTCCACCACCCCAAGGTGGGAAATAATGAGCCCCCGCATCGCCTTTGCGACATTGAGTCCCTTGTTGAGCGTTCTGAAAAACTTTTTGGATTTTGGCGGATGCTGGATCTTGATAAGAGCGCGCATGTCGCAAAGAGGAAGTATCGCAAGGTAGGTCTCAATGATATCAGTCCGTTTTGCGCGATATAAGTTCAGCGTATCGGATAAAATACCGTAGACAAGGGCCGTCGCGAGCTTGCGCGGGATTTCAAGGCCGCTCAAAAGAAGCGCCTGGGTAAGGATCACGCTCGTGGCGCCGCAATCCGTATCAATGATCGAAAAATCAGCCAAGGGTTTTTTGACATAGGGATGCTGATCGATCACTATGGTAACTTTCCGGTTTCTAGGATAAGGGTTGTTCTCGAAATCGGGCTGGGTATCGATCAGGGCGGCATGGTCGTATTTCCGGATGTCCGAAGGATGGATCTTGTGGATCGGGATCTTGAGCTGGCTCACCATCTCGCGGTTTTCCACCCGGCCGATGATCCCCCCATAAACAATCCGCGATCGGATCCTGAATTTCTTTTCGCAGATGTAGTGAAGAGCATAGGCGGTCGAAATGGCATCGGGATCGGGATAATCGTGGGTTACGATCAGGAGCGGCGAGATCGCCGCGCTCTTTTTTTCGAGATACCGGAGAAGTTTCCTGCCGTTTTGAACCGAGAAATGCCGGGTTATAGATTTCATCATACCCCTCTTGGTCTAATCCCCGGAAGAGACCGATGTCCGTACGGTTGTCGTTTTTTTATACCACTTGGAAAACGGCTCGTAATCCCGCAATATCTTGAGGTCCTGGTCTTTTGCGATATGACGGTAATCCCGGAAGCCAAGCTTCACGGCTTTTTTCAGGGCCGCAAATGACTGGCGCGCCTTCCCGGAAAGGGCGTAACTGCAGGCGAGATTGTAGTGAACAACCGGATCTTTCTTGCAAAGCCCGGCAAGCCGCTTATCGATCTCAAGACCTTTTTCATAAAGCCCTAAACGCGTGTAGGCATGCGCGAGAGGCACAAGGGCATCGATATAATCGGGGCGCCGGTTGACCACACCCTCAAAAAAACTGAGCTCAAAATCTTCGATTTTTGTTTTCATGGCAACGCAAGGTTCCTTTCCAGTGTTCTTAAAAATTCTTCCGCGCGGAAGGGTTTCAGAATAAAATCGCGAACCCCGAGCCGCGCCGCGGATCGCTTGACCTCTTCATCGTTGTAGGCAGTGAGAACAATCTCCGGCACGGGCGGTCTTTTTGCATGCCGGCAATAATCACGAACAGCCCGGATAAGCTGGAGCCCGTCCATCCCGGGCATCCGGATATCGGTCACGAGAAGATCATAACGGTTTTCACAAAAAAACCGGAGCGCTTCTTCTCCGTCTTCTGCCACTGTCGACTCATAGCCGGCCTCCCTGAAAAAAATCGCCAGGGATTTCCGTACGAGTCCGTCATCATCAACAGCGAGAATGTGCTTCGGTTTTCGGGAGGTCATCATCTTCCTTTCGATACCCGGGAATAAAGCCCCTTCATCTCGCCGGAAGCAATAACATGAGCGCGCATAGCCTTTTCAACCTCCTGCTTTGTAGCTCCGGGGCCAAGACCGAGCGTCGGGATATCAAGGGCGTGGATTTTGAAAAAATAGCGGTGCGTCCCTCCCGGCGGGCACGGCCCTCCGTAACCCGTCTCCAAGAAATCGGTAGTCCCCTGGATTCCTCCGGAAGGGACATCCCCGGCTTTGGGAACATTCCCGGGGAGACCCTTGACGTCCGGGGGAATATCGTAAACACCCCAATGAACCCACGTGCCGCCGGGGGCATCCGGATCATCGACAATCAAAACAAAGCTCCGGGTTCCCAAAGGGGCTTCTGACCATGTAAGGGGGGGCGAAATGTTTTTTCCGTCGCACGTATACTCGGAAGGAATCGTTCCATTCGCGGCAAATGCCGGACTCTGGATTTCGATTTTTCCCATAACCGCCTCCGCCAACCCCAAAAAACTCATCAGGGTGAATCCGGTAACAACCGGAAGTATCTTAAAAATTCGGGTCATCATTTCGGTACTTCAGTCTCCGCCCGCTCTTTTTGCCGCACTCAGGACATGCTCTTGACAGTCACCCTGTCGAGGTAACTAAGGTCTTCCGTGTTGAGCCTGATTTTCTCGCCCTCCCGGATAAATTGCGGCACAAGCACTTTTAATCCGTTTTCAAGTTCGGCCTCTTTGTAAGTTGTGTCGGTCTGCCCTTTCACGCCTGGCGGAGTGCTTGTCACCTTAAGTTCCACAATTTTCGGGAAAATAATGCTCAAAACCTTCCCCTCTCCGAAAAGCACCTCAATCTCTTCGTTCTCTTTAAGAAAAACCTCATGCTTTCCGACGGCTTTCGCGGAGATATTAAACTGCTCATAACTTTCCATGTTCATAAAAACAAACTGATCGCTTTCCCGGTAAAGATACTGCATTTTCACCATGCGAACCGGGATCGTTTCGACCTTGTCGTCCGCCCGGAAACTTTTTTCGGCAATATTCCCGTCTTCGAGGCTCCTCATCTTGCAGTGGACCATTTTCCCGAATTTCCCCGTTCCGCGGATCTCCTGGGTAATGACCTTGAAAAGCTTTCCGTCCGTTTTGAGAACATTTCCCACGCGTATGTCCGATGCGATTACCATGCCCACCCCCTCGCAAAAACCAAGAAAGCACTCAAAAGCGCTTTCGCCGGCCTCGCTGTTTTAAAATTTAAAAAATCCGGTCAAAACACCGGTGATCAGTGCTTCCAACCGAATATCATCTGAAGGTAAGAACGCGTTTCCCTGTCCTTGTCTTCCAAACCCAGATCCGCGGCGACCCTCGAGATCGATCGGCATGTGCCCTCGATCTCGAGAAAGCTGCCGAACTTTGCCAATCGGTCGATCGTGACATGGGTTTGCCGGTATTGATAAAGTTCCCGGTGCTTATGGTAGCGCATCATGACCTCGAAACCCGAAAGCAGAAGTATCGACCGGACGACCGCATAATCCACCTCCGTTTCGAGTTCCATACGTTTGGTAAACTTCGAGCGAAGCCTCGGCCCTTTTACGGTCAGTGTCGCTTTCTTTCCGTATCGGCGCAGTCTCATAGCGATCCTCCGCTTCCGAAGTTGTCCCTGCCTGTCAAAAAATTCATTTTCTTCGCGCCCGGAACCGATCTTTCGCGCGCCAAACTCTTTTAACCTCCCGCGCACAACGGCCGGATCCTTCAAACGATACTTCTGTTCAATCTCAAAAACGCTCATTCCGTCAAACCTTGATCAACATTTTTTCGCGCAGTGTCCCGGCCACTTCTTTTCCGGCCAGGAACGTTACAATCGCAAGCCCGAATTCCATTGCCGTTCCGGGCCCCTGGCTTGTAATAATCGAACCGTCCGCCACAACACGCTCGCTCGAATAACGAACCGCGGGTGAAAAATCCGCCTCGCAGCCGGGATAACAAGTCGCCCTCTTGCCGTCCAGGATCCCGAGCGGAGAGAGTACCGTCGAAGGAGCCGCGCAAATTGCCGCGATGAGTTTGCCGGCACGATTCATTTTTCTCAGAAAATCGCCGGTCTCGGCAGATTTTGCGAGATTAACCGAGCCCGGCAGACCTCCGGGAACGATCACGGCATCGGGAAGGTCTTTTATGTCCTTGAGCATCTCGTCGCTCTGAACGCCAACATCCCGGGAACTCTTGACCATGGGCGAAGAAACTCCGGCAAGCGTCACACGAATCCCCGCACGGCGAAGAATGTCCACCGGCGCGATGGCTTCAATTTCTTCAAACCCTTCCGCGAGCAACACAACCGCTGTCTTAGGCATCGGGATTTCCTCCTATTCCTTCGGGACCTTTGGGGACGCCCGGACCGGCTTGTTCAACCGCGAACTTCTTTTGTCCGAAAATGGAACCGTTCGCAAAGATTCTGAATTCATATTCACCGGGATGCGCGAACCGAACTCCCCGAAGGTTAAAAACAAGTTCATGCGCCACCAAAGGACTCGGCACCTGCACCTCGTTCGGCATCTCGCTCTGTCCGATGGTCTTGTCCTCATGGAGATCGACCAGATCCAGACGGAAACGGTAGCTGCCCTGAGCATCGGTCAGTTTGATATAGACCGACATCGCGAAATGCGTGCAGGGGAATGACGCGGCGCCGATATTCTCGAACACCCCGATCAGGCTTTTTTTATTTGTGCCGCGCTCCGTGATCACGTAATCACAGATCAGCATCGCATTCGTTTTGGGAACAGGCAGAATCATAAATCCTCCTCGGTTTTCTCTATCTCCCGCGCGGAAACCGGATCCGTTTAACCGAATTTGTAATGCTTCCTGACCGCTTTTTTAATGCTCCAAACACATTGAAGACCTTCCGGGAAGGTGACAAAATCCCCTTTCCCGAACGATACATCCCCGGCCGGGGTCTTAACCGTGACTTCACCTTCCAGAAAATAACAAGCCTCTTTCTCGTCATAATACCAGTCAAAAGTGGAGACTCCCCTCATCCAGACCGGCCAGCTTGCCACACCGAGCTCTTTAAGCTTTGTTTCTTCGGGTTTTTCCACCGTTACCTTTAACGCTGTTTTATCTGTCATGCCGCTCCCCTTTTCACCCTACCAAGACCGGGTCTTGGCAGGGGCTGTTATTTTCGAAATTTTTCCAGCCAATTGCAATATTCGCAATTTGCGGACGCCTTCGGGGCCGGGCCCTCAGTCACAGCCGCGGACTGACGGAACAGTGATTTCGCCCGTTCAATGTCGGTGGCAATCCGGACAGGCTGGATTTCGAACAGCACATTTCCGTTCTCGCCCGCTTCCTTGGGCGAATAGTAAAGAAGAAAACCGTAACCGGCCGTTTTGAGGCCGTTCGCTTCCAGCATTAGGGCATAGCAGTCAAGCTGGGTCTGGTAATACCTGACCGCATCCTCCTCGCTTGTCGGCGAGCCTTTGGTCTTATAGTCAAAAGGTACACAGGCTTCGCCCGCTACAAGAAGATCATCGAGCGCTCCGAAAAGTCGTCCGCCGTTTTCAAAATATTCAAGCCCCGTCCGCCAGTTCCGCCACCGCTCAAGCCGGGCATGATCTTCATAGAGCCGCAACCCCCTGAATTCATCGCGGGCGTGAAGCTCGGGAGGAAGGGAAGCCTTGGCGCGGAAGGTATCAAAGTAGAGTTTGATTACCCGATCCATCCCGCCGGGGAGGGAAGGGAAAATACCCCTGGGACGCTTGATGCCGCGCACTTTTTCAAGCCAGAAACAGCGGGGGCAGTCCTTGAAAAGATTCAATCCCGAGGGAGATACCTGGTAGTTCCTGGTCATTGTATTCATAAACGGTGGCTATTATATATCCGTGCCTTCTCGAATGGCCAGCAATTTGAACCCCGGCGAAGGCCGGAAAACAGTAAAAATCCGGAACAGCGTCATCCGCCATCCTTTTTTTTGTGGCCCGGAAACGGATCTTCCGGGTCATTAAAATCCGGGAGATAATCCGTCCGTTCGCTTAGCACCTGAGTATAAACTTTTTCAAACCCGAGCCTCTCGACATGTTCAATCACCCGGTCATATTCTTCCGGGAAAAGGCTTCGCGTCATGGCGTGTTTTTCCGAACACCCCCGTACCGGCCGAAACTGACTCATAACGGAGAGAGGTATCCCGGGGCCGAACTCATGGTAAAGAAGATCGAGAACCTTCAGGCTGTTTTCGACATAGCCGGGAAGCACAAGATGACGGACCAGAACTCCCCGTTTAGCGGCATGCCGTCCCGTAGGATCCCACGGATCGAGAAACCCTTTGGTTTTCACCATTCGGCGGATCGCTTCCATCGCAATTTCGGGATAATCCCGGTCGTTCATGCAAAAACCGGCAAGCTTTCCGTCCGCGAATTTCATATCCGGCATGAACATATCCACAAATTCCGAGTATTCAAGGACCATTCCCGGCTTCTGATAGCCGGAGCAGTTGAAAACCGAAGGGATCAGGATCTCCTGCTCCCGCAATCCGAGACAAAGCTCCCGAAGGTGCGGCCAAAAGTGGTCCGGGGTCACGAAGTTAAGATTATGAACTTTCCGCTCAATAAGCTCTTTCACTTCTGTCATGAAAAGCTCAGGCGTGTAAACCTTCCCCTGATGACCCGTCGAAATCTGATGATTCTGGCAAAAAAAACAACGGGACGAGCAGCCGCTGAAAAAAATCGTTCCGGAGCCGCTTGTGCCCGTGAAAGAGGGCTCTTCTCCGAAATGAGGCCCGATATGCGAAATCCGGATTTCCGAAGACTCCCCGCAGACCCCGAGTTCCCCCTCGCAACGGTTAACGCCGCAATCGCGGGGGCAGAGTCGGCAATTTTGGTAAGGATCCGGGGACACGGAATCGCTCCTCTATCCGATAAGAGATTTAAAGACTTCCGGGAGGGCCTGGAGGATATCCCCGGCCGTCAGACTCACCTGGCCTGTTTTCCCCGCCGCCAAGTCGCCGGCGAGTCCGTGAGCATGAACGCCGAGGCAGGCCGCTTCATGAAAAGAAAGACCCTGTCCAATCAGCGCCGAAATTACGCCGGTCAACACATCGCCTGATCCCGCCGTCGCCATCCCGGGATTTCCGGTCCCGTTCACGTAAAGCTCTCCGTCGGGAGAGGCCACCACGGTGCGGTGGCCTTTAAGCACGATAATGACACCGTGTTTTCCCGCTATTTCAGCGGCCCGTTTTTGCCGCAAATCATCCGAACTGTCCAGCTTGCCGCCGAAAATGCGGGTGAATTCTCCGGGATGCGGGGTCAGGATCGCGCGGCTCCGGCAGGATTTCAAGATTTTCAAATTCCCTTTAAGCGCGTTCAACCCGTCCGCGTCAATCACCAACGGTTTGCCGACCCCGGCAATGATCTTGCGAATCAACCTTTGCGTCATCACATGACCGGAAAGACCCGGACCGACAGCCAGGACATCCTGAGAATGAGCGAGTCTCCGGATCTCCTGAAACCCTGCCGGGGCGAGAGTCCCTTTTGTCGTCGATGGAAACGGGCGGACCATGATCTCTGCACCCTGCCTCGCGATGATCAAATAGACCGCGTCCGGGACTCCGACCGTTACAAGGCCGGCTCCCGATCTCAGAGCCGCCATACCTGAAAGATAAGCGGCGCCGGTCATTCCTCTGGACCCCGCAACCACAAACACCCTTCCAAAATCGCCCTTGTGGGCGGTCAGGGAACGTTTGAGTTTTTTTGCGATGGAATGGATATTCATTTTTTAGCCGTGAACGGCCATTTGCAAATGATAAGAAAAATCTTCGGCTTGCGGCTTATCACCTGCCGCCGACAATGATCTTTTTCATTTCCGCAACCGATTTGACGATCCCGACAAAAAGAGCGCGGCTTACGATGGAGTGTCCGATATTGAATTCGCGGATCTCGGGAATCTCAAGCAAGGGAAAAATGTTCTCGTAATTCAAACCATGTCCGGCATGAACCCGAAGACCAAGCTCCGCGCCAAGCTCCGCGGAGCGCCGGATCCGTTCAAGCTCGCCGTTCCGGACCCTGTTTTCGGCGTTCGCGTAAGCGCCCGTATGGATCTCGATCGCGGGAACGCCGAGACGCGCCGCTTCACGGATCTGTTTTTCGTCCGGATCAATGAAAAGACTCACCTCGGTCTCTTTTTTGAGAAGGGCATCGATCGCCCGCCGCAACTGCGTGCGCTTGCGGAAGAGGTTCAACCCTCCTTCAGTTGTGATCTCCTGACGCTTTTCGGGAACGAGACATGCCTTCTCCGGAACTACTTTCAACGCGATCTTGAGGATCTCGGAAGAGATCGACATCTCGAGGTTCAGCGGAACGCGGATTTTCCGGCTTAACTCAAAAACATCGCTGTCCTGAATGTGCCGCCGGTCCTCCCGGAGATGAACCGTAATGCCGTCCGCGCCGCCCCGTTCGGCTTCCAGCGCGGCTTCCGGCACTGAAGGTTCACTTCCCCTCCGGGCCTGACGGACGGTTGCGATATGATCGATATTCACGCCGAGTTTTTTAACAGGATCTTTCGGGCTCATCATGTTCAGTTTTTGGGAGACGAAGCGATCGTTGCGGTAATGAGGATGGGCTGCTTGTCCTTGAGACTCACGTTCTCGGGCAGAATAATCTGAAGCGGAAGAGAATGCTCCCCTTTTTTCAAATTTCCGAGATCAACATAAGCCGTCAGATCTTCCGGGGCCAGCTTCTCAAGAAAGCGTTTTGATCCTTTCAAAACAAAACTGACCCGGTCCGGATCAAGCGTGATCGTGCCGTTGACTTCCGGAAGCCGGAGAAACCGGACCGGAACATCCGTGAACTCTTTTTCATCAAACTCCTCACGAACCGGAATATAAACATCGACCAGTGCACCGCTCATGGCCGTCACGCTGGGGGGAAGACGCACATCCACGGTCCGGTGAAACGAGCGGATGCGGCCGACAAGGTCGATCGGGGCTGTTTTGACTGATTTCATGGATTCCAAAATCCCTTTGGGGCCTTGCGCGAGAATCGCGTTCGGATCCATTTTGATCTCGCTTTCAACAAGCTTATAACCGATCGCCGGATCTCCCGTAAAATCCGGCTGGATTTCGAGTTTCTGCACGATCAGCTCGTCCAGTTTCACCGTTACCACTTCAGGTTCAATATGGGTCACGCGGATCGGGAAGTTCGGCAGATGAATCTCCGAAGGTTCGATACGGAATGAATAATCCCCCGCCTTTTTGATATCCGCGCCAACCTTGTGGACCGCGCTGATATCCTGGCTCGCCAAATTCACGATCATGGCGCGGGGCGCCAAAAGTGTCACCTGGACCATACGGGTCGAAACCGTGGATAAGGTCATCTGCGGATTCTCAATCTCGATCTTCAGAGGGATCGCCCGAGTCACTTCAATGCTTTCTTCGCCAAGCGCATAATACCAGAGCCCGATAGCGAGAACGAGCGAGATCACCTTCAATCCCCAGTTTTTGGTAAGCCGGTCGGGGATCATAGATTACCTCTTTTGTAAAACCTGAAAAACTTTTTATTGCGGTCAAGAAAATCCTGGATCAAATTCTTGTTTTCCGCGGGGTGAAAAAGACCTTCCAGGATCTTTTTGAGATCCTCGGCATCAAGCGCCCTGGTCAGATTCCCGGCAACCGCTACCGAAATATTGCCCGTCTCTTCCGAAACAACGATGCAGACCGAATCATTTTCTTCGGTAAGCCCTATCGCGGCACGGTGGCGTGTGCCGACGGAAGGCGGCAGATCGAACGTCTGGGTCAACGGGAACAAGGATCCGCAGGAAGCAATCCGGTCACCGGAAATGATGACTCCCCCGTCGTGGGTCGGGGTATGCGGATCAAAAATGCTCCAAAGAAGTTCGGCGCCGACCTTGGCATCGATCATCATCCCGCTCTCGATATAATTTTTCAGTCCGGTATCCCGCTCAATGGCGATCAGGGCTCCGATCCTTTGCCGGGACATATGATCGACCGCGCGGAGGATCTCGCCAAGCAACCCCTTCTGACGAAGAAAACCGTTCGACATCGTGGTCCCGATCCTCGCGAGGGCGCGGCGCATCTCGGGCTGGAAGATGATAAGAAAGGCCACGACCCCGACCGCAAACAGTTTTGACATGACCCAGATAATGCTGTTCAGTTCAAAAAATTTCGCGACCAAAAAAAGAATGACGAGAATCAAAAGACCGAGCAGCACCTGCATCGCGCGCGTTCCCTGGAAGAACCGGATCACGGAATAGATCATCGCCCAGATCACGAGGATCTCGACTACCGGCCTCCAGATGGAGAGGATCAACTGAAACATATCACTTCTTTCCGAAAAGAGTGAAAACAAGCGTCAGAATCAGACTTAAAAGGATACAGGTCGTAAGCGGAAGATAAAACATGAAGGTCCCTTTTCTTATAAAAACGTCTCCGGGGAGTTTCCCGAGCATCGGGATTTTGGGGGAAAAAGAGGCAAAAACACCCATCGCGATCAGAATAAGACCGAAAAAAATAAGGGTTTTTGCGAATTCGTTCATCATCAGCCCGCCTCAGGTTGGGTTACAGGTCGGGCTACTATAACACAGCCCTTCCAAGAGAGGCAATCCCATTCAAAAACTCACCCACTCCAAGACCCGGGCCTAAGTCCCGGTGTTGGAGTGGGTGGAGGAAGGATGGGGGGGGATAAACCCTGAATAAAAAACGGGCGGTTTGGAGCCGCCCGTTTTTATCATGATTTTATTTGCTTATTTCAGACTCCCTCGACAACCGGTTCGGCCAAAACCTCTTCGGCAGCTTCCTCGACGATCATGGTCGCCGCATCGTCCGTTGAAACCGTTTCAGACGCTACCATGTCGGTGTCCGATACCAAAGAAGAAATCGCCTCGTCATCAACGACAGGCAAAGCTTCGCCCATATCATCGACAACCGTGTCCATTTCAACGGCTTCGGGAATATCCTCCACACCGGAATCTTTCAGCAGCTGACCCAGCTCTTCGTTTAATCCTTCCACCGCTTCGCCGGACTCAGCTTCAAGTTTTTCCACAAGCTCGCCGAGACTTTTCAACTGTTCCTGGACCCCTTCGGCGGCATCCGTCACTCGGGTTTCCAACTCAGCCATCGCTTTGTCGGCCTCAGCCTGGACCTGCGCCGCCTCGATTTCAGCCTGGTCAACAGCTTTCTGAGCGCTGACCGGTAACACATCTACTGCCTCCTTGCGCACAACCGTTTCCTTAACCGGCGGTTCTTCCTTCGCGCATCCGGCCAAAGCCGCCGGGACTAAAAGAACTGCTAATACCAAGATCGGCATTCTGCTCATCACTTTCCTCCTTTTGGGTTGATTAAAAATACGGGTTACCATTCAGAAAAGCTGTTTGTCAGAGGGGGGCGGTTCGTGGCCGAAATGCTGATAGGTAAGCTCCGTCACCACGCGCCCGGCAGAAGTACGCTTCAGGAATCCCCGCTGGATCAAATAAGGTTCATAAATTTCCTCGATCGTTTCCGAATCCTCACCGACACCGACCGCCAGACTGCCCACACCGACCGGTCCGCCCCTGCATTCTTTCAGGATGTAATTCAGGATGCGCTTATCCATCGGATCAAGCCCTTCTTTATCGACTCCGAGCATCTGAAGCCCCTTGTCGGCGACATCAGCCGTGATGACACCGTCCGCTTTCACCTGCGCGTAATCACGAACGCGACGAAGCAACCGGTTCGCAATGCGGGGTGTCCCGCGCGACCGGCTCGCGATCTCGTGCGCTCCGGCTTCATCAACATGAATCTCAAGGATCCCGGCGGACCGCTTCACGATTTCCGCAAGGTCCGCGTCCGCGTAGTAATTGAGCCTTTCAACGATCCCGAACCGGGACCTCAACGGCGCCGTCAAAAGTCCGCTCCTCGTCGTCGCTCCGATCAGCGTAAAGCGAGGAAGCTGCATTTTCACCGAGCGGGCATGCGGCCCTTTATCGATCATGATCTCGATCACGAAATCCTCCATTGCGGAATAAAGGTATTCCTCCACAACATGCGGGATACGGTGGATCTCGTCGATAAAAAGCACGTCCCCTTTTTCGAGGTTCGTGAGAATGCCCGCCAGATCCCCCGCGCGTTCGAGCACGGGGCCCGAAACCTGATGGATCTTGGCATTCATCTTTCTCGCGATAATATTGGCAAGCGTGGTTTTTCCAAGCCCGGGAGGTCCGAAAAGGAGAATATGGTCCAGCGGCTCCCCCCGCTTCAAAGCGGCCTCAACAAAAACCTTCAGATTATCCTTGACCTGGGACTGGCCCACGAACTCATCAAGCGTATTCGGTCTGAGGCTTACCTCGATATCAAGTTCTTCGGGCCTGAATTCTTGGTCGATCAGTTTGTCATCTGTCATATGTTTATCATTAATTTATCATTCCGCGCCCCAAAAACCACGAGCCACGCAGTGCGCGAATCGCGGCGCGGGACCCGCATTATACATGCTTTAGCGCCAACCGGATGATCTCTTCAACCGTCAGTTTTTTGCCGGGAATCGCTTTCAACACCTTCCTCACAGTTTCTTTCGCCTTCGGCTTCGCATACCCGAGCGCAACAAGCGCCCGGATCGCATCATCAATCACCTCATCCGGAATGTTCCTGTCATGAACGATATCCGTCGAATCTTTCCCTGTCCCCTTCGGAAGCTTGTCCTTAAGCTCCACGATCACCCGCTCCGCGGTCTTTTTCCCGACACCGGAGACCGAACTCAACACCGCGACCGAACCGTCCGTGATAGCCTTTTTAAGTTCGGGGATCATCATGCCCGAAAGAAGCGTGACCGCCATCTTGGGACCAATCCCGGACACCGAGAGCAACGAACGGAAAAGTTCCCGCTCCTCTTCGGTCGCGAACCCGTAAAGAATCTGAGCGTCCTCGCGGACAACGAAATGCGTGAGGACTTTCGCGGTCTGTCCGACATCCGGAAGCGCGGAGAAAGTATTGACCGAGATCCGAATCTCGTAACCGACTCCGTTCACATCCAGCACCGCCGCCGCGGGCGTCTTTTCTGTAATTTTGCCGGTTAGACAGTAATACATTAAAACTGCTCCGCTGTGCAAAATCCTTTAGTTTTTAGTTTTCCCGATCTCCTGTTCCAGCCGTTCTATCCTTTCCTTCTGGTCCTTCACCATTTCAAGCAAATTTGCCACATCAGCACTTGTTGCGCTTGCTGATTTTCCGTCAGGATCCGAACCGTTTGCTCCCGGATCGTACCAGGAGACATTAACGGCTGCCATAATCTTGCCAACGCGAGTACCGTCAGGAAGCTCGAAACACGGTTTTTGGGAATTTTTCCCATCATCTTCCGGCCATTCGATGGACTCCAAGGAAGAAACCGCCTGGCAGGAGGTATCCGTGGAATTAAAAGTTTCCAGGGCTTTTCCCGCCACGGAACCCGCAGTAATCGCCTTAGCCCCAAAACCGGGAAAAGACGACAAGCCAATGGCGTCCCCGATAGCTATCGGACCGTTTTGAGATGTGACTAGCGCAGGCGCCGTTCCGACAAGAGCAACAGGCGCCTTTTCATTTTCATATCGCATCTTGGTATCGATCCCGACACTAACCCCCCCGTCTGCGTCCATGACAACCCCTGGTTTTGTTGAGATAATGCCGAGAAAAGACCCGTGCAGAGGATCCGCAGCAATCGCCGCAAAGGGCCGGGAGGGATCGATACTGACCAAACCGCCTCGGAGAATTTTTCCGGAAATCAAAAAATTTTCCGCTAAATCATTGTGCCCACAGCCGAAAGTGACATATCCGGTTGAGTTGTTAAAGCGTAGAGGCCTCAATGTATTCCATCCCCCATATTGATCCCCGGGATTCGTTAAAAGAAAATATGTGTTTTGCCCATCGTTTCTGAGAATACATCCGTAATTACCATGAATCATTCTGAAAGCATTCGCATTGGTCGATATGATTTCGTTGCTGCTTCTAATGGCCCCCGAAACATCCAGCTTATGTGCTGGAGTTGTCGTCCCAATCCCGACATTGCCGCCCCACGGCAACATTGCAAAATTTATTTTTTGGGTATGATCTCCCGGCTGAAAAAAATTAATACCGGCATATCTTACGCCCGCCGCGGTCCCAAGGAAAATCCCGCCCATATTCTCTCGTTCAAAATCCATCAACGCCAGCATTTGCTGATACCCGTTCTGTCCCAATACACCCCACGGAGTGTTGGTCGCAATCCCCAGCGGCGTTTGCCTAAGCCCCGACGCTAAAATCTCCAGGGTCAAGCGTGGGTTCGCAGTGCCAATCCCGACATTGTTCGCGTTCGTCACCACTAACCCTGTCCCCGAGCTTCCGCGCGCTTCGAGAGCATGATCATCATTGCTCCCGCTATCGCCGGTAACCCTTAATTCCGTGTATTCCCCGTACGGCGCGGGATAGTAGGTCGTCAGTTCGGTCTTTCCAGCAAAACCCGACGGACTAAAAATCATGATCGCGGAGATCAACATCAGCCATAATTTAAGCATGTTTTACCTCTTTTCTGATTTGTCTTTATGAGAAACTCCCGGCGCCGAATGGATATGACATAACGCAACGGCGAGGGCGTCGGAAGCATCAACCGAGGGTGCCGTCCTGAGCCCCAGAAGTCTCGTTATCATAAATTGAACCTGTTCTTTTGACGCGCGACCGTTTCCCGTTACTGATCTTTTAACCGCCGTGGGAGCGTATTCTATCACTTCGAGATTCCGCTTGGAAGCCGCAAGCATCGCGCAGGCGCGGGCTTCGCCGATCCGTTCAACCGCCCGAACGTCTTTTGCGAAAAAAAGGGATTCAAGGGCCATGATATCAGGCTGGCAACTTTGGATGATTTGCCGGAGGGATTCAAAAATATGAAGGAGCCGCCGGGCAATCGGATCTCCGGAATTGGCGCGGATAATCCCGCAGTAAGCGATCTTGTGGTTCCGGCCGTCTGACTCAAGGATACCAACGCCGGTCCGGTGAGTCCCGGGATCAACGCCCATCACACGCATGGAACAAGCTCCGTCAAGACTCCGGACCCCGGACCGCACATCACAGGGGAAAACAGGCTTTCAGGCCCGTTATTCATTGTCCGTAATCCGAAATCCGTCATGCGATTTCCTTCATGACTTCGTCGGGAATATCCGCGTTCGTGTAAACATTCTGGACGTCATCATGATCTTCAAGAGCTTCTATCAGTTTCACGACCGTCCTCCCGGTCCCCGCATCGACCGCGGTCATATTTTTCGGGACCATCGTAAGATTCGCGCTTTCGATCTTGATCCCCGCTTTTTCGACCGCCTCGCGGACCACCCAGAGATCGGACGGTGCCGTCGTCACCTGAAAAGTCTCGTCAACCGCAACCATATCCTCGGCCCCGGCGTTCAGCGCCGTTTCCATAAGCATGTCCTCCGTTGTCGCGGAAGATGCCACCACGATAAGCCCTTTTTTCTCGAACATCCAGGCCACGCCGCCGGCACTTCCCATATTCCCGCCGTTTTTACCGAAGATGCTCCGGATCTCGGAAGCACTCCGGTTCTTGTTGTCCGTAAGACAGGCCACGAGTAGTGCGATGCCCCCCGGTCCGAAACCTTCGTAGGTGACTTCCTCGTAACTGACGCCCTCGAGTTCGCCGGTGCCTTTTTTGATGGCCCGCTCAATGTTATCCGCCGGCATATTCGCATCCTTGCCGGCCTGAATGGCCGTCCGAAGACGCGGATTCATTGTCGGATCGCCGCCGCCCGTTTTTGCGGCAACCGTGATTTCCCGAATAATCTTCGTGAAGGCCGCCCCGCGCTTGGCATCGGCTGCGGCTTTTTTGTGTTTGATGCTCGCCCATTTATTATGACCCGACATGATTTCCTCCGTTTGCAATTGGGAAGCGGTTTAAAAATGCTTCTTTGTTGAATGATTTAATTGTGTTTTCTTGTGTGATTGCGATATTTCCCGCGAGTCCGGCATCTGCCGGCCTCATTTTTAAAGAGGCGCACCCTCTCTGAGAGCTTCCGTCATTCTGATGACATCCCGCATCCCTTTGACCTCATGAACACGGACCGCGTGCGCACCCTGAAGAATACAGGCCGCAACGCAGGCAGCCGTCCCGAAATCCCGGTCTTCGGCAGACTCGCGTCCGGTCACTTTCCCGATGAATGATTTCCGCGAAGGCCCTATCATGACCGGATATCCGGTCTCAAGGAACGGTTTCAATTCTTTGAGAACCGCGATATTCTGCGCGGCATTTTTCGCAAAACCCAGCCCCGGATCAATCATGATCCGCTCCCGTTCCACGCCGCTTTTGAGCGCAATCTCAATACTCCCGGCGAGCTCCTTCAGGATCTCTCCCTGCAGGTCATGATATCCGGTCATCGCCTGCATCGTTTCGGGAGTGCCGCGGCTGTGCATCAAAATAAGCCCTGCGCGAAAACTTTTCGCGACCGCCGCCATTTTCTTTCCCGAGATCCGAAGCCCGCTCGTATCATTGATCACATCCGCTCCTTCTTCGAGACATTTTTTCGCGACCTCGATCTTGGCGGTATCGATCGAAAGGATTGCGTCTGTCTTTTCCCTGAGCGCCCGAATCACCGGAAGAAGCCTTTTTATCTCTTCGGCGGCCGTCATGCACTTCGCGCCCGGCCTCGTCGACTCCGCTCCCAGATCGATCATATCCGCACCGTCGGAAACAAGCTTGAGAGCGTGTTCCGCGGCTTTTTCGGGATCGAGGAACTTGCCTCCGTCGGAAAATGAATCGGGGGTCACATTGACGATCCCCGCAAGAAGCGTCCGGTCAAACGAAACGATCTTTTCGCGGACTTTCCAAATCACGCTGAGGGGATTCCGCCTTCAGAAGACTGGCTGTTGGGAGGCGCCGGGATACCGACGGCTTTTCGGATCTCATCGGCGTCAAGGGTTTCTTTTTCGAGGAGCATTTTGGCCAGGAGTTCAAGCTTCTCCCGGTTTTCGGTCAAAATCTTTTGGGCCTTGGCGTAACCCTCTTCAATGATCCGTTTGACTTCATTGTCGATCAGGCGGGCCGTCTCCTCCGAATAATTCCTTTCTTCCATCAGGTCGCGACCAAGGAACACCATGCTGTTGTCTTTGCCGAAGGTCATGGGACCGAGTTTTTCACTCATCCCGAACCGACACACCATTTGTCGCGCGATCTGGGTGACCTTTTGAAGGTCATTATGCGCGCCGGTCGTAATATCACCGAAAACAATTTCTTCCGCGACACGGCCGCCCAAGGCCACCGGGATCTCGGCAAGAAAAAACGAGCGGCTCTGGAGGGTCCTGTCCTCTTCGGGAAGTGTCACGGTATAACCGCCGGCCATACCGCGCGGGATGATCGTAACCTTGTGGACCGAATCCGCGCCCGGCGTCAGGAGCGCCACCATAGCATGTCCGGATTCATGATAAGCAACGATCTTCCGTTCCTTTTCCGAGATCTTCTTGCTCTTCCGCTGAGGCCCCGCCATGACGCGCTCGATCGATTCCTGAAGTTCGGTCATGCCGATCTCATCCTTGTTGAGACGGGCCGCAAGAAGCGCTCCTTCGTTCACAAGATTCGCAAGATCGGCTCCCGAAAAATAAGTCGTCTGTTTGGCGATCGTTTTCAGGTCCACGACCGGGGCCAGTTTCACCTTGGCGGCATGAACTTTAAGGATCGCCTCACGACCCGCGAGATCAGGGAGCGGCACCACGACCTGACGGTCAAACCGACCGGGGCGAAGCAACGCCGGGTCCAAAACATCGGGACGGTTCGTCGAGGCGATCAAGATCACTCCCGCGTGAGTGTCAAACCCGTCCATTTCCACAAGCAGGGCGTTCAGGGTCTGTTCACGTTCATCATGACCTCCGCCGATACCGGCAAAACGCTGGCGGCCAACCGCATCGATCTCGTCCACAAAAATAATGGCTCCTTTTCCGCCGGTCTTCGCGGCGCGCTTGGCCTGCTCAAAAAGATCCCGGACACGGGCCGCGCCGACACCCACGAACATTTCGACAAAATCCGACCCGCTGATAGAAAAGAAAGGAACATTCGCTTCACCCGCAACAGCTTTCGCGAGAAGAGTTTTCCCGGTCCCGGGAGGTCCCATTAAAAGAACGCCCTTCGGAATCTTGCCGCCTAATTTCGTGAAACGCTGCGGATCTTTCAAAAACTCGATGATCTCCTGGAGCTCTTCCTTGGCTTCATCCACTCCCGCCACGTCCTTGAAGGTAATCGGGCTTTTTTCCTTGCCGGCGAGCTTCGCGCGCGACTTGCCGAAAGAAAACACCCTGTTCCCTCCCTGCTGCATGCCGCGGTAAACAAAAAACCAGAAAAAACCGATCAGAAGGAGTACTGGCATAACGGAATAAATCAGGTTTTTCCAAAAGGTCTGCGGCGGGCTTACCGTAAAATTCGGAACACTCTTGCGTATGAGCGGGACGATCTCGAGATCATTGATCGGGATATGCACCCGGAAATAAGAGCCGGTGATAAGCTTTCCGTGAATAACCCCGTCAACCAGTTCGCATGAAAGGATCTGCCCGCTCGCCGGATTCTCCAGAAGAAGCCGATAGAATTCGGAGTAACTCATTTCCTTCATCTCAAAACCCGGGAACACAAACACCTGAAGGAGAATCAAAATGCCCAAAGGGATGAGAAAAAGCCAGAGCGTCCGATTTTTATCGGGCTCGGGACCTTTTTTCTTCTGTCTTCCGTTCTTCCGGGATGGCGGAAGGTTCTTTTTGAAATTTTCCAATGGGGTCATAAGCTCTCTTGAGAAAATTGAGGCGGTAGTCTAACACGGGCTCCGAGAGATATCAAACCGATTATCCCGGCCGGTGTTTTTTATAAAGCCTTATTGTTTTGGGAGTTAAGGCAAGATCGATATCCTTGGGGAGGGACCACCTGTTGCGCCGCCTGGAAAACCCTTTCCGGAGCCTTTGCCAGGCTTCATAGGAAAGACCGCTCGAGGAATGGATTTTTTTCAGGGCCTTTCCGAGGACCCTGAACTGCAAAGGAGCGGGAAGCTCCAGAAAAACAGACCGGTTGAACTCCACCCCGCCGGGCCCCGCCCTCCCGACCGCATCCCTCCATGCTTTCGATTCCAGCAAATCAAGAAGTGATGTCTCTTCAGCCGCTATCCTCGGCAGCCGGGCCAGAGACTCCGAGATCCGCGGGTTAAATTCACGCCGGAGCATCGGTAAAAGCTTCAGCCGGATCCGGTTCCTCAGGAATTTTTCCGACCGGTTGCTCCTGTCCGTTCGATACGGAATTTTCCCCGCACGAAGAAACTCGAGGAGTTCCTTTTTTGTCGTTTCGAGAAGCGGGCGGACAAAAGTCACTCCGTCCATCACAACACTCTGACGGATTCCGGCGAGCCCGCGAAGTCCCGTCCCTTGCAGGATTCTCATAAGGACCGTCTCCGCCTGATCGTCGAGCGTATGCGCCAGCGCGATTTTTCTGATCTTGAAACGTTTCGCGGCATTTTTAAAAAAATCATACCGCATCTTGCGGGCAGCTTCTTCAATGGAAGTTTTTGTCCGCCGGGCTTCCCCTTTTACATTGCCTCTGCCGGAATAAAAAGCAAATCCGAGCCGACGGGCCAGATTCCGCACAAAAACAACATCCTTTTTTGAAGCGCGCCGGAGCTGATGGTCAAAATAAATGATTCCGGAACCGCGACAGTCCGAATCGGGATTATTTTTAACAAGGTGGACCAGAGCAACCGAATCCGGACCTCCCGAGCAGGCGATCAAAAACCTTTCCCCGCGCCGGAGAAGTCCGGACCCGTTCATTTTTTCATAAAGCTTCCGGAACGGATCGTTTTTCATTCCTGAAAAAGCGACGCTTTCTTTTTCCATAGAGGGAGATTATACCACCTTGGCGATCGGTCGTTCCTGTGTTAGTATACCGGCTCTCTGTCAGCCCTCAATCACCCGTTCATGGCGGGGTAGCTCAGTT
>JAKJDL010000002.1:0-104498 GCA_022705945.1 Candidatus Omnitrophota bacterium | reverse complement strand
CCGCCATAATTTCCGGATCGGGCCTGAATCAGTTTTTAAATCATGTCTGCAAATCATTTCTTTACACGAAACATTCTTAGGCGTAAACTTGATTTATGTCTGCCAAGATCCATCCTAAATATCAATCTCATCACGTTCCCCGGGTCGAGAAACAAAAGTTTGACGCGGTTCTCTTTGATATCGACAACGTCCTTGTGGATACCCGTCATTCCTATCTGGATGCAATACGGCACACGGTCGATATTTATCTGACCCACGGGCCTGTCCCTTTTTTCAGCAAATCCGCGAACTCCGCGCATCTGCTTTCCACAAGCGATGTGGAGTGTTTTAAATTGCTCGGCGGGTTTAACGACGACTGGGACTGCTGTTATGGGATCCTCGTTTATCTTCTTTCACTTCCCGTTACCAACAGAACGATCGATGCCCTGAAAAAAGCGGCCAACTTCGAAAAACTCGCAAAAACCGTTAAAGAGAGGCCTCTTAAAGTATCGGGACTTACGGCGCGTTACGGCAGGCCGAGCACTATCACGATCGAGAAAGTCGCGAGGATATTCCAGGAAGTTTATCTCGGCAAGGATATCTTCCCCAAGTTGACGCACAACAAAATGCGATACTGGAAAAAGCGGGGCCTGATCCAGAAAGAAAAACTGATCTTCCGCAAACCCATTCTTCAAAAGATCAAGAGCGCCGGCATCAAGCTCGGGATCACGACGGGACGATCCCATTACGAAGCCGCCCATGCCCTGAAAACTTTCGGAATCGCGGAGCTTTTTGACGCCATGACGACCATGGACGAAGTAAAAAGACAGGAAAGAGAGAGAAAAGAATCCCTCCGGAAACCTCACCCCTTTTCACTCATCAAAACGGCTCAGGCGATAGGACCCCAATCTCATTTTCTTTACGTCGGAGACCTGCCCGATGACGTGCTTGCCGCAAACAAGGCCAAGGAGTTCATTTCGATCCGTTCGGCCGCGTTCCCGATGATGGCCTCCGATCCCTTTCACTCGATGAAGGAGATCAAGGAAGCCGGCCCCGATTACATTCTCAAGACCCCCGCCGAACTCTGCAAGATCCTGCATATAAAATAGCGGAACCCGCCCCTCGTTCGTCCGAGCCTTGTAAGGGGGACCGGGACCTCACAAAACCGGATTCCAAACAAATCCCGCTCCTGTGTTCAGGAAAGAATCGCCCTTCGAAGCAGGTAAGCTCCCGCCCCGATCAAAAGGACATTCGGGATCCAGAGACTGATATAGGGAGGAATGCCGGAACGCGTCGCCAGAGTCTGCGCGATCGCGAAAAGCACGTAGTAGAGACTTGCCGACGCCATCGAGATCCCGAAACTAATCACGACTTCCCCCCGCTTCACGACACTGGCGATCGGAATCCCGATGAAAACAAAAACAAGGGAAGCGAACGCAAACGAGATTCTTTGATGAAATACCGCCCAAAGCTCACGGCGGTCCTTCTTGTCGGTCTTTTCGGCGACATCCACCAGGATCTCGGCAAGCGTCATGTCCTTTTTCTTTTTCCCCATTTTCTTGAGGTCGTCTTCGGCAAGTGTCGGAAATTTATAGGTCTTGAACTGAACCGACTGGATTCCTTCATCAACAGATTCCGAAACACTCCCGTCGTAAAGATGCACTTCGAGACTGCCGCTTTCCGGATTCATCACGATTTGTCCGCGATCCGCCACAATGGTGCGGACCGGACGGTCGGTGTCCACCCCTTCGTGGGCGACGATATCGAACATCATGTTCTTTTCAACCCGCTTGGTCAAAAAGATGATATCGCTCGAGATCTTCACGAAACGTCCCGGTTCGATCAGGGCCATCGGATGCCGCATGACCATGCTCTTGGTAGCCCTCCGGAGTTCAAAGCGGGCGTGAGGAGCGACCTGATCATTGAAGACAAACATAACGATACTGAGAACAAAACCGAGGATCAGAGGCGGCGTCATATAACGCAACGGATGAACGCCGGAGGCCTTCATCGCGCGAAACTCATTGTTCTGCGTGAAACTCCCAAAAACGATCAAAACGCCCGTCAGGAGACTCATCGGGGCGGTATAGCTCATAACCGAAGGAAGGACCAGCAAAAGCACATAAAGCGTCTGGGTAAGCGGCACGCCGCGGCCGATGATAAGGTCCGCCGCCTTAACAAGGTATCCGGCCATAAAAATAAAACAAAGCACCGAAAAACAAAGCAGGCACGGAAGCAGGAGCTCTCTGAAAACGTAGCGCTGAAGGATCTTCAATCCGCCGGGGACACTTTAAGGTATCCCCCCTCCGAATCAAAAACGGCCGGGCCGTAAATGGAATTTGCTTCGCTACTGACGAATCTCATAGAAGTTCAGGGATAATAGGATCGCGGGAATGCTTTGTCAAGCTTGCGGCCTGATCCCGGTAGCTCACGGATTATCGTCCCCCGTCAAATCCGGAAGGAAACGCGCGGCATCACTTAAGCGCATCATTTCAAGGAACTCATCCGGCCCGATGTATCCCGAAATCCGCATCTCGTCGATTTCCATCCCCCGGTCATCAAGCATAACAATGGTGGGGACCCCGAAAACTTTCAGGTCCCGGATCAGTTCCTTCAGATCAGATTTCTCAAGATAAGTGGCATCCGCCTTGATCCTGCGGAAACCCGAAAGGGCCTCCGCCACCCGCGGGTCTGAAAAGGTATATTTTTCAAGATCATGACAGGGGATGCACCAGTCCGCATAAAAATCAAGGATCACGGGCCGGGCCGACTCACGCGCTTCATCGAGAATCCCGGCCCTGTATTTCTCCCATTCAACTCCCTGCCCGGAATGCGTTAAAACCATTCCGGCAATCATCAACAATCCGGCTCCCGCGGCGACAGTCCCGATCGCGCGCTTAAAGATCCTGAATTGCCGGAACTCATGCGCGGTATGCTCCAGCCATCCGAGATAAATCCCGCCGGCTAAAAGAGCTGTCGGAACAAGCCATTGAACCACGGGAAGGCGGAACGCAATGATCAGATAAAAAACCCCGAAGCTGAAAAGGATCACGGCAAGCAGACGTTCAAACCAGATGAGCCAGGCACCCGATCTCGGCAATTTTTTCAAAAGCCCGGAAAAGGTTCCGAGGACAAGATAAGGGGACCCCATCCCGAGAGCGAGGATCATAAACGCGACCGCACCGTAAAGCGCGTCGCCCGTGTGACTAACCGCGGTTAAAAGACTCAGGATCACGGGCCCGACGCAGGGAGCGGCAATCACCCCGACCAAAAGCCCCGAAACAAAAAACTCAAAAAGAGATTTTCCCACCGGGGTTTTGCGCTGAGGGATCAGCCTCGAGGGTAAGCGGAAAGTATAAAGACCGAACATGCTCAGCGACAGCCCGATGATAAAAACACCCATCAGGAGAAGTACCCAGAAATTCTGGAGCAGGCTGCCGAAAAACTCTCCCGTAAGCGCCGCGCCGAGGCCTATCGAAGTAAACATCACGGTGATCCCGCCCACATACACAAGCGCTTTGATAAAGCTTTTCCGGTGGTCTTCCGGCGACGAACCCTTGAAGAGCGAGAGTGTGATCGTGATCATCGGATAGACGCAGGGCGTCAGATTCAGACTCAACCCCAAAAGAAAATACGCGAAATATTCCATTTTCCCCTTCGGTTTAAATTCGGGAGACCCGGAACCTGTTCCCGGGGTTTATTTTAAATTCTTGTTTCATACGGGTCACCGGTCCCGAGCGACGAATCCCGCGGGTTTCTAAAACAAACTCGCCGGAAAATCATTTTTTCCCGCCGAGCTCCGGGACGACAGGATCTCTTCCGTCGTTTTCTGCCACCGGACGGGAACCTCGTAAGTCTTAAAATCCCAGGTTGACGTAAAAAGAATCTTCCCTTCCCTGCAGCCGAACTCATAAACGCCCCAGGTCAAACGGACATCATCCAGGCAGTATTTCTTGAGTTCGTCCCATCGTCCCTCTTTGAAAAGGACCAGCGCCTCGGCTCCGTCACCGGATTTTCCTTTTTTCAACGTCGCGCGCGCCACGCTGTCCAAACTCGCCCGGTGCCCGCGCACTTTTTCGATATCATCCAAAAGATCCAGAACGGGTAACTCCGCCACAGATTTAAAAAGATAAGGCTGGAGCACCGGCATATCAAACCTCCGGATATTGAACCCGATGATCAGATCGGCGGTCTGGAGCCTTTTATCCAGCTCCATCATCTCGTTCTCTTCATAGGTCCGGTATTGATCCGACAGATAATCGTAAACTCCCGCAACGGAGACCTTCAGCTTCGCGAGACTGTCCACCTTGGATTTTCCGATCTCCCTGAAGGACTTTTGCGTCTCAAGGTCCATGACCAGAATGTTCTTGTTCTTCATTGATAATTCCTCTTGTGGTCTTATAACCCACAACAAAACCGGGCCAGCCTATCGACTATTGCCTGTAGCCCGATTCCCAAAAATATCCGCCAAAACTACTTGGCCATGAGCTAAATCAGCTCTTTCAGATTTTTGATTACAGTCATGATTTCACGATCATGCGCGGCAAGATCCTCGTGACGGCCCGAACGATCAAGCCATATCGCCTTGATGCCAACCCGTGCGGCGCCATGGACATCATCCTCGAGGCTGTCCCCCACATGAACGGCTTCCCCGGCCTTTACCCCCGAAAGTCTCAGGGCCTCAAAAAAAATCCTCGGGTCCGGTTTTGCGGCACCAAAAACCGCGCTGACCACATAATGATCCATATAGCGATCAAGACCGAGCCCCTTGCAAAGGTTCAGAAGCCGGCTGTCCCAGTTCGACACCAGGCAGAGAATATACCCCTTCTCCTTCAGTGCCCGCAACACTTCTTCCGATTCCGGATAAAAACGCCATACCTCGGGACGGGCAAAAAGATCATAAAGCTCGTCAAAAAAATCATCGAAGGAACTGAATCCCTCAAATCCGAGGAAAACATCCGTCACGACCTTCCGCCAGAATTCTTTCTCGTTCTTTTCATTCAGATCATTCAGATGATTCTTGAGATCTCCGACCCTGTCGCGATCACGCCATACACGGCGGAAGGACGCTTCCACCGCTTCTTTGGGAACACGGCATCCGTATTTCCCGGCCACAAGGCTATAGTGGTGCCCCACGGAAGGATAGGCCCGGAGCAAGGTCCCCCCGGCATCAAGCAAAACGGCTTTGGTCCCCTCGGGGATCTTGCTAGAGCGCGTCATCCTGTCCTCCTCCGCCGCCAAACTTCTGTGCGATCATCTGTCCGAGATAAGGCAGCGCTTGCGCAAGCCCCGACACCTGTTCATTCGGGGAAACGGCCGGATCATATCCCGCTCCCACATGCCGTTGGGACATTGCGGCGGCGGACAGCGGCTGATGGAACATTCCCGGAGAAAAAGCCTCGCCGTTATCATCTGATTTTTTCGCCTGCTTCACATCGCTGAGGGCCGCCAGAACTTCTTCGTTGCCGTAATCAAATTCCCGCGCTTTTTCAAAGGCATCTTCGGCTTCCTGCAAAAAACCCTGCTCCGCGTAAACCATTCCGATCTGCATCCAGCAGGCCGTTATGAACGGAGCGTCCTCCCGGGGGTTTGAAATCCGGAGGGCCTTTCTGAGCTCTTCCCGAGCCAGCTCCATTTTCCCCTGACGCTTGTAGACCACGCCGAGGTTATAACGTGCGATTTTGTGACCGGGATCGATCATCACCGTTTTTTCCAGCGCCTCCCCGCTTTTGAGAAGCCATGTCATTGCCTTTGAGTTCTTTTTCCGGGAGCGGTCAAAAAGAGCCGCGTAAATGTTCGAAAGTTCGAAATAGAGGGCCGCATTCCCGGGATCAAGCCCGAGCTTCGTTTTAATTTGACGCTCCGCCGCGATTAATTCCGCGGCCGACACTTCCTCGGAAATCAGGGGGTCGTCGAAAGCGCTGAGCGGCGGTCGCATCACAAAAAACGAAAAAGCCGCGAGAAAAACGGCGAGGACCACAATTTTTTTAAATTCCATTGAACTTTTCAAGGCCCGGCGGAGGACCGGAAAGTCTCACCTTCGCGATGCGGCGGATAAAACGTTTCCCTGCCTGATCCTCAATGTAGTCAATCGAAACCACCTGCCCGCTTCGGAGATCCTTCAGGCTGTCAACGCCGCTCAGCCCTGTTTGGCCGTCCTTATAAAAGGTCAGCCTTTGCACCTTGCGCGTCGCAGGATGCCGGAAATCCGTTTCAATACTGGATCCGTCTTCGGCAACACTCACCATATGCGCGGCCAGGGTCTTCATAACCGGGGAATCCGCAAACAAACCTGTCCGGGGAATGAATAAAACAATCGCCGCCACAACGCCATAGGCCACGCGCCGAGGGATTATTTTTGTCATGTGGTTTTGTGACGTTGGGGCTTGCATTTTATCCACAGCGGCAGGAGCGGGACGATTGGGATTTCCCCCTGAGGAAACCCAGGACCTTGTCATAATCCGGATGGGTTGTGATTTCTTTGACGTATTCGACATACTTTATCGTATCGTCAGGTCCAACCACAAAAATTGCGCGGGCAAGCAGCCGGAGCTCCTTGATGAGGACACCATACGCACTGCCGAACGAGGCATTCTGATAATCCGAAAGTATCTGCACTTTATCAACGCCCTCCGCGCCGCACCATCTGACCTGCGCAAACGGAAGGTCCATGCTGATAGTCAGTATCGCGATATCCCCGGAAAGTTTCCCGGCTTCCCGATTAAAACGTTTTGTCTGAAAATCACAGACCGGGGTGTCGATTGAGGGGACAGCGCTGATCAGGCGGGTTTTCCCTTTCGAGGAAGCCAGCGTGACAGGTTTAAGCGCGTTATCCACCACACTAAAATCCCGGGCCTTGTCACCGATCTTCAGTTCCTGTCCGATCAGGGTAAGAGGGTTTCCCTGAAACGTCGCTACGCCTTTCCGTTCCCGTAACATACAAACCTCCGGTTTTGATTTGAAGCTTCAAATTCGAGATCAGCTTTTCTTTTTTTTCGAATATGCCGCGGTAACCACCGTATGAATACCCCCGCGGATATAAAAATCAGCCTCGACCGTCATGGTCCGGGGCCGAAGAACCCTCACAAGATCATCCAGGATCTTGTTTGTCACCGCTTCGTGGAACGCACCTTCATTCCGGTAGCTCCAAAGATAGAGCTTGAGGCTTTTAAGTTCCACGCAGAACTTATCCGGAACGTAACGGATACGGATCACCGCGAAATCCGGCTGTCCCGTTTTCGGACAAAGGCAGGTGAATTCCGGACATTCCAGATTGATCTCGTAATCCCGCCGCGGACTCGGGTTCCCGAAAATCTCAAGTTGTTTTGAAGGTTTCGAGGGCATGAGCTGCGTCACCTGGTGATTACAAAAATGGCGTTCATGCAAAAAAGATTGGGAAGAAATCTGACAATGCCTTTTCTTCCCAAATATCGGGCTTCAAGAATTTTGTAGTTTTTCCGGGAGCAAAAATCCCTGAAATCTTTCACGGAAAGAAAACGCAGGTTCGGCGTCCGGTACCACTCGTAAGGGAGCGAAGAACTGACCGGGGCGCGCCCTCCGAAAAAAAGCAGGGCCCGACCGTGGGCAAACGCGAAATTCGGAAATCCGATGATAACTTTCGCGCCGACCCGGAGCGCCTCCTCAATCACCGCTTCGATCTTTTTGACTTCCTGAAGGCTCTGGTTCAGGATCACATAATCGAATGACTTGTCAGGATAGTAGGGAAGCCCGCTGTCAATATCGCTATGAAAAACACTCAGGCCTTTTTCGACGCAGGCGTGGATAGCGTCATTGGAGAGTTCAATCCCCTGCGCCTTGATCTTCTTGCCCGTAACAAGAAGCTCGAGCAACTCCCCGTTCCCGCAACCGAGGTCCAGAACCTTGGCGCCGGGCTCAATAATTTCGTAGATGATCTTGTGATCCAGTTTGTTCCTATAGGGTGACATCAACGGCTCCTCAAAAAGCTCAGAAGTTGTGTTCTCAAAGGAACGTCAACTGCCCCGCACGAATTGGCAGTGTTAACGGTCCTTTAGAATCCCGTAAGCCCGCGATCCGGCAGGAAAGCGGAAAATTTGCATCGGGGTCAGGTAATCGTATGCTTCTTGGCCCTCTTTTTCAAGAAAAAGTCCCCGGATCAAAGCGCGGCCCCGATGACCCCGCTCAGGATCGTTTGGTGAGAAAGTGCCTGATCAAATGCGCCTGCTGTGCGCCTTCGGACTCGATCAGGAACGAGTCGTGTCCGTAAGCCGAGTCGATCTCGCAGTAGGTCGCGTCCACATAATGCATTTTGAGCTGGCGGACCATATCCTGCGACTGACAGGAAGGATAAAGCCAGTCGGACTTGAAAGCGATCACAAGAAACCGAGTTCGCCCCAAGCTCCCCTTCGCGAAAAGTTTTTCTCCCGACAGGTCAAAGAAGTCCATTGCTTTTGTGATGTAAAGATAGGAATTCGCGTCAAACCGCTTGACGAAGTTCTGGCCTCGGTATTGAAGGTAGCCTTCCACTTCAAAATCGGGCGCGAACTTGAACTCGTCCGAATCTTCCTTCACACGCCGCGAAAACTTTTTTTCCATCGACACATTGCTCATGTAGGTAATGTGCCCGAGCATCCTGGCAACGGCAAGCCCGTGTTCAGGCAGAGCTTTCCCGTAATAGTCCCCGCCGTTCCAGTCAGGATCCGCCATGATCGCCTGGCGTCCGACCTCGTTGAAAGCGATCTGCTGCGGTGAGTGTTTCAACGTCGCCGCGATCGGAATGACGCATTCGATCCGTTCCGGATAGACCGCCGCCCACTCAAGCGCGAGCATCCCGCCCATTGACCCGCCAAGGGTCGCATAGACTTTGTCGATCCCGAGATGATCGATCAACTTAGCCTGGGCATTCACCATATCGCCGAGGGTCACCTCGGGGAATTCCAGCGCGTAGGGCTTGCCGGTTTGGGGATTGATCGAAGACGGGCCGGTACTCCCCTTGCATCCTCCGATCACGTTGATACAAATCACAAAATATTTTTCGGTGTCAAGCGCTCGTCCGGGGCCGATCATAAAATCCCACCAGCCGGCGCTTTCCTCGCCCTTGTGGTAACCAGCCGCGTGCGCGTCCCCGGTAAAAGCGTGCATCACGAGAACCGCGTTACTTTTATCTTTATTGAGTTTCCCGTAGGTCTCATAGACGAGCGCCACAGACGGAAGGGTTTTTCCGGACTCAAGCTTCAGCCCGTCCGGCAAATTAAAAATTTTAGGTTCGACAATGCCTACATTTTTTTTCATTTTTAACCCGTTCCTGTGAAATCGGAAAAAGGGACTTCAATTACGCGAGGTGTCGGAGAGTTTTCCCGACCTGCTCACCCTGAGCGGCACCGAAGGACATCCCGGATAAAACCCTTCGGTTTCTCTTCAGGGTGTTCTCCTCGGGGAAAACCCGAGGGGTCAATTATATCATTGCCTCCGGTTCCCCTCTATGGCTTTTCCAAAAACTTCCGGAGATCGACCGAGATTCTGTTTTATACACATTGGGCATAAAAACCGGCTTCGAAAGACCGTGAAGGTAATAGACGGGCATCCTTAATAAAAATATTCGTAAATCAGATCGACAGGGCAAACTTCATCTGCCGGGCAATGACCCGGAAGACCGGAACGGTGGGAATCGATTATGGAAATTGTATTCTCAGCCCAAAAAATCCTGGAAAAGCCAGGTCGAGAGATAGCGCTCGCCCGTATCACAGATCACGGTAACGATCGTTTTCCCCCCGGATTCCGGCCGCTTCGCGATCTCAAGTGCCGCCCAGACATTCGCGCCCGACGAAATCCCGGCAAGGATTCCTTCCTCCCGCGCAAGTTTGTGCGCAACATTTCCGGCGTCTTCGTGACGCACCGGGAGAATCTCATCGCAGATCTTCGTCTTTAGGACCCCGGGCACAAATCCCGCGCCGATCCCCTGGATCTTGTGAA
Organism: Candidatus Omnitrophota bacterium; assembly: GCA_022705945.1. Lineage (GTDB taxonomy): Bacteria > Omnitrophota > Omnitrophia > Omnitrophales > Aquincolibacteriaceae > UBA1443. Next base: position 94,568 of record JAKJDL010000002.1, on the reverse strand, counting down.
GTCCGGGCCGTCCCCCCGAGAGCACCGGAGAGTCCGCCGGCTCCACGGCCACCACCTTGACCGACGGCTTTTTTTCCTTCAGTCCTTCTCCCACACCGGTCAAAGTTCCGCCGGTTCCGACCCCGGCGACAAAAATATCCACGGCCCCATCCGTCTCCGCCCATATCTCTGCCGCCGTCGTCTTCCGGTGGATCTCGGCGTTCGCCGGATTGTTGAACTGCTGCGGCATAAAACTACCCGGCGTGTTCGTGTTGATCTCAACGGCTTTTTCGACCGCGCCCCGCATCCCCTTCGCGCCGTCCGTCAGGACAAGCTCGGCGCCGAGGATCTTGAGAAGCTGGCGCCGCTCCACGCTCATCGTGTCCGGCATCGTCAGGATAAGCTTGTAGCCGCGCGCCGCTGCCACAAAAGCAAGCGCGATCCCGGTGTTACCGCTCGTCGGTTCGACAATAGTGCCGCCAGCCTTGAGCTTCCCGCTTTTTTCAGCCGCATCGATCATCGCGATGCCGATCCGGTCTTTCACACTCGAAAGCGGATTCGCCGATTCAAGTTTCACGAGCACGTCCGCCTTGAGCCCTTGTGTAATCTTGTTCAGCCGCACGAGCGGTGTGTTCCCGACCGTTTTTGTGATGTCTTCGAATATCTTCGCCATGATGCTCCTCCCCTGCTATTTGGAAGCCCGGGCAAGCGCTTGATCTATATCCGCAAAAATGTCGTCGATGTGTTCGAGTCCGATCGAAAGGCGGATGAAATCAGGCGTCACGCCGGTTGCGGCCTGTTCTTCCGCCGACAACTGCTGATGCGTCGTGCTCGCCGGATGGATCGCGAGCGTCTTCGCGTCCCCGATGTTCGCGAGATGCGAGACAAGCCCGAGCGAGTCGATGAACTTGCGGCCCGCTTTGAGCCCGCCCTTGATACCAAACCCGATGATCGCGCCCGAGCCTTTCGGCAGGTATTTTTTCGCACGTTCCTTTTCGGGGCTCGATGCAAGGCCGGGATAATGGACCCACGCCACCTTGGGATTCTTCTCGAGATGCTTCGCGACCGCGAGCGCATTCTCGGAATGTCGCGGCATCCGGAGGTGAAGCGTCTCGAACCCCTGCAGGAAAAGAAACGCGTTGAAAGGAGAAAGCGCGTTCCCAAGATCCCGCAGGAGTGTGAGCCTCGCCTTGGTAATGTAGGCGATGTTGCCGAGCGGCTTCAGCATGTCGACAAAATTAATGCCGTGGTAGCTCGGGTCCGGATCGGCAATCAAAGGGAACTTGCCGCCCGTCCAATCAAACTTGCCCGAGTCCACGATCAATCCCCCGATCGAAGTACCGTGTCCGCCGATAAACTTTGTCGCCGAGTACACGGCGATATCCACCCCGTGATCGAACGGGCGCAGGAGATACGGGGAAACGGTGTTGTCGAGCACGAACGGAATCCCGTTCTTGTGAGCGACCCGCGCAATCCCCTCGAGATCCGCGACGTCAAGCTTGGGATTGCCGATCGACTCCGCATAAACCGCTTTCGTCTTCGGCGTGATCGCTTTCTGAATACCCTGAAGGTCGTTCGACTTCACGAACTTCACCTTGATCCCGAACCGCGCGAACGTGTAGTGGAATAGGTTGTAGGTCCCGCCGTAGAGATTGTCCGCGGAAACAATCTCGTCGCCCGACTGCGCGATATTGAGGAGCGCGAGCGTGATCGCCGACTGGCCGCTCGAAACCGCAAGCGCACCCACGCCGCCGTCAAGCTCCGCGATTCTCTTTTCAAGAACATCCGTCGTCGGATTCATGAGCCGCGTGTAGATATTACCGGATTCTTTCAACCCGAAAAGGTTCGCGGCATGATCGGTGCTTTTGAACTGATACGACGCAGTCTGGTAGATTGGCACCGCACAGGCTCCGGTCGTCGGGTCGGCCGTCTGGCCTCCGTGCAACACGATGGTTTCACTTTTAAATTGCTTTTTCACTCCGCTCATTTTGGTTTCTCCTTATTACCGTTATCAACGTTATGTCCTATGCCTGCGATCCTTCGCCGTGAAACCGACCCGGGATAAGCGGGTCGGAAAAATCACCGCGCCCTTAAATAAAATACATGTTAACCGATTCCGCCCGTCTCGCATTTTCGTTCGCCCGCTCAAGACTTATCCCGTCCAGAATACCGACCGTAACATTATAAAGCTCGCGCATCACTCCGCGTACCGCACATACATGTGTCCCCTGACATTCGGGACACTGCGCCAGGCGTCCCGGCTCGACACAGGGGACCGGGGCCATCGAACCTTCAAAAACCCGGATCACATCGCCAAACGAGATCTGGTCCGGCGTCCGGGTAAGAAGGTAACCGCCCCCTTTGCCTTTGCGGCTCGATAAAAGCCCTTTGTTTTTCAGCTGAAGCAGGATCATTTCAAGAAACTTCCTTGGGATCGCCTCTTTCTCCGCAATCTCGGCCGCCAGAACAGGCTCCTGAAAAGCCGGTCTGGACGCCATATATAGCATCGCCCTTAATGCGTATTTTGTCTTATTTGATATCATTATCTATATTTCCTATCGGTTTAATAGGTTTATATTAACTTGACCGAGGTTTCTGTCAACTGCTCATTGAAATATTTTTTCCGATCAAGCCTTTCATTGTTGAAAAATCCAAAAAGAATCAAACTTCTTTTGCAGGATAAATATCTACTATTGTTAACTCCAGGCTTTTAAAGAACTTTTAGTTTTCTTCCCCGTTTGACAGATACCGATTACCCTCGAATTCAACAAAATCAAAAAGGAGAATGGGTATGGAAAATACGGAGGAGTGGGAATATGTCGTGAGGGATTTCCTGGAAGTCAAATGCGCTCTCAAGGAGAGCGAACAGGAATACCTGCTTGATTTTTTGAAAACAAAAGGAATCAGTGAAGAACCGGTGAGGATCTATCCGGCATTTTCAGTGGCCGATTGTCTGGTCGTTGTCACCGACGGCATGAGAGCCAAGCGGCGCTGGTTCTATCAGAGAGGAACAAAACGGATGGAGGAATAACAAAACGGGACTCGTCAAGATTCTTGAGCTCTTCGATTCCTCTCAAAGGGAGGCCGATCGGCCGGGGAACAAGTCCCGATTTTTTTATAAGCCCGCCGCCTTGCGGAGTTCTTTGGATTCAAAGGAAGTAAGAAACCTTCCTTCGCCCGGACGGAGGCCCCCCAGTTTGATGGGTCCGAACGAGATACGCATGAGCGTTACAACTTCGTAACCGAACTTCTTGAATACCCGCCGGATCTGCCTCTTCTTCCCTTCCCTTAACTGCACCAAAAGGCGGCGCCTGGAAATCGGACGGACCTGTTCGAGCTTCAAAAGACCGTCAAAAGCGTGAAAGCCGGCGATCACTTTCCCGGTATCTTCGGGATGCCACGCGCGGTCGAGCGTTACCTCATACCATTTCTCGACATGATACCGGGGATGGAGAAGACGATGGGACAATTCGCCGTCATTCGTCAGGAGCAGGATCCCCATCGAATCCTTGTCGAGACGGCCGACCGGAAACACGCGCACTTTGCCGCGCGCCCCTTGCCGGGTCGCGTTCACAAGCTGACGGGGGAGGAGATCATAGACCGTTTTTTTCGCATGCGCATCCTGCGCCGTGACCACATAGCCCTCCGGCTTATTCAGGACATAATAAACGCTGGGGGAGGCCTCAAGAATTTTTCCGCGATAAGCGATCGTGTCTTTCGTAAAATCCACCTGCCGGCCGAGATCCCGCACCACCTCACCGTTCACGGTCACGGCCCCGTTCACCACAAAGACCTCGCATTTTCGTCTGGACCCGAGCCCGGCCGTGGCAAGCGCATGAGCGATCCTCATCGTTTGACGAGCTCCGCGTAATAAAGAGTCCGCCCTTCGGCCTCAAATTTAAGTTCATAATGAGTCTTCATCATCCCCCCGAGGATCCTTTCGTTCTGCGTTTCGCGGATATTGTCCCAGAGCTCGGCCGTCGCGGCCATGCCTTTTTTTATTACTGTAAAATAATCCGCGTCATCGGTCGCGATCTCTAAAAGACCTCCCGTGCCGAGCCGGGAATGGATCAGCCTAAAAAAATCCTCGGTCAGCGTCCGGCGCCTATGATGCCTCCGCTTGGGCCACGGGTCGGGAAAATAAACATGAACGACGCTGATACTTCCCGGAGCGATCGCCTCCTCCATGAATTTACGGGCCTCGACTTTCAGGAACCGGATATTCAGAAGTTCGCACTTCTCGACCTTGGCTTCGCTCCGGCGCATGAATTTACCGACATAATCGATTCCGATAAAATTAATGTTCGGATACTCCCGCGCCCGCTCGACAAGGAACTTCCCCTTCCCGCATCCGATCTCGATCTCGACAGGATTCGGATTCCCGAAAAGCTTCGGGAATGAAATTACCTCCAGCTTCTCGTTTACGGGCGGCAAAGGCATACGAGTGTCTCCAGGTGCCGGGTCCGGGGGAAAAAATCAAACGGCGTGATCCTTTTTATCTTCCAGGCCCCCTCCGCGAGTTTCTCAAGATCCCGGGCGAGGGATTCCGGCGAGCATGAAAGGTAGAGGAGTGACGAAAGACCTTCCGCTCGATTCAAGGTTTCGATCACGGAAGGATAAAGCCCCGTGCGCGGAGGATCGATAAGCGCAACGCACCGGCGCTCTCTCAATCCAGCTAGGGTTTCCGGGAGGCATTCTTCGACCCGGCCTTCAAGGATCCTCGCGTTCTTCAGCTGATGATGCTCAATATTATGCCGGGCCAAGCGGACCGAATCATAGCCTGATTCGATCATCACGATCTCATCGGCAAGATCCGCGAGCGCGATCCCGAAAAGCCCGACACCTGAATAGAGATCGAGAAAAACCGCACCCTGCTTCCAGGAAACCGCTTCCTCAAGCAACTTCACCACCCTCCCCAGGATTGAAAGGTTCGCCTGGAAAAACGTGTCCAGCGAATAAAATATTTTTTTTCCGCGGAGTGTGACCCAGAAATAATCTTCCGGCTGCATCCGAAGGGACCTCCGGCCGATACCGCCCCAGGCGACTTTCCCCTCTTCGCCCACGCGGACGGTCAGGTTCGCGTTGCGGTATTCTCCCCCGATCGCTTTGGCGATCGCTTCTTCACGGAGCTTCGGCAGAAAATCGTTGATCTCCTTTCGGGCAATCGGACAAGCGGCCACATCCTCAAGCCGGTGCGTATTCTCGAGCATAAAGCCCATCCGCCATTCGCCGTCCCGGCTCTTCCGGAGCGTAAGGTCCAGACGGTTCCTGTAATAATAGACATCCGGCGAAGGAACTACGGGATCAAAAATATCCGGGCCGTTCCCCTCGACCACCCCGTCCAGGAGCTCATGCAACGCTTTGCCTTTTAAGGCAAGTTCCTCTTCATAAGGGATATCCTGATACTTGCAGCCGCCGCATGAGCCAAAAAGAGAACATGCCGGCTTGATCTTTTGTATATGGGAAGTGTCAGGAACGGTCAGCATGATGCGATAGTTTACGGGCAGGGTCCGGATCCGTCGAGTGTTGTTTTCCCCCTTAAAATCCGGCCTTTGAAGCTGAAGACCGGGTCTTTGGAGCGGCTGGTTGCAAACAGCAAGGAACACAGTTAGACTACCGGACCATGGACGGAAAAATATTCATTCAAGGGCTCAAGGTTCGCTGCATTATCGGCACCCTCCCGAGGGAGCGTCGTAAAAAACAGACTGTCCTGATCGATCTTGAGTTTCCTGCCCCTGTCAGAAAACCGGCTCAAACGGATGATCTCCGCCGCGCCGTCAACTATCAGAGGATCGCCGGACGAGCCTCCGAGTTTGTCTCAAAAAGCCGCTTTTATCTCATCGAAACCCTCGCCGAAAGACTTGCGGCGGTTCTGCTCGGAGAATTTCCTTTGGCAAGCTTGTCGCTGACAATTTCAAAGCCGGACGCGGTCAAGTCGGCGGAAAGCGTAGGTATTCGTATCGAACGGAAGCGCCGTTAAAGCGCGAGTGCGGCGTATTTGGCGTAGGGGGCGGAACCGCGGGCCACATCACAAGTTCCTCCGATGATACCCCCGATCATCCCGACCGTTCCGCGGATCACTCCGGTCACGATCCCGAACGGGAACATGACCCTTTGGGAATCCTGGATCACCGCAGCAGGGATCGCCATGGCGCTACCGAGGATTCTCCCGACCCCGCGGCTCGCATAGGCCATATTAGTCCCGTGATCTTCGGCAAAAGCTGACGTCCGGGAGGAGGCTAGCGTTATGGCTGCCGCAAGACAAATGACTATGGAAAGTTTTTTCATGTTCTAAGTACCCGTTAGATTGTCGGCATTTTGGGATTGAACTTTCGCGGAATTTAGATACCATAGGTCCCCGCCATGAAAAACATCCTCGTTACGGGCGGTTCGGGCTTTATCGGCTCCAATCTCACCCTCGAGCTTCAAAAACGTTTCCCGGAAGCTTTGATCACCGTCCTGGAAGATTTCCGGAGCTCCTCGTTCAAAAATCTCCCGGGTTTTAAGGGGGATATCCTGGCTTTCAATTGCGCCGACAAGGCCTGGCTGAGCTGGGCCAAAGGCCGGAAGCTCGATATTATCTATCATATGGCTTCCATCACGGACACCACGATCCATGATGAAAGAAAAATGATGTTCGACAATGTCGAGGGATTCCGCAATATCCTCGATCTGGGCGCCGAAAAAAAAGCTCCCGTCATTTACGCTTCTTCGGCTGCGACTTACGGTACGATCGACCGGCCGATCAAGGAATCCGACGCGGGCCAGGCCAACAATATTTACGGTTATTCAAAGTGGATCATGGACCAGACCGCGCGGACGTATTACTCCAGGGTCAAGGTGGTGGGTCTTCGCTTTTTTAACGTCTTTGGCCCACGCGAAAGCTTCAAGGGACACGCTTCGAGCATGATCTACCAACTTTGCCTTCAGATGATGGCCGGCAAACGTCCCCGCATTTTCAAATGGGGAGAACAAAAGCGGGATCATATTTACGTCAAGGATGTCGTGGAAGCTGTTCTGACAGCTCACCGCTCCAGGCAATCCACCGTCATGAACCTCGGTACCGGGAAGGCCACTTCTTTCAATGAAATCGTCGACGCCTTGAACGAAGCCCTCGGCACCGATCTGAAACCGGATTATTTCGATAATCCCTACACCGCGTTCTACCAGAACTACACCCAGGCTGATATGAGCCATCACGAAGCCATGACCGGGTTCCGCTGCAAATATACGACCCGGGAGGGCATTCTTGATTACGTCCGTAATTACCTCGCCAAGAAATAAAACCGGATAATGATGATATAGAGGAAGACGGACGCCTCCGGGCTTGGGCATCATCCGATCCGTTAACGCGATCCTGACACCAGGCGCCATTCTGCTTCCCCATTTTCGTTTCTCTTGCCAAAAACAAGGATTTCGCTAGACTGAGCCCATGAAGCGTGAGCACTTCATCTCCATTTTTTTTCTTACGGCCCTGATCTTCATCATTTACCTTGTCGTCAGGATTTTCTCCCCCTTTGTTTCCGCGATGTTCTGGTCCGCCGTGTTGGCTTTCGCGATTTATCCCGCCTATGCCCTAATCCGAAAAAAATTCCCGGGGCACGACACCCTTACCGCGGCCGTGATGACTTTTCTTGTTTTTGTCCTCATCATCGTGCCTTTCGTTTTGATCATCATCAACGTCACTGTCCAGGCGATCGAAGCCTGCCAATGGATCTATGATTACGTCAGGCAAGGGAAACTCGAAGCCCTTATCGAAACCGCCCGCTCCACGAGCTGGATTCAGAAAATCGAGACCAAGATCATCCAGTGGGACCTGCTCAAGCAACATGTTTCATCCTGGCTGATCAACCTCGCCAAGAACGCCGGCAGTTATACCGCCTCCCAAGTCGGCACTTTTACGAAGAATATATTTTTCTTTCTCCTTAATTTCTTTTTCATGTTCTTTCTCACTTTTGTCTTCTTCAAACACGGCGAAAGAATCTATGAGTTCGTCTATCAGGTCGCCCCGTTCGAAAAAGAAACGAAAGACGCGGTATTCCAGCAGATCAATGACACGTTCACCGCGGTGATCCGGGGGCAGATCCTTACAAGCCTCGCCCAGGCTATTGTCGCCGGAATCACGTTTTGGGCCCTGGGGATTCCGGTCCCGCTGCTTTTCGCGTCCCTCGTCTTCCTCGTCTCTCTGATCCCCGTTCTCGGGGCGGCTAGCATTTGGGTTCCTTTGGCGATCTTTCTGGCGATCTCCCAGTCCTACACACAGGCAATCATCCTGTTCGCGGTGGGAGCTCTCGGGATCAGTCTTTTGGACAATATCATCAAGCCCGCGATCATCGGCGAAAGGACAAAGCTCTCTTATTTTCTTCTGTTCTTCGGGATCATGGGAGGGTTGAAACTGTTCGGGCTGATGGGGATTTTCCTCGCGCCCGTGGTCCTTTCGGTCTTCTTCGCTCTGACCAGGATCTACCGCCGGCAGTACCTCTAAAAACAAAACGGGAGACATGTATTCAGTGACTGCGTGTCCCCTGTCTCGTTTACACTGTTCTGCTTATCCGCCAAGGATTTTCGTCCCCTGACCGATTCTGATGCCTTTCATCAGAGCTTCAAGCTCCTGGGGAAGCGGGCTATTTGCGAGCGCAATTTCTTTGGTAATGAGTTTTCTCTCCCAGAGGTCAAGCAGCGACTGGTCCATCGTCTGCATTCCTTCCCGGGCACTATTGCGGAGCGCCTGGGGAAGTTTGTCGAGCTTTTGCTCCATGATGAGCTGCCTGACCGTGTAATTGCCGAGCATGATCTCGACCGCCGGAACAAGACCGGTCTCATCAGCCCCGACCAGAAGTTTTTGGACCGCGACGCAGGTGATGTTCATCGCGAAATGGCGCAACACCGCTTCCCGGTGTTCGGGGAGAAAAAAACCGAGGATTCGGTCAAAAACCTGATAGACCGATTGAGCGTGCACGGTCGAGATGACAAGGCGGCCCACTTCGGCTGACGAAAGGGCAAAGTTGAAAGATTCCGCATCTCTCATTTCCCCGATCACGACTACATCCGGGGATTGGCGGACGATGTATTTCATGGCCTGGTTAAAACTTTCCGTATCCTCCCCGACCTCCCTTTGCTGGATCAGGCACCGGTCATCCTGATACAGATATTCAACCGGGTCTTCGATTGTAATGATATGCTTTGAAGCGTGTCTGTTGATCGCCTGGATCATCGCCGCCAGGGTGGTCGTTTTGCCGGAAGACACCGATCCCGCGACAAGAATGATCCCCGACTTTTCCAGGGCGACCTTTTCAAGGACGGGGGGAAGATTCAGCTCGCCAAAATCGGGGGCTCCTTTCCATAGCAGACGAAAAACCATCGATAAGGTCCCTTGCTGATAAAATATATTGCCGCGGAACCTGCAACCCTTCGCGGAATGCGAAAACCCGAAATCCACGCTTTTGTTGTGCTGGAGGATCTGGGACTGAGCATGCGTAAGAATCTCCTGCGCCATCCCCTTCAGATCATCGGCGGTCAACGGCCGGAACGGGAGTTGTATTACGTTGTGCCCGAGCCGCATCCTCGGCACACTGTCAGCCTTCAGGAACACATCCTGGCCTTTCCGTTCGATGGCGTGGTCAAGGATCGAGATCAGGTGGTTTTTTTTATCCATGGGATTCCTTTCGCTCCGGATTTAGCCGGAAGCCGGCGCTCATTTTAGTTACCGTCCCACCCGCAAGCAAGCATTCATATAATCTATTAAAATTAAATTTCACTTTTCAACCTGTTTTGTCTATTATGACCACCATGAGGTTTTGTTAAAATGAGAATTTCAAAAAAGACCCCGGCCCTTAATATTTATCAGCAGGCTTACCGCCTCTACCAGATCCGGATTCTCTCCATCCTGACCCTGATCCCCCTCTATATGTTCACAAACAACTGGGGGCATTTTAAGGTCAATATCTGGCCGTTGATCTCCGTCATACTGATCGAGGTCTTCATTAACCGCCCCTACAAGGCCCTCTACGCTGACTCGATTTCCGCTTTCCGCTCCATTACAAGTTCCGCTTTTATTGATTTCGCGGCTATTATTACGACCCTTCATTTGTTGGGAGATGTGGATCTTTTCGTCTACGGGGTCTGTTATTTTATCTCGCTCGTCTATTGCGCTCTTCATTTTCAGCCAACCATGACGATCTGGCTCGCGGCTCTGGCCTCGGCAATCTATACCGCCTTGCTTGCTTTAGGTCAGCTTCATATCATCCCTCAAACAATCACTGTTGATCCCGGGATGACGCATGTTCAAACCTGTTGGCTTGTCCTACGGCATACGGCTTTCTTTTTTCTGCTGGCAATTCTGGTAAGATTCATGGCCAAAGCCATGCTTCAAAAGGAAGAAAAACTCGAAGACCTCATCTGGGAACTGAAAGCCACGAACGAAAAAGTGAAATACGCCTATCACCTGCAAACGGATTATTTTGCGAGAATGAGCCATGAAATACGCGCCCCCCTCAATTCCATTCTTGGTTTCTCCCAGCTTCTTCTTGAAAGTCCCGCTCCCCTGAATGAAAAACAGCGGGATTTTATAGCGCGCATCGAACGCAGCGGCCGGCATCTCCGGGACATGATCAACGATGTTCTGGATCTTTCCAAGATCGAGACAAAGAAGATGCAGCTCTCTGTGCGAGAAGCGAATCTTGTGAGGATTCTCGAGACCGTTTATGATTTTTTCTACGAAGAAGCGAGCCTCAAGCACATCCTTCTCGTATTCAGCGAAAAACCAGCCCAGCCCCTTTTGATCACCTGTGATGAACTCAAGGTTCGCCAGATTCTTTATAATCTCTTGTCTAACGCTCTGAAATTCACTCCAAAGAACGGCTCGATTGCGATCTCGTTAAGGAAAGAACCTGACGGCAGCGCCTTGATCGGAGTGGAGGATTCGGGTCCCGGCATCCCGAAACAATTCCACAAGGTGATCTTCGAACCTTACGAGCAGGCGGGAAGGGTGATGGCCAAGAATATCAAAGGGACGGGTCTTGGTCTTTCTATCACCAAGCAGTTCGTCCAGATGCACGGCGGAAAGATTTGGGTCGAGAGCGAGCCGGGCCAAGGATGCAAATTTTTCGTCACACTTCCCGTCAGCCCGCGCCCTCCCGCGGAAGAAAGTCCTTTGGGAAACACGAACGGCTGAACCTCGGGGCTCAGGGCACCACCTTCCCCTTACAGTATTCACTGCGGCGCTTTGAGTCCCACCGAAGCGGAAAATCACGGCACTGAGCGGGGCGCGTTTCATAAACTGCGCACCGCGTTCCTTCAAGAAAAATGCATTTCTCGTCGGGGTATTGCTTTAAAACCAAATGGCGTTTTTCGAGTACTTCGCAGAAACGATCGGTAAAATCATAAAGATCGAGACGCAGCCCCGCCGCAAGAAGCTTCGCATCATTTTCGGTGATATAAACATATCCCGGCTGGCGGCAGCAGGAACCACATTGTCGGCAATGGAATGAGGGCATAAAAAAGTAATGTCCGGGAAGCCGGGGATCAGGGATCAGTAAAACGTTTGAGCTTATCTCTTGCCCCTAAACCCTTATCCCTGCTTTGTTTACTTCTTCGCGAGATGCTGTTCGACAAAATCCCCGGCCACGGGAAGCTTGTAGCGCTCCCCCTGATAAGCCTTGACCATCAATACGATCCAAATCACAAAACCAAGGATGTTGGCACAGAAGGCAACGATCCATCCGAGAATAGGAATGAACATAAACACAAACGACGCCGCGTGCAAGGCACCGAAGGTCACGAGAGACTGGAGAGCGTGGAACCTCACATATTCATTTTCCTTTTCCAAAAGGAGAAAAATAAGCCCCGTGACCCATCCCACCGCATAACACAGGAGAGCTTCCAGATTTTCCGTGACACCTAAAATCGTTTTCTTGTTTTCACCCGCCATGGCGACACCCTCCTTTCACATTAGACAAGGTGTTTATTCTACTCTGCAGAACCTTAAAAGGCTACCCTCGATCAATGATCGGGTTTATAATTCATACTATCCAAACCACCGCATTTTTAAAAAGGAGCATTTATGACAACCATATTTTCCAAAATACTCTCCGGAGAACTCCCCTGCCACAAGATCCTGGAAGACAGCAGCCACCTCGCTTTTCTCGATATCCGGCCGGTCAATCCCGGTCACACACTGGTCATCCCCAAGCTGGAGATTGATTATATTTTTGATATGGAGGACAACCTTCTCGGAGACCTTATGGCATTTTCAAAAAAGGTCGCAAAAGCTATTCGGAAAACCGTGCCTTGCCTAAAAGTCGGCATCATGGTCGCCGGGCTTGAGGTGCCTCATACTCATATCCACCTCATCCCCATCAGCGCGATCAGCGATCTCAATTTTGCCCGAGCCCAGGCCGTCTCCCAGGTGGAGCTCGCCGCTATGGCCCAAAAACTCCGCTCCAACCTTTGAAGCGTGGTCTCAAACAAAAAACTTTTTTATATTTAACAGGCCTTAATCCTGCTCTTTGGTTCCTTTCGGAGCCGGATCTGAAAGTTTGGTAAGCAGAGCTCCAGGATAATAATAACCCAGGATCTCCCGGTATCCATATCCGAGTTCCCCAAGATACTTCATGCCATACTGGCATACGCCGACTCCGTGCCCCCAACCGCGCCCCTTGAACCGGAACCTGTTTCCCTCCATCGCGGCAACCCCCGTGATGAGATTGCTTTTCATTTTTTCCGGCCCCATCCAGACGCGGAAAGCGTCGGCATCCACCGACCGCTCCATCCATGTCGACTGGATTAAAACTTCATGTGCCCTTCCGGCCGCGTCAATTTTCCCGAGTTTAATACCTTTAACCTCCTGAACGGGAATCCCGCCCTTTTGAGCCGTTTTTTCCTTGATTTCGCTTGCCGTAAAAACAGCCTCCCACCGGTAATGCGGGGACTTCGCGCAAAATTTACATTCCACCCCGCGGAGAGGATCGAGCGGCTTCACCCTCCATACAAGATCCGCACCTGTCGTGCGGCCGCCGCAGGTGGAATGGAAATATCCGGGAAAGATCTTGTTTTTATAAACAAGAATTTCCCCCCGGGTATCCTCCACAGCCTGATTTGTTTTAGGATTTTCGATCTTTTTCCCGGCATAAACCTGGCTGAATATACCCGAAGAAACGTCGTAAGGCTGATCTGCCTGCTCGATCATCTTGAAGACCGCGAAAGTTCTCGACGCCACAGCCTGGACTTTGAGTGCTTCAAGAGTCCAAAGCGGATTCGCCTCAAAAGGGATCACGCCTTTCAAATAATCATCAACCGGTATGTGGTTTATCAGTTCGATTCGATCGCCCCGGGTTCTCCGGATCACCACGGTATCCCGGTAAGTCCGTTTCCCGCCGACTTGGATGCCATGGTTTTCGCTTTGAATTCTCAAAAAAACCCCGGGGAAAAAACTTTTCCCCAATAAAATGCCGTCATCCTTGGCTCGGGCGGTGAGAAGCGGAAATTTTTCTCCATGATCCGCAAGACGGCCGCTACTGTCGTAAATTTTATAAGCATGGGAACAGGCTAAACGGATCTCGCTCTGGGGTTTCATCACAAGAACCCGTATTTTTTGAAGGGCGGTAGGATCTTTCGGAAGAGGCAAAGATATTTCACGAAGGTCCCTGGCCGCGAAGACGGGAAAGCTCAGGGAAAATATCAACAGCAATGTGATTGCGGACACACGTTTTAGCGGAAACATGACCCCATTCTAGCCGCAAAAGAAGCCCGGCAACAAGTTTGAAATAAAAAACCCCGCGCCTTTTTCTGAAAAGGCACGGGGTTTCCCGGTAAATACAGGCTTTGAATTCTATTTGATCGAATCGAGATAAACTTTCAATTTTGACCAAGTCTGACGCCCGCAAATCCCGTCAGCCGTAAGACCATTATCGCGCTGGAAAGCCTTAATGGCATCTCGCGTGGCCGGACCGACTTTCCCGTCAAGAGCACCGCTGTAATAACCGGCTTTCTTGAGGGCTTTCTGAATGTTTACGGCAGGAAGTTCAAACCCGGAAGGCGTGCGGTAAATACTGCTGATAACGCTTTCTTCTTCCTGAAGGGCTCCGATGCGGCTCTCGGTTTCAAGCATTTCAGTCGCGAGGCGGCTCTTGTAGGCTTCTTCGGCTGAAAGGGCCGCGCGGGTATCCTGGAGCGACTGATCCAGGCGGACAAGCTCGTCCGTCACTGCACCCATTTGCGCCTGAAGTGTATCGACTTTTTTGGTGGTCTTGCGCGAAGCACAACCGCTCAAAACGACCAACCCGATCATGACAAAAAGAAACGTCAACCGTGTTGTTTTTCCCATATTTTTTCTCCCTGGTTTTTGAGACTTTAAAGCTGAATGATTACCGCGAAGGTCCGTAGTCTATCAAAACCGATTTTGAATATCAACGTGAATCGCTCCCCTGTGTTTAAACGGGTTTTTCACTACCCCGGAAGCGGGTCGGATGGTTGGCGGGGCATTTCAGCCGGAGGAGTTTCAAAAGGCTCTCCCAAGGGACACACTGCGAAAAGCATGAACTCGGTGTGGCCGATCATGCGCTGGACAGGCCTTGTTTTTCCGCCCCGGGCAAGAATCTCACGCTCAAGAAGCTCGCGGCTTTCTACAAGAATGAAGCCCTTGGCGCGGAGTGCCTCGGCCATCTTTTCGATCTGATTGAAGGTCGGGTTAAGGCTCACAAGCCTTCCCCCCCCCCGAAGGGCACGCTTGACCTGATCCACCTCGTCCCAGGGCTGCGGGATATCAAGAATCACGGCATCGACCCCGTTTTCTTCGAACGGCTCCATCGCTTGCCTCTGCTTAAAAGTCACGAACCCGCTCAAACCCGCCCGCGCGACATTCTTGTAGGCGTTCTTGGGAAGATCGGTACGGCGGTCATAAGTATAAACATGTCCGTCCGGTGCCACCGCCTGGGCAAGCGCCATCGTCAATGATCCGGATCCCGTCCCGACCTCGATCACGCGGGAACCGCTTGCAAGTCCCGCCTTCATAATCAAAAGTGCCGCGTCTTTGGGATAGATAATCCCGCTCTCACGCGACGCCTTCATCATGAGATCTTCCATGGTGGGTTTCAGCAGGTATCCGGCACCGTGCTCACAAACAATCTTCTTCCCGAACGGCTGGCCGATCCAGTCGTCCACAAGAAGCGGGCGGCCGCAATGGATCGAAGCTCGTTTGCCGCCCGCGACTTCGATCAGGTAGCTTCGTTCATCCTCAAACCAGAGGAGGACCGCGTCTCCTTCCTTGATCAGTGTGTCGGCAGAACAGGTTTCTTTTTCCATGCGCGTAAACTAGCAGAAATCCTGGAAATGGAAAGTGATTTCCGGAAACCGAACATTTCAATCTCCCCCCCCCCGGGGGCGCATCCTATCACCAATGTTGTTCTCGGGCCAAACGCAAGATCTCCGGATAACTTTGTACAAGATGGTCGGGCTTTGCTTCCTCAAGCACCTTCTCCGGAGTGAATCCATGGCTCAGGCAAACGATTTCAACTCCCGCATTCCTTGCGGTTTGAATATCAATGAGGCTGTCACCGATAAAAACAGTCTCCTCAGGCTTCGCTTTGGTTTCCCCCATCAGATAAAAAACAGATGCCGGATCGGGCTTGAACGGAAGCCCGTTATTTCCCGTCAGGATATCGATGAAATAGTTTGCGATCCCGAGCGCTTCGAGGATCTGCGTCGAAAAAGGATCGGGCTTGTTCGTGATCACAGCCTGAGTGCGACCTTTAAAAAACTCTAACACCTCTTTTGCGCCGGTATAAAGATGCGAGTGATCAAGCATATGTTCTTTGTAATACTGCCGGTAAAGCTTTGCCCCACGGTCAGCCAATGCGTCATCTTCCGTCCGGAACACTTGCCGAATCAGGGAATGAAGCCCCGTCCCCACGCAATCTTTGATCTCCTCATCGGTGAGGCGGGGACCGTTCAATTCCCCGAGGGCATACCGGACGCCGTTGATGATATCCCGGCGCGTGTCCACAAGCGTGCCGTCAAGATCATAAATAATAAGTTTTTTCATGCGATAACCGCCCTGCTTTCGATCATACGTTTATTGGAATAATCCAGTATCTTTCTTTGAAGTTCAAAAACCCTCTCCTCGATCTTGTCAAAATAAGTTTCGCGGAATTTTACGGGAACCCTGAAAACCACCTCGTTTTGATTTCTGAGATAGTAAAGGATAGATGATCGGATGGGAAGACCCAGGACCCTTGATACGGCCAGCGAATAAATTTCAAGTTGAAGGTCATACCCGCTTGCGCGGGCCGAAGGCTCATCCCCGGCCGCGGTCTTGTAGTCCAGGAGATGCCAGTCTCCGGACTCATCCTGGAACAACATGTCAAGCTTCCCGTGGATAAGCCCGCGCCGTGCATTAAAAATAAAATCGGTTTCCCGCTCAACCCGTCTGGCCCGCTGGATCCTCCTGAAAAGCGGTGTGGCCAGAAACTTCTTTATCAACCCTCTCGCTTCAATCACCGCTTTTTGATCAAACCCGCGAAGGATTCTCTCAAGCACATCCTGCTCGAGATATTGATCCGGGTCACGAATATCGAACCTCTCAAAAAAAGCGTGCATCGCCGTTCCAAAATCAGCGGCGGAGTACCCCGGCGCGTCTTCTCCGGAAGACCCCGCATCCCGGAAATCTTCTCCGGAAGTGTTCCAGCCGATCTGATAGGTCCGCCAGAATGCTTCGGGATCTTTTGAAAAGAGCACGTAGGCCGAGACCGGAAGATCCACACTTCGGGGAAGCGGTGTTTCCGGCATTCCGGCATTTCCGTCCGGGAGAGGTTCCTTCGCTTTCCATTGTTTCAATATCGTTTCCATTCTCGCGCGGAATTCAGGCGCCCGCTGGGAAGAACGCCTCCCTGGACCGGGGTGGTCCGCACCGCTCAGGATCGGAATCGACAGCTTTTCTCCAAACCGCACGGCCCAATCCATCCAGGTGAGCATTTCCCGGTAGGTTTCCTTGGGCTTTTTCCTAACCTCGTGAACGCCGCTCAGGATAAGTTTTTTCTTTGCCCGGGTGCAGGCCACATAAAAAAGCCTTTTGCTTTCGTCGTTTTCGCGCTTTGTGACTGAACGGTCGAGAACCCCATAGACATAAGACTTTTCATCCTTGCGGGTCAATCTGTTTACAAGCCGCAGCGCAAAACCTTCGCGGGCGTGGGCCAACACCGCCTTGGAATCGGCGCGGCCGCTTTCACTTCCCATATCAGCCACAGCCACCACGGGAAATTCAAGCCCCTTGGCCGCGTGGATAGTCATGAGGCGCACGGCATCCCCGCCTCGTTCGGCTGTCACTTGCGCCTCCGACTCACGCACTTCCTGAACCTCAAGCCTTTCAATCATCGCAAGAAATTTAGAGAGCGGCACTCTCTCGCGCATCTCCATCTCTCTGATCATTGCGACAAGTTTCTTCAGATTCGCAAAACGGCGCGCCCCCGCGGGATCCGCAAGCACCGCCAGTTCATACCCCGTCCTCTCAAAGGCAAGATCGATCAGTTCCGAAAGAGAAATCCTGTCCTTCAAGGCGCGAAGCTCCCGGGTCAGGGAAAGAAAACCATTGAGCTCTTTCCTTTGCTCGGAGTCAAGGTTCGGGATTTTATCGATCTCCCGGAGAGAGCGAACAAGAGGTGTCTTTTCATCGGGAACCTTCGCGTGTCTCGAAAGCCAAAAAAGCGTACTGTCTGTCACGTGGAAGAACGGCGAACGCAACACCGCCGCAAGAGGAATATCAAGAAGGGGTTTCTCAATGTGGGTCAAAAAACTGACCGTATCCCTTA
This sequence comes from Candidatus Omnitrophota bacterium, assembly GCA_022705945.1. Classification (GTDB taxonomy): domain Bacteria; phylum Omnitrophota; class Omnitrophia; order Omnitrophales; family Aquincolibacteriaceae; genus UBA1443. The sequence goes on along the minus strand of JAKJDL010000002.1, from coordinate 76,788 downwards.
TTTCGGGTTGCCGGTAAAATCCCCGGCCGGCCATAATAAAATAAGGAATCTCAAAACTTTTCAGGGCGTGTTCATAAATCCCGCTGAGGGTCATCCGGCGAAAAAGGATGGCCATGTCACCATAAGAGACGCCGCTGCGATCATGAAGATCCCGAATGCGGGCCGCGAGAATCGACGCCTCCCTGATTCGGGCGTGATCTTTTTCTTCCTCTTCGCCGAGACGGGTGGCGAGAATCTCCACGGCATTCCCGTCACTTGCTCCGGTATCTTCCCCCGGTTTGGGGGTCAGCGGATCAAAGGGAAAAACATCCTCACTCCAGATCTCTTTAAAAATCGAGTTCAAAGTATCCAGAAGAGCGCCCTGACTCCGAAAGTTTTGGGAAAGCCTTATCACAAGCCCCGCGTTTTCGTCTCGGGAAAAACGTTTTTCCCGCTCAAGAAATATCCCGGGTTCCGCACCCCGAAATCCGTAAATCGACTGCTTGTAGTCGCCAACCGTAAAGACATTCTTTTCCGATGAGAGAAGGTCAATGAATTTCATCTGGAGGTAATTCGTATCCTGGAACTCATCGACCATAATAAATTTAAACTTCCTTTGATACCTCTCCTTCATCTTCAAAAGCTCCGGCCGGCCGCCGGAAAAAAGTCCGACTGCCCTGATCTGAAGATCATCAAAATCAAGATACCCGTCTTTCCTTTTTGCGGCTTCGTATCCGGATTCAAAGGATAGTGCCATTGCCTCAAACTTTTCAATCCACGGTCCGGATAAAGGCTCGATTTTCAGCGCCGACAGATCGTTAGCCAGCGAACGCCATTCCTTCCATCCTTCTTTCCGCTTTGACGAATACCGGCCTTTCCAACATCGGAAATCTTCCAGGGTCTCCCAATCCCACGCATGATTCCCCGTAAACCGCTCCCATCCCGCGTTATCAAATTCATCCGAAAATTTCAGAGTCAAGGCCCGCGCCTTTTGCAAAAGCTCCCCTTCGATCTGCTCAAGGATCCGTCTCCGGTTGCGGCGGCTCTCGTTAAAAAAATCTTCCAGCATTTTCCCTTCATGTCTGGATGCCGTCAGAACTTTCAAAAGCCCTGTCCTGACCGCATTCTCACCGTAGATTTTTAAAATTTCAAACACCGGGTCTGCATCATGGAAACTCCGCTCAAGAACCGCAGTGAGAACCTCGTCCCTGAGCGCGTCCGCACGCTCGGTTTCAAGAACGCGGAAATCCGGAGCGACACCGGCTTCCAGAGGATGTTCTTTGAGGAGTCGCGCTGCAAAACCATGGAAAGTCCCGATCGCGGCCTGTTCAAGGTCCCGGCGCAGCCGTTCAAGCCCTAAACACCGGAGCCCGTCAGAGAGGCGGAGTTTGATTTCATTGGCTGCCTTTTCCGTAAACGTAAGAACGAGAAGTTCCGTGACAGATGCTTTGCCTGCTTTCAGGATATGGAGAATCCGTTCAACCAGAACCCTGGTCTTACCGGTTCCGGCTCCGGCCGAAACTAAAACATCCCCTGCCAGGTGTCGGACGGATTTTCTTTGGTCCGGGGAAAGTGATAAAGTTGCTATTTTTTGATCATTCATGCATCTAATAAAATTCGATCGCGATCCTTTGAGTTTTTTTCATTATACAAAAAACATCCCCCGCATGGAAAAAAACCAACCTGCAGGTTATACTTTGGCTCATGAAAAACAACAAGCGGCAATTTTACAGACACCCCATCAAAGTTCCGATCCGGCTGACAAGGATCGAGGAGACCGTCCCCCTTTCTTCAAAGAGCGAGGATCTTTCGGAGGGCGGATTGTCTTTCTATTGGCCCGATTTCATCCCCGCAGGAACGCATTTGCAATTGGCCATTCCCGTCGAAAAACAGTTGTTCGAAATGAACGCTCGTGTTGCCTACTCAATAAAAGATGAGTCGATGGGACTTTTCAGAACAGGTGTCTGCTTCAAGGATTCAACCAGCGCCTTCCGAGCCAAACTCGCCGAAGAGATCATTGAGATCCGCGATTACCGGGAAAAAATGGAACTCCTGCGCGGCCAAAAGATCTCTGAGGAAGATGCGGCCATACAATGGATCGGCCGACACGCTGAAGCTTTCGCGAAACTTTTCGGCTGATCGGGGCGACTGCTCCCCAACAACGGACCGCATCAAAAAGCGTTTTTACCCGTTCAGAAACAACCTCTCGGGGAAACTGTCGCCGATGCCCGCGTCCCCAAATCAGGTTTGGGTATTTTTCGGGGGCTGGAGAAAAGTGACGGGCTCGCGGGCAGGCCTGGCAAAATAGAATCCTTGCCCGTATCGGATTCCCATATTACTCATAAAATCACAATCCTCTTTGCTCTCGATGCCTTCAACGATCATTTCAGCTCCATTCATTCTCCCCAGATGGGCCATCTCGCGCACAATCTGCTGATTCATGTAATTGTTTGAAATCCCCTGGATCAAGTGCATATCCACTTTGAAAAAATCCGGCTTGAGAGATGCCAGCCGGAGCGTTTGGGCCCCGATTTCGCTCAAATCATCAAGGGCAAACCGATAGCCAAGAGTCCTGATGAAATCGACACCTTTTTTGATAAAAGCAAAATCCGACTTTTTTACGCCTTCGGTCACTTCAAACACCACCTTCCCGGAATATGTTTTAATGTGCCTGAGGAAGGAGTCCCCCTCCTTCCCCTCTTCAAAAGCTCTCTCAAGCGTCAAGGGCTCTATGTTGAGGAAGAGGTATTGTCCTTCCGGAAATGCGGGCAATATTTTGATGGCCGCAGCAAGACAGCGGAAATCGAACGGGATGACCGTCCCTTTTTCATAAGAACGCTGGAACATCTCAACCGGCGTTTCTTTCTCGCTTCGGGCAAACGCCTCATGTCCGATTACGTCCCATGTGGCGATATCCACAATAGGCTGATAAACGGAATAAATGTTTTCCGGAAGATCGGGCTTGTGTTTTTTAAACAAATTCAAAATAAATTTCATCTATCCGTTCCTCGGCTTCTTAAAACCACGGGGTCATATCTATCAATCCGAAATTTCGCACGCTATAAATTCGCATAAATCAACCTGAACAGCCTCCTCCGGCCACGGCAGCTCCGACATGTCATCGCGATGGCCAAGTAATTTCACGGTACCGTTTTGGCGCCAAGGCTTGGTCTCTTCGGAACCTATGAAACCAAAATTCTCCGGATCGTGATCCCCGGCCGTTTCGCACAAGGTTAGTGATGACCATAAACGCAGGCGCCGCAAATAAAAACCGACAAGACAGCATTTCCAAGAAGCTTTTTACCTTTAAGAGAAGTTTGTTTTGTGAAGCAGTTTATAAAAAACCCATCCGATCATTTCGCGCAAAGCTGTTTCGGATTGTTTAAGAGCGACTGCCGACGGGAAAAAGCTTAATACGGTCAGCTGGTCTTTGCCGCTGACCCGATAATCCACACGATAAGGCTCGACTTCAAATCCCGCCTTTTCAAATTGCATCTTGGCTCTTCGCATGTGAAAGGCGCTCGTCACAAGAATAATCTTTCGGGGTTTACCTTTTATGACTCCCAAAAGCTTCCCCGTCGCCTTTGCCTCATCGGCAGTGTTGGTCGCTTTTTCTGTCAAAAAAATCGCATCTTCAGGGATCGCAAGATTCCTGGCCCGTGCCGCCAACAGTTCCCCCTCGGGAACGACGTTTTTCTGCCATGGCAGCACCCCGCGGGTGAACAAAAGGACAGGAGCCTTGCCCGCTTTAAACAAATTTACGCCGCCTTCAAAACGGTCAACAGTATCATCCCATTCCCCAAGCGGGGCTCCTTCGATTTGATCTATCATCCCGCCTAAAACCACAATGGCGTCCGCGCTCCGGACGCTTTCCGGTAACATTCTTTGAGGCTTTCCCTCAACCTGGCTCATTAAAAAATCGCTCGCCAGAGGCGTCCCCAAAAACCAAAGCACCATGGCCCCGAGCACAATGAACCCTTTTTTTCGAAGAAAAAGACCGGAAAAAATGCACAACAAGCTGAACCCAACCGGTAAAACAAACAACGGGAGTATTTTATTTAAAATAAGCACGGAAAATCTCCGGGAGACAATAAAATGTTTTTGGATTTTATGGCATGCATTGACCCTACCCCTTTAGCTGTGCCGCTTCCGGGTTGAGATCCATGATGCTTTAGTTGTCAAAGATGCCTCGTATTGCCTGACAAATTCACCGGGAGTCAGACCTTCCGGCAAGCTATGAGGCCCCAAACCGTTGTAATTCACCTTCCCCAAAACACCAGAACCCGATTTCAGCTTTACAACTTTTCACCCTTGATTAATGGGGGCATTACACTAACGAGAAGCATTGCAACTTGACATAATCGCCTTTTTGCAAATTATCTAAAACCCTTCGCCTTTCGGAGGAGCTGAGATTGAGCACGAAAGAAGAAAATTAAAAATTTGCCATTTTAGTTAAAACTCCTATAAAAAATCTCTTCGCCTTCTTCTTCAATATCCCCTTCTTAGCCGTTCTTATCAATTCTTGGACATTATGACCCTTGATCGCATTGATGAAATCTTGATCTCGATATCTGCTAATCTTAGGATGATTAATCGCATTTATGATCTCTTCGTTTTTTAAAGTACAATCTAGCCTTTTTATCAACTCCTCCTTTTTAAGTTTTCCCGCAACAAGCTCCATCACGATAAAAGCCTTATAAGTATTAATCAGCTCAATGATAAGATAATATTCAAAAACTTCACCCAGGTTATACTTTTTGGATATGCCGTTTTTTAATTTTATGAAGCTCGGTCAATTCCTCAAAAAATAAAGGTTGATATTTGTGCGTTCCGCCTCCAGCTCTATAGTTATAAAGCTCGTCAGGAATAACCACTACCCCTTCCATCTCAGGCATAACTTGAATGTTGAAAATAAGGTCTTCGCCATAAAATCGTTTTTTTTCATCTACATAAATTTCTCGAAGCCTATCTCTCCTATAAAGTTTCCCCCACATGCTTACCGGAAAATTTGTAATCCCAAAAAATGAAATGTACAGTTCACTCATGAATCTTTTTTTTGAATAATATTCTTCTTTGCGGCCCAACACTCTTTTACCAGTAAGTTTAAAATCGAACATTGGACCAAATACTTTTTTAGAATTACAGACCACCACATCTGCTTTATATTTAATCGCGATTTCATGGAGTTTCGAAAGAGCACAAGGTTCAATCCAGTCATCTGAATCAACAAAAGTAACAAAAAATCCGGTCGCATTCTCGATCCCAGTCTTTCTGGCAATGTGGGAACCCTTGTTAATTTGATCAATAATCTTTATCCTATTATCATTCTCTTTAAACTCCGTGCAGATATCCAGACTCATATCGTTCGATCCGTCATTGACAAGTATTAGCTCAAAGTCTCTATACGTCTGTTTTAGAATTGAACTAATGCATTTCCTTAAAGTCTTTTCTGCATTATATACGGGAACGATAACGCTTATTGTGCTCATAGTTGTTTCAAACTCCTTATACAAAAAAACCGTCCTTACATTGATTTGGGAGAAATCTTAGCCTGTTTTGACGAACCTGTCTCCGATGCCAAACTATACTGCTCCCGAATCGTATCAGAAATTTCCTCATCATAAATAAATACTTAGGGCACTCCGCGCGGAACTTGTAGCGGAAGTTTTCGTTTTCGATAAAAGCGTTCTGCGCCGGTTTTCCCGGCCGGATAAAGTCGAGCTTTACCCCGTTCGTCTAGCGATTCCCCGCTGAACTCCGGGCCATAGTCCCCCGGGAAGAATAAAAGAATCAGCATGGCTAGGTATCCTCATGGGTCATGCGCGCCATCAAAGAAGACCTCGTTTGGCCCCGCGAGTGGGAGTTCCCGTTCAAATTAGAAAGAGTGCTGAAACAATGGATCCAGAACTGCAGCTCAGATTTCCCGCATGTGTCTCTCGGGTATCTGACGCCGGAAAAACTCGAACAAAAACACCAGAACCCGATTTCAGCTTTACAACTTTCTACCCTCGATTAAAGGAGAGCGTTACGGCCGGTCGCCTCCGCAAGGACAATTTTCATAAAATCATCCCTTAGTAGGTTCTTTTATCGGCTTGATGATCCCATTCTGAAAGTAACTCCAGACATTCCCGGACATTCACCCGCCCGGTGAAAGTCACGCCGCTTTTACCAAGACGCTTGATCCGGGCGTTGGATACGTGTAATTCATTGAATCCCCGCGCGGCAACATCCCGAATCGCGGTCCCCCAAAAAACGTGGGCAATCCGCGCCCAGTGGATCGCCGAAAAACACATGGGGCAGGGTTCGGTCGTCGAATAAATAACACAATCCTTGAGGTCATGACGCCCCAGTTTTTTGGCCGCAAGCCGGATCGCGTTGATCTCGGCATGACACGTCGGATCATTGGTCTTCAGCACCGTATTATGAGCGACTGCAATCACCCTGCCCTTCCGGACAAGACACGCACCAAACGGGCCTCCTGATCCCCGGCGGATCCCCTCCAGCGCAGAACGGATCGCAAGCTTCATCCATTTGGAGCACGGACGGTAAGTTCTTTTTTTCTTTTTTTTCATTTGGGGAAAACCGTCTCCCTGATCGCAGCAACGACCTTCTCATGCAAAAAACCGTTCGTTGCCACAAAACCGGGATTATTTTTCAGAATATTTCCGGCCGCATAATCAATCGGATTTCCGTTCAGATCGGTCACGCGTCCTCCGGCTTCTTCGATCGCAAAAGCGCCCGGCGCGACATCCCAGATCTTTTCACGGCAGGATAAATCATGTTCGGGGAGAGTTCGGAAAAAGATCTCTGCCCCGCCGGCAGCAAGCGTCGCGTGCTTGGCCTGGCTGTCCATTCCTATCGGATCGTGATGAGAGCCAAGCAAGCGCTTGATCATTGCGTTTTTTTCCGCGTTCTTATGCCCCGGATCGCAGGAATCAAGAATGCGGGCTTTTTTTATATCTTCGCAGCGAGATACCGACAATTTTTCCCATGGAGTATCCGCCTCGAGCGAAGAGGCCCAACAACCTTTGCCCCGGGAAGAAAGCAGCATCACTCCCTTACCGAGCTTTTCATGACAAGCCAGTAGAAGCTCAGGACATCCCAAAGCCGAAAACTCAACACGTCCTTTGCGGATCAGGGCCAGAGCCGTTACATATTGATCTCCCCGAAGATACCCTTTCGTTCCGTCGATCGGATCAAGCGTCCAGAAAAGCTCTCCGGCTTCGCCGCCGCCCCGATCAATCCAGGTGCAAACGGCTGCCGGATCGGCTTCCGGAATGAGCCTCTTTACATGACGGACAATCTCCTCAAGGCGGGCGTTCTCATCCGGTTTTCGAAGTCCGGCCGTATTCTCTTCGGCCACAAGCGCTACTGCGGGAAAATATTTTTCAATAAATTTTCCGGCAACGGCCTGTATCCCCATGTCGGCGACCGTAACGGGAGAATTGTCTTCCTTGCAATGGACAGTGAGATTGCTCTCGGCGCGCACCTGCGAGGCAAGTCGGCTTCCGGCACGGAGAACCTCAATAGCGAACCCGGATTCCGGGGTGTCTAAAAAATCAGACTTCAAGTTCAAAAAACTCCCGAATTCGTTTTAAAAGCTCTTCTCCATTAATCGGTTTCGGCAGGAACCTGTTTTTCCCGATCACCGGATGAGTGGCCGCTTCCTGAGCGGTCATAAGTGAAGTGAGAAAAATAACCGGAATAGCACAAAGCTCGGGATCTTCCCTGAGGCGGGCGGCGATCTCTGTCCCGTCAACGTTAGGCATCATGATATCAAGAAGAACGAGGTCGGGCTTCCACTCCCTGATCATGCCAATCGCACGCTCACTTTGATTACAAATCCCGACCTCATAGCCGCCTTTTTCAGCCAAGACCATCCTGGCAAACTCCGAGAGCTCGACTTCGTCGTCTACGATAACAATCGTTTTTTGTTTTTTCATAAGGTTCGCCGCTCCTTTTGACGGCGTTATTTTATCATACCAACCATCCGTTTTTTACCGTTATAATGCCCCATTATCGGGAGGATCTATGTTTTTGTTCTTGAAACTCGTATTGGCTCATCTGACCGCGGATTTTTTTCTTCAGTTCGAAGAGCTCTACCAGCTCAAGGTGAGACGCTTCCTGGGCCATTTCTTGCACATTGCCATCCACGGAGCCGTGGCTGTCTTGCTCGCCTTCCCCTATCTCACCGAGCCTTTAATCCTTGCTTATATTATTTTCCTCACGCTGGAGCACCTCCTCCAGGACATCATTAAATACAAACTGACCCGGAAGTTCCCCGCCGGACGTTTTATTTATTATGTCACAGATCAGTTTTTTCATTTTGCGGTTATCGCCCTTGTCCTCTTTTTCCCGGCCGCTCACGAGGCCCGCGCCATCAAGAGCTCTTCCTTTTTAAACTGGCTCTACCTGGATCCGGCCATAACGCTTTTCCCTGTTTTTTTCATCCTGCTCACCTTCGCGGCGAATTACACGCTCAATTCTTTCTATCAAAGCTATCTCAAAGGCTCCCGTCCGCTCCACTGGATCTCATCCCCCGAAATGACCGTTGCAATCATCGAACGGTCCGTGATCGCCTTGACCCTGATAGTGACACGCTCCCCCTTCTGGGGACTGTTTTCTCTCGCTATCGGCCTTATCCGGCTTCCTTTTAAAAATCTTCGGAGCCGGAATGACTTTCTGGTCAGCGTAAGCTATACGGTTATTTTAACTTTTATCTTTTTGAGGTTTCTGTGAAGAGCAAAGGGGAAAAAACACCTTTGAGGGAACGGCAGTGTCCCGCCGACAGGGTCAGGAACCTTCAAAAGATACTGGCGCTTAACAGCGTCCTGAATTCAACGCTTGAGCTGAACCAGCTTTTGACGGTTATCATGAAAACCTCCGCGGAGGTCATGCGCGCCGAAGTTGCTTCTCTTCTCTTGATCGATAAGGAAACGGACGAGCTTGTGTTCCGGGTGGCCCTGGGAGGTAAAGGCACTTCGCTTGAGGAAAAATTTCGGGTCAAAATGGGTGAGGGGATCGCGGGAACCGTCGCGAAAACCGGAAAACCTCTCGTGGCCAATGACGTCCGGAATGATCCCCGGTTCGCAAAACGTTTCGACAGCTCAACCGGATTTATCACAAAAGCGATTCTTTGCGTCCCGCTCAAGTCGAAAGGGCAAGTGATCGGAGTCCTGCAGGCCATCAACCCCCTGCGGCGGAAGGGCTTTTGCCGGACCGATCTCGACCTTTTCGAAACTTTCTCGCATCAGGCGGCGGTCGCGATCGAGAACGCAAAACTCCATGCCGAGATCGTCAGACAGGAGACCTCGAAGCAGGCACTCAAGATTGCTCACGAGATCCAGCAGAATTTTCTCCCCGACCTGAAGTCGCGCGACCATGGGATCGATGTTTCCGCTAAAAGTGTTCCCGCCTTTGACGTCGGGGGCGATTTCTACGATGTCGTGAACCTTGGGAATGACCGGGTCGGCATGATCCTGGGAGACGTTTCCGGGAAAGGCGTGCCTGCCGCGCTTTACATGGTCCGGGCGATCTCGGAATACCGCTTTCTTGCCTCTCAAACCAATGACCCGGCGGAACTGATCACACAGCTCAACCAGAAACTTTCCGGGCAGAGCTTCTTCGGCATGTTCATCACGATGGTCTGTCTCATAATCGACAAAAATAGCGGGGTGGTCCAGTATTCGTCCGCAGGACACTTACCCATTTTGCTCCGTCGCGCAGCCGATGCCTCTACCGAACTTCTTAAAGGAACCCAGGGGGTGCCTCTCGGGCTTCTGCCGGATACTCCTTTTTTCCTGAACACGGCAAAACTTGAAAAAGGCGACGCGTTATTCCTTTACACGGATGGTGTCACGGAAGCCAGGAATAAAAACTCGAGTGAATACACCGTGGAAAGGCTCGCCTCTTGCCTAAAGGAACCCTCATCATCGGCGGAAGGATATCTGGAAAGAATCTGCCGGGACGTTCACCGCTTTTCCGCGGGCGCGGGACAGCATGACGATATCACAGCTCTCGCTGTGGTTATTTAATTCAACCGAACGCTCTTCGGGCCGTGAGTTATTTCCGAGAAGCAAAATTCCGCGGCAGGTTGAGGGTGAATTTTGTGCCGGTTCCAGGTTTGCTTTCGACGGTAATGGTCCCCTGATGCATCTTGACGGTGCGTGAAACCACCATAAGCCCCAGTCCTGTTCCCCGCTTCCCTTTGGTTGAAAAGAACTCTTCGAAAAGTCTTGCCTTGACCTCATCCGACATTCCCGAAGCATTATCCTCGACCGTGAGCTCATACCGTTCCTGATCAAGCACCCTGGCATGAACCTTGATCCGGGCCGAAGGATGATTTTTGAACGCTTCAAACGCATTTTTCACAAGATTTAGAAGCGCCCGATAAAGCGATCTGCTGTCACCGCGGACTTCCGGAAAATTTTCCTCTGCTTCGAATTCAAGCTTTACCTGACAAGCTTCGGCCCGCTCCGAAAGATCACGCCTCAGTTCCTCGACCAGTGCGGGGACATTGACTGCCTCCGGCTCAAGCTGATAATCCTTACTGAGCCCCGCAACTTCCCATATGAAACCATCCATGTCCTTGAGAGTTTTGCCCAGTTTTTCCATACCCCTGGAAAGGAATTTCTCGTTATGCTCCCGGATCCCCATCCGGATCATCTCATCGGAAAATTTTGCGAGCTGGAGGATGTTTTTGATCTCATGGACCAGCATCGCCATAGTCTGGCCGATCGCGGCCAACCGCTCCATTTTAATGTTTTCTTCAAAGAGAAGGATATTCTTGAGGGCTCCCGAAAATTCCGACGCAAAATTAAAACCGATACCAACCTCCTCCGGCGTAAATTCTTTATCGCGCTCAAAACAGACAACCCCGATCGAACTGTTGCGGGCGATCAGAGGCAGGAATAGTCTTGTGCCTTTGGCCGAAGGTTTCCCTTCTTCAAACGCGCCCCGGGCCGCCGCGATCAAATCATCCGGCGCCTCTTTCGCTGTCAGGATGACACTTTCAAGCCAAAGGCGCCTGTCCGGGCCGGCGAGAAAAAGATATCCGCGGGAGGATGGAATGAACTGGAGGACCGTCTGGAGAAAAAAATCGATCAGAACATTCTTGTCGGAGATCGCGTCATAAATCCTGCCGATCTCGTGTGTGGCCTTACCGGACTCCGCGGGGTTTGTCATGGAGGGATACTAATGAAATCATTCTCCAAATGCAAGAATCCTGAGAAGCTGAGGCCAGATATGCCGCGCGGCTGCCGTATGCGCGCGGCCACACACCGCTCGGAAAGCTGTCTCCCAAATTCCCGCGGCTTTGTGGCTTGTGGCCTTACGGCCTTGTGGCTATAATCCACCCATGCGAAAAATCATCCCCTTCCTGGTCCCCGCTCTTGTGCTCTTCGGGATCCTTTTTCTTATCCGCGAGTTCCCCGACCAGATCGAAGACCTCCGCATCATGGTCTTTGATAATTATCAGCGCATTCATCCCCGTGTTTACAAGGACACACCGGTCCGCATCGTTGATATCGACGATAAAAGTCTCGAACGCTTCGGTCAATGGCCCTGGCCTCGCACGACGCTTGCAAAACTTGTCACCCGTCTTCAAAAGGCCGGCGTTCAAACAATCGTTTTTGATGCCGTTTTTGCCGAACCCGACCGGACTTCGCCCCGGAATGTCATTCAGTCCTGGCCCGAAGTCCCGGTGCTCGACCAGGTGCGTTCCCAGCTCTCGGATATGCCCGATCATGACAAGACCTTTGCCGAAGCCGCTTCCCAAACACGGACTGTATTCGCTTTCGGTCTGATCCATGAACCCAATAAAAATGTCCCGTCCGTAAAATTCGGCGGTTTTCTCGAACATGGCCTTCCGGGCGATAAAGCCGTCGACTATATTGAACCCGTCTATCGGGGAGCGGTCACCAATCTTCCCATTCTGGAAAGTGCCGCCGGGGGACTCGGCGGTTTCAATGTCAGCACCGAAGAAAAGGGGATGATCCGCCGCGCGCCCGCCCTTTTCAGACTGAAAGACATGATTTATCCGTCTCTTTCCCTTGAGGCAATGCGGGTATTTCAGGAAGTAAACGCTTACAAGATCTCACTCGCCGGAACATCGGGGAATACTTCTTTTGGGGCCAAAACCGGCATCGTCTCGATCAAAACCGGCTTTCTCACTATCCCGACCGATAAACACGGAAGGATCTGGCTTTATGACACGGGTCACAAACCCGAGCGGTTCATTCCGGCCTGGAAACTTTTCGCGGCTGATTTTGATCTCACAACACTTGAAGGAAAACTCGTTTTTGTCGGTACAAGCGCAACCGGGCTAAAAGATATCCGTCCGACACCGCTTAACACATTTGCTCCGGGCGTCGAGGTCCACGCCCAGATCGCAGAACAGATGTTCACGGGGGATTATCTTGAGCGTCCCGACTGGATTGAGGGAGCTGAATTTCTCTACATCCTCATCCTCGGAATCCTTTTGATCCTGCTTCTTCCGAGAGTCGGTGCGGTTTGGTGCGCGATCCTCGGCGCGGCCGCGATCGGATCCGCCGTCTGGTATTCCTGGAAGCTTTATACCGAAAAAAGTCTTTTGATCGATCCCCTTTTTCCTTCACTGTCTATTCTTCTGATCTACCTCGTATCATCTTTTATTCGCTTTTTGAAGACGGAGACCGAACGCGGACAGATCAGAAGCGCTTTTTCCCGCTACCTCTCCCCGGCCCTTGTCGGCCAGCTTGCCAAGAATCCCAAACGGCTAAAACTTGGGGGTGAAACACGGGAAATGACATTTCTTTTCACCGATATCCGCGGATTCACTTCCATCGCGGAAGGGCTCAGCGCCGAGGAATTGACCGTTTTTATGAATTCATTCATGACCCCCATGACGGAAATCATTTTGAAACATAACGGCACCATTGATAAATATATCGGCGACTGCATCATGGCATTCTGGAATGCGCCTCTTGAGGACAATGACCACGCGCGAAATGCCTGCCACGCGGCTCTCGAAATGAAAGACTTCATCAAAACTTTCAATGAGACAAGGAAACGGGAAGCGGACACGCAAGGGAAATCTTTCCGTGAGGTCAACGTCGGGATAGGAATCAACACGGGACTCGCCGCGGTCGGCAACATGGGGTCGGAATACCGTTTCGACTATACGGTCCTCGGGGATGAGGTGAATCTCGCATCAAGACTGGAAGCGCTGACTAAAGAATACGGAACAACGATCCTCATCGGGCCGAATACCGCCCAACGCGTTCCGGAGCTTAACCCCCGGGAGCTCGGGACGATCCATGTCCGCGGTAAAACCGTCCCCAAACAGATTTTCAGCCTGTCCTGAAAAACCCGCAATCAAATCTTGCGTTAAAATCACCCAGGGAAATCTTTCACAGAATTGTTCGCAGGATTGATAGATCTTGTATCGCGTTCAGGCTTAAATCTTATGACTTGCCGCTCAGGGTTCGTTTTTACTATCCTCGTCACGCCCGCCGCCGACCACCATCGGGGTCACGGGCTGAGGTGTCAGCATCCCCCCCTGGGCGGCCTTCCGGGTGTATTCCCCCATCTGCGAAATGAGAGACATGGTATGAGACATATCCTGGGGATCAAACTTGGAGTCGGGGTTCTCTTGCTGGTTCGCTACAGAACCCATGGCTTCGGCATTCCCGCTCATTGAAAGGTTCAAACTGCCGGTCAATTCATTCAACTGAGACTCCGAAAGCTTGAACGGATCGAGAGGCGCGACTCCCGCACCTTCAATGATAGTGCCGTAATTCTTTTCGGAAATTTCTACTCCGATCTGCTCCCCGTCAACGAGATTCATGACAAAGATCCTCCCGGGCGCCGCTCCGCTCCGGCCCTCAGGTCCAAGCAGGGCGACAAGGGACCGCATCCCTTCCGACTTTCCGGCTACCATAGTCCCGCGAAAGCCTATTGAACCCGCCGGAAGATCGACTTGCATGTTTTCGGGCTTTTTGTGGGCGATCTTCCCGGAGATAACACGAAAAATCCCCCGGATCACACTGGCTTTCAGGTTTCCGTCATCGGATACCGGATCATAGGCGAATCCATCCAGTTTGATCGAGCTCGAGGGACCAAGCGTAAAAACCGTTTCATCCATAAGAAGGATCTGGAGCCGGGCCTCATCCCGGGTGATCAACTGATCATCAAGATAAACCGGATCTCCGTTCTGCAGATCTTTTTCATCGCCCGCCGATGAAACCGAGCGAGCTGTTCCGCTCACGGCCCCCACCACTCCGATTTGAACGCTCTGGCCGAAAACACCGGAAACCGGCAGCCCCGCCGCCATCAAAACCAAAAAGACTGAAATCCAGATCACCTTGTTTAAACTTTTCATTCAACACCCCTATATCAAAATCGCTTCCGGCTTTTTTCTTTTTATATCACGGCCTTCAAAAAACGTTTCATCGGTTCAATATCAATAAGACCTCTAGGGTGGAGTGATAGGAGGATTTCCGCTCGTCGATGATGTTGAGCTGGAATCATCTTGGGAATGCTGCCGTGCTGAACCCGCGTCCTGCGCCGCTCCCTGCGCCGCGGTTTGCAACTGCTGGTTAAGGTTATCCACGGTCGAAAGCAGATTAAGAAGGTCATTAACATTCGGAGGTATCTGTCCCTGAGCATCGACTTCCGGGAGTCCGCTCCCCCCGTGTCCGGATTCCTGTTGGGAGGTTCCCGGCGTAAGCTGCTGGCCAAGCGCATTCGCAAGATTCATAAGATCCTGAGCCGGGACCTGGAACGGCGGAAGGGGCGGGGAATTATCGCCTTCAATCACCGTTCCGAAACCACCGCGGTTGATATCGACTCCGACCGGCTGGCCGTTCACGTCGTTGCTCACATGGATCGCACCGGAATTTTGTCCGTCAGGGCCGCCGAGTAAAACTACGAGGGACCTCTGCCCCTCGCTTTGTCCCGCCGCAAATGTCCCGCGGACTCCGATACTGCCGGCGGGAAGATCCAGGGACATGTTTTCCGGTCTCTTGTGCGCGATCTTGCCCGAAATAAAACGGAACGCCCCTTTAAGGATATCCGCATTCACCTTTCCCTCCGAAGTCGAAGGATCATACACAAACTCATCCAGCCTGATACTGGAGGCTGATCCGATCGTAAATACAGTCTCGTCCAGAAGCAGTATCTGCATTTTGGAATTTTCCCCGGTTGAGACCGTATCACCCTGAAAAAGAGAATCCCCGCTCTTCAGCAACCGTTCCTCACCTCTTAAAGAAACCGCCCTGACCTCCCCCGCAATCCCTGCCGCCACCCCAATCCTGGACGCTTGCCCCGCCGCAGCGATTCTGCTTCCGGCAACAAAAAAAACGAGCCCGAATGAAAATAAAACCAGGCCTATAAAATATTTTTTCATGAAATTCCCCTTTCCTTTGATCGCAAAAAATAATTGTGAAAACGTCTCATGTCCTCAGTCCGGGAAAGATCCCTCCGATACTTACTCTCAAATAGCAGCGTCAGAATTCCCAGCGTTTGGTAAAAAGTCCCTCGATCCTGTTGTTGGTGTAGGTGTAGTTAGTGATATTGGAGAGAGACCGGTAATATTCGTAAGAAAGGGTAAACACAATATCCTTGAAAAGCCCCGGGAGGATCTTTCCGATATAAAGCGCCGTGAGAGGGGCCCCCGCTGTTACGCGGTAGCGGAAGATCTTGTCGTGGCGGAACCTCCCGGCGATCGCAACTTCCGGCTCATCATAACGATCATAAAAAAAATTGACGGTGTTGATCAGAAAAGCTCCGCGCCGGAGCACCCATGTGTGATTCAGGTTCAGATTGAAGCGGTCATAGGCGTAATACTCGGCCTTGGCGTTTTTGTTCATATAGCCGATACTGGGGATAATCCGCATGAAAGGCGTAAGAGCATAATTAACTCCCCAAAGATAATCATATTCGGGACCTTTGCGGAGAAAGGCCGTCGTGTTCTCGCCAATCCCGGAATAATCCTGGTATTCATAACGGAAATTCATGAAACCGCTCAGTTTTTTTGTGATTTCCCGGTCCGCAAGAATATTAATTCCCTGCGTCCTGAGGTAAGTTTCCCGGGACAGGAGCAGGTTGCTTGCGACAAAAGAGGGTGACACATTCAACCATTTGCTCTTGTAACGGCTTCCAAGTTCATACTGGAAGGAGCCAATATCAAGGGAATCGACCTTGGTCTGCTCCTGAAGAAAATAAGTGAACGACCCGAACACCTCATGCCCCGCCTGGAATCCCAGGTCATGGGAAAAATCCAGGGTCGTAATGTTCGTGAAATGCGTATCCGCCCGCTTGCGGTTCGTCCCCTCCAGCCCGAGAGGTGTTTCCGCAAAAAGCTGGAACTTCGAGGAAGGCGCCGTATTCCTGTTCGTGTCATATCCCCAGCCGACCGTCTGGCGCAGTCCAAACCGGGTCCTCCGCTTTTTTACCTTGATCCTTCGCTGGTATTCACTCACCTGCGCCTCGATATTCTTGGGCAACGGTACGCTTTTCAGGGAATCGAGCTCCTTTTTAGCCTCATCCAGACTGTCCAGTCGGTAGAGAACCACGGCGTAAAGAAGCCGGACATCGGCAAGGTTCGGGTTGACGAGCAGGATCCGTTCAAGGGTCGCCGCGGACCCGAGGAGCTCGTTATCCGCAATCTGCTGTTTGGCAAAATCGAAGTTCAGCTCAAGATTATCGGGATCCCTGAGAATGTCCTCAAAGGTTACGCCGGTTTTGAAACGCTTGGAAGCTTCGATCTCTCCGGCTTTATCCGCAACAGCCGAGGCATACCGCTCACCGCCGACCTCGCGCCGGATCGCCAGAACTTCCTGCCCCAGATCTTCGGCAAAAACATCGGTAGGAAAAACCGAAAGGGCAAAAGTGAAAAAAAAGAGAGAAAGGAATAAAAAGTTCTGGTTTATTCGCATAAGCCTTCCTTTTTTAGATAAGATGGGCTACATCGCTTGCTGTCATTATGCGGGCAGTTTACTACACGAGCGCTTTCAAGTCCATACCGCGCATTGGGAACCGGACAATCTCAAGCTTTTTGAAATATCGGCTTTTTCCCGCGGAAAATAAAGATATACTAGTGCCCATGGAATTCCGGCTTGATTCTTTTCAGCAACAGGCGGTCGAATGGATCGATAAAGACCATTCCCTCCTTATCTCAGCCCCGACGGGCTCCGGCAAAACCCTGATCGCCGAAAAAGCGATCGAAAAAGCTCTCTCCCGCGGGGCAAGCGTCATCTACACAGCCCCGATCAAGGCTCTCAGCAACCAGAAGTTTCGCGATTTTCAGGCGCGCTTCGGCCCGGATAAAGTGGGTATTTTAACCGGCGATGTCTCAATCAATGCGGGCGCGCCCCTTCTCATCATGACAACCGAGATCTACCGGAATTCCCTCTTCGAGAATAGCGAGCGGATCAAGCGGACCCATTGGGTCATTTTTGACGAGGTTCACTACATGGATGATTATGAGCGCGGCACGGTCTGGGAAGAGGCCATTCTTTTCACGCCGCCCGAAATACGAATCCTCGCCCTGAGCGCGACCATTCCCAACGTCCGGGAACTCGCAACCTGGATGCAAACCGCCCATGACCGTCCGGTCGCCGTGATCGAAGAGACCAAACGCCCCGTTCCGTTGCATTTTTTTTATCAATGCCAGGGACATTTCTTTACGAATCTTAAATCCCTCCGTAAAGACGGTTATTATTCGAGAGACAATTGGGAGCTTTCGCCGCGCGAAAGACGCCGCGGCTTCAGGCAGATGCGGGCGAAACCGAACCGCCTGAGCGAACTTCTTGACCACCTGATCCGGGAAGACCGTCTCCCCGCGATCTATTTCGCGTTCAGCCGCAAGCGAACGGCCCACCTCGCCTGGGAAATCGCGCACTATGATCTCCTGAGCAAAAACGAACGCTCAAGGGTCACGGAGCTTTTTGACGAACTCTGCAAAAAATACGATCTTGCGGAGGAGCGTTCCGCGCAGGACATCCGGCCGCTCGTTGAACAAGGGATCGCTTATCACCACGCAGGAATGCTCCCGACCCTAAAAGAGGTGATCGAACGACTTTTTACAAGCCGTCTCATCAAACTTATCTTCACAACGGAGACCTTCGCGCTCGGCATCAATATGCCTGCCCGAACCGTCATTTTTGACGAGCTTGAAAAATTTTACGGCACCGGTTTCAGGGCTCTTACGACTCGTGATTTTTATCAGATGGCGGGACGCGCCGGACGCCGGGGCATGGATAAAGAGGGCTTCGTCTACTGCCGCATCCTGCCGCACGATATCCCCTTCCCGCAGGTCGAACGCATCATTTTCGGAAAGCCTGAACCCGTCCGGAGCCAATTCAACGCCGCTTATGCGACAATTCTGAATCTTTACCGCGACCTCGGCGACGAACTCCTTGAGATCTACCCGAAATCCTTCCATTACTTTCAGTCTTCCCGGAGGATGCGAGACGACGGTTTTGATCTGATAAGGAACAAGCTGAACCTTCTGAAAGACCTGCGCTATATCGAGGACGGGAAACTCACGGGAAAAGGTGAGTTTGCGTCTTCGATCTTCGGTTATGAACTGCTCCTTACGGAAATGTATCAGGACAAGGTTTTTGAAGGCTTTGACGAGGCGAGGCTCAATGTCTTCCTCATGGGATTGATCTTCGAACCCCGCAAAGGGATCGACGAACCTCCGAAACTTTCCCATCAAAATGAAAAGCTTCTCAAACTCATTCAGCATTATCATCGGCTCATTCATAAAAAAGAACAGACTTTCCGAATCCGCCCTTACACAAAACCCCCTCATTTCCATCTTGCCAAAGCCGTGGAAGCCTGGACACGCGGGGAACCTTTTGACAAGGTCGCGAGGGATACCACGGAGGACGAAGGGACCCTGGTGCGCTATTTCAGGATGGTGACTCAGCTTTTAAGGGAGATCATGCACGCTCCTCACGCCTCGGAAGATCTCAGAAAAAAAGCCGCAAAGGCCCGGGGATTGATTGATCGGGATGTCGTCGACGCTGAAAAACAGCTCCGCGTTTAAAAAAACCCGCCCTTTTCCTCCGCCGATAACTCCTCGTCATCCCCGGTCAGCCAGACTTATTCTCTTTCAGCTTGTCCTCATTTCGTATTTCCTCGAGGATCATGGGCAGGCGCCACTTTTCGATCCGGCATAAGGAAGGATAGGGGCAGTATTTTTCGCAATCACGGGGCCGGACGAGGATCGTCAGGTTGCGGATCTCTCTTGTAAAACGCCTGACGAAACCAAGAGTCCTGTCAAGCAAACCCGTGAAACTGCCTTCGTCCAGCAGGGAATTCTTGCCCGCGATCTTAAGATCCAGCTTTTCAGCCTCGTCTTTGCGGTAGAATCCGCTCCGGGTCCCTTCCTTGAGAGCATAAAGCTCTCCCCCAACAGCCTTGAGACCCAGCGCTTTTTCAACCGCAAGGATATAAAGCGGAAGCTGAAGCGATGTGCCGATTTCAAGCCCGGAGCGGTCCAACTTTGCCGTTCGTTTATAGTCTACGATGAGCGCGATTCTTCCTTCCGGATCCAAATCAATCCGGTCGATACGGCCCTGGATCTTTATCTCACCGTCTTGGGAGCCGATCACGAGGGCAGGCGCATCTTTTCCCTCACCCGATCCGAAGCCATACTCGAGATAAGCCGGCCGAAGGCTTCGTGTTTCGAGTTTTTCAATCTCTCCCTCCAAAACATCCAGAAGCATCTCCCTGACTTCTGCCCGATCAAGTTCGTCCCGGTATTTACGTTCCGAAACAAGCGGATATTTCCTGAATGCCTCTTCGAGTTTCCGGCTGACAAACTCATCAACCGGTACTCTCGCGGGCCTGTTCCGGAGATATGTCCGGAAATATTCCTCAAGAACCCAGTGAAGGATGTTCCCCTTTTGACGGACCGTGATATCCTCGGTCGGATCCTGCAATCTTAATATCCGACGGGCAAAATAGCGGTAAGGGCATTTGGCGAATTCCTCCAGCCGGGTCGGGCTGGCTTCCCTGAAATTGAAATACCCGCCGTCGCGAATCTTTTCGTCCCCGATCACAGCCTCAACCGGCCGGACCGCCTTTAAAAGCCTTTGAAGCGAATTGCGTTCAAGCCCCGACATCTCTCCACATTCTTCGCAACCGCTCAATACTTTTTCCCTTAATCCCCCCATCACGGCAATTTCCTTTTCGCGGGAAGTAATCGCTTCATCCGGCAGCGGATAGGGCCGCGCAAGATCCTGACGGATCGTGCGGATTCCCGCCCCGAAAAGACGCTGGACCTCATCCAGATAAAAAGACCTCAGGGATTCTTTTCCTTCAAGATCAATGTGGGGATAGCAAAGGTAAAGCTTTTCGCTGGTGCGGGTCACGGCAAGATAAAAGAGATACCTTTCCAGGCCCTGCCGGGGCAGGAACTCGCGGAGAGGGTGATCAAGTTCCGCATTCAGAATCTGCCTTTCCCAATCCGAGAGCACGGGATCTTCACGGATCTGTATCGGGAACACTTTTTCGAGAAGCCCGGCCACAAACACGACCTTGTATTCTTTTTGACGCGCGAGCGAAACATCGTAGATTTGAACGCGGTTTTTGTCGCGCTCATGCAGGGAATAAACATCAAGTTCGGCCAGAGCGGCAAACTGATCCGCAAAAAATTCGAACGAAAACTTTTTCGAAGCGTTCTTCAGAGAACCTGTTTTTATCTCCTGAAGCAGGATCTCGAAGCGACGGACAGAAACCGCGTCACGCCGGACCGAAGCCTTGTAGACATCGGAGATCTCCGGAATCCCAAACAGGTCATAAACGGCTTCGCGGAAAATTCGGATATGATCCTCGGCGGTCGTTGCCGCAAGAAATTTCGCTTCAAGCTCCAGCAGTATTCCGATCAGTCTTTGTTTACTCAAGCCGGAGGGAATCTCAAGGGCTTCCTCCCCTTTCCACAAGTCGGTCCACGCGTCCCGGCCTTCCAGAACGCCGTTTTCAAAGATTTTGGCCTCAAAAGCGGACAGCCAGTCATCGTCCCTCCGGAAGTCCCCGAATCTTGTTACATACCCCGACTTCAGGAATGAAAGCACATCCTCCCGTTTCCAACCGTCCCGGAAGATCGCAAGCAAAGTCATGACGGTTCCGATCCAGGGCGAAAACTTGAGACGGTCCCGCTCATGGATCTCGACAGGAATTCCATAGCGGGAAAAGATCGGGGCAATAACCGAGCTGTAATTCCGAATCTGGCGGAACAATACCGCAAAATCACTGTAACGATAGTTTCCCGTCGCATAAAGCTTGTGGATCTCGCGGGCAATCATCCCGATCTCGCCTTCGATTCCGACCGCGTCAATAAAAAGAATGCTTCCCTGTGCCGAGGGCGATTTTTTTTTGATCTTTTCGGAAAAAAGATTTCTTTGTAAATAAAGAAGGGCGGGGTCCGTGGTTCGTTTGCTCTCCGAGCCGAATTGCTCGGCCTTGAAACCCATCGAAACCAATGTTTCTTTCGTTGAGCGAACGGCCTCAAAAGCTTCTTCCCTGCCGTCCGTCCCGTCCATCGTGAGCGTCACGGTAATCTCATCCGTCGTTTCACAAAGGATCTTCAGATATTCCATCTGAAGGTTGGAAAAATCAAAAAAACCGTCGAGCCAGAGCGCCTTGAAACGGGAACGGGCCCGGAGTCCTGCCCCGGTTCCCCTTTGGAGAAGCTTCAGCGTATCCTGAGCATCACAAAAACCCCGTTTTTCAAGTTTCGATTCATACCCTTCATAAAGCGCGGCAAGGGCTTCGTATTTGGGGCCAAAAGCAGGCTCGAACTTTTTGAGTTTGTTCATCCGGGATCGGAAAATCCCGGGAGCGATACAGGATTCCTTCAACTCCGTCAAAGTCCCCAAAAGAAGGTCGATCAATCCGGGGCAATCTTTGAGCCGCTCAAAATATTCCCATCCGTTTTCCTGAAGAAGTTCCCGCACAATCGAGGCCCGGACAAAATTTGAAGCAACGGGAATATCGGGGAGAGGAAAACTTGAATGAATCAGACGGGAAAGCGTCGTTACCCGTTTGTAAAAAAAACCAGCGATACCTCTCTGGACCAGAAGGGAAACAATGCGGTCGGTATGTTCCGCGGAAGGGACGACAAAAAAAGTATCGGGATCAAGCGGACAACCCGAACGCAGGCTCTTTTCAAAAGCTTCCAGCACCGCATGGGTCTTACCGCATCCGGCGGGACCCACCAATAATGTTTTTGACATATCCCATCCGGTCCTCTGTGCCTTGAGACGGCTTCACAAGTGCTTTCAGCCCCCATGTCGCCGGGGAAGGTAGAAAAAAAATGACCTGTGAAACCGCTTCTTATGATTTTGAATAGACCGCGCGGCTGTCGCCGCTTTCCCAAAGGGAAACTTCCACAACCGGAAGTTTCATGCTCCGGGCCTTCCGAAAAATCCATTCCGCAAGCGCTTCTGCGGTCGGATTACCCCGGAATGCGACAACAGGCTCTCCCGCTTTTGTTAAAAGCGGTAAAAGAGGGTCTTTGGAATTCAGGATCACCCTGTGATCAAGCGTCCGCTCAATCCAATCCCCGATCGTGCGTTTAATATCAAAAAAATCCACAACCATCCCCTTGCGGTCAAGCTTGGAAGCCCGCATCACGATCCTGACCTTCGCGCTATGCCCGTGAAGATGAGAGCATTTATCATGTCCCCCAAGAAGCCGGTGTCCATAATTAAAATAGAGTGTTTTGGCGACCTTATACATGCCCGTATCCTACCCTGTGATTCTGATCAGCCTTTCGATCACTTCTTCGACCACCCTGTTCGGCGTCGAGGCGCCGGCCGTAATACCGATCTTCACATCGCCTTCAGGGAGCCAGTTTGGGGTTTCCGTTATTGTCCTCGTATCGATCCTCCGGTGACTGATCCTGTCGCCCGAAAGGATGCAATCCGCATCTTCAATGTGAAAGGCGGGCGCGTAAGCGGAAGCAATCTCCGCGAGGTGGCCCGTATTACTCGATTTATAACCGCCGATCACAAGAAGCAGATCCATTTTTTTCTCGCCAAGTTTTCGGATCGCATCCTGGCGGTCCTGAGTCGCGGAACAGATTGTATCAAAATGCCGGAACCGAGCCTCGATCTCCGCTTCGCCGTATCTTGAAGCGAGGGCGCTCCGGATCATCGAGGAGATCTCGACCGATTCCTTCATAAGCATGGTCGTCTGGTTCGCGAATCCGATCTTTTCGAGATCGCGGCCCGGATCAAAGCCGGGAGAACAGGCGTTTGAGAATGTTTTAAAAAACAAGTCGCGGGAACCGGCCCCCGAAATATACTCGCAGGCCAGGCGGGCTTCCTCTTTATTCTTCACCACAAGATACTTTCCGGCGCGCGAACAGGTCGAGCGGGTTTCTTCATGATCGTATTTGCCGTGAATAACCGCCGTAAAATCGTCCTTCGCATAAGATTCCACGCGTTTCCAGACGCTCATCACCGAACCGCACGTCGTGTCCACGATCACACATCCGCGCTCCTGGAACTGTTTTAACGCTTCGACCGGAACGCCAAAGGCCGGCATCATCACGATATCTTTCTCGTTTAAATCGGAAACGGAAAGCCCGCAGGACGAAGTCCCGGAGAGAAACTGAACGCCTAGCTCTCGAAGCTCCCGGTTCACCCGCGGGTTATGGATGATCTCATCGGTCAGAAAAATCCGCCTGTCCCGGAATTTCTCGCGTGTCTCGTAAGCGTATTCGACCGCCCGTTCCACTCCGTAACAAAATCCAAACTCCTCCGCAAGATAAACCCGCAGCCTCCCTTCCTTCAAACAAAAATTGTTCTCACGAATTTTTTCGATCAGCGAACTGGCGTATTGTTTTTCAAGTTGAGGGCGGACCACACTTTCAAGTCCGAAACCTCCGCGATGCGGTTTTTCGTGGAATCCCATGCGGGTCAGGCGGAAAGCTGTCGGATCGCGACTCCGGCCTGTTGCAGCAGCTTGAAAGAGATCTCGGAAAGCGGATAGGCCGCCTGATAAACAACCTCGATGATCCCGGCGTTGATAATCATTTTTGTGCACATCAGGCAGGGAGAGAATGTCGTGTAGATGGTAGCCCCCTTCAGGGCGACTCCGTGATAAGCGGCCTGAACGATCGCATTTTCCTCTCCGTGAGAGCAAAGGCACTCTCCCAGATCCTTCCCGGAGGTTTCGACCGAAGCGCAACGCGGGCAGCCTCCCTCATTACAGTTTGTGACTCCGCGCGGGGTCCCATTGTAACCCGTGGAAATGATCCTCCGGTCCTTCACGATCACAGCCGCGACCTTGCGTTTCATACAATTGGACCGCAATGCCGAAACTTTCGCGATATTCATGAAGTACTCGTCCCAGCTCGGACGCGACGCGCTCTGGGCAATCTTGACAAGGACGTGCTTCAGTTTTTCATGCATCTCCTTCAAGGGCCCGTTATTGTCGATTTGAAGATCCGCGAGGCCGAGGGTCTGATCAAGCTGCTGGTCGGTTTTCGTTTCGCTCCCGGCCTCTTTCGCCTCGAGAACAAGAAAATCTTCCCAGGCTTTCGGATCATTCTCGCGGCCGCGCTGTTTAAGGCGCTCAAAACGGAGGCGTTCGGGAGCATGAATTCTTATAAGAGTAAAATTAGAGCGCCGCCGAAAAACCTGGACTTCCGAAGGGTGCCTGATCGAATCGATCACATAATGTTTTTCGGGATCAAGTTTTGCGAAAATCCTTTCGGCAAGGCACCCCGGGCCTTCTTTCTCGCGGAGCTCATTACCCAACGCCACCAGCGAGTCGCGGCAGATCTCGAGGTTCCGTTTTCCCGCTTCTTCGCGCAAGGCATCCGATAATGAATAATAATGAAAACCGCGCTCTTTGAGAAAGCTCGCGGCCTCGCCTTTTCCCGATCCGTTTTTTCCCGTCAGTCCGATGATCATGATTCCCCTTTTGTTTCTTTAAAACCAAACGCCCCTAAATTTTAACCTTTATCACCCGGTTATATTTCCCGCATTCCGGGACCGGCTTAGGCCTTCGACCAGAAATCAGGTCCATAATAGTTCGTATTCCCGGCATGACGTTCCACAAGGACCAGCACATTCACCGCGGCTCCGTCCCGAAATACCGGCAGCGCCGCGATCGCACGGACCTCTTCGCCCGGTTTTCCCGCTTCGGGTCTGAGAAACCGGACCGCCTGTTTTTCAAGATAGAATGCGGCCTCTTCAAGGGAATCCACTTTCATGCCAAGCATATAGGGCGACGAATCCCCGAAGAGCCGAACCCATTCTCTGGAATCTTTACCGCGGGCTTCTTCGATCAAAATCGCGGGAAGACACCTGCACCGGTAAACGCTCACGGGGTTTCCGCAGCCGTCCATGACCCTGGCAGAGGGATCCCCGGAATAACCAAGCTCCGTAAATTCCCGCACGCGTTCCGAAGGACGGGTGGTCCGGAACAGCAAATGGTCCAGGACGGGCCGGAAGCCGATACCGACAAGAGACAATCCGCGGAGAATAACTTTGGCGGAAGGGTTCACGGCAGCAAATGCATCGATATTCTTTTTAAGGAGTTGCTCGAGCGCATTTACGTTCAAATGCAAATCCGAATGCGGCATGTCGGAAAACCGTCCTGTCTCCTGAGACGAATTTGCCCCGACCGCTGAACCGCGTCAACTGCGCGGCGGGCCGGTCGGGGCAAGTCCGCGTAAAACCGATTACTTATTTCAGCGTGTTCGTAGACTTCTTCGGCGCCTCGGTCCTGGCGCGGGGAGTGACCTTGGGATTCGACTTAAACTGGGCTGCCAGGTCCGCATTGATCTTGGCCCAGTCCGGATCCATATCCTCAGATTCGACAATCGAGCCGACCGGACATTCTGCCGCGCAAGCGCCGCACGAAATACAAACCGTCGGATCGATCACCATGAAATCTTTTCCCTGATAGGTACCGGGACAAATCGCTTCGACCGGGCATACGGTGGCGCAAAGACCATACCGCTCGCCGTGACATTTTTCGGTAATGACGTAAGCCATTTTTTTCCTCCTTGGATCTTACGGTGTGTTGAAAAACGAGACATTGTAACTTTTGATACCATGACCGTCAATGTTTCAAACAAAGCGCTCATGCGGGGCTCATCGCCATAAGCCGGACCATCCGGTTCTCAACTTTCGGGTGTCTATAGAAAAGAGCCGGCCAGCCTTTCCCCGGACAAGGGTTCACAAAAAAGAGATGGGCTGTTGCGGGTAACGCATCCCTGAGCGGCACACGAAAAGAAGCCGACTCGATCTTTCGCAGGGCACTTGCCAGGTAAAGCGGATTCCCGCAAAGCCGGGCTCCTATAATATCCGCGTCGTATTCGCGGGACTTCGGGATCGTAAGCCGTACCAACAGGGCGGCACACGGCATGAAAACAGAAGCCAGGATCAAGGCGACAGGATGCGTGCTGTCAAGCTCCTCTCGCCCCGCACCGTCCCTGAACATCTGCCACCGCGACAAATCCACAATCATGTTGAGTCCCCCCGCAAGCAAAGCCGTAATCCCCGCGAGAAGGGTTTCCCGCTTGAGTATGTGGGCAATCTCATGGGCCAGCACCCCCTCAATCTCTTCTTGGTTAAGTAGTTCAACAATACCATGGGTCACCGCGATCGACGCGCGTCCGGGGTCCCGGCCGACAGAAAAGAGATTGGCGGAGGCGGAGGGAAGAAAGAAAATCCGGGGGGTCGGAATCCGGGCTTTATGGGAAAGCTTTTTTACGATCGCATGAACTTCCGGAGCCGCCGCTTCGGAGAGCGGCATGGCCCGATGCATTGACAAAACGGCCTTGTCACTGAAAAAAACAAGGCCGGAGTTTATCACACAGGAGAAAAAAAGCGACGCCGCCGCGCCCGGAGCCCCGCCCGCCCGGTAACCAATAAAAGCAACGACTGCTGTCAGGACTGTTAATAGCAGAGCTGTTTTGAAGAAACCCGCAGGTGTTAAATTTTTGCTTTCCGCTTCGACACCGCTCAAAAGCGGACACCCTGACTCCTGAGATCTTTCAGGAGACGGTCAAGGCCGCGGAAGCGAATGGCGCGCATCCCCGCTTTACGGGCACCCATGATGAAACTTTTCATATCATCGACAAAAACCGTTTCTTCAGGCCGCAGACCTATTTTTTTGAGGACGCGGCGATAAATCTCAAGATCGGGCTTTCGGGCGCCGACCTCATGTGACGGGAACATTCTTTTGAAATGACG
Organism: Candidatus Omnitrophota bacterium; assembly: GCA_022705945.1. Classification (GTDB taxonomy): domain Bacteria; phylum Omnitrophota; class Omnitrophia; order Omnitrophales; family Aquincolibacteriaceae; genus UBA1443. The sequence goes on along the minus strand of JAKJDL010000002.1, from coordinate 49,603 downwards.
GAGCAGTTTAAACTCACGCTTGATGTGGGTGAAATGGAGCCTGTTCGTGTTCGAGATCAGGTAAAGCGGATAATGCCGCTTGAGCCGCTTGAGCAGTTTCTCCATTCCGGGATTCTCCCAGAAAATATCGTTCCAGTAATGTTTGAAGGTTGAAAACGGAACGGGTTTTTTGAAAACCCGGCAGGCTTCCAGGTAAAACTCCCGGGTTGATATTTCTCCGCACGTATAGGCCTTTTCAAATCTCGAAAGAAAAAAATGCGCCCAGATCCGTGTTTGAGAAATGCCTCCGGCCTCCGAAAACCGGCGGGCGGCTTTCTTGGCGTCATAATTCACAAGCACATTGCCAAGATCAAAGATCACCGCTTTTACCCTGAGAGATTTCTTTTCCATAAGGAAGGGGATTGTAACATTAAATTGACGCGAGGCACAACGCGCAAAACACTTCACTAAAACCTTTTTGCCAGCCGTTCACTGTCCGGCGCGCGGTCAGGAGACCCATCGGCACAACAAACTTACAAGAATACCGAGGTAGGTTCCGACTACATTCCCGAGAATCCCGAGTAAAAGTCCGACCGGAGCAAGCAGGGGCTCATAGGCGACCCCTACGATCGGCGCGGAAGCGGGGCCCCCTATTGAGGCCTGGCTTGCCGTTGCCGCTAACCCGAGCGGGATACGCGCTATTCTTGCCGTAACAAGGACCAGGAACGCATGAAACAGGACGATTGAAACCCCCACGAGGATCAAAACCGGTGCCTCAAGAATTCCGGAAAGATCGGCCCTTACTCCGATTGAGGCGAGGACAAAGAAGAGAAGCAGGTAGCCGATCCTCGCCGCGCCAAAAGAAGCTGTTTTTTTAAGAGAAGTAAAAGAAAACAGAATGCCGATCGTGGAAGCCAGAATGATCACCCACGCAAAAGATCCTCCGGCGAAACGATCGGAAAAAAAACGCGCGATCCAGGCGCCTCCAAATCCCGCGGCCAAAATGACCGGCAGATATTGATACCGGACCGTTCTGGAGATAAAAACCGAGCCGATCCCCTTCCCCTCAAGCTCCTCGATCATCCGGCGGTCCGACCGGTTCCACCGGTCATAAACTTTTTGTATTCCCGGGCCGAGAAGCAACAGCCCCATCCAGGAATAAGCAACAACCGTATCCACCACGATCATCGGGAAAAAAATCCTGTCAGGCGTTCCGATCGCTTCCTTCACAGCGATCATATTGGAACTACCCCCGATCCAGGAGGCCGAAAGCGCGCCGAACCCCGACCATGCGTCCGGCGGAAGCCATGGTTTGAAAAGAAAAACCATAAGGGGAACTCCCCCCATGATTCCCAGAATGGCTGCGGTCATCATCAGAAGCGACGGTTTCCCGAGCCTGATAACCGCCGGCAGATCGGAAGAAACAAGAAGCAGAATAATTCCGGCAGGCAAAAGGGCATGGGTGATGTCTTCGTACAAGCGCAATTCGCACGGCAGGATTTCAAGATTGGAGGCAAGCATCGGCAGAAAATAGATCCAGAAAAGGGCGGGGGGAAATCGAAAAAAACGTCCCAGCTTCGGGTCTTCGTAAAAATAAAGCACAAGCGCTTCTATCAAAAGAAGCGCACAGAGAATGCCGGCCGGATGATCGATCATGTTATCTCCCCGATCCGGTTGGTCCCGGAAGCGGTTGAACCCCTATGCCGGCACGGACCTTGGAAACATCATAAATACCCGAAGCGCTCGGGTAAAAACCGCGAGTCACGCGTTCGGCCATAAAAAACGGGCTGTCGAGATCGATAAAATCAAAACCTCCGCATCCCGCCGCAAGGTGCGCCGCTGCTGCCACGGCAAGAGGCGTTTCCATCATGCAGCCAATCATGAGTCCGAGATTGTTTTTCCTCGCGAACTTTGCTATCTCATAAGATTCAAGAAGCCCTGTTTTCATCAGTTTGATATTAATACCTCCCGCGGCTTTTTTTCGAACAATCCGCTTCACGTCCTCCAGCGAACCGGCGCTCTCATCCGCGAAAACGAGCGTCTTGCTTTCACGTGTTATCTTCGCAAGACCTTCCAGATCTCCTTTCGCGACGGGCTGCTCGATAAGAGCCGGGGCGATCCCCAGTTCTTCAAGCCGCTTCAGAAACTTCAAGGTTTGTGAGACCGTGAAACCCTGGTTCGCGTCGAGAAAGATCGGAAGTTTCCGGGCGATCCCGGCGACGGCTTTGACCCTGCTGATGTCTTCGCCAAAATCACGGCCGACCTTCACCTTGAATGAACGGATCCTCCTCCGGGCAATGATGCGGGCATCCGCTCGCGCCGAACTCACCGACCCAAGAACCACCGTCATATCGGTTTTTAAGATACCCGCTTTGTTTCCGAATGCCTGCCAAAGCGGCATCCCTTTTGTCCGGGTGACGGCGTCGAGCATGGCCATCTCCAACGCGGCAAGCGCGCATTTGTTCCGGCCAAATTTGAAAGAAAATTCATCCGCGGCATCCGGAAAACGATCGATCTCCATCCCCGTCATATCCTTTGTCGCGTCAATCAGGTTCAAAAGCGTTCCCCGGACTGTTTCTCCTGTGATGTGGGTCGCAACACCCGCTTCGCCGCAGCCGTGAATGCCGTTGGAAAGCTCAATGGTGAAAAGAATGTTTTCGAGGACTTTGTGGGAACCGAGGGCGATCCGGAAAGGCGAATTCAATTTCGCCCGCCAAATCCTTGCGGAAGCTCGTTTAACGATGATGGATTTCATGACGGACTGGCGTTTCTCCCTTGTTGAAGTTATACTAGCGCAAATTATTTTCAATTTCGACACAGGAATCACTCATGCCCATTTCTTCATCGCTTAAGGGGAACGCTGTAGTCGCGCAGTCGGGCGGCTGCACGGCGGTCATCAATCAAAGCCTTGCCGGGGTCACGGAAACGGCCCGGGCCTCGCACAGAATCCCAAAAATCTTCGGCTCCGTTCACGGCATTGAAGGCGTCCTTAACCGGAACCTGATTGACCTTGGCAGACAGTCAAGGTCCCTGATCAAAAAGATTGCCAAAACCCCTTCGGCGGCGCTCGGTTCCTCGCGCTACAAACTCCAGCCGGGCGATGATCTCAAGATCCTCTCGGAGTTCAAGCGCGAAGACATCCGTTATCTTTTTTTGATCGGCGGCAACGATACGGCCAATACCAGCATGCAGATCGCCCGCGCCGCAGAAAAAGAAAACTACGATTTGTGTGTTATTCACATACCCAAAACCATCGATAACGATCTGATGGAAACCGACCATTGTCCGGGCTACGGCTCCGTCGCCCGTTTTGCGGCCGTCAGCACCCAGGAGGCCGCCCTCGACACCAAAGCCATGAAGCGCGTGGATCCCGTCAAGGTGATCGAGCTTATGGGAAGAAACGCGGGCTGGATCGTCGCCGCGGCCGCCCTTTTGAAAAAAACAGAGCTCGACGCGCCCCATCTTCTCTACGTCCCGGAAGTCCCTTTTGAGGAGGCTCATTTCATCAGACAGGTCGACAAAACACTCGCCCGGGCGGGTTTCTGCATTATTGTGATTTCGGAAACGATCCGGGACGCCGAGGGGAAACGGATCGGCAGCAAGGCCGGCGGCATAACCCGCGACCCTTTCGGACACCCCTACGTGGAAGGAGCGGCTGCTCACCTGACAAAACTTGTCGAAGTCCACCTCAAGATCCGCGCCCGATTCGATAAACCCGGCACGATCCAAAGGATGTCGATGCCTTATATTTCTTCTGTCGATCAGGAGGAAGCCTATGAAGCGGGCGCTCATGCCGTGAAGTGGGCTTTGAAAGGAATGTCAAAGGTTATGGTGGGATTCAAGCGTGCCGAGAGCTACGACTACAAAATCAAGTATGTCCCGATCCCTCTTGAAAAAATCCCGAGCCAGGAACGGATTCTCACCCCCCGTTTCTTCGACGCCCCGACCAATATGGTCACGCCGGACTTTGTCCGATACGCCCTGCCTCTGATCGGCAATGACCTCCCCGAATTCCCGACTCTCGAATAATTCTTCCATTGACCGCGGGCGGACAACAAAAACCGGTTTTTATCCGGTTTCTTTTTCAGCTTTTTTGATAGCCCTGACAAGGTAAGCGTTAACAGGCGTCGGAATTTTTCTTTCTTTGCCGAGCTTCAAAATAAACCCGTTGATCGAATCAATCTCGGTCTTCTTCCCTTTTTCAAGGTCCTGGAGCATGGAGGGGTGATGATCGCAGGTCCGTGGAAGAAGCTTGGAATAAAACAGTTTCTTATAGCCCGCCGGCGTTGCGGGCTTAAGATCCATGCCGATGCCGTGAGCTACGGCGTAGACCTCGTCGATAACCGCGTTCATCGTATCACGAGCGGCGGGATCTTCTCCTAAAACTCCGTAGTGAGATCTCATGAGCGAAGCCAGCGGATTCAACGCCGCGTTATAAACGACCTTAAGCCAAAGAAGCCCCCTGACATCCGCGGAAGAAACGGAAGGAAGCTTCGCTTCATTAAAGACACGGACGATTCTTCTGACACGAGACGTGATCTTTCCCCCGGGGACAACCTCTCCGACCGCCGTCGGCCGGGCGATCACGGAGACATGGATATTTCCGGGCTCGCTCAATTCAACTCCGAAGATCACCCGGCCGCCCAATACTTGTTTGGGGGGAAGGGCTTTACAAAGCGTCTCGATATTTCCGAGACCGTTTTGAAGCGAAAGAGCAATCGTCTTCGGCCCCATGATTTTCTTGATAAGACCCGCCGCTTCCGACGTGCTATAAGATTTGACCGTACAAAGGATCAGATCGTAAGGCGCTGAGCGGTCGAGGTCGTAAATGCAGGTCGCAAGCCCCCCGGGGCGGAAGGTGTGCCGTCCCCAAATACCGGACACCTTGAGACCCCTTTTGCGGATAGCTTCTACATGGGGCTTCCGCCCGAGAAGTGTGACTTCATGCCCTTTCGAAAGGAATCCCCCGAACGCGGACCCAATCGCTCCCGCACCGAACACAAGTATCTTCATCACATCGTTCCGCGGATCTCTCTGAGGAATGATGTGTTCTCCTTCCAGTCCGGAAGGGCCTTCACCCAAAGCTCGAGAAAGACCTTGCGGCCGATCAGTTTTTCGATCTCAAGACGGGCAGTTCGGCCGATCTCCTTGATCTTTATGCCGTTTTTTCCGATCACGATCGCCTTTTGGGATTCCCGGTTCACAATGACGGTCGCGCTGATCCTTGTGATCTTTTCTTCGTCCTTGTAATTATCGATACGCACCGCGGCGTCATAGGGAAGCTCGGCTTCGAGTTCATGAAAAAGTTTTTCCCGGATCAACTCCTGAACGTGGAACCGTTCGTTCTGGTCCGAGATCTGGTCTTCCGGATAGATAAAATCGCCTTCGGGAAGGCACTCGAGGGTTTTACAGACCAGGGAATCAATATTTTCCCCGGTTACCGCGCTGATCGGAATGAACTCCCTGAAGGGATAAACTTTCTGGTAAGAATCGATCGCAGGGAGAACCTGAAGCTTGGGGAACTTGTCGATCTGGTTCACGAGCAGGAAAACCGGTTTTTTCAAATCCCGGAACCAGCCGAGCATCCGCTCTTCCGTCTCACCGATTGCGCGCGGATAAACCATCCAGTAAAGCACATCGGCATCTTCAAAAGATTGGCGGACATCGCGTATCATTTCCTCGCCAAGCTTGTCGTGCGGCCGATGAACTCCGGGGGTATCAAGAAACACTATCTGTCCGCGGCAAGGACTCCCGAATTTTCCCCCTTGCCCGACCGTCAGTATCCCCCGAATCACATCACGCGTCGTCTGAGGCTTGGGGGAAATTCCGGCAAGTTTTTCTCCCACCAGAAAATTAAGAAGGGTTGATTTCCCGACATTAGGCCGGCCGATGATCGCGACATAACCCGCCCTCGTCTCGGGATCAGTCTTCGTGTTTGTCATTATTTGTTTCTCCGAGCAATGTTGAAAGATTCAATGTGCTGAAAGTTGTATTCAAAAGATTCCCGATTTGCCCTACCCCGCTTCTCACCTGGGCAGGCGTCTCGGCAGCCACCTTGGTCGTTCCTTTTCTCAAATCGTCCAGGATCGTCCGGGCTTTTCGAACAAGGGCTCGCTGGAAAGCTTTGGTAAAGGCCTGAAAAAAATAAAATTTCGGATCTCCGATATAGCCGTTTACGTTCACCTCAATCTCGATCGTTTTTTCTGTTTCAAGCGCCATCAGGACCGCGCCAAAGGGATACTTCAGGAGTTTTTGTGTCACGGTAGGAGTTCCCAGCCGCATCGCCTTGAGGGTCAGGATATGTTCGGATTTAAGATCGCTCTCGGCGCAAAGCAGTTTGGACCTAAGATCAAAAACCCCGCCTTTAACTTCACCGGGAAGACCCGCAAGCAAGAAACTATATTCTGAAATGGAACCTCCTTCGATCATCGTATGAATATCAAAATTATTTCCGTCCGCGAACTGGCATTTGCCTTCCCCCCGGAATTTAGCCGGAGGATGCCGGCCAAAGGTCCCTTCCAGCCTGATGTATTCCCTGAAAGAAGGACTCGTGTATCCCGAAACAAAATCAAACCCCTCCCAATAACCTTTGAGCTTTTCAAAGATCCATTGGCGTTCCTGGCCGGAATCCCTTCTGTCATTAAAAAGGAACGTTCCGTTATCAAGTTCAAGACGGTCGATCATGACACGCCATTTTCCTTTCGCCGACGCCTCCGCCACAGCCTGGTCCAACGAGGGCGCGTCATGCTTCGGGAAATTCATCGCGGGATCATCATCTCCGTCAAGACCCATATTGTGATACCAAATAAAAGTGTTGGTCCGGGTACCCCGCGAAGTCATATAGGTCTCAACCGCAAAAAGAAATTTTTTGAAATGTGCTCGCTTGATCCGGATGCATTTTTTCTTTAACGCTTCCCAATCGAGGATGATGCTCACTTCCTCCCCTTCAAAATGCCTCTTCTGTTTGAATTCCGGAGGATTAAAACATTCTATTTTTTTGAAATAAACACGCCCGGAAGGCCAAAAACGAACTTTCATGCCGTCAATATTGATCGGCATCGCAAAAGCTTCGGTCAGCTGCTTTTCCACGATCGGTTGCAAGGTTAAACCGACCCAGAAATCGTGAAAGAGGACCAGCGCCAGAAGAACCAGGATCAGAACCGCCAGCACCTTCAGTATCTTCATCGGGGGAGCAATCCTTCCCGGAAGATCGGGTTTTCAGTATAAAGTTTTTTCAAACGTATCATGGCCTCACGGGACAACCGGGGCGAAATCACCGCCTGGAGATTTGCCATGACCTGCTCACACGTCTTGGCCCCCGGGATCACTGTAGAAACTTCATTGAACGAGAGGACGAACTCGAGCGCGCTTTGCGGCAGTTGATCATTCCGGCATCCAAGGGTCTTAAGGATCAGCTGCACTTTTTCCCAGTCACACTCTCTTTTTTCCGCGGACCACCGTCGCCGGTGATCGTCGCGGGGGAATTTGTGCGCGGGAGGATATTTCCCCGTCAGAAGTCCGCTCGCAAGAGCCTCACGGACAATAATACCGGTGTTTTTTTCACAAGCCTTGTCAAATACCGCTCCCGACATTCGCTGATCCATGATATTCAGAATAATCTGAAGGGATTCAATCCGCGGATCTTCCAGAGCCGCCAAAGCTTCGGCCTCCCTGTGAACCGATATGCCGATTGCGCGGATCTTGCCTTCCCGCCTCAGTTTTTCAAGAACCGAGACCGGCTCTCCGGACCGGATTAATTCAAGAGACGGGTTATGGAGCTGATAAAGATCGATCGTTTCCTGTCCGAGCCGCATCAAGCTCTTTTCGCAAGCGAACCGGACATAGGCAGCATCAAAATTTTTCCGGTATTCTGCGTGGTTGTTTTGAATCGGGCCTGCGGCAGAATCAGGGCGGCCGGGTGAGGATGGATAAAAATCCCAGCCCACTTTGGTGGCAACAAAGAAAGTATCGCGCAACTTTCCTTTAAGGAATCGGGCCAGAAGGGTCTCGCTGTGCCCCTCCCCATAAATGTCGGCCGTGTCAAAAAAATTGACACCACTTGACCAGGCGGCTTCAAGGGCACACAAAGAATCCCCGTCGTTGACCCGCCCGTAGGCATTGCCGCCAATAGCCCAACAGCCGAATCCGATTTCGGAAATTTCAAATCCTGTTCTGCCGAGCTTCCGGGATCTCATGGAAGGTGATCTTCGAATTGTCGGGGAAAGTCTTACCTCGGCAAGACCTCATCAATCGTTGCCTGGATCTTGTCCTGGGACTGATAACCGACCATTTGCTTGACCGGCTGTCCGTTATGGAAAAGAATCATGGTCGGAATACCCTGGATGCCGTACTGCGAGGGAGTGTTCGGGTTCTCATCAACATTCATTTTGCCAACGATCACGCGATCCGCGTTCGCCTGGGCAATGCGCTCCACCACAGGCCCCAGCATCCGGCAAGGCCCGCACCATTCCGCCCAAAAATCGACAAGGACGGGTTGTTTGGATTGAAGGACTTCCGTTTGAAAATTTGCATCCGTAAAAACTTTTTCTTTGCTCATACCAATCTCCTCAATTCAGTAAATGGTGGGGCCGGAATGTTAAGCGCTTCGGCCATACTATACACTGAGGGCCAGGGCCTGTCCAGCCGGGGGCTTTTCCGCAAATTCTTGTTCGAAAAACCCGGAAACCGTTTCGATCGGTTGCTCAACGCGGAGCTTTTGAATCAGCCGGCGACGGCCGATTCCGCCCCGGAATGAATCGTGCCATCCCGGGGGGCCGTAAAAAAGAATACGGGAATAGAGCGGGTCTCTTCCATTTCCTTGAGCCTCTTGCAAGTCTTGAAACCATCTAACCCCGGCATGATCCTCTCATTTCAGGATGCTGCTTCCCCGGTCTCTTTTTCAATACACGTCCGGTTACGTCCTTCGTTCTTCGCGCGATAAAGAGCCTCATCGGCCCGATGAACCATCAAGTCCGGAACATTCTCTTTTTCCGCTAAAGAAGAAACTCCGATACTGATGGTTAGAGGAATGTGCTTTCCCTCATAGATGAACTCTTCCTGCTCGATCCGCTTCCTCAGCTTTTCACCAAAATTAAATGCGGCATCAATCAACGGGCAGTTTTTGACCATGATGATAAATTCCTCGCCACCATACCTGCTGATCGGGCATCGTTCTTTTTTCTTGCTGTTCTCGCTCGCAAAAACCTCGGTCATCAGCGCGGAAAGCCGTCTCAGCACGGCATCTCCCGCAACGTGTCCGTAAGTATCGTTGATCTTCTTGAAGTGGTCCAGGTCAGTCAGGATCAGAGAAAGAGGCTCTTTTTTCCTCCGCGCTTCAACAACAGCCTCATTCAGCAGCATCCGAAAATGCCGGATAACATATAATCCGGTCAGCCCATCCCGGGTTGCCAGATTAAAAAGTCTTTCCTGCTCGCGGCGGCCTATGGTCATGGAAAATACCGCGGAAAAAATAAACAGAGAAAAAACCATCAACATTGGGTTTAAAGCAAACAGCCAGATCCCCCGGACAGAAAACATCGCAAAAGTAAACGCAAACCACACCCCGGCTCCCGCCAAACCTACGATAAAAGAAAAAACCTGCCGAAAAAAAATAAAAATCAGCGAAACAAGCACCCCTACGACCAGAAGACACAATCTGTTGACATTTTTGGAGGCCGGATGGACAAATTGCTTGGTCAAAATACTGTTGATAATATTGGTCTGCACCCCTACCGCCGGGTAAGTCTCTTCAAGCGGGTTGGCCTTGATATCCGTTAATCCGACTGCCGTAAGCCCGATTACACAGATCTTGCCTTTTATTTGTTCCGGAGAAATAACCGGTTCTTCACCCCGCTTGAGAGCGGCATAACTTTTGATCACATCAACAAAAGAAAGGTGCGTAAAGGTTTCGCGCCACTTTCCCGCCCAGTTGATCATGATGTCTCCTTTGGAATCGGTCGGGAACGGTAGTGATCCCGCTTCAGGAAGCGATTCCCCGAGATAATCGTAAGCAACTCGAACGGCAATGTAGGGGTGGGTTTCCCGATCATGTTCAACAAAAGGAGTGACTCTCCGTATGGCTCCGTCAGAATCGGGAGAAATGTTGATGTGCCCGGTTCCTTTCATTGCCTTTCGGAACTCCGGAAGCGGACGAATCCATTTTTTGTCTTTCCCGAAGCTTTCCAGCATCAATGGCAGATAAACATTGCCTGCTTCTTGCAATGATTCGATCATCGCTTCATCATCAAACGAGGTGCTTGGTTCGCTGAAAATAACGTCAAAAACAACTTCTTGAGCTCCCCATTCCCTCAAAATACGCGCAAGGGCCGCGTGATTGTGCCGCGGCCAGGGCCAACGCCCAAGCGCCTGAAGGCTATCTTCGGCTATATCAATATGCGTAATGGCGGGATGTTGATGGATCGGCGACCTGTTACGGAAAAAAAAGTCCAGAACAACGTATTCAAAACGCATCATAATGGGCGAATACATAACCGCCATATGAGCGCCAATAATCAAGAAACAGAGCAGGAAATGGACAAAGTGAAGCCGGAAAGTCGTCGTCAGGTAAAACTGTATCTGTCGTTGTTTGCGCCGGAAATAGCTGTCGGGGCGCTGGACAAGTCCCTCAGGAGGATGTTTGGTCATAAGATTTCAGACAGACGATCTTTTTTGACATATCGCATAGTAGAAATTTCGGATTTTTCATTCAAACCTTGAATCTTGAGGGGCAAAACCCCGTAATCTCGCAACGGGCACAGTCCGGCCGCCGGGCATGGCATCTTGCCCTTCCGTGGCGAATAATGAGATCCGAAAATTTTGTCCAGTTTTTCCGGGGCACTATTTTCATAAGATCAAATTCGATTTTAACGGGATCTTTGTGCCGGGTAAAACCAAGAAGGCGGTTCAGACGTATCATATGGGTGTCAACCGAAAGACCCGGAACACCAAAAGCATTTCCAAGCACAACATTCGCGGTTTTCCTTCCGACCCCGGGAAGCGTGATGAGCTCCTCCATAGTGTCGGGAACTTTTCCGCGGAACTTTTGACAAATTATTTTTGCCGCCTTGATGATGTTTTTAGCTTTGTTCCTGTAAAAACCGGTCGGGCGGATAAGACGGCCGATATCCTCCGGAACCGCATCGGCATAATCCCGGATTTTCCGGTATTTCCTAAAAAGGGACGGGGTTACCTTATTAACCATTTTATCCGTGCATTGGGCTGAAAGGATCGTGGCAACCACCAGCTCCCATGGGCTTGAATGATGGATCGGACACTGAATGTTCGGATATGTTTTCTTCAGACGCCGAAATATTTTCAATGCCCGGATCTTTGTTTCCCGAAGGGATTCCCGCATACCCGTATTATAGCACCCCCCCGTCACCTTCAATAAAAAAGGCATGGGAGACGGATTTTTTTTGTTATACTTGCTTTTCAGTGCCGGGAATCAAAAGCAGACTCTTTATCACTCTACTTTCCGTTTAAACGCTTACGGGAGGCTCGATCCATGAAAATGCGGGCGGTTATTTTTAGACACCATGGCGGTCTTGAACAGTTGAAGGAAGATTATGTCCCCCTCCCGGAAATCGGGGAAAAAGATGTTCTGGTCAAGGTCCATGCCGCTTCGGTCAATCACCTTGACCTTTGGAATCTGAGCGGATTACCCAAAACCAGGATCTCCATGCCGCACATCCTCGGATGCGATGTTGCCGGCGAAGTGGTCGAGAAAGGCTCAAGGGCGGGATCGGTCCCTCTTCACCGCCCCGTCATCGTCTCGCCGGGTATCTCCTGCGGAAAATGCCGTTATTGCAAGGAAGGATGGGACAGTATGTGCCCTTCCTACAAAATTCTCGGATTCCAGGTGAACGGCGGATTTGCCGAATACGTCAGGGTGCCGGCAAAAAATATCTTGCCGGTCACCAAACATCTGTCGATGGAAGAGTGGGCCTCAATCCCTCTTGTTTTTTTGACCGCGTGGCACATGCTGATCACCCGCGGCCAGCTTAAGAAAAAGGAAACTGTACTCATTCATGCCGCCGGCAGCGGCATCGGGAGCGCGGCGATTCAAATCGCCAGACTCAAACGCTGTCGTGTCATCACAACGGTCGGAAGCGCGGAAAAAATCAAATACGCCAGATCTTTAAAACCGGATGATATTATCAATTATTCGGAAAAGGATTTTTCTTCCGAAGTCATGAAAATGACCAAGGCCCGGGGAGCGGATGTGGTCTTTGACCATATCGGAGGGGAAATGTTCACAAAAAACATTTCTTGCCTCGGCAAAAAAGGCCGGTTGCTCACATGCGGCGCCACGGCCGGAAGGAACGTCACGATCGATCTTCGATATCTTTACATGAAACAGCTTTCGGTCCTGGGTTGTTATATGGGAGGGCTGAAGGAGCTCAAAAGCATTGTCCAATGGGTCAAAAAGGGCCGCCTCCGCCCCGTCGTAGACAAGGTCTTCCCTCTTCGCCAAACCCGTCAGGCGCTTGCACGCATGATGCGTCGCGAGAATTTCGGAAAAATCATCGTCAAACCCTGACAAGGCGAAGAATGGCAAAATACGGAGAAAACAAATTTTAGAAGAAGACGGCTGTTAACATTCGCCTGTCACCACCCGGTGCCCCGAATCTGATGACACATTCCCATCCCTACATCTCCGGTATTCGATCCATGAGTCTGAGCGCGGTGGCGTTCGCGCTTATGGCGCTCTGCGTCAAACTTGTCACCGAAAGACTCCCGTCGATCGAGGTGGTTTTCTTCCGGAGTTTCTTCGGTATGCTCATCACGTTGTTTTTCCTCATAAAAAGCGGCGCTTCCGTTTGGGGACAGGAGCGTCTCAAGCTTATCCTGCGCGGCGTGAGCGGCTTTCTAGCATTGATCCTTCATTTCTACACAATCTCCAAACTGGATCTCGGTCTTGCGGTCATGCTTAATTACACAGCGCCCATCTTCGCCGTTATTCTCGCTGTTTTTTTTCTCAAGGAAAAACCCGGGGTGCTGGTATGGTTTATGATCTTCACGGCCTTCGGGGGCGTGATATTGCTGAATTCATCCGCGCGAAACGGATGGCAGCCCGAGATCTGGCTCGCCATCCTTTCTTCAGTTTTTGCGGCGGTCGCCTACGTATCGATCCGGACAATCAGGCGCAGGGAATCACCTTTGACGATCATATTTTATTTCACGTTGATCGCCACCGCCGGTTCCATGTTTTTCCTTCGTCACTGGGTCTGGCCTGACCTCAGGGAATGGGTCCTGATTGCGGGGGTCGTGATCTTCTCTTTCTACGGGCAGCTCTGGATGACGACCTCGTTGCAGCAGGCGCCTTCTTATGTGGTCACCCCGTTTCAATACCTGCACCCCGTGATCTCGTTCCTGCTAGGCTGGCTTTTGTGGAGGGATCCCCTGACGTGGAAAACACTGCTCGGTATCTTCCTGATCATCCTGAGCGCGACGGTAATTTCTTATCTGGAAACAAGAGCCGGGGTCGCCGAAACCTCCCCAACGCCCCCGAGCGAATCTTCCCTTTAACGAAGAGGGGCTGTCCTCAAGGAGAACCGCCCCTCTTTTGCAACAACTTGCCCGTCTTGAGTTACGCTTTCGTCGATTCCCGGTCAGTAATTTTCAAAGCAAAGAATATGTAGGTAATGTTGACCAGCACCGCCAGGATCACGGGCCACGGGATCGAACGCAACGGGGGAAACAGCTTGGCCCACGTCAGAGTGAGCCCCGTCGTCGTCGCGAAACATGTCAGGTGGAAGATCGCCCCGTAAGAAAGCTTGTTTTTCCGGAGCAGGTTCAGAAGAAGTCCGATGAGCGAGTAGAGCAGATTCCAGAAAAGATACAGGAAGAAGAAGACGATAAAAAGAATGACGGGAATGATCGTCGTGACCGCCCTCTTCATGTTCTGGTAGAACTTCAAGATCAGTTCGCCGGTAAGCCGCACCTTCTGCGGAAGCTGTTGCCCGGGCCTCACTTCGGGAATAACGCTCCGGCTGTCGAGGGTCCCGGGGGAACTTCTGAAAAAGACCTTCTTGGAAGTGACATAAATATACGCTCTGCCGAGGTTCGCATTCGTTACATTAACCTGGTTCATATTGAAAACCGCAAGGTCGCCGTATTCCGGATGTTTCAGCACATAGGGTTGCTGAATGTCAGGCTTTTCCATAGAGAGCCCTTCGGCTGTCCAGACCATGGGCGGAACATTTTGCGCGATCCACTGGAAAAGCTGATCGCCCTTCGGCGTGACAACGGATGAGATGAGCGCCATTGACAGAACGGCGCTCAGGAATGCCAGGTATGCCAAGTAAAGAATAGCGCGGCCCGTATTTTTCTTCGAAGCGTCGCGATAGACCCCGGGCATGAAAAACGCGGTTAAAGGCGCTGCAAAAAAAGTAGCAAATTTATTCATATTTGATCTCCATGATCTTAAGTTTGATCGTTCCGGCAGGGACTTGAATCACAGCTTCTTCGTTCAATGCTTTCCCCAAAAGACCTTTCCCGACCGGCGAAGTAACGGATATCTTGCCTTGATCAAAATCCGCCTCATCCTGAGGAACAAGAATGTATTGAAAAACATCCCCGGTGTCAAGGTTCCGGACCTTGACGGCCGCTCCCAGGTAAGCCTTGTCCTTCGGGATATCATTCATATCCACGACCCGGACATGCGCCACCTTCCGTTCGAGCTCGCCGATACGGATCTCAAGCTGGTGCTTAGCTTCCTTGGCAGTCTCGTATTCCGCGTTTTCGCTCAAATCACCGAACGCCCGCGCTTTTTCAAGTTGATCCGCAACTTCACGGCGTTTCGTGGTTTTAAGGATCTTGAGATCCGCGAGCATTTTTTCGTAGCCCTGTTTAGTCACAACGACTTTTTCCGTCATAAATCATATCCCATTAAAATTTTCGGTTTGCCATATCCCGGCGCGAAACATGCGCTCCGTTAAACGCCGTTAAGCGCCTTGTATCTCAACGGGCTCAAAACCGGCTTCCCTGATAAATCGGACAAGATCGCCGGAACTTAAGCCTTCCGCCGCGGACCCTCCCGCATCCCGGATAACTTTTTCATTTAGATTAGTCCCGCCAATATGATCCGGCCCGAATGAAAGCGCCGCCTGGGCAAACTTAAGATCCGTCGCCGGCCAATGCACCCTGAGATGCGGGATATTATCCAACATAAGACGCGCAATCGAAAGCACTTTCAAATGCAAAAAACCATCATCAACGCTGCCGCAGGCCCGGATCCCGGCATCGGTCCCGGACTTGGGAGAACGAAATGCTATCGGTACAAATGCCCGGAATCCCTTCGTTTCATCCTGGAGGGCCCGTAACCGTAACATGTGTTCCACACGATCATGCGCTTTTTCGAGGTGGCCGTAAAGCATCGTTGCGTTCGTCGGGATCCCGATCCGATGCGCCGTCCTGTGGATCCGGAGCCATTCATCACCGGAAATTTTCCCGGGACATATTCTTCTCCGTATCTCGGGATCGAAAATCTCCGCGCCTCCGCCCGGCAAACTATTCAGCCCCGCCTCGCGCAGTCCCTTCAGGACTTCTTCAACGGGTATTCCGGAACGCTCTGAAATATCGTGGATTTCGGACGCAGTGAGCGCCTTGATAAACAGGACCGGGAAACGGCTCCGTATCCTGGAGAAAAGTTCCCGGTAATACTCAAAACCCAGCGCCGGATTATGTCCCCCGACCATATGAACTTCGTTGACTCCCCATTTCGAAACGGCTTTTTCAATTTTATTTTCTATTTCATCAATCGAGAGCGTATAGGCATCGCTTTCGCTCCCTTTTCGGGAAAACGCGCAAAAATCGCAGCCTGTTTTACAAATATTGGTGTGATTTAAATGATAATTGACGGAATAATAAACCCGCCTTCCATGAAGCTTGTGGCGTGCCGCGTGGGCAAGTTTTCCGATCCGGATGATGTCGTTGCTTTCAAAAAGAGCCGCGCCGTCTTCAAGGCCGAGGCGTTGTCCCCTTTGAATTTTATTCTGGATTTCCCGGAGATTCATTTCGGAATTTTTCCCACTTGCCGATGCCGGAAGGGTTCTGACAATGTGCAAACTTTCAGATCCGTTTTCGGATCTCCTTAAAAAGTTCATCGACAAGCTCGGATTCGGGAGCAACTTTGACCTGCTCCCCGTTCACATAGATCATCCCTGTGCCCTTGCCGCCTGTGATAGCAAAATCCGCCCCCTTAGCTTCGCCGGGGCCGTTCACAACGCATCCCATCACCGCGATCGTAAGCGGACCTTCAAGTCCCGATGCCCGATCTTCAACTTCACGCGCGAGTTTTGCCGTATCGACCTCCGAACGGCCGCAGGTGGGGCATGAAATAACACGGACTCCTTTCCGAAGCTCAAGCGATTCAAGGATCATTTTCGCGACCTTGACCTCTTCCACAGGGTCCGCCGTAAGCGACACGCGGATCGTGTCACCGATCCCCTCCTGCAGAAGCGTTCCGATACCGATGGCATTATAAACGCTTCCGCGGACAAGCGTTCCGGCCTCCGTCACGCCGAGGTGGAGCGGGTATTCGAACTTTTCGCTTGCGAGCCGGTAAGCCCCGATCATGGTTGGGACATCCGTGGCTTTAAGGGAAATGACGATATCGCGAAACTCATGTTTTTCAAGAATCGCAACATGACGGCGGGCGCTTTCAACAAGCGCTTCCGGGGTGGGGCCGAACTTTTGCATCAGGTCTTTTTCAAGAGAGCCGGAGTTCACTCCGATGCGGATCGGAATACGGTGTTTTTTCGCCTTTTCAACGACCTCGGCCACGCGTTCTTCGTTCCCGATATTCCCGGGATTGATCCGGAGTTTATCAACTCCCTGTTCGATCGCTTCGAGAGCGAAGCGGTAATTAAAATGAATATCCGCCACAAGCGGGTTCCGGATCTTTGCCCGGATCTTTCCAAGAGCCTTGATATCTTCTTCCGTCGCACATGCTACGCGGATAATCTCACAGCCTGCCGCCTCAAGCCGCGCCGCCTGATCGATCACGGCCTGCTCGTCACGGGTATGGACTTTGGCCATGGACTGCACCCGGATCGGCTGGCCATCGCCAAGGATGTAGGGGCCCACCTTGACCGGTCGCGTTTTTTTTCGAAAAAAAATATTTTTGTTATTCATGCGTTTCCGTTTTCGGGCATTGATTCTTACTTTCATCAAGCCCCCTGGAAAGTCTCATCGCGCAAAAACCTTCCCCGCACATGGAACAGAATTCTTCCTTTCGCGTCGTTCCCTGCGGCAACCCCTCATCATGCATCTTTCGGGCATTTTCGGGATCCAACGACAAGTTGAACTGCTTTTCCCAATCAAAAGCGAATCTCGCCCGCGCGAGCTCATCATCCCGGTCACGCGCTCCCGGCCGTTTGCGGGCAATATCCGCCGCATGGGCGGCGATCTTATAGGCAATTACCCCCTGCTTGACGTCTTCAAGGTTCGGAAGCCGAAGATGCTCGCAGGGTGTTACATAACAAAGCATGGCGGCTCCGTGCCAGGCGGCGATCGCGGCCCCTATCGCAGACGTAATGTGGTCATAGCCCGGCGCAATATCCGTCACCAGCGGCCCGAGCACGTAAAAGGGCGCGCCGTGACAGACCCTGATCTGCCTTTCAATGTTCATCGGGATCTGGTCCATCGGAACATGGCCCGGCCCCTCGATCATAACCTGCACATCCTGCTCCCATGCCTTGAGCGTCAATTCTCCAAGCGTATCGAGTTCCTTGAACTGGGCTTTATCCGAAGCGTCCGCGAGACACCCCGGCCGCATCCCGTCGCCCAAACTGAGCGTGATGTCGTATTTTTTACAGATCTCAAGCAGCCGGTTAAATTCCGTATAAAGAAAATTTTCTTTGCCATGATCCTGGCACCATCGCGCCAGGATCGCTCCCCCGCGGCTTACGATCCCGGTCACACGGCTTTTCACAAGCTCCACATGTTCCAGCAAAACGCCCGCGTGGATCGTCATAAAATCGACCCCCTGCCTGGCCTGATATTCGATCACTTCAAACATGAGGTCCGGCGTGAGCGCCTCGGGCCTTCCTCCGACCCGTTCGAGGGCCTGATAAATCGGAACGGTCCCGACGGGAACCTTGCTGGCGCCGACTACAGCGGTCCGCGTTTCGTTAAGCCGCGGCCCCGTGGAAAGATCCATGATCGTATCGGCACCGAATCTAATCGCGACCCTGACCTTTTCAAGCTCCTCTTCGATTGTGGACCCGAGTTCTGAGTTTCCGATGTTCGCGTTGATCTTCGTAAGGGTATTAATTCCGATCCCCACCGGTTCGAGATCACGGTGAAAGATGTTCGCGGGAATCACAAGCCGCCCGGCCGCGACCTCATCACGGACAAATTCAGGAGCGAGATTTTCCCGTTTCGAGACAAAAACCATTTCTTCCGTCACGATGTTTTTACGGGCGTAGTGCATTTGAGTCTTGTTCGGGTCGGCTTTCCTTTTGTTCAAATATTCGGTTCTCGGCAACACAGTTTCCTTTCTTTTGCGCTGCGTCTGAGGTTCAATATCCGGCATAAATCCCGCGCGTAAAATTTGGACCGGTGCGCTAAACAAATGCGGGGTCCGCCAAAAGACGCTGCCTGATCCACCACGAGTCAAGCTCTTTCGGGAAATATCTCACCGGAGTCTTTTTGATCTCCCGGATTGTCGCGATGATCCGGTGAGGCCATTGACCGATCCTTGCCTCAATTTGTTTGACAAAAATCCCCAGCTCCCCAAGGCTCCCCGCCCGGATCAGCATCGAAACCGTATAAGGGAACACGGGATATCCCGGCCGCGAATCCGCATAAACGATCTCGGGAAACTCTTCAAAAAATCCGCGGACCTTTTCCAGTTTCTCTTCGGCAATCTGCCAGACGACCAGATGCCTGGGGTCCCTTCCCGGCCCCCGGGATTCCAGATAGGCTCCGATACGTTTCAGATAACCTTTCTGCGCGAAACCTCCCAAAAGATTCAGCGCAATCGCCTCGGGGACGTTCATGCTCTCCGAAATTTTCCGGAACGGTTCATCCGTCAGGAGAAGGGGCTCCTGCATGAGGCGGATCAGCCTCAGTTCATCAAGGGTCAATGGGGGAGGTTGCACTCCCCGCCGTTTTTCTCCTTGTTCGATAAAGCCTTCACTCCCGCGTCCCGTCAGGGAGCTTAAAAGATTGTTACCTTTAAGAACCTTTCTCAAAGGTAAAAAAATGCTGGCCTCAGGATATGTCTGTTTCCGGAGAATCCGGAAATGAGCTTCGAGATCATGCCCGGCCGGAGCCGTCAAAAAAAACCAGAAGTTTAGATCATGGTCCCGTTCAAGACCATAAACAACCCCGGGATGCTGATAAACCGTTCGGGAGAGGACCTCAAAATCGTTTTTACTGAACTTCATGGCTGCCCAGGCACCCTGATAGCGAAAAGCCTGAGGGTCCCAAAAAGCCCGGATATCCGTAAGCAGCCCTTCCCGGCGCATCTTTTCAATCCGCAGAATAGCGTCCGCTCCGTCCATTCCGGCCTTTGCCCCAAGAACGGCAAACGGTCTGCCGATGAACGGAATTCCCTTTTGGAGAAGGCTTAAAAGAAGGCGGTCTTTTTCGTCAACCATGGTTTTGAAAATGCATCATACAGGAGGGGGGTCCCTTTGTCTAGGGAAGGGACTTCGAACAGGCGAAAAGATCCTTCATTTTTTTATCATCCTTTAATCACGCCCAAAGGACGCATCCGTGCGACTTTGCGTGCGAGACCCGCCCGCGAAACGATATCAACAACTTCGTTGACGTCCTTATAAGCGGCCGGTTGTTCTTCAGCGATCCCCCTTTCTCCGCGGGCCATCACGAAGATCCCCCGCTCCTCCAGTTCCTTGCGGACCGAGTGTCCCCGTGCGGCTTTAAGCGCCGCGGTTCTTGACATCGCACGGCCCGCGCCGTGGCAGCAGCTGCCAAAGGTCTCATCCATCGCTTGTTGTGTCCCGGCCAGAAGGTAAGAGTTCCTCCCCATATCTCCCGGAATGATCACGGGCTGACCCGTTGTCCGGTAGGCTTCCGGAAGCTCTTCGCAACCGGGCGCATAGGCACGGGTCGCGCCCTTACGGTGAACACAAAGCATTTTTTCCTTGCCGTTGACCGCGAACCGTTCAAACTTGGCGATATTGTGCGAGACATCATAAACAAGATCCATCCCGAGATCTTTCGGGCTTTTTCCCAAAAAGGCTCCGAACACCTCACGCACAAGATGCGTCAGGCATTGGCGGTTCGCCCACGCAAAATTCGCGGCGCATCGCATCGCGGCGAGATACTGTTTGCCTTCGGAAGAGTGAACCGGCGCGCAGGAGAGTTGGATATCCGGGACATGAATGCCGTATTTTGACAGTGCTCGACGGGTCATCCCGAGTGAATCTTCGCAAATCTGGTAACCGAAGCCCCTGGACCCCGAGTGAATCATGATAGTAATCTGCCCTTCGGCAACTCCGAAGCATGCCGCCGTTTCCGGTTCAAAGATCCGGTCAACCACCTGAACCTCCAGAAAGTGGTTGCCCGATCCCAGGGTCCCCAGCTGATCGTTCCCCCGTTCATAAGCCCGCTCCGAAACGGTTTGGGGGTCGGCTCCTTCGAGGCACCCCCCGGCTTCAGTATGATCAAGGTCATGGGCTTCACCGAACCCTTGCTTTATCACCCATGAGCTTCCTTCCCGCGCGACTTGCCGGATCTCTTTACGGTTCAGTTTGATGTCGCCGGATTCCCCCACCCCGCACGGGATTCGGGAAAAAAGCGCTCCAACAAGCTCTTTGATGCGTGGGCGTATGTCGGGCTCCGTCAAATTCGTCCGGAGCATCCGGACCCCGCAGTTGATGTCATAACCCACTCCTCCCGGCGAAACTACGCCGCCTTCGTCAGGGTCCATGGCCGCGACACCTCCGATCGGGAAACCGTAGCCCCAATGGATATCGGGCATCGCCATGGCATAATTCACGATCCCCGGAAGGAAAGCGACATTCACAACCTGTTCAAGGGACTGATCGGTGTGAATTTTGGGAAGGTTCTTTTCGTCGCAAAAGATCCGTCCGGGAACGCGCATGCCTTTCCGGAAGGAAACCGGAATTTCCCAGCGAACGTCATCGATTCGAATTAACGGAATAGAACCGGCCATATTCGTTTTATAACTCTTGTGACCCGCGATACTGATTGGGAATCTCGGAACAGGCACTTCGGGACCAGGGATTCCTTCGGATCTTTTTTCGGGTCCCGAGCGGCAAGTCCCGCGTTTTTTTCAGACATCAAAAACCACTTCCGCCTCCCAGCCGCTCTTCGTCCGGGCAACGCGGAACCGATGATGAGTAACCGCTTTGATTTCATACCGTGCCGCATGCTTGTGAGGGATGAACCTGACCGCACTTCCTTTCATCTTCAGCATAAGCGGCGTAAGCGTAATGAATCGGATATCAACCATCACGAGCCGGCGCGCGGAAAAGAAAAAAAGGAGCTCCTGGAGCCATCGCATGAAAAGCTCTTCTGCGTTCTCTTCCTGAAAATTCATTTCTACCGGCTGAATGGTTTCGCCGGAGGGGTTTTTAAAAGCGGCGTAATCCGTGGAGAGTTCAAAAAATCCGGAAGCGGCGTCACGGAAAAGCCCCTCCAGGTTCCCCGCTTCCAGTCTGAGACCGATGTCCGCCGTATGTTCGAAAATCTCGTAAGGCATTCAGAATCCCGTTCGCATGTTAGTCAAGGCAGGCGTGAACTTTTTCGAGAAGCAAATCCATGCCAAAGGGTTTACGAAGATTTCCGGAAACCCCGCCGAGGGCCTGTATTTTAGGGGGCATTTTTTCATTTACACTCGCGATAAGAACGGGAATTTCCGCCCACTCCTTGCGGCTGCGCAGCGCAACGTAGAATTCCTCTCCGTCCATCACGGGCATAATAAGGTCCAGCAAAATAAGGTCCGGGCACGTGCGCTCAAGGACCTCAAGTCCTTCCTTGCCGTTCATGGCGCGGAGAATTTCGTAGGACTCTTCCCGAAGATAGAGCGAATAGATATCCTGAAAATCCATATCATCTTCAACAATCAATATTTTTTTCATCAAAACATCACTCCTTCTCTTAACCGATCACGCCGCTCCGGCATGCGACGGGAAAATTGTTTTTACAACAGTTCCATGTCCGAGACCTTCGCTTTCGGCCCAGATATCTCCGTCATGAAGCATGACAATCTCCTTCGAAATTTTCAGTCCGACACCGATCCCGAGCGAGGCGGGTGTTTTTTGGTAGAAAGCTTCGAACATTTTCTTTAAATTTTCGGGCTCGATCCCGATACCCGTATCCTTGACATCCGCGCAAATATCCTGCCCTTTCCGGCAGGATGAGACGAGAATCTTTCCCCCGTCCGGGGTATATTTAATCGAATTACTCACCAGATTGCTGTAAACACGGTAAAGCATATCCGGATCCCCAAGCATTTTCGGAAGAGCCGGATCGAGCTCAATGTCGATGGTGAGGTGATACCTGGCCGCGATAGGCCGGGTATCGTTTACAACAAGGTTCAGGATATCATTGAGATTTAACGCCTGTTTCCTGATATCCGACATTCCCGACTCGATCTTGGAAAGGTCCATAATGCTCGAAATGGTCCTCATCAGCCGATCCGCGTTCTCTGAAAGTGTCTTAACCATCGGAAGGAATTTTTGATCCTCCGGATTTTTCATCATCTGCTTTTCAAGCCACTGGGTCGTCATAATGAATTTTGCCGTCGGTGTTTTCAGCTCATGCGCCACATCGCGCACAAGCGTCTCTTTCATCATCTCCACCCGGTGGATCTCGGTAATATCGCGCATCACGCCCTGGATCAGCCGCAGATTGCCCTCATAATCGATCACGGGTGTCAGATTCGTTTGGTAATAAATATCCGTATGATAAACCCGGTGAACGTGGCGGGTGTTCAGATGAAGCACGGGCTGCCGGGTATTGACGATCAGCTCGAGGGCTTCCCGGAATTTTTGGGCATCTTCCGGATCATGTATGGACAAGAAAAGCTGAAGCCCTTCCGAGAGGATCTCCTCGCGCGCGTAGCCCGAAAATCCGCGGTTCAGAAGCATCAGCTCTCCTTCGGGCGTGATTGAAAAAATAATGTCGCTCACGGCGTTCACGATTGAACGGTATTTTTCTTCGGACGCCTCCAGAGCCCGGGTCCGGAGCCTGAGATGTTCAAAGCTCTGGACAAGGCGGCCCACCACTTTATTGAAAGCATCGCCGACCTCCTGAATCTCATCCCCGGAACGGATTGAGGCGCGAGCTTCAAGGTCTCCGGACAGAATATTGCGGGCCGTTCTCTGCAGGGTAAAAAGCGGCTGGATCGTAAGCCATGTGATGCCGGAAACAATCAATATCGCAAGCATCGCAAAAACCATGGCCATCAGGAATCTTTCGCCAAACACCTTCCGGAGATCCTTTTCGATCTCAATCCTCGTAAAAAGGATGATGAGCCGCCCAAGCACCTCATCATTATGGATAATAGGCGATACGGCCGCGTAAGTATCCGGACCGACTTTCTCGACCCCAAAGAAATCCTTTTTATGGAAAAAGTGAGGCGTCACACCCGATGCGGTCCCGGAGCTTCCGATCACTTCTCCGTTCGCATTCTCAACAATTACCGCTTCCACATCCTCCTGCTCGGCAAGAAGGTCAATGCAGGCTTTCAGGGCCTTCTCTTTTTTGGCGCTGATCGGTAACCGGAGCGTCTCCGAAAAAATCTCGGCAACCGTCCTGAGACGGGCTTCTTTATGGCTTGTCATCATATCGCGCACGGTATGAAAAGTTGAGTAGAGGATAAAAGCGAATCCCAAAAAAACCAGCAGGAAAACGGGAGCCGCAAGCTTGTATCGGAGAGAGAAACGGACGGGCCGCCGGAGGTAATCCGCTTCGGATTCTACTCCGGAGCGATTCGAATGTTTAAAAATATTTTTCATATCAGACGATTATTATAGCCTTTAAAATCCGCTTGAAGAACATTTTACCGACGGACTCCGGAACGATGTTTCAAATAACGTATTTTGCATCGATCAGTTTCCTGAGAACATCCGCATCCCCTTCGGGAAATTTAAGGCGGACAAGATCCCCGGCAGAAGCCCACAAAAAGTTCTGGCAGTCGATGCATTGCGGGTTCCCGCCGACATAATCGCAAAAATAGAAAAAAAGACGGATGGTCTTGTCAGGGCAAACGCAGTCACTGCGATCAAAAAGTTCCCTCGGCCTTATTTCCACGCCCATCTCCTCGCGGACTTCCCGTACCAGGCACTGCTCCATCGTCTCGCCGTCTTCCTTTTTCCCTCCGGGAAACTCCCAAAAACCTCCGAACGTATCCCCGGGATTCCGCTGGGCAGCAAGCAGTTTTCCATCCTTGATAATCATGGCGCAACCGACTTCAATGACCCGCATTAATCCGTCCTCGTTTTTATTCTCCCGCCCGGACATCCCCATTCAGGGTCCGATGCGTCAAAAAGACCCGGAAGTTCCTTTAAAATCCCGGGAACCGCCAAAAACAATCCGGGAGATTCGTTATTTTACCGTTCTAACCTGTTTTGCGGAATACTTTTATAACGATAAATGACGGTCGCGCATCTTAAAATTGACTTGGACGGTTTTCTATTTATAATAGCGTCTTCTATGCCTTACACTTCCTACTCTTACCAATATCTTTTTGTGGCGATCTTTGCGGTTTTCGCGGTTATTTTCGCAATGACTCCTCTTGTCCTGGCCTGGTTTTTGGCACCTAAAAAACCTTCCGAGACAAAAAAAGCTCCTTACGAATGCGGTCTTGCTTCCCAGGGAGACTCATGGATTCAATATCACGTTCAATTTTATATTTTCGCGCTCATTTTTCTTCTTTTTGATGTTGAAATTGTCTTTATTTATCCCTGGGCCGTCGCTTTTCAGAAACTCGGCCTTTTCGCCTTTGTGGAAATGATCATTTTCATCGCCATCCTTGCTTTCGGGCTTTTCTACGCCTGGAGGAAGCAGATGTTGAAATGGGACTAACGAGAATTCGCCGGACATGAAACATACCCAGAACATATCCGAGATCGACCCGAAGCTGCGCGAAGAGATGGCTGGCCGGAATATCTTTATCACAAGCCTGGATTTCCTGTATAACTGGGGCCGCCGTTCCTCGATCTGGCCCATGCAGTTCGGTCTCGCCTGCTGTGCCATCGAAATGATCGCCGTGGCCTGCGCGCGTTATGATATCGCGCGTTTCGGCGCCGAGCTTTTCCGCGCGTCACCGCGCCAGGCGGACCTGATGATCGTCTCGGGAACCGTTACCAAGAAAATGGCTCCTAATGTCGTGCGGCTTTACAATCAGATGCCCGAACCCAAATATGTGCTCACCATGGGCGCTTGCGCGATCTCCGGCGGCCCTTTCGTCGACGGCTACAACGTGCTCCGCGGAATTGACAGATTCATACCTGTCGATGTTCATATTCCGGGCTGCCCGCCCCGCCCCGAGGTCCTGCTGCACGGCCTCATGGAACTTCAAAAAAAGATCGACTCCCAAAGCATCCTGAAAGCGGACTGGTATAAGAAAAACCTAAAGCGTGAGTATCCGATACCGGAACTCGGCCCCAACGGTCTTGTCCCAAAATATAATCCGGAAGTGTGGCAGCCTTTTAAAACCAACTACCGCAAACTTCACTACGGTCATGTTATCCGGACCGGGAAAAAACTCCGGGCGCCGGATCTTGAAAAGGAAGAGAACTCCCCCAAAGATGCTGGCCCGGAAGACTGCGGCATGTTAAAGGTTCAAACCGTCAAGAACGGACTTGAGTTACGCTTCCCCGGAATCAAACTCAAACTGATCCGGGATTCAATCCTGCTTGAAGACCCCCAGGATCTTTTGCGGGTGGCCCTTTTTCTAAAGGAAGCACCCGAGCTTCGTCTTGATTACCTTTCGAGCATCACAGCCTCGGATCTTGTGACCCATCTCGAATCGGTCTATCACTTTTACTCCATGAAAGAAAAACACGGCCCTCTCACACTTCGAGTCAGGGTTCCGCGCAAAGACGGGCACATCCCTTCCCTGGTGCCGGTATTCAAGAGCGCCGAATACCAGGAAAGAGAAGCTTATGACCTTTTCGGCATTGTCTACGACGGTCATCCCGACCTTCGCCGTCTTTTTTTATGGGAAGGTTTTGAGGGGCATCCCCTTCTGAAAGATTATGAGCAGGAGGATTCGGATGTCCTCGAAACCGCGGATATCGAATGGCTTGAAGCCCGCGGTATCAAACTAAATGATGAATTGAAACATAAAGCCCGGGAGTTGAGTGAAGCGGGCGTGCGCGCGATCGCCGAAAAAGCGGCCGAGCCGAGACCGGCCTAGGATCCATAATTATGGTCAGCCTTTTCAGAGAAAAAACACAAAGAGCGGACGGGCAAGTCCTTGAAATCAATTTTGGCCCCCAGCACCCGTCCACTCACGGGGTTTTCCGCCTTCACACTCTCGTGGACGGTGAAACGATCCGCGAAGTCAAACCGGTCATGGGTTACCTTCACCGGAATCAGGAACAGATAAGCGAGAACCTGACCTACACGGGTTTCATCGGCTTCACCGACAGGATGGATTACATTAACGCCATCCCGAACAATTTTTCTTTTGTGCTGGCCGCGGAAAAGCTTGCGGGAATCGAAGTCCCCGAGCGAGCGGATCATATCCGCATCATCATGGCGGAGTTGGCGAGAATCGTCAACCACATGGCCGTGGTCGGTTTCCTTTTGAACGATCTCGGGGCGGCCTTTACCCCGCTCCTTTATGCTTTCCGCGAACGAGAACTGATCCTCGACATCTTCGAGGACCTCACCGGCTCCCGCATGATGTGCAATTATTTCCGGATCGGGGGCGTCAAATCCGATCTTTCGGAGCAGCATCTCGCGACAATCAAAAAGATGGCGGCACGCCTCCCGAAATTCCTCGATGAGTTCGAGACCCTTCTTACCAATAACGAAATCCTCTGCATGCGCTGCCAGAATACCGGCATTCTCTCTCCCGAAACCGCCGTCAATAGCGGTATTACGGGTCCGGCGCTTCGTGCGTCCGGAGTGAATTATGATATCCGGAAGACAGACCGCTACAGCCTATACGGCCGTTTTGATTTCAAGGTGCCGCTCGGTAAAACGGGCGATGTGTATGACCGTTATTACGTCAGGATCCTCGAAATAAGGGAAAGCCTTAATATCCTGCGGCAGGCGGTTGCTGCCCTTCCCCGGGGCGAATTCATTAACAAGAAAACGGCGGCGTTCATCCGGTCTCCAAGAAACTTCAAGCCTCCGGTCGGCGAGGCCTATGCCAGAACGGAATCCCCCAAAGGGGAACTCGGATTTTATATCCTGAGCGACGGAACCCCCCAGCCCTGGCGCTGTCATGCCCGCGCGCCTTCGCTGATCAACCTTTCGGCCCTCGAAACAATGTGTGTCGGACAAAAAATCGCGGATATGATGATCATTCTCGGAAGTATCGATATCGTGCTCGGAGAGACGGACCGATGAGCGGCGCCGGTTGCGGTAAAGAATACGGAAAGTTCGTTAAAAAAAGCGTTCCTTTTTTCGGATGGGGAGTCCTGTGCGGCCTTTGGGTGACCCTCAAGAATTTCATTACTTCCTATTTTAGGAAACCGGACGAGGGCGGCATTTTTACGGTCCAGTATCCCGAAGAATGCCTTCCGGATTTCGAAGCGTCGCGCAATTTCCCGTTCCTGGTCTATGATGAGACTCCCGAAAAACCCCGCTGCGTCGCCTGCGGCATCTGCGAACGCGAGTGCCCCGTCAAGTGCATCCACGTGCTCATGGCCAAAGATGAGAACGGCAAACCGCTCCGGAGGCCCGCGGCATTTGATATTGATTATTCGCTCTGCATGAACTGCGGCAACTGTGAAGAGGTCTGCCCCTTTAATTCGATCTTCATGGACCACGAGCATAAAATCGCAGCCTACGACCGGAAAGACCTCATGAGACCGATGCAGAAACTCTTGAAATCAAACAGTTATTTTCACTCGATCCGCCCCCGGGACGCGGAGGCGATTGACCGGGCCATCAAAGAAGCGGCCGAAAAGAAAAAAGCGGCGGTGCCGGCAAAACCCGCACCCTCGCCGGAGGCTCCGAAATCATGATCTTTGACCCCGTTTTCATACGTCTCAAGGCCTTGTTTCTTGATCTCTGCGCCCGGTTCTTCCCGGAGTGGGTGGTGATGCTGGCCTCGATCGTGATCAGCGCAGTCGTGATCCTTGTCATGGGACCTGTGATCATGATGTATCTCACGCTTCTTGAAAGAAAGCTTCTCGGCCGCATCCAGAACCGCTACGGTCCGAACCGTGTCGGGATCTGGGGACTGCTTCAGCCGGTCGCCGACGGGATCAAGATGTTCATAAAAGAGGATATCGTGCCGGCCCACGCCGACAAAATTATTCACCTGCTTGCTCCTGTCGTGACCGTGGTCCCGTCGCTCATGGTTTTCCTCGTCGTTCCT
The DNA here is from genome assembly GCA_022705945.1 of Candidatus Omnitrophota bacterium. Classification (GTDB taxonomy): domain Bacteria; phylum Omnitrophota; class Omnitrophia; order Omnitrophales; family Aquincolibacteriaceae; genus UBA1443. The sequence continues at coordinate 21,123 of JAKJDL010000002.1, read as the reverse complement.
TTCGGAAACGGAATGACCGCTGTGAATCTGAATATCGGCATCCTTTATTTCGTCGCGATCTCCTCGATCACCACGATCCCCATCTTCATGGGAAGCTGGGCCTCCCGCAACAAATTTTCAGTGCTCGGCGGCATGCGCGCCGCCGCACAAATGATCTCTTACGAGGCCCCGATGACCCTAGCCATCGTTCCCGTCATCATGGCGAGCCAGACTCTCGCGACGGCAACAATCGTAGAGTCCCAGGGCGGGGGCTTCGGCATGAACTGGTTCATCTTCACTCCCTGGGGATTGCTCGGTTTCATCATTTATTTCTTTTGCGCGATCGCCGAATGCAACCGGCCGCCGTTTGATCTGCCTGAAGCCGAATCCGAACTCATCGCCGGCTTTCACACAGAATACAGCGGAATGAAGTTCGCCCTTTTTTATATGGCGGAATACATGAATGCGTTCACGCTCTCAGCAATCGCGGTCACACTGTTTCTGGGGGGCTGGCAGGGACCGTTCCTCCCCTCCTGGATCTGGTTTTTCGGAAAAACATTCCTTTTGGTCTGCGTCATGATCTGGTTCCGGGGGACATTCCTCCGTTTCAGGGTCGATCACCTGATGGGGTTCGCCTGGAAATTCCTGCTTCCTCTCAGTCTTATCAACATCCTGATCGCGGGCCTGTGGTTCCTGACTCCGGCAATCGCGGCATGGGCCCTGACGGCCGGCCTGGTCGTGGCGTCATTTTTTGTTTTTGTGAAACTTAATAAAACGTTCGTGCCCGAAAAACGCACTTACGTTCTGGCGGATTAACCTGCGGCACCGGCCCTGCCGGACGGCCGCTTTGAAATGAAACAAGGGAAGTTCCAACTATGGAAATACTGACTTTGGCAGCCAAGATCGGCGCTTATGCCTTGATGACCGGCGTGCTTCTTTTCGCGCTCGGAGTCGTGGCGCTCAGGAATCTTTTTCACTCCGCCCTCTGTCTTGCCGCCGCTCTCATAGGAATCGCGGGACTTTATCTTTTTTTCCGCGCGGATTTTCTGGCGGCTGTTCAGATCCTTCTTTATGTGGGGGCCGTGATGACTGTGATCATTTTTGCGATCATGCTCACCGAGCATCTTTCGGGGAAAACAACGATCCAGCACAATCGCCAAAGCCTGCCGGCATTCCTCGGGATTGCGGCACTCGTTACGGTTATCGCGAAGGTCATCCTCCAGACTCCCTGGCCTGTTACCCAAAAGGCCCTGGGAGCGCATACTTCGGTCGAAGGCATCGGGACCGCGCTCATGACCGTTTACGTCTTCCCGTTCGAAGTGATTTCAGTCGTCCTGATCGCGGCGCTGATCGGGGCCGTTATCATCGCCAAGAGGGAGAATCCTTCATGACCCTCATTCCTGTCGAACATGTACTGATTTTCTCGCTTCTCCTTTTTGCGATCGGGCTTTACGGGACGCTGACGCGCCGCAACATCATCGGCATCCTGATCTCGATCGAACTGATGCTGAATGCCGCCAACATCAACCTGGTCGTGTTTGCCAAAACAACCTCCCTCTCCCCGGAGACGGGGCAGGTTTTCGCGGTCTTCGTGATTGCGATCGCCGCCGTAACCGTCGCCGTCGGGTTGGCCATCGTGCTCGCGCTTTACCGCTCAAGAAAAACTATTTTCGCAGATGAGGTTCATTTACTGAAATGGTGACCGCTGACAGGATCTTCCTCATTCCTCTTTTGCCGTTCGCGGCCTTCGTCGTGAATATCCTTTTCGGCGCCCGCTTCCTGAAGCATCGCGCGGCGTGGCTTTCCATTCTGACAAGCATCGCGGCATGCGTGATCGCGCTTCCCGTGTGTTTCGAGGTTTTCGGGGGTGCCCGCTTCGCAAACGATTTCGCGTGGCTCAGGATCAACGACGGCGTCCTCCGGTTCGGCTACCTTGTGGACCCCCTGTCGGCGTCGCTTCTTTTCATGGTCGTGATCGTCGGTACCCTGATCCAGATCTACGCTTCGGGTTACATGCAGGGCGACCCCCGCTACAGCCGTTTCTTCGCCTATGTCTCGCTTTTCATGTCCGCCATGCTCACGCTCGTGATCTCGAACAATTTCATCCTCTTTTTCATGGCGTGGGAGATCATGGGACTTTGTTCCTACCTGTTGATCGGTTTTTATTTCCAAAAGGAATCCGCCGCCAAAGCCTGCTTCAAGGCATTCCTCACAACGCGCCTCGGCGACGTAGGGTTCCTGATCGGCGTGCTGATGCTTTTTCTCGCGCTGGGGACTTTTGATTTCAGCGAGATCAACCGGGCGCTTGCTCTTGGAGATCACGGAGCCCTCCCTCTGTCTTTTCTTGCGACCTCGGCAATTTTTATTTTTTGCGGCACAATCGGGAAATCCGCCCAGTTCCCGCTGCACGTATGGCTCCCGGACGCAATGGAAGGCCCGACACCCGTCAGCGCGCTCATCCATGCCGCGACCATGGTGGCGGCCGGTGTCTTTCTCGTCGCCCGTTCTTTCACCATCTTCATGGCGGTTCCCGAAACCATGCCTGTTGTCACTACGATCGGCTGCATCACGGCTTTCATGGCCGCTTTTATCGCGCTTACCCAAACCGATATCAAACGTATCCTGGCTTACTCAACAATCTCCCAGCTCGGTTACATGGTAACGGCTCTCGGCATGCAAGGGCTCGGTGCGGGAACCTTTCATCTGATCACTCACGCTTTTTTCAAGGCCCTGCTGTTCCTGGGCGCCGGAAGCGTCATCCACGGCACACATGTCCAAGACATCCGGCAGATGGGCGGCCTCTTCAAAAAAATGCCGCACACGGCGGTCACTTTCATCATCGCAAGCCTCGCGCTCGCCGGAGTTCCCCCTCTTTCGGGATTCTGGTCCAAAGACGAGATCCTCCTGACCGCGTTCGCTTCGGGCCATACGCTGGTGTTCTGGATCCTTCTTTTGACGGCTTTCATGACGGCCTTTTACATGTTCCGTCTTGTTTTCATAACTTTCTTCGGCAAGGCCCGCGACCCGCACGTTCACGCGCATGAATCACCGGCCGTCATGACCCTGCCGCTTTGGGGACTCGTCCTCGGCGCCGTCTTGCTCGGTATCCCCGGTTCGCCTTTAATGCATCACTGGTTCCAGCAGTTCCTGGCGCATGCAATCCATCATCCCGAATATCACCCGTCGGCTTTCGTCATGACCTGCTCCGTGATAGCGGCCGTCGGCGGTATTACTCTTGCGGGAATCATTTATATGAAAAATACCCACTGGGCCGAATCGATCGCAAAACGGTTCCGTCCGCTTTACCGGCTTTCGTTCAATAAATTTTATCTGGATGAGATCTATTCAAAGTTCATTATCCGTCCCTTCACCGCTTTGGGGGAGGTCCTTTACCGCTTTGATGCCAAAGTAATCGACGGCTCGGTCAACGGCGTCGGCGCCGGAGCGATGTGGCTGGGCGCGGTCAAGAACTGGATCGATAAATACATCGTGGACGGGCTCGTGAACTTCATGGGAACGCTGACTTGTTTTCTGAATTCGATCGTGAAACGCCTGCAAACGGGGTTCGTCCAGAACTACCTTTTGATCGCGTTCCTCGGATTTCTCGCTTTTATCATTTGGGAACTGAAATTAGTCTGAAAATACCGGATGGAGGACGGTGGATGGCGTTAAACCGGATTTTGCGCCATTTCCCAAACACCATCCGAATTTAATGCTCTGATCTGATAAGGAGATCTTATGACCTCGCATTTACTGAGCTGGATCACTTTTACACCGCTTATCGGCGCTTTTGTTTTATTGTGCCTGCCCAAACGGGCCCACGACTGGATCCGCTGGATCGCGCTTGCCACAACCGCGATCACGGCGGGCCTTGTTTGCCTGGCGTTCCCGCTTTTCCGCGCATCCGAGTCCGGTTTCCAGCTCGTCGAACGCGCGATGTGGATCCCGCAATTCAACATCCAGTATCTCCTCGGAATGGACGGCATCAGTTTCCCGATGGTCTTCCTGACAGCCCTTATCTCGATCATGGCCTGTCTCGGATCACTTGCTCATATCCGCGTCAAAGGCGGCCGTGAGAAGGAATACTATTTCCTTTTTCTGCTCCTTGAGACCGGCATAATGGGAACCTTCCTTGCCCTGGACCTTTTCCTCTTTTACATTTTCTGGGAAGTCGTGCTGGTGCCGATGTATTTTCTCATCGGGATCTGGGGCGGACCGCGCAAGGAATACGCGGCGATCAAGTTCTTCCTTTACACTCTGGCGGGAAGTCTCTTCATGCTGCTCGGGATCCTCGCGGTCTATTTCGGATCGGAACCCCGCACGTTCGATATGACGCTTCTTGCCTCCATGAAATACGGGCTTGTGTTCCAGAAAATCGTGTTCCTGGCCTTTTTCCTCGGTTTCGCAATCAAGGTGCCGATTTTCCCGTTCCATACATGGCTTCCCGACGCCCACGTTGAAGCGCCGACCCCGATCAGCGTGATCCTCGCGGGCGTCCTTCTTAAAATGGGAACCTACGGCTTCCTCCGTTTCAGCTATCCCCTTTTCCCGGATGCGGCTCGTTGGTTCCAGCCGGCCATGGGGGTCCTGGCGGTCATCGGTATTATCTACGGCGGTTTTGTGGCGCTCGCGCAGACCGATTTCAAGAAAATGGTCGCCTACTCGAGCGTGAGCCACATGGGTTTTGTCCTGCTCGGGCTTGCCGCCATGAACGCGGACGGCTTCCGGGGTGCGCTTCTCCAGATGTTCAGCCACGGAACGATCACGGGCGGGCTCTTCTTGCTGGTCGGCGTGCTTTATGACCGGGCCCATACACGCGACCTGAACGATTTCGGAGGGCTCGGCGAAAAAATGCCCGTCTATGCCGGAATCCTGATTTTCTTTTCGCTGGCCTCTCTCGGCCTTCCGGGACTTTCGGGTTTTGTCAGCGAGTTCCTGACCCTTCTCGGCTCATTCCAGTATTCCAAGCTGATGACGGGACTGGCCGCGATCGGCATCCTTCTCGCGGCGACTTATCTGCTCTACATGATCCAGCGGATTCTCCTCGGCAAATTAAACCCGAAATGGAGTTCGCTCCCTGATATCAACTATCTTGAACTTTCAACGCTCGTCCCGCTCATGATCTTCATTCTCGGTATCGGTCTTTATCCGAAGATCATCCTGGATTACATGATCCCGACGCTGGACGGCCTTCTCAAAACCATGGGAGGAGCGGTCTAGTGGGCCCCGTCGAAAGTCTAAAATATTTCATTCCCGAGCTGATCATTCTTTGCGGCGCTTTCGGGGCGTTCCTCCTCGATTTCGCGGTCAGGAATAAGCGCGCGGTCGGGATTTTTTCGCTCTTCGTCATGGCCGCCGCGGCCTTTGCGATGAAAAACCCGGCCGGCGAAACTCTCAGCCTTTTTTACGGGTTCTTTCACCTTGATGTGTTCGCCCACTGGTTCCGTATCTTCGCCCTGATCGCGGTTTCGGTCACGCTGATGCTCGCCATGGACTACCCGCCCCTGAAAAACCGTTACGAGGGCGAGTTCTACGGCCTGTTCCTGTTCATGGCGTTCGCGCTCATCACGGTCGCCGCCGCGAACAACTTGCTGATGATCTTTCTCGCGGTTGAGTTCGTTTCCCTGCTTTCGTATCTCCTGACGGGATTCCTCAAACATGACCCCAAAGCTAAGGAAGCCGCCGTCAAATATCTGCTCTTCGGAAGCGTCTGTTCGGGCATCATGCTCTACGGGATCTCTCTTCTTTACGGAGCCGCGGGCTCGATTGAACTCGGACATGTCTGGCAAACTCTCAGGTCTCCGTCGATGAGCGCCCTCGGAACGGTCGGCGTTCTTTGTTTTTTTGCCGGTCTCGGCTTCAAGATCTCAATGGCCCCGTTCCACATGTGGGCCCCGGACGTTTATGAAGGCGCCCCGACACCCGTCACGGCATTCCTGACCGTGGGCCCCAAAGCCCTCGGATTCGCGGTCTTTACCCGCGTCCTCATCACGGTCTTCTCCCCTTCCTTTGCGCATTGGGGAGTTGTCCTGACCGCGCTTTCGATGCTGACAATGACTATCGGGAACCTCACCGCTATTTCCCAGACTAATATCAAGCGGTTCTTTGCCTATTCGTCCATCGCCCAGGCGGGTTACATCCTCATGGGTCTTGCGGTCTTTTCACCGCTCGGCCAGAACGCTGTGATGATCTATCTTTTCGCTTATCTTTTCACGAACCTCGGAGCCTTCGCGGTGGTATGCCTTGTTGAGGGAGCGTCCGGCAAAAGTAATATTTCGGATTATGCGGGCCTTTCGGAACGTTCGCCCGCAACCGCTTTTTTTATGACCGTTTTCCTTCTTTCTTTGACGGGAATCCCGCCGCTCGCGGGTTTTATCGGAAAATATTATGTGTTCGCCGCCGCGATCGAAGGGAAAGCCATCGCTTTGGCCGTCGTTGCGGCCGTTAACAGCGCCGTCGCCGCCTACTATTACTTCCGGATTATCCGAGTCATGTATCTCGTCCCCAAAGCGGAAACCCAGCCGACTTTCGGCACCTCCCCCCTGTATCCGAAAATCGTCCTCTGGCTCATGTCCGCCGGCGTCGTCACACTCGGCCTTTTCCCCGGCTATTTCATCAAGCTTCTTTTTGGCTGAATCCTGTAAAAAAAGAATCGGGCTATTTTCAATACTCATTCCCCGCCCGAATCACAAGTCGTTGCCCCGCTGACCCCGCGTCGTTCGGACTGTGGCCTGTCCTGCGTTCCCGAAGGGTGCCGTTCTTGCTCATTCAACCCTTGGGTACCCGATGCCGTTCTGCAGGTGTGATTCTTTTTTCTCGGACAAATCTTCAACCGCCTTCAAAAAGATTCCCTCCACGCGGGGACGGGAACAATCTCGTTGCATCTCCCGGATTCCTTGCTATGATGATTCCCGTCAAAGGATCGCTTCGGATTTTTTCTGAACACTTCCGTTGAAGTTTGATCGTCGGTCTTTTCAGCCGTTTCCGCGTCCTCCCGTGCCGTGGGAGAACGCGGAAACGGAAGCTGTAGATTCACGAACAAAAAGAAGGAGGCACAAATGCAAAAACTTTTGGATTCACTCGGAGGAACCATCGGGGAAGCGTTGCCGGGCGTCGTGGGAGCTCTGATCATCTTGCTGCTCGGCTGGCTCGTCGCTTTGATCATCCGGGCCGCGCTCAAAAAAACACTCGGCCTTTGCAAGCTTAACGACCGGATGAACAGGAACGCCATCGATTCAAAGCTTGATGTGGAGTCGGGGATCGCGACCGGTGGTTATTATGTCGCGCTCCTGATCGTGCTGCTTGCGGTTTTCAATCAACTCCAACTGCAGTTCGCCGCGGAACCGATCCGCCTGCTCCTCGAAAAACTTTTTTCGTTCGTCCCGAACCTGCTCGGGGGCGGAATCCTGATCGTGCTGGCGTGGCTTGTGGCCACGATCGCCAGGCAGATCCTTTCGGGATCGCTCAGCGCAATGGGCATCGATAAGAAAATCCGGACCGGCAAAAAACCCGTCAGCCAGACACTGGGCGAAGTACTGTACTGGCTGGTGCTTCTGGTATTCCTCCCCGCAATTCTCGGCGTATTCAAACTACAGGGACTCCTCACGCCCGTCCAGTCCATGGTGGACAAGATCACGACCGCCCTGCCGGACATTATGGCAGCCGCGCTCATCATCCTGGTGGGCTGGTTCGCTGCCAAAATCCTGCGGGAACTCGTAACAAACCTTCTCTCGGCAACCGGACTCAACCAGCTCGGTGAAAGAGCGGGGTTCCGGGGGAATATCACCCTTGCCGCGGTTGTCGGACTGGTGGTGTATTTCTTCGTCCTGATCCCGGCCATCGTCGCGGGCTTGAGTGCCCTGAACATGAACGTCATTGCGGACCCGGCCACACAAATGCTGTCGGCTGTCATGGCGGCCATTCCGAACATCTTCGCTGCTGCCGCCATTCTCGTCATCGCTTATCTCGTCGCGAAACCGGTAACAGGGCTGGTCGTCCAGGTCCTTGGCGGCATCGGCTTTGACAGAATTCCCCAGGCCATAGGCTTGCCCTTCAGCAGGACCGGGACATCGCCTTCCCAGTGGGCCGGGAAGATCTTCTTTTTCTTTATGATGCTCTTCGCGACCGTCGAAGCGACCAACCGGCTTCAGTTCGACCAGGTCTCCAAGATCGTCGCTATGATGATCCAGTTTGGCGGACAGATTCTCATGGGCAGCGTGATCATCGCGGTGGGTCTCTGGATTTCCAACCTGATCCAGTCAGCCATGAACCAGGCCGCGGGCGGTCAGCACGCCATGTCGGGCCTGGTCCGGGTCGTGATCCTGGGCCTCGTGCTAGCCATGGGATTGCGCGCTATGGGGCTTGCCAATGACATCGTCACCCTGGCCTTCGGACTTACGCTCGGCGCCGCGGCAGTGGCTGTTGCCCTTTCGTTCGGACTGGGCGGCCGCGAAGCAGCAGGCAAGCAAATGGAATACTGGCTCAAAAACCTGCGCCCGCCCACCAAATCCTAAAAGGGAAAAACGGCGCGCTGTTTTTGAGGATATCAACAACTAAAAAAGGCGTTGCGGGATTTGATTCCTGCAACGCCTTTTTTACGCGGCAGTGATGATTTGAAAGGGCATCATACTTCGCATTTTTCCCGGAGCAGAGGGGATAAAATCGGTTTTATCCGGAGTTTTTCGTCGCGGGTCAGATATTTAAAACCTCGTATATGCCCGAGGCAATCGGGAGAGCCGCAGGCGCACCGGAAATCAGCTCCCCAGACCTCCATGTCCCATTCGGTAGTCAGATAGTGATACGTGATTTCTTCGCCTCGGGAAATATCTCGGAGGGCGATAAACCACCGGCGTTCGATGTCGAGCCACGTGTTGGGTGAGCAGCTATGGTTTATGAAATCCTCAGCCACCAGATGGTCCGTATCGATGAACTGGGTGTCGGAAATCTGGACGGCTTCCGGGGTTGAAACGTCGGCGTCGACGGGTTCCCCGGCCAGGAAGCAAACCTTTTCCCCCGACCGGAATCTTCGATTCGCAACGAGCGAGAAGCCTTTGCTGCCGGCCGGGACGATCTTCAGGGTCTCCGGAACGACGACTCCGCGGAGGCGGTCGGTCTGCATCATGGATCCTCTTCTTGTATCGTTATTCTCTGCACAGAAAGTTCTGAAAGATCCAGGGGTTTTCCCTGTCCAGATTTGCCCGGGGATTTTTCGAAAAAAAAGACCGGTAATTCTTGAACGGGGTCCAGTCGTTCGGTTCCGAAACAAAAGTCCCCAGATAAGGCTTTGCGACCTCAAGTATCTCATCGTGGGGAAGATCATCCGGCTGGCACACGCCCCGGGTAGGATTTCTAATCATCCATGTGACGGCCGCGACGACTCCGATGGCAACCTGGATGGTGGTAGCGTTTTGGTGCGGAACGAGTTTTCGGGCTTCCTTGATGTCCAGAATGCTTCCCGTCCACCAGGAAGTATACGGGTGCCCCATGATCAGGGCCCCCAGGGCATCGTTGCCTTTAACGATCTCATCTGTGATGATCCGTAGAGAAGGCTGGAGGTCGTAGTTTCGGCACCGGAGTTCGTGAAGGGACGCGAGTGTGCTGTCGCAGGGCATATAGACGTAATGCACCGTCGGGCGGTATACAGCCTTATGGTTTCGCCACACCGTCAGCCGTTCGGAAATCGAAAATGCCTCGGAGTGACGGATGACCATCCCGACGATCTCGCACGAAGGCACCCAGGAACGCACCCACGTATTCATTCCCATTTGAGAAAGAAATATCTGATTTTGAGGTCCTCTATCGGGAAGAGTAGCGTGCGGGGGCAGTTCCTTCTCATGCGTGCCCCACCCCATTTCGGCCGGGGCGATCGCTTCTTCGAGAAGGCCCGGAATGGACCAGGTACCGACAAACTCATCAAGCTTTTTGGGACAATGGGTCATCTGCGTGTCCCGCTCGCTGACATGAATAGTCCGGACACCCAGTTTCATGGATAATGCCGCGAACTCTTCTTTCCGGATCAAATGTTCGAGGATTTTTCGATCACTCTTGCGCGTGGTCTTGTCACGAACCGCTTTTTCGGCAATGTCCACAAGCCCCTGTTTTGTAAAGTGTGAAATGAGTCCCGGATTCGCACCGTGATCAAGGACGGCAGTGGTGCTGTCCCGGTCCCATTTTGCTATCATCTCCCGGACTTCCATATTTCGTGAGTAAAGGGACTTGTCAAAAGGGGACTGTGTTGCGAGGTCTACATAAGGGTCCCACTCCTCGACCGAGGTGTTGATGTACAAGACCTGATTTTCGTGGCACCACCGCAGCATGTCGAGGGAATCAATATTCCAGGTCAGGTCGATGATCAGGCCTCCGGGAGAAACATATTGAGAAAGTGTCCGCGCGAAGTTGATCGAAGTGACCTTTTGCTGGACATAGCGGATACCTTTTCGCGTCCAGGGCAGGATTTCTTTGCGTTTGTCCGCAAAATCAAGAACGGTGACGTTCTGATAAGGCACCCGGATGTGTTTGAGAAGAATCGGCAGGGTACATTTACCGACAGAACCGAACCCGAGACAAAGAATTTTTTGATTGAAGGTTATCATGCCGGAAACCTCCTTTAAATGACCCGCGGACCCGCGACGTTTTTTAAAACCTGGACGTTCTGGGGTTATTATGTAAAAGATAAGTCATAAGTAAAATATATATATATTATTTCCCATATAGATTATATATATGGGACGGCTTTTATCCGCTCAAAGCGTCAGCTCTCGGGACTTCCGGCTGTCTCTGTTTTGTTTCTTTGTTTGCGGTTTCTTTCCCGTAACAGCCCCGGGAATCTTGTCTCCAAATAAAAACGCCTCATCCGGCATATAACCGAATGAAGCGTTCGGGGATGCTCAGGTTCATCCGAGTGTCCGGAATGGCTTTCTAAACCGATCGGAATCAAGAACTTTCAAGCTGCGGGTAAGGATCAGCTATCCGCTCAGAGATTCAATAAAATCAAAGATTAAGCGGTTTTCCGAACTTCCGTGTGTTGTTTTGAACGTTATCGCTTAAAAATCCCGTCTAGGACCTTTGCGGCGGCCGCCGAAGCGTTTCTTTCCGCCGAATCCGCCCGGCCGCCGGTCGGTGCGGTCGAATAACTTCCCGGAATTCCCGTGTTGAGGCCTCTCAAAGGAGCCGCGGGAATCATCGCGCCGGCCGCGATGGAATCCCCCGCCTCCGGGCCTGAAGGGGCGGCCGAAAGGCTTGCGGTGATCGAAAGAGCGACGGGGCCGGTCTTCTCTGCCCTGTCCGTCTTCAGACTTTGCGATCAGCGTATCGAGTTTTTTTTCAAGAAGCTCGAGCCGTTCATTGATCTTTTCAAGGATTTCCGTGATATCGACTTCCTGAAAGCCCTCCTCCCCTTCTCCAAAATCTTCTTCCTTTTCGATTTCTTGATCTTTTTCCTGGGTCATACGACCTCCTTAGTGAACAGGCGCTTTACGGAACGCGGCGACCATAAATCGCGGGTTCTTTTTACCGTCTGAGAATTATCCCTCTGCCTTTTCCGCTTTGCTTCGCGAAACGGGCGGGGTTCGTTGTGAAAAAAAACGTTTTTGCAGGGAGGCAGTATATACCGATTTCTCCCAAAAAGGGTATTTATCACCAAAGCAAGCTCACCGGCTGGGGCCGGTATCCTGTTTCAGGATCTTGTTGAAAACGTCCGGTAGTCCGGACCGCACCTCAATCTCTTTCCCCGTCGCGGGATGGATGAACGCCAGATAATGCGAATGAAGCGCGATCCGTTTCGCGGGGTCTGTTTTCGCTCCGTATTGTTTGTCGCCCGCGATCGGATGCCCGATATCGGACAGCTGGACACGAATCTGATGTTTGCGGCCGGTCCCGAGCTCGACTTCAAGCAACGAATAATCCGGTCTCGAAAGCAAGACGCGGTAATGAGTCACGGAGAACTTCGAGCCCTCGGCCTGATCCGTGCTATAGACCTTCAGGAATTTATTCTCCCGTAAATAGCCTCTAAGCGTCGCTTCCTCCTTTCCGGGAATTCCTTCCACCACGGCATAATATCGCTTGACCACATCCTGCCAGTTTGTTTGAAGCGCTTCTTTGATTCCGGCCGTCTTCGCGAACATCAAAAGCCCCGACACTTCTTTATCCAGACGGTGAACGAGAAAAATCTTTTTGCCGCGTCCGGAAGAAGATTCTTCCTTCAGGACATGCTCGTTCGCCGCAAAGAAAGCTGTCCGGGCCGATACTTTTCCGGTGGAGATTGTAAGAAGTCCCGAAGGCTTTTCGATGACCAGCAGTGATTCATCTTCATAAGCGATCTTAATCCCGTATTTGAGCGCGCCTTCTTCCGCGGCCTCTCTTGCGGACCGGATCCGGATCATATCGCCGGGAATTAAACGATGATCGAATCTTTTTTCTATATTCCCGTTTACGAGGACCGAGCCGAATTTAAGGTAGCGGCGGACCTTGGTGCGCTTGGTGTCCGCAAGAAGCCGGAAAAGGGTCTCGAGCAGCTGCCCCTCGCATGTGATCCTGAATTCCCTCATGACTTTGAAGGAGATCCGCCCGAACCGAACAGTTTCTTCACAAACCTCCAGAGCATCCGGATTATGAGAAAAGCCAGGATCAGGATCCCGATAATCACGATGACCGCGATCACGGGATGCTGGATGAAGAACCAGAACATTGCGACCACAAGCGACTGTTCGGCCGTGCTGGCGGCGATATTGGAAAACGGCTCCGGAGAGGTGTTGATCGCGAGACGGCCCGCGGCCTTGGCCGTGTGCATGTTCAGCGTCATAGTGCCCGCCAGCATCATGTAAATCGTCTGGATCATCGGTCCGTGTTCGGTCCCGGCGAGATAACCGATCCCGAACCCGCCGAGGGGGCGGATAACCGTGTGTACCGAATCCCACATGGAATCGACATACGGGATCTTGTCCGCGATGAATTCTATCGAAAAAACGATGAAAGCAAGGCTGAAAATAATGGGGTTCGCGAAGATCGCGAGCCCGCCGGGAAGCTGGATCCAGCCGAAATGGCCGGAAAGTCCCAGAAGCCCGACCGCGAGATAAACGCTGATCCCCGCCGCCCAGGCCCCGAGAGTCAGGACAAGAAGCTCCCTGGGCGTATTCGTGATAAAACGGCCCAGGTTTTCAACAGCTGCCGCGATCCTATCCATCAGTAGTTAAAGATGTCCCGGTGCGCGAATTTTTCACCGGGCACCGCGTTATGAAGGGCGTTCAGGATCTTGGTTTTCACGTTCGGCGTAAGACGCCGGCCTTTGCGCCCTTTCTGGACCATTTTGTGGGTAAGTTGCTCTTTTGAGGCCGCGACAAGATCATGATTGGAAAGATTGATCCGCTTCATGATCGCGTCTAAATGCTGTGTCCCGAGTTCGTCCGCCATCCCCATCCTTTCACCCGCTCCAACACCGGGTCTTAGGCCCGGGTCTTAAAGCGGGTGTTTTATGTTTTTAGTTCCTTGCTGACTGCCGAAAGGAAATCCTTATTGGTGGAATATTTCCCGAGCTGGGTAATAAGCGCCCGGATGGATTCAAGCGGTTTCAGCCCGGCAAGCGCTCCGCGTACCCTCCGAACCGGCTCAAGTTCATCAGGCGCGAGAAGCAATTCCTCCTTGCGGGTCCCGCTTTTCGGGATATCCACCGCGGGGAAAATCCTTTGATTCGAGATCTCCCGTGAGAGATAGATCTCCATATTACCGGTCCCCTTGAACTCCTCAAAAATATACTGATCCATCCGACTTCCGGTATCGACCAGGATCGTCGCGAGGATCGTAAGCGAACCCCCGTGTTCGATCTTGCGCGCGGAACCGAAGATCCGCCGGGGCACTTCAAGCGCCCGTGCGTCCACACCGCCCGAAAGCGTCCGGCCGCTTGAGGCCCGCTCCGCATTGTGCACCCTCGCGAGACGCGTCAGGGAATCGACCAGGACCATCACATCCGCCCCTCCAAGAACTTCTCCGTAGACCTGCTTCATGAGAGTGTCGGCCGTCGCGATATGGTTTTCATAAGATTCATCGGATGAAGACCACCTCACTTCTGCCGGCACGCTTCTCCTGAAATCCGTAACCTCCTCCGGCCGCTCATCGATCAAAAGCGCATAAATTTTCATATCCGGATGGCTTTTGGCCACGGACCGGCAGATATGTTTCAAAAAAGTCGTCTTGCCTGATCCCGGAGGGGCCACGATCAGCCCCCGCTGTCCCATTCCTATCGGGGAAACAAGATCCATAACCCGCATCGTCATTTCGGGAAGACCGTCTTCAAGGCGGATCCGGGGTGATGGATCGACGGCTGTGCTCGCGCGAAACTTTAACGCGGTTTCATCCTCCCGGCGCGGGAGCGCGCGATATCCGGGCAAGCGATTCCCCCCGGCATGCGGGTTCATGAAACCGCCCGGAGCATTTCGGCCCCGCCGGCCGGAGCGGTTACCTCCGGGACGAGAGCTGTGATAACGGTTGAATTTTCTCATTGTTTGAGCTTGTCCAGTTTTGTCTGAAGCGAGCACCATTCATCCTCGGCATTTTCGATGCCGATCTGCGCTTCCTTCAGACGCTGATTGCGCTCCTTCGAATAATGCATCGGGTTTTCCGCCATTTCTTTAAGAAGCCGGTCTCTTTCTTCGCCAAAATGCTTCATTCGGCCTTCCGCCTTGGCCAGGGCTTTTTTGAGTTTGGCGATCTCGGCATTGGGTTTTGTTTTAACCGGCGGTTTTGCCGCCTCTTTCGGGATTCCGGATCCCCGATTTTGTTTTGCGGGCACCGGCTCGGCAATATCGGAATCTTCGCACTCGCCGCGCGCCACTTGCTCGCGGGAATAAACGTAATCTTCATAACTCCCGGGATAGCGGAGGACCTTTCCGCGCTTCACTTCAAGAATCTTGTTCGCGACAAGATTCACGAACGTCCTGTCGTGACTGATGAAGATCACGGTGCCGCTGAATTTTTTCAAAGCCTGTCCGAGGGATTCCACCGTCTCAAAATCAAGATGGTTTGTCGGTTCGTCCAGAAGAAGCACATGGCTTTTGGAAAGCAGGATCCCCGCCAGCACAAGCCTCGCCCGCTCACCCCCGCTCAGTACCTTCACCTTCTTTTTGACGTCATCCCCTCGGAAAAGGAAACAACCGGCCATGTTGAGCACATCCTGATTCGTAACCGCGGGCGCACTTTCGCGGGAGAGATGGGTATAAATATCATCCACCGGATCAAGGGCCGAGAAAACATGCTGGGCGTAAAACGCCGTTTTGAGGCCGGTCCCCCAGCGGAACGATCCTCCTTTGGACGCAAGGTCCCCCGCCATCGTTCTGAGGAGCGTCGTCTTCCCTTCCCCGTTATCGCCCAACACGGCCACTTTATCTCCCCGCTCAATCTCGAACTCAATCCCGCGGGCCACGTCCTTTTCGGGATAACCGATCGTGAGCCTCTCGCACGAAAAAGCGATCCCGGCCTTCGCTTCCACGGACGGAATCGGGATCTTAACCGAACTCATCGGATGAGCGATCTCGATCGTTTTGAGCTTGGCAAGCTGTTTCATCTTGGATTGCGCGCGTGAGGCCGTGGACGCCTTCGCACGGAACCGGTCGATAAAGGCCTGCAGCTGTTCCCGTTTTTTTTCAATCCCCCGATTATGCGCCTCTGTCTGCGCCTCCTGAACTTCTTTGAACTCGAAATATTCCTCAATGTCTCCCGGATAAAGTGTCAGTTCCCCGCCCTCCACTTCCAGTGTGTGGTCACAGGTCCGTTTCAGAAATTCACGGTCGTGGGAAACCACCAGGCAGCCCCCGCGAAAATTGATCAGGAAATTTTCAAGCAGGATCAGCGTGT
This sequence comes from Candidatus Omnitrophota bacterium, assembly GCA_022705945.1. Taxonomy (GTDB): domain Bacteria; phylum Omnitrophota; class Omnitrophia; order Omnitrophales; family Aquincolibacteriaceae; genus UBA1443. The sequence continues at coordinate 5,301 of JAKJDL010000002.1, read as the reverse complement.
TCAGGTCCAGGTAGTTGCTCGGCTCATCAAGGATCAGGAAGTTCGGGTCCCCAAGGAGCATCGCGGAAAGCTTGACACGCGTCTGATAGCCGCCCGGCAAACTCCGGACAGGGGTTTCGAGAAGTTCATTCGATATCTTGAAACGGGCCGCCATCTGGGCGCATTCCCAGGGCTCGCTTCCCGTCGCACGGATCAGATAATCAAGAACGCTTTCTCCGTCCCTGAAAGTGTCGTGCTGTTCAAGATAGCTCAGCCGGAGCCCCGCGTTGCGGACGATCGTTCCACTGTCGGAAGTCTCGTGTCCGGTAATGATCCGGCAAAGCGTGGACTTCCCGGCGCCGTTACGGCCGATCACTCCGATCTTCTGGTCGTCCCCGAAAGTCGCCGAGGCATTTTTCAGGATCACCGAGGCCCCGTAGGCCTTGCTGAGGCCGTTGATTTGAAGAAGAACCGTCATGATAAGCGCGTCAGGCCCTCGACCGGAGGATCTTGGCCGCCGCCTCCGGACCGATATCACCGTGTTCCCCGCAAACGTACCCGCGCTCCCTGAAACGGTCCCTGACCTTCCGGGCCGCTTCTTCGGCAGAAATCCCATAATCGGAAAAACGGGTCGGCATATGGAGCGAGTGAAAGAATTCTTCGGTCTTGCGGACGGCCTCATGGGCTCCCGCGGCTCCCCATACGCGGCCGGCGTATTGTTCGAGTTTTTTCTTTTTCGAGGCAAATTTTTGTTCCCAGACACCCGGCAAAATGATCGCGAGTGTTTCAGCATGATCGAGCCCGTAAAAAGCCGTGATCTCGTGCCCGATCATATGGGTGGACCAGTCCTGCGGGACTCCGCAGCCGATCAGACTATTCAGGGCAAGCGTCGCCGCCCACATGAAAGCCGCCCGCGCTTCATAATCCCCGGGTTTGCGGAGCGTCAGAGGCCCGACATCAACAAGAGTTTGAAGGATCGCTTCCGCAAACCGGTCCTGAAGAGGCGCGCGGGCAGGATAAGTCAGATATTGTTCCATGACGTGAATGAAGGCATCCACAATCCCGTTCCTGACGAATTTCGAAGGAAGCGAGAATGTCGTTTCCGGATCCAGGACGGAAAAAACCGGATAGATGAACGGTGAATAAAAATGAAGTTTTTCGCTTGTCGCGGCTTTGGAAATGACCGAATTGCCGTTCGATTCCGAACCGGTCGCGGGAAGCGTCAAAACGGCACCCACGGGAATTGCTCCGGTCACGTTGGCTCCCTGCTCTTTCAGGATCGCCCAGGGGTCATTTCCCCTGAAAAGGGCCGCGGCCGCAATAAATTTGCCCGCATCAAGCACCGAGCCTCCTCCGGCGGCAAGAATAAAATTGATCCGGTTTTTTTTGACGGCTGAGACGGCTTTCAGGCATGTCTCAAAAAGCGGGTTCGGTTCGATCCCTGAAAATTCCACGACCTTCCGGCCCCTCAGGGCCGACTTCACCTGTTCATAAACCCCGTTCCTTTTGACCGAACCTCCTCCGTAGAGGAAAAGGACACGCCTATCCCCGGGAATCCGGTTTTTAATTTCGGCAATCATGCCTTTACCGAAAAGGATCTCGGTAGGATTTTTGAAAATGAAGTTATCCATCACACATCCCTTTCCTTCGGAAGAATTTTTCGGGCCGATTAAAGGTAATATTTTTTCGGTATGGGAAAACTCGGCGTTCCCGGCCCTAAAACCAGGTTTGGCGACAAACTTGATGATATCTTCGGGAACAAACTGATGGCTCTTTTCTTCGGCAATAATCGCGGTAAGTGCGTTTTTTCTAACGGGTACCGTCTCGGCCGCGGCCTCTCTTTCGTAAAGCGAGACGCCGTTTTTTTCCCGACTTCCGCATACTCTCGAAAGTTTCATAGCGGCGGGTTTTCCCGTCCGCAAGCCGCGGGAAAATTCTTTTCATTCCTGGGCCGGAAACTCCGGAGGCAAACCTCCGGTAAAGAGCTTTCCCTTCTTTTTCCCTCTATACGGCTTGTTCAAAAACGGACATCGGATCTTCTTTTGAAACGCCCGGAACAATCGACCGTATGAAGATTAGTATTTGTAATGCTCGGGTTTGTAAGGGCCTTCTGCGGGCACTCCGAGATATTCAACCTGCTTGGGAGTCAGGCGGGTCAGCTTGGCACCAAGTTTTTCAAGATGCAGCCGCGCCACTTCCTCGTCCAGCTTCTTATCCAGCCGGTAGACACCGGGTTTTTTGGGATTCAGGACCAGATCGATCTGGGCCAGGGTCTGGTTCGTGAAGGAATTCGACATCACAAAGCTGGGATGCCCCGTCGCGCAGCCAAGGTTCACGAGGCGTCCTTCCGCAAGAAGGATGATCGAATGCCCGTCCGGGAACACATACTTGTCGACCTGGGGTTTGATATTGATCTTCCTGATCCCGCGCCAATTTTCCAGCCGGGAGACCTGGATCTCATTGTCGAAATGCCCGATGTTGCAGACGATCGCTTCGTCTTTCATCCTGGACATATGATCCGCCGTGATCACGTCAACATTGCCCGTGGCCGTAACATAAATATCCCCGATACCGAGAACATCCTCGATCCGCGCGACCTGATAACCGGCCATGGTGGCCTGAAGAGCGCAAATCGGATCGATCTCGGTCACGATCACACGCGCGCCGAGACCGCGCATGGCCTGTGCGCTGCCTTTCCCCACGTCGCCATAGCCGAGGATGACGGCAACTTTGCCCGCGACCATCACATCCGTCGCGCGCTTGATGCCGTCCGCGAGCGATTCGCGGCAGCCGTAAAGGTTATCAAATTTGGATTTGGTAACGGAATCGTTCACGTTAATCGCGGGAACAAGGAGTTTCCCCTGTTCCTGCATCTTGTAAAGGCGGTGAACCCCGGTGGTCGTTTCCTCGGAAACACCTTCCCATTCCTCGACCACACCGTGCCATTTCCTCGGGTTTTCCTTCAGACATGCCTTGAGAAGCTTGAAAAGTTCGATTTCGTCCTGGGTCTCGACTTTCTTGGAGAGAATCTTCGGGTTTTTTTCCGCGTCATAACCCAGATGGATCATGAGTGTCGCGTCGCCGCCGTCGTCCACGATCAGATTCGGCCCCTTGCCGCCGGGAAACGCAAGCGCTTTCATCGTGCACCACCAGTACTCTTCGAGCGTCTCTCCCTTCCAGGCAAAAACCGGGATCCCCCTGGCCGCGATAGCGGCGGCGGCATGATCCTGCGTGGAAAAGATATTGCATGAGCACCAGCGAACATCAGCGCCGAGTTCTACCAGGGTTTCGATCAGGACGGCGGTCTGGATCGTCATGTGAAGGCTCCCCATGATCCGCTTGCCTTTGAGGGGCTTTTGAGGACCGTATTTCTTCCGGGTGGCCATAAGTCCCGGCATTTCCTTTTCCGCCATATCGATTTCTTTACGGCCCCAACCCGCGAGCGAAAGATCCGCGACTTTAAAGTCCTTTGTTTTTTTGGACATCGCCTTCTTTTTCATGGTGTTCGCCCTTCTTGAACTTTTAGATTGCCATTGCGACTTTGCAGCAGGAACAGCCGTCCTTGAGCTTCAGAACCTTCCGGAGCTCATCGACCCTGTTGGTTTTTTCCCAGGTGAAACCGGCCTCGGTGCGTCCGAAATGACCGTAAGCCGCGGTCTTGTTGTAAATCGGACGGCGGAGGTCAAGCGTGGTAATGATACTACGCGGCGTAAAATCAAAAACTTTCGTCACGGCTTCCACGATTGATTCTTCATTGATTCTATTCGTCCCGAACGTGTCGATCCGGATCGAAACAGGCTTGGCCACACCGATCGCATAGGAAACCTGTATCTCGCAGCTGCCGGCAAGGCCCGCGGCCACAATGTTTTTCGCAACATAGCGCGCGAAATAGGCGGCAGAGCGATCAACCTTCGACGGATCTTTCCCGCTAAAGGCTCCCCCGCCGTGACGGCCCATGCCGCCGTAGGTATCGACAATGATCTTCCGGCCGGTTAGTCCGGTGTCGCCGTGAGGACCGCCCACCTCAAAACGCCCCGTCGGATTAATGAAAATTTTCGTATCCTTGTCCCAAAGATCCGCCGGGATGACTTTTTTGATCACTTTCTCTGTCAGGTCCTTCTGGATGGTCGGAAGCATCACATCCCCGTCATGCTGGGATGAAAGAACCACAGCTTCCACACGTGCCGGCTTTTCATCCCTGTATTCGACCGTCACCTGGCTTTTGGAGTCGGGACGCAGATACTTGATTTTTCCCGACTTGCGGACCGCTGTCAGGTAGCGTACCAGCTTTTGGGCGAGCATGATCGGAAGCGGCATAAGCTCTTTCGTTTCATCGGTCGCGTAGCCGAACATCATTCCCTGGTCCCCGGCCCCGCCGGTATCCACGCCCATGGCGATATCGGGCGACTGGGTGTGAAGGGCGATGTCGATCTTGCAGGTCTTGTAATCAAACCCGATGGTGGGGTCCACATAACCTATCTTTTTGATCACATTGCGGGCAACCTTTTCAGCATCGACCTTGCCTTTACTCGTAATCTCCCCCGCAATCGTCAGACGGTCGGTGGTCGCCAGACATTCGCAAGCCACGCGGGAGGCCGGATCCTGGGCCAAATAGGCGTCAAGGATCGCGTCGGAAACCTGATCGCAAACTTTGTCCGGGTGCCCCTCGGAAACCGATTCTGAAGTAAAAAAATAATGCCCTTTTTTCATTTTCTGTTGCTCCTTTTTTTCTGTTGCTCCTTTTGTTTGATTTTAACGACTCTCCGCGTCTCACAAATGGAAGGTCATTTGACTATGGCGTTCGCTTTCTGGTAGGAGGCGAGGTCACCGATATCCAACCAGGTCCCTTTCAGAGGGAAGGCGTGAAGCCCTGAAGTCTCGGCAAGCCACCGCATATAGTGCCCCGGCTGGTCTGTATTATGGCCTCCCTTGATATAAGTGTCAAGGAGCCCCCAGGTTTCGACCGGAAGCCAGTAAATACCGCTGGAAGCAAGCGTCGTTTTGGGCTCGGAAGGCTTTTCCTGGAATTCAAGTATCTTCCCGTCTTCCCCCGTGCGGACGAGACCGTAATTTTTGGCGAGTTCTTTATCTTTCACATCATAAACCGCAATCACACCCTGCGGCCGAACCTTACGCCCGTATTCCACAAAGGAATTTAGATCAAAATCAAAGAAATTATCCCCCGCCACGATCATGAGATCATCCGGCGATAACGACTTCGACCGGATCGTATAGGCCAGGTCGCCGATCGCTCCGAGTCTCGTTTCGTTGCTTGATGTCCCATCATTCAACGAAACGAGACTCGGAGCGATCGGCGACCTG
>JAKJDL010000029.1 GCA_022705945.1 Candidatus Omnitrophota bacterium | reverse complement strand
AGAAGAATCTTGTCAAAAACCGAGGCTTTGCCCGCCATAACTTCGATCTTTTTTTCCCAGATCCGATTATCTTTAAGCTGGACCCTGACCTGATAACGGCCGGGCAACAGTTCCGTGATCGTGCAAGGGGTCTTTTCCTGTAAAAGCCTTTTGTTCAAAAAAACGGAAGCTCCGGGAGGAAAAGTCTCGAGGTGGATCAAACCCGTCTTGACAATCCCTTCTTCCGATTTAGGCGTGTAAATATAACCCAGCGAATAAAGGATAACGACAGGGCAGACCACCAGATAAACAGCCAAAAAAACATAAAAAAGTATTTTTCGGAGGATCAGCATGATGGTGCATTATGCCACAAGCGCCGGAACTCACAAGACATCTCCCGTACACTTTCGGGAACCTTTCCGGCTCATGCACGTGTTTGAATCGCAAGCGCGATTTTTTTAAAAAACTCCCTTGATTCCATCTGAGACTCCATATATAATTCCCCGACGTTATTCAAATATCTAACTATTTAGCAGTTTAACTAAAGACAGGGCTTCTTACGTGAAAGAAGGAGAAGGGTTTGCCAATACGTTCAGAGAAATCCAGCCGAAGTTCTCCCGTCTCTATGCAAGCGTACTGGCCGAAGTCAACCTCTCGCTTCCGCAGTATGCCCTCTTGAATCAGCTTCGCACCTTCGGAACAATGTCCATGACCGAAACCAGTAAACGCCTCAACCTCACCAAACCGGCCATCACCCACCTGGTAGATAAACTCGAAGAAAAAAAACTGTTAAAGAGGCTCACCCACCCCAAGGACCGGCGGATTATACTTCTTTCGATCCGGCCCAAAGGCGAGAAGATCGTGTCCTGGATTCATGGTTATTCACTGCAAATGCTTTTAGGCGCCTATGACCAATTTGATGCGGCTGGCCAGGAAACCGTCAGACGCTTTTGTTCGGCCATCTCGCGGGAACTGGATAACCGTCTCAGGGAGACCTTAAAATGAAGTCCCGTCTTTTGTCAGGCTTTGCATTGAGAATCACCGTTGCGGTACTCGTTTTTTTATCAAATACATCCGCCTCCCCTCTTTTTGCCGAGCCGGCCTCGAACGCCCCTTTAACCCTGGACGAATGTTACCGGCTGGCCCTTGTCCAAAGTGAAACGATCGCAATCCAGGAACAGGCCATCAAACGGGCCGAAGCTCAGATTTTCACCGCCCTCAGTCATGGGCTCGGAGACGTTAATTACGTATGGACACGGCAACTCCAGGATATAACAAAAGAGGAAGGCGGAAACATCGATCCGGACCGGACCGAGAACAAGTTCACTTTCAGTCAGCCCCTCTTTCAGGGCTTCAAGGCCATGGGGGCGATCACCGGCGCGGGCAGCTACACCAAAGAACAGAAGCAGCTTTGGATACGCGCGAAACAGCTTCTCTATCTGGATGTTGCCCGCGCTTTTTACACCACGCTAAAGTTCCGGAAAGATATTCTGATCCTCAAAGAAATCCACACGTTCCTTGAACAACGCATCGAAGAGCTCGGTGAGCGTGAACGGCTCGGCCGGTCGCGTCAGAGTGAAGTCCTTACCGCCCGCTCACGCCTGCAACTCGTCGAGGCCGATGAGGCAAACATCCGCGGTCTTGTCGCTCTCGCGGAATATGAACTGGAATTCCTGACCGGCGTCACGATCGAGAACCGCAATCTGGAAGAAACAGCGGATGAACAGACCGTCCGGGACCTTTCTGATTATCTGGATTTTGTCGAAACCCGGCCGGATGTCCGCGCCGCGGATTATGCCGTTAAAACCTCAAAGCGCGGCATCCTCGTGGCCCAAAGCGCTTTCTGGCCTTCGATCACCTTCAACCACAACCAGTATATGCGCCGGGAAGGGGTTACAAATAAAGTGGATTGGGACGCTCTTTTTACGGTCAATGTCCCTCTCTTTTCGGGCACCGAGACCGTGGGACAAGTCAAGGATTCGATCTCGCAGTTCAGGCAGAAGAAGCTTTCCCTTTCTCTTGCAAAACGCTCCGCAGCGCTTGAAATCAGGCAAAGTTACCGCAACTGGATTGCCTCCAGGGAGGAACTGGAAGCCTTGAAGAACGCGGTCGCTTCTGCGAACGAGAATTACAAACTGCAGGTCGAGGAATACCGCCGCAGTCTTGTCAACAATCTGGACGTCCTGGTCGCCCTTCAGTCTCTGAACGAAACCATGCGCAGCCAGAACCTTTCGCATTACAAGATGAAGGGCAACGAAGCGGCCATCAGGGTCGCGACCGGAGAGATCGCGTGAAGCTTTCGGACGTTTCGATCAAAAAACCGGTCTTCGCCTGGATGATCATGGCGGCGCTCCTGATCTTCGGCGGGATCGGCTTCCATCGCATGGGCGTCTCGCAAATGCCGGACATCGATTTTCCTTACGCGAATATCAGTGTGACGTGGGAGGGCGCCGCGCCCGAGGTGATGGAAACCGAAGTGGTGGATATCATTGAGGAAGCTCTCATGTCCGTCGAAAAGATCAAGAATATCCAGTCCACTTCCCGTTTCGGAGGCGCCAGCATTACTGCGGAATTTCAGCTATCCAAGGATATCGACGTCGCGGTCCAGGAGATCCAGACCAAGATCGCGCAGGCGCAAAGAAACCTTCCCGAAGACATGGACGCGCCGATCATTACCAAAGTAAACCCCGACGACCAGCCGATCATTTGGCTGGGTCTCTCGGGCGACCGCCCCTTACGGGAGATGGTTCAATATGTCAAAGACCATCTCAAGGACCAGTTTTCGGTCATCCCGGACGTCGGGGAGATAACGCTTGGGGGTTTCGCGGAACCCAGCATGCGGGTATGGCTGGATCAAAAAAAACTTGAGGCGCTGGAATTGACCGCTGAAGACGTGCTGGCCACCATCCGGTCACAGCACACGGAACTTCCGGCGGGACGGCTCACGACGGAAAAAACCGAACGAAACATCCGGGTGATGGGAGAATCGACGAATGTCGAGGAATTAAGCCACCTGGTCATTCCAAGCCGAGTTCGTGAGGGCTATCTCTGGAAAACATTCCGTCTGAGCGATGTCTCGCAGATCGAGGACGGCCTCGAAGACGTCCGGCGGAAAGCCCGCGTGCTGGGCAAATCTTCCGTCGGCATCGGGATCCGGAAACAGCGCGGCACAAACGCCGTAGAAGTTGCAAAGCGTGTCAAAAAACGGGTGAAGGAGCTCTCGGCCAACCTGCCCGAAGGCTTTAAACTTACGGTCAATTTTGACGGCACGGACCAGATCAACGACACGCTCAATGAAATGGAGCTGACGATCATCCTGGCCGTCATCTTCACCGGCATCGTCTGCTGGTTTTTTCTGGGCTCGCTGAGTTCCACGATCAATGTGGTCATCGCCATCCCGACCGCTCTTGGGGGAGCGTTTCTGATCATGTATTTTTTTGGTTTTACCCTGAATACCATTACCCTCACGGCCCTTTCCATAGTCGTCGGTATTGTGGTCGATGACGCGATCGTAGTCCTCGAAAATATCGCCCGCCATTATGAAATGGGAAAAGCCCGCGTGCTCGCGGCGATCGTGGGAGCGAGAGAAATCGGATTTTCCGTGTTAGTGATCTCGCTTGCGGTCATCGCGGTTTTCCTGCCGATCGCCTTCATGGAGGGGCTTATCGGTAAATTTTTCTTTCAGTTCGGGATTACGATCTCCGCCGCCGTCGCCTTTTCACTACTCGAGGCCGTGACGCTGACACCAGCCCGATGCAGCCAATTCCTGAAGATCGGGCATGATACGCGGATCGGACGTCTTGTAGACGGATGGATGCATCATTTACGTTCCTTATATTCACGAACCCTGGCAACAGCCTTGCGCCACCGGGGGAAAGTGTTGATATTGGCCGTCGCTTTTTTTGTCGCTTCCCTCTTTTTGACGCCTCTCT
>JAKJDL010000028.1 GCA_022705945.1 Candidatus Omnitrophota bacterium | reverse complement strand
TGAAATCCTCGTGATCTGGGCGATGGTGTACTCCATCATTCGTTTTTTTCAGGGAACGCGCGCGATGCAGGTGCTCCTTGGGCTGTTGATTTTGGTCATCCTTTTTCTTGTCGCGAAATTTTTCGAGCTTAATAGCATTATCTGGGTCATGTCCAAACTGTTCGCGGTCGGGGTAGTGGCTTTTCTGATTATTTTTCAACCCGAAATGAGACGCGCGCTCGCCAGAATTGGAACGACCATGTCGGGCGCTTTTCTTCAAAAAAACGGTCTCATGGAAGAGATTTTGAGAGCGGTGGATTACATGTCCCGCCAGCGTATCGGGGCGCTGATTGCCATAGAGCGGGAAGTGGGGCTTAAAAACTACATTGAAAGCGGGATGATGATCGACGCCAAGGTTAGCGCGGAGCTTCTCTGGAGTATTTTTGATCCGCATACCCCGACCCATGACGGAGGCGTGATTGTCGTTGGCGACCGGATCGCTTCCTGTGGATCGCTTTTCCCGTTGACCCAGACGCTGGAGCTACCGTCATCGATGGGAACCCGTCACCGTGCGGCGATCGGCCTGACGGAAGAAAACGACGCGGTTTGTATCGTTGTCTCCGAGGAAACGGGTAACATTTCGGTCGCCGTGTCTGGCAATCTGACCAGGGCCCTGGATGCCGAGAACCTTAAACGGATCCTTGAGGGACTTTTTTATCCTGCCGAGAACAAGAATTTTCTCAAGGAGTTTATCGAAAAGAACAGGAAAATATTCCGCTTCCAGCGTCAGGAGCCCCTATGATCCCGGAATGGTTGCGTCTGAATTGGGGGTTGAAGATTATCTCGTTGATTCTGGCGGTCGGTCTCTGGTATTACGCCCTGGGCGAGGAAAATATCGAGCTGACGCGGGTGATTCCCCTGGAAGTCACGATTGAAAATCCGCAGTTGACGATCGCGAAGCTCTCGACCGACGTGATCCAGGTGACGTTTTCGGCGCCGCGATCTCTGATGGTCGATCTTGCCGGCCAGGAAATTCGCGCCCTTCACAAAATCGGTCCCGAGATTAAAGCGGCCGGCGAGTATTCGTTTCGGGTCGAACATTCCGAAATTCTTCTGCCCAGTTTCCAAGCGCGCGTCCTTACGATTGAGCCTGAGGTCGTGACGATCACGCTTGATGAAGTGATTATGCAAAAACTTGAAATTCAGCCGGATTTTTCCGGTGACCCCGCGATCGGATACAAGCTTTTGAAAGACGAGGTGCGGATGGATCCCAATGCCATCCTTGCGCAGGGGCCCAAGAGCGTTCTTGAAGCGATGAAATCCGTGAAGACGGAACCGATCGATCTGGTCGGAAGGATCCGTTCTTTTCATCGGACCATGGAGGTCCAGCTCCCGGAGGGCGTCAAGCCCATGAGTGAATCGCTTGTGGATGTCTATATCCCCATTCGTGAAGAATTTGACGAAAAAGAATTCCGGGACGTTCCCGTCCGGGTTCTTCGCGTCCCGGAATCGAACGGTGTGATCACGATCGAGCCGGAGCGGGTCAATTTTTTTCTGAAGGGATCAAAACGTTATCTTGAAGGACTGAACTCCGAAGACATTCTTGCCTTCGTGGATCTGGGAACGATGAAGAAGGGGGATTATGATTTGCCGCTCCAGATCGTGCTTCCGGAAAACGTAAGTCTCAAAGACAAAGAGCCGATCATGATCAAAACCAGGATTTCTTCCGCCAAAGACTGATCTCCCATGACCTCCCGAAAGATCTCCAGAACACTGGGTGTCAATATTGATCATGTCGCGACGCTTCGTCAGGCGCGACGGGGTTTTGAGCCCTCCGTGCTTGAAGCGGCGAGGGAGGCGCGACGAGGGGGCGCGGACGGCATTACGGTCCATTTACGGGAAGACCGCCGGCACATCCAAGACAAGGATGTCCTAGAGCTGAAGCGGCAAATTCGTCTGCCGCTTAATCTCGAGATGTCGATTGCCCCGGAAATATTACGGATCGCGCTCAAAGTCAGGCCCGAAAAGGCTTGTCTTGTCCCCGAAAAACGTCAGGAAATTACGACGGAAGGGGGACTCGATCTTTTCAGAAAAAAGAGACAGCTTCGCCGGACGATCAGGGCGCTTCTTCATGAGAAAATCGAGGTTAGTCTTTTTATCGATCCGGACGAAAGGCAGGTTCGGGAAGCCGCGCACCTCGGGGCCTCAGCCATTGAAATCCACACAGGCGCTTATGCGAACGCGAAAGGGAAGGCCCGGGTCCGTGAACTTGAGCGAATTCGGCGGGGCGCTGTTTTGGGTTCGAATCTTGGGCTCAGAATCCATGCCGGACACGGACTCAATTACGGGAATATTTCTCCCCTCCTGGCGATTCCCGAAATCAGGGAATTTAATATTGGGCATTCCATTGTAAGTCGCGCCGTTTTTGTCGGGCTCCGGACAGCCGTGGCGGAGATGAAAAAACTTATCAGTGCGAAGTAAGAAACGCGCGGCGCGGCGTGACAGCGAAGCTAGGTGCTTCGCGCGCCGTGCGTCTCGCTAAAATCATGAATATCCACATACTCGCGAAAAAACTCAAACGTCCCGTTACCGCGCATAAAGGCGACATGGGGCGTGTTTTAATTCTCGCGGGCTCGCGCGGGATGACGGGAGCGGCTTATTTGACGGGAATGGCGGCCCTTCGGGCGGGAGCGGGGCTTGTGACGGTCGGTGTCCCCGATGCTGTTTACCTGATTATCGCGAGGCAGGGGGCCGAGATCATGGTGCGGCCTCTTCCTTCGACGGTGAAAGGCACGCTTTCCTTAAAAAGTATTCACGAGATCAGGCGAATGGCGCATGGGCAGGATGTCCTTGCCATCGGCCCCGGTCTTTCCCCGCATGTGACGACGCAAAAACTTGTTCGTAAGGTCGTGATAGATCTTTCCAATCCCCTTGTCATTGACGCGGATGGGCTGAACGCGTTGAAAGGGAACCTTGATATCTTGCGAAAAAGAAAATCACCTATGATCCTGACCCCGCATCCTGGTGAATTTGTGAGGCTGTTCGGGGGGAAACTGGACGATTCGGAGGCGCTTCGAAAAAAGCGCGCGCTCGAAACCGCCCAATCCTGCGGGGTCGTGATGGTCCTGAAGGGACACCGAACGATTGTGGCGTCTCCGGATGGAGAATGTTACGTCAACATCACAGGCAATCCCGGAATGGCGACCGCCGGTTCGGGAGACGTCTTGACGGGTGTGATCTCGGCTTTGTGCGGGCAAGGGTTCTCCGGATATGAGGCCGCCTGTCTTAGTGTTCATGTTCACGGTCTTGCCGGCGATCTCGCGGCCGGGAAGGTCGGACAGGTGAGCCTCACGGCGGGAGATATTCTTAGTGCGCTCCCGGAAGCTTTCAAAAAGTTTTCCTTTTAACATGAAATAAAGCGTATTCATTTCGCGCCCAACTTTATTTTCCCCATGAATTTTTTGGATCAATATCACAATTGTCAGCTCTGTCCCCGTAAATGCAAAGTGGATCGTTCGCGTGGGAAGGTCGGGGTTTGCGGCGAGACCTCAGAACTCAGGATTTCCCATGTCGGGCCGCATTTCGGAGAGGAACCATCGATTTCCGGATCGCGCGGTTCCGGGACTATCTTTTTTGACGGGTGTTCAAGCCGATGTTTTTTTTGCCAAAACTACCAGATTTCCGCGGCCCATCATGGCGAGATTTACTCAGCGGACCGATTTTTTGAGACCGTCAAGGACTTGATAGACAAAAAGGTTCACAACCTGAACTTTGTCACTCCAGATCATTTTTGGCCGCATATCAAGGAACTCTGCCTAAAACTTCGGGCTCTGAGTTTCCCAATCCCGAAAGTTTTCAACAGCTCGGGATATCAGCTTCCGGAAATGATCTCCGAATATAGCGAGTTTATGGACATCTTCATGCCGGATTTTAAATTTGCGGATCCTGATCTAGCCCGTGAGTGCATGGGGGATGAGCGTTATCCAGAGATTGCGCTCGAAGCGATCCGGGAGATGGTCGACGCCAGGGGATTTCTTGATCCCTGGGATCCCTCGGGGGAGCGGGTGGCGGAGCGGGGCGTTCTGGTTCGTCATCTTGTGTTACCGGGCCATGTCGAAAACAGCCTTGAAACGCTTGACCAGCTACACGCTGAGTTTGGCGACGGGCTCCCCATTTCAGTTATGAGTCAGTTTAGACCCGTTCCCGCCTGCTTCGCGAAGAATTCACTCACGCGCGGAGTCACGCCGCAAGAATACGATCTTGTCCTCGCGAAGGTGAAAGAGCTTGGATTTGAAAAAGTCTATACGCAGATTCTGAGCGATCAAACCGATTACCTGCCTGACTTCAATAACTCCGAGGACCCGTTTCCGGGGCATCGGAAGTAATCTCCCAAGAAATCCGCTCACTGTTGACCTAGCCTGAAAGCGCAATATTGCTATAAATTGTTATATTTTCTAATAATTAAAGAGTATCTATCGCTAATATTTTTCAGAATTAAATTAAAACAATTTGTTGCCAT
>JAKJDL010000027.1:4407-4543 GCA_022705945.1 Candidatus Omnitrophota bacterium | reverse complement strand
GAGGAAGTGGACGGGATTTTCTCGAGTACGTTCAAACAGGGCGGAGATGATATCCGTAACTGGGGCGCGGTGCTGGGGGCGAGACCGGGGTGGACGAACAAGGCGATCTCGATCTACGGCCGCAACAGCGCATCCG
>JAKJDL010000027.1:0-4365 GCA_022705945.1 Candidatus Omnitrophota bacterium | reverse complement strand
AGCTCTTAAGAAAGGGGACTACAAGAGCACGGTGAAGGAGCAACCGGGGTCTTCCGCCGTGGTTCAGGCCATAGCCAGTGATCTTGGCGGGATCGGTTATTCCGGGATCGGCTATATTACGTCAGGAGTCAAGGCGGTGAAGGTGAACGGTGTCGGTCCCAGCATGGAAAATGCGGTTAGCGGGAAATATCCGCTCAGCCGGTTTCTGGTTGTTTACATCAACAAGAAGCCGGGGGAGGCGCCCGATCCGCTAACGCTCGAGTTCGTCAAGTTCATGATCTCCAGGCAGGGCCAGGAGCTTGTGGTCAAGGATGGTTATTATCCGCTGACCGCCAAGCTGATCGAAGAGGAGCTTGGCAAGCTGCAGTAAGAGATCGGTTTTCTAAAGTTAAAAAAAACGAATCAGCCGGTCCGTTGTTAAATCCAGCGGACCGGCTGGTTCGTGAAATATCCTTTAAAGCCAAGGGAGGATAAAATCATTGCCACAGGCTCAGGCGTCCATCAATACCGGAGCTGACTTGCGGGGGGCTCTTCCTTCACGTTTCAAAACAGCCCGATCGACGATTCTTTTTGACCGGTTCATGACGCGTTTCATAAAGATCGGCGGGATCGGAGTTATCGTGGCCGTGGCCGCGATCTTTTTCTTTATTTTCGCCCAAATCCTTCCGTTGATGAGCCGGGCGAAAGTGACGCTTCTTGAGACGCTTTCGGTCGCCGCCGGAGAATACAAGGCGCTCGGTATAGACGAATGGGCTGAAAAACCTTTTCTGGTCGAAAAATCCGGGCGGATCACTTTTTATGATCTGGCCTCAAAAAAAATCGTTTATGAATTTACCCCGGTTGACTCTCTCGGTTCTGAAGTTCTCGCGGTTAAATATGATCCTCTCAAACAGCGTTTTATCTACGGAACCGGAGACGGCAATATCAGCATCTTTCAACTGCATTATGACGCTTCCTACGGGGAAAACCGGCGTTTGATCACGCCGCGGATCGAACCGCTGATCACGGCCCCGGTTTTAAAGCCGGAAGACCCGATTCTTGTGAGTGATCTGGCGAGCGGGGATGCCGGGGAAACCATGCTTGTTGCCGGGATCTTTACTGCCGGTGAAAAAACATCCGTCCCCGTGGCGATAGTTACGCGCGAATCGAGTCTGACGGGTTTCAGCGAGCCTCAATTTGAAAAAGCGATCGATCTCTCGCCGGACATACCGGGAAAACCCGTCCGGGTTCTTGTCAATTCAAATGCGGACGGAGTCCTGGTCGCAACGGAAGAGGGGAGTGTGCATTATTTCCGGGTGACGCCGGACGTGGTTCGGTTGCGTCAGTCTTTCCGTCCCTTCGAAGACCGGGAAGATCAGCGGATAGGTTCTCTGGATTATATCAACGGGGAGGTGTCTGTTTCGGTCACTAACGGGAAAGGGCTGAACAGGATTTTTTCGCTGACGATTCCGCCGGGGGAAAAACGCCGGATCTTTGTTCAGACAAAGGAATTCGAGTCGATAGGAGGAGCCGCTGGTTTTTTCAGCGCCAGCCTCCGGAACAAGGCGTTTCTGACGGGGCATGGATCGCTGGTGTCCCTGCGTTATTCAACGACTGAGACGGTGCGATGGGAAAAGCGTTTTCCGTTCGATGTGAAACTCGGAGCCCTGAGCCCCCGCTATGACCGCATCCTTTTGCTCGATTCGGACCGCCGGCTTCATTTCTACGACCTGGAGGACCCGCATCCCCAGGCGGGATGGAAAGCGTTTTTCGGAAAGCTCTGGTATGAGGGATATCCGGAGCCGGCATTTATATGGCAGACGACCGGGTCCACCGATGATTTTGAACCCAAGCTTTCGATCGTTCCGCTTGTCGTCGGGACACTCAAGGGCACATGGTATGCCTTGATCTTTTCGCTTCCGATAGCGCTTCTCGGGGCTCTCTACACGTCGCAATTTTCTCATACGCGACTGAAGCTTTTCATCAAGCCGACCATGGAGATCATGGCATCGCTTCCTTCCGTGGTGCTTGGGTTTTTGGCGGCACTCTGGCTCGCGCCGTTGATCGAAACCAAGGTTCCGTCCCTGCTGGTGGTGTGCATCCTGATTCCGGCGGGCGCGATGATGTTCGGGGCCTTCTGGAGTCAGCTGCCGATCCGCTACCGCAAATGGATCAAACCGGGTTTTGAGTGGCTCGCGATCGTTCCCGTGCTTGCCGTTTTGGGTTACTGGGGGTGGCAGCTGGGTCCCGTCATTGAAAAAATATTTTTTGTTTTCCAGGATCCGGACACGGGTATCAGGACCGCGGATTTCCGTCTCTGGTGGCCGCAAGCTACCGGAACCCCGTTCAATCAGAGGAATTCGCTGGTTGTCGGCTTCATGATGGGATTTGCCGTGATACCGATTATCTTTACCATTGCCGAGGACGCTCTGTCCAACGTGCCCAAAACGCTTGTTTCCGGATCCCTGGCGCTTGGGGCCAGCCGCTGGCAAACGGCGGTCCGGGTGGTGCTTCCGACGGCGTTTCCGGGGATCTTTTCTGCTATTATGATAGGTCTCGGCCGGGCGATCGGGGAAACCATGATCGTGGTGATGGCGACCGGGAACACGCCGATTATGGATTTCAGCATTTTTTCCGGGATGCGTACGCTTTCGGCGAATATTGCGGTGGAGCTCCCCGAGGCGCCTTATCTGGGGACGCTTTACCGGACCCTGTTTTTGGGGGCCGTGATCCTGTTTGTTATGACCTTTGTCGTCAATACGGTGGCTGAAGCGGTGCGTCAGCATTTCCGGGCCAAATATAAAACGGTGTAATCGTGAACCCTGTGACTGCGAAGCCCATATTTGATTCGAAAAGAAAAAGCATCGGGGAGCCTTTCGTGTGGCTCACGTCGGCCGGTCTCGCGATCGGTTTGGCGATGATCGTCTGCATTCTTTCGGTTATTTTCACGAACGGCATCAGGATTTTCTGGCCGCCCGCCGTTGCCGTATTTGAGCTTGAGGGGGAATCTTCAGACGGGTTTTCGGGAAGAGCCGCGGGTGTTATCGCCAAGAAACAATTCAAGATGGTTCACGATTCCGAAAACCGCAAGATCGAGGAATGGCAGATTTTTCTCGGAAACAGGGAAGTCTACGGGACCAGCTACAAATTTTTTGAAAGAAGTTCGATCAAAGATATTCGGTATCCCCGGGATATTTTAAGGCTTGAGCGCAGGGAATACGGGGATGCTCTTGTGTTCCCGGTTTCCCTGAAAAGCACGAACAAAGAGAGAGTTCTTTTCGGCGCTTCCGGTTTCGAAGAAACGTTCCGACGGCTTGTCCAGGAAACGAATGAGCGCTGGAAGGAGGTCCACCGGATCGAAAAACGGGAAATCGGTCTGATTAATCATAAAATCGAAAAACTGAGACTTCGTGAAAAGTCCCTTCGGAGGCGCGGGCTGTTTGCGGGCGAGCAGGAACGGGCTTTGGAGGAGGAACTCGGCCGGCTGCAGAATGATTATCAGGTTCTTGCCGATAAGGCCAGGTATCTCCGGGGAGCCCAGGATAACGTGTGTTTGAGCTACCGGCTTCCAACGGGGCAGGAAATGGAGCTCTCGATAGGAAAGATCGTGGATTTTTATTTTCCGAACCGGTTGGGAATGGCCGGAAAATGGCAGTTTTTTTTCAAACGGTTAGGGAGATTCCTTACGGAAGAGCCGCGCGAGGCCAATACGGAAGGCGGCGTTTTCCCGGCCATTTTCGGGACCTTCGTGATGACGGTTCTCATGAGTCTGGCCGTGACGCCTTTTGGGGTCCTGGCCGCCATCTACCTCCGCGAATATGCCAGGGAAGGGTTTCTTGTGCGAACGGTCCGGGTGGCCGTCAATAATCTGGCGGGCGTTCCTTCGATCGTGTTCGGGGTTTTTGGAGTGGGATTTTTCGTTTACTTTGTCGGCGGAACGATCGACCATCTTTTTTTCAAAGACGCACTTCCGACGCCGACTTTCGGAACGGGCGGGATCATGTGGGCATCCTTGACCCTGGCGCTTTTGACGATCCCGGTCGTGATTGTTGCGGCGGAGGAAGCTATCGCCTCGGTTCCCCGCGGTATGAGGGAGGGATCGTTTGCCTGCGGGGCGTCCAAATGGCAAACTATCCAGAGGATCGTGCTTCCCGCCGCGGCTCCCGGAATTTTGACGGGAGTTATCCTCGCGATGGCCCGGGGTGCCAGCGAGGTGGCTCCCCTGATGATCGTGGGCGTTGTGAAGCTCGCGCCCAATCTTCCGATCGACGGTATTTTCCCTTTCATTCATCTTGAACGGAAATTCATGCATCTGGGATTTCACATTTATGATCTCGGATTCCAGTCCCCTGATTCCGATGCCGCCAAGCCGATGGTTTTCGCGAC
>JAKJDL010000026.1 GCA_022705945.1 Candidatus Omnitrophota bacterium | reverse complement strand
AGAATCTCGAAAGAGTCCATTGATCGTGGTGATTAACAAGTCTGACGTTACCCCTCCGTCCGCCGAATTTCTGACGCGTGTCCGTGAAAAAACGTCCCGCTTCCTTATCTCTACAAGCACGGATCTTTCGAAGCGTGACGCGCAGGTGACCGAACTCAAACGTTTTCTTCTTGAGGTCTGTCCGGACGACTACCTTTCGGCGCCGTCGCTTCTCGGAGATTTGATGCCGCGGGGAGGTCTTGCGGTTCTCATCGTTCCGATCGATGCCGTAGCCCCGAAGGGAAGGATTGTTTTGCCCCAGGCGCAGGCGATCCGCGACGCGCTGGATCACCATTGTATGACGCTGGTCGTCACGGAAAGTGAATATCGACAGGCGCTTTCAAAACTTGCCGGGCTTCCGGATCTTGTTGTTTGTGATTCCCAGATGGTTGAACAAATGGTGACTGGGACCCCCGAGAAAGTGAAATGCACGACCTTTTCGATTTTGCTCTCGAGGCTCAAGGCGGACATTGTGGAAATGACGCGAGGCGCTTTGGCGGTGGATCGCCTCAAGCCTGGGGATAGAGTCTTGATCGCTGAATCTTGCAGTCACCACGCGATCGGAGACGATATCGGGCGCGTCAAAATTCCGGCCTGGCTCAAGAAACATCTTGGGCATGATATCCATATCGATGTCACTTCAGGAAGGGATTTTCCGTCGGATGTCCGGAAGTACCAGCTTGTTATTCAATGCGGTTCTTGCATGCTGACGCGACGTGAGACCCTGGTTCGTGTCCAGAGAGCGAAACTGGCGGGAGTTCCGATCACCAATTACGGACTTTGTATTTCTTATCTTCGGGGTGTCCTCGGGAGGGTTATTGAACCGTTTCCTGAAGCTCTGAAAGCTTATGAAGATATGCGAAAGCAATTACCTCTGCGTCATACCGGGGCGCGGAGCGAAAAAGATCGGAATGGGGAATCGCGCGGTACAAAGGAGAGGTCTTAAAACGGAGGCTATCATGAGTTCGGCAACGGCATGGATTGCAAACAGAATCAAACGTGATCAGATCGATAAGTATCTTGAAGGGGGCCGGGATTTTATTCAGGATGAGAAAATCTGGGATGAGATCAATTCGGCCCGGGAACCCTCGAAGGAGCGGGCGCGTGAGATTTTGGCCAAATCCCTGGAGGTGCAGACCCTGACCCCGGCCGAATTGGCCGAGCTGATCCAGGTTCGTGATCCTGAGATGATCCGCGAAATGCGGGAAACGGCTCTCAAGATCAAATTGAAGGTCTATGACAACAGGATCGTGACTTTCGCGCCGCTTTATATGGGCAGTTACTGCGTGAATAATTGCGCTTATTGCGGTTTCAAGCGTGAAAATGAGACCGCTAGGAGACGTGTCCTCTCGATGGAAGAAATACGCCGGGAAACGGAATCTCTGGCGGGCGCCATCGGGCATAAACGAATCATCGCGGTTTACGGCGAGCATTCCCTGACCGGAGTTGATTACATCGCCGAAAGCATGAGAACGATTTATGACGTGAAGGTGCCGCTTGAAAAGGGGCATGGAAATATCCGCCGGATTAACGTCAACGCCGCGCCAATGCCCGTCGAGGAGTTGAAGTTGTTGCATGATGTGGGCCTCGGGACCTATCAGGTGTTCCAGGAAACGTATCATCATGAGACCTACGCCCGGCTTCACCCGAAGGGTACTCTGAAGTCGGATTATCAGTGGCGGCTTTATGCCATGCATCGGGCCATGGAACCTGAGACGGGGATTGACGATGTTGGAATTGGAGTCCTCTTTGGCCTTTATGACTGGCGGTTTGAAGTGATGGCGTTACTTCATCATGCGATTGATCTTGAGTCGAAAATGGGGATTGGACCGCATACGGTTTCCTTCCCCCGACTGGAACCGGCGCTAAACGCCCCTTATGTTTTTCAGTCGCCGTACCGGGTTTCTGATCAAGATTTTCTTAAGGTGATCATGCTGATCCGTCTCGCGATCCCTTATACCGGCATGATCGTCACAGCGCGGGAAACGGCAGACATACGGCGTGAGGCGATCTATCACGGCATTACGCAAATGGACGCGTCGTCGAAACTTGGTATCGGGAGCTACAGCGAGGATGACGGAATCCAGCAGGAAGACCGCCAGCAGTTTATACTCGGTGACACGCGGAGCCTGGATGAATTGGTCCGGGATTTCGCGAAGGCGGGATTTATCACGTCGTTTTGCACGGCCGGATACCGCTGTGGGCGTACGGGCAAGTGCATTATGGAACTGCTCAGAAGTGGCAGGGAGGGAAAATTCTGCAAGTTGAATGCGGTTCTTACTTTTCAGGAATGGTTGGATGATTTTGCGTCTCCCGAAACTCGTGAAATCGGCATGAAGGTCATGGAAAAAGAAATTAACGAAATCCGGGAGAAAAACCCGAACGGGTTTAAAATTTTTTACGAATTTCTTGAACGTATCAGAAACGGAGAAAGGGACCTGTTCCTTTAACGCGGTACACGGGACCCCGGGGGCAGCGGGTTTTTCAGGGGCCGTGTGCTAGCCCGTCGCGTCTTCGATTGTTTATGAAAAAAAAGGAAATGCTCCACTGGCTTGATGAGAAGGATCCGGATCAGCTTGACGGGCTGTTTAGAAAGGCCCGCGCGTGCGCGATCGAACACGTGGGGACGAAAGTCTATTTTCGTGGGCTAATTGAGCTGAGCAACGTGTGCTCAAAAAACTGCTACTACTGCGGAATCCGTGGCGGGAATCCAAACCTGGCGCGGTATTCCATGACGCCGGAAGAAATTTTGACCTGTGCCCGTCAGGCGTTTGAAATGAATTACGGTTCCGTCGTCTTGCAGGCCGGAGAACGCCGGGGAGAGGACTACGCTGTTTTCATCGAAGAGGTGGTTCGCGGGATGAAAGCGTTGAGTGATGGACGGCTCGGGATTACGCTTTCTCTTGGTGAGCAGACGTCCGAAACTTACGAAAGGTGGTTTAAGGCGGGCGCTCATCGCTATCTTCTGAGGATTGAAACCAGTCACCCCGAACTGTATCAGAAAATCCATCCCGGTAATCATTCATTTGGCGAAAGACTCGATTGCCTTCGCGCGCTGAAGCGAATTGGTTACCAGACGGGTACCGGCGTGATGATCGGGTTGCCGGGCCAGACCCGCGAGGATCTTGTGAACGATATTTTCTTTTTTGAAAGGGAAGACATCGATATGATCGGGATGGGGCCTTATATCCCGCATGCCGATGCCCCGCTGGCGAGGCAGTCCGATCTGCTCATGCCGGAGGCTGGCGTCAGCATGGAGAACCGACCTTCGGGATTGAGTGGTTTCAGGTATGACGCGGAAGATCAGTTGCGGCTTGGACTGGTGATGACCGCGCTCACCCGGCTTCATCTTAAAAATGTAAATATGGTAGCGGCGACGGCGCTTCAGGCGATCGATGACGAAGGCCGGGAACGGGGAATTCTGGCCGGCGCTAATATCATCATGCCGAATATCACGCCGGTGAAATATCGCGCGAAGTACCAGCTTTACGCGGGCAAGCCTTACCTGGATGAAGATGCCTGCCAGTGTTCTCACGGTCTTGACCGGAGGATTCGCGCCACGGGAGCTGAACCCGGATATAACGAATGGGGCGACTCACCGCATTTCAGATTTGGAAAAAACGATTTACGCTCCGCCTGAACTCTTCGCGGAGGGAGTCGGACGGAACAAAAGAATTCCCCACAAAATAAAAGCACCCCACATTGGAAATCCCAAGTAGGCAAGAGGTTCGATCACCAGAGCCAGAAGAAACAAAGACGCGGAGCAGAAGACTCCGGCGAGCGGAAGCCATGTTTTTTTTCGGTTCCAAAGAAAAAAAGCGGCAAGGAACATGAAGTAGAGAGAAACGTAATGATGGATTTGAGTGACGGGAGAAAAAAGGAGCATGGCTACGGGATAAAGTGAAAATTCGACCAACTTGTCCTCGATCGATACATCCTCTCCGGATTTTGGCGCCGGACGCGTGTGTTTTATGAAAAGCAGGAGGACGGAGATGATCCCCATTGATAGAGAGATCCACCGCACCCCATGGGAAGGATTGGCGATAAAATCCGATTCTCCCCGCCAGCAAAAGCGGGTCAGGACCGCGTAAAAAGACTGATTGTCGGCCGCGAAAGGCGTGAAGAGTTCTGACCATAAATAATTTTTATACGCGTTAATCGATGATCCTTCCTTCATGAGACCGTGCCAGATAGTCAGCAGTTCCCAGTTCTCTTCAAACCCGATTATGACGGACGGATAAAGAAATATGAAAAAAACGAGCCCGCAAGCGGCGCTCAGCAGAAGGAACCATTCCTTGCGGAACAGGAAATAAACAAAAAGGACGGCAAGCGGACTGGTCTTGAGGCTGACCGCGAGTGCCAGCAGAAATCCGGCCAAAATTTTATGATTTTTCAAATAAGAAAAAAAGATCACTGCCTGAAAAAAAAGCATGAGAATGCCGAGTTGGCCACGGGTCAGAGTGTCCAGAAAAACGGGAATGCAAAGGAGGGCTGAAAGAACGATTTGCCAGACCGCGTTCTTTTTGTCGGACGTAAAATGTCGCGAGAGAAAGAAAATGATTCCAAGACC
>JAKJDL010000025.1:4825-5057 GCA_022705945.1 Candidatus Omnitrophota bacterium | reverse complement strand
AGCGGTGAAGATGCCGCGACCCCGCAACTAGACGGAAAGACCCCATGCACCTTTACTGTAAGTTGGTATTGGATTTTGGTTTTGTGTGTGTAGCATAGCCGGGAGACTTTGAAGCTTTGGCGCCAGCCAGAGCTGAGTCACAATGTGAAATACCGGTCTCACGGAACTAGAATTCTAACTTCATTCTCTGAATCGAGATGAAAGACAGTGCCAGCCTGGCAGTTTGACTGGG
>JAKJDL010000025.1:0-4793 GCA_022705945.1 Candidatus Omnitrophota bacterium | reverse complement strand
TGTAACGGAGGCGTTCAAAGGTATGCTTAGTGTGGTTAGCAATCACACGTCAAGCGCAAACGTAAATAGCATGCTTAACTGCGAGACCAACAAGTCGAGCAGAGACGAAAGTCGGAGTTAGTGATCCGGTGGTGGAAAGTGGAATCGCCATCGCTCATCGGACAAAAGGTACGCTGGGGATAACAGGCTGATCGGATCCAAGAGTTCACATCGACGATCCGGTTTGGCACCTCGATGTCGGCTCATCACATCCTGGGGCTGGAGAAGGTCCCAAGGGTTCGGCTGTTCGCCGATTAAAGTGGTACGTGAGCTGGGTTCAGAACGTCGTGAGACAGTTCGGTCCCTATCTGTTGTGGGCGCAGGAGATTTGAGGAGAGCTCTTCCTAGTACGAGAGGGCCGGAAGAGACGAGCCGCTCGTTTACCTGTTATCCCGCCAGGGGTAGCGCAGGGTATCGATGCTCGGAATGGATAAGCGCTGAAAGCATCTAAGCGCCAAGCCGACTCCAAGATAAGATCTCCCAACCCGTTTTGGGTTTAGAAGACTCCTTGAAGACTACAAGGTTGATAGGCGAGATGTGTAAGTCCTGTGAGGGATTCAGCTTACTCGTACTAATCGGTCGTTCGGCTTGACATTAATTTAATTCCTCGGAGCCGCAAGACTCTGGGGACGACATTATAAATGCCGGGATTTATTCACCCCGTTAGACTTTTTGACACGCTGGTGTTTCAAACCGTTCATGTGTCTGTGCCGCTGGCATTATGCGCGCGAGAGCTTGATCGGATATGGAAACCAGAGAAGGTCAACCCCTGATAGGCCAAATTATGAATCGCGTCTTGAGCGGGAAAGGATGGAATGGATCCTTCGCTTTGAATCGCTCAGGATCAATTCGCGGTATCGGCCCGAGAAAAACCACAAGCCGGTACCCACTGACCTTCCGGTGGTCATAGGAGAAGGGCAACACCCGTTCCCATTCCGAATACGGAAGTTAAGCCTTCTACCGGCGATGGTACTAGCGGAGCAGTTCGCTGGGAGAGTAGCAAGCTGCCGGATTAATATTAAAAACGCGCACCCCTAAACAAAGGTGCGCGTTTTTATTTTATAACCTTAAAACAGTCCCGTAATGCCCGCTCTTGTTTTTTAACTTAGCGGGAACTCCCCACCCGTGAGGGTGGGGATGAGAGCCGTCCCGGCATTTTCCGATCTTTGATATACTGTGAGGCCATGAAGTTAAAGAAAGCGGCCCATGCCGTATACAAGACCCAATATCACATTGTGTGGGTGACCAGATACCGTCGTCAGATACTGAACCGCGGGGTAGGGTCGTATTTGCGCCGGAAGTTGCAAGAGGTTCGGGAATATTATCCAGATTGGGAATATATCTCGATAGGGATCGATAAAGATCATATTCATCTACACATGATTATTCCCCCGAGATATAGCGTGAGTGAGGTGGTGGATGTGCTCAAAGCAAATACGAGCCGGGAGGTCAAGGAGACGTTTGAATTTTTGAGGAAAGTATATTGGGACGGCAGGGGTATCTGGTCAAAGGGCTACTTCGTGTCCACGGTAGGTATCGAGGAACGTGTCATACAGAAATACGTAGAGATGCAAGGCAAGGAAGATGCCGGTCAAGCGGAGCTTGAATTTTGATTTTAGTGCCACGCCCGTAAGGGCGTGGGTATCTATATTCAGATTCTCAAAATAGACTGTCGAACCGATTTTAAATCAACTCCGGCTTCCCGGCGAAAATATTTTTTGCATTTTGTTTACACCGCCCGAAAAACAACGGAAGACAATTGAGGGATTGGAGAGTTTCTTCACTCCGCTCATCCTTCGACTTTATTTCCAGCGAATCTAACGACCCTCTGGGTTGTGAACAGAGTAACTCCCTCCGAGAAAACACTCCGAGAGTAATTGATGCCTCTGGAGGCGGGGGAATGGAAAAATAATATTTATTCCACCGCATTATTTTTTATAGTATTTCATTTGTTGGAGTCAAAGCCTGGGATGCCGATACCATCATGAGGGTTATCCGTCATATGCAGCCTCCTCGTTGCTCATTGCGGCCTGTATCCAGATATCTTGTCTATACCTCTGCCGGGGACCACTCCAATCTTCGTCATTGGCTCAATGGCAAAAGAAATTTTGACCTTTGGGTTACCTACTACGGCGATGACGGTGAGAAGTTCAGGGGTGTTGCGGATTTTTACAATTAGCGTAAAGACGGCAAGTTTGGAAATCTTCATCATGTTTATCGGGAATGGCCGGAGGCCCTTGCCCCTTATGAGGCTGTCATGGTGATGGACGATGACATCCTGATAAGCGCGGCGGATATCAACCGCCTTTTTGAGCTGAGGGCCAGGTATGGCCTGTGGATTTGCCAGCCGGCCTTCTCTCTCTGGGGAAAGATTTCTCATCCCATTACATGCGAACAGCCGGGGAATATCCTGCGGTACACCAATTTTGTGGAGCTCACCTGTCCGGTCTTTCTCAGGGAAAAGCTGGACGAGTTCATGCACGTGTATGATCCGGTCCTGGTCGGATACGGGATCGACTACTGGTTTTTGCATGTTCTGGGGATAAAGAGCGGCACAAAAGTTGCGGTCATCGATCGCGTGAGGTGCATCAATCCCCGTGACCGCTTTAAGGGCGGTCTACGTGAGATCGACCGTCTTCAGCCGACGGCTGAACGGATTAAAGTTTGGCAGGAGATCAAAGCTCGCCATGGCATTACACGCGAGGAGGAAGGGTATAAGGAGTTCGGGGCTGTCAGAGCCACCGGGTTTTGGGACCGGATCTCAGGGGTTCTCTCCTGGGCGTCGGTTCTCTCTTGTGTGGCGATCAGATTCACATGGAAGGGGATCGTCCGGCTCAGGGACATTTTCAAATAAGATGACAGCCCTCTGGCCTGTATTGATCCGGGCAGGGCGTGTTCTGGATATCCCCTTTATTATGTTATGGCTCAGTTCGCGGTGAGATTTGTAATGACTGTCATGCCCCCGCACCCCTAACGAAGGCCTGTCCGCCAAACGTTCATTTTTTCAATATCAGGGATTATGATACAACAACTATAATGCTCCCAAGGGGGATCTTGAGTTTTTCCTGACTGGACCATTGACGATGTTTCGCGACTCTTGCTCCTTTCGGATTCAAGGGCCAATACTAACCCAAAAGCCCCTAGCCGTTAACAGAGAGCAGGGTGCGGGCTTGCCCTGATTGGGAAGGTGATAGTTCTTTCCGCCGTTTCTGTTTTTTTTGTGTTTGTCGCGGGTTTCCTTTCGGGATAATATGCGTGCATCGTGGAAAGAGAATCACACCTTATTCTACCCGGAAGGATCCAGCCGTGACCGAAACAGGCGCGCCGCCGCTTTTAGAACTGAATCGTGTTACCGTCATCAGGGGCGATGAGAGCAAGAAGGTCTTGGACGGGATTTCGTTCAAGGTTTTGCCCGGAGAACACGCGGCCATCCTCGGCCCGAACGGCGCCGGTAAATCTTCGCTTATCAAGGTCATTACCCGGGAATATTACCCCCTCGCGCGAAAAGGATCGTTTTGCAAGGTTTGGGGGGAGGAGCACTGGAATATTTTTGAGCTCCGGTATTTGTGCGGGATCGTTTCCAATGACCTTCAGGGGATGTATGCGCGGGATATTTCGGGACTGGAAACGGTTTTGTCCGGTTTTTTCGGGAGCATCGGCCTGCAACAGAACCGGGTCGTCCCGGCCCAAAAGAGGAAAGCCCTGAAGATCCTGAAATTCCTCGGGATCGAATCTCTTAAAGACCGGAAGATGTCCGTGATGTCGTCCGGGGAGGCGCGGCGTTTTCTGATCGGCCGGGCGCTGGTTCATGATCCCCGCGCCCTGATCCTTGATGAACCGACCCATAGCCTGGACATAAAAGCGGCTTATCATTTTAAAAACATGATGCGCAAAATCGCGGCATCGGGGGTCAGCATTATCCTGGTAACCCAAAACCTGCAGGATATCATTCCCGAGATCTCAAGAATTATCCTGATGAAAAACGGACGGGTGATGATGGACGGACCTAAAACGGTTGTTTTGACCCGGCGGAACATCAGCCGGCTTTTTGATATGCCGATTCCGGTGACCCGGAAAAAAGGATACTACCACGCGATGGTGTGAAGAACGGTTTCAGCCCGGCCGGAGGATCGACCGGTCCTATAAAAGGAGTTGCGCAGGGTTTCAAATATGCTTGCTATGTTTGTCCGCCGGTTCGCGGACGGCTTGCCTGCCATGATACAATTCACCTGAAAAACCGGCGAACGGGTGAGCGGAAACAACCGGAACGACATTCAGAAAACCTGCCGCTGAATTAAATCACGATGATGAAAAAAATAACAAATTTTTTGTACCAGACTTTTTTGATAGCGGGCGGAAGCTTCTTGTGCGCTTTGGGGATCAAATCGCTGATCATGCCCCATGACCTGCTCTCCCAGGGGCTGACCGGGTTGTCCCTGCTTATTTACTACCGGGGGACTCCGTTTTCCATCAGCACCATTTATCTTCTCATTAACATACCGGTTTTTGTTTTGGGGTGGTGGTTCGTGAGCCGCCGCTTTATTTTTTATTCGCTGTGGGGGATGGTGATCTACGCGACGGCGCTTTCCGTTGTGAACATCAAGATCAATGTGTCCGATCCCATGTTGGCCGTTATGATCGGAGGTGCCCTGAACGGTTTGGGTGTCGCCCTGATCTTGCGCTCTTACGGGTCCAGCGGCGGATCGGAAATCCTTTGCGTCGTGATGAACAAGCTGTTTTCGATAACAGTCGGG
>JAKJDL010000024.1:282-5103 GCA_022705945.1 Candidatus Omnitrophota bacterium | reverse complement strand
AGGCTCAGGTTCGTGACCGGGTTATCCTTATTAACATAAACCGCCAGATTGTCAATCGCCACCCGGATCATTGTCGGCTTATAACCATACTTCGCCTCAAACCCGCTGACCTCATCGGACTTCATCGGACGGCTCATGGGACCGATCTGGGCAATACCTTCCGTCAGGGCCGGGGGCGCAGTCGCGGACCCCTTGCCTTCGATTTGGACGTTCACATTCGGATAGATCGCCTTGAACCCTTCCGCCCAAAAAGTCATCAGGTTGTTCAGGGTGTCGGAACCGACACTGTTCAGATTTCCCGAAACACCGCTTGTTTGCTGATACTGTCCGATATTCGGATCAATTTCCGCCGCGACGCCGCCGGACGGAAGTGCCAGCATCATCGCGATCATGCTAACCGCTGCCATTTTTTTCATTGTCACATCTCCTTTTTTGTTCTTTGCAACTGAGGGACCGACCCACCCTGGGGCTTTTTCCTTGACCAAGGGAGGAATTGTCCACCGATTCAAGTGATGGGCCGGCCCGGTAACCATGTTAAAACTTCCAGACCAGATCAACTTGATACAGCTGTTGCGCGTTCGGACTATTGCTTCCGGCATCAATGACATTTTGCGTAAAAAATGCCGAACCGTTGAGTGTCAGGAAATCCGTCAGACCATAACCGGCTTTGATCACACTGCCCTTGCGGTTGGTAAACCCGAAATCCGAGTCGGTCCAGACACTGAAGGTCGAATTCTTTTCCAGATGCCCGTAGGTGTAACCAAGCTCCCATTCGCCCTTCTTCTTCGCGGAGCCGATCTTCGCGTTCACAACGTAGAAATGCCGCTCGTGGGCATTGTCCATATGAGCCTGAGTATTCTGCCCGTGCTCAAAAGACAATTTGAATTTCGGTAGCGGATCGATCTTCCAGCCCAACTCGTGGTAGAAGCTGAGAACTCCCAAATCACCCGTATTCACACCGGTGAAAAGATCATTGTTTCTCATGTTCACACCATCAATACTATAACTGGTGGCTGTAGCAGTTCCGACTTTCCCGATCCCTCTCGAAAATTCATAATTGATATGGTGCCGCAAATCAATGGGATGCTGGAGATTCTCATGGGTGAATTTATTGCGGATTCCCCCCGAAAAACCGAAGAATTCGGCATCGCCGTTGATGTTATTCCTCGCGGACGATTCATTGATGATGAACTGTGTCCCGAGAAACTCAATGTCCGTGCTCAAATTTTCAGTCTTGAACAGGCGGGAAGTAACCTTCTCATAAAGACCTTCCGGCGTCACGTCGCTGTCCCAACTCAGCCAGCTGTGAACGTCCGAAAGCGGATTCGCCACCTTGCCAACTCCAAACTCAACATCACAGATGGGACCCACCAGCGCCCATTTGGGATTGTAAATTGCGTAAGCCTGATCAATCGTTATGGTTTTATTGGCAAAAGCGCTGTCAAAACTCTGGTTCGTGGACGTAGGATCCGTCGTACCGCCCGAAGCAAGCCGAAACCCCGCCTTGAACTCGTCGTTAAATTCCTTCTCGAGCCCCCAGCGCAAGCGGAACCGGAACCGGTTCACGTCCGCCGACGTCGCCCTCGTATTATTCGCGGGCTCATAACGCATGCGAATGTCACCTTTGGATTTCAAACCGTTGAGCCATTTGTCTGAATCACCGATTTTCTTTTTGAGGTTCTTGTCAAACTGTGCCTTGAACGCATCTTCATCGATCTTGGGCGCTTCAACACCGCCGGCTGCCATTTGAATACCCGCACCCTGCGTTTTTAGCGCCTGGATCTCTGATTTCTGCGCAGCGATCGTCGACTGCAGTTCGGACATCTGCTTCTGCAGATCGTTGACCATACTCATAAGCTGAGCTTCGTCCGCAAAAAGCGTCTGGCTGACAGCAAACGAGAAGATCATTAACCAACTGATCATCCGCAGGAATGTTTTTTTCATTGTTACTTTCTCCTCCCTTGATAGGGCTTTGACAACGATCGTATGGACCGTTGAATTTTTTTCTTCTACGGGAGAAAGTATAAAAAATATGTGTCAAATCCGCGTTATGGATTTGTAAAGAAAAGGTAAAAAGAAGGTCATCGCAATAACAGGCCGGGGCGGATGAAACCAGTGTCCGGGCCGGACCTGGGGACGGGGGAAAAATGAGGGAGGGCAATTACAGTTTTTCGCTTTTGACAAGAACGTAGCTTGCGGGGTCTTTGTGAACCCGTGCGAGGCTGATCTTGTAATGTTGACGGGATGGTGCCTCGCCTTCCCTGATACCAAACGAGGCATGGGGATCAACAACGGCCATGGTAAGCCATCCTTTGGGAGTTCCTTCTTCATCATTTTTTTTAAAATCCATGATCAGGAACTTCCAAAACTGCTTTTCTTCCGCGGCTTTTTTCATCTGGTCTCTCAGTGAAGGCTCTTTAACGATGATAGTCTCAAAATCTCCGGAAAGAACCCTTTCGATCCTGAAAACGACCGCAGTCCATGCCGCAGGCATTTCGGCCGGCGGTTTTTCGAGCGCATCCACCGCGCGCCCCGCGAGAATGCTCCGCGCTTTGATCGGGACGACATCAAGGATCACATCGGTTTTCAAAGGTTTTTCCGAACCTGTGCCGGCAAAAACCAGACCGGCGTTTAGGATCATCCAGCAGAAATATATCGGGAGTTTTTTCATATAATCCTTTTGCCGCTTCGCGCAAGCTCAATCGGGAATAAACCTTGAGACTAGTATAACTCCCCCCAACCGTCTTCGCGTAAAGGCCGTGTAATTTTTCGGACGGCGTTAAAAAAAACGGGCCGCGACGGCGTAGCACAGGGAGGCGATAAATGCCGAGCAAGGGATAGTCAGGATCCAGGCCCACATGATGGTGCCGGCCACTCCCCACTTTACGGCGGACAGACGCCGGAGGGCCCCCACCCCCATAATCGCGCCCGTGATCGTATGGGTCGTGCTGACCGGTATCCCCAGCGATGATGAAACAAAAAGCGTGGCGGCAGCTCCGGATTCCGCGCAAAAACCGTCCATGGGACGGAGCTTCGCGACTTTTTGTCCCATGGTTTTCACGATCCGCCAGCCGCCGAAGGCGGTTCCGATCGCAATCGCGGCATAACACGCGAGCCCAACCCATACGGGAATATAAAATTTCTCCCCCAGAAGCCCGGCGCTGAAGAGAAGACTCGCGATAATACCCATGGTCTTCTGGGCATCGTTGCCGCCGTGCCCCAGGCTATAAAGTGCCGCCGACAGAAGCTGGCCTTTTCTGAAAAGGTGATCCACTTGCAGGGGAGATTTTTTTTGAAAAATCCAGTAAACAGCCACGCCGAACCCAAGACCGAGGATTAAACCCACGACCGGAGAAATAAAAATGAAAGCGACCGTCTTGCCGATCCCCGACCAAACAAGCGCGGTCGGTCCGGCCTTCACGAGTCCCGCGCCTACCAAGCCTCCGATCAGCGCGTGAGACGAACTCGTCGGAAGCCCGAAATACCAGGTTATGATGTTCCAGATACATGCTCCCATCAGTGTCCCGAAAATGATGTGGTTGTCCACGATCGCGATATCGATAATCCCCTTCCCCATCGTCTCGGCAACATGATGGCTAAAAAAGAAAAAGGCCGCCATATTGAAAAAAGCGGCCCAAAGAACGGCCTTTTGCGGGGTCAGAACGCGGGTCGAAACGATCGTCGCGATCGAGTTCGCGGAATCGTGAAAACCGTTCAGAAAATCAAAAAGAAGCGCGAGAAAAACCAGAAACAGGATGTAGGTTGTCATGCTTTTCCTTGTTCGGAGGCGGAGCGGCGCACGACGCGTCAGGCCTGCTTCACCAGGATCGATCCGACCACGTGGACGGCATCCTCGCAAACATCGAGAACCGTTTCCACTTCCTGGTAAATCTCTTTCCATTTAATCACGGCCACGGGATCATCGGCGTATTTTTCAAAAAGTTCGCCGAGCATGTCATCGCGCATCCTGTCGCCTAGGTTCTCGAGGCTGTTCACCTCGATGCAGGCCTTCAGAATCTTGTCCGGATGCTTCATGTCCCGAAGTCCCTTGACGGCATAAGCTACGCTTTTGACCGACATTTCAATCACTCGCGCAAATTCCGTCAAGTTCCGGTCGGGGGTGAGGATCTTGTAGGTGCGGAGTCGCTTTGTGATGGTATAGAGCATATCGATGATATCATCGAGCTCGTTGGTCAACACGTGGATGTCCTCGCGGTCGAAGGGCGTGATGAAAGTCTTGTTCAGCTGATCCATAATCTGGTGGGTGACCTCATCGCCGAGACGTTCCAGCTCCTTCATTCGCTCAACCTCCGAATCGTCAACCTTGAGATCCGCCACGATTATGGCAAAACGCGTCGCGGCATCGACGGCATAGTCAACCTGCTTATCGAAAAGATCGAAAAAGTTTCCGTTCTTGGGCAACATGAAACTGAACACCATAAGATTTCTCCCTTGTTGAAAACTAGCTTTTCGCGAGCAGCTCATTCACCCTGGCCATGACCTGAAAGGCGTCGGCCACGTAAAGAACGTCCGCTTTCCCCTGCGCCCAGCCGCAATTCGCATCCGTGTTAACGGCCCGGCGTTCGTTAATGAAGCGCCAGCCAACCACGTGTGGTTCTTCGCCGTGGCAGCAGGTCGCGAGACCCTTCGGATGCCGGGGCGTCGAACCGGTCTGACCGACCTGGTTCAGATGGCTGACAAAGGAAAGTACCGCTTCCCCTTCGGCGCCGAGATCGACAAGCGACTTGCTGCTCCCGAGCGACGCTTTACCGGTTTTGAGGAAATCAAGTATGAGCTTTTCCGCATCCTTGCCGTGAGTCT
>JAKJDL010000024.1:0-272 GCA_022705945.1 Candidatus Omnitrophota bacterium | reverse complement strand
CGTTTGAGCGTCCGCGGAAGGCGCCCGAACGCCGATCATCCCGGTGCGTTTGTCCTGATCCGCAAGGGCAACCGTAACAACTTCCACGTTTGCGGTCCCTTTCGCTCCGGTATAAGCCGGAAATGTTCCGGAATCCGCAAGAAGGACCCACGGCCGGGAAGCCCGCGTAAGAGTCGCCGCCATGCGCTGACGGTAATACCATCGCTGAATGTCGAGCCGAGCATCATTCACGGTCATACCGCTCACATGCGTATCGATCACACCTTTCAAAC
>JAKJDL010000023.1 GCA_022705945.1 Candidatus Omnitrophota bacterium | reverse complement strand
CCGATACGCCCAGCATTTCGACCACGCCGTAAAGAAGCCTCCGGACCGCCTCCACATCTACGCCTTGTTGGCAATCATCGGATTCTTCAAAAACCTGGATCCCCTCCTCGCCCCGGAGAATGAATCCGTTATCCGTCCGTTCGATGGTGATCGTCATCGCCACTTTGCCCTTTCTCCCCTGTTTTTAAGCCACTAAAATATTATTTTAATCGTGCACCCGGTATTTCGTGGCGCGACCCGATCCGGCATAGAACGCCAGGCAGGAGCACATGGTTCACCACGCTACTGGATCCTCTGCCAGGAAACGACGATCCCGTCCTTAAGCTTGCGCGCGGCCGCCCTTTCAGCACTTAAACAGTCCTGATTTTTTCAGCAATCACTCTGAAAAAATCTCGGGACCAGACTTCGATCGAGGATGGATCTCTCAACAAATGCTCGACATCTTTTTTTGCCGCGGTGAAATCCGTAGACCCGATCCTCTTCTCCAGCATTCGTTTCAACACGTCCTCCGTGAGAGATTGATCGCCTTCGAGATGACGCGTTTGTTTCATTCTTTCCTCCAAATGCTTCAACCCCAAAGATTCTCCCCTTCCGACATACCACACAAGATCATACCAATCACGTCCCTTGACCCGGCTCCCCCATGAACGGCATAGAATCGCATGCATTTTGCCCGCATAAAGATGAGGCAGGGCGTAGACATTCACAGAAAACGGCACGGGCTGCAAGAGGTACTTAGCCTCCGTAAGAAAATTACCCGGAGGATCCGTATCCACTTCCACTTTTATCTTCAACACCTGTCCCGAGCGGACCTTTTTCCTGACCGGCTCCGGAATATCCACAAGGATCATGTTTCCCAATGTTCCCCCTTTGATAAAGGCAGAATCAATAGGGGTCCGGGATGTCTTTTCTTTCCTTTCCACCGAAACAGAAAACCCGAAACTCTTCAATTCTCCTTCAACCGCCCTGCAATAGTCGTGGATCGAAAACCCGGCATCTCTCTTTAAAAGCGAGAAGTCGAGGTCTTCGGAAAACCGATCGATGCCATACAGTATCCTTAGGGCGGACCCGCCGTAAAAAGCGGCCTTTTCAAAAAATTTCGAACGCCACAGTCCGAGCAGCGCGACCTCCTGGATGATCTCTTTTAGCGCGTTTTCATAGTCATCGACGCTGCGGCAATCATATCGATCAAGCATCTCCCTGACGGCATCGTTCATTTCATTTTCTCCAGAAGTTCGCGGAAAAGATCCACCTGATGACCGTAGAGCCCGGCCAGCTTTTTGGCAGCCCTCAAATTGAGGCTTCGGATATCTTTTTCTTCCAGGCGCAAATTTTCGAAAAGATATTTTTCGACCTGGGACCTGTCCGTCATTTTATCCGAAAAATACAACACATCGGAAAGAGCCTTTTCCTTTGTCGCGATCAAAATAGAATGGCGATCATCCAGCTTATGAAGTGTCACACCGCAAGCATAGAGCGAAGGATGGATATACCTGTAGGAAAATCTTCCTACGGGCGTATCAAAAAACTTCTTTCTCGTGTTCGTAATGCTCGTGACCGTTTGGACCCGTTCCGGGATCAGGCCGTAAAAAGAAAGGGCATACTCAAGAGAAATATAGGATGGGCCATAGATGAGATTCGCAAGGGTTTCCTTCGAATAGGGCTCCTTAGCCAGCGCGGGGCCGAACACATAAAGCCCTTTCTTGACCCGAAGGATCGCACCTTTTTTAAGAAGGTCATTTATTTTAACGCGCGGATTCTTGTATCCGGAAAGAGCATTCCTGACGAAATTATAATCGATCTCTTCAGTAAGCGCTGAATTCCGCAGTCGGAGAAGCATTTTTATGACCTCCAGTATGTTAGGATTATACTAACTTACTGGCCTATGTCAATAGGTCCCATGAGAAATCTCACCTTTCGCGGAAAACCTGCATTGAAAAGGAGGCTTGGATTTTTGAGCGCAGCATCCAATCGTCAAACCTATTCCTATTTTTTATCTGATCCTTTCAATCTGCGACCGGAGCCGCTCTCTATCATAGATCCCACGATAATATTCGCGGCCGGGCCAGGCGGCGATGAGCTCTTTGTTGCGTTCCCCGAGGTCATGAGCGTAGAGGATGCGCCCGTCCAGGAACGGGCTGTTGCGGACCGCGTCTTCTTCCGCCAGAACCAGGCGGCTGCCGAGAAACCCGCTGATGAACACAATGGCAGGGCCTTCGATCGTTCGCTCCGCATGGTCATAAAGTGCCCGGCGCTGGCTGCTAGCTTCAGATGTGAATCCGGCGTGCTTGACGAATAAAACGGCTGAGGACGCAAGCGAGGCGACAACAAAAACAACCAGGAACTTCCTCGTCCGGATGCTTCCGGCATTCCACCGCGCGGTGATCCATCCTCCCGCAGCGATCGAAAGGAACGGCAATCCCTCCCACCAGTAACGCGGTCCCCATTGATTGCCGCCCCAGGAATAATAAAGAAAATAGGCAAAGGCGAGGAAGACGGGCGCAAAGCGAAAGATCAATCTCACCCTATCAACACCCGGTGTTAGAAGATCTTTTAAACACCGGGTGTTGGCGAGCAAAAAAAGATAGGCACCCACAGCCGCCGGAGCGAACCAGTCCATCAGATAAAAGATCCGCGCGATCCCATAAAAAAAACCGTCCACGGGCGTGTAATGCCCCCGCTTGAACCCGAGGCGCTCCCAGGACTGATAATATTTAAGCGGCGATTTAAAGGGTTTCCCGGTGACGGCAAAATTTTGCAATATTCCAATCAACAAGAAAAACCCGATCATGGACAAAAATACCCAATCCGAACGACGGAGGGCGAATCGAAAACAATTCGCCCTCTTGATGCCGGACGCTCTTTTAAAACATTCGGTATTGATAAAGCAGGGCAGGAAATGATAAAGCAGGAACGGACCGGCGAGCGCAAACATCGTTAGGGGCCTCGTGATCAGACCGTATCCGACCCCGAGCCCGCATAAAATGGCCCAGCCGACCGGGTCCTTCCCCTCCGCGTAACCTTCCCTCCAGCGGAGAAACGAATAAAGAAAGACGGCGACGCAGAGAAGCGATGTCGCATGAGAAAAATAGGATGCGGCCGTAAAAGCAAAGAAAGGGCTTGAAATGCAGAGGAATAGACCGCAGACAACAGACGAGCGGCTGAAAATCCGGATACCCGCGCGATAAAAAACGAAAACGGCCAAGGCGCTCATGGCGGGATTAAGCCAGTCTACGATGTTCAAATTAAGACCCATCGCCCATATCACGG
The DNA here is from genome assembly GCA_022705945.1 of Candidatus Omnitrophota bacterium. Taxonomy (GTDB): domain Bacteria; phylum Omnitrophota; class Omnitrophia; order Omnitrophales; family Aquincolibacteriaceae; genus UBA1443. The sequence continues at coordinate 2,514 of JAKJDL010000023.1, read as the reverse complement.
GCCATCCGGGAGGATAGACGCTGAACCACTTCCCGCCTTTCATCCCGACATGAACCACTTCAAAGAAATCCGCGAACGGCGGAATATCCGCGTAGAGCCGCCCTCGCCTCAAACACTCCGCCAGAAAATAACAGGAATGCTCATCAGCGGAACTGAGGAAAGAGTGAAGGATGTGTTGATTGACCTGATACAATCCGTAGACAAGCCCTATGAGAGCGCCGATAGCTAGTAGCCTATGGCCCGCAGCTCTGGCACCAGCCGATCGGGACTCGGGACTCGCATCTCGGGATTTGAGCCGCGGTGTCAAAAAATCAGGCAAAAGATAATAACCTAAAAGCGAGACAAGAAGTGTGACGCCGAATAACTGGATGGCATCTCCCCTTAGAAAAAGATTATATCCAAACACCTTGTAGCAATGAGATACCCACAGCGGCGCTAGGCTGAAAAAAGCTCCCGTCAATAGAACTCCCAATGATTTGCGGTAATTCGATAAATTCAATTCAATTCCCTTTCTGGTTAAAATAGTCTTCGATCGCGCGGGCGGCCAAGGCGTGCCCTTGCGGGGTCCAGTGCCAGTCGTGTTTAATGTAATAGGTTTCCAGCCCGTCTTTCGCGACCGCGTCATTGAACGCGGGTCTCAAATTGATGAGATCGACCTTTTCACGCTCCGCGAATCTCACAAGTGAGCGCTCCTGCGTTGTTTTTCGGGAGCTTTCGGCCCAGTCGCGAGGCGGAAGAAGGACCATCACCGGAACCGCACCTTCCGAACGGACATCCTCAATCATTTGCCCGAGAATCGCCCGCCCCAGGACCCATTCGTCCGAAGTATCCGGATCGATCAGTCTCATATTCCTGAGCAATTTCATAAAAGGTTTTCGTGCCAGGCGGTAGAGCACGCTCATGTTCAATAAGCTCTGGGCCGTATTTTTTTCAATCACCGGAGGGAACTGGCCGCGAGTCAGCGTGAACGGCGGCGGGACCGGAACATTACGAAGGGTCAGCTTTCCGAAAAGCCCGACCGTGAAGTAAGGCTTCGCGTGCCCGGAATCCGCGAACGCGCGGGTCGCGCGCCAGAAATCCTCGGGAAAAATACCGATCAGAACAATATTCGGCCGGTACTGCTTCGCGATCTCCTTGTAGGATAGGTAGATCTGATCGATCCCATAACCGGGCACGCCGAGGTTCAGGATCTCCCTTTGTTTCCCGGACGATTCGAGTAAAGCCGGAAAGGCGTCTTCATCCCGCACGCCGAATCCGAAAACGAAGCTGTCGCCGAGCGCCGCGATGCGGATCACATCAGCGGGCTTACTGAGCGAATAATCCCGGGAGCCTCGGAATCCGGCGGAGTTCGTATGGACGATCACCTGCGGAAAGTGAGCGGATTCCAGGATCGCGGCTTTATTTTTTTGAGCATACCAGCCGAGAACCGGGTGATGCTCCACCCAGACATTTTCGGGGACATTGGCCCAGCTGATCCTCGGAAGGTCGCGGAATTTCACCTCTTCAAGGCCGACGACGCGGAGCACAAATTCCGCGATCCCGAGCGTCAAAACCAGCGAGATTAGGGCGATCAGTATGTTTTTTTTCATTTTGAAGACGTTCCAAGGATTTTGATCATTGCGAAAAATTGAAGGCCTAGCGTAGCAGAAAGGGGCCGATGACGCAATTGACATTAACCGTTTTAGACATTAGTCTTACACCCATGACGAACGCGCCTTTTATCAGCTTTATCACCCCGGTTTACAACGAGGAGCAGAATATCGCCCGGATGCTCGCGAACCTCTTCGCCGTCCTCAACCAGCATCCGGAATGGAACTGGGAAGTGGTCCTGATCGAGGACGGGTCCCGGGACAATACCCTTGCCGTCCTGCGAAACGAAGTCCCGAAGTATTCGAACACGTGCCTGATCACCCACGAAAAGAACATGGGCTACAATCAATCGCTTAAGGACGGCCTTAAAGCGGCCCGCGGCCAATACATGATGTATATCGGTGCCGACGAGGAATTCGACTCCACCGAGATCCCCAATTTCGTCGAGATCCTCCGGAAAGGCGAGGCGGACGTGCTTCTCGGCGTCCGGTGGCAGAGGAATGCCTACCAGCTCTTCCGGTTCTTCCTTTCCGTGATCTACATCTTTCTCCTCAACTGGCTCTACAAGGTCCGGATCAACGATTACAACTGGTCGCAGGCCTGGAACCGGAAAGTCTTTGAAAAGATCGAACTGACCTCGCATTCCCTTTTTGTGCTTCCGGAGATCATCGTAAAGGCGATCGACCTGGGGTTCAAAGTCAAAGAGATCCCCTCGAATCACCGGGGCCGGCAATGGGGAAAATCATCCCTCAACATGAAGATCATGGGCGCGGCGCTTTGGGACAGTCTGAAGTTCGGCTTACTCAGGAAGAGCAAGAAATACCGGCCCGGATCCGAAAACCCGTTCCTACACCCCCAGTAAACCCGGTGCCATCCATTTTCTTTCCTGAAAGTGACCGGCACCGCTTGTGAATTACCGCGAAG
>JAKJDL010000022.1 GCA_022705945.1 Candidatus Omnitrophota bacterium | reverse complement strand
TCAAACTCTCCGTAAAGAGAATATTGATCCTAGTACTTATCTCTATAGATCGCTCTATAGGGGACAAGTACGTTTGCAAAGACTTACGTTCGGCAATCCGCACGAAAAAACTTTGTGAAAGAACAACCTTTCAGGGACAAAAATTCCCCTGACAGGGGGAATTTCCTGAAAAGGAAAAAAGCGAATTTAGGAAAAAAACAGATTTACAAAGAAACCAAAACTGAAGGAACCCAATGTCACCCGTTCCCGAGGGTGCGGTGCATTATATGGACCTTAGAAAATACGTCAAGCTTTTTTTAAAAAAAATTCCAACTATTTTTCCGGTTCGGGACTCACGGAAAAACATACCCCATGTTTCTTTTTCTTGCAAGGGTAAAAAACCGACAGGGACCGCTCGGTGAAACGACGCAACATTAACCGGAGCAACAAGCTACACATTTATGCGAAATTGATCTTGAAAGAAAAGCGTTGGGACAACCCTGTTTGGTTTCGCCTATTCCACCGTAACCGACTTCGCAAGATTCCTCGGCTGATCCACATCACGACCATTCAAAACGGCAACCTTATAGGCCAAGAACTGGAGCGGAATGATGGTGAGGATCGGCGAAAAAACCTCCTGCGTCCTGGGGATAGAGAAGAATTCATCCGCCATTTTTTCCAGATCGTGATGCCCCCGGCTTCCGATCGCGATCACAATACCATCGCGAGCCCGGATCTCCTGGATATTCGATATCATCTTTTCATAAGTCAGGGAATCGGGCGCAATGCAGATCACGGGCTGTTCATGGTCAATCAGGGCGATCGGACCGTGTTTCATTTCCCCCGCGGCATAACCATGTGCGTGGGCATACGATATCTCCTTTAGCTTAAGGGCTCCTTCGAGCGCGGTCGGATAGTTATATCCCCGCCCGATATAAAGGAAATGCCTGCGGGAAAAATGTTTTTGCGCGCAGGCCTCGAAACGTTTCCCTTCCTGGAGAACTTTGGCGCAATGTTCGGGGAGCCTCCTGAAATCCCTGATGAGCGTCTTGAATTCCCGCGGATGTATCTTCCGGCGGAGCTTACCCGTATAGAACACCAGCAGAAGCAACGTCGCCAATTGAGCAATATAAGCCTTTGTGGAAGCGACACCGATCTCGGGACCCGCGTGAGTATAAAGCACAGCGTCCGCCTCACGTGCGATCGTGCTTCCCACCACATTCACAATGGCAAGGGTTGCCGCTCCCTTGGCTTTCGCTTCCCGAAGCGCAGCCAGCGTATCCGCCGTCTCCCCGGACTGGGTGATCAGGATCACCAGGTCCTTTGCGCTGAGGATCGGATCGCCGTAGCGAAATTCGCTCGAAACCTGCGTCCGGCACGGAATCCTCGCGTATTTCTCCATCGCGACACTTCCGACCAGTCCGGCGTGGTGCGCGGTCCCGCAACTTACCATATAAACACGGTCAATCTGCCTGAGACGGCTACGGAAACCACCCGTCATCGTGTCAAAAAAAATATCGCCCTTTTTGCTGATCCGTTTTTCGAGGATATTCCGGAGCACCACCGGTTGCTCGTGCATTTCCTTCAACATGAAATGAGGAAACCCCTGTTTCTGGGCCTGGGAAACGTTCCAGTGCACCGTAGCGGGCTCCCGTTTGACCCACGTCTGCGACTTCAGGGAAAAAATCCTGACGTCCTTGCGGGTGATCACGGCAAGGTCATCATCCTCGAGATAGATCACCTGGCGGGTATACGGAAGAAGTGCGGTCACATCACTCGCCACAAAATTCTCACCCTGTCCGAGACCGATGACGAGGGGGTTAGAGTGTTTGTAGGCGACGAGCGTGTCGGGGTTGTCTTTCGAGAGGAGAACAAACGCGAAATAGCCCCGCATCTGGGGAATGGCCGCTTTCGCCGCCTCAAAAAGACTTTTCCCCTTTCCTTTCACATAGCAGCGACCGATCAGCTGCGCTCCGACCTCGGTATCGGTCTGAGAAACAAACCGCACTTTCTTCTTCTGAAGGACAGCCTTGAGCGCGGCATAATTTTCAATGATGCCGTTATGGACCAATGCGACACGTCCGGATGCATCGATGTGGGGATGCGCGTTCGCACGGGAAGGTTCCCCGTGGGTCGCCCAGCGCGTATGGCCGATCCCGACGTGGGCATCGACGCTGAAGTTACCTATTTTTTCTTTAAGGACCGCGAGCTTGCCTTTTTCCTTGATAAGAAAAAACCCGCCCTTCCGATGATCGTAGCAGACAATGCCGGCGGAATCGTACCCGCGATATTCAAGCTGCTCCAAACCCTGGATAAGCACCGGAACTGCATTCCGGTATCCTGTATATCCGATAATGCCGCACATGTTCTCCTCCGGAGAAGTTACGCGCATGGAGTTGCGGGCTCAGCAACCCCTGAACTCCACGCCCCAAACTCAAGACGGCGTATTATATCCAAGCATTCCCGTTTTGACAGATGATTTACAGATGATTTAATGTTTGCGCCTGATATCTGGACGGCGCGAAATCCCGCCCAAAAAGTTTCTCTTGTTTTAGGAGGCGCATGCGGGCTAAGATAGCGCCGGAGGATTTTATCATGACGGGAAATCGCCGGCGTCGCTTCTTCATCAACAAACCTCTCCAGGTCCGCTATATGTTCGCCGTGGCAATCCCGCTTCTTCTCATATGCTGCACCGCCATGTTCGGCTTTTACCTTGGCATTTGGGGCGGCGTCCTCGGCGCATTCACAGACGAAGAAATGCGCAATGACATGCTCACCGCTTCGCGCATGGTGGAATACGAACAGGCCCGTTATCAACCATCCAAACCATCATTTTCCGTCCTCTCGCTTTTCAGGGAGACCGACAAGCTGAGCCAGCGCCAGCAAGAAGTCCTTCAGGGCATCCTGAACGAGACCAACCGGGCGATCCTCTGGAAGTTGCTCCTCCTGCTGGCCTTCACGGCGTGGGGATCCATCTTTATCTCCCACAAGATCGCCGGACCGCTTTATCGATTCAGCAAGGTCTTTAACGAAGTTGAAGCCGGGAATTACCGAAGCCGGATTTTTTTGAGGAAGGGCGATGAGGGACATCCGGTTGCGAGAGAGCTGAACGAGGCCCTTGAAACAACAGATCGATTACTTTCCGATCTCAAGAATGCCCTCAGGGATCCCAACCAGGCACAGGCGCTCGCGCGGATCAAGGAAAAGCTCGACCGCATCAAAACCAGTGCTGATGTTTAGACGTTCGCTCTGCTTTCTGCTCATCATTTTTCTGTCCCTTCCGACCACAGTCTCCGCTTATATTCCGACACCGGAAGAGAACGAGCTGCTCACGACGATCGAGCGCGACACGCTCCAGTATTTCATCCGTCTTTCCGACAAGAACACCGGCCTCACGAGGGATTCCTCGAGGACCGGCTCCCCCTGTTCGATCGCCGCAACGGGATTCGCCCTGGCGGCGTTCGCGATTGGGAACGAGCGGGGTTGGATCACAAAAGAATACGCTTACGGCAGAATCCTTTCCACGCTGAAAGTCCTGAAAGAAAAGGCGGAGCATCAGAACGGTTTTTTTTATCATTTCCTCGACGCGAGGACCGCGAAGCGGGTCTGGGCTTCCGAAGCTTCTTCAATCGACACGGCCCTCCTGCTCGCAGGGGCACTTCTGGCAGCGCAGTACTATCCGGGGACGGAGGTCGAAACCATCGCACATGAACTCTACCGGAGGGTCAACTGGCGGTGGATGATGAACGGTTCCAAGTTCATCTGCATGGGTTGGACGCCTGAGTCCGGGTTCCTTCCCTACTACTGGGATTCCTACAATGAACTGATGCTCCTTGTAGCCCTCGCGGTCGGCGCGCCCGAGAACGCATGCCCTCCTTCAACATGGCATGACTGGCTTCGTCCCGAGGGAAACTATAACGGCCACCGCGTGATTTTTGCCTCAAGCGGTTCGCTTTTCACCTATCAATACTCCCATGCCTTTATCGATTTTCGGGGTCTCAAAGACCAGGGCAATGACTTTTTCGAGAATTCAAGAGAGGCAACGCTTGCCAACCGCGATTTTTCCATGAGCTTTTCCGAAAAACACAAGGGCTACTCCGAAAATTCATGGGGTCTTTCGGCGTCGGTCGGACCGGGAGGGTATAAGGCTTACGGAGCTCTCCCCGGCGGCGCGATCCACGACGGAACGATCGCTCCTTACGCGGCGCTTTCGTCCCTTCCCTTTACGCCTGAACTTTCCGTTGCGGCCGTAAAGTTCTTTCACAAAAGTTACGGAAAAAGCCTTTATGGAAATTTCGGATTCAAGGGAGCGTTCAACCTGGACAAGATGTGGTGCGCGGATGAATACCTCGGAATTGACCAAGGGATATCTCTTTTGATGCTCGAGAATTTCCTGAATGACGGGGCGGTGTGGAAAAAGTTCATGGCGCTGGACGCCATAAAGAAATGGAGGGCCGTCACGGGTCTCACCACGGTACCGCGCGAAACAGTTAGTCCGGGTCTTTCCTCAGGAGCCGCAACGCAAGCTGCATCGCCGCTTCCTCAATGATCTCCCGGGTCAGATAAGTCCCCTTTTTGATCTCCTCTTTGATTTCGCGGACACGCCCGAGGTTGGGCTCTGGCTCATTGGGAATCTGACGGAGGTATTTGCACACCTCGTCGCGCTCGCTCTTGGGAGCGGAAGGGTCGACCGGCGCCTGGATCCTGAAGCTCTTTTTTCTCTCGATCACGCTGTCCATTCTTCCTGCCTTTTAGCCCAGGACCCGGACGGTCAGCATTTGAAACGTACACGCGTCCTTTGCTGCGGCTTTGTGTTTATCGGCCCAGCGTGTTGAAACCTTTATTTATTTTCCAAAATCCGTTCTTCCTGCTCTTCTCAGGCCTCCATCGTCAGGTGGCCGGCTTTCCGCATCAGATGCCCGCGCAGACGGGTCACAACCTTGGTGTGAATCTGGCAAACTCGGGATTCGGAGACATCCAGAATCTCACCGATCTCGCGGAGCGTCAGGTTCTCGTAGTAATAGAGCACGATGACGAGTTTTTCTTTTTCGGGGAGCTGGTCAATCGCATCCGCCAGCAGGTTCTTGACCTCGGACTGATGCACGTAACTGAACTGGTTCGTGATCAACGAGTCCTCGATGGTCTGAAGACGGGAGATCGGCTTGTTGCCGTCGTCGTTCTGCCAGACCTCATCGAGCGACAGGAAGGAGGTGGAGCTCAAGTCACTGTAAATGGAATTGAGATCATCCGTGGACATATTAAGGGCCTTCGCGAGTTCATCTTCCGTCGCCATGCGTCCGTGTTTTTCTTCGAGCTCTTTGCATTTACGGTCGATCTCACGGGCGCGCTTGCGGAGAAGGCGGGGGGCCCAATCCAGCTTGCGAAGCTCATCCATAATGGAGCCGCGGATGCGGGAAACGGCATAGGTCTCGAATTTGTTGCCTTGGGAAACATCGTATTTGGTGATGGCGTCAAAAAGGCCCAGGATGCCGTAGCTGACCAGGTCATTAAACTCGACGTTCGGAGGCAGTCCGATCGCAACGCGTCCCGCCACGTATTTCACGAGATACAGGTATTTTTTGATGATCTCTTCCCGGATGACAAGGCTTTTCGTTCTCTTGTACTTCTTCCACATATTCAACTCGTCCTGGTTCATGTTGAAATCTCCTTTTTTCTTTTTATAAAGCGAAGGACCGTTACGACTGGCCCTTTTGCTGCTCCAATATTTTCTTGATCTGCGTTAACGTATAATGCTTGGACTGCAGGATCTTGATCTGCTCCAGGCGGTCAAAGACCGCTTCGTCATAAAGCCGGTGTCCCGAGATCGTACGCCGGGCCTCATGGATGAGACCGGCAACGGTATAGTTATGAAGGGTCTGGCGGGAAAGGCCGGTGTACTGCATCACTTCGCCGATCTTGTAGAGCTTTTCACGCTTCATGGCGAACCGCTCCTTCCTGTTCGAGAATATCCTGATAGAGCTTGAGCGCTTTCGGATCTTCGGGCTCAAGCAGCAGAATCTTTTCGATCGTGAAACGGGCCTGGCCAAGATAACCCCCGGCGGCCAGCGCCTGTGCCTGATCACGGTAGCGTTTCAACCGGTCGGAGATCTCCTCTTCGTACATCTTGTTCAAAAAAAGCATATCGGCTTTCCCATCCTTGATTGCCTGTTCCTTGATCGAATCGATCATTTCGGAAGCCTGGCGATTCTCGGCGTCGTAGGCGAAGACCTTTTCGGCGGCAAACAGCGCAAGGTCATATTCCTTACGGGCCAGCAACGCCCTGCTCCGCTCAAGCCATGTCTTGACCTCCGCGCCCTTCTCATCGTCATCCATATCTTCCGCGGCCATCGGATACACGCGATCCTTCTGACGCTCGATCTCGGCATCCAGAATCTTTCCCATCAGCGCCTGCGCCTCGGCGTTCGCGGGATCATCAGCAAGAATCTCCAGCGTCACGGTCCGCGCAAGAAAATATTCATGCTCTTCGTAATGCTTTTTCGCGCGATTGATCGGCTCGTCGTTTCTCTTTCCGAGAAAAGCATCCGCCACCTGCGTCTGCATCATCAGTGTCGCTACTATCATTACAACCGCTATCGCTCTCATGGGTTTACAATATGTAAAGTACATTTTATATTTTACAGTCTATTAAGTTTTTATTTGCGGTCAACACTATTTTTAAAATATTTTAATAAAACACAACTAATAGTACATTTTTGAGCCCTATACTGCTATATATGGTTATAAATGAGCTGCTTTTTTAAGTATATGGGCAGAAAAGTCGATAATTTAACGGCTTAGAAAATCTCAACTGTGAGGATACGATGGGCGTCTACAAAGAACTGATCGATATGAAATTTGGAAGAGGCGTTCCCACTTTCAAGCTTCTAAAAAAATTTCCGCAGCACAAAAAAAAGATCCATGAAGTTGCGTTAATGGGAATTCAGGAAAGAACTTTAAAAAAGACGGTGGCGGACAAGCGGCTGCTCAAAAAGATCCTCGCTCTAAAGAAAAAATATCCCCTTCCCAAAAGGCTCCGACCGAAAAAAACATCCCCGTTGGAAAAGATCGGGAAAGTTCTTTGTCCCTGGCTGTAATCGGGATCGTCTCACGTCCCGATTATGCCGCTCATCGTTTGGAAACAAAAAACCTCCGCGTGAAGCGGAGGTTTTTGGAAAGCAGCAGATTGAAGTAAGTTATTTAGACGCAAAGACGCCCATTTCTCGGTATTTCTGATACCGGAGTTCGGGCAGGTCTTTTTTGGGAATCTCTTTCAGCTCCGCAAGCGCCGCGTTCACGGTTTGCAAGATGTTGTCCGCCGTACGAACGAAATCACGGTGCGCGCCGCCAAGAGGCTCGGGTATCACGCCGTCGATCACACCGAGCTCAAGCAGGTCCTGTCCGGTCAGTTTGAGGGCGGTGGCCGCATCCGGAGCGCGGGTCGGTTCTTTCCAAAGGATCGCGGCACAACCTTCCGGGGAGAT
>JAKJDL010000021.1 GCA_022705945.1 Candidatus Omnitrophota bacterium | reverse complement strand
GACTACAGCAACCACCTCATCTCCGATCCGAATTAAAACGGGACTATCCAGCCACGACGCGCTTATCAAGCGGCAGGAGCCGAGAGGTTAGAACTTGCCTTCAAGATGGGCCATGCTATAATCCTCAGCTTCTTGCGGCTTCCCTGTAGTAAACGGTTATAGGGCGGAGCAAAAACAAGCGGCTTTCAGCAAAGGAGCCACCGCGATGAAAACAGGATGGGTGAAAAGTTTATTCGTTTATTCCGCTCTTTTAACAACCTTTGTTTTTTCAGGGTGCGGTAGTAGCCTGCCTATTGACGGAAAAACGGATGTAAAGGTCAGTTTTTGGGGGACTCCTGAAGAGATCGACATTATTACCCAGGCGCTTTCGGAGTGGCAAAGTCGGCACCCTGAAATCCGCGTTGTATTTGAACACACTCCTTATACCGGCTACACAAGCAAGATCCTGACACGCATTGCGGGCGGCGCGGCTCCCGACATTATCGCGACGGAAGTCGATTATTTTGTGACGTTTGCGTCCAAAGGGGTTCTTGAAGATCTGACTCCTTATGCCGAGGCCGATCCGTCGGGATTTCATAAGGAGGATTTTTTCCCGCAGATCATCGACCGTTTCACCTATGAGGGGAAGCTTATGGCGCTGCCCCGCGACATTGCGCCGTTCGCCTGTGTTTATTACAACAAAAAACTTTTTGATGAAGCGGGAATCCCTTATCCGACGGATGATTGGAACTGGAACGATCTTTTAAGAATCGCCCGCGAGCTTACAAAAAAAGATTCGACGGGCAGGGTTACTCAATACGGGTTTTACGGATGGGCCTGGCAGAATTTTATTTACGGGAACGGAGGAGCGCTTGTCGACGACGTGAAACATCCGACACGGACTCTTCTGGACGATCCCAAAACCATAACCGGGCTTCAATTCTATGCCGATCTAAGCAATCTTTACGGGGCGATGCCGACACCCATGGCTTTCGTGAATTTCGGAATGGGGGCCGACCGGATGTTTGCGAACGACCGTATCGCGATGTTCCTTTCCGGTGTTTGGGAAACACCGCTTTTCAGAAATTACAATATCGGCTGGGATGTTGTGATGTTCCCGGAAAATCCTGACGGAACCCGGGCTTTCGGGACGGGGGGGACCGGTTACTGCATTCTTAAATCCTCGAAAAAGAAAAAAGAAGCCTGGGAAGTTATCAAGGCTCTTACCGGGCCAAAAGGGCAGGAGCTTTTTGCGAAAAGAGGGCTGGCACAACCGGCCCGCATTGATGTTGCCAAAGGAGAGGCTTTTGCCGGAGATCCGCAGCCGCCCGCGAACAAAAAAATGCTGAACGAGGCTGTAAAACACGTTGTCTTCAGCCCCTTCCATCCGCAGTGGCGCGAAATCGAAGAGAAAATACTGAAGCCAAAGCTGGAGCTCGTTTTTAACGGAAAAAAACGCGCTGACGAGATCGCAAAAGAAGTCGCTCCGGAGATCAACGCGCTTCTGAAATCCTGAAAATACCGGCCGTATCCGACACCCAGGGAGATTTCTCTCGAAATGAACAGAACGAAAAAAACCAAACAAAAAACAACCAAAGCGGTTTCCGGAAAGAAGTTTGTTTCCAAATACGGATATTTCACGCCGGACGGGCGGGAATACGTCATTACAAGGCCCGATACGCCGCGGCCCTGGGTGAATGTGATCTCGAACGGGGATTACGGGATGATTGAAACGCAAACCGGATCCGGATTTTCGTGGCGGGACAACTCGAATCTTTCCCGCATTACCCGGTGGGATCAGGACCTGATACGCGACAACTGGGGAAAATACATTTACCTTCGCGACAGGGACACGGGAAAATTCTGGTCGGGCACATGGAAGCCCTGCATGCCAAAGTATGATTTTTTCGAAGTCCGCCATGGTCAGGGTTACACCGTCACCACGACAAAGCTGAACGGGATCCGGTTCGAAAAGACCGTTTTTGTGGACGTTGAAGATCCTGTGGAGGTTTGGAAAGTTGTTTTGACGAACGAGACTTCCAGGAAGCGTCGAATCAGTCTTTTTTCTTATTTTGACTGGTGCCTCGGAAACGCCGCGGACACGCACCGCGAGTTTCATAAAACATTCATTGAGACCTGGATCGATAAGACGAACGGGTGCATTCACGGAATCAAGCGCGCCCCGCTTGTTCCCGGCTTCATTTCAACAGGGATGACCGAAAAACCCTTGCAGGGATTTCATGCCGCGACACCCAAGCCCGTTGCTTATGACGGCGATAAGGAAGCATTCCTCGGCCGCTACGGCGAGCAGAATGCGCCCGCGGCTGTTGTTGAAGGCAAGTGCCGCAATTCGGAAGGAAAATGGGGAGATGCTGCCGCGAGCCTTCAGGTGAATGTTGATCTTGGCCCGAAAGAAACCTCGACGGTTGTTTTTACCCTTGGTTCCGAAAAAAGCCGTGAGGCGGCCGTCAGGCTCATAAAAAAATACAAGGATCCCGGAGCCGCGGACCACGAACTGAACAAAGTGAAGGCGTTGTGGGATTCATTTGTTCACGCGACCGAAGTTGTCACGCCCGATGAATCCTTGAACTTCATGACAAACACCTGGCTTAAATATCAGGCGATCTCCAGCCGGTTGTGGGCAAAATGCGCTTACTATCAATCAAGCGGCGGCTATGGTTTCCGGGACCAGCTTCAGGATTGCCAGATCTTTTTTGCGACCAGGCCGGAGCTTGCAAAAAAACAGATTCTGATGCATGCCGAACAGCAATTTCCTGACGGAACCGTTTATCACTGGTGGCATCACGGGACGAACATCGGCGCTATCACGAACTGTTCCGATGATCTTTTGTGGCTTGATTTTATCACGCTGAACTACCTCGACGAAACCGCGGATGAAGCGATTCTGGATACCCGGGTGAATTTTTTACCGGACCCCAAAGACCCGGAGAAGAAGGTTACCTCGGGACCGCTTTATGATCACCTGCTGCGCGCGATCGACAAGGTGCTTACGAGGTTTTCTCCGCGGGGCCTTCCCCTTATCGGAGAGTGCGACTGGAACGATGGGCTCAGCCACGTTGGGATCAAATGGAAAGGGGAGTCTATCTGGCTCGGGCATTTTCTTTACGGGATTCTGACCCGGATCGCTCCGATCATGAAAAAACGCGGGGACAGGACCAAGGCCAAAGAATATCTCCGGCGCGCCGAATCCCTGAAAGAAGCGCTGAACATGTTCGGATGGGACGGGGAATGGTATCTCGGAGCGACGCGCGATGACGGCCGTCCTCTCGGTAGCCGATTATGTGAAACGGGAAAAATTTTCCTTAACTGTCAAACATGGGCCGTCATAACGGGTGTTGCCGACAAGGAGCGGGCTAATACGGCAATGCGTTCGGCGGCGAAATGGCTTTATAAAAAATATGGGCCGCTGCTTTTGACACCCGGGTATAACAAAACAGATCCGACGATCGGTTACATTACCCGGTATGCACCTTCAGTGCGTGAAAACGGAGGACTTTATACGCACGCCGGCACCTGGGCCGTTCAGGCCGAGGCCATGATGCGGAACGGGGACAAGGCCTATGATGTTTACAAGAGTTTCAACCCGATCTTGCGCGGGCTGGAACCCGACCTTTATTACAGTGAACCTTATGTTACGCCCGGTAACGTGGACGGCCCCGACTCTCCGAACAACGGAAGGGGAGGCTGGACCTGGTATACGGGCTCTGGCGCATGGTATGCTGTGGTCGTCATGAACTGGCTGCTCGGGATTCGCCCGACACCGCAAGGACTTTTGGTCGATCCCGTGATCCCCGGGCGCTGGCCGGGATTCAGGATGAAGCGACTTTTCCGGGGAACCACTTACATGATTGAAGTTAAGAACGAAGGTTCCGGGCAAGGAGTCAAAGAGCTCAGGGTGGACGGGAAAAAAATTCCCGGCACGACCATTCCGGATCTTCGGGACGGGGCGGTTCATTGCGTAGAGGTGAGGATCGGATAACGGAACGGGCGGAGATGAGCTCCAGAAAAACAAAGGCAACGAATCCAAGAAACGTCCTGCGATACGCTTTTTTTGTCCCCCTGTTCTTTCTGTTTTGCGCACCCCTTTCAGCTGCGACAAGCCGCAAGCAGGTTTCAGAGACCCCTGTAGATCCGGTCAATAATGCGCGCGGTTCGGCCGACAACTCCGCAACGTTCGAAGGTTTCCAGGTTTATCAAACCGTTTCCCCCAACAAATCTCTCCTGACATCTCCCCAATTCCGGGTTATCGACGATTTTAACAGCAAGGAATGGAAAACCAGGCTCAACAGCTTCTGGCGGCTTGAAAACGGCAAGGCCGGCGAGGTAACGATGGAGCATTCCAGAGAAGATGCCCGGGGGCTCCGGCCGGGGCATTCTCTCAAAATCGGTTTCGACCTGAAAGACCGCCAACAATTTACGCTTTATAGCTCCCTTGAAAAGCTGGACATGAGCCAGGCCCGGTTCCTTGCGATGAAATGCAAGCTGGAGCCTAGGCCCAAAACCGATCTTCAGGCGCGGGCCAGGGTAAGCCTGACGGATTGGACCGGACGCACCGTAACTCGGGATATTACGGACGTCTGCACGAATCATGACGGACGGTGGAGCGAGGCCGTTCTGCCGATGAGCTTTTTTAAGGGGCTGGATTTTGATCAACTGACAAAAATCTCGTTTACGGTTATCGGCAGGGGACGGCGATCCAGAGCCTCGTTTTCCCTGGATGAAATTGCTTTTTTCGGTCCCAATGAAATGGGTTTTGAAAGTGCGCTGGACAATATCAAAAACTTTCCGAAGCTTGTCAAGGATCATCGGGGAAAGGAGGAGCTTCTTGCAACGGCTAACAACCGTGAGTTTTTGAAAAAAATAGGGCAAAGCACTTGGCGCTATTTCGAGGAAGCCGCCGACAAAGATCACCACCTGGTTTTGGACCATGTCAAGGTCGGGGATTCGCCGATGGTGGGGGTTTATACCTCCCCGACCAATATAGCGATGGATTTGATGGGGGGGGTTGCCGCGTTTGAGCTCGGATATATATCCAGAGAAGAAGCCCAAAAAAGGACAGGCGCTATTTTGAGTTCTCTCCGCGGTCTGAAAAGATGGAAAGGTTTCTTTTATAATTTTTACGAAACGACCAAGCTTAGCGTGACCCGGGAATTCATATCCAGCGTCGATAACTCATGGCTTGCTGCGGCGCTGATCGTGGTCCGCCAGGCGTTTCCCGGCCCCATCGCGGACGAAGCCTCAAAAATCCTTGACGGTTTTGATTTCAAGGAATTTTACGATCCGGACACGAACCATGTTGCCATCGGCTACGATATGGCCCGCAAAGGATTGACGCCGTATCATTACGGGATGCTGGTCACCGAAGCCAGAACCATGAGCTTTATCGGAATCGGCAAAGGCGACTTTCCCGAAGAGCACTGGTGGCATCTATATCGGACCGCACCCGAGGCGTGGGAATGGCAAACCCAAAAACCCGAAGGCCGTTGGGTGACCAGGGCAGGGATCGAATATTTCCAGGGATATTACATGGTCGATTCAAAAAAAACAGTTCCAAGCTGGGGAGGTTCCCTGTTCGAGTTTTTAATGCCGACCCTGGTGGTTCCCGAGGGCAAACTGGCTCCGAAGAGCTTCGGGAAAAACAACCTGACAGCGTCGGAAATTCACCGCGACTACGCTTTGAAAGAAAAAAACTATCCGGTTTGGGGTATTTCTCCGGCAGCGGTTGCGAGCGGGCGGCGCTGGATCTACGGGGAATACGGAATACGGAAGCTCGGCGCGAAAGGCTATCCGGACAAAGGCGTGATAGCTCCCTACGCCTCTATGCTTGCCCTGGGTACAATCCCCGACGATGTTGTTGCGAACCTTCGAAAAATGCTGGCGGATTATGACGTTTACGGCGAATACGGTTTTTACGATAGCATTAACATCAAAAACGGGCTGGTAACATTTCAGTATCTTGCGCTTGACCAGGGCATGAGTCTTATCGCGATAGCCAATTATTTGAAGAATGGGGCTATTCAGGAGTATTTTATGAAAGACCCTATAGCGAAAAAGTCAAAAACCGTTCTCGAGGGAGAGTCTTTTTTCTGAGACCGCGAGAATCCCGGGCCTAAACAATGGTTTGAAAAAGCATTGTTTGGGGTTAAAATGAGCGGCGACAGTCGGACTTATATAGCGGTAAAAACAAAGGTTGCAAGAAACGGAAATTTTTAAAAAGGAGCCGGACGCCATGATAATCAGGCAGATGCTAAAAGACAGGGTTTTGACCGATAAAGAAAGGAAAAACCTCGGAATTCTCGAAGTCATCCGGAAAAACGGGCCCATTTCACGTACCGACATTTCTAAGCTGACCGAGCTGAATATTGTGACGGTTTCAAATTATGTCAACCACTACATAAAGAAAGGGCTTGTGGTAGACGGCGAGCTGGATGAATCGACGGGCGGCCGCAAACCTGTTCTTGTCGAGCTTAACCCGAAAGCCGGGTATATCGTGGGCGTTGGCCTTAACATGATGAACATGGTAGGGGTTCTCGTTGATCTTGAGATCAATGTCGTGACCAAGCTCAAGAAGGAAAGACCCCCGGAAAATTCCGAGAAGGTCATCCAGCAGATGGTGGATCTTGCGGCGGAAATCATGGAGAAAGCCGAAGTCGATAAAACAAAGATCGTCGGCGTCGGTGTCGGAATCCCGGGAATCATTGACGAGCGGGGCCGGACAATCCGGTGGCCGCAAAGCCTTGGAGACAAGGACGTTTCCGTCTGCACGTCAATCAAAGACACTTTTGAAAAACGCCTCGGCGTGCCTGCCTTTGTTGAAAATGACGCCAACGCAGCCGTGCTCGGAGAAAAATGGCTTGGCCTTGACCGGGATGTGCGGCACATGGTTTATATGTTTTCTGGAGTCGGGTGCGGCATTCTGATCAATGAAGAGATCTATCGCGGCGCGACGGGTGCTGCCGGAGAGCTCGGAATCACCAGCCCTCACGCATCGAAAGACTACACGATGAAGATTGCGACGCAGCTTGGCCGGTGGGAAATGGATGTCGGCATGGTCCGCCATGCGAAAGAACGGATCGAAAAAGGGGAAGCCTCCCTTATCAAGGATTACGTTAAAGGTGATCTGGACAACATCACTTTCCGTGAGTTCGTGCAAGCGGTCAAGGAAAAAGACACGGTTGCCGTCGAGGTGGCGGAACGGGCGGGTCAGGATCTCGGCAAAAAGATAGCTTTCATCGTGAACCTTCTTAATCCCGAAGTTGTCGTGATCGGCGGAGGGATAGAAGACTGCGGCTCCGCGCTTCTTGATTCGATCAAAAGCTCCGTCAAAGAGTGGTCGGTTGAAGAAGCGGCGACCCAGGTTAAAATCATCCCGTCGGCGTTCGGCGAGAATGCCGTCGCGCTCGGCGTGGTCGGCATTGTAGCCCGCGAAGTTTTTGCGCAAGCCTGAGCCGGTCGAAAGTCCCCGTGTTTAGCGATCCCGATAATCCGTCCATCAGGGTTCTGATAGACAAACTGAAAGAAAAAGTCCTTTCGGGGGGAGAGCTCTCGTATGAGGAGGCTGTCGAGCTTGCCGGCATCCAAAGCGCGGGAGATCTCGAGTTCCTGTTGTCCGCTGCCCACGAACTCACGCTTCATTTTCGCTCCCGTGAACCCGATCTCTGCGCCCTCGTTAACGCGAAAAGCTATCTCTGCGGCGAAGACTGCAAGTTTTGTTCTCAGGCGGCAAAATACAAAACGGGAGTGACCCGGTATCCTCTCATGAGTACTGACGAAATTCTCAGGGCGGCAAAGCTGTGCGAGGAGGACGGGATCCGGAGCTTTTGTGTTGTGACGAGCGGTGAGGCACTTGACGAGGGTGAATTCGCGAGGGTCCGCGAAACCTTCCAGAAACTTTCAGAAGAGACCAGCCTGAACCTCGACGGCTCTC
>JAKJDL010000020.1 GCA_022705945.1 Candidatus Omnitrophota bacterium | reverse complement strand
TCATCAAGCCTTCCCTGGCGAGCTCAGGGCTCCTGGACGTGCGGATGATCTTGATGACCTTGTCGATGTTGGCGATCGCGATCTTGTATCCTTCAAGGATATGCGCCCGCCTCTCGGCCTTATCAAGCTCGAACCGGGTCCGCCGCAGGATGACCTCAATGCGGTATTCGATGAACTTCTCAAGCATCTGCTTGAGCGTGAGGATGCGCGGCTGGCCATCCACAAGAGCGAGCATGATCGTGCCAAACGAGCTCTGCATCTGCGTGTGCTTGTAAAGATTGTTCAGCACGATCTGCGCGACCGCGTCTTTTTTGAGCTCGATCACAACACGCATGCCGTCGCGGTCTGATTCGTCGCGGATGTCGGAGATGCCCTCGATCCGCTTGTCTTCCACCAGCCGGACGATGGACTCGATCAGATTGGTCTTGTTGACCTGATACGGAATCTCCGAAACGATGATGGCGTCTTTCTTGTTGCGCCCTGTTTCGATCGACGCCCTGGCGCGCATCACGATCTGCCCGCGGCCCGTCTCGTAAGCTTTCCTGATCCCGTCGCGGCCGACAATCATCCCGCCCGTCGGAAAGTCGGGTCCCGTCACGATCTTGCTGAGCTCTTTGACGGTCACGTCCGGATTATCGATCGTCGCGATGATGGCGTTCACGACCTCGCTCATGTTGTGCGGCGGGATGTTCGTCGCCATGCCCACCGCAATACCGGAGGACCCGTTCACGAGCAGGTTCGGTATCTTGGCCGGAAGGATCATCGGTTCCGTAAGCGATTCGTCGAAGTTCGGCGTGAAATCGACCGTCTCCTTGTCGATATCAGCCAGCAAGTCTCCTGTGGCCCCGGCAAGCCGGGCCTCGGTATAACGCATTGCTGCGGCACTGTCGCCGTCGATCGAGCCGAAGTTTCCCTGCCCCTCCACAAGCGGGTAGCGGAGCGAGAAGTCCTGCGCCATGCGGACGAGGGAGTCGTAGACCGCCGTGTCACCGTGCGGGTGGTATTTGCCGAGCACTTCACCGACAATGCGCGCGGATTTCTTGTAGGGCTTGTTGTGGGCGAGGCCGAGCTCGTTCATCGCGAAAAGAATGCGGCGGTGTACCGGCTTCAGGCCATCGCGCACATCCGGCAGGGCACGCCCGACGATCACGGACATCGAATAGTCGATGTACGAATCCTTCATTTCCTCCTCGATGGGACGCAGGAGGACCTTTTCGTTCATTGCGTACAAGCTCTTCTGTTGTTGCGGTTGTTCAGCCATTTCTTTTTTCCTTTATGAGAGCTTAAATATCAAGGTTGCGGACCGCTTTCGCGTGCCGTTCGATGAATTCCCGGCGGGGTTCCACCGCGTCGCCCATGAGGATCGAGAAAATTTCGTCGGCCTCGATCGCGTCGTCCAACGTCACTTTCAGCATCGTGCGCGTCTCCGGGTTCATCGTCGTTCCCCAGAGCTGTTCGGGGTTCATTTCTCCAAGGCCCTTGTACCGCTGAAGCGTCATGCCTTCCTTGCCCCACGCCTTGATCTTGCCGAGGGCCTCGCGCAGCGCCCGCAGCTCGCCCTTTTCCTTGCCGTCGAGCAATATCTCGAATTTCCGCTCGTCCCCACCCTCGAAATCCTCGAAGGCAAGATTGTATTTCTCGAGGCGTTTTTTGGCTTTCTCGAATTCCGCGGCCTCGAAGATCTCGATCAACCCGTAAACGCTCTGGAAGGAGATTTCTTCTTCCTCTTCCTCGTTTTTCCCGGCCGGGGCTTTCTTTTTGACCTTGGCGTCCTTGGTTTTCTTGTCCTCTTTTTTCTTCTCTTCTTTTTCCTCAGCCCGGCGTTCCGCTTCGATCTTTTTGCGGTATTCCGCCTCGATGTCGTCGATATAGTCGTTGGCTTCCTTCTCGGAATAAAGGAACACGTCCTCGTTCTTTTCAAAAAGCCGGACAAGATGCGTCGGGAATCCTTTTTTCTTGTCCTGCTGCTCCATGAACCTGTGCAGGAAGATACCTTTCCGGGCAAGCGACCGTTCGAGGTCTTCCATGGCCTGGACAAGATCCATCAGCTCGCGAAGGCCCTTCCCTTCGTAGACCGACTTTGTCCCGACCTTCTTCAGGGTCGTGTTCTTGAGACCGAAATCGAGCAGGATGTTGTTCATCTGGTCTTCGGTCTGGATGTATTGTTCTTCCTTGCCGCGCTTGATCTTATAGAGCGGCGGCTGAGCGATATAGACGTGTCCGTTCTCGATGAGCTTTCTCATCTTCCGGTAGAAGAACGTGAGCAGGAGCGTCCGGATATGGCTGCCGTCAACGTCGGCGTCGCACATAATGATGATCTTGTGATAGCGGAGTTTTTCAATGTTGAACTCATCCTCAATGCCGGTCCCGATCGCCGTGATGATGGTCCGTATCTCCTCGTTAGACAAAATCTTGTCGATGCGGGCTTTCTCAACATTGATGATCTTGCCGCGGAGAGGGAGAATGGCCTGAAACCTGCGATCGCGGCCCTGCTTGGCCGAACCGCCGGCCGAGTCTCCCTCGACAAGATACATCTCGCTGTTCACCGGATCCTCATCGGAACAATCCGCGAGCTTGCCGGGAAGCGATGCGGATTCGAGAGCGCCCTTTCGGCGGGTCAGCTCCCGCGCTTTTCGCGCCGCCTCGCGCGCGCGGAAAGCGAGCGCCGCTTTTTCGACAATCTTGTTGGCGACGGGCGGGTTCTCTTCAAAGAACGTACCGAGACTTTCATAGATCACGGAATAAACGATGCCTTCAACCTCGCCGTTGCCGAGCTTGGTCTTGGTCTGTCCTTCGAACTGCGGACGCGGCACTTTGACGCTGATGACCGCCGCGAGCCCTTCCGTGAGGTCGACGCCGGAAAGCCCTTCCATGTCCTTGAGAAGGTTCTTGCTTTTCGCGTATTGGTTGGTAGCGCGGGTGAGAGCGGTCTTGAATCCGCTCAGATGCGTGCCGCCCTCGATCGTGTTGATGTTGTTCGCGAACGAGAAGACGTCCTCGCTGTAGCCGTCGTTGTACTGGATCGACGCCTCAACCTCAACCCCATCCTTGGTGCGATCCACATAAAAAATCTTCTTGTGGATGGGGTTTTTCGAGCGGTTGACGTACTGGATAAACTCCGAGATACCGCCTTTATACAGGAAAATGTGCTCCTTGATATCCTTCTTCACCCGCTCGTCACGTATCGTGACGCGGACGCCCTTGTTGAGATAGGCGAGCTCGCGCAGGCGGTTCGACAGGACATCGAAGCTGAATTCCGTTTTTTCAAAAATCTCTTTGTCCGGGAGGAAGGTGACCGTCGTGCCGCGCTCCCTGGTTTTCCCTTTTTCCGTCACCTTTGATGCCGGGCGGCCGCGTTCATACCGCTGGTGCCAGAGCTTCCCGTCACGGCGGACCGTTACCTCGCACCATGCGGAAAGGGCGTTTGTGCAGGACACGCCGACGCCGTGCAATCCGCCGGAAACACGGTAGGCTTTGTTGTCGAACTTCCCGCCGGCGTGCAGCGTTGTCATAACAACTTCGAGCGCGGACTTCTTCTGTGTCTTGTGCATATCAACGGGAATCCCTCGCCCGTCGTCGGCCACCGAACAGCTGCCGTCTGCGTTGATCACCACGTCCACGCGCGTCGCGTAACCCGCAAGGGCTTCGTCAATCGAATTATCCACCACCTCATACACAAGGTGATGCAGTCCGCGGAGCGTCGTGTCGCCGACATACATAGCGGGCCGTTTCCGGACCGCGTCCACGCCCTCCAGGACCTGAATCTTTGTCGCGTCGTACTTCCCGCCCGATATATCCTTAACCTTTTCTTCCCGTGCCATTTTTATTTCCCCACTAAAACTTTTAGCTCTTTGACCGTCCGTTCTCCCAAAACGGCCTGAGCGCGTTTAAGAAGCGTTGCCCGATAACGCTGGCTGATCTCGTACGCCAGCGCCGGTTCATCCGTGTGAACGTAGAGAATTCCTTTTCGGGTCAGCTGCGGTTTTGTGTGTGGCGCCAGCTTTATTCCCGCGATTCCCGGCCACTCTGACATCAACCTTCCTCGCGTCTGTTTTTCAGGACTTTCCATGCTTCGGATCACGGCGGGAAGGATGTTCTTTATGCAGTCCATCGTATGCTTTGCGCTCTGTTATCGGCGCTTTTTACCGTTTAATTAAGCTGCATCGGCATGATCACGTATAAATATCCTTCGCGTCCCTTCACAAGCCCCGGCTTATCCGGTTCGGTCAGTGAGATGGTGATATTTTCATCCGTCAGGTTCTTTAAAACATCCATGAGATAGTTCGGGTTGAACCCGATCGTGATTTCCTGCCCTTTGAATTCCGCCGGTAATTCCTCCTTCGCCTCTCCCATATTGGGGGATTTTGCCGAAACCAGGGCTTTCCCTTTGATAAAATCGAATTTTAACGCGGGGGATTCCGAGGAGGTTAAAAGCGATGCGCGACGAACTGCCTGGAGGAGTTCCTCGCGATTTACAACCGCTGTGGTTTTTTCTTCCTTTGGTATCACTTGTTCGTAATTTGGAAAATTCCCTTCAATTAAGCTCGAACTCAGGTAGGTGTCATCCAAAACAAATATGATCTTGTTTTGGGACTGTGTAATCTTTATCACACCATCCCATTCGAGTAATTTAAGTAATTCATGTATGGTTTTGGCGGGGATAATCATGTCGTTTTTTATATTTATTTTCTTTTTGATCTCTTTTTTATAAAACGCGAGCCGCCGTCCGTCCGTCGCAACAAAACGGATACCCCCTTCCTGAAAAGACACAAGCACGCCATTCAACACATATCTTGTCTCATCATGAGAAATCGCGAAGGAAGTCAGGGTTAAACACTCTTTTAACACACTTTGTTCAATTTCTATCGCCTGGTCCAGGGAAAACGCGGGGAGTTTCGGGAAATCCTCCTTATCCAGGCCCATAATCTTGAAATATGATTTGCCGCATTTGATATTCACGGTGTTGTTTTTTGTCACCGAAATATCAATCTCCCCCTCGGGAAGTTCTTTGACAATATCATAAAATTTCCTCGCAGGAACCGTGATGCTTCCGTTTTGTGCGATTTCCGCAGGAAGGGTCGCAGAAATTCCCACCTCCATATCTGTAGCAACAACTTTCACTCCCCCTTCTTTTCGGGTTTCAAGGAGAAGATTATTTAAAATGGGAAGGGTGCTCGGCTTTCCGCCCGCAATATTAACACCCAAGGCTATTTTTCTGACGAGATCGCTTTTTTGGACTTTAATTTCCATATCCCTATCTCTCCTTCTGTCTTTTTTAAAAAACAGTCGTCGTAGAACCAGTACTTGTGAAAATGTGGATAATTCCCTAACTGTTTTATTTTGAAATAATTACAAAAAAAATCACCTGTGGATCATCACCCTTCTTTTCTCAACAGGCTTGTTATTTTATCCAATATCCCCCGCAACCCGATATCTTTTTCTTTTTCCCGGGAAATTTTATTACAGGCATGTAAAACAGTTGTATGATCCTTTCCCCCAAAAAACTCACCAATCTCCGGGAGGGAATGTCCGGTTAATTCCCGAATAAGATACATGGCGATCTGCCGGGGACGAACAACGGAAAGAGTCCTTTTTTTTGCCCGAAGATCAGAAACCTTAATCTGGAAATAATCCGCAACGGTTTTCTGGATTTCTTCTATAGAGAATTTTTGTGCCTCTTCTTTAACCGCATCTTTAAGGATATCCTGGGTTAACCTGACATCCAGCGCTGTCCGGGTAAGGGTGCAGTAAGCCACCACCCTTATCAATGCCCCTTCCAGCTCCCGGATATTTGATTTGATCTTCCCCGCGATAAAATAAAGAACATCATCCGGGACCAACACCGTTTCTTTTTCTATTTTCTTTTTAAGAATGGCAACGCGGGTTTCAAAATCGGGCGGCTGGATATCAGTTACCAAACCCCAGCCAAAGCGGGAAACGAGACGCTCTTCAAGGCTCGGAATTTCTTTAGGAGGGCGATCGCTGGTGACAACAATCTGTTTGTGGGCGTCATAGAGAGAGTTGAAGGTATTAAAAAACTCCTCCTGCGTCGAATCTCTACCGGCGATCGAATGAATATCATCAATAAGAAGAAGATCCAGCGTTCTGTACTTTGCGCGAAATTGATGTGTTGTGCGTGTTTGGATGGCATTGATTAACTGGTTGGTAAATTGTTCGCTGGAAATATAAAGAATTTTGAAATGAGAATTCTTCCTGCTGATCTCACAAGCTATCGATTGTAAAAGATGTGTTTTCCCGAGGCCGGTAGGGCCATAAATAAAAAGAGGATTATATTGTCTGGCGGGCGCATCCGTTACTGCCATAGCTGCCGCATGCGCGAAACGATTACCGGGCCCGATGACAAAGTTGTCGAATGTGTAGGCGGAATTAAGAGAAATAGTTCCCGGTCCCTTCTCTCGGGGAGGCGCGGACACGGAAGGCGTTGATGTCGTAACGCTTTGAGCGGCAACCACCTGATAAGAAACAGAAACAGGCCTCCCGAGGATTTCGGCTGCGGAAGAGAGGATCAGATTCTGATAATGATCTTCAAGCCACTTTCCATAATAACTGTCCGGAACCCGCAACGTGATAGACGAAGCATCCGCTTTCAGGAGCCAGACATTCTCAAACCATGTCTTATAAGATTGCTCGCTAAGCTCTCTCGAAAGAACGGAGGAAATTTTTGACCACGTTCCGGAAAGATCCGTGTCGCTGGAAGGCAACATTACGCAAACCCTTTCAAGCCAAGAGGATAATTAGTTATCAACAAGATATTAAACAAAAGAGATTGTAAAAACACACGATTCCAAGCTTGGTTAAAAAAGATATTAAATTTAAAACAAAGAATATCAACAGAATATTCACAGGCTAAAAAGAACAAAAAATAAAACTCCCGGAAAAAAGAGAGGAACATTTCCGGGAGAAAGGGAGTATTTTACCCGGATAGGTAAAAATGTCCATAACAAAGAAAATTTTTTCATCGCAGATAAATATTGGAAGAAAGAACCGCGGCAGAAGAAATAAAAAGCTGGATATCGAATTTTTTTTCGATATAATCCGCTACCATGAAACGGACCTATCAGCCCTCCAAAAGAAAACGTCGTTCCAAACACGGCTTTCTGGCCCGCAAGCGGACGAAAAGCGGGCGAAAAATCCTCGCGCGCCGTCGCCGCAAAGGCAGAAAGCGCCTGACCCAAGTCTGATTGAAAAACGAAAAGCGCTTCACGGCGGAGCAACGGCTTCGCGGGCAGGCGGCTTTTAAAAACCTCGTCGAAAAGGGCACTTTCGCACGAGGTCGTTTTTTCTATGTCTGGGCCGGCGAGAAGTCGGCGGTCGGGATCGAGCCGTCGGCGAGACCGGCGCTGGGTGTGGTCGTGAGTAAAAAAACCCAGGCTCGGGCCACAAGACGCAACCTGATCAAACGAAGGGTCAGAGAGTCGTTCCGCGCGACGCAGGGGGCGCTTCGTCCCGGGATCGCGATCCTCGTGAAAGCAAGAGAAGGGCGCGCGATACCCGACCAGGAACAGACGAATCGGGATCTCGGCGAACTTTTCCGGAGAACAGGCATTCTTGTATGAAAAGATTTTTTTCCTGGTTGTTCCAAGCATACCGGGCCGTTATGACCCCGTTGATCGGACCGGCCTGTCGGTTCGAACCCACCTGTTCCCATTACGCCGAAGAAGCCATTGCCAAAAAAGGTTTCTGGAAAGGCTTATGGCTTTCGGCAAAACGTGTTTGCAAATGCCACCCGTTCCATCCGGGCGGCTATGACCCTGTCGAGGATTGAGCATGGAAAAAAACTTTTTGAAGGCTGTCGTCGTTTCCGCCCTTATTTTCATACTTTATCCCGTTTTTGTGAAATGGCTCTACCCGAATGCGATGCAGAAACCCGTCGCGACCAGCGCTTCTTCCGCGGCCACCGAAGCGCCATTGACGCCGAGCCAAACGACCTATCTCCGGGAAGCGGCGGAAGCCACCACGGCGCTCTTTGAAAACGCGCTTTATCAGATCGAGTTTTCCACGCTGGGAGGAACGGTCACGCGGCTTTTCTATAAAGGAGAGCCGGGACGGGAAGCGTTCACCAAAACAGAGTTCTTTAATGCGCCGGAGCGGACCGGCGGCATTTTCGCCGTTAACCTGAGAGGAGAAACAGCGGATCTTGCGCACACGATCTTCAAAATGACGCGCCGCGGAGAAAAGAATGAGACGTTCGAGTTCGCTTATGAGCTTCCCGGGCAATACATCCTCACCAAAACGTTCACGGTGCGGGACGACAAGCCGGTGATCGATCTCACGGTGCGGATCAAGAACCTGTCATCGCGCGAAAGGGTCTTTCCCGCGACAGTGACCTACGGGATGAACCACGAGAAAGATTATCAAAAGAACTACGGGTTCTTCGATGCCGTGGCCTACACGGAAAAACTTTATACAGCCGATCTCGGGAAGCTGAAAAAGAAAGGTTTTGCCGTCCCCGAGGGGGCGGTGTGGGGTGGCATGATCAAAAAATATTTCGCGTTGCTGGTGAAACCCGACAACAGGATTGCCTCGGGGTCCGCGCGGGCCGACGGGGAGGTCATAGCGGGAACCCTTGACCCGCAGCCTCTCACCGTTGCCCCGGGGAGCGAAGGGTCTCAGCGTTTCCTGGTCTATGCGGGGCCGCAGCGCTATGAAACACTGAAGAGTTTCGGTTTTGATTTCGAGAATGTTTTCTCCCGGGGATTCTTCGGAGGATTCAAGACGATCCTGCTCGCGGTTCTGAAGTTTTTTTACGGGTTCACGCATAACTTCGGATGGGCGATCGTCCTGCTCACGCTCCTGATCAAACTTGTGTTCGCGCCGCTCACCCATGTCAGCTACGCCAACATGAAAAAGATGCAGGCCATCCAGCCGAAGATGAAGGCGCTCCAGGAACACTACAAAAATGATCCGCAGAAACAACAGCGGGAGCTTATGGAGCTCTACCGCCGGAACAAGGTCAACCCCGTGATGGGATGCCTGCCGATGCTGATCCAGATTCCGATCTTCATCGCGATGTTCCGCCTGCTCCCCGAAGCGATCGAATTGCACGGCGCGCCGTTCATCGGCTGGATCACGGACCTTTCGGCGCCTGACCGGCTCGTCACGTTCGGACAGTCATTGCCGCTTCTCGGATGGAACTCGCTCAACCTTCTTCCGATCCTGATGGCGGCCTCCCAGGTCTGGTATCAGAAGACCATACCGCAGCAGCCCGGTTCGACGCCCGAACAGGCCGCAATCATGAATTTGATGCCGATCTTTTTCGGGTTCATCTGCTACAACATGCCGTCCGGATTGACGCTTTACTGGACGCTCCAGAACCTGTTCTCGATCATCCAGCAGGTTTTCATCAACCGGATCGCCGTCGTTCTACATCACGAAGACCAGTAAAAACAACACGGAGTACGGCGTGCGGAGCTGAAAAACACTCGTTTTTCGCCGCACCCCGGACTCCGTACCCCGTACTGAAAATGAATTCCACCCGGGAATACGCCGCCATCATAGTAGGCGCCGGTCATGCCGGCGTAGAAGCCTCCCTTGCGATCGCGCGCGGCGGGTTTCCCGTCCTTGTTCTTACCCTCGACACGAATGCGATCGCGCGCATGTCATGCAATCCCGCCATCGGAGGCCTTGCCAAGGGGCACATGGCCCGCGAGATCGATGCGCTTGGCGGAGAAATGGGCCGCGCCACGGACGCCAC
>JAKJDL010000001.1:127480-307041 GCA_022705945.1 Candidatus Omnitrophota bacterium | reverse complement strand
GATGTTTGAGTATCTCATGCCTCTTTTGGTGATGCCGACGTATGAAGGGAGTTTGCTGGACAGGACTTACAAGGCTGTGGTGAGCGGGCAAATAAGTTACGCGGCCAAGAACAACATTCCGTGGGGCATTTCCGAGTCCGGTTATAACAAAGTGGACGCAAACATGGTTTATCAGTATCACTCCTTCGGTGTCCCCGATATGGGTTTCAAACGCGGGCTTGCCGAGGATCTGGTTGTCGCGCCGTATGCCTCCATGCTGGCGCTGATGATCGAACCCGAAAAAGCCTGTGCCAATCTTGAGCGCCTGATTTCGGAAGGGGCCGGAGGAAATTACGGGTTTTATGAGGCGATCGATTACACGCCCGCCCGGCTGGCGCCGGACGAGAGAAAAGCCGTGGTCTACTCTTATATGGCGCACCATCAGGGTATGAGTTTGTTATCGCTTGCCTATGTGCTCCTGGATCGTCCCATGCAAAGGCGCTTTCTTGCGGAACCCATGTTTAAATCTACCGAACTTCTTCTCCAGGAGAAGGTCCCGGCGGCAGAGCCCTTCCTCTATGATTTTGAAGTCACCGGAACGCTCCGGAAATTCGGAGACAGGGAAACGCTTTTGCGTGTGTTTACGACTTCGCAGACGCCGGTTCCCGAGGTCCACCCGCTTTCGAACGGCCGGTATCATGTGATGGTGACCAATGCCGGAGGAGGATACAGCCGGTGGCAGGATATGGCGGTTACTCGCTGGAATGAAGATGCTGCTTTGGACAACCAGGGCACTTTCATTTATTTCCGGGATGTAGAGTCCGGACAATTTTGGTCCGCGGCGCACCAGCCGACCCGCAAGACCCCCAAATTTTATGAAGCCATTTTTTCTCAAGCCTGGGCGGAATTCAAACGACGGGACCACAAGATCGATACGCATACCGAGATCGCGGTTTCTCCGGAAGATGATATGGAGCTTCGCCGCGTGACGATCACCAACCGCTCCCACCACCGGCGGGTGATTGAGGTGACCAGCTACGCCGAAGTGGTTTTGAATGACGCCGCGAGTGATCAGGCTCACCGGGCCTTCAGTAATCTTTTTGTGGAAACGGAAATTATCAGGTCGCATCAGGCCATCCTCTGTCGCCGCCGCCCCCGGTCCGACAAGGAAAACTTTCCCCTTCTGCTGCATCTCATGGCGGTCCACGGAGACGCGGTGGTGGGAGCTTCCTATGAAACCGACCGGAATCGATTTATAGGCAGGGGACGCACCGTGGCCTGCCCCGTAGCCATGGAGAATCGGGAACTGCTTTCCGACAGCGAAGGTCCGGTTCTTGACCCGATTGTCGCGATACGCAGCCGGATCGAACTGGAGCCGGACGAATCCGCCGTTGTCGATTACGTGACCGGGATTTGTGAAAACCGGGAAGCCGCCCATGCGTTGATGGAAAAATACAGGGACCGAAATCTGGCGGACCGCGTTTTTAATCTGGCGTGGACTCACGGACAGGTGGCCTTACAGCAGATTAACTCCACCGAATCCGAGGCCCAGCTCTACGGGCGTCTGGCGAGCGCAATTCTTTATGCGAATCCTTCATGGCGGGCGAGCGCGAGTGTTTTGAGACGGAACATGAGGGGCCAGCCGGATCTTTGGGGTTACAGCATCTCGGGGGATCTCCCGATTGTCCTCGTACGGATTGAGAACCAGGACAATATCGATCTTGTGGTGCAGATGATCCAGGCCCACGCCTACTGGCGGTTGAAGGGATTGATTGTGGATCTTGTGATCTGGAATGAGGACAGTTCCGTTTATCGTGATTCTCTCGGCGAAAGGATCAGCAGTCTGATTGCGGCCGCGACCGAGGGAAAAACAGGCCGGAAGGGAAGTATTTTTCTGAGGCGGTCCGACCAGATATCGGAAGA
The DNA here is from genome assembly GCA_022705945.1 of Candidatus Omnitrophota bacterium. GTDB lineage: Bacteria > Omnitrophota > Omnitrophia > Omnitrophales > Aquincolibacteriaceae > UBA1443. The sequence continues at coordinate 305,139 of JAKJDL010000001.1, read as the reverse complement.
AGACCGGATTCTTATCCAGACAGTGGCGCGGATTATTATTTCGGATCGAGGCGGAACTCTGGCGGAACAACTGAAAGACATGACACAGCCTAAAGTGAACCCTCTTCCGTTTGTCCCAACCCGCCGGGAAGATCCCGGCGAGAATGACCCGGAAATTGGAGAGCGGACGGATCTGGTTTTCTTTAACGGCCTGGGAGGATTTACCCGGGACGGACGGGAATATGTCATCACGACGTCTCGCGAGAAGAGGACGCCAGCGCCGTGGGTCAATGTGCTCGCGAATCCGAATTTTGGTACCGTGATCTCTGAAAGCGGAAACGCCTATACCTGGAGCGAGAATGCCCATGAGTTCCGGCTGACTCCGTGGAAAAACGATCCGGTTACGGACGCTTCGGGAGAGGCTTTTTATATTCGCGACGAAGAAACCGGGAGGTTTTGGTCCCCGACCCCGCTTCCCGCTTCGGGGAAAACGCGTTATGTTTCGCGGCACGGGTTCGGATACAGTGTTTTTGAGCATCTTGAAAGCGGAATTTTTTCGGAATTAACCGTCTTTGTTTCGCTCGAGAACAGCATCAAGTTTTCGATCCTGAAAATCCGGAATCTGTCCGGACGACGAAGGAGTCTTTCCGCGGCCGCATATTGCGATCTGGTTCTGGGAACGTTCCGGGACAAATACCATATGCATATTGTGACGGAGGTTGATCCCAAAAGCGGCGCTCTTTTTGCCCGCAATCCTTACAATAAGGAATTCCCGGGGCGGGTTGTTTTTCTGGACGTCAATGAACCAAGCCGTTTTGTGAGCGGCGACCGGATCGAGTTTATCGGAAGAAACGGGACGCCGGAGTCACCGTCCGCGATGTACCGGGACAGGCTTTCCGGCAAAGTGGGCGCGGGGATCGATCCGTGCGTCGCCGCGCAGGTTAAATTTGAAATTGAGGAAGGACAGGAAAAAGAGATCCTTTTTACCCTGGGTTCGGGCAAAACCCCGGACGAGGCCCGGGAGCTTCTCCGGCGTTTTGGCGGACCGGATTCGGCCCGGCAGGAACTCGAAACAATCTGGGAGTACTGGAAACGGACGCTTGGAGTGGTTTATGCGGAAACGCCCGACCTTTCCACAAATTTTCTCGTGAATGGCTGGCTCCAGTATCAGGTTATGAGCTGCCGGTTGTGGGGACGGAGCGGCTATTATCAGTCAGGCGGGGCTTTTGGTTTTCGTGATCAACTGCAGGACGTTATGGCCCTTATCCATTCAAAACCGGAACTGATCCGTGAAAAACTGCTGACCTTTGCCGCGCATCAGTTCGTGGAAGGAGACGTCCAGCACTGGTGGCACCCTCCCGAGGGGCGCGGGGTCCGGAGCCGATGTTCGGATGATTATTTATGGCTCCCGCTCGTAACCTGCCTGTATGTCGATGAAATCGGGGACACGGGAGTTCTTGACGAGAAGGTCGGATTCCTGACGGGTCCTCCGGTGAGGCCGGAGGAAGAGTCTTACTATGATCGGCCGCAGGCCTCGGCGCAGGTCGGGACCTTGTATGAACATTGCGTTCTCAGCGTCAGGAGGGGTTTGAATTTCGGCGAGCGCGGATTGCCCCTGATGGGGACCGGGGACTGGAATGACGGAATGAATTGGGTTGGTTACGGGGGAAAAGGGGAAAGTGTCTGGCTTGCCTTTTTCCTTTGCACCGTTCTCAAATCGATGGCGAGTTTGGCGGCGCGCTACGGGGACCATGCGTTTTCCGGGCTGTGCGGTGAGGAGGCCGTCAAACTTGTCCGAAACATCGAGGCTCATGCCTGGGATGGTGAATGGTATCGACGGGCCTATTTTGACAGCGGGGAGCCGCTCGGTTCCGCTTCGAACCATGAGTGCCGGATCGACTCAATTCCGCAATCCTGGTCGGTCATTTCAGGTGCGGCCCGGTCCGAAAGGGCGAAAAAATCGATGGAGCAGGTGTATCAACAGCTCGTTGACAGGAAACATGCCCTGGTCAAATTATTTGATCCTCCCTTTGATAAGGCTGTCCCCAATCCCGGGTATATCCGGGGCTATGTGCCGGGCGTCAGGGAAAACGGAGGTCAGTATACGCATGCCGCAGTCTGGGTCGCTATTGCCTTCGCAATGCTGGGAGACAGGAAACGGGCCTGGGAAATAATGAACATGATCAATCCCGTGAAACATTCGGATACCCCGGAAAAGTGCGCTATTTACAGAACCGAGCCCTTTGTGATGCCGGCCGATGTTTACGCGTCGGCGGATCTGGCGGGGCGAGGCGGATGGACATGGTACACCGGTTCCGCGTCTTGGATGTATCAGTTGATCGTCAAACATCTGCTGGGGATTCGGCTGAAAGTAAACCGGCTTTATTTTGAACCGTGTCTTCCGCCGGAATGGTCGTCCTGGAAGATCCATTACCGGTACCGGGAAACTTTTTATCACATTGCGTTTCTTCGTTCGGGATCTTCGGACTGGGTCGTGTCCGTTGTCGTGGATGGTGTTGAGCAGAAAGAAAAGGCCATCCGGCTTGTCGATGACCGGATTGAGCATTCGGTGGAAGTAAAGATCGGATAACAATCAGCGGCCCCCGTCGTTGTTCGGTCCGGTATTTGAAATCGGCGCGTTTCTAAATCATGGGGTATTGTGCCCTCTCCGGATCCAAAACGGCGTCATATCTGTAACGTTCCCCTTTAATCAAGGGGAAAACCGGTTGGCACTGGCTCGGGTTATTTTGTTTGTTTTACATTCAGGAAGACATTCGATCAGACATTAGGGGCAGCCTTTCGGGTGATTAATTTGGCATTGTTTTTTTTAAATCGTGCTATACTTTGCACATCCAACAGCATTGATCAGATTGCAGGAGGAAAAATGAAAAAGACCTATCCGGCTTCGATTTTTATCATCACACTGATCCTCTCCGGCTGTGTTTCCGCAAGCGATCACCGCCAGGCAGTACAGGACAATACGGCTAACAGTTTAACGGTTGGCACGGTTCAGCGGCAGGTTAGTATCGGAATGTCCTCAGCGCAGGTTGCGGAAGTGCTTGGATCGCCCAATGTAGTCACCACAGATGAGCAGCGGCGGGAAGTTTGGGTCTATGACAAGATCGCTACGGAAGCCGCTTACTCAACGAGCGGTGTCGGTCTTGGTGGCGGGGCAGGGGCTGGCGGTACCCCCGGTTCCACGTTGATACTTGGCGGGCTTGGCGGGTCATGGGGTAAAAACGCCGGCGCCGCAAGCACCACCCAGAAGACGCTGACAGTTATTATTAAATTTGACAACGAAGGCAAAGTTCGCGATTTTGCCTATCACAGTTCCAAGTTTTAACTTTACGGATGGGACGTAATTCAAAAAAATCGATACTCCTGGCGGGTTGTTTATTTATTACCGGTTGCATGTCGGTTCCCGCCAATCTTCTTGTTTTGCCCTCCGGTTATCTTGCCTCCCGCGAGCAACAAATGCGCAAATTTCAAACTACGGATGAAAAACAGGTCCTCCAGGCTGGCGCAGGAGCTTTGCAAGACCTGGGTTTTACAATCGATAAAAGTGAAACCAATCTGGGCGTGATTGTAGCTTCCAAAAATCGTACGGCAGTTAGCGTAAGTCAAACCGCCCTTGCCTTAACTGCCGATATTGCCTCAGCCCTTTGCGGGGCATACGGGAACCTGTATGCGCAAACCGATAAAGAACAACGGATAGAAGCTTCGCTGGTAATCAATCCGTCGTTATCTCAAGACGCTACCGTGGTGAGGGTTAAATTTCAAACCGTTGTTTGGAACAGGGCGGGTCAGGTCTCCAGATTTGAAACTATAAAAGACCCCAAGCTTTACCAGGATTTTTTTGAAAGAATTTCGAAGGCCGTCTTTTTAGAGGAGCAAAAAATATGAAAACCGGGATAACGCTGTCTTTACCTGTTATCGGATTAATCTCTTCCATTTTATTAAACAGCGGTTGCGCTACCAATCAACAGCAGATATTGGCCGCCGACCAAAGCCAGGTTGCGCTAAGGAGTATTCAGAGCCGGGCCTTCGATACTTCTGACAAGAAATTGATGATGAGGAGCGTAATCAACACGATGCAGGACATTGATTTTCTCATTCAGGATTCCAGCCTTGATCTCGGCACGGTGACGGGACAGAAGTTCCACGGCAACACGGTCGTAAAAATGTCGGTAACTATTAAAGAGCGAAATGCGCAACAGTTACTGGTTCGCGCGAATGTCCAGTATGGTCTAAAGGCCATTGAAGATCCCAAGACTTACCAGGATTTTTTTGTGGGGCTTGAAAAATCCGTATTTTTAACCGCTCAGCAAGTGGATTAAACCATATCTCATACCCGCCCGTTGTCTTGATGGAGCTTGTTTGTTTTACAATTATCCAAAAACTCGTATAATTACTCCCTCGAAACGCTCTTTTTTATAGACGCCAAGCGGTTTTTCAGGAGTGGAAGCTGCAACCTTCTGATTCATAAGTCCGCTTGGATGTTTAGGATAAACATTCATGCGCCCGTAGCTCAATTGGATAGAGCATCTGACTACGGATCAGAAGGTTGCAGGTTCGACTCCTGCCGGGCGCGATCTTCCGATGCTGACGGTTTTGACCGGTTGTGAGTTTGACAGTTTCCTCTCCAGTTTGCCTTCTAATCATCTTTTCATGAGTTGCCGATAAAAGGTTTATGCCGATGAAACCAACTCAACTCTCCCCGAAAAATCCGCTCGTAGCCGTTGGCCGCGGCGGGAAAAAGATCCGCCTGCTCTTTGTGATCACAAAACTGGAGCTTGGAGGCGCCCAGACGCAGCTCTTGAGCCTTGTGAGGCATCTGGACAAAAGCCTCTACGATCTGTTCTTGTTCACAGCTTCGACCGGCGAGTTAATGGAAGAAGCCCTGTCAATACCGCACGTATCCGTTTACCGGTCCAAATGGCTGGAGCGGCCGATCCATCCGGTTAAGGATTTTTTCGCTTTGCGGGAACTAACCCTGTTTATAAAAAAAAACAGAATTGATCTTGTTCATACGCATAGCTCCAAGGCCGGAATCCTCGGACGATGGGCGGCCCGGCAGGCCGGGGTTCGCGGTATTTTCCATACGGTTCATGGTTGGTCTTTCAATGACTTCCAGGCAATTTATTTAAGGCAGTTTTACATGGGGCTTGAACGGATGACCGCAAAAATGACGGACAGGATCATTGTGGTTTCCGGGCATGATAAGCGGAAAGGACTCGCGTTGCGCATCGGAGACAAAAGCCGCTATATGATTATCCCCTACGGAATCGAGAGGGCGGCTTTTGGTTTGGGAGACCGTTCCCTCCGCGGGGAATTAGGGATAGACGACGAAACGTTTCTGGTCGGCACCGTTGCGTGTTTCAAACCTCAAAAAGCTCCGGAAGATTTTATAAAACTGGCGGTTTTAATCAGCCGGAATATTCCGCGGGCAAAATTTCTCATGGTCGGCGACGGGGTCTTAAAAAACAAGATTGAGCGGCTAATCCTAAAAACGGGGCTGAAGTCAAAAGTGATTCTGACGGGTTGGCGGCGGGATATCCCGAAGATTCTTTCCGCCATGGACCTTTTTGTGCTGACTTCCTTGTGGGAGGGGCTTCCGATAGCGGTCCTGGAGGCCATGAAAAGCCGGATTCCTGTCCTGGCGACGGACACCGGAGGAATTTCAGAGGTCATAAGCGACGGAGAAACGGGTTTTCTTGCGGCTTGCCATGATGTGCCTTCTATGCTAGAAAAAGCCCTGGCAATTTTCAGGGATCCTTTGCTGCGGGGCCGGATTGTTTCGGCCGGAGAACGGCGGGTGAACGAAAACTTTGAAACGTCAGCTATGGTCGCTTCTCATGCCGGGCTTTATGAAGGGGCGATCAAAAATGAAGAGAGGCGGCGATAATGTCGATCAACATTATTGAAACTTTTTCGGTTGGTTTTTTGCTGTCTGTTCTGTTTCTGGTTATTGTCAAAAAAGCCTGCCTCTTGACCCGCTTTTTCCCTTCCCAGAAAATTTCTCCGGCAGGGGGTATCAGTATGGGGCTCGCGTTTTTTGCGGGAGTTTTTTGGACGTGTTTTTCGGGTAATGTTTTCCCGCCGGAGCTTACAGGGATTCTCATTGCTTCAGCGGTTATTCTGCTGGCCGGTGTCATGGATGACAAAAAAGAACTTTCAGTTCTCCAGAAACTTTTCGCGCAGGTGGTGGCCGCTTCCTTTTTGATAGGATTTGGTGTCCGGACCGATTTTGTCTATCTGGGAAATTTTGCGAACATGGCACTGTCTTTTTTGTGGATCATCGGTATCTCCAACGCCATAAACCTGTTGGATATCGTGGATGGTATGGCCGCATCAGTCTCGGTTATCATTGTTTCTGTTTTTGCTGCCATTGCGTGGATGAACGGAGACAACTTGACGCTGATCGTCACCCTGGTTTTGAGCGGCACCATCCTCGGATTTTTAATATTCAATCTGCCTCCCGCAAAAGTTTATATGGGCAACAGCGGGAGCCATTTCATCGGATTGGTGATCGCGGCAGCCGCCTTGACCGGCCAATATGCGACAATGGAAAGGCCCTTGGCACTTTTGACGCCCGTCCTTCTTTTAGGTCTGCCTATCCTTGACACGGTCCTGCTTGTCTGGGTGAGGATCCGGAGAGGGAAATCAGCTTTCGCCAAGAGCGAGGACCATATGGCTCTTCAGCTTCTAAAAAACGGCTATTCAAAACACAAAACCCTTTTGATCATGATGGGGATAACCCTATTTTTCGCAGGGTGCGGTTTTTTTCTGGGAAGGGTTTCCTCCGTTTGCGCGGCAGGGATACTGTTTTTGTCGTTCGGGATCAGTATTCTTATCCTTAAAAAAATGGGCCGTGTTCAGAGTTGAGACCCATTCCCCGAACACTTATCGCGGGAGCCGGCCTGGCAGGCCTTAGCGCGGCATGGCATCTCGGAAGAAAAAATATCCCCAGCCTTATTTTTGAAAAAGAGAACGAAGCGGGGGGCCTTTGCCGATCCAAGCGGGTTCGAGGGTTCACCTTCGATCAAAGCGGGCATCTCCTGCACTTCAAAACTTCCTATGCCCGCAATCTCGTGAAAAACCTCCTCAAAGGGAATATTTTCGAACATGAAAGAAGCGCCTGGGTTTCGATCGGAAGCCGTCTTATACGATACCCTTTCCAGGGGAATCTCTTCGGGCTCCCTCCCCGCATCGTTGAAGAATGCCTGGATGGCCTGATCAAGGTTCGAGGGGAAGAATCCCGAAGGGGCTCCGGGAAAACGGTTAGTTTTTCACAATGGATCCGGCGGACTTTTGGTCAAGGCATCGCCCGGCATTTCATGGAGCCTTATAACACAAAATTCTGGACCATTCCTACGAGGGAGATTACCTGCGAATGGACCTCAGGGATGGTTCCCGTTCCGTCTCTCAGAAGAATGATCCGAGGCGCAAAAAAAGAAAACACGGAGCCTCTCGGTTATAACGCCCGTTTTTGGTATCCAGGGCAAGGGGGGATCGGACGGCTGGCCCGGGCCTTTGAGGAATCCCTGCCCGCCCTGTGTCTTGATGCCAGGATCTGCAGGATCGATCTTGGCAGAAAAGAGATCGAACTGTCCTGCGGGAGAAGGGAAAAGTTTGAAACATTAATCTCGACGATCCCGCTCCCTGAGATGGAAAAATTACTAAGCGGAGCGATACCCCGGGCAGTAAAAGAGGCGTTTCGCAAGCTGCGATGGAACTCTATTTTGAATTTGAATTTGGGAATAGATACGGACGGGGCGGGAGGAAGCCGGCACTGGATCTATTTTCCACGAACGCCTCCTGTTTTTTTCAGAGTGGGGTTTTTTCACAATTTTTCCCCTTGTCTTGTCCCCAGGGGCAAAAGTTCCCTCTATGCGGAGATTTCTTATTCGAGCGCGAAGCCGGTCAGCAAAAACAATATCCTGACACGGGTTATTTCGGGCCTCCGGAAAAACGGCTTGGTATCTCCGGGAACAAAAGTGATTTCCGAAGATATCAACGATATCCGATATGGATATCCGATTTATGACCGCAACTATAAAAAAGCGCGCGCGTGCATTCTGGAGTTTTTGGAGGGGCAAAGGATTTTTCCCTGCGGACGTTACGGAAAATGGGAATATATGTCCATGGAAGACGCCATTCTTGACGGGAAAAAGGCGGCTGAGAAGGTGTCAAGTCCGGGGAAGCGTTAAAAGGTTTTTAGCCCTCGTTTTTTGACGCCTCTTGTCCGGGAAAGTAAAGCAGTCCCATCAAAATCCACCATGTCAGACTTACGGCCGGTACGAAAAAGCTGAAGTCAATAAGATTATGGACAAGAAAGACGCAAACTCCGGCGGCCAGTCCCGACGAAAACCGTTTTTCGCGTTGTCCGTGATTTTTTATAAGGACAGCACCCGTTAGCCACAAAAAAGAAACAAGGGTTATCACTCCGCCCTCCGCCCAGAGCTGAAGGAAGGAATTGTGAGCGTAACGGGAACTGGGCAAGCTGAAGTTTCCCAGCCCCGAGCCCATCCAGGGACGGTTACAGATGATCTCCCAGGACTCTTTCCAAAAATCAATTCTCGAAAAAAGCGAAAACCAGGGGAGTAAATGCTCCCGGGCCCCGTTGGACCTGATCAGCAAAACACCCGCCAGGGCTATGGTCATGGAGACAAAAAAAACAGTTTTTTTTATGTTTGAGCGGATATAGAAAAGGGAAATCACGGCGGCAACCACGCCAAGACTCGCCAGGGCCCCGAGCGAACGGGTCAGCAGTAGAGCGACGAACAAGGGCGGAAGCAAAAGGGTTTTTTTTCTTGTAGACCAGACCAGAGGAATGGTCATAGCGAGGTATCCCCCAAGCAGCGCGGGGGTTTGAAAAGGCGAAAAAACCCTTCGCTCCGCGAGCTTTTCAATAACGAAAGGGTCCGAGATGTTTTTTGCCGTAAGGTATTCCGCAAGGATTTGAAAGCCGAAGAAATATTGATAAATTGCGAGCAGGCCTATTACGAAAGAGCTCCCAAGGATTGTGTTTGCGAGACATCTCTTTTCTTTTTCCGACAGTGTCGCGGCCCACGCGAAAAGAACGAGCCCTGTGATGTATTTGTAAAGCTCCAGAAAACTTCCGGGGCCGTTTCCCGCGGTTGCCGCGGCCAAAACCAGTGAAACAAGGAAAAGAAGGAAAGGGTATTTGATTCGTTTTAATTTATTTAAGGTGATGCCTCGAAAGCCAATCCAGATAGACAGGGCGCCCATGACAAGGATCAGGTAAAAGGCATTTATCGGCGTGTCCGGCTGAGCCGAGCTGGAGCCTGAAAGGGCAAAAGGAAGCAAAAAGATAATCAGGGCGATTGTCAAAAGCATAACCTCGTGATTCTAGGCAAGCGACGGGTAAATGTAAACATCGACAAACGTATTCCGGCGGATTTTTAGGGGGAGTGCAAAATTGGCCGGGCCGACATGAAACGGAACTTGTGTAGCAAAAAACCATCTAATGCTAGAATGACCGCTCCGGAATCAAAGCTCAGGAACCCTGGTGCAGTCGGGATGAGGCGCGAGCAGGTGCGTCGCTGTTGAAGGGGAGTTATGGATTTTCAAAAAGCAAAACAGCTTGACCGTTGGATAGGGCTGCCGGTCTGTCTTTTATTATCGGCGGCTGAGATTTTTCGAAAAATTTTTGGTTTGCGGGCCCCCGTTAAAAATCCACCGTTAAAAAGGATTCTCTTCATCGGTCTTTCTGAAATGGGGAGCAACGTTCTTGCTCATGGAGCCATTGAAAAAATAAAAAACGATTATCCCCGGGCAGAGATTTTCTTTCTCGTTTTTGACGAAAACAAAGAAGCCGTAGCCCTTTTGGGCAATATCAAAAGCGAAAATATTTTAACGATTCGCCATGCGAATTTATGGACACTTTTTACGGGAACCCTTCGTTTTTTGAAAAAAACAAGACGTTCGTCCATGGATGCGGTTATTGATATGGAATTATTTTCCCGCTATTCGAGTGCGCTGGCTTATATGAGCGGGGCGAAGGTGCGGGTGGGTTTCCATGGTTATTCGATCAGGGGGCTCAACCGGGGCATCCTTTTGACACATCGGGTCCAATTCAATCCTTACAAGCACATTTCCCGGAATTTTATGGCCTTGGCAAGGGCGCTGACCGCGGATCCCTCAGACCAACCTCTCGTAAAAGAGGGTTGGGAAGAGCCCGTTAACGGTCTTCCCGGGCCGTTTCTGGCAGCGGATCAAGGTGTCTCAATTCTCCGGAAACTAAAACATGAAAATCCCGCCATAACCGATCAAAGCAGGTTGGTGGTAATTAATCCGGATTGCGCGACACGACTGCCGTTGCGACGCTGGCCTGCGGAAAAATACGGATTGCTCGCGGAGCGGTTGCTGCAGTTGCCCGATCTTTTTGTGGTGGCTGTCGGAATCGGTCCCAATGAGGCCGGACCTGCGGTTAAACATGAGCGCTATATTAACTTGATCGGTAAAACAACTTTGCGCGAACTTCTGGATCTTTTTTCCATCGCGAAAGTTCTGGTTAGTCACGACAGCGGGGCTGTCCATTTGGCTTCCGTGACTGGCATCGCGATCGTGGTGATGTTTGGTCCGGAAACACCTTTTCTCTACGGACCGTTAAACGAAAACAAAACCGTTCTGTCTAAGGATATTTTTTGCAGCCCCTGCTTCTCACCGTTTAATAACCGGACCTCGGTTTGCGGGAACAACGTCTGTATGAAACAAATTTCCGTGGACGAAGTATTCCGGGCGGTTGAATCCAGGCTGGATGAAAGGTAGTTGATGGGCATGCGCGTAGCCTTGGTTTTCAATCCGTTTCAATACAAAATTCACGAAGAAAACATTAGGATCGTTCAGAAGTATTTTGGCCTGTTCCCTCCACTGAGTCTTGCCTGGGTCGCCGCGATCGCGGAAAAAGCGGGTCACAAGGTCCTGCTTGTCGATGCGCGGACTCTCCGGCTTTCCAGGGAGGAGACGCTCAGAATCCTCCGTCTTTTCAGGCCGGACATCATAGGGTTCATGATGACGACCTACATGTTTCGGGATACGCTCGAATGGATTCGATTTTTTAAAAAAAACCTGGATATTCCCGTTATGATCGGGGGGTATAACCTGCGCGTGTATCCCCGGGAATCCATGGCGCACCCCGAGATTGATTTTGGGGTTGTGGAGCAGGCCTATTACACGCTTCCGGCTTTATTGGATGAGTTAGGCAAAAAAGAGCCGGATTTTACCCGTGTTCCGGGTCTGGCGTATAAAAAGAACGAAAAAGTTTTTGTGACCCCTCATCCTCAGGAAATTGATTTTAACCTCTTCCCGAATCCGGCACGGCATCTGTTGCCGAATGAACTATACGCGGAATTCCCGACCGAACGGCGGAACTTCACGGTTATGGTGACCTCTCTGGGCTGTCCCCGTAACTGCTCTTTTTGTGAGGCCGGAAAGACCCCGTATAAACCGCGTTCGCCCGAAACAGTTATTCGGGAGATCGAAGAATGCTATGAACGCTACGGGATCCGTGAAATAGATATTTTTGATTATGATTTTACCGCTATCCCTTCCCGGACCAGAGAAATTTGCAGGCTGATCTGTTCCAGGGGGCTTGACGTGACCTGGGCGTGCCGCTCGCGGATCGACAACGTCGATTTTTCTCTTCTTCGGGAAATGAAAGAGGCCGGGTGCCGTCGAATTTATTTCGGGATTGAATCGGGTGTGGAGGCGATCCTAAAAAACATCAACAAAAATATTGATATCGCTCGCATCAAGTCTACGCTTTCAGCCTGCAAAAAACTAGGCATAAGAACACTCGGATTTTTCCTGGTAGGAGCCCCCGGGGATACCAAAAAAACTTTTAAAGAAACGGTCAAATTCGCCAAAAGTCTGGACCTGGATTACGTGCAGTTTTCCAAGACGCTTGCTAAGCCGCTTACACCCCTTTGGAAGGATATGGTGGAAACAACCGGCGAGGATTATTGGAAAGATTGGATTCTCGGGAAAGAAACGGACCGGGACCTGCCCCGTCCCTGGACCGATCTCACGAACGGGGAGATCGATGACCTCGCTCGGTGGGCCTACCGCTCCTACCATGGAAGGCCGGCTTATATGATGAAACAGATTTTAAAAATCAGGTCCTGGCGCGAAGCCCGAAGGAAGGGAGGCGCCTTTTTCGGGATGATGCTCTTTCAGGAGAAGATTTCAAAAAAGGATAATAATTTTCGGGCCTTTAACGAAAATGCCGCGAGCCTGCTCAAGGCGGCCCGGGCAAGACTGGAGCGGCAAGCCTGTGAATAACTCCGGCCGCTCACTTGATTTCAGGGACAGCTTCCGCAGTCTCATCGGGAAAATCAAGCAATTCGGGATCCGCCCGGAGCGGTTCGGCCTTGTTTGTGTGGTGGGAGTCGGGCTGGCATTAAGATTGTATCACCTGTCGGATAAAGGGATTTGGTATGACGAAGCGGACAGCATTTATTGCGCTCAACAATCGATCGGGTTTTTTGGCGAATTTTTATCATACAAACCCGTTTATTTCTTTTTGCTTAAAATCTGGGCTTCCGGATTTGGATACGGTCCGGGAGGAGTCCGCTTTTTTTCAGTTCTCGTATCGACGGCGGCAATGTTCATTGTTTACAGGCTTGGGAAAAAAATCTTCGGGAGCGGAACGGGACTGATTGCGGGTTTTCTTCTGGCGATCTCTTGTTTTAGTGTTTTTCAAGCTCAACAAGCGCGCCACTTTTCTTTGATGGAGCTTCTTTCTGCTTGCTCGTTCTTGATGTTTATCAAAGCATTACAGGCCCCGGGGCAGGCAGCCTTTTTGGCGGTTTTTTGCATGAACCTTCTCATTGTTTTCATTCACCCTTACGGAAACGCTGTTCCTCTGTCCCAGATCCTGCTTCTTGCTTTTTTGCCGCGGGCTCGCGACAAGAAAAAAACGCTTTTTTTGCTCGTTTTGCCGGTGATTTTATCCGCTCTGGTGCTTGTGAGCGCGGGACGAAATGCTCTTGAAATGGTGTGGTGGGTTCCGGCGCCCGACGCCCGTTCTCTCGGGGAATTTTTTGCGACCTTAAATTATGGCGGAACAAGCTATGGTCTCCAAAATTTTACGATTCCCCGGGAAATGCTCGGGCTGACAATTTCCCCGAACCTTGTTTTCGGCGGATTGTTTGCAGCCGGTGTTTTCTCTTCCCTGAAAACCGGAAACGAACGGGAAAAAAACTTCCGATGTCAAACCGCCGGCACATTCCTTTGTTTGGCGTGGTTTTTTGTTCCTGTCGCGCTGGCCTTTTTGTTTTCTTTTTTGAAGCCGGTTTTTGTCATAAAACACCTGCTCTTTACCGCAATTCCCTATTATCTTATTGTCGCCAAAGGGATCATTGCCTTCCGCAGTCTTTTGTGGCGGGGGATGCTGATGGCGGCCATTACCGCTTTTTCCATACAGCCGCTCTGGACCATGCACCACCATGACTTTCAGCATGACTGGAAGAATATTTCATCGCATCTGAAGAAGCAAGTCAAACAAGACAGCCTGATCGTGATCGGTTCGAATATGGAAATGTTGCCTTTTTTTTATTATTTTAGAGGCCCGGATTTTTTGAAAAATTTAAGGATTGTTGACGGTCCGGAAGATCAGAACACGGTTTCAATCGAAAAGCCCAGAATGTTTTTTGTCGGGCTCAGGGAAAACCAGAAGCACAGTGAGTTGTTTTTTGTAAAAGACTTTGAAGTTTCCATGCAGGAAGTCCGTCGTCTGCCGTGGAAACCCGAAGACGTTTGGGTGATAACAAGCCGGTGGACGGATCCGAGGGCATTTTCTTTTCTTAAGGATTATTTTAAAGCACGGTCTTTTAAAGTTGACCATGAAACAGTTTTTAAAGGTGTTCAATGTGCTCGTCTGTCGCGGCGGTGAAAGCAGCCTTGCCCAACAATAAAAAGCGGATTCAAAACAACCTGCGGTTTTTTTTAACGGTTTTTTTAACGGGGCTTTTTTTTATTTTTTTCTTTAAAAAAAATGATGCAACCCAAGTGCTTTGCCTGATTGAGGATGTGAGCCGGACGAAACTCGGAAGCATAGCAGTTCTCTCTCTCTTCTCGGCCGCCATCCTTGTGCCGCTTGAGTTTAGGTGGATACTCAAGGCGGTCGGCCCGTCCATTTCCTTTGGTGAAGCGATGTTTATAAGAATGGCAGCCGCTCCTCTCAAGGGAGTGTTTCCCCTGAAGGCAGGCGAGTTTTTCGTGTGCGGATATCTGAAATGGAAACGGTCTGTCCCCGTTACCCAATCGCTTCAAACGATAATGATCAGTATGTTCCTGGCAGCCGTTGTGCTTTTAATGATTATTTTGACCGGACTCATGTTTAACGGAAATGCCGCCGCTTTAAAAGGCGCGGCTGTTTTAACCGTGATGGCCGGAACGTTAGTGTTGGCCGTAAGATTTTTAAAACAACATGGGACCAATAACCGAGTTCGGGGGTTTTTAGAGCGGTTGACGGCGGTCGCCCGGTTTTTTCGGAGCGAGAAGAGAAAGATTTTGAAAATCCTGGGGCTCGCGATATTAATCGAACTGATAGAAGTAATCATATTCTTTTCTTTGGCGCGAACGCTGGCGATCGATATCCCGTTCGCAAAAGCATTATTCGCGGTTCCCGCCATCATGTTTATTACAAACTTGCCCTTCACCTTGTTTGGTCTCGGGACTCGTGAACTGGCGGTTCTGTATTTTTTTTCCGGCAACGCTTCAAATGAAGCATTGCTGAGTTGCGGTCTTTTATATTCCCTTGTCTGTTATCTTCTCCCGGCAATAGCCGGACTGCTCCCATTACCTTTTTTTTTAAAAGCTCTTATGAGCCGGAACCCTGAAGGGGGGGGATTAAGGTGAAGGTTCTTTTTTGCCATCTCGGCAGGGAGCATCTGGGGATTGAGTATTTGTCGGCTGTTCTAAAACAAAGCGGTCTGGATGTCGAGGTTTTGTTGAGCTATGACCCCGGATATTTCAGTAAGCAAGATAACACTCTTTACAACCCGTGGCTGGAAAGAGCATTTAGCCGTGAAAAAGAGATGTTGTCTCAAATATGCAGGGAAAAACCCGATGTTGTAGCCTTTTCGGCTTACACGGCCAATTTTGATTGGATCAAGCGCTTTGCGCGATCGATAAAGGAGCATATAGAAACCAAGATTG
The DNA here is from genome assembly GCA_022705945.1 of Candidatus Omnitrophota bacterium. Classification (GTDB taxonomy): domain Bacteria; phylum Omnitrophota; class Omnitrophia; order Omnitrophales; family Aquincolibacteriaceae; genus UBA1443. The sequence goes on along the minus strand of JAKJDL010000001.1, from coordinate 289,974 downwards.
TGGTGGGAGGAAGCCACGCCACCCTGGTACCGGAGATTGTTGCCGGGGCGGATGCCGTTGACTATGTTGTTGCCGGCGAATCCGAGAAAACCTTTGTTGAATTGGTTCGCTTCCTTCAAAAACCCGCAAAAAACTGCGATATCGATAATGTTTTTTATAAAAAAGACGGAAAAGTCATCAAGAATAAGATTTCCGACAGGTTAATAACCAATCTGGATTTACTCCCTTATCCCGACAAAGCTCTTTTTGAGCGACATATAAATTATCGCGACGATTTTCTTGTCATGACCTCGCGGGGATGTCCTTACAGCTGCACTTACTGCTGTGAGAGCTTTATGAACAGGTTTTACGGGCCAAAATATTTCCGTCAAAGAAGTGTCGGATCGATGATTTCGGAGCTTGAGCTCATGAAACATCGGTATCGATATGAGAGGATTATTTTTTTTGATAATATTTTTCATTATAACAAGGAGTGGATGAAGGCTTTTTTGAAAGAATACCGGACCCGTATCGGAGTGCCGTTCAAGTGTATGGGACACCTGGAATCTTTTGATCGGGAAATAGCGATTGAGCTTCGGGAGAGTAATTGCTACGCGGTGAACTTCGGAATTCAGTCGATGAATCGCCGCGTTCGGGAAAGGTTTCTTAATCGGCCTGTTACCGATGACCAGATATGGAAGGTTTTCCGCTTGTGCGATGAAGCCGGGATATGGTTTGACGCCGATCTGATGTTTGATCTTCCCGGAGAAAATACCGATGACGCGGCTCGCGCCGCTTCCCGCTTTAAACGCTATAAGCGTTTAAACAGGATCAAATGCTTTAATCTTTGTTATTTCCCCAAGCTTGAGATCGTAGATATCGCTCTCCGTGAAAAAACACTTTCCGAAGATGATGTCCGGGAAATAGAGCAAGGAAGAACAGATGGTTTTTTTCGTCAGGCGGATCTTGGGGATGAGGACGTAAAGAAGGCGGGAGAGGCTTTAAAAAAGCTTTATTCGATACTGCCTCTATTATCAGAAAATACCGTGAGATGGCTTTCTGAAGAAAAAAGATACCTAAGAGCCCGTTTTTTGCCCGATTTTTTGGTGGATTGCCTGAAAATTTTTATAGGAATTAAAAATCGTGATCCGCGATTTTGGGTTTATTTTAAAAACTACCTCGAAAGAACCGGATATTTGCTCTCAAGAGCGTTTTCGTTTATAAAAATCAAGAGAACGCCATGACAAAAAACACTTTAGGTCTGCTCGGGGGGGTGATTTTAGCCAAGGTTTTGAGGAGAAGAATTCCTTTGGCGGTCAGCTGGATTATTACCGAGAGGTGTAATTACCGTTGTGTTTATTGTAACGAGCATCAGGTTTCTGTATCGGAAGAGATCCGGGAAGAGAAGGTCCTCTTCCTGATCAGGACGATGGCTCGTCTGGGGGTCAAGGTAATATCCTTTACGGGAGGGGAGCCCCTTCTGAGAGAAGACATTGGCAGAATACTGGATTGTTGTTCGCAAGAGGGTATTCTGACCCGCTTGAATTCAAACGGAGCCCTGGTTCCTTTACGAATCAAAGAGATCCGGCCGGTTGGGAAGTTAACATTAAGTTTGGATGGCCCCGAGGAGGTGAATGATCCGTTGCGCGGGGCAGGGTCTTTCAAAAGAGTGGTCGATGCCGCGGAGGCGGCGGCCCGCCACTCCGTTAAAACAGGTTTCCTGACGGTTTTGTCGGCCGGCAACGTTCAATCCCGGTATATTGATTTTATGTTGAAATTTGCATCGAACTACAAAAGCGACGTTACCTTTCAGCCCGTTTTCCAAAACCGTCTCAGAGGACAGGGGAAGACCCTTGTGGATCCTTTTATCACAGACTATCGGGAAATGCTCGATTATTTGATCGCACTGAAAAAAAAAGGTGCGAATATAGGTAATTCTGTTGCGGGACTGCGGCACCTTAAATTATGGCCGGATCCCGCCCCCCTTTCTTGCGCGGGCGAGTTTATATTCCGACGCATTGATCCTCGCGGCAATGTCATGCTTTGCGGAGTTTGTCCCCGGCCGAACATTGCCGGAAATTGTTTTCAGGAAGATCTCAGGGATTTGTTTCTTAAAACGAAACCCATGACCTGTGATTTCTGCTGGTGCGCCGAGAGGGTCGAAGTTAATTATTTTTTCAAGGGGAACCTTAATGCGGTGTATAACCGGCTTAAAAGGTTTTTCAGGTAAAAGCGGCATGACGGATGGTGTATTGGGGGTTCAATATCACTCGGACAGGAGTGAAAAAGCCCCGTTTAAGCTCCGGTATCAACAACGGGCCGAAGTTGCCGCACAATTGGCCCGGAAGACAGACTGAGCTATCGGGAAAATAAAATTATCAGGATGGGCCTTTATCAATCAGTGTTTTGTATTACAAAAACCGGCGGGCGAAACTTGTGAAAATTGATAAAAGAGATCTGGTCTTTTTGAGTATGCTCGGCTTCATTATCCTGCCGTTTTTTTTTCAAACCATCCTGAGCCAAGGCGGGTTGATCGCCGGGATCAGCTTGCTGCATGACGGAATCGATGCTCCTTATGGCCGGGTTGGGTTAAGTGCCGAATTTTTGAAAAGCGGTGTCTTCCCGCTTTGGAATCCGTATATTTATTGCGGGTATCCCTTGTTGGCCAATGCGCAACCCGGAAGTTTTTATCCCATCGACATCTTGCTTTTCTTGTGTTTTCCCGCTGCTGTTGCGCACAACGCATCATTATTCCTGCACATTTTTCTGATCGGGGTGTTCACTTATCTTTATACCAAAAGCTTGGATGCCCGCAAAATCAGCGCTTTTTTCTCGGCAGCGGTATTGATTTTAAGCTCTTTTGTGGTTTTTCACATAAGCAGCCTTGCTCGTGTGCGTCCCATGCCTTGGCTACCCGCGGCCTTTTTTTTAATCGAAAAATATCTTAAAGACAAAAACCCAATCAGCGCGTTAATGCTCGGGTGCGTTTTTGGATTGCAGCTTCTCTCGGGGTATTACTCCTTTGCCGTTTATTCCATTTTTTTCGCGGGGCTTTATTTGTTTATAAGGGGGCTGTTTCAAAGACCCAAAAAAGATTTTTTGCGGCATCTGTCTTTTTTGGGCACGGCGCTTCTGATCGGCCTCGGCCTTTCAGCCGTTCAGAATCTCCCCACACTTGAGTTGTTCCGGCTTTCAAGCCGGTCGCTCGGGACCGACAGCGAATTAATCTTTGACAATTCCATGTCTCCTCACGCCCTTTTGACTTTTTTTTACCCCTGGACCAACGGTAGGCTCCCGGATGGTTTTGATATGCAGACTTGCATGTACCTGGGGACCGCGCCGTTGTTTTTATGCCTGTGGGCGGTTTTAAAAATCAGAAACGGACTTATCTGCACTTTTCTATCGCTGTGCGCCATAGCGTTTTTTTTAGCTTTGGGCGAAAACAATCCATTTTTTACGTATGCTCTTGAGCCGCTTTTTTTCATAAAATACATAGGACGAAGTTATCGAACCCTTTATATTGCCACCTTTATTTTAGCTGTGTTGGCCGGTCTGGGGCTGGATATCTGGATAAAAGCTTCCGCCAAGAAAGGGGGAATGAAACCCAAACTCAAACTTTTTGGTGTGGCGGTGATTGTTTTGACGGTGTCCGAGCTTTGGTTTTTTTCGAACCATTTTTTCGATTTTTTCCGGAGCAGATCTCCCGATAAACGCTCAGCCGATTTCTATCCCCCGGTAACCGGTTTTTTATCTCAACAATTGGCGGATCAAAGAATATTCTCCGTTCGCGATCAAGACAGGCATATGGTGGATCTTCTCGAGGCTGACAATAATATTCGATTTAGAATCAAAAGTGCCACGGGGCTTATTGAATTTCCTTTGCCGGAGTATGATGCGGTTAAAGATCGAATGGACCCTGAAGGCGATTTGACCTTTTTAAGATTGGCGAGCGTCAAATATATTCTGTCAGACAGGGTTATCGATAATCCTTTGTTAAAGCAGACAGCCGCTTTCGGGGATATCCTGGTCTATGAGGTGCCCGGCGCTCTTGACAGATTCCGGGTGGCGCCTTATGCGATAGCGGTAGAAAATTATCGGGAGGCTGTCGAGAGGATCGCGGACGGCGATATTGATTTCACTACGACGGTCACGATAGAAAAACCCCCGATGCCTACGGAGCTTCCCGATAAAGAAACGGATAAATCCCTGAGTGATAACCGGGTAAAGGTTATCAGGGAAACTTCACAGAAAGCGGATCTTGAAGTTGCTGTCAAACAGCCCTCTTTTCTGGTTATTTCGGATCTCTTTTATCCGGGCTGGAAGGTTCGAGTGAACGGCAAGGAAGAAAACATTTATCGTGCAAACGGGGCTTTCCGGGCTGTTTTTTTGCGACCGGGCCGCAACTTCGTGCGACTTTGGTATACTCCGTCCTCGTTTGCGGCCGGGGTTTTGATCTCCTCCGTTTTTTTAGTTTTGACCGCCACTCTCTTTATGGTTTTGAGAAAGAAAAAACGTTATGTTGAAACCGGTTTTAAATAACCAATGAACAAAAGAGCCCTCTTAGTTTATCTGGCCCCCGAATCGGATGATTTTTTCGGCATCCGGCCAACCAAGGAACTGAAAACAACGCCTAAATTAGGACTTCAATACCTTTGTGCTGTTTTGGAAGAAAAAGGCATCAAGACTGAATTGCTGGACCAGAGCTATGTTTCATTTTCCATGGAGGAACTGGTCTTGCGTTTAAAAAAAACCCCATGGTTGTTTGTGGGTTTTTATTCAGCTTATTCAGTCGGGGGAAAGGTCGTTCGCTCTATACAAGAGATTAAGAAAGAATTAAAAGATCTCCCCATTATTGTCGGCGGCCCGGGATGTTTTTGTCCCGATGAATATCTTTCGGGCGGCTGTGATTTTGTATGCCATGGAGAAGGGGAGCGAACGATCGCTGATCTCGCGGATTATTTTGAGGGGAAAAGGAGTAAAGGCGATTTGAAAGGAGTCTCTTATTTTGAGCATGGTGGGATTAAACATGCTCCTCCTCAAGACCTGATTCAGGACCTAGATACGTTGCCGTTTCCCAAGCGGGATAAAGAACAGGTGGAAAAATCGTTCAATTTTCAGTGGTTTGATAGCGCAAGGCCTTTTATCAACATGGTTGCCTCGCGCGGCTGTCCATTCTCCTGCGCTTACTGCGCTTCCTGTAATTTTTGGGGCAACCGATACCGATCGCGAAGCGTTGCAAACGTTATGCGAGAGATAGAGGAATGCAAGAAGCTTTACCAGATCAAATTCATCAGTTTTCACGACGATGTTTTTGGATTAAACCGGGAGTGGCTCCGGAGTTTTTGTGAAAAAATGATTGCCGGTAAGCATGATATCCGCTGGGCTTGTATGATGCATTTTACGAGCCTGGAAGATCCCGGGATATTGGAGCTGATGGGGAATGCCGGCTGTGTGGGACTTGTTCTGGGGGTTCAATCGGTGAGTGCCCGGGCTCTTCGGATGAGTCAAAGGACGCCGGTTAGTCCGGTTTTGCTGAACGAGATTGTCCGAAAGGCCAAGCAAGCCAACATCATGGTCAAACTTCAATTTATTCTCGGACTTCCGGGTGAGGAGCAGGACACAGATGAACAAAACCTGGCTTTGGCAATTAAAGCGCGTTCTCATTATGTTTTTTTCTATAAGTTCCTGATGTTGGAAGGATCTTCTTTTTTTAAGGAGTTTTACGGAAAAGAAGAGATGCTTTTGAAATGGGAGAAAACCAGAGGATGGGCCCTGCTTTTGCATTTAAGGTTTTATCTGCACCCTGTTATTTTCTTTCAAAACCTCCTTTTTCTGGGGAGGAGGCTCCCTCAAGCGGTTCGAATTTTCTTTTCTGTTTTACTGTATCTCGGGCGGACTTTTTTGTTCGTGCTGGGGCCGAAACGACACCATGGATGCGATCTAATCGATGACAGAAAAAACCCTTCATAAAAACAAAACGGTATTTGGGGGAACAAAAGATTTTTGGGGATTATGTTTTTCTCTCGCGGGGCTGCTTTTTTTTATAGCGCCTTTTTTGTTTAATATCACCCATTTAAGCAAAAATCCCGACTGGGTCCAGGCTTTTGCTTATGCGGCCGCGGCACGCGACAGCATGCTGCGGTTTCATCAGTTTCCCCTCTGGAGCAATCTTTTTTGCGGCGGGTATCCCCTCGTAGCGAACCCTTATGATTTTTCTCTATCGCTTTTTTTCCCGGTAGTTCTGGTCGCAGGCGAGATTGCCGGAGTGAAATTGGCGATCCTTTTTCTCTGGCTGAGCGGTTTCTTCGGGATGTTTTATTTGACACGGAATGTGTTAAATTACAATTTGGGTGGTGCCCTTTTTTCCTCTCTTGTCTTCGCTCTTTGTTCCTGGTGGGCGGCGGAGGCCCGAAGCGGTAATTTTACGAAATTCTATTTTTGTCTGCTTCCGATCGTTTTGGGTTTTTTTATAAAAACCAGGGACGACAGACGATTTTTGGCTGGTTCTGCGGTGGTTCTTGCCGCGCTGCTGTTTCAAGCGGGATTCGTTTATTTCGTCACCCTTCTGCTCCTGTTTCTTTATAGTTTCACGGAACTTTTTAGGGCCCGGCCGAAATTTTCGGATCGGACAAAATATTTTCAGAGGTTTTTTGCGGTGACCCTTTTCTCTTTACTGCTGGCCGCACCACGCGTTCTCCCTGCGGTTGAGCTGTTGCAATCCTCTCTAAGCAAACCTCACGACAGGATACAAAAGGACTATAGCGATTTCTGCAAAATTGCCGAAGCGGTTGATCTCCAAAAGCTTTTTATGAATGCGACCATCCCTCCCGGGCGAAGCTCGGCGCCTTATCATGATTATGGCCACTCGCTTATGTTTGTAGGCCCTATCCCTTTTATATTATTTCTTCTCGGCAGCATGCTGCTTTTTGGAAAAAACCGGCGGCATCTTTTTGTTTTACTCTTCATACTGCTGATTTCCATGGGGTGCAATGGGCGCGTGGATATTTATAAGTTTTTATGGAAAGCACTCTTTCCTTTTCGAGAGATCTATAAACTTGATAAATACTTTGTTCCTCTGATCCTTTTCCTCGGGGCTATCATTGCGGGAAGTTTTTTTTCGGTGATTCGCGGCAAACGGCGCGGGGTGAGATGTGTCGTGACAGGGTTGCTGCTGTTTTTTTCGATAACGCCTTTGGCGGGAGCCCGTTGGATGTGGGAAGGTATTTTCGATATTCCTCCCCCTCACCTTATGACGGAATCGGATTTTTTTCAAACGGTTTTTCTCGGGCAAGAGGCAGGGAAGCAACCGGACCAGAGAACAAATTTTTATTCACTCGAACAATATTATAATGTAAAGCGTGGGATCGGGACGATCAATGCGGTGATACCGGTTACGTTTGGAGAAAACACCGTTCCTAAGTTGTTTTATCGAATCTCCCGGAAGGCATGGCGGGATCGGACGCATGATCTTGATGTCGTCTATCAACTTCCCGAGGCCAACCCTCTTTATCGGGGGGAAGCCTTTTTGGGAGAGCAGACCGCCGGAATCCTAAAAGTCGTTTCCATGACTCCCCGAAAAATTGAAATCAAAGTTCATTTAAAAAAACGGGGGGATGTTTTGATTAATCAGAATTTCTCTCCGTGGTGGCGTGCCAATGCGGGGAGATTGATTCCCCGACAGGGGTTGTTGTGTGTCGCGGGTGTTACAGAGGGTGAACATCATATTGTTTTAAAATACCAACCCGCGACATTTTACGCCGGAGCCGGGATCAGCCTGATTTCCCTTTTGATTTTATTGAACATAAAGAATATTCCGTTGATCCGGAGTTCAAGCGCAAGGACGAGCCATGTTGAGACAAATCAAGGTTATCCCCCGTAGAAAGATCAAATTTTATCCCAACGAGGATCTGGATATTTTGAAGGCCATTTTTTCCCCCGGATTTCCAGCCGGATCACAAATCAGCCTTTTTGAGAGGGTTTTCTCGGAATATTTGGGCGGGGGAGAGGCGGTAGCCACTTGCAGCGGGAGGCAGGCGCTAAAGCTCATACTGGAGTCACAAGACCTCCGGGAGGGCGATGAAATTCTTTTCCCTGCCTATACGCTATTCGATCTCGTAAAAATGATCGAAGAAATGAAGCTCAAACCGGTTTTTGCGGATATAGATCCCAAGACTTTCAATATGAGCCCCGAAGCGGTTGCTCAAAAGATCACTCCGAAAACCAGAGTTATTGTTGCCACGCATATTTTTGGCGTTCCGTGCCGGATTCAAGAAATCTGCCGCCTGGCGGATGCCAAAGGCATCATGGTGGTTGAAGATTGCGCTCACGCGCTTGGAGCCGAGAGCCGGGGGAGAAAGGTCGGCAACTTCGGGAAGGCCGCTTTTTTCAGCTTTAGCATGGGGAAACAGATCAACGCTTTCGGCGGGGGAATGATTTACTCCCCCGACAAAAAAATCATCGGTTTTTGCCGTTCAAAGATTTTTTCATACATTCCCGGCAAGATTGAAACGCTTGCCTCCGCAACAACTGCATATCTGGAAAGGATTGCCGTTCTTCCTTTTTTTTCAAAACTCCTTCTGGGTTCGCGTAAACACGTGGAGTTTTTCATCGAGTTTTACCGAAAGACAAAGAATAAAACAAGAGCCTGGAACAAAAGCCTTTCGCCCCTGCAATCCATGATCGGACGGAAACAACTGGAAGGCATCGGAAAAGATCTGGAGATCCGAGAGGCCAGGGCAAGGCTTTACCGGGATCTTTTGAGCGGAAATTTTTTATTTCAGGAGGTAGCACCGGGCGATATATCGGCGAACTGCTATTTTGTAGTCCGATCCAAAAAAAAATGTCCGTTGGGGCCGCTTGCCCAAGCCTTGATCAAAGCTGGGGTGGATGTTGGGATTTGTGGAGAGATCATGGATCATTGTCCCAAAGCGCTCGGGGTGTCGGCGAACGATTATCCGGTAACGGATATGGCGGAAGCAGGTAACCTGTTACTTCCTTTTTATAGCGATCTCGACGAAAAGGAAATCCGCTATATTGCGGCGACGGCGAATAAGATGATGGAATCCTTGAGCACCCCGTCCTGAATGAAACGGCGGGATACGGATTGTTTTGGTGATAATGAGTTGTGAAAATATGAAAAACAAAAGGCCTCGTGAGGAGAGCGGTGTCTCTTGCCCGGGCGTAGTAAACGCAAACCGGCATAACTTGTTGCTGCTTTTTTACGAAGATCTTGATGATAAAAATATTTTTTTTCATCGCGAAAATCTTACATCCGGAAACTCGTAACGAATGAAGGTTGGAAGAATGAAAAATCATTGCACAGACAAGTTCTTTTCGCATGAAGATGCGGAGCGGTACGGACCTTCCGCTCGGCATCGGAGACGCATTCTGATGTCAATCATCCGAAAGATGAATTTTCGATCTTGTATTGATGTGGGCTGTGGATATGGCTACATGATTCAGCCTCTCCTGGAAGAAGGAAAGATTGTAAGTGCTTGTGATCTATCACCTCTGCTTATAGAGAGGAATAAAAAAATGTTTCCCGGTGTCCATTTTGAAACCCTTGATATTTCCAGCGGGAGCTATTCGGGAGGGGCCAGGTTTGACATGGTGATTTGTGGAGATGTTTTAGAATCCGCCAAAAACTGGCGACAGGCTTTCGATAATCTTTGTGCCATGTCCCGCCGCTATGTTCTTATTACTGTGCCCAGCGGAAAGATGCATAAGTTTCTTGAGGCGCGAGGGCATTTAAGGAACTTTAGAAAGGAAGATTTCGAGGGTCCCCTTAGGGAGAATGACATGAAACTTTTGTTTTCAAGGTACTGGGGATTCCCGGTGCATACACTGTATCTGACAATGGGCAACATCCTCGGCTTTGCGAACGTTTCAAAAAAATTTCTGAAAAAATACGGTGTTTTTCAAAAGTGGGTTTCAGCAATACTTTATATGTTGTCTTTTTTAAATTATCCTTTTGATGTCGGAGAGATTTTGGTGTTATTGGCGGAAAAAAAATCCATCAGGTTTCCTGCGGCTCTGGAGAAAGAAATTTGAAATGAAGATTCGTAGTTTGGGAAAGATCTGTTACGGTCTTTTAAAAGCGAGGGTGTTTAAGCTTAAAAGTCCTCTCGCTGTAAGTTGGGCCCTGACTTATCGGTGTGACGAACAGTGCCTTTATTGCCGTTTGAACCATGAGGTTCTGGAGGAACTTTCGACTCGTGAGGCGCTTGAGATCCTTGAACAGTTGCATCGCGCAAGGGTTTGGGGAGTTGTTTTTACCGGCGGGGAGCCTCTATTAAGAGAAGATATCGGGTTAATCCTTGACCGGGCGGCAGCCCTTGGTTTGCGCGTGGTTCTCAACACAAACGGAAAACGGGTTCCCGACGCAATATCAAAAATAAAAAAAATCTTTTTATTAAAAATCAGTTTGGATGGTCCGGAAGAAATCCATGACTCAATCCGCGGTAAAGGGAATTTCCAGAAAGTGGTTACCGCCATTAAAACTGCGCGACAGGCCGGGATTGCGGTCGAGCTTAATACGGTTATATCAAGCCTTAACGCTGCCTTTATACCGGAGGTAATACGGATTGCCAAAGGTTACCGTATCCAGGTTTCATTTCAGCCCGCGTCTCTTTTGTTGCTCGGGGGAAAAGGTCCTAACCCCATCGCTACGCCGGACAAGGCGTATCAAAAGGCTATAGATTACTTGATTGCCCATAAACGTGAAGGCGGTGAGGTTATTGCCACCTCTTTGGCCACTCTGGAGCATTTAAAGCTATGGCCTCAAAAAAACCGGATAAATTGTTTTGCCGGTTCGTTGAGCTGCCGGATCGAGCCCGACGGGTTACTTCTTGCCTGTGGCTGGACACCGATTTTAATTTTAAAACGCTCGGACGGGATTGATCTTAGGAAGCATTCTTTCGAAAAAGCCCTTCAAATGCTCAGACAGCCGTCTTGTGACGGGTGTTGGTCAAGCGCCTGCGTTGATTTTAACCTCCTGGGTTCCTGGAACTTTCGTTCCGCCTATGAGTTGTTTAAAAAATGGAAACGGCTTTTGTGACGGGAACACAAAAATACATGACGCCCAAGAAGGAACCTTCGACACATAAGGTCGCGTTGATGATCGTTTTAGTAGCGAGCTTTATTTTTTTATCTCCTTTATTCGTCAATATCCGGCAACTCAGCATGGATGACGATTGGCTGACGGTTTACTTGCACCATCACTTTATCAAAGACAGCTTCCAGTGTTTTCGGCAAATACCCCTTTGGTCGCCGTATGTTTGCGGGGGGTATCCTATTGCGGGCTATCCGGAATTTCCGCTGGTCAGCCCCGTCATTCTCCCGACGCTTATATTCGATGAAATCATCGGGCCGAAGATCGTCATACTATTTTTTTATCTTTTGGGGACATTGGGTGTTTTTTTTCTTGCGCGAGAAAATCTCCGGTATCATCCTGCCGCCGCGGCTTACGCGGCCTTAATATTGGCATTTTCAAGCTGGATGCCATGGACCGCCAAAGACGGGAATTTTATCGAAATGCACTATTTTCTTTTCCCGGCGCTTCTTTTCCTGATAACCCGCTTCAAAAAAAACGGAGGCGAAAAGCCTCTATACCTTTTTTCAATCCTTTTGAGCCTCGTGATTTTTGACGGAAATGTCGCTTTTCTTGCCTTGCTCCTTTTTTTATTCCTGACGGTGGTCTTTGATCCGTTTCGAGAGCAGGAAAAACCCTCTGAATTCATGTTGAAAGGCGCCAAGGCTCTTGCGGCCGGTGTTCTTCTGGCGATTCTTATTTCCATGGTAAAAATTATTCCGATGATACACCTGCTTCTCTACGATAGCCGGGGGATCGATGACTATGGTGTTGCGTCTGAAATGGCCTACACCTTCAGGACGCTTCTCGATTCTTTATTGTATAAACGGCCATGGCCTTCGGCGCCGATGGGAGATTCGAGAGTTTTTGTCGGAATTATCCCCATAGTGATGGCCCTTGGTTTTGTGGGAGGGAACGTCAGGAAATCCTTCGGGTTTGTTTTTTTATTAACAATCGCGGTTTTTCTTGCCATGGGAAACAACGCCCCCATCGATCTTTTTAAAATGCTTTGGCATTTACCGCTGTTCCACTCGATGCACAAACCCTTGAAATACTATGATTTTTTTATCGTTTTCTTTCTGGCGATCCTGGCCGGCGGATTTGTTGACTTGGTTTTTAAAAAAACAAAGGCCGGATTTCTTCGCTGCGGAGTCGCCGTGATCGGTTTGATATCTCTCTTTCAGCTTTTCTTTTTTAACATCCCCACCAACGCCGAAGTGTTTACTCATTCCGGGCCGGCGCTCTTGAAGGAAAAGCAGTTCTACCATGTTCGCGGATTGGATTTGCCGCGCTACGATGCCAGGACATTCAACAGCAATTACTATTTTAATCTCTTGCGGGGTATCGGAACGATCGATTGGAAAGCGAACATTGCGGTCGGCGAATATGCGCTGCCGCGATACTTTGTGGATTCAAACGATACCCTATTCCCCAATCCGGCCTACAAGGGGGAGGTTTTTTTCAAGAATCACGGCAATAAAGCCCGTCCTGTTTTTTTTAGCCCTAATAAGATTATTGTTGATGCGGAGGTCCTGGAGCCCGATATTCTTGTCCTTAACCAGAACTTCCACAGCAATTGGCAGGCCGAGGGTTTTCAGGTTCTGAATACGAGAGGGTTGTTGAGTGCGGCCGTCGAAAAAGGCTCTCGGCGAATTGTCTTCAAGTACCGGTTAAAGGGATTTTTGCTCGGCAGTATCATCACGGTTCTGACACTGCTTGCGGTGGGAGCCAGGTTTTTCGTTGTCCGGAAAAAAAACTCTACCGCGGCTATGGCCCTCTTATGACGAGCCGGCTTATCAGTGTTCTTATTCCCACGTGCGGCCGAGAAGATTATTATGTCGATTGTCTCAAATCCCTTCGCTCCCAGACAAGGCCTCCCGGTGAAGTGATTCTACTTGATAGCTCACCGGATAAAGCAACGGCTTCTAAGGCCCGGGAGGTTTATCCCTCCGTTGTTTGTCACAATGTGCCCGCGGACTTTTACTTTGGAAGCACTCTTAATCTCGGGATAGCCGCAAGTTCGGGGGATTTCATACTGTGCTTGAACGACGACACGATTCTGGACAAGGATTTCATCAAAGAGGCTTTGGAGGGTTTTGCGCAGAATGAAAAAATAGGAATGGTGAGCGGAAAGATCATGCGGCCGGACCGGAAAACCCTTGATTCGACGGGTCTTTTTTTAACATTATGGAGAACCGCCCGTGAAAGGGGATATGGAAAAATTGACAAGGGACAGTTCAATCAGTCCGGTTTTGTTTTCGGTGTGAGCGGAGCGGCGGCCTTTTATCGAAGAGAAATGCTGGAGGCCGTCAAGGAAGGGCGGAATTATTTCGATCCCCGATTCCGGATGTTTTATGAAGATCTCGACCTCGCGTGGCGTGCGCAACGGGCAGGTTGGAAGGCCTACTATACCCCTCTGGCTTTGGCCTACCATGTGCGGGGCGGAACTATTCGAAATCCGAAAGGGCGGGGGAAAAAAATGGCCCGACACTATATTGATGATACGGCGCACAAGGAATTGATCAAGAACCGGTATCTTTCGATTATTAAAAATGAATCGCTTTCAGAGATGCTCCTCTGTTTGATCCCCGTGCTTTTTTACGAGATTGTCACCTGGACATATATCCTTTTTTTTAGGCCGAAGACTGCCGTCATTTTTTTTAAGAAAAATGACACTTGCCAAAAGCCGCAAAGAAACGGTTTCATCCGGCATGTTCAAAAAAACTAAAGCCCTTTTGCTTTGGGAGCATTCGGCAGATGGGTTTCAGTTTGACGGGGTTTTGTCTGCCCAACTTGGCAATATAACTGTATAATTCTACGCTCTTTAATGCACAGGTAAGAAACACTCTCACGTGGCCGGTCTGGAGAACGCATGAACTTTGACGGTTTGAATCAAAAAGCCGGGAATTTTTTTAAAAACCGGCAGGCGCTTTGGGCACTGACTCGGTCTCAAACGAAAGCAAGATTCGCGGGGCTCAAGCTGGGCGTTTGGTGGGTTTTTGTGATTCCGCTTGCGATGGCTTTTTGCATCAACGCGGTTTTTGTGCTGGCGTTTAAGGTAGATATGCCTCATTACACATTCTTTATCCTCAGCGGGCTGATCCCGTGGTTTTTCATAAGCCAATCGGTCAGTGAATCTACCAACGCATTTTCATCGAACCGTCACATGCTGCGGCAGGGGGTATTCCCGAGAGAATTTATTCCCCTGGCGGCGGTACTTTCGAATTTTTTAATTTTTTTGCCGGGATTTTTTATCCTTATTCCGTTTTACATCGTCATCCAGCCCGCTGTTTTTTTGCTTCTTCCGGCTCTTGCCTTCCTGATTTTATTTATGCTTGTATTTACATTAGGCCTTGGGTTGATTTTTGCGGCGGTGAACACGTTTTTCAAGGACACCTCCTATTTTCTTTCAACAGGACTGATGTTCTGGTTTTGGATGACCCCGATTTTTTACTCCGAGACAATGCTGGATTTCCCTTACCGGTGGATCTGTTTGCTTAATCCGGTGACCTATTATGTGAGCGCTTTCCGAAGCATTCTTTACGAAGCCGTTTGCCCCGGCGCGGGGGAGTGGATACTTCTTTTTCTTGTCTCATTAATCTTTCTTGGGGCAGGATGCGCTTATTATTTTAAAAATGAGCAGGAGATCCTCAAAAAAACATGAATGCCATAACGATTCAGAATCTTTGGGAAAAATATCGCGTCAAGTTTGTTGAGGCGGGAAAGGTTTCCTGGGAAGAAGTATGGGCTTTGCAGGACTTGAGCCTGACGGTTGCCAAAGGGGAAGTAGTGGGGGTGATAGGCGAGAATGGTGCGGGAAAGACAACGTTGCTCCGCTTGATCGCCGGGATGCTGATGCCCGATAAAGGCAGTCTCGATGTCAACGGACGCGTAAGTGCTCTGATGGAGCTGGGAGCAGGCTTTGATCATGAATTTACCGGTCGCGAAAATATCGTTTTAAATGCCGGGGTCTACGGTATCAGCGAGAACTCCCTTAACGAGAAGATCAATAAAATCGTTGAATTTTCGGGGCTGGGGCGGTTTATAAACGCACCCATCAAATATTATTCTCAGGGGATGTACATGAGACTGGCTTTTGCCCTGGCGATCTTTTCGGATCCGGACATTTTGCTGATAGATGATATTCTTGCCGTGGGGGATCAAGACGCGCAGCAAAAGTGCATTAAAAAAGTGTTTGAACTCAAGGATGCCGGCAAGACCATTTTGGTCGTCAGCCACGACATGAATATGGTCAAGAAACTATGCGATCGGGTTGTGTTGTTGGAAAAAGGAAAAAAAACAGCCGCAGGGGATCCCGAAGCGGTAATTCCTCATTACATCGAAACCTGTGGCAACAAAAAAGGAATTTGTGTTCTTGAAAACCCACATGCCCGGATCGTTTTCAATAATGGGCGTTTGTTTTTAAACCAAGGCGGGAATCTGATTTCCCATGGCAACGGAGGGTATGTGGTTCTTTCCCCCCATGAAGGTTGCAAAGTGTCTTCCGCAAACCTGAGTTGGGAGGTTGAACTCTTGAAAAAGGAAGAAGCCGCGGCAACGGGGAAAGATGCGGGCGGGAAGGTTTTGCAGGCTTGGCGGATGAGTCTTCGCGGCAGGGAATTGGATCTTGCTTTTGAGACGGAGGAAAAGGGTGCAAAAGAGTTTTATATGGACATGCCTTTCCCCTCCGAATATTCCAAATGCAAAACCTTAAACAAGGAAATTGTTTTTCCGAATTTTACCGGCGACAGAGAAGAAATTTTAAACCTGGAAAACGATCTCTCCGTGCTGGGCCTCATGCCGAAAGAAGAAAAAAAAGGCCTCCCCTTTTTGTTTTTCAAAGCAGAACGGAAAGATTGTTTATTTAAAATCCACAACACGGGTTTTGATACAGCCTCAAGAGTTGTTCAAACTCACTTCCTGGCCAAGACCAGCACTTTGACCATTCGCTTTCTCAAAGCCAAAGAGGAATTTGAAGATATTTTTCATAATATCAAGCCTGTCCGGATTGGCGAATCCCCGGGACAAGATGCCGCCAGACTCTCCTCAAAAGAAACCAAACCTTCCGAAAAGTTTTTAGCCTCTCACAGTATCGGTTCCGATCATGTGCGGCTTTTTATAGATACGAACCATAGGGCTATAAGGCTGTATTTCAAGGGGCAGGAAGTCAGCGGAAGCCGAGGCGCTTTCCATTCCGTTTTGCCGTTTGAGCATTGTATCTCCATGGAAGTTAAAAAAAAGGACGAGAAAAACATCAGCTTGATTCTTTATTACGATGCTTTTGTTGAACCGATGGATCTTTACCAAATTTACGAATTTTCAATCAGCGAAACCAATTCGGTTGATATTAAAGTCACAGTTAAAAATTCCAAAAAGATCAAGATGAAAGATCGAAGTTTCCGAATGGAGTTGAATGCCCCCTTTCGGGAGTGGCAGACGAGATATGAGAAAAACGGATTTGAAGGCGCTGGTCCTGAAAAGATGTTCAGCGCCGTGAGAATGAAAGAGAACAAGATTTCTAAGATTCTTCTGGGCTCTAAACAAGGTTCTGTTTTTTCCAATCTGGCTTTTGAAACCTGCCAGAAAACAGACAGATCCATTTTGACCGTTTTTGAAAAAGCAGCGCCGGAAGAAACCTCTGAGACCTGCGTCCAGTTTTCACCTATCGTTTTTTATGATCAGGTTTACTTTGCGCCGGGAGAGCATGTTTATTTTCACGGGAAGGTAACGTTCGATGCGGAACCGTATTTTGATCGGGATGCGGCCGGCGATCGCGAGTATGAGATTGCCTCAACGGACCGGCGATTTGTTTTTTCCAGAGGCAAAAGCAAATTGTGTTTAGGTCCGAAGGAATTGACCTGCGGCTTGGGTGTTTTCACATCGATTCGTTCCTCCAATGTTTGGTTTGACTCGTATCAGGCCGCCTGGGATCTCATCGAAAAAGCAGATAACAAAATACGTGTGGTGGGCCATTGGACTCACATCCCCGTTTCTCAGTCCTGGTCGTTTTTTTTCAAAAGCAAAAAAACACTTCACTGGAAAGTTGTGATGGAAGTTTATGAAAAATGCAATTTGGAAATACATCAGGCCAACCTGATGCTTTCTTCCGATTTCAGGCGTTGGAGTTCATCCGGAGGGGCCAAGGGAAAGTTTACCGGGGATTACACGGCTCAATATGACATTTTGCCTTTCCGGTTTTGGTACGGGAAGGATTCGGAGATTGAAGCTTGCGGGAATGGTTTTCTGCGCGTTAAATTCAGGAGTAAAAACCGTCCTGAAATGAGAGGTGTTATTGAAAACACGGACCAATTGTATTGCGGGCGCCTTCTCCAGTTCCAGAGAGAGCAAAATCAAATAATGTTGCCCGGAAAGTATGATTATTTTGAAGGAGAGATCGAAATTGAAGCTTAAACAGGGGCTCTCAAAATTTAACGGATATGTCAGGGAGCGGGGGTGGAGGCATGCCCTTGGCAAAGGTTTTTCCTACATGGTTTTTTTGATCCGGAAATGGGTGTACACAAACATCATGGCTCCGGAAGGATGGCAGGCGGTTGAAAAAGTTTGTCCCAGCCAAAAAATTTCTTCGGGGAAGCTGGATATTTTGTTTTATGAATGCGGCGTTAAATTTTTTTATAACCGATACGAGTTAACACACCTCGGGTTAAACACGGCGGTCCATTCTCTGGGGTTATGGACTGATTCTTCAAAAGCGGAATGGTCGATGCTGGAGAATGGCGGTGAAGAATTTAAATTCAAGGTGAGTTATAAAGAGCTGCGGCTTCATCAAATCTGGACGGTAGAAATATTGAGCGAAAAAAAGATCAGGTGGAAAGTGGTCACGGAATTTGAAGAGCAAATGCACATCAATGAAACCCGTTATGTTTGTTTGATGCGGGCTTGTTATAAAAGCTGGTTCTGTGATTATAGAATTTCTGATATTCCTCGTCCGGATAGAAATTGGCACAGCCTGTGTCTGGAAGATCAAACGGCTACCATGGTCGGAGCGCGTTTTCCTGTCCGGGATAATCAGACTCACGCTTTCTCGATTGAAACCAGGGAGGGGGTTCTGTTCCCTGTTGTTCAAGGCACGCCTTCCCCGAACGGTGCGCTTATCGTCGGGTTCAGGACCCAAGGGAGAATTTCTTACAAGGCAAAAGAAGCTATGTCCTTTTCTGCCCTTATCACTTTATATGATTCACCTCAAGAGCTTGATGAAAAAATGGAGCGATTGCGGCAAGAAGCTTTTTGGAGGGATGACCAGGCCGAAAAAAAGGCTGATCGGAAAACTCCGCAGTTTCTTCGCGGGAAAAGGCCTTCGGCGTTATTGTTAAATCTGCCATGGCGAGACGGAAGTAAACGGGGGGTCCGGGCCGGTTCCCGCTGGCCTCATCTTAAAGACGAGTCCGAGGGCCTCTATACGCCGTTCCCTTTTTTTCTGGCTTATGCCGCATCCTTGCTTCGGAAAAACAACATGGATGCGCTCGTGATCGACGCGGTTGCTGAAAAAATTACGGAGCGCGGATTTATGGAAAGGGTTTTGAGTTCCGATGCCGACTACTTCATCATTGAAACGTCCGTTCCTTCCTTTAACAATGATCTCAAGTTCATTAAAAAGCTTTCTCAAACCGGCAAATTTATTGTTCTATGCGGTCCTCACGCCGAAATCTATAACACTGAATTCCTGGAGAAACATGAATTCGTTGATTTCGTTCTGTGCGGGGAATACGAATTTACATTGCTGGAATTGATCCGGCATTTGCAGGATGGCCGCGAACTTTCTGGCATCGCCGGGCTGATCTACCGAGACAGGGGAAAAGCGGTAAAAAACCCGCCGCGTGAACCGTCCGACATCAACTTGTTACCATGGCCTGATCGCACGATGGCCGGCATGGAATACTATTGGGACCTTCCGGGAGACATTCCCTATCCCTCCGTTCAAATGCTTGCATCGCGGGGATGCAGTTTTGGTTGCAGCTTTTGCCTTTGGCCTCAAGTCATGTATGGCGGGAATCATTACCGGGTTCGAGATCTTGAAGATGTGCTTGATGAAATGGAATATCTCGTCAGGGAGAAGCATTACAGATCGGTATACTTTGACGATGACACCTTCAACATCGGTAAAGAAAGGATGCTTGAGTTTTGCAAACTCCTTAAGGACCGGGGATTGCACAAAGTGCCCTGGGCGATCATGGCCAGGGCTGATCTGATGGACGAGCAAATTCTCCGGGAGATGAAGTCCGCCGGACTTTTCGCTGTGAAATACGGGGTGGAATCTCCGGACAAGTTTCTTCTGGAGGAATCCGGGAAAAAAATGGATCTCGACAAAACCACCCGGATGATCAAATTTACCCGATCTCTCGGCATTAAAGTGCATCTCACTTTTTGTTTCGGGTTCATGCGGGAAACGGAGGAAAGCATTCAAAAGACCGTTCGCTACGCCATTGCCTGCGATCCGGATTCCGTTCAATTCTCGATCCTGACGCCTTTTCCGGGCACAGCCCTTTTTGACGAGTTGGACCGGTCAGGAAAAATTCTGACGAAAAACTGGGACGAATATGACGGTCATCAAAACTGTATTTTTAAACCGGATTTGCTTACGCCCCAGGCGCTTGTTCAAGCAAAAAAGGATGCTTATAAAACGTGGGGTGAACACCGAAGAAAAAAAACGCGGTTATCGGGCCGTGTTAAAGCATTTTTGGATTTAACTCACAGCAAAGGTTTGAAGCATTCTTTGGCCAAAACCTATGCCTACCTGCGTTATTCTCAAAAAAATTGATGAAAGAACTCGATTCTAAATTTTTGAAGGGTGTTAAAAACGGGAAACGCGCCTTCCAAGGACCCCAAGTCGTCCAAATCGACCTAACCGGACAATGCAATCAACAATGTATCGGATGCTGGGTCCACGCTCCGTCTATTTCCAAACCGCCCCGCGACAAAAACAAGATCCTTCCTTTTGAAAAAACGACAGCCTTGATCCGGGAACTTTCAGCGGCGGGTACCGAGGAGATTATTATTTCGGGGGCAGGCGAGCCGTTCATGCATCCACAGGCCGTTGAAATCATCGAGCTGATTAAAAGTTATGATATTAAATTGAATGTCATTACAAATTTCACCTTGCTTGATGAAGAAAAAATGCAACGGCTGATCCGGAGCAATCTCGATTTGCTGACCGTAAGTGTTTGGGCAGGGACGGCGGAAACTTATGCCAAAACCCACCCGCGCAAGAGCAGGGAAGATTTCCTGCTCCTCAAAAAGAACCTTCAAAGGCTTTCTGACCTGAAAGTTCTTCAAAAGAAGAATCTGCCCTTTGTAAAAATCTATAATGTTCTTTGCAGTCAAAACTACTCCGAAATAGGCGAGATGGTGAATTTTTGCCTTGAGGTGAATGCGGAAATCGTGGAGTTCCAGCTCATGGATATTGTGAAGGGGGCGACGGATTTTCTCTCTCTCTCCGCGCGCCAGGCGCAAGAAATCAAAAAACAGTTTTATGAATTAACGCGGGATCATCGGTTGTATTTTAAGGAGTTGAACCTTGGGAATATGACGGATCTTGACCGGGGAAACACAAACGAACAAAAGGAGCTGATGGAATTTCCCGGCCGTTTTATCAGTATGCCGCCGGGTTTTCAGATTAAGGAAGAGCCGGGCATCCTTGGCCGTAAAAGAGTCATCAACCGGCAGTTAACATGCCCCGAAGGAATCACGCACACTCCGGAAGAAGATAACCCGCTCATCGAAACCTACCGCCACCGTTTGAAATTCTCCATGCCTCTTTCGGAATGCCGTCGCTGTGTCCGCTGGGGAAAGAGCTGCCCGGCGAACAAAAAAGGAGAAATCAGCTTTAAGTTTTTACGCGTGTTTGGTTTTTACATCCTGGAGAAACGATTAAATGCAGCTTCTCAGGGAGGAGGTGGTTTTGCGGGTATTCCCAACCCCGATGTTTCTCAAGGATCGGAAAATGGGGAAGTGGCCCGTGAAATCGCTTCCAATCAGAAATACGAAGAGGAGATGATCAACACCATCCCCTGCTACGTTGGATGGAAGTATTTGCGGGTGCTTTCGACGGGGGAGATTATCCCATGCTGCAAAAGCGTGAACCATCCCCTCGGAAACATCAATCAGAATTCGTTTTCCAAGATATGGAATTCTTCTGCCTATCGGAAATTTAGGCATAACGCAAAAAATCTGAAAAAAAGCCATCCGTATTTCAAAAATATCCAATGTGCGAAATCTTGCGATAACCTGGGCATGAACTTTGAGGTTCATCAGGCCTTCTTGCGCAAGCAGGCACGAAAACAAGCTTCATTGTCCCAGGAAAAAATGTTAAGTGTTATTCAAAAAGCCCTTCCGGAAGCGGGAACCAAAATTATAGTGCCCGCAGCCGCGTTTTCGGACGGCAATTTATCTCCGCTTCCGGATTTTCCGGACAAGATGATCGTTTGCAGTTGGCAGAGATGGAGTTTTGCCCAGTATGAACTGGGTTTTTCCAGGCCCGGAATTTATTCCTTCTATGTCTGCTATGCCAGCCAGGAGGAACGGCCGGTCGAGATATATTTTGACGGGAAGCTGATTCAGCGAGAGGGGCTGAGGCGGACAACGCAGGGCTGGACAAAAGACGCTCTTTGCTGGTTTCGAGAGGCTGTTCTTGAAGTGACCCCGGGCAAACACATCCTAAAACTGTCTTCCCAGGGTTCCTTCCCGCACCTGGCCGCTTTTGCATTTCTCAAGGGGATCAAGGAAGAGCATGAGGTCTTTCACATAACGCAGGCAGAACAACTTTATTTACACCCCCGGCCGCTAGGAGCGTTAAAGGATAAATTCAAGCATGCGGGCCTTCTCACTATCTTAAAAGATTTGCACAGGTATGTTTGGGGAGGGAAATTAATAGAAAACTACCAAGATATATTGGGAATTTATACGGGTGATTATGCTTTTAGGGGACCTCACCATGTTCAAATCGATCTGACCTACAATTGCAACAATGACTGCATAGCCTGCTGGTGCAATTCGCCTTTGCTGGAAGAGAGGTTATTATCTCCGGAGATTAAAAGACAGGAGCTTCCTTTTGATCTGGTGATCCGGCTTTTGGACCAATTATCGGCCATGGGAACCCGGGAGATTTATTTCTCGGGCGGAGGAGAGCCTTTCATTCATCCTCAAATCATGGAGATTCTTGCTTACGCCAAAAAAAAACAGTTCATTTGTTACGTAAACACAAACTTTACGCTTCTCGATAAAGAAAAAATAGAAAACCTCATCAGGTTGGGAATTGAGCATCTTACGGTAAGCACCTGGGCTGCCACGGCTAAAACCTATGCGGACACCCACCCCAATAAAAATGAGGCCACATTCGAAACTATCAGGGAAAATCTGAAATTTTTAAACGCGACAAAAGTCAAAACCCCTTACATCAAACTATACAACGTTATTTCTAAGCTCAATTATTTCGAACTAAAAGACATGATTCTTTTCGCAAAGGAAACCAAGTGTGAATCGGTGGAATTCACGCTGGTTGACACCATGCCCGGGAAGACCGATAAACTTCTCCTGAATGCCGCGCAGAGCCGTGAACTTCAGGATTCGGCAACGGAAATAGCGAGAGTTTTGGATGACAAAAACAAATACAACGGAGTGATCCTTTTTGGATTTCAGTCTTTTTTAAGAAGAATTTCCTCAACGAGCGATCTGATGAAGGCAACTTATGACCGGAACATTATCGACAAGATGCCGTGTTATATCGGCTGGCATTTTGCTCGGGTGATGCCGAACGGGGATATTAACGGGTGTCTGAAAGCCCACCGGATCCCGACAGGTAATTTACACCAATCCAGTTTTAAAGAAATATGGAACGGCGAATCGCAAAGGAATTTCCGCAAAAAAACCCTGGTAGAAAAAAAGACAGACTCTTTTTTTACCATGATCGGCAATGATCCCGACACCAAGGAAGCAGGCTGTTATAAAAGCTGCGATGACGTGGGGCGGAATCTTTACATCCACAACAGAATCATGTCCCTCACATGGGGGGAAAAGATGATTTTGAAGTTGGCAGCGAAAATTCTCAAACCAAAGCCGGAAGTCCGCAAAGAATCCGACCCTGTCATTAGGGGGGCGCGACACGGTAGCCGGGCATTTGCCGGCCCCGAGCAGGTTGTCATTGATGTGACGAACCGGTGTAATGAAAAATGCGTCGGGTGCTGGCTTTACTCGCCGCTTTTGAAAAAGCGTCCTGCCGCCGGGTGGTTGAAACAGGAATTGGCTTTCCCTGAGACGAAAAAACTTATAGCGTCGCTAAAAAAACTCGGAACGAAAGAAATAAGATTTACGGGCGGCGGGGAGCCGTTTCTGCATCCGCAAATTATGGAATTTATCGGGCTTGTAAAATCGAGCGGTATGAGATGTGCGGTGACGACAAATTTTTCTCTTATCAACAACGGCAAACTGAAAAAATTGATAGAATCAGGTATTGATGAATTGACCGTGAGCCTTTGGGCCGCGAGCGACTTCATTTATCAGAAGACACATCCGGGAACTTCTTCGGACCGCTTTAGCCAGATTCATGAAAATCTGCAACGCCTGATGAAAGAAAAAAACCAAGGGCTTTCCGTGGTTTTGAGCAATGTGATATGCAATTTGAACTACATGGAAATTGAAGAAATGTTCCGTTTTGCCCTGGACCTGGGCGTCGAAGGTCTCTACTTCACTTTGGTGGATACCTTGGAAGGAACTGAAGAGCTGCTTTTAAATTCCGGAGAGCGGAAGATCGCCTTGCAAAAGGCCGAGGCGGTGAAAAAAGTATGGCAAAATCTTCCGGAAGAGAAAAAATTAAGAATGGATTATTTCGACGGTTTCCTTTCCCGGCTCCGGTGCGAAGGAGCCTTGACGGGTAACTATGACGAAGTGCGTACGGGGAAGATGCCTTGCTATGCGGGGTGGGCGTTTGCGCGTGTCCTGGCTGACGGCGATGTCGCCCCTTGCTGTCGTGGAGTCAAAAAGACCATGGGAAATATCAATGTAACCTCTTTTGAGAAAATATGGTATGGCAGCCGTTACAATGAGTTCCGACGCAAGGCCGAATCTCTTCCCAAGACGGACAGCTATTTTCAAGACGTGGGATGCCTTAAAGAATGCGATAATCTGATGCAGAATGAAAAAATTTACACAAGAATTTATGGATCAGACCAGAGATTTTCCTAACAAGTTTTCCATCCAAACGACATCCATGTGCAATGCTGCCTGTATTTTTTGTCCCTTTCGGGAAATTAAGGAGCTTTTTCCTCCCAGGGTGATGGAAGGTAAACTTTACCGCAAAATCATAGATGAATGTGCGGCCCACAAGAACATTGAGCGAATGATCCTCTACATGAACAATGATCCTTTAACGGACCCTTTTCTGATTGAACGAATTGATTATGCGAAAACTAAGGTTCCGTGGTCTTGTGTCCATATCCTCACCAACGGGAGTCTTCTGACCCCGTCCTTGGCGGATCAATTGGTTGCTTCCAGGCTAGATTGGATCGGGATAAGCTTGCACGGGATCAGGCATGAAACGATAAAAGAAGCTATGGGAATCGATGCCGCCAAGACAATTGAAAGGGTCCTGAGCTTTTTGGACCGGGTTAAGTCGAATAAGAACATCAAAGATTACGTTATGATTACATTTTTAGGACACGACCATTTAAACCCGGAAGAAAAAGATGAAGCAGTTAAGTTTTGGCGAAAACAGGGTGTAGAAAGAATTAGCTTTTTCGAAAAGCCGATCAGCCGTGCAGGAAATGTAAAAACAATCCCTCATGTTACGCATCATCAGGTCAAAGGTTGCGCCAGTATTTGGGCAAACGAAATGATGCATGTAACCGAAGACGGGAAAGTTATCTTATGCTGCATGGATTGGAGAAGGGAGGTCGTTTTGGGGGATCTTAATGAAAAGAGCATCGAAACGATCTGGAATTCTTCGAAATACCAAGATGTCCGGGACCAGAGGGACGGCAAAAAAGGTTCCCCGGGTAGTTTTCTTTGTAAACGATGTGAAGCGGCTGTTGTCTAAGGCATAACAAAAAGAGAGAAGTTTAGAACATGATGACTTTTGCGATTGGTTTCTATGGATCTTGTTATTGTTAACCTGCCTCCCTGGAGTCAGGAAAATCCTCATATCGGGATCGGTTATTTGGCTTCGTACCTCAGGGCAAAAAAGATTTCCCTTAAATTGTTTGACTTGAATAAGTCCTTTTTTAACGATCATCCCGAATTGCAGGCCCTATGGCATGTCGAAAACAAAAATTATTGGTCCAACGAAAAAACCTTCCCGGCGATTGTGGCCGCTCTGAGAAACGACATTGATAAGGCTGTTGACGAAATCGTCGATTGCGAAGCGGGGATTCTCGGGTTTTCCGTGGTGGATCCTAAGGAGCGATTAACAATTGAATTCATTAAATCGATCAAAAAAAAAGCTCCTCGGAAACGTATCATTCTTGGCGGGCCTGCCACATCCACGCGAGAACAACGACATATTTTTTTGGAAAAGGCGGCAGAATACGTTGATTTTTTCGTGATAGGAGAAGGGGAAGAAACGTTGTTTGATTTGACCGATCGTCTCTTAAATGGGAAAAGTTTGAGCGGCTTAAAGGGCTGCTACTTTAAAAACAATGGGACATGGGAGTATCAGGAAAGGCCCCCCATCCAACATTTGGAATCCCTCCCTTTCCCGACTTATGAAGAATTTAACATGAGTTTATATTCCGACGCACTCCTGGTGGAGTGGTCGCGCGGCTGCCGGAGCCGGTGCGCTTTTTGTAAAAATCACAAACTTTTTCCTTATTACCGTTCCAAATCGCCGGATTGGGCTCTCCGGGAACTAAAGTATCATTGCGAAAATAAAAAGATACATGAATTCACGGTTGTGGATAACGTGCTGAACGGTGACCCGCCGACCCTTGAAAAAATCTGCGATAAAATCCTGAGTGAAAATTTACGACTGCGGTGGTCTGGTCAAATCGCCCCTCGGGAAGAAATGACGTTCGAATTTTTCAAAAAGATGAGAGAAGCCGGTTGTTATAAACTCCAGATAGGGCTTGAATCCGGGTCAAATAAAATTTTAAAAATCATGCGAAAACCGTTTACGGCGGAAACCTCGGAGCAAAACATTAGAAACGCCAAACGGGCTGGGATTGAAACCGAAATTTTCGTGATGATAGGGTTTCCGGGAGAATCAGAAGAGGATTTCCGGGAAACCTGCCATTTTGTCAAAAAAAACGCGGATGTGATTGATGCGATCAAATCCATTAATACCCTGCACCTTATCGCGGGCACCGATGTTTACGATCATGCCGCCGCGTTCGGCCTTAAATCGCTGCCCGAAAAGGATTGGTATTATTTGTGGGAAACCAAAGATGGAAATACATATCCGGTAAGAAAAAGAAGGGCCGAACGGTTGCTGCAAATAGCGGACGGATCCAACATCCGGGTTCTGGAAACGAATATCTCGGAAGGGAAAGAGCGACGATTGGATCTTTTGTGTTGTATCAACAGGGAAGAACCAGGGAATGCCGGTTTGACTGTTTGCGCTGCATCGAAAGCATATCCTGTAAAGATGAGGCGCAATATCAAAAAATGGACAGCATTAATTTTTCTTTCGGTTTTTGTTTTGGTTTATACGGGCTATTTCTGGTTATTTGCCATGGCTCGCGGGCGGGTCTTGTTGGGAGGAAAAAAGCGTGCCAAATAAAATAATTTCGATAAAGAGCCTTCTTTTGACAATTCATGGGAACACGGGCTAGCGAATGAAAAGAATATTGTTTTCTCTGATCCCCGCCATAGTGTTATTTTCGTTGTTGGAGTTTGCCTTGCGCCTGTCTCCGTGGGACAGTTATTTTTCTCCCGAATACCGTCAAGGGTCGTTGCTGGATCACTCGGTTTTTTGGCGGCCGGAACCGCCGCAACATAATCCATCGGGCATTGCTCACCATGCTGCAATGGAATTCAGGGGCGTTTTTCATGAAGAAAAAAAACCACAAGGGGTTTTTAGGATTTTGTGTCTCGGCGGATCCTCGACGTGGGGATGGCCTTTGGAGGACACGGAAAAAATTTATCCGGCAGTTCTTGAGACAATGCTAAATCGCCAATTTTCTAAAAATAAATTTGAAGTAATTAATGCCGGGGTTGGAGGTTATTCAACTTTTCAGGTTTTGATGTACCTTAAACAGCGGCTTTTGAATTTCAGCCCGGATCTGGTTACTCTTTGCGTTGGCGCAAATGACAGCCACCATAACGGTGAAATCCACATCACCTTATCTGATAAAGAATATTCGGAATGGCTCAAGCAGGAAAGCCTCCGGCCGCGAGGAGAGTGGGAACTTATCGGGTTAAATCTGAGACGGTTTTTGCAAAATCTGAGAATCTATAATTGGTTCGATGAAATGTTGTTCCGTTTGCTCAATAAACCAAAACAAAGAGTTCCTCCTGAAGATTTTGAAAACAATCTCCGGGAAATCATTGCGTTGGGAGAAAGGCGGCATTTTAAAATTTTATTGATCACTGAAGCCCATCGCTCTCCGGATGCGATTGTGCGGTATGTTGAGATTATGAAGAACCTGGCAGAGGCAAATGAGGGTGTTGTTTTTATCGATACGCGGCCCGCGCTCGAAGAGGATTCTTATTTTGTAGATGAGATGCATCCGACTTATGAAGGACACCGGGTCATTGCCGGAATTATTTTTAAGGCCTTAATAAACTCTCAAATAATCGGTTAAGAAGTCAGGAGTGCTATCAATAAAATGAAAATTTTAATGATCCACCCCCATGATCCGCTTGATAAATCCGAGCCGTGGACCATAAGGGTGACGAGTATCGCTCACGAATTTACCAAAAAGGGTCATTGGGTGAAGCTCTGTTATTTTCCCCTGGCGTTAAACAAAAAACACCTCCCCGGACAAATCAACGCGGTGGAGCTTGTCCCGCTCGATAGAAATCCTTCCCCCCTCGTCTTTTTTAAAAATATTAAGACTCTTCTCTCCTTATGCGAATGGGCGGATATCGTACACTTTCAGAAATGCCACCATTATGCTTCGGTTCCCGCCGTGATCGCGGCGTATATTAAAAAGAAACCGCTTCATTACGACTGGGATGATTGGGAAGAAAAGATCTGGTTTGAGTCCTGCGGGAGGGGACTTCATTCGAGGTTTATCGGATTCTCGTTCAAAGTTCTCGAGCGGACGCTTCCGGTCCTGGCGGATTCCGTTTCCTGCGCGAGCGGACATCTAAAAAGTTTAGCCGAAAGGTTCGGTGTGCGGGGAGTGCGCCTGTCGGAAACCCCGGTCGGGGCGGATATGGAGAAATTCAACCCGTCGATCTCGGGGGAAGCCGTAAGAAAAAAACACGAACTTCTGAATCACGAAGAAATCGTTCTTTATGTCGGTCAACTTCACGGGGCCCAATACGTGGATTTATTCATTAAAGCCGCTAATATCATTCTGCACAAGCGTCCGAACACCAGATTTTTTATTGTCGGAGAGGGGTTTATGGAGTGGAAATTGCGTCGGATGGTTCACGAACTCGGTCTGGGGTCCCGGGTAATCTTTACCGGGTCGGTTCCTCACTCCGAAATACCCTTTTATATTGCCGCCGCTACGGTATGTGTGGCCCCTTTTAAAGATACGCTTGTGACGCGATGCAAAAGTCCTTTGAAGATCGTCGAATACATGGCGATGGGGAAGGCGATCGTGGCGAGTGACGTGGGAGAGGTCCGGAAAATGCTCGGGGGAGTGGGCATCCTGACTTCCCCAGGGGATCACAATGCGATGGCCGAAGGCATCCTTCTTGCCCTTGAGGATCCGGAACTAAGGAAGAATCTGGAAAAAGCGAGCCGTGAGAGAGCGGAACTGAGATACGATTGGCCCAAGACTGCGGCGACTTTATTGGCCGCATACGAGAAAATTAGATAAAAAAACAGATTCCTTTCACCAGAGAAAGTTTATGGATATTCAGCCGCAAAAGACTCTGAAAATGGCCGATTTCTATGATTGGGGTGCCGCTTTTTTTATTCTCTTTGCGATGACACTGAACCTCTTGTGGTTCGTGACAGACAACCATGCTGATGTTTTACATTCTTAATATCGAGAAGGATGAATTGAATCGTAAAGTTTTGAGATCGAAAAGAGGATTCCGGTAACCTTAATGAAGGTTCTATTTATCACTCGCGAAGGTTACCAGCTCGCAGGGGCGAGAGTGCGGTGCTATAATTTTGCCCGGGAGTTGGGCAGGCGCGGGATTGCCGCGAAAGTTTTTTCTTTTGCCGATGATCTTGGCGCGAAATGCGGCGAAAAAGAACTCGAGATGTCCGCCTTCGCAAAGCTTAGACTTAATATAAAAGCCTTTGGCAGGCTTATAAAAGAACCCCGCGATACCGTTTTCATCCTTCAGCGGCTGAATTATCATACCTTGGCGCCGCTCCTGGTTTCTTTTTTTAAACGCAATCCCGTGGTCTTTGACTGTGACGACTGGAATATCCGGGAAAATCCCGTCTACCATTTCGGGTTTTACCCAAGCTCCAAAATGGAATGGCTAACGAGGGTGGTCTCCCGCAAAGCCAGCGTTTGTATTGCCGCCAGCAAATTCCTCAAAGATTATTTGAAGCGATTTAATCCCAATGTTTATTATCTCCCGACCGGGGTGGATACGGAGCTTTTCGGTCTCCGGGAGGAAAGAAAATCGCCTGAAATTGTTTATTCCTGGATCGGGACCGCTTATCACCCGGAAATGGCAGAGAATCTTTGTTTTCTGCTGGACTGTTTTTCAGAGGCGGCCGCCCGGAACGGGCATATGCGGTTGAGTTTGGCCGGAGAGGGGAAATATTTCGAGCAATTCAAAGAGGCTGTTAAATTAAACAAATATGCGGACAAGATCAAAATTTATCCGTGGATTCCCCCGGAGAAAATTCCGGAATATCTCGCTCAAACGGATGTCGGACTTTTGCCTCTGATCCAGGATACAAAATTCAATCGGGCCAAAAGCCCTACGAAGCTTTTCGAATACATGAGTATGGGGAAGGCGACCATTTCAAGCCGCCGCGGAGAAGCCGCCGCGGTGATTCGTGACGGCGAGACCGGATTTTTGGCGGAAGGTCGCGCTGAATTTGTGTCACGAATGTGCTGTTTGGCGGAGGATGAGACCCTTCGTAAAAAAATGGGACGATCGGCCAGGAACGAAGCGGAGCGGAATTACTCCCTGACGATTCTGGGGGAAAGGCTGGCTGATATCTTGAAAGAGATCCGGCACCCATGATGCTTTCTATAGTGATTCTCACACACAACAGCATCGAATCTATACGCTTTTGTCTGGATTCCGTGTTTGATCAGGGTGTGTCAGAAAAAGAAGTTATTGTGGTCGATAATGCCTCGTCGGACGGGACAAAAGAGTTCGTCAAAAAGAATTATGCCGATGTGCGATTAATCGAAAATCCAGGGAATTACGGAGCCAGCAAGGCGAGAAATCAGGGTATCGAAGCCTCGTCGGGAGATTGGGTGCTCTCTCTCGACAGTGATGTTGTTCTTGAAAAAAATTTTTTGAAAAACTTTACAAGAACGGCAACTGCGCTTGAAAGCACTGCAGGGATGATCCAGCCCAACGTGTTGAATGCGGCCGGCCGGGAGGTCTATTCACACGGGATCCGCCTGACGGTTTTTCGAAGATTTTATGACCTGAACCGGGGGAAACCCCGGAGTTGCTCCGGGGAGGTTGAAAAAAAAATCATAGGCCCCTGTTCAGCAGCGGCTTTTTACAGTCGCCGCATGCTGGACAGTCTCAAGGAAAGCACGGGTTATTTTGACGAAAGGTTTTTTTTTCTTGTGGAAGACGTGGATCTGGCCTGGAGGGCTTGGCGCGCCGGATGGCGAACGAAGTTTTGTCCTGAGTCGGTTTGTTTTCATAGCGGCAACGGGTCCAACACGGATATCGCGGCGCGCCGATACCTGTGCTTCCGTAATCGGCGGCTGATGATACAAAAGAACGAAAATTTCATTAAAAGGCTATGCTTGCATCTGTTGACAGCCCCTTACGAGCTTGCCAGGTTTTTACGGCTTTTGATATCGGGCGAATACCGGATAATTCAATTTTTGAAGTGGTAGAGCTCATTTTTTGAATCAGGGAAAGGGGAAAATGAAAAAGAAAAGGATCCTGATTACGGGGGGATGCGGCTTTATCGGATCTCACCTGGCGGTCGATTTAACTTGTCAGGGTTTTGAAGTGACCGCCCTGGACAACCTGAGCCGGCGAGGATCGGAAATTTTATTGCAACAAAGAGTAAACGCTTGCGGGGCCGGTTTTATCCGCGGAGATGTCCGGATTCCCGAAGACCTGAGAAAGGTTCCCGGTCGCTATGATTTGTTGATTGAATGCAGTGCGGAGCCGTCGGTGCTCATGGGGACAAAAGGAGAAGACGCCCGCTATCTTCTTGATGTGAACCTGCAGGGAGCGATCAATTGTTTTGAATGGGCCCGCGAACGTCGGACACCGGTAATTTTTTTATCAACTTCCAGGGTATATCCCTACGATAAAATCAACGCCTGCCGCTATCAAGAGACGGAAACAAGGTACGAGCTTCTGGAGGGATGCCCGGGTGTTCATCCCGACGGAGTTTCTGCCGAAATGCCTCTCCAGGGTGTCCGTTCGTTATACGGAGCCAGCAAATTGGGAGCCGAACTGATTCTTCAGGAATACGCTTTCCAGTATAAATTGCCCGCGATCATCGATCGGTGCGGAGTTGTGGCGGGGCCATGGCAGCTTGGGAAGGCGGACCAGGGAGTATTTGCTTTTTGGATGGCCAAGCACTACTTCAGAGGGCCGTTGAACTATATCGGTTTTGGGGGGACGGGAAAACAGGTCAGGGACCTTTTACATGTTCAGGATCTTGCGGACCTTATCGGGACACAGGCCCGGATCCTGATGAACGGGGCAGCTCCGTTTTACGGAGAGGTGTTCAACGCCGGGGGATCGCGTTTTTCAAACCTCTCCCTTTTTGAGGCGACAAACCTTTGCGCCCGATTAACAGGGAACGCGGTGGCTGTTGGCAGCATCCCGGAATGTCGGCCGGCCGATATGATCTGGTATTTAACCGATAATGGAAACACAGGCGAAATTTTTGACTGGAAGCCCCGCAGAGCGGTAAAGGAGATTTTTGAAGACATTTTTCTCTGGATGAGGGAGAACGAAGCGGAAGCGCGAAAAATATTTCTTTGACCTGCATGATTGACAAGGTCAGATGGGAGGAGGGTAAATGAAGGTTGTTTTAATCACGGGAGCGGGTGGTCTTATAGGATCGGAATCAGTCCGTTTTTTTCACTCGAAAGGTTTTAAACCCGTCGGGATCGAAAATAACATGCGAAAGTATTTTTTTGGCGAAGAGGGCTCCGTTCAGCGTTGCATGACGGAACTTCGGGCCGAATGTCCGTTATTTTCTGATTATGACAAGGATGTCAGAGACGCGGAGGCAATAAATCGGATCTTCTCCGAGTATGGACGTGACATTACGTTGATCATTCATAATGCGGCACAGCCGAGCCACGATTGGGCCGCTAGGGAACCGCATACGGATTTTGGCATCAATGCGGCGGGAACGCTGAACCTTTTGGAAGCCGCGCGGAACTTTTGTCCGGGCGCAGTTTTTATTTTTACATCGACCAATAAAGTTTATGGAGATAACCCCAACGGACTTCCTCTTCGGGAACTGGAAACCCGGTGGGAACTTGATGCTGGCCATCCGTATTTCCAAAACGGTATTGACGAAACCATGTCGCTGGATCATTGCACTCACTCGATTTTCGGAGCTTCCAAGGTTGCCGCGGACATCATGGTCCAGGAATACGGGCGGTATTTCGGGATGAAGACAGCAGCTTTCAGATGCGGGTGTTTGACCGGTCCGAGGCACGCTGCGGCCGAACTTCACGGTTATCTGGCTTATCTTATGAAATGCGCCGTCACGGGCCGCGAATACAGAATCTTCGGCTATCAGGGGAAACAGGTGCGGGACAATCTCCACAGCTACGATCTGGTAAATGCCTTTTACCATTTTTATCAAAAGCCGAGGTGCGGAGAGGCATATAATATGGGCGGAAGCCGTTTCAGCCACGGCTCCATGCAGGAAACGATCCTGCTCTGTGAAAAGATAACGGGGCGGAAAATGAAAACGGCTTATGACCCTCAAAATCGTGTCGGCGATCACATGTGGTGGGTGAGCGATATCTCAAAATTTTCAAAACATTATCCGGGTTGGTCTCTAACGAAGAATATGGAAGATATCCTCTGTGAGATCCGTGATGCCTGCCTTGTATGAAATAACGACGACCCATTTTGCAACGATTCTCTTCCGGCTACGGGCCATGAAGCCCCGGAGCAATTTTTAAAATCGGTGATTGCCAATGGCCGATAACCGGACCTTGGGGCGGATTTCGCCCGGATTGAGAGCCAATACGAAGTGATTTCCCATGCCAGAACCTAAAATTCGGCCAGCCGCTTTTTTCTCCGCCCCGTTTTTAATATGTGCCGCAGTTCTGCTCGCTTCCGGCTGTGCGACGCTTTTCGGATGGGATATCCATGCGCCCGGCGTTCTTTCGAATCGTTTTTACAGCCGTGTCCTGCCGCAGGAGCAAAGGATCGGGCTCTATCTTGACCCCTCGCTTCATGGGATGATCTCCACCGATAGAGGGGGACGGTTTGCGGATCCGCAAACTTATCACATAGGAGAGGCCTACGTTCCGATGGCGATCGAGGCTTTCCAGCAGGGTTTTACGGAATTTGTATTGATCGAAAGTGAGCCGACGCAGGAGATGCTTCGTCAATACGCGATTCCTTATCTTGTTTATATAAAGCCCGGGGATTTTGGGAACGATGTCACGCTGAAAGGCCAGGCGGTTTCATTCGAAACGGAGGTGTTCGTGTTCGATCGGAACCTTGGTTTTGTGGACCGATTCACAACCACCGGTTCAAGCGATGCCAAAAAAGTTTTCGCAAAAAAGGGCGGTCCTCAGGTCAATTTGAACGCGGCCCTGGAAAATAATGCCGAAAGCATCGCGCTTCATATCCAGGACGCGCTTCGCAGCGGACGATGGGTAAAAAATGTTTCAAAAACGGAATAGGCTGAAAATGCCGAACAGGCCCGAGGGGCTTATGGGATGGGCAGCCGCTGTATGTCTATCCCCTGAACGGGGATTGCCGGGAAGGATGGTTGCTGCGTTGCTCGCAGTGACCATGCTCTGTGGTCCGGCCCGCGCCGCCGAAAACGAGGTTTTTCCCGACAGCGGCGCGAAGGTTTATGTGAGAGAGCATCCCCAGACGGGGAAACCGTTTGTAACCTTGGGCGCCGGCCAGATTGCCCGGAATCCTTTTCCCGATTTCAAAAAGCGCGAGATCCGGCCGGATTATGGAATGCTCGATGCGAACGCGAGGGACGTTCCCTATGACGGGCCCGTGAGCGACCGGAGGAAGGTTTATGTTTTTGCGGCCACCATGATGACCCTTGGTGTGGCGGGAGGGGTGGTGACGGCGGCCATGCCGGTGGCCGCTGCGGCCGGGACGGGAGGAGCGGGGACGGGGATGCTGGCCGGAGGTGCCGTGGTTGTGAACGCCGTCGCCGCCGACATTGTCTTGGAATCCAAGATCAAGCCCGGCGAGGAGAACTATGTTCATGACGCAATGACCGTGTCGGCGGCGGGAGATCCGGCGAAGATCAGCTTTCAGGATGCTTTGCGGGCGGCGTCTGCGAATGCCTCCCGTTCCGGATCATGATCAAACAAAAAATATAATGATTTGTAGCGCCAGCCTGTGCGGCAGCATTAAAAAACCCTCAAGATACCAAACTATCCGCCGATAACCCGAAGACCTGTAAATTCTTTGTAAAAAAAGAATTGCAGAGAGAAAGAGTTGGGATTATACTCCCTGTGCTGTTTTGAGGGACGGCCTCATAATTATAAGTGGAAGTGACGGCCCGGTCAGGACTGAATTTTGACAGAGCGAGAGAGACTGGCAAATTATCAGGATAAAAACGGGGCTGAAAGAACCATGAACGAACGATTTGAAGAAACGAAGCGTAAAACCTTTCTAAAGGAGCTATTCCCAATGAAGAAAATCTTCTCTGTAATCGCGATCCTTTCATTTGTCTTCTCACCCGTCACCCCCGCCTTTGCTGAAAATGATTTGGGCGGCACGGGTATCTGGGTTCAAGGTCTTGCCGGTCAGGACAATCAGAGAGAAAACAAAGGATATAAGGCTTTTCAGGACAACATAATGGATTACACCGTGGGGTTTGACAAGATCGTCAACCGCCATACCCGGCTCGGAGCGAACTTTGGATACGGTTATTCCAACAAGAATTTCAAACAAAATCAGACGGGATATGGAAGCTACGGTATCAATGATCATTCGTTCGCGACTGTTTTGACGGCTACTTACGACTCGATTGATCTGTGTGAATCGCGCGCTCGCGGCAAGTATTCTCCCGAGGCCGTTCGCAACCAGGGAATTGACGGATGGTATGTCGATAGCGCTCTCGGATTTACACAGCACAACTATGACTTGCGCACCGAGCGTTATGACCTTGCCCTTGCTCCCAACCTGGAAGTCGGAAAATCGGATTTTCACGCCCAGGAATATGCTCTCGGAACGGAGGCGGGATATATTTTCAATATGGGAGAAGACAATTCGATTCACATCACGCCTTTTACGGAATTGAATTATAATTACCTCTACCGGAACACGGCGAGAGTGAAGGGTTTAGGCGCCAATGATTACAAGATTAAGGATGGCGGCGCGACCGATCTCGAACAGGGGTTCGGCGTTCAGATTGCAAAATCGCTGGTTTCCGAGAAACTCGGGACATTTATTCCTTACGTGAAAGGCGAGTGGCTGATCGCCTATATTCGCGACATCCAGAGCCACAACCGGCAGAGGAACACGGGCCTTTTTGGTGCCGGCCTTATTTTCCTGAACAAAGGGCATATGACTTTCTCGGCTAACTGGGAAATGCTCATGCAAAACAGGGATCTCGAGAATGTCGGTTACGGTAAGATCCGGTATGATTTTTAAAACGGTTCTTGCGGCTTAAAGACAAAGAAGACGAAGTTTTTCTGAAGACCCGGTTCCGCAATAACGGAGCCGGGTCTTTTTTTCTCCTACCACTTGTGAGCTAAAAACCTATAATAGTGCCCGCTTCTGACAAGAGTTCCTGAAGAGGATGGTTTGATCAATGCTGACGAAAAGTGATGTTTTTAACAGAGTGGGTTCGCTGTGTCCATAAAACCCTCTCGCGGGGTGGAGAAGCCCGACCACCAGCATTTCATGAAAGAGGCGATCAAACAGGCTGTGCAGGCTCTCGAAAAAGGGGAAGTCCCGGTCGGGGCGGTAGTGGTCTGGAAAAACAA
Organism: Candidatus Omnitrophota bacterium; assembly: GCA_022705945.1. Lineage (GTDB taxonomy): Bacteria > Omnitrophota > Omnitrophia > Omnitrophales > Aquincolibacteriaceae > UBA1443. Next base: position 253,503 of record JAKJDL010000001.1, on the reverse strand, counting down.
GATCGTCGCGCGGGCTCATAATCAGATGGAAACGCTGAGGGATCCGACGGCGCATGCGGAAATGATCGCGCTGACGCAGGCGTCCGAAACGCTTGCCGGGATGGAAGAAGCGAGGCCGAAAGATAAGAGCCATCGCGGTTCGCTTGAGGGCGCGACGCTTTATGTGACGCTTGAGCCTTGCCCGATGTGTGCCGGCGCGCTTGTCATGACAAAATGCGAGAATCTGGTGTTCGGAGCACTCGATCCGAGGGCGGGGGCTTGCCGAAGTCTTTATCATATTACGGAAGACGACCGCTTGAACCATCGGGTAAAAGTGACCGGCGGGGTGATGGCGGATGAAACGAAGTTTCTGTTGAGTGAGTTTTTTAAACAACTGCGTAAAGAGAAAAGATAGCCCGGACGCTTTCCTTCGGGAAGAGGCGATCGGGACGAATTTGCCTCGAATATTTTCTCAACAAATCCGGAGATGCGGGGCAGGCGAACCCTACGGGAATGCGGCAGTCTTGTCCCCCTCTTTGAGACTTCAAAGAGGGGGGGCGTTCTTGATGAAGATGCGGCAAAGCGAAAAAACTTGAAATGAATTTTCCAACGGAGGGATGGCAGAGCGGTTGAATGCGGCGGTCTTGAAAACCGTTAGGCCCGTAAGGGTCTCGTAGGTTCGAATCCTACTCCCTCCGCCAGTTTTTTGGGGTGAACCCTCCTCGTCGGAGGGTCGAGGAAGGCGTTCACACTAATTGCGGGCGCGAATCCCGTGCTATTTATTGGATTAAATGAATTATGGCTAGAAAACCTTCAATCAAAAATCTTAAGAACGCAAGACGGGCAAAGAACGATAAGTTTTATGCTCAATACGGTGACGCTCAAGAAGAGATTGAAAAAATGCGACTAAAGATTTACGGGCAAAAAACTTAGATGGCTAATAAATCACATTTTAATAGCGGGCATATGGCAATGAATCGGTTGAAAAGGAACGGGATTCACCACAACTCGATGGTTAAACGAATTGCGCCGCCACATACGGTTCATGGTGTTTTTATCCAAGATGCAGTTGATTTTTTGAAAGCATTGCCCGACTCGTCAGTTCAATTAATTCTGATTGACCCGCCATATAATCTTGACTTGGATGAGTGGGATAGTTTCAACAACTATCTTGATTGGGCAAAAGGATGGTTGAATCAAATCCATCGCATATTATCCGATTCGGGTAACTGTGTCATTTTTGGCGGTTTTCAATATCAGGATTTGAAGAAAGGAGATCTCCTTGAAATCCTTCACTACACCCGCCATAAAACAGATTTACGATTCACTAATTTGATTATCTGGTACTATAAAAATGGAATGAGCGCTCACCGTTTTTTTGCCAACAGGCATGAAGAAGCAGTATGGCTTTCTAAGACAAGTAAATACTATTTTGATTTAGATTCCGTTAGAGTGCCGTTTGATGAGGCAACAAAAATGATGTACAAAAAAGACAAGCGCCTTAATCCTGAAAGTGTTGATAAGGGAAAGAATCCGACGAATGTTTGGGAAATAGGGAGATTAAATGGGAATTCCTCTGAAAGAGTTGGTCATCTTACACAAAAGCCGGCCGAGCTGATCAGGCGATTTGTTAAAGCCTTATCTTTTGAAGGTTCAATAGTCCTCGACTTTTTTGCCGGTTCTGGAACCACAGGACGTGTTTGCATTGAAGAACGGCGACATTCACTCTTGGTGGATTCAGACAAAAAACTGCATGGTTATCTTGATAAACACATTAAGCAGATTGAAGCAAATATGTTTTTGCCAAAATATAGTCTAATGAAAGATGCCAATATTGACATGGTGCTAAAAGAAATTAATTTGGTGAATCGGCGATCATTACACAGCACCTCTATCATGGAGCATCGCAATGAGTAAAGGACAGGCAAAGCGACTAACTAAACAGCACAGCTTGTCGGGGGGTGCAAGCGGCATTTTTGGTAAAGATGCTCAGGCGCATGACGTGTCTGTTCATCGTGTGGGCATGAGTGTATTCAATGCTCTGAAAAAAGATTATCAAAAGTACCGGTTTAGATTCAGGAAATTCATCGGCAAACAGGAAATAAATAAAAAGCTAAACTCAATAGACAGGAGATTGGGGAAAACCCTTTTTGTTAAAGAGTCAAAAATAAAACCTGACGGAGGAATTATTGAAGTTCAAGATAAAGACAAACGGTGGAGAGTTGTTTTGGTTAGCGAAGCAAAGTATCAGGGCAAAGATGTGGAAAACATCAAGGCGGGAATTCTTGTCGGAAAGAATAAAGATCAAGATTTAATGGTAGCGGGAAATGCCATTGAGAGAGTGTATAAGAACATTAGTGAAATCAGAAATTTTATGCTTGATGAATATCATTTTCCGTGCGCGGTATTCTTGCAGGGGTCTAACTTTGCAACCGAAACAGTTCAAGCATTTAGGCCGGATGGTTCTTTTGTTGAGATTAGATCTGATTCAGGCGCAATGAATAGAATTGATAGAGTAACGGCGGCAAATTATTGTATGCCGATTAACCGCAATTATTGTAAGAACATTTTTATAGGGCATAAAAATTCGTCAATAATGCTTCAAGCCGCTTCTATATATGCTAGATGTAACCCTTGGAGAGAAAATGAGATGCGAGAGATAATGATGGATATTGCAAGAACATCTATAGACATCTTAAATCAGTTAGGGTAGCGAAGTGTGATTGGGATAACTAAATAACATGGTTGTAGTGAGGCCCCGGATTTGTTTGTTCTTTCGATTTGTTGGCTTTGGGAATATGGCGTCAAGGGCAATAAGCCAACCCATACCGTTGTTGCGGTGAATTTTTGTAAGCAGCGGTATTTCGATGGGGTGTAGGGTTCGCTTATCGTCCGCTGGAAACTCATTTTTGTTTATTGGGACAAGGGGGTTCCCCGCCGTTGTTTTTTTGCCCGGCAGGGGCTTCTGCTAAACATGAGCAGTCATGGGCGGGCTGTTTTGGCAAATTTGTTTTTCGGGCAAGCTTGAAACAGGTTGTAATGGACCGCATTTGCCGATCAGGAGAAAGAGCAACGCTGGATCGTAACCTTATTTGAGACCGACCTCATGAGTCTTCTTTTTTTAATACTGATCTCCGGAGGAACCCTGCTTGCGGGGTATTTTGTTTACGGGACCTTTCTCGCGAAATTTTTAAATCTGAGAGATGACCGGCCGACTCCCGCGCACGCGAAGCGGGACGATGTTGACTATGTTCCTGCCGGAAAATGGTATCTTCTCGGGCAGCATTTTTCCGCAATCGCGGCGGCAGGACCCATTGTCGGACCGATCCTTGCGGGGCTCTGGTTCGGTTGGCTACCGACACTTCTCTGGATCCTTCTGGGGGGAATCCTGATCGGCGGGGTGCATGATTTTTTTACGGTGGCCGTCTCGGTCCGTCATCAGGGCCGTTCCATTGCCGAGGTGATCCGCGAGAACATGAGCCGTAAGGCGTTTATCCTTTTTCTTCTTTTTCTCTGGTTTTCTCTCATCTATATCATCACGACTTTCATGGATATCACAGCGGGGACATTTGCGGACCCCGTTCGCGGTCCCGGTGTCGCTTCCTCATCCATGATGTATCTCGGTTTGGCCGTGGCGATGGGGATCATCCTCAGGGTTTTCAAAGCCCCCCTGGCCGTTACCACCGTGATTTTCATCCCGCTGATTTTTCTGGCGATCTGGCTCGGCCCGAAATTTCCGTTCGTTCTCCCGAGCCTTTTCGGAGCGGACCTCAAGACGAGCTGGAATTTTCTTCTTCTGGGATACTGTTTTGTCGCGGCCGTGATCCCCATGTGGATGCTTCTGCAGCCGCGAGGCTACCTCGGAGGATTTTTTTTGACCTTGTTGGCAGGAGTCAGTCTTATCGGGATACTGGCGGGAAGCATTATCGGGGGTTATACCGTCCATTATCCGGCATTCACAGGCTGGTTAAGCCCGTCCGGATTCCCGCTCCTTCCGCTCCTTTTCACGACTGTCGCCTGCGGCGCCTGTTCCGGTTTTCACGCTCTTGTTTCTTCCGGAACGACTTCGAAGCAGATCTCGAAGGAATCGGATATCAAGTTGATTGGATACGGCGGTCTTCTTCTCGAAAGTTTTGTCGCGGTCATTGCCCTTGCGACGGTGCTGGTTTTGACGACAGCACAAGCCGGCGAGTTGCGCGATCCCAACCTCATTTTCGCGAACGGGGTCGGGCTGTTTTTAAACTCTCTCGGCATTTCGCGGGAGCTTGCGCTCAATTTTGCGCTTCTGGCGTTTGCCACTTTTGTTTATGACACGCTCGATGTTGCGACAAGGCTCGGGCGTTATATTTTCGAGGAGCTCACGGGGTGGCGGGGGAAATGGAGCCCTTATGCGGCGGCTTTTATAACGCTGATCCTTCCGGCTGTTTTTGTGACAGGCAAGATGACGGACGGGGCGGGCAACGTCATTCCGGCGTGGAAAATGTTCTGGATGGTCTTTGGGTCAAGCAATCAGCTGCTTGCCGCGCTGGCGCTTTTGGGAGTCAGCCTCTGGCTCTTGAAAAAGGGAAAAAATATAATGATCACGCTTCTCCCTTCTGTTTTTATGACCGTGGTGGCCGTCGCGTCGCTTTATTTTATTCTCAAACCGTGGTTTAAAACCATGATCCTTTTGCGCCGGATCGTTTGGGATCCGATGGCGATAACCGCCGTGACGCTTTTGGGCCTCGCCTGCCTACTAATGGCCGAAGCTTTCGGGATTTTGTTCAAGACAAAAACGAACCGGGTGATGTAATATTATCAATATACAGGGAGTTTGCCGTATGTCGAAGCAGCTACATGAAACCCAAAATCAGGAAAGACGCAGATTCGTCAGGGCGGATATTTATGCCGTAACGCGCTATTTTTGTTCGGTCCGCGATAAAGAAATCGGCGTTCAGACACGTATTTCGGATATTTCGGAAGGCGGCGTCAAGTTGATTACGTTTGAGGAAGGAATCCCGATCGATACGATCATAACCCTCAACTTCCGGCTCCCGGATACGAAGGAAAGGCTAATCGCCGTTAAAGGGGCGGTCAAATATACCGGTTATCTTGAAAAAGACTTGTTCCGTTCGGGAGTCGAGTTTTGCAAGCTTGGGAAAAAAGACCTTCAGGCGATCCGCGGTTATGTTGCCCAAAAACACAGATAATTCCTACCGGGGCGGGCCTATTAGCTCTTTGATGAAGTGATTCAGCAGGGTTTCAAGCTGGATCGGTTTGGTGATGTACTCCGAGGCTCCCGCCGTTAGCGCTCTTTTAACAATTTCCGTTTCTTGGTGCCCGCTTAGGATCAAGACAGATGTTTCAGGGTAATCCCGCCGGATTTTTTCAAGAACTTCAAGGCCGTTCATGCCCGGAAGGCCGATATCCAGGAGAACGAGTGAAGGGAGCTCTTTTTTGACCAAGGCCAGGCCGTCCGGAGCATTGAGAGCCCCATAGCACGCGTAACCCGACTCAAGCAGAAACTCCGAGACCATTTTAAGAATCTCGGCTTCATCTTCGATCACAACGATTTTTTGGGCCATGAGATCTTTTCCGAAGCGCAGCCATTATAGATCAAGAATCCTCCGAAGTTTAAATTTTATGTCGCAAAAAAAGAAAGCGGTTGGTATCATAACGCCGGGGTGAGAGAGAAATGATCACGAGCTTTCTTTATAAAAAAGGCAGTCCGGTCGAGACGGACCTCTCCAGGGCGCGCATGCTTTCGGCGCTTCAGGAAAAAGGAGGCCTCCTCTGGGTGGACTTCGAGAACGCCAACGATTTTGAAGAGGAGACTCTTGTCGAAATATTCAATTTTCATCCGCTTGCCGTTGAAGACTGTATTACGGATCACTCCCAGCCCAAAGTGGACGATTATGAGGAATACCTTTTCCTCGTGGTTCACGCGGTCGGGATGCATGAAAAAGATAACCAAAAGGAACTCGGGACGGTAGAGCTGAATATTTTTATCGGCGAAAACTATGTCGTAACATTCCACAGAGCTCCGATCCCCGGCATCATGCAGGTCAAGGACGTGGTGCAAAAGAAAGCGCAGGTTCTGATGGGCGGCACTTCTGACCTTCTGGTTCACTCGATCCTCGACCACCTTGTGGACAGCTACCTGCCCGTGCTGCACGATTATGACGTGAAAATCGACGCGCTGGAAAAACACATGTTCGAAAACGGTTCCAAGAACTACCTGAACACGCTTCTCCAGATTAAGCAGGATATCTTCACTCTTCGCCGGGTGATTGCCCCCCAGAGGGATACGCTTTACTCCCTGACGCGCAATCCGACCCGGTTTATCAAGACCAAAAACCTCATGTATTTCCGGGACGTTTACGATCACCTTGTCCGGATCCAGAGCATGGCGGAAAGCTATCAGGAAACCCTGAACAGCATTCTTCAGGTCTATTTTTCCTACACATCCACCAAATTGAACGAAGTCACCAAGCGGCTCACTGTTCTCGCCACGATTACCCTTCCGCCGGTCATTATCGCGAGCATCTACGGAATGAATTTCCGTCATATGCCGGAACTCGAATGGCCCTTTGGCTACTGGTTCGCCCTCGCTCTTTGCGCGGTCTCTTCGGTTGGGATGCTTGTCTGGATGAAGCTCAAGAAGTGGATCTAGCCCGCTTTTCTCGTTGTTTTTCCAACTTATGCGCACACGGGTCCTTTGGCCGCTTAATGCGCAATGCCTGGTGATGAAGGCCGAAATCTTGCCCCGCGGGTTGACCGTTGTGTGTCGCGCGAAGGATAAGAAATGAAAAGCTTATACGGTCTGACCCAAACTGAAGCTGAAGCCCTCGTTATATCCCTCGGGTTTCCGAAATTTCGCGCTGCCCAGATCCTCGACTGGCTCTACAAGAAACATATTCTCGATTGGGACGAGATAAAGAACCTCCCGAAAGATCTTCTTGGGGAGCTGGAAAAAAAATACGCACTCACCGCGCTTCAAATGGAGGAAGATGCGACCTGCCTCGGTGAAACATCTTCAAAATATCTGTTTCGGACCAGTGACGGGCACTTGCTTGAAAGTGTCCTGATCTCCTCTCAAAGAGAGCCTGTCGGCCAACGGGAACGCGAAACGGTCTGCGTTTCCAGTCAGCTTGGCTGTCCTGTCCGTTGTACTTTTTGCGCAAGCGGGAAAGGCGGATTCCTTCGTAACCTCACGGCGGGAGAAATTATCGAACAGATAGTCTGGATCGCGAAAAAATCCGGCCGCAAGATCACGAACGTTGTTTTTATGGGGATGGGGGAACCCCTTGAGAATTTTGAGGAAGTCATAAAGGCGCTCGACATTCTGACGGCGCAATGGGGTTTTGAAATGGGAGGGCGCAAGATCACGCTTTCGACGTGCGGTGTAACGGACAAGATTTATGAATTTGTCAAACGGACCGACGGAAAGATCCGTCTTTCGGTCTCCCTTCATGCCCCGGCGGATGAAACGCGAAGCAAGCTCATCCCCTATAACAGGAAATATCCTCTCCCCGGACTTCTTGCCGAATTGAAAAAGGTCCATCAGGTCCTGAAACGGGATATCACATTCGAATATACCCTGATTGCCGGGGTGAACGATTCCAGGGAGGACGCGAAAGCGGTTGCGGGTATTGCGAAACCTCTCCGGGCCAAGCTTAATCTGATCCCCTACAACCCGATACGGGAGATTGCCTGGGAAACACCGTCTAGGGAACGCATGATGCTTTTCCGGGAAACTCTTGAAAAGTCCGGCGTGCGTTCAACCTTCCGTAAAAGCGCCGGTCTAGATGCGGAAGCCGCTTGCGGACAATTAAGGCTGGATCGCTCGATGCGTCAAGTCTGATCGGGACTCGCCCCCGGAGCCTCGAAACTTGTTTTTTGTTTCAAACCCTTCCGTTCTTTTATAGAGGCTTCAATTTTTTCAAGAAGTTTTCTTAGCATTCCGGATTCATGGCTGATTTTTTCGACGACCTTTTGGATTTGCGCCGGATTTGTTAACCGGAGCATTAAGGCAATTTCCAGTTGAGTATCCAGTTCTCCGCAGAAACCGAGCGCCATATAAAGGAATTTCTTGTAATCGGTAGAATATTTCCGGTTAAATCCTTCCGCGATATTGCTTGGGATTGAAACGGAAGTTCGTCGCATTTGGTCCGTTAACCCAAACCGCTCTTCCTGAGGGAATGATTGGGTGATCCGGTATATATCCGCCGCGAGCTCCTTCCCCGTTTTCCATATAACCAGATCTTTGAAGCTAGTGATTGGTTTGCTCTTGTTCCCTTCTGTCATGGCTGTCTCCGTTTTGGTTTGTTTGTTCGTTTGAGTTTTGCGGATTCTAGGTCCCCGGGGGCAAGCCCCTTTCTGCCTTGAAGCAATAAATCCACAACCCGTTCAGCTCGACGTTGCGTTCATAAATTTCCTCCAGACGTTTTGAAAGGAACCCGTCCGTCATTGCGTCGAGGAGCGCGGTCAGTTCGTCGAGACGGATCAGGCGGTCGAGGTGTTTCTGCTCGGACGGGGAGGGTTCGTAAACGATATCGATCTGAAGGCGACGCCGCTCGTAGTAAATTCGTGTTGCTTCCGAAAGCAGGTCCTGCCTCAGCTCCACCATGAGTTTCCCGCGGGAGTCGATCGAGGTTTGAGCCGAACTGTAGATCGCGTCGCCAAGATCCCAGCTGATTGTCCGGTAGGCGCTGTTGCTGAAAGATTCGGGGCCAAGAATGTATTTGTCCGGATCGTTGGTGCTGCCCCGGTCCAGATCGATCGTGTTATGGCCGGAGGAACTTTTGTTGAAAGTGAATTTCGGAACAAGCATCGCAAGGCGGGACTCGGCATGCCACCTCTTGATCTTACCGTTTGAAACGTCCGCGTAACGGATCACGGCGTTGTGGATGTCCCTGGAAGAAGGTTCCAGGGAAATAAGTTTTTTCAATAACTCAAGTGTTTCGGCTTCGGGCATGAAGATCTGCATGGGCAGGGAAGCCGGCGGTTCCGGTGCAACGGGATATTCAACGAACCCGTCTCCGGTAATTCCGATCAGAACCGAATCGTTAACAACCGCCAGGCTTTTTGTATAAGCTTTTGCAAGCCCGTCAGAAAGAACCTGCCAGGATTCTTTGTCCGGATGATAACGATAGGTGCCGCGAGGTGTTGCGGCAAACAAGGAGGCTGTTTTGCCGGAGTAAGCCAACCCCAAGACTTTGGTGCTTTGGAGACCGCTCTGAGGAAGGGGCTCCCAGCTGTGTCCGCCGTCCGAACTTTCAAAAACGCCTTCGTCAGTTCCCAGGAAAAAATGATTTGCCCGGCCCGGGATTTTAATCAGTTCAAAAAGCCGTGAGGCGTATAGGAATTCCTCTTCATCGTCCGTTTCGGTTCCACCCGGAAATTCCAGAGATCTTGGCGGGAGTTCAAAAACTATTTGAGGTTCCGAATCTAGCAGTGAAAGACGCAAGATCGTGTTGCTTCCTATCAGAAGACCATTCTCCGTAAAATTAAGCAGCTTTACCGCTTCCGAGTCCGAGACAAGCCCGGATCGTGCCCAGTCTTTGCCGGCGTTGAGAGTCACCCAAAGCCCTCCGGAGGTCCCCGCGAACCACCGGGAGGGATTTTCGGGATCTACGGCGAAAGAAAGGGGTTTCTTATCCGCGCTGTTTCCGCTCCGATAAACAGTTTCCCACGAGTTTAGTAAAAGATTTCCCTTAAAGATTGTCCCGGAAGTCAGCAAAAAAGCGTGATCGGGAAAAGAAGGGTCCGTGAAAACCTTTACGATACCCTCTTTTTTGCCGGCCCCCGACCATAGCATTTTCCAGCCCGAAGAAGAGGAACCTTCAAAAAGCTGGGAATTGTTTGCAATAAGGAATCCGGAATGTTTTTGAGGATGAGCGGTCAGGCAGACAAGGTCTCCTCCCGAGAACGAAGGTTGCAAGGGGCGCTGCCATTCCGCGGACGCAGAGTAAGCGTGGAAGCCCGCAGTTGCTAGCAGGGGGATAAGTAAAATCCATTTTGTGTTCTTGGAGCCGAGCATGAGAACCTCCATATATTCATATATATCATAAAATATATGCATATATTATAATATTGTCAACAAGGTTTTTCGTTTTTCCCATGGAAATATCTGACGGCCTCTGTTATAGTCTCCTCCCGTTATGGGCTTTCGATGCGGTATTGTTGGGCTCCCCAACGTCGGTAAATCCACGATCTTCAACGCACTCGCCAGGGCGCATGTCGCGGCGTCGAACTATCCTTTCTGCACCATCGAGCCGAACGTCGGCATGGTGCCGGTACCGGATCCGCGCCTGAGTGAAATTTCCAAACTTTATAACCCCCAGAAGACTACGCCCACGATGGTTGAGTTCTATGACATTGCGGGACTTGTGGCCGGCGCTTCAAAAGGCGAGGGGCTCGGAAATCAATTTCTCGGGCACATCAAGGAGGTCGAGGCGATCCTTCATGTGGTCCGGTGTTTTGAGGATCCGAACATTGTTCATGTCGGATCGACGGTCGATCCCGTGCGCGACATTGAGGTCATCGATACGGAACTTTGCCTGAAAGACCTCGATACGATCAGCGCCCGCTTTGACAAGACCGCAAAGCTCGCGCGGTCGGGGGACAAGGAAGCGAAAGAAAAGATACCGATTTATGAACGGGTCAAAAAAACCCTGGAAGAAGGCATCCCTCTGCGGCGTGCAGGATTTTCGGATGAGGAGAAAAAACTGATCAAGGATATGGCCTTCCTTACCTTGAAGACTGTGCTCTACGGTGCAAATGTCGCCGAAACCGATCTTCCCGCGGGCGGCAGGCATGTCGAAGCGGTCCGGAAGAAGGCAACCGAGGAAGGCGCGGAAGTGGTCGTGATCTCCGGGAAAGTCGAATCCGAGCTTATCGATCTCTCGGAAGACGACCAACAAGCGTTCCTGAAGGAGCTTGGGCTTGCGGAGCCGGGGCTCTATTCCCTGATCCGGGCCGGATACAGGGCTCTCAATCTCATTACCTATTTTACCGCCGGAGAAAAAGAGGTGCGTGCCTGGACCGTCCGTAACGGCGCAAAAGCTCCCGAGGCGGCCGGTGTGATCCACTCGGATTTTGAACGTGGTTTTATTCGGGCCGAAGTCATGCGCTGCGAAGACCTTCTTCAATACAAAACCGCCGCCGCCGTTAAGGAAAAAGGCCTGCTCCGGATCGAAGGCAAGGATTACGTTGTTCAGGACGGCGACACCATGCTTTTCCGTTTTTCGGTATAGATGAAAACCAGAAAAGCCGGATAGTGCTGGACGGATGGCGGCGGGAGTAAAAACGGATGCGACGATGCCATCCGCTTGATTGACCAACCTTGCATAATCTGAAATAATACCGCCTGTCATGAAACACTTTCCTTTCTACAGAATTTTCCGGGATTTCAAGGCTTGCTTTGACCGTGATCCGGCCGCAAGGACGCCGCTCGGGGTTCTTGAAGTTATTTTTCTTTATTCCGGTTTTCATGCCGTTTTGGTCTATCGGTTTGCCCACTTGCTCCACCGTCTCCATATTCCTTTCATTCCAAGGCTGATCTCGCAGATAGCGCGTTTCCTGACCGGCGTCGAGATCCACCCCGGAGCCCGGATTGGTCCCGGATTTTTCATCGATCACGGCATGGGGGTTGTGATCGGGGAAACGACGATTATTGGCGAGAACGTCACGATTTATCAGGGGGTCACGCTCGGGGGGACCGGCAAGGAACGAGGGAAGCGTCATCCGACGATTGGCAATAACGTTGTAGTCGGCGTTGGGGCGAAGGTGCTCGGCAACATAAGGATCGGGAATCACGTGAAAGTGGGCGGCGGTTCGGTCGTGATCCATCCCGTGCCCGATTATTGCACCGTTGTCGGCGTTCCGGGCGAGATCGTCCGTATCGACGGCAAGAAACCCGAAGAAATCGACCTTGATCACGGAGACCTGCCGGATCCGGTCAAAGAGCTCAAGAACCGGCTTCGCGCCCTTCAAAAGGAAGTGGACCGGATCGAGACATATCACAAGAGCCGGCAAACCCAAAAGTCGGGGAATGGATAGCGGATGACGGATGGAGCGAAACAAAATCGCGTGAATTCAACACCCTCCTCCCGTCGAGCGTTATCCTCCCGGAAGCTGACCATTTACTCCGATGGCGGCGCGCGGGGGAATCCCGGTCCTGCCGCTATTGGTTTTCTGATCCTGGGACCTGACGGCGGAAAGATTGCTGAGCACGGAGAATTGATTGGGGAGACGACGAACAATGTGGCCGAATATACCGCGGTGATCCGGGCCATGACCGTAGCATGCGAGACAGGAGCCGATGAGATCGACTATTTTACGGACAGCGAGCTTGTGGCCAAGCAGCTTTCGGGGATTTACAAACTGAAGGCTGAGCACCTGAAATCCCTGTTCGCACAAGTGAAAGAAAAAGAGAAAAAATTTAAGCGGGTCAGTTATTTCAATCTTCCTCGCGAGCACGGAAAGATCAGGCATGTCGACCGGCTCGTTAATATCGCGCTGAACAGGGCGGGGCATTAAACACCGGGGACTCGTATCTCGAATCTCGGGACTCGTTTTGAAAGCAGTTACGAGTTCTCCGTGAGAGAGTTAGACGACCAGATCCCCTTTCCGGGGCTCAGACGGGCGAGAGGCGGGTCCCGGATCTAGGAAAAATATGGATTGGATCACGGCAGCGATCGGTTTGATGGGCGGATTCATGGGAGGCCTCCTCGGTGTGGGAGGAGGAACGGTTTACATCCCTCTGATGATCATGCTCAAGGGGATGAACGTCCACCAGGCGGTCGGGACATCTCTTTTGACGATCGTTTTTACCGGGCTGTTTGGTGCTTTTTTCCACCACCGGGAGGGCATGGTAGATCCCAAGGTTGCGATTTTGATGGGAATCTTCAGCGTTCTCGGGGTCTGGTTCGGTACGAAATTGTCGATCGGCATGGATGCTATTTTGCTTCGCCGCATTTTCGCTGTTTTTCTTGTAGTGATAGCTTTTAGACTATTCATCATGAAATGATCATCAGGGAGGTTATACGATGAAAACGGTTTTAGTTCCTATAAAAGGCAGCACAAAAGCGGATATTCTCTTCACGGGGTTCTTCAAGGGAGAGAAAAATCTTAACCCTATCAAAAAAATAGAACCTTTGTTTGCCAAAGTTTTCGAAGCCGCCATAAAAAAAGAACGTTTTACGGGCAAAGCCCAGGATTCTTTCACGCTGTTTCATCCGTCAAACCGTCTCGCGTCCGAGGTGATCGTTTTAGGGCTGGGTGAGAAAAAAGACCTGAAGCCGGCGGTTCTGCGAAAGATTGCCGGAAGGATTGTCGAAATAGCGAGCGTGAAAAAAGCCAATAAGGTCCGCGTGGTTTTGGATACGTTTCTTTCGGACAGTCTCGAGGCAAAAGAAGCCACCCCGATTTTCGTTGAGACGATGAATCTTGCGGCTTACCGGTTCCTGCGCTACAAGACAACCGGGAAGGCTGAACTTCCCAAATTTCCCGATGTGATCGAGCTGGCTTTCGTGGATAAAAAAGATGCCGCGGAGCTGAAACCCGTTGTTTCGCGCGCGGAAAAGATCGCCCGGGCGGTGATCAAGGCCCGTGATCTGAATAACGAGCCCGCCAACGTCATAAATCCGCCGCGTTTGGCGGAAGAATCCAGAATGCTGGCCAAAGAAAAGGGGCTCCGGTGCAAAGTCCTCGGCCTTGCGGAGCTTAAAAAACTCGGGATGAACGGCATTCTGGCCGTGAACCGGGGCAGCATTACACCCCCGGCTTTGATCATTCTGGAGCACGGGGAACAGTATAAGGAAAACGGAACTGTCTGCGTCGTCGGGAAAGGAGTCACTTTTGATACGGGCGGGATCTCGATCAAGCCGCCAAAAGGCATGGAAGAAATGAAATTCGACAAATCGGGCGCGATCGCCGTGATTGTAACCATGGGCCTTGTGGCTGACCTGAAGCTTCCGCTTCATGTTGTCGGTCTCGCTCCTTGTGTTGAGAACAACGTCGCGAATGATCCCCAGCGTCCGGGCGACATTATCAAAATGTATAACGGGAAAACCGTTGAAGTGATCAATACGGACGCCGAAGGCCGGCTGATCCTCGCGGATGCGCTCTCTTATTGTAAGGAATACAAGCCTGATGCCATCATCGACCTGGCTACGTTGACCGGGCTATGCCACCTTACCTTTGGTGATAAAACCAGCGCAATCCTCGGAAACGATCAAAAGCTGATCGATGCGGTCCGCGAGGCGGGGGAAAAGACAGGAGAACGTTGTTGGCAACTGCCCCTCTGGGACGATTATGCGGATGCGATCAAGGGAAATCACTCGGATATCAATAATACGGGAGACGGTTACGCGGGCACGATCACGGCGACCATGTTTCTGAAAGAATTCGTTCCGGTCAAGACGCCGTGGGTTCATCTTGACATCGCGGGGACCGCTTATCTCGGCAAGAACCGGTATGATTGCCCCAAAGGCGCCACCGGCTTCGGTGTCCGGCTTTTGGCTGAAGTTCTTTCAAGCTGGAGCAGTGAAAGTTTTTCAAAATAAGAGGGCGCCTTCGGCTCAAACAGCCCGTCGGTCAGGATGGAATCGATTCATTTCAGAAGTCTCTGAACGTCGGGTTCGCCCGTTCGAATAAGCTTAAGGTTTTAATGGTTTTGACCGTTAAGAAGGATGCGGAAATATGTTCAATCAAGGAGATTCATCCATGAAAAAGATATCCTTTTATGCTTTGGTATTATTCCTGGCGGTTTCGCTGGCAACCCCTTCGGCATTTGCGGCCGGCGTGAAGGAGTTCGGGGCGTCGCTTTTGCTTCCGACCACGGGGCAGACTATGAACGATCAATTCGGCACTACGAAAACCAAGATCATGGCCGGCATTGAAGTTGCCGCCATCACGGCGACAGTAATCCTTGGTTTTGTCCCCGGAGGTGCAATTGTCTGGGCAGGGGCGGGACCGCTCCTGGCCAACCATTTGTGGAGTGCGACGGACGCCTATGTGAATGCCCGGAAAAACGATAAGGAACCGGATATTCAAGGGCAAATGCTTGCGGCGCAGAAGACCCTGGATGTGTCGAGGCAGAACCGTTTTGAGCGGGAGTCCGATATCCGTCAGAGAATCCTCCGCGCAGGAGAAGAGAACAGATAGAATTTTGTTGGGACCCGTAGATCAACAAAAGGCCTGATCTCCACGATCAGGCCTTTTTGTTTTAAGGAGGAAAAGAAAGGTCCATGAAAGATGAAAAATCGGGCCGGATGATCCGGTCCCAGCTTCGTCTCGCGGCGGAGCTGTGGCGCGGTGTCCGGCAGGACCCGATTCCCGCAGATCGCTTTCTCAGCCGGTATTTTTTTCACAACCGAAAAAAAATCGGTTCCCGTGACCGGCGGTTTATTTCTGAGACAATCTACGGCGCGTTCAGGAATAAGAGCTTCCTGGAGGCTTGGGCTACGGAACTTGACGGGAATAGCGCAATGAACGGAGCCGCGGGAGATGAATTTTTTTGCGCCCTGTCGGCGGCCAAAGAAGGTCTCTTGGAAGCGGAAGGTTTGAGGGAGTTCAAGATACCGGAAAAAGCATACGGGTTTATCCGGAGCCACGATCTTCCGCCGAATCACAATCCTGCTTCTCCGGAGGAGTCGCTCGCGCTTCTTTACTCTTTTCCTCTCTGGCTTGTCCGCCGATGGGTAGAGCGTTATGGATTTACCGGGACGGAAAACCTGCTCGCATTCTTTCATAAAAGACCGAGGCTTGTTATAAGGACCAACACCCTGAAGATCGATCGTGAAGAGCTTTTGGAGTGGTTTAAGCGCCGGGGTCTTTGTGCCGAGCGGACTTTGAGATCCTCGTGCGGGGTGATCCTGAATGAACGCAAGAATATACTTGATACGGAAGCTTTCAGGGACGGATGGTTTGAGATCCAAGACGAGGGAAGCCAGCTTGTTTGTCAAAAAATGGAAGTCAGACCGGGAGAAATTATCTGGGACGTCTGCGCGGGAGGAGGCGGGAAAAGTCTTTCGCTTGCGGCGATCATGGGGAATAAAGGCAGGATCGTCGCGACCGACCTGAGAACCTATAAACTGGATGAGATCAAAAAGCGCGCCAAACGCGCCGGCGCGTTCAATATTTTTCCGGCGGATCTGGGCCGCATGAATGAGCTGACGTCGGCCCAAAAGGGGTTTGACAAGATCCTTGTCGACGCGCCCTGTTCCGGCACCGGGACTTTCAGCCGGAATCCCGATGCCAAATGGCGGATTGATGAAAGCTGGCTCACGAATCTTCCCGCGGAGCAATTCAGCATCATCGAAAAAGCTTTGCCATATCTCAAGAAAAACGGCAGACTGTATTACGTCACGTGTTCTCTTGAGCCCGTTGAGAATGAGGGAGTGGTACAAAAGGTTCTTTCGGTTCACCCTGAAATGCGAAAGATCCCCTGCGGGGAGCAGGGGGGGGATTTTTTTAAGCTTTGGCCCGTTGAAAGCGGGACCGACGGCTTTTTTCTGGCAACCCTGGAAAAGATTTAGCCCAAGGAGATTTTTTATGAAGATCGAACGGTTTGCAGCGGTTATTCTGTTCACGATATGTTTGATTCCTGCGGGTGCGTTTGCGAAAGAACCTGCCCCCGGGTTTTACTCGGACAGGTCGGGAGCGGGAGAGGTGCTTAAACGAGGTGCGGTTAATTTGATGACGTTTCCGGGTGAGATTGTCCGGACGGGTTTTGCCGAGAAGGAGAACCACCCCAAAGCGTGGCCGCTGACTTATATTCCAAGGGTTTTTTTCAATATCACCACCCGCGCGGCTTCGTCCGTGAACGATCTTTTTGTCATCCCGGCGCACGCGTGGGCGACACAAGACACCCGGCCGATCACAAGGTTTTTTGATATACCGGATTACGTTTGGGAAAAGACCTGAGGGTTTTTGATCCGGCAATGAGACCTCAAAACATTGTTACGATCCTGGTTAATCCCGAAAATCCCGATAATATCGGCGCCGCGGCCAGGGCGATCAGGAACATGGGGTTCTCAGAGCTGAGACTGGTCAGTCCGCCGGCGAACTGGCGGCAGAGAGCAAGGAAAATGGCCGTGTCGGCCGGGGGTGTCTTGGGCGGTGCGAAGGTCTTCCGTTCCCTGCGGGATGCAGTCAGGGACGTCGGTTTTTTGATAGGGACCACGAGACGGGGCGGGGCAAGGCGGGGTTCCTTTCTCGCGTTTGATGAAGCGGTCGAAAAACTACGGAAAATTTCAAACAACCAGAAAGCGGGAATTGTTTTCGGATGTGAGTCGAAGGGGCTTAAGAACGAACATATTCTCATGTGTGACTATCTTATGACGATTCCGACAGGGCGGGCTTACCCTTCGCTTAACTTGGCGCAGGCCGTGATCGTTTCACTGTTTTCCGTCATGAACTCAGCGGGTAGGGTAAAAGCAAAACCGTACCGGGAGAAAGAACCTTTTTTGACGAAAAAAGAAATCGAGATCACGCTCGGCCACTTTGAAAAGGCCCTTACGGCGCTCGGATACGGTGCGAGCGGAGCCAATCTTCGCCCGAGGATTCTCCGGACTTTAGCGGACCTTATAAAAAGGAACGGTATTTTGAACCGGGAGGCCCAAATGATCAAGGGTTTGTCCCGCAAGATTACGGAAAAAGTTTTGAGCCGGTCTTAATGTCCGACAAAATCACGCAACCTTTAAATGATTTACTCCGGAGCTTTAAATAAAACCAGGAAAAGGAGCTGTAACCATGAATGAGCAAGAACTTAAGGAAAAGCTCTTAAAGCTTATCAATGAAAAAGCTGTCATCCGCGGAGAGCGCAAGCTCGCTTCGGGGAAAATTTCCAATTATTATATCGACGGCAAGCAGGTGACGCTGGATCCTCAAGGTTTGTTTATGACCGGGAGGGTGATCCTTTCCATGATCCAGGCGATCGGTGCTGACGCGGTTGGCGGTCCGACGCTCGGGGCCGACCCTATCGCGGCCGCGGTTTCTCTGCTCAGCTCCCATAGCGGCCAGCCAGTAAAGGCTTTTATCGTTCGCAAAGAGGCGAAAGATCACGGGATGCAAAAAATGATCGAAGGCCCCCCGATCTCGGAAGGGGATAAGGTTGTCATAGTTGAAGATGTGATCACGACCGGAGGCTCGGTGCTGAAAGCGATCAAGGCGGTCGAGGAATTGGGGGCCAAGGTCGTTAAAGTGATTTGTCTTGTTGACAGGAATGAAGGCGCCGCAGAAATGCTTGCGAACTATCATTACGTCCCGATCTTTAACCTTAAGGATCTCAGCCTGTAAATTTTCCGTCAAGAAACAATAAAAAACCCCTCTCTCCTTTCCGGGAGAGAGGGGTTTTTTGTTTTATTACGCGAATCTTATTTCTTTACATAGCGGTAAGGATCCCGGACTTTTTTGACAGGAGTGGTTTCCGTTGTCTGTGCGGGAGCTTCCGATACTACAGTAACAATCGGTTTTGAGGAAGGCTCAGAAACAATCTGGGTAACGCCCGGTTGTTGAACCGGCCGAACATACTGAACCGGCTGTTGAACGTACTGGACAGGCTGACTGACCTGCATGGGCTGCTCGTCGACACAGAGCAGACAGTTCCTGTAGGAACGGTTTACAGGAAAGCCATTGAAACCGGGGACCCAGAAGAGGCCCACATCAACGATGCCGGATCCGGCGCGAAGAGCGGTGCAACCGAGACCTCCCGCCATGCCGGTAAGGGTCCCGATAAGAGGCGGGCCTTGTTTTGTTTTATCAACGGTTTGGACTAGGATATCAACGGGGCTCGTGACCGCGTTGAGCAGTCCGCGCACGAACATGGGACCGACTTTTTCTTTATAAACTTCGGAATTTGCGGCTTCCCAAATATCGGCGGCGAAAACCGAAGGAAGCATAAGAGCAAAACTAGCGACAAGAACAACCAAAACCTTTGCCCGTTTCATGAACAACCTCCTCTTTTGAAATTGAAATTTTGAAAACGTGTTAAGCGGTAAAGGAAAATTGCTATAAATTGAACGCGCCCAGAATATTACAACGAATAAAAATAACAATCAATATGATTTTTTGTTGACGAGTACAATTTCCATAACCTTTAATAAATAAGTCATAAAAAACAGCAAATATTGACAATTTATAGTATGTGGTGTAATTTGTGTTGTAGTATATAGCTATAATAAATCTAAGAATAGCGATAATTAGCACAGGAGAGCCAGAATGGAAAAGGAAAAAGAGCCGGGCCAGCAGTTTCAGTATCCAAGGAGGGAACGAAGCCAGATTATGACACCCAAGGAAGCCGCAAAGTATCTTGGGTTCCACCTAGTCACAATTTACCGCCTCCTCAAGAAAAACGAGATTCCAGCGACGAAGATTGGCGGGCAATGGCGCTTCAAGAAGGATGTCCTGGATAACTGGCTAATGGGAAGAATGAATCAGTAAAACCCACGGGTTTCGATACCGGTTATTACTTGCCGTAAATAATCGGAAGGCAAGCCGGAATCCGCGGATGTTATCTCCCCGATTCTGAAAGCGAATTGATAAGCCTCGCAATTTTCCGATGAGGTGCGGGGAGGGGGATTCTTCCCAGGTTGTTGATATTGACCCACCGCCCGCCCCGCGCTCTGTTCAAGTTTCTGGCGGGGACGGTTTTTTGCCATATTTTCAGGTTGATTCTGAAGCGGGTGACACTATGGCGGATTTGACCGATGAGACGAATGCCGTTTTTTCCGTGCAGTTCCCGAAGTTTTTGGAGCGAGTTATAAAAAGGGAAAGTCCATAAGCCCGCCCACCAATGCCCTCCGGGTTGTTTCTGCAGAAAAACCTTCTCATGTGAATCCTGCAATAATACGGCCGCGAACATCGTTACATCTTCGTAAACTTCCCTGCGGGTTTTGACGGGGAAGAACATTTCTTTTTTTATCCGATGAGCTTTGCAAAGGGAGCGGACGGGACAGACGCGGCACTCCGGATTTTGAGGAAAACAAACCGTTGCTCCAAGCTCCATCATCGCCTGGTTAAAATCACCGGGAAAACTTTTCTCCAGGACCTTTCCCGCCAGACTCCAAAGCCGCATTACCGTTCCGGCCCGATCGACGCTCTGCCGGATACCGAAAATACGGGTCAGGACCCGGATCACGTTACCGTCCAAAACAGGCGTTTTTTCACCGAAGGCGATGCTGGCAATGGCTCCCGCCGTGTAGCGGCCGATCCCGGGAAGTTTTTCCAGCAAGGAAGCTTCCTGCGGTATTTTGCCCCCATGGATTCGCACAACCTTTTTTGCGGCTTCGTGCAAAAAACGCGCTCTCCGGTAATAGCCGAGACCTTCCCATAGTCGGAGAACCTTTCCTGTGGGAGCCCCGGCCAAAGAACGGAGCGTGGGAAGGTTTTTGACCCATCGCCGGTAGTAGGGGATGACGGTAGCGACTTGGGTTTGCTGGAGCATGATCTCGGAGACCCATATTTTGTAGGGGTTTCTGGTTTTGCGCCAGGGAAGAAGCCTTTTTTCTTTGCGGTACCACGAGAGAAGCCGGATACGGAAAGCTTTCATCGGAAATGATCGAAGGGATATCATGGCGCGTATCATAACTTGGGATAAGCGGGCGGGCAAGCGGACGAAAAAAAGAGTCAAGAAGATCGAAGAGGCGTCGATAAATTTCCAAGTATTATCTTGTTGTCGGTAAGGATCGATTGTGGCAATATACAAACGGTGATCACCCTGTTAAAAAATGGGGCTTTAAAACCAAGGAGGAAAAACAATGAAGAAAATTATCAGTTTGGCGATAGTGTTTTCCATGGTTCTTGTTCCTGCGGCATTCGCGGCGAGTCCGTGGGCCGATGGGAAGAACTATGGCGAGAAGACCGGTGGAAAACTGGCGTATGGTCTGACCAATACTGTTCTTGGTTGGACGAAGATTTTCTCCACGCCGAATGATTATTCCACGGAAGGAAAGAATGTTTGGCAAGGTGTTGGCCAGGGCCTGATCGATAGCACGGTCACCACGTTCCTCGGTGCCGTCCATTTGGTTACCTTCCCGATCCCTGTGGATATTGATATCCCCAGCCCGGTTGATCTTACTGGGAAATAAGCAGAAGCCCGGAAGTTGTTTTTTAAAACGCCCCGTCTCCGGACGGGGCGTTTTTGTTTTGGAATCCCGAACAAAATCTGTCCTGATTCACAGGACAAAGTCGGATTTTTGTTGGGGTTAATCTTCCGGCCAACCGTTTTTAGAGGAATTTCTCTTCCGGGAATAGACTTTACGGGAAGGTTTGACCCGCGTTTTTGGATTAATGGCCCAGGTGCCGCGGGTTTTGGGGTTTTTTAGAAGTTTTTTCTTTTTGGTCATAAGGTTCGGCCGTCAATTCAAACAGAATGAACATGAAAAAAAGCTGAAAACTATTTCAGCCCTTTAAAAGGCCTGAGCGCCGAAAGCATTTCCCTGTGGATCAAGCCGTTTGTCGCCAAATTCTGAACGGACGATAAACCGAGCAGTTGCCCCTTGAAATCCGTCAACCGGCCGCCCGCCTCTTCTACCATCAGCATTCCCGCCGCCTTATCCCACGGGTTCAGCTTCATTTCATAGTAACCGTCGAATCTTCCCATAGCGACATAACAAAGATCGATAGCGGCCGATCCTGTCCGCCGGATGCATTGCACTCTAGTGAGGAATGCTCGGAGCATTGCGAGGTAAGCGTCCGGGTTCTTCTTCCGGTCGTAAGGGAACCCGGTAACGACCAGCGAATCCACAAGTTTTTTTGTTCTCGATACTCGGACGCATTTTCCGTTCAGGAAAGCCCCTTTTCCCCGTTCCGCGAAGAAAAGCTCATCGCGAGTCGGGTCGAACACGGCACCCATTTTCAGCCGGCCTTCGCTCTCAAAGGCGATCGAAACGGACACGATCGGGAAACCGTGGGCGAAATTGGTGGTGCCGTCGATCGGATCGATGATCCAACAGCCGTCCGAACCCTTCACCTCGGGGGATTCTTCCGCAAGAATCGAATGTTTTGGGAACTTTTTCCGGATAACGGCAAGAGCTGTTCTTTCGGCGGCTTTGTCGATCTCGGTCACGAGATTAAACTCGCCTTTCTTGGTGATGCGCTGTTCCTTCCCGAAAGCGGCCCGGACGGTCTTCCCGGCCTTTGCGATCGCTTCCAAGAGCGTTCTTTTAATTTCGGCGTTATTCATATAAAATACGGGTTCTTTCAGTGAGCTTTGTTGCGGGCAGGATCGTATTCTAGCCGAAGAGTCAGCCTCCTGCAACGCCCTCATGGAACGAATAACCTTTTTAAGCGAGGAGTTACGATGAAATCCTACCGTGTGACATTGATCCCGGGCGATGGTGTCGGTCCGGAACTGGCCGAAGCCGCCAGGTTGTGCCTTGAAGCCACCGGAGTCAAATTTGAATGGGACATCCAGACCGCCGGAGTGGATGTCATGGAAGCGGAAGGAACGCCGCTTCCTGACCGGGTGATCGAATCAATACGGAAGAATAAGATCGCCATCAAAGCGCCGATTACCACGCCCGTCGGCACCGGGTTCCGGTCCGTGAACGTCGCGCTCAGGAAGGAGCTCGACCTCTACGCCTGCCTTCGTCCGTGCAAATCCTACGAAGGGGTGCGCTCCCGTTATAAAAACATCGATCTTGTCATTGTCCGTGAGAACACGGAGGATCTTTACGCGGGGATCGAGTTCCAAAAAGGAACGGCCGGAGCTCTCGCGCTGATCGGCGAGATTGAAAAACTTTCGAAACGGAAGATCCGCTCCGATTCCGGGGTCAGCATCAAGCCGATCTCGGTGGCCGGCACCGAGCGCATCGTTAAATTCGCGTTCGACTATGCCCGGAAATACGGCCGCAAAAAAGTGACCGCGGTCCACAAGGCCAACATCATGAAGTTCACAGACGGCCTTTTCCTCGAAGTTTCCCGCGAAGTGGCCAAGCAGTATCCCGACATTGCGTTCGAGGACCGGATTGTCGACAATATGTGTATGCAGCTCGTCCAAAAGCCGGAACTTTACGACGTGCTTGTTCTCCCGAACCTTTACGGAGATATCATCTCCGACCTTTGCGCGGGACTCGTCGGGGGGCTCGGCGTCGCGCCCGGCGCCAATATCGGAACAAACGGCGCGCTCTTTGAGGCGACGCACGGCTCTGCCCCGAAATACAAGGGACAGAACAAGCTGAACCCGACGGCCGTCATTCTGTCGGGCGTCCTGATGCTCCGTCACCTTGGAGAGACCGAAGCCGCCGACCGGCTTGAAAAAGCGGTCGCCGAAGTCATTCGGGAAGGTAAAGACGTTACTTACGACATGAAGGCTGACCGCAACGATCCTACCGCTGTCGGAACGCGAGAGATGGGTCAGGCGATTATTCAAAAACTAAAAAAATAAGTTACACGATACACGCCGCAAGGCCACAAGATGTTTCATGTGGCGTGTGGCTTTGTGGCACATGGCAACAAAGGTGATTTTATGAGTATGCCGAAAGTGACTGTTGTTGGCGCCGGCTTCGTCGGCGCGACGGCCGCACAGCGCATTGTTGAAAAGGATCTCGCGGATGTCGTCCTGATCGATATCGTGGAAGGTCTGCCGCAGGGCAAGGCGCTCGATATGATGGAATCGGCGCCCGTGGAAGGGTTTTTCTCGAAGATCCTCGGCACGAACCGTTACGAAGATACTGCCGGCTCCGATGTGATCGTGATCACGGCCGGCCTCGCCCGCAAACCCGGCATGAGCCGTGACGACCTCCTTTTCAGGAACGCCGAGATTGTTGGCGGTATTGTCACGGAATGCGCGAAGTATTCCCCGGATGCCGTCATCGTGATGGTCACGAACCCGCTCGATGTGATGACCTGGCTCGCGCAGAAAAAGTCGGGATTCCCCGCGGAGCGAGTGATCGGCATGGCAGGCGAGCTTGATTCGGCGCGTTACTCGTATTTCATCGCCGAAAAGCTAGGTTGCAAACCTTCCGATGTCCGGGCAATGGTGCTCGGCGGCCACGGTGACCAGATGGTCCCGGTGCCGGAGCACACAAAGGTGAACGGTAAACCCGTTACGCAACTCATGGATGCGGCGACGATCGAAGCGATCAACCGGCGGACGCGCGACGGCGGCGCGGAAATCGTGAAACTTCTCAAGACCGGCAGCGCCTACTACGCCCCCTCATCCTCAGCCGTCAAAATGGTTCGCGCAATTCTCCGGGATACCGGCGAAACGATCCCGTCCTGTGTTTATCTGAAAGGCCCGTATGGCTTAAACGGCGTTTATTGCGGTGTGCCCGCGAAACTCGGAAAAGGCGGTTTAAAGGAAGTCGTCGAAATCCAGCTCACGGACGGCGAGCGCGCGGAACTTCACAGGTCGGCGCAGGATGTTCTGCGGAATTTTGAAAAGCTGAAACTTTAAAAAGGGACACGTTCCCGGGACCGGGGATTCGATTCAAGCTATTGTTTTACGAGACCAGGTCCCTTTAGGATTTTAAAAATGAACCTTCTCAACAGCTTCGGAAGCAAGGTCACGCTCGAGATCGCGAAGAAGAGCTACACGATCTACCGCATCCGCGCTCTTCAGGAGTGCGGAGTTGCCAATGTCCTGAAGCTTCCCTACGCGATACGCGTCCTCCTTGAGAATCTTCTCCGCAACGAGGACGGCAAGAATGTCACGCGCCGCGACATCGAGAACCTTGCTAACTGGTCTCCCAGGAAGAAAAGCACCCAGGAAATTGCGTTCACGCCCGCGAGGGTGCTTCTCCAGGATTTTACCGGGGTCCCGGCCGTTGTCGATCTTGCCGCGATGCGTGAGGCGATGGTCAGGATGGGAGGAGATCCGAAAAAAATCAATCCGCTTCAGCCCGTCGATCTTGTGATCGATCACTCGGTGCAGACCGATTTTTACGGTGCCCCGGATGCTTTCCGTAAAAACATGGAAAAGGAATTTGAAAGAAACCGGGAGCGCTACCAGTTTCTTAAATGGGGACAGAAGGCGTTCAATAATTTCCGAGTGGTCCCGCCGGCTACAGGCATTATCCATCAGGTAAACCTCGAGTACCTTTCGCCTCTCGTTTTCAAACGCAAGGAGGGGGGGAAAACCTACCTTTATCCGGATACGCTGGTCGGGACCGATTCGCATACGACCATGATTAACGGGCTCGGCGTTCTCGGATGGGGCGTCGGCGGGATCGAGGCGGAGGCCGCGATGCTCGGACAGCCCGTTTCGATGCTGATCCCGGAAGTGGTCGGATTCAGAATGACGGGTAAGATGAAAGAAGGAATCACGATCACGGACGTGGTCCTTACGGTCACGCAGATGCTCCGCAAGAAAGGCGTTGTCGGCAAGATTGTGGAATATTTCGGTACGGGTGCGGAGTCGCTTTCCCTGGCCGACCGCGCCGTGATCTCCAATATGGCTCCGGAATACGGCGCGACCGCGGGCTATTTTCCCGTTGACGATGAGACGCTGGCGTTCATGAAATTGACGGGACGGCCGGACGACCTGATCTGTCTTGCGGAAGAATATTTGAAAGAGCAAAGCCTGTTCCGCGAGAATCCAAACGAAGCGATCGAATATTCCGACGTGCTGGAGCTGGATCTGAGAACCGTTGAACCGGGCCTCGCGGGACCCAAACGTCCCCAGGATCGTGTTGCCCTCCATGACGTCAAAACGTCTTTTGAAAAGTCCCTTCCCGATCTTCTGAAAGGCAAAGGAAGCCCGGATAAAAAAATCTCGATCGAGATTGAAGGGCAAAAATGCGAGCTTGAAAATGGCGCGGTCGTGATTGCTTCCATCACGAGCTGCACCAATACTTCGTCGCCGTCCGCGATGGTGACAGCGGGGCTTCTCGCCGAAAAAGCCGCTCTTAAGGGGCTGGTCCCCAAACCCTGGGTCAAGACAAGCCTTGCTCCGGGATCCCAAGTTGTCGTGGACTACCTCCGCGACAGCGGCCTTTTGTATTACCTCGAAAAAATGCGGTTTCACCTCGCGGGCTACGGCTGCATGACCTGCATCGGGAATTCGGGGCCTTTGCCGGATCCGGTTTCCTGGGCGATCAAAGAGGGCGATCTTGTTGCGGCTTCGGTGCTTTCCGGGAATAGGAATTTTGAGGGGCGGGTGCACGCCCAGGTCAAGGCGAATTATCTGGCTTCTCCGGCGCTTGTAGTCGCCTACGCATTGGCGGGAACGGTCCTGATCGACATGGAAAAGGACCCGGTCGGAAAAGACAAGGAAGGAAAACCTATTTTTCTGAAAGACCTTTGGCCGTCTTCCGAAGAAATAAATCTGGCGATGAAGAGCGTGAAGCCCGAGATGTTCAGGAGCCGTTACCGGAACGCGTTTGAGGGGAACGAGGCGTGGAGATCCCTCGAGATGCCGTCGGGCGACACGTTCGAATGGGATAAAAAATCGCTTTACGTCAAACAGCCTCCCTATTTTCAGAAAATGCCCGCGTGTCCGGGGGATCTTCGCGATATCGAAAATGCCCGGGTCCTCGCGCTCCTCGGAGACTCGATCACCACCGACCACATCTCGCCGGCCGGCTCGATCAAAGCCGACAGCCCCGCCGGAAAGTATTTGATCGAAAACGGCGTGGAGCCGAAGGATTTCAACTCTTACGGCGCGAGACGCGGCAATCACGAAGTCATGGTCCGCGGAACTTTTGCGAATATCCGGTTAAAGAATTTGATGGTTCCGGGCACCGAAGGAGGCACGACGAAATATTTCCCGGCCGAGGGCGGCACGGGCAGGAAGGGGAAAGCCTCTGAGATGACGATCCATGAGGCGTCGATCAAATACCAGGAACGAAAAATACCCCTTCTTGTCATTGCGGGCAAAGAATACGGATCCGGTTCCTCCCGCGACTGGGCCGCCAAAGGCCCCGCGCTCCTCGGAGTGAAAGCCGTGATCGCGGAAAGCTTCGAGCGTATCCATCGGAGCAATCTGCTCGGAATGGGGATCCTGCCGCTCCAGTTCATTGAGGGTGAGAACGCGTCGTCGCTTAAACTTACGGGAGAAGAGATATTCTCCGTCGAAGGGATCAGAGACGGGCTGAGTGTCGGGAAAGTACTGAACTGCGCGGCGGATAAAAAGACGTTTAAGGTCATTTGCAGGATCGACACCCCTGCCGAGCTGGAATATTACAGGCACGGTGGCATCCTCCCATACGTTTTAAGACTTCTTTTGAAGCAAGATCGATAGATTTTTATTCCGGATTCCGATTTCCGTTCCCCATTTTTGAACCTTTGGGTATAATGCCGCCTGAATATTTCCGGAGGGAAAACGCGACGCAAAGAGGTGGCGCGCCTTTTGGAAGCAATGTCCGCCGGGCAAAGGTGCCCGGCCATTTAAAAAGGAAATAATCGATGTCAAATTCAGAACCTTCTCTCAAAAAGGAACCGTCCGGCGCTTCCAAGCTGATCAAGGGGCTTGAAGGAGTGGTGGCCGCACAAACGTCTCTGAGTAACGTGGACGGTGAAAACGGACGTCTTCTCTACCGCGGGATACCGATAGGCGAGCTTGTTGAAAAATCCCATTTTGAAGAAGTTGTCTACCTGCTTTGGTATGACAAACTTCCCACGAGCGCCGAGCTCGAGAGTTTTAAGGACACCCTGAAGGTCCAACGGCCTCTTTCTCCGAAAGCCTTGGCTATATTAAAACTCATCCCGACCACCACGCACCCCATGAGCGCCTTGAGGACCATGTGCTCGCTTATGGGTTCCCTGGATCCACGGGCCCATATCGTTAATCCGGAAGAATCTCAGCGGAAGGCCTATCATCTGACGGGAGTGTTCCCGACGATCATTACGGCCTTTTTTCGCCTCCGGGAAGGGAAAGAACCGGTGGCTCCGGACATGAGCCTGTCGCACGCGGCGAACTTCCTTTATATGCTGAGCGGGGAAAAACCCACGCCGGAAATGGAAAAAGCGCTGGACGCCTACCTGATCCTTCTCGCGGACCACGGGCTGAACGCCTCGACTTTTGCGGCGCGCGTCACCACCGGGACGCTGTCGAATCTTTATTCGGCGGTCACTTCGGCCGTCGGGACTCTTGCCGGGGAACTGCACGGCGCGGCGAACCAGCATGCCATGGAAATGATCCTCAGGATCGGTTCTGCGGGCAAGGCGGAAGCTTACGTCAATAAACTCCTGGATGAGAAAAAGAAAGTGATGGGGTTCGGTCACCGCATTTATAAGATGCGCGATCCGCGTGCGGAAGCATTCCGCGAGATTGCAAAAAACCTTTGCGCGAAGGCCGGAAAAACCGAATGGCTTGAGATCGCCGAGGTTGTGGAAAAGATCATGATGGACCGCAAAAAAATTCCGTGCAACGTGGACTTTTTTTCGGCGCCCGTGCTTTATGTGCTCGGGTTCCCGCCGGACTTTTTCACCACCGTTTTCGCGGCAAGCCGCGTGGCGGGATGGAGCGGGCACATTATCGAGCAGCAACTTGATAACCGTCTGATCCGTCCCCTGGCCGAGTATGTCGGACCCCAGGACGGATATTACATTCCTGCGGAAGAACGGAAATAACGCGTCGTAAAAAACGCGCGGGCTTCTCCGGGAGCGGCAGAAGAGTTGAGAAAGGCATGGATCCATGACGGCAAATCTCGACTATGCGTTTGACGAATACCTGCGGGCAAGACCGTCCGAAGCCGTCCGGTCGATTCAGTCCTTCCGGGAGTCGCTCAAGAATCCCTCCATGAGTTTCGGGCGTTTTACCGTCCCCGCCTTTTATAAGGCCTTTTTTGTGACTTCCAAACAGCAGCATCTTCTAAAGCGGGCCGCCGCGGCTTTTTACCAGATCATTAATACAGTCACGAGGCTTTATTTTGAAGAAGCCCCGCTCAAGAAAAAATTCAATCTGAATCCTGAAGCCGAAGACCTGATCCGGATCGATCCCGGTTATTCCAAAAACGTGGTTTTTGGGAGGTTTGACGCGCTTCTGGAAGGGGAAAGCCTCAAGATTCTCGAATTTAGCTGTGACGCCCCCGCCGGGGCTTCTTATGCCGACCAGCTTGAAAGGTCGTTTTTGAACGAAAAGCTGGCGGCCTCGTTTGCCGAGGAACAGCACCTTGCGGCAAGCGAACGTGTTCAGAATACACTGAACTCGCTTCTGGCCGTTTATGAAGAGTTCGGAGGCTATGAGACCCCGCACGTGGCGATCATGGACTGGCGGCACGCGCGAACGCACGCCGAAAGCGAATTTATGAAATCGCATTTTGAATCCAGGGGCTACAAGACAGTCCTCGCGGATCCGCGGGAGCTTCAATATAAAGGCGGCAAGCTTTATCACAAGGGATTCCGCGTCCATCTGATCTACCGGAGAGTCCATTTTGACGAGATCGTCGAGCGGCTTGATGAAGTCCAGGACCTGATCCGGGCTTACCGGGATAAGGCGGTCTGTCTCGTCAACCCGCTTCGCGCGAAGCTCTCATCGTCTAAATCGATTTTTTCGCTTCTGACCGCTCGGGAGTTTGACCGGTTTTTTTCCGATAATGAAAACAAGATGAAACGGGACCATCTTCCCTGGACGCGCTGTGTCGCGGATGCCGAAGATTTTTATGGCCATCGGAAGGTTTTTTTGATCGATTTCTTAAAGGATGAGAAAGAGACGCTTGTCCTCAAGCCGCCCTATAGCCACGGCCCCGATCATGTGAAGATCGGACGCGAAACACCCGATGGGGAGTGGAACGCGACGGTTGATAAAGCCCTCAAAGGGCAGGGATGGGTGATCCAGGAACATGTCAATGTCCCCGTTATGACGGTTCCCGTTTCCGTGAACGGCAAGCTGGATTTCGCCTACAAAAAATACAATTTCAATCTTCTCGTATCCGGCGGGAAATACACGGGCGGATTTGCCCGCCTGAGCGATGAAAGCGTTGTGAATGTCGCGACAGGGGGCGGATTGATCCCCGCGATCTGGTCGGACGCCGCGCCTGAAGGCCTTACGGCCTGAGGCCGTTTGAGCCCGCAAGGATAAGAAGAGTTTTATCGGTTTCCGGGCAGGAATAGGTTTGATTTTTAAAAATGAAGGGTGTATTTTACGTCCCGAGGAGAAATTGAAAAAGTGTCCCCAAAACCCCGAAAGACCTTTAGTTTAAAAGAAGCCAACGCCCTTATTCCCGAGATCGAGAAGCGCCTCAAGCGTCTTCAGACGAAAAGAGAAGTTTATACCCGTCTTCACGATGCCTTGTTCGTGCGTGAACTTGTGGCGGCCGCGGAGAAAACGAACGGAATCCTCGAGAACGACGATCTTGAAGCGAACATCCATGATCTTGAGCAGGCAATTGAAGACCTTGCCAAGGATGTCGAAGCCATCTTTGAAAAGGGATGTTTTTTAAGAAGCATCGAAAAGGGGCGGGTGGATTTCCCGGCCGACTTTGAAAATAAAAGGATCTTCTGGTCCTGGGAAACGGGTGAAGCGAAGATCCGTTATTACCGTCATCCGAAAAGCCCGTTTTCGGAAAGGATCGCGATCCCTACCGGGGTCCTCACCTCTTTGGGCGGCAAGTAATCCTAAAAGGCCGCAGGGGCCGCCGCTTCCGTCAAAAAAGATTCCGTGTCCGACGTTTCCTGATCCGGCCCAAAGCCTCTCTCCGCTATATCCTTGTCCGTCGAAGGCCCGCTTCCGTCTCCGGGACCGGGGAGGTTGTCTGTTCCGGATGCCATCGGTGCCTGAGAAAACCGGGGATCCACTTCTTTCAAAAAAACCTCCCGGGTTCCCCGCGGTATCCGAAGCAGGAACTCGTAAGAGGAAACGGTGTCGAGAGGCTTGATGCTGTTGAAGAAGACGGCGGTGTTTTTCCCCGTTCGCGGAGAAATGATCGTGATTTTTTTGGGAAAAAAAACGGATTTGAAAGAACCGACATCTGCCGGGATTTCCCTAAAATCATAGCGCTGGATATCCGCGATAGTTTGCCCTTCCCGATCAAAAAAAAGCTCGCCCAAAACATCTCCCCGGGGGGTGACATACGCTTTTCTTGCGAGGTAAGACACGCCGTTTTTTTCCGCGAAGACATTCAGGCTTATCTTGAATCCGGAAGACAGCTCGACCTTGGTTCGCCTGGGATCGAACATCCCGGGTTTGAGCGCGCGATAAAGATCAATCAGCTTCATATGGCTTTCAATCTCGGGAGAATCCTCAAGATCAAATACGGATCCGTGATACAAAGTGTTTTGTGAGGGGATATAAAGATCAAACTGCCTGTCGAGGGCCCTGAAGACGAAAACAATGTTTTGTTCGGCGTCGGAGCAGGAAAGGAGAAGCCTCTCCTGAAGGCGCTCGTAAAGGAGCTCCCCCGTACAAAGGGACTGGCGGGTATTTCCCGGAGAAACGAAGAAGAGAACCACGTCGGACCGAAAAGCGACCCACCGGTAATTCCGGTTTTCGATCTGTTTGAGGATGGTATCAAGCTCGGGAGATGCCGGCGCAGTTTGTGCGAAAACAGTCGGGAGGAATGGGGAGAAAACAAAAGGCAGAAAAAAAAGAAAAGCGAATATGCAGACCCGCCGTCTCATCAGTCCGTAGAGGCCTTGGACTCCGAAAGGGCTTTTTTTGTGTGACGGATCCGCTGAAGAGCGGTCGCATGGGTTCCGACGAGAAGGATGAACAGGACCGGTTTCAGAAGGGGGGAAATAAGAGTGCCGAGGGCAAGAAGCACGATTCTTTCGGCACGGCCGAAAATTCCGACCCCGCAGTTTTCGATAAAATTTTCGGCGCGGGCTTTTGAATAGCTTACGACGAAAGAGCCGAGGATGATCCCGAGTAAAACCAGGAACCAAAAAATCTCCCCTTCGCGGGCAAAAAAAACGGCAAGACCCCCAAAGATAAAAAAATCGGAATAACGGTCAACCGTCGAATCCAGGAAAGCCCCGAACGGGCTTGATTTCCCCGTTTTCCGGGCAAGGGGGCCGTCCAGCATATCCCCCAGTCCCGCGAGAAGAAGGAACAGGGCACCCAGGAACAGGTAGCCTTTGGCGTAAATAATACCCGTGAGGAGATTGAGCGCGGCACCCGCGAGCGTGAGCTGATTGGGGGTGATGTCGAGTTGATCAAGTTTGTGAACGATCCGGCCTATCAACGCCTCGATCTTCGGATAAAGAGTCTCGCGGAGCATGGCAGATCTATCTCGGGCAGGTGCCCTGGATAAATTTCCGGACAAGTTCCCGCGCTTCGTAATCCACGAGCTGTTTCGGCGGGTGTTTCATAGTGTAGGCCGACATGGAGATCAGCGGTCCGCCGATTTTGCGATCGCGGGCGATCCTGCAGGCACGGATCGCATCGATCGTGCAACCTGCGCTGTTGGGCGAATCTTCCACCGAAAGGCGGCACTCCAGTGTGACGGGGAATCCCGCGAACCCGCGGCCCTCGATGCGAAGGTAACAGACCTTGTTATCGTTTTGCCACGCAACATAATCCGAAGGACCGATATGAATGTCATTGGCATCGAGCGGAATATCGAGCTGGCTCTGCACCGCGGATGTTTTCGAGATCTTTTTCGATTCAAGGCGGGCGCGGTTCAGCATGTTCAGGAAGTCCGTGTTGCCGCCCGTGTTCAGCTGGTAAGTCCGGTCGATCTTGACGCCGCGCTCGCTGAAAAGTTTAGCGAGAGTGCGGTGTGTAATCGTTGCGCCGATCTGGGCCTTGATGTCGTCCCCGACGCATGGGATGCGCCTGGCTTCAAAACGTTTTGCCCATGCGGGGTTGGAAACGATAAAGACCGGCATGCAGTTGATGAGACTGACTCCGGTTTTTAAACAAGCCTCAGCGTAGAACTCGGTGGCTTTCTGGGAGCCGACGGGGAGGTAGTTCATGAGAATTTCCGCGCCGCTTTCTTTCAGGACC
The DNA here is from genome assembly GCA_022705945.1 of Candidatus Omnitrophota bacterium. Classification (GTDB taxonomy): domain Bacteria; phylum Omnitrophota; class Omnitrophia; order Omnitrophales; family Aquincolibacteriaceae; genus UBA1443. Next base: position 220,709 of record JAKJDL010000001.1, on the reverse strand, counting down.
TTTTCGACGTTCGCGGGTTTCTTGTTGGCGACAACAAAAGTCTTGTCGGCGGGATAGTTTGCCATATGCTCGGAGACGCCGTCCAGCACTGTACCCATCTCGACCCGGACCTTGCTTTTGGCGATATCGCACATCTTCAGGATGCAGTTGGGCTTTGCCCTCAAAGCGAGATCGAGCCGCTGGCCGACCTTGCGCTCATCGACATCAAAAGCCGCGACGACCTCGATATCATTGGGGAAATAGCCGCCCATTTCATAATTCATTAGGCCGAAGCATTCAATCTCTTTTTTCTTTCCGGCCTTTTTTTCGGCGGCGATACGGCGATAATACTCCAACCCCTCAAGAAGGGAAGCCGCACAGTTACCGCATCCGACAATTGCAATCTTGATTTTTCCCATGAATTTTAAGTCCTCCTGAATGTGTGGATAGAAAACTGACTTTAAAGGCAGGACACAATGATATCACCGGGTGTCTCAAAATCAAGAAAAAGGATATCTTTCTAACGTCATATTATATAGGAAGTTACAGCCACAACGTCCGATAACATAAAAAATTGTTATAATAAATCGCGGACTTCTCATGTTAGAATGACCCCGTTTTTTGAAAAAATTGATCGAAAAGGAGCTGAAATGGCCACTTACGAGGATTTTCAGAAACTTGAACTTAAAATTGCGGAAATCGAAACGGTAGAGCCCCATCCTAACGCTGACAGGCTTTATGTGCTTGGTATCAAGGTCGGAGAGGTCAAGAAAACGATCGTTGCGGGTATCCGCGCCCATTACACCGAGGAAAATCTGAAAGGTAAAAAGATTGTGATTGTGGATAATCTCGAACCTGCCGTTATCCGCGGGGTTGAGTCTAACGGGATGCTTCTGGCAGCTTCAAACGAGAGCATGCTTGCCCTGGTGATTCCCGACCGTCCCATTGCGGACGGGGCGAAAGTGAAATAACAAAAAACAGGGACTCGTTACCGGCTCGTCGGGACCCACTCCGGTTTCTGTCCGCGGCGAACCCCGGGTTATGAGTTGTTTTCTTGTCAAACAATGCACCCTGTGCTAACATCCCCGCCCTATGAACTCATCCGCTTCTGATATCAAATCCAGACAGGTTTTCGACTGTCAGCCTCTCCGTGCCTGGCGCTACAATACGGACAAGCTTGTTATTTCGGATGTTATCGCTCCTCCTTATGACGTGATCTCTCCGGAGAAACAGCAGGGTTTCTATGATCGCTCTCCCTACAACGTCATCCGTTTAATTCTCAACAAAAAGGAAGCTGCTGACAACGATCAGAATAACGGATATGTCCGGGCCCGTAATTTTCTGAATGACTGGCAACGAAGCGGTGTCCTGATCCGGGAGGAGGAGCCCTGTTTTTATGTCTATCGTCAGACGTTCAAAGACCCCGTAAGCGGACAAACCAAGAACCGGAGCGCCCTTTTGGGACGCGTCCGGCTTCAACCCTTCGAAAACGGTGTGATTGTTCCTCATGAAAAAACACTCCGCGGGCCGAAGGAAGACCGCATGAAACTGATCCGGATGGTCAAAACGAACCTCTCGCCGATCTTCGGTCTTTACAGAGACGAGGGTTTTGAAGTTCGCGGAATTATTCAGGATCCGCTCAATTCAAGGTCGATTTTTCAGGCGACAGATGACGACGGGATCGTCCACAGTCTTTTGGCCGTTTCGGATCCCGATATCGTGACCAGGCTGCATAAGGTCATGCTACCGAAGAAAATCTATATCGCCGACGGCCATCATCGCTACGAAACGTCTCTCGAATACGCGAAACAAACACGGCTTGAATCGGGCGTCTCGGAAAAAGTGATTATGCCCTACGACTATATCTACATGGCCCTGGTCAGTTTTGATGATCCCGGATTTATCGTGCTTCCCACGCACCGGATCGTTTCGGATCTCGGTATGGACGACCGGACGGCTATCCGCAAGCTTCAGGAGTTCTTTAAAGTGGAACCTTCGACGGTTGCCGGACTCGAAAAAATCACGGCCGGGTATGACGACGGGGGAACGACCTACGGGTTGATGCTTCGTGATGAAAAAGCGTTTATCCTGAAAATGATCGACAAGGAAAAAACCAAAGCATGCATTGCCCAGCAGAAACCGGATATTTGGTATGACCTTAATGTGAATATTCTCGGTCATCTGATTTTCAGCAAGATCTTCGGGATTCCCGAAGCGCGGTGGGAGTCGATCCTTAAATTCGAACATACCGTCGGAGGCGCGGTCGAACCCGTCCAAAAAGGGACGGCGCAGGCTGCTTTTTTCCTGAAACCGCCCAAAGTCGAAATGCTCGAAAAAATGGGGGCGGTCAACGAACGCATGCCTCAGAAATCGACTTATTTCTATCCCAAACTCGCAAGCGGGCTTATTTTTTACTCGCACGAAGAATAAATCTTCTTTATCTGCGCACCGAAGCGGGCCAAAGGAAGCCGGCCCGGACCTCCGCCGATGTCTTTTAAGCCTGAAGCTGTTGATTCTTCCCGGGAAACCATGGGAGGTTTTTCAAAACGTCTACCGATTGTCCGAAGTCTGTTTTTTTCTTGATAGCCCCCGATACGCGCCTCCCGACCAAAGGTATTCTTATATCGAAATGACCCCGTCGCTTGAGATCCGTCTTTGCGGATCCCATCTTGAAGTATTGAGCGACAAAAGAGAGGAATATTATGCCGGCCGTTTTTTTTGAGACTTTCAGAGGATTGTTAAAAAAGGAACAAAAGAAAGAGCCCCGATCCTTTTCTTGCAAACTTGACCGGAAGCCCGATTCTCCCTTCTCGTTTTTTCGGGAGGGTTTGTGGGATACCCGAGATATTCGCCATTATTGGCAGCCGGGAAATTCCGGAAAAACTTTATGAAACAGGTGTTATCCTCAAGACATCTTCTTTCCCGCGCGGAAGCGGGAACGCTTTTCCCTATCAGTCAAAAACATCTTCTTATCAGCAGGCCGTATTGGCAAGTACGGAGCCGGGCCCGGTCGAAGCCTTTGACAGAATCTCTCTCGACCGGGGAAATTATCTGACCGAAACGCGGACCGCCAATTTTTTTCTTGTCCGATACCTTCCCGATTTTAAGGAGTCTGGAAAGGATGCCCGCTCGAGAAACCGGGGAAATCTTGGGGGAAAAGCAGAGCTCTTGACTCCGCCGGAACATCTAATCTTGAATGGAGTGACCCGCCGCTTTGTGATAAAATGCGCCCTCGATTCGGGGTTCAAAGTCCGGGTATCAATCCTTACGCGGCACGATTTTTTTAACGCGGCTGAAGCGTTCCTTACCAACACATCCTGGGAGATTCTTCCCGTGCGAGAGCTGGACGGACGTGCGGTCGGGAAGAAGATCCCCGGTCCGGTCACCAGGGGACTTCACAACCTTTACAAGAGGAGAGTCAGGGAACTATGTCTAAAAAAGTGATACGTCGCGCGCTTATCAGCGTTTCAGACAAGAACGGCCTTATTCCATTCGCGAAAACGCTCCATAAACACAAGGTCGAGATCCTTTCCACCGGCGGCACCCTCAAGGCTTTGAAAGATGCGAAAATCCCGGCCGGGGCCGTTGATGACTTCACGGGATTTCCCGAGATGCTTGACGGCCGCGTAAAGACGCTTCATCCCAAGATCCACGGAGGGCTTCTTTATTTGCGTTCGAAAAAAAGCCATCGCGAACAGGCAAAAAAATACGGCATTCAGCCGATCGATCTTGTGGTCGTAAACCTTTATCCCTTTGAGGCGGCGACCGCGAAGGGAAGTCTCGCGCTCCATGAGGCCGTTGAATTCATTGATATCGGAGGCCCTTCCATGCTCCGCTCGGCGGCCAAGAACAGCGAATCCGTCGCGGTAGTAACCGACCCGGCCGATTATGAGCGCGTGACTGCGGAAATGGAAGCGAACAAAGGAGCGGTGACTTCCGAACTCCGGCAGGAACTTTCCCGCAAAGTTTTCGAACGGACTTCCGCCTATGATGCCGTGATCAGCCAGTATCTTGCGACGCATCAAAAGAAAAGCGATGCAGGGCATCTTCCCGCCGGTTTTGTTTCCCATTTTAAAAAGACGCAAGACCTCCGTTATGGGGAAAACCCGCATCAGAAAGCCGCTTTTTATTCCTACGCGACGCGTAAAGCCTCGGCAGCCTGGAGACAGCTTCACGGAAAGGAACTTTCCTACAATAACCTGCTTGATATCGAGGCGACGCTTGATGTGCTTGCCGAGTTCGATGCGCCCGCGGCTTGCGTGATCAAACACAATAACCCCTGCGGTATCGCCTCCGACGACGACCTTGCCGAAGCGGTGGAAGGGGCGATCGATTCGGATCCGCTTTCCGCTTTCGGCGGGATCGTGGGGCTGAATCGCCCGTGTGACGTGAAAACAGCCCGGAAGATCCTCGAAAAACTCGGATTCTTCGAGGTGCTTGTGGCTCCTTCTTTCAAAGCGGGAGCTCTCAAACTCCTCATGGCGCGCAAGAACCTCCGGCTTATTGAAGTGGACCGTTTCCGGGATGAATATCCTTACGAATTCAAGTTCCTGAGAAGCGGCGTCCTGGTTCAGGAAAAGAACAGGCCGATCCGCCTGCATATGAAGGAACTCAAAAAAAACCTCAAACTGGTGACAAAAACAAAACTGTCCGCCGCGGAGATCGACGAGCTGATTTTCGCGTTCCAGTGCGCGAAAGTTGTCAAGTCGAACGCCATCGTCTTGACGCAGGGGAAACGCACGGTCGGCATCGGCGCGGGACAGATGTCCCGAGTGGACTCGATGCAGATTGCTCTAGCCAAGGCGGGGTATCTTGCCGAAGGCTGTTATGTCGGTTCCGATGCGTTCTTCCCGATGCCGGATTCGATCGAAGTGGCCGCGAAGCACAAAATCAAGGCGGTGATTCAGCCCGGCGGCTCTATCAAAGACGCCGAAGTTATTGCTGCCTGCGACGCGGCCGGGATCGCGATGGCGTTTACAAAAGAAAGACATTTCCGCCACTGACCGGATATCGGATGGAGCTAACGGGATGGCGGACGGCGTTAGATTCGGTTTTTCGCTGTCCTCCATCCGCCTTCCTGATTTAAGATGAATTACTCACAGGCTCTCGGCTACCTCGACTCCTTTTTAAACCTCGAAAAACTGAGTCAATTCCCGCAAAACTCGTTCTTTAATCTCAGGCGGATGGAACACCTTCTCCGGATCGCCGGTTTTCCCGATAAAAAATTCATCCCCGTATTAATTGCCGGAACGACCGGAAAGGGTTCTACGGGATTTTTTCTGGAGTCCATTTTGAGGGAGAACCGCATTCCCGTGGGCTATTATCATTCTCCGCACGTTGAAGATATCCGTGAAAGGGTCCGCCTGGACGGGGCCAAGGCCCCGAAGATTTTATGGGCGCGGGGGCTGACCCGGATCAAGGCGTTGCTCGCGAAACATCCCCTGCCCGCGAAGCTCGGACGCCTGACCTATTTTGAGATTATGACCTTTCTTGCGATCTTGGTCTTTTCGGAAACGGGCCGGGAAATCGGAATTTTTGAAATAGGTCTCGGCGGAAGACTTGATGCGACCAATGTTTTGAATGCCCCGCTCGTTATTTTGACGCCGATCCATTTTGATCACACCCATTTTCTGGGGAACACGATCGCGAAGATTGCCCGGGAAAAAGCCGGGATCATTAAAAAAGGGAGTTTTGTCGTTACGGTCCGTCAAACTTCCGAAGCGGCGAGAGTAATCAAAAAAGTCGTTCGGGACAATGACGCCCGTTTGATCCGGGCCGGTATTTTCCGGAACAGGCGGCGCGGACTTCCCGGGGATTTTCAGGATATCAATGCCGGGGCGGCGGTTAGGGCGGCCGAAATTCTCAGGAGTGAATTTGATTTCAGAATTGATCCGCGGAGTTATTCCGGGGCGCTATCCGGCAAAAACTGGCCGGGAAGGCTGGAATGTTTTTCAAAATGGAGACGCACCTTTGTTTTGGACGGCGCTCACAATCCGGTTTCAATCGGTCGGCTTGTCAAAACGTTTCGCCCGGCTTCTCACCTCCCGGGACAAGGATCGGACGGGCGTTCACGCTTCCGGCGTTCCCGGAAATGGCTTGTTTTCGGGGCCATGCAGGATAAAGATTCCGGGACGATGCTCCGGGTTTTGAGCTGCGTTTTTGACAAAATTATTCTCACCGGAGTTCAATGCGGCCGGGCAAAAGCAATCAGGCTTCTGGCCGAGGAAGCGAAAGATCTTTTCAAAGTTACTATTCCCGCGCAAAATGTCGGCGAGGCTTTTTGTTTGGTTGAAGAAATAAGCGATCCCGGAGACCTGGTTTTGGTGACAGGTTCATTTTATCTGGTGGGAGAAGCGAGAAAAATTCTGAAATTCAGGACTCGCAACATTTCAAAACAAGGAACCAAATGAGGAGCCGGAAGCGATTCCATAAATCATTTTTCTGTTTTCCAACCATCGGAAACATCGGGATCGGAAACACTTGTGAAACCGTCCCCCGGTTTCCGGTCCAGAAGCCCTGATTTTTAAAATGCCCAAATTCGAACTTGACGATACCATTGCGGCGATCGCGACCCCGATAGGAGAAGGCGGTATTTCCGTGGTCCGCTTGAGCGGGCCGGGTGTATGCGATTGCCTGCGCCCTTTTTTTGCATCCTCGTCAAAAGAAACGGTCGATTCTTTCCTTCCCAATACGATCCACTGGGGCAAGATCAGGGACTCGAGCGGGCAGGTGATCGACCAGGTGCTCGTCAGCGTTTTCCGGGCTCCGAATTCCTATACGGGGCAGGATGTGCTTGAGGTCAGCTGTCACGGGGGGCTCGCGGTCACGAAACGCATCCTCGGACTTTTTCTCGGGAACGGTGCGAGACACGCCGAACCGGGAGAATTTACACGCCGCGCTTTTTTGGCCGGTAAGATCGACCTTGCGCAGGCCGAGGCCGTTCTCGACCTGATTCGCGCCAAAAGCAGCCGATCACTTGAGCTTGCCGTGCGTCAACTTGAAGGGCGGCTTTCCCAAAGATTCAGGAAGTTAAAAGATTCCGCGATGAAACTTCTTGCGCACATGGAAGCTTATATTGATTTCCCCGAAGAAGATCTTGAGGTCGATGTGAACGACGGAATGCTTGCACAGTTTACGGATCTTAAAGAGAATATGCGGACACTTTTGGACGGATTCGAGCGTAATCAGCGGATTCGCGAAGGGGTGCTTGTGTCAATCATCGGGAAACCGAACGCCGGGAAATCCTCCCTCTTTAATGCGCTCCTTGAAAGAGACCGTGCCCTTGTTTCCGATATTCCTCATACGACCCGGGATCACCTTGAAGAACCGCTTGAGATCGGCGGATTCTACCTCAGGGTCCGGGATACGGCAGGACTTATCTCGACGGCGGAGCATCCTCTCGACAAGCTTGGGATGATCCGGACACTCCGGGCCGTTCAGGACAGCCACCTTCTTCTTTTTGTGGTTGACGGGTCGTGTCCGTTGGATGATGCCGACCGGCATGTTTTTAAAAAGATTCCCGAGGGAAAACCGTTTATCGTCTTGATTAATAAAGCGGATCTGCCGATGAAGTTAGAGGAACCTGAATTGGCCTTAATGACCCGCGGAGCCGCTCTGATCCGTGTTTCGGCTCAAACAAGGGAAGGTTTGAAGGAGCTTGAGCGGGGCATTTCAAGGTTTCTCGAGAAGGAGACCGGCGAAGAAGGGGAACAGATCACCAGACTGCGGCATAAGGATATCCTTGAAAAGGCGCTGCGCTCTCTCGAAAAAGCCGAAAAAGCTTTCCGGGAAAAAACGCCTTTGGAATTTGTCACAGTGGAGCTTCGCGAGGCTTTGGACGTGATGAAAGAATTGACGGGGGAAGTTTACTCCGAAGAATTGCTGGACAGGATCTTTTCCGAATTTTGCATTGGGAAATAACGCGATGACCAAACAAGAGCCCATCGATACGACAGAAAAACTTTTCACGAGAACCCGCGTCCGCCGTTACATCGATTGGGTCAGGGTCGGGATCTATGCCGCAATCATCGGTTGTTTTTCGTTTTTTTTCTGGATAGGGTCCTTAAGCCGCATCGAGAATATGGCTCTTGATGTTTTCCATCGTCACGGAGGGCTCCGGGAAGCGGACCCGAGAATTGTCATAATAGGGATCACCGAAGAAACCCTTGACGAGATCGGCAAATGGCCGTGGCCTCGGCGCTATCATGCGGTTCTGGCCCGTCTTCTGGACCAATGGGGAGCGGCCGGGATCTTTTTTGATTTTAATTTCCCGGAGGAAACAAGGAAGGAAGATGATGAAGATCTTATCCGGGCATTCCGGAAGATCAGGACGCCGCTTTATCTTCCTGTCGAGCTGAAACCCAAAAAAGATAAAAAATTCTGGATCCACGGATTTCCCGTCGTGACGGAAGAAAACACGGGGAAAATGATGTGGGAGCATTCACTGCCGGAGATTGAAGATCGGGCCCGCGCCATCGGGCACCGGTATTTGCAGGAAGATCCGGATGGTGTTTTGAGAAGGTTTTCTCCTTCTTTGAGTGACGGCTCATTGACCATGCCTTACCTGGCATTAAAGGCGGCGGAGACCGCCGGCCCCGAGACGATATTAAAAGACTTCGGAGACAACCGGGGAGACCTGCTTATTCCGTGGCTTCAAAGATCCGGCGATGAGGCCTTTGCCAAGATTGCCGTGCACGACCTCATTCACAGTTACTACGGGATCCAGAAAGGAGTTGTCCCCGTGGTTTCACCCGAGGCCGTTAAAGATAAAATTTGTTTCGTGGGGATTGTCTCACGATCCGGGGCCAAGGCCACGCCGTTCGGGACGATTTGCCCTCCGGTTATGGTCCATGCGCAGGTTGCCAATGCGATTTTGAGCGGGAACCGGATCCGTATTTTCCCGAAATTTTTGAATTTACTTGCGATCATAGCGCTCGGCATGATAGCGGTATTTCTCTTTGTCGCTTTGCGAGGCCCGTGGTCTCTTCTGGCGGGACTCTTTCTCGGGGCTGTTTGGTTGTGCGCGTGCTTTCTGATCTTTAAGTGTCTTTACCTCTGGATTTCCCCCGTTTCCGGGATTTTGCTGATACTCTCCCTTTTTATATTTTCAGCGATTTACGCCCAGGCTTCGGGGGTCAAGGAAAGGTCCGCGCTATTCCATCTCGCGACCCGCGACGGTTTAACCGGGCTTTATGTGATCCGTCATTTCCGGCTTATTATGAATCAGGTGGTTCGCGAAGCACGCATTCGCAAAGAGCCGCTTTCGGTTATTTTGATCGATATTGACCGTTTTAAAAACATCAATGACACCTATGGGCATCCCGCCGGCGATATGATTCTTAAAAAAGTCGCCCAAACACTTATCGGTAATATCCGCAAGAAAAGACCTTTTTCACAAGTTGATTTTGCCGCCCGCTACGGCGGGGAAGAATTTATCATTATGCTGCGCAAAGCGGAGCTGAAGGAAGCCTCGGTGCATGTCGCGGAGCGGCTGAGGAAGAGGGTCGAAGAATTGAAAATCGAATGGGAAGGGAAACTTATCCGGCTCACGATCAGCGCCGGTGTGGCAACGCTCCGCGCCGGGGAAGATATCCCGGATCCGATGGTTCACCGCGCCGATGCCGCTTTGTATAAAGCCAAGGAACAAGGGCGGAACAGGGTAGTTTCCGGCTCATAAAACCCGGCCGATTTTTAAAAACTTCCGGGATCAGTCCACAACATTTTTATCATCACGGAATACATCTCCCGAAATTGAACCGTTTCTGGTGAGCCGGCCGAAGAAAACAGGACGGTTCGGCGATTTGCTCAAAGGGAAGGAAGAATACCGCTTTCCGGAGCGGATGTTTGACGCGATCCGGCAGGAGCCTGGAGCGCTCCCGAAAGCGCGCGATAACCGCAATGAGGCATACTGTAATCCGGAGTCCCGCGATCCGTGATACCGATCTGGAAGTCAGTGGGCATTCTTTGGAGGCCGAAAAGGCAGTGTGTTGTCCGGGAAGCCCAAAGGAACAGAAGATGGGCACCAGAAAGCCGGAAGCTGATTTTTTCGGTTCCCGCCTTGACCAGTTTGCCAGAAAACAATAGACTTTAACTCGCGCAAGACAAACAAGTTCAACGGTCCTGATAAGAACTGCCTGGTTTTTGTTCCCGCAGATTTTTGTCGGAAAATCGAAGAGCAAAGTTAAAATCGAAGGATCACGGCACTTTGGAGAGGTGGCAGAGCGGTCGAATGCGGCAGTCTCGAAAACTGTTATACGCGCAAGCGTATCGGGAGTTCGAATCTCCCCCTCTCCGGATTTTTAAAGGGCGTTCCTTGGCCCGGAAGATCCGGGGTATTGAGATTGAATAAATCACAGTCTGTGTTCCTGTCGTTTCTTTTCCTTTCTTTTTTATCTAATCCCTTCTCCCTCAGCGCCGATATCCTTCAGCTCAAGAACGGCAATGCCATCGAAACGAACATTTTAAAGGAAGACGATGAATTTATGACCGTCGAAGCGCCTGGCGGCAAAGTCAAGATTCCCAAAAATGATATTCAGACCGTCTGGCGCGGCTCGAGGGAAGGGCTCATGGAAGTCCGGGGAAAAGAGGTTTTTTTCAGAAAAGGGCTGGAGCTGTACAGGCAGGGCCGATTTCGTGAAGCTTCTCTTTCCTTCGAAAAGGCCCGCGGGCCGGAGGAATGGAATAAACTGGTTTATCATAACCTGGCCGCTTCCTATGCGTCGGCGGGAGAAGTAAAAAAAGCGGAAGCAAATTTTACCCAGGCTCTCGGCGATACTCCCGATAATTTTGAAACGCTTTTAAATGCGGCGCATTTTTATAAAACCACCGGACAGTGGGGCAAGGCAATCGAGGTTTATCGGAAAGCCTGGAATAACCGTAGGGATGACGAGACCGTCGCCCAGGAAATTGCCTACTGTCACGCCGCTATCGGACAATACGGCAGGGCGCTGGAAATTTATGAATCGCTGGAACCCATCCACGACATTTTTATTTTAAACAATAAAGCGGCGGTCCTGATAAGGCTTGATCAGCATCAGAAAGCTTCGGAAATCCTTCGGAGAATCATTCAAGCGGATCCAAGGTTCGACAAGCCCCTTCTCAACCTTGCTGAAATTTCGATAAAGGAAAAACGCTACGAAGATGCCGAATTCCGATACAGGGCCGTTCTTGCTTCGGATCCGCAAAACATTGGAGCCCAAGTAGGGCTGGCCAGGACGGCCCTGGCGAGAGGCGATGATGAGGCCGCCGGGCGTTATCTTGACGAAGCGATTCTGATGTCGCCTGAAGATCTGTCTGCCGGGCTTTTGCGCGCTCAACTGGCGGAAAAAGCCATGAATTATGATGAAGCGATAGTTCAATACGAACAGGCGCTGAAATACGATCCGAAGAACCTTTCTGTCATTAATAACCTGGCCCTGGTTTACCTTAAAAAAGATGATCCCCAAAAAGCATTGAGTACCTGCAAGAGGCTTTTTTCTGTTGATGAAAAATACGCAAAAGGGCACGCGAACGCGGGACTTGTTTATATAATTTTGAACGATGCTGATAACGCGATGCGGGAGTGGAATCGCGCGCTAGAACTGGACCCTGATCTTCGGGAGGCCCGACAGAACAAAGAGACGCTTGAGAAGATTCTCAAGGGGGATGAGATCAGTGAAAAAGCCTAAGGGTTTTACTCTGATAGAGATTGTTGTAACCATGGTCATTATCGCCGCGGTTGCGGTACTCGTCATACCCAAAATGATCGGCCAGGTTCGGAAAGCCCAAGAGGCTGAGGCCGTTCAAAATCTCGGCTCTATTCGCTCGGCGGAACTTCTTCTCCATCACTTTTTCGGGAGGTTTGTTGAGGCGGCCGATGAGGCATCGATCGGCTCGGCTCTCGGTCTCTTGGTCAACGGAAATTTCTTCAAATATCATATTGCAGACGCCACTGAGGAAAATTTCCTTGCGGTTGCGACACCGGTGGAGCCCTGGGACAACTGGCTTGAAGAGATCAGGATCGATAAAAACGGTTTTATAGGGTATCCGTCCGGGGAAGGAGAGAAGAGCGGGAGTTCAGCAGGTTCGGGCGGTGCGAGCAGTTCCGGAAGCGGCTCAAGCGGCGGTTATTCGAGCGGCAGGAGGGGATCAGACGGGTCCGTCGGGGGCGGAGGAGGGGGAAGGGTCTCTTACGGCACCGTGACCGCTTATTACACGATAACCGAAAAACCCATTACCGACGCCACTTTTGCCGCTCCGACTGAACTTCAATTAACGCCCAACGACGGATGGATTGTCCTCAATTTCAAAGGCAACACCAATGCCGACGGATATCAAATTTTAAGATGCAATAATGTCGATATCCAGGCCGGAGAAGTCGAGGTCTGCACTGTTATTACGGGAAATACTGTTTGGCAAAGCCCTACCTGGGCGGACAATCCCGTGATCGATGGATCTGATGTCTGTTATCGGGCTCAAAGTTTAAAACAAGTCGACGGGCGATGGATTGTATCGGAAGAATCCGGAAGGGTTTGCGGCCGGCCGGCACCTAATGCCGATTATGAAGCGAAGACCGAAGCTGCCATCGAGACATTACTTTCAAACACCCAAAGTTTTTCAAGCGTTATAGAACCTCCCGCCGCCAATGCGGTGCCGCGAACTCCCGGAACATGGGAGGATGTAGTGAGGAGTCTTACCGGGAATAATATTCCCATTCTTTTTGCCAAAATGCATGATGTTCAGATTACCAATTTGCGGTCCGAGATAAGTCTGGGCGGATATAATCCGTTGAATAAGACAATAGTTATTAACGACAAGTACGCGAACGCTCCCAAGGAAATGATAGCGGCCATTCTTGTTCATGAAGGATTGCATCAGATGTGGGGGAAAGACTGGGATGACGGGGCGAAACTTTACGGGAGACCGCCGGACAACTGGACGCCTCCGGCCGATTTTGTGGCTCCAAGATCCAGAAATTCCCGAAAACAGGAATACAACTCGTTTGTCGGAGGTTCCCAGGTGTGGGCAGCACTGAAAAGCAGGATAGCAGAACCTCTGAACAGCAACGCTATCCAGTTGCGGGACATGTTGAATGACCAGCAAGCCGATTTCCTTGACACTCAAGGGAATCCGCACCTTTTTTCAGAGGCCGGCGTGACTCAATTTTTTAGCATGATGACCGGTTATAAAAATCTTCCGGATTATTGAGAGAAAGGGAACTTTCGATGAAAACAAGGCGAACCGGGATGATTTCAGGAGGGGTGATTCTTGTTCTCGCGGTTTTTTTCATCATGTATTTTTCTTTCAAAAACAAAGAGGACCGAAAACCTCCTGTTTTACCCTCGGCAATTCAAATGAATGTTTTTTCCGGGGAAAATCCGCCCTTCAATTTTTCATTCGAATATCCCCGGGCCTGGCGCGTTATGTTCAGGAATTATGAGGGAGATTATGACATGGTTGAGATTCTGAACGCGGGAGTTGAGAACTCAGCAACGGTTCCGGGGTTTTTCATTACAAAAAGTTCTTTACGCGAAGCCGGGACTCTCGAAGTCCTGATGGATTCGTGGATCAAGGAAGAAAACCGGTATCGGGGTTTTGCCCTTGCTTCGCGTCAAGAGATTCAAATAGCCGGGCAGGAAGCTTTGCAGGCCGAATATCGCTACAAAACAAAACTTCCTCTCCGAACGGCAGGGGCCCCCGATACGGTGATCAAAAAGAAACATATCGTTTTAATCAGGGAGGATTATTCCATACAAATCACCTTTGCCGGCGACGAGGAGCAATTCAATTTTCTTCAGCCGATCTTTGATCACGTTCTGGCGACATTCCGGTTCGCGGATCAGGCCTAAAGATTTATCCCCGGGCAAGTTTTCCCGGGAATATTTTTAATTCAAATGTTTTCGAGAGGCTCGGAAGTAGGCAAGGGGTTGTGGGAGCCTTCCTCGCAGGCGGCGGCAAGTATCTCTTGAAAAGAAGAAACATTTCCCGCATGATACTGCTCCCTTTGTGTTCAGCTTAACCCGAGATTTTTCATGGACTATTTGATATTCGCTCGTAAATTCAGGCCGCAGACTTTTGATGAGATCGTGAGCCAGGAAACGGTTACGATCACCCTCAAGAACGCAATCAAACAAAAACGGATCCCCCAGAGTTTCCTTTTCTCGGGCCCCCGCGGTGTCGGCAAAACCTCAACAGCCCGTATTCTTGCCAAGGCGCTGAATTGCAAAGAAGGGCCGACGGACAAACCGTGCGGTCGATGTCCCGCGTGCCGGGAAATCGAGCGGGGGAATTCGATGGATGTGATAGAGATCGACGGGGCCTCGAACCGCCGCATCGAAGAGATCCGTGACCTCCGTGAAAACGTCAAGTTCAAGCCGTCTTCGGGGAATTTCAAGATCTATATCATCGATGAAGTCCATATGCTGACGACGGAGGCGTTTAACGCGCTTCTTAAAACCCTGGAAGAGCCGCCCCCTCACGTGAAGTTTATTTTTGCGACCACAGAATCCCACAAGGTTCCCCTGACAATTCTTTCCCGGTGTCAGCGCTTCCAGTTCAGGAGGATTCCGGTTTCGGAGATCATAAAAAAACTCGAAGAAATCGCGAAAAGGGAAAAACTCAAATGTGAAAAAAAAGCCTTGTTCTTGATAGCGAAGGCAAGTGAGGGGGGATTGCGGGACGCTGAAAGCCTTTTGGACCAGCTTGCGAGTTTTTCGGAGGGAAAGGTCAGGGAAGAGGATGTTCTCACCCTTCTCGGGCTCGCTTCCGGTGAAACGCATATGAAGGTGATCGAAGCGCTTCGGGCAAAGAAGGGCGCTGAGATCCTTTCCCTCGTCAAAAAGATCTATGAAGAAGGCGGAGAGCTTGCCCGGTTTGCGGCAGGGCTGTTCGAAGTTTTCCGGAACCTGCTTGTGATCAAGGCGGTTCCCAAAGCGCCCGAGCTCGTGGAAGCGGAGGAATCGATATCCGGGAAGCTTGCCGGCAAGGCGGCGGAGTTCTCCGAAGGGGAACTGCTGCTTGCCCTGTCGATCCTTCAGAATCTCCAGTTTCAGCTCCGCCGGCCGGTTGCCTCGCCGAAACTGTTAGTGGAAGTGGCGCTTCTGAAACTGATGTATATGGACGCGATTGAATCCGTGGAGGAGCTAGTCTCTAAAGGAAGCGCCGCATTCGAGAGAAAGCCTTTTGCGGTATCAGCTCCCCCTGCGGATTTCGGGAAAAAAACGGTAAAACCGGCCGCGACTTCGGAGCCCCCGACATTGGAAAGGGGTCCCGGCAAGAAACCTTTCGGTTCAACCGCACCGTCTAGGTCTTTAAAAGAAAAAAACAAAGACCATTTTGAGATCAATGACGTGGAGGCAGTCTGGTCCCGGGTGATAGAGACCATAAAAACGAAGCGTATGTCTTTAAGCCTTTACCTTGCCGAGGCCGACCCCATTGAGGTTGAAAACGGAACGATTGTTCTCGGTTTTTCCCCGGAATTTAAATTCCATAAAGAAACAGTTGAAAAAGACGGCAACCGGAAACTAGTTGAAGAGGTTTTTCAAGAGGTTCTCGGGGAAAAGGCGCGTATTCAATGCGTGATCACGCAAAAAGATGAAATAAGCCAGGAACTGCCCGCTCCCAAGCCCGCGGGCGCGGATTCCCCGGATATCCTGGCTCAAGCGCTCGAAATATTTGACGGCGCGCGCATTATTCGCAAGGAATAAACTGCCGTGAAAGCCTACTCCGAACTTATGACGAGGCTGGTCGAGGCTTTTTCCAGACTTCCGGGGATCGGGAAGCGTTCGGCTGAACGGATCGTTTTCCATCTTCTCAAAACAAAAAAAGAAGACGCGCTTTATCTCGGGACATTGATCCAGCAGCTTCGTGAAAACGTGACATTTTGCTCAACTTGTCATAATTTTTCCGATCAAAAAACGTGCCATATCTGTGGGGATCCCGGCCGTGACCAGGGAATGATTTGCGTGGTCGAAGATCCCAAGGATGTTTCCGCGATTGAAAAGACGGGGGAATATACCGGTGTTTATCACGTTCTTCTCGGAGCCCTTTCCCCTCTGGACGGGATTGGTCCCGAGCATATCATGATCGGGGACCTTCTCGAACGGATTAAAAGAAAAAAGGTCCGCGAAGTGATTCTTGCCACCAATCCGAACACCGAAGGGGATACCACAGCCCTCTATCTGGCCCGCGTTCTTGAAACTTTCAAGATCAAAATAACGCGAATCGCCCGCGGGATTCCGGTCGGAAGCCATATTGAATACACGGATCAGGCCACTCTGTCCAGGGCCCTGTCCGGACGCCACCCCGCATGATCCGCTCTTTCAAGGGGCTTAACGTTCTTGTGACCGGGGCTTCCTCGGGAATCGGGGAGGCTATGGCGGACGAATTTGCCGGCCGAGGTGCCAACCTCGTTCTTGTTTCCCGGGATCTCGCCAAACTCCGGCAAAAGGCCGAAGATCTAAAGACCCGCTATAATGTTCAAGCCCGGGTTATTGCCGCGGACTTGACGAGGGAAGATGACCGCGAAAAAATTTTCGGATTTGTCCGAAGGGAAAATGTTCTCATTGACATTCTTGTCAATAATGCGGGAGTAGGCCATTACGGAACTTTTGAAGAACATTCCCCCGGGGACATAGAGACCATGCTCAAGCTGAACGTGGAAGCCCTTGTTGCCCTGACGCGATTTTTCCTTCCGGGAATGCAGGCAAGAAAACGGGGCGGAATTCTCAATGTGGCCTCAATCGCAGGCTTTCAAGCGGTTCCTTATCTGCCGGTTTACGCGGCTACCAAGGCTTTTGTTATCAATTTCACGGAAGCCCTTTGGATGGAGAACCTCGGAAAAGGAGTGAGGGTTTTTTGTCTTTGCCCCGGGAATACAATGACCCGATTTCATCCGACTGCCGGGATTGGAAAGGATAAAATGTTTTTTAGCGTGCCCGCTCCCAAGGTCGCGCGTTTCGCCCTCAAGATTTTTCTTAAAGGCCGGCGGCCGGTCGGAATCTTTGGTTTTTGGAATAAGGTGATCATTTATGCCGAAAGGCTGAGCCCCCGGTTTTTTTTGGCATTTTTGACCCGGTTGATCTATAAGTCCTGAGTCGACATCCTTTCCGGGAATTCAATCCAATTACTTGCGGATAACCCGGACCTTGGTTAAAATGTCCCTCCTTTTTACAAGCGGGCATAGCTTAATGGTAAAGTCCCAGCCTTCCAAGCTGGTCATGCGGGTTCGATTCCCGCTGCCCGCTAGTTTCCCTGCCGGGAGCCGTTCCGATTATCAGAAAGATGAATACAAGGCGGTGCGCCTCCGATGTTTCTTCTTCAGTACCGCTGATTTATGTGTTTAAAGCACAAATAAGCAGGGAAGCCCCCAAGATTCCGATTGAATAATTGAAAAAAACCGTTATAATACCGCCATTAATCTGAGAGTGCCGGGAAGTGGGCAAAAACCCACTTCTTTTTTTTCCGGCCCGTAAAACAGGGAAAAGAGACAAAATGTCACAGGATCTCGCATCTTCAATAGAGTACATTGAAAAAGAAAAGGGGGTTTCCCGCCAGGTTCTGGTGGAAGCGCTCCAACATGCCCTTTTGTCCGCCTGCCGTAAAACATTTCCCGAAAAAGGCGAAACTTTTGAGATCCAGATCAATCCCGACACTCTCCGGATCAAAGTCTTGAGCGAAGGCAAGGAGCTTGATGACCCTCGGTTTGGACGTATTGCCGCCCAGACGGCCAAGCAGGTTATTATCCAGAAACTCAGAGAAGCGGAACGTGATTCGATTTTTTTCGAATACAGCCACAAGCAGGGTGATATTGTTTCGGGAAGCGTTCACCGGATCGAAAAAAAGGCAATCATCGTTGACTTCGGGAAAACCGAAGGGATACTTCCCGCACGGGAACAATCTCCCGTCGATAGTTTTCGTCAAGGAAACATTGTCCGCGCGTATGTGATGGAAGTGAAAAAAACGCCGAAAGGCCCCGAGGTTATTTTGTCGCGGACTCACCCCGAACTTATCAGAAGATTTTTTGAGATGGAAGTTCCCGAAATCCATGACAAGGTTGTTGAGATCAAGGCGATTGCCCGTGAAGCCGGATCCCGCGCCAAGATCGCCGTAACTTCCAGGGATGACAAAATCGACTGCGTGGGATCCTGCGTCGGCGTGCGGGGGCAGAGGGTCAAGAATATCGTGCGTGAACTTAACGGAGAGAAAATAGATATTATCCGGTTCAGCGAGGATATTGAAACCTACATCAAGAACGCCATGGCTCCCGCGGAGCTTCTGCAGATCAAGCTGAACGAAACGGAACGCCGTGCCGAGATCCTTGTTGCGGATGACCAGCTGTCGCTTGCGATCGGGAAAAGAGGCCAAAACGTGAGGCTCGCTTCGAAGCTGATAGGCTGGGAGCTTGATGTCCGGAGCAAGTCACAGATGATCCCCCTTACCGAATTGGACGGGGTGGATGAAAAAATCGAGGCCGCTCTGAAAAAAGCGGGCGCCAAGACGATTAAAGATGTGTTCAAAATGACCGTCGAAGACCTTGTCAAGATCGAAGGAATCGACGAAAAACTTGCCGAGAGGATCCGCCAGGCCGTCGAGCAGGTTCTGGCAAAGAAAACCGAAGCCCAAGAAGCTCCGGTTCGGCAAGAAAGCGCGGAGGAGACAGGTTCCTGACCATGACCGAGAAAAAAGAAAAAAAGGAAACGGTTAAAAGGACGGCAAAAACAGCCACCGCCAAAACTTCGGAGAAGAAGACTTCTCCTAAAAAAGCGGCGGCCGTCAAACCCGCCGCCAAAAAAACCGTCAAAAAGCCTCGCGCAAAAAAAGACGCGGTTCCCAAAACGGCGGAAGCGATACCGAAAATCTTAACCCAGGAGAAACCCGAGGTTAGGACGACGTCTGCTCCCGATGCGACCGAGACAAAGGTCATGCCGCCTGCGGCTCCCAAGGTCGAAGATCAGCCTGTAATCGAAAAAAAACCCGCAGTGTCTTCTCCGGCACCTGTTGTTGAGGAAAAGAAAACCGAGTCGCCCAAGCCCGAAGTTCAGCCGGTGCCGGAAAAAGAAAAAGTTCGGATCCCCGAACCTCCCAAACCGGAACCGGTCAAGCCGGCCGCGATTGAAATCCGGTTTCCTGTTACGGTGGGAGACCTTGCCCAGAAGATGAGCAAAAAGGTCTCGGAGGTTATCAAAACCCTGATGGGCCTTGGTATTTTCGCTAACGTGAATCAACTGCTCAATGAAGAGATCGTTTTCGCCCTCGCGGATGCGGCCGGGGTCTCGATCTGCAAGAAAGAAGACGAGACTGTTGAAAAGGTGCAGAAAACGGATGAGGGCGATGATCCTTCCAGGCTGAAACTTCGTCCCCCCGTAGTAACCATGATGGGACATGTTGATCACGGAAAAACGTCGCTTCTCGACTCGATCCGGAGCACGAACGTCGCCGCCCGTGAAAAGGGATTTATTACCCAGCATATCGGGGCCTACGGTGTGGATATTCCGGGCCGGGGGCATGTGACCTTTCTCGACACGCCGGGCCATGAAGCTTTTACCGCCATGCGTGCCCGCGGTGCAAACGTCACCGATATTGTGATTTTGGTTGTGGCCGGGGATGACGGTGTCATGCCCCAAACGGTTGAAGCGATCCACCACGCCCGGGAAGCGGGCTGTCCGATCATTGTTGCGATCAATAAATGCGACCTGCCGGCGGCGAACCCCCAGCAAGTGATGGGGGAGCTTCAAAAACAGGATCTTGTGCCGGAGGAATGGGGCGGAAAAACGATTTGTATGAAAGTCTCGGCCAAAAACGGCAAAGGAATTCCGGAGCTTCTTGAAATGCTTCTCCTCCAGGCCGAGATTATGGAGCTTAAAGCCAATCCCGACTGTCCTGCGGTTTGCACGGTAGTCGAAAGTCATCTTTCCAGAGGGAGCGGCCCGATCGCGACGGTAATCGTCCGCAAGGGAACGCTCCGCGCCGGCGATATTGTCGTGGCCGGCTCCTATATGGGACGAGTGCGTGTGATGAAAAACGACCGCGGGAAAGCTGTCCGGGAGGCAAAACCGGCCTATGCCGTAGAGCTGAGCGGTCTGAACGGAGTTCCTGAGGCCGGAGAAACCGTTTACGCGGTCAAGGATGAAAAGACAGCCAGACGAATTACGGAACAAAAAATACTGGAAATTCGCGAGCGGCAAATGCGCGGAGCGACAAAACACATGTCGCTTGAGAACCTTTATTCCAAGATTTCCGAAGGGAGCTTTAAGGAACTGAAGCTTATCGTCAAGGCGGACGTCCAGGGATCGGTGGAGGCCCTCACTCAGTCCCTTGAAAAACTCACCACTGAAAAATGCCAGCTCCACGTTATTCACGGAGCTGTTGGGGGGATCAACGAATCGGATGTAATGCTGGCCGCCGCCTCGGACGCGATCGTTATCGGGTTCCATGTTAAATCCGATCCCAAAGCGATGAACCTTGCCGAGAAGGAAGGTGTGGATATCCGTTTTTACGGGATCATTTATGATGCGGTGGAAAAGATCCGGAAAGCCATGGAAGGTATTCTGGAACCCGATCTTGAAGAAGTAACGGAAGGTAAGGCGCAGATCCGTCAGATCTTCAAGTCTTCCAAAGTCGGAACGATCGGCGGCGCCAGGGTGATCAAAGGCAGGCTCGTCCGGCACCGGAACGCTCGGGTTGTTCGCAACAACGTCGTGGTTTTTGACGGCAAATTTTCCGCCTTGAAACATTTCAAAGATGATGTCAAGGAAGTCGCGGAAGGGCATGAATGCGGGATCTCGTTTGTGGGATTCAATGACCTGCGCGAAGGCGATATTGTTGAATGTTACCGGATTGACAAGATCGCCGCGACACTTTAAACCCGCATCACACCCTCAAATTTTTTTATCAACATCCGGTAACAAGAGGCAGTCATGCAAGGGAAAAGAACGGAACGCGTCGGATCCCTCCTTCAGATGGAACTCGGCAAATTGATCCTCGAACGGGTCAAAGATCCGAGGCTGGGCTTTATCACCATCACCCACGTCAAAGTCACTTCGGATCTGAAGTCGGCCGTGGTTTTTTTTACTGTGATGGGCGATGAAACAAAAAAGCGGGACTCCCTCAATGTTTTGAAGCGGGCCGCCGGATTTTTGCAGAGGGAGATCGGCTATGACCTCCGGATGCGTTACACGCCGCGGCTTCAATTCGAACTGGATGACATGGTCGATAAAAGTTTCGAGATCGAAGAAGTCATCAAAAAGATCGGGACCGATCCGTCCGGGCAATAGCTCATGCCCCTGCACCCCGAATTTATTGACGGCGTTCTCCTTGTGGACAAACCCTCCGAATGGACATCTCACGATGTTTGCGCTTTCATCCGGAGCCGGTTCCGCTTCAAGAAAGTCGGACACGCCGGGACATTGGATCCGCTTGCGACCGGGCTCCTTGTTATTTTGATCGGAAGGGCAACGAAGCATTCGATGACGCTCAGCGCCTGTGATAAAGAGTATTACGGGACCATGGAACTCGGAGTGCAAACGGATTCTCATGACCGGCAGGGGAAGGTTGTGGCGGAAGCGCCCTGGGAACACGTGACCCTCGAAATGATACGCGAACAGGCAAAGCGGTTCACCGGCGAGATCATTCAGGTCCCGCCCATGGTCTCCGCGGTGAAACATGAAGGTATGCGCCTTTACAAGCTCGCGCGTCAGGGCAAGGTGGTTCCCAGGGAAGGAAGGCGAGTCACGGTTCATGAGTTCCGGTTCGATAAAAAGGACGGAAAATTCGTTGATTTTTCCGCCCGCGTTTCCAAGGGAACTTACCTGAGGACGCTTGTGAACGACCTGGGGGATGTCCTCGGCTGTCACGCCTGCCTCGCGAGACTCCGGCGGATGAAAAGCGGAAAATTTGATGTGTCGGCCAGCGTCACGATAGATGCCCTCCGCTCGATGACTCTGGAAGAGCTTCGACCGAAAATAGCCCCTCTTTCAGAGATAACGGCTTATGAAAATTATCACTGATCTCCACGCCCTCAAAAGCAATCCCCGGAAACGCGTTGTTCTTGCGATCGGTAATTTTGACGGTTTCCACCGGGGGCACCGGAAATTGATCCGATACGTGACGGCCCAGGCCGGAAAGCGCTCCGCGCTTTCCGCGGTTCTCACCTTCAGAAACCATCCCCAGAGAGTCCTTCGCCCGGAGCAGAAACGAAAATTGATTTATTCGATCGGGCAAAAACTTTTTCATCTTGCCGGGGCGAAGGTTGATCTTTGTTTTATACCCTCTTTCACCCCGTCTTTTTCCAGAATGAGCCCCGAGGTTTTTGTAAAAAAAATACTTGTCGAAAAACTCAGGGTCCTTGAAGTTTGCATGGGATACGATGCTCGCTTCGGATACCGGCGGTGCGGAGATGCGGATGTAATGAAAAGGCTTGCTGCGGAGAACGGGTTTCTTTTTAAACAAATGAGGCCCGTGATGGCCGGACGCAAGCCGGTATCAAGCTCGATGGTCCGGCAATTGTTGAGCCGGGGGGAGCTTGAAAAGATTCGTCAATGTTTCGGGAGGCCTTTCAGTCTTTTGGGACGTGTCGTTCGCGGCAAGGGGCATGGAACGCATTTGGGGTGTCCCACGGCAAATCTGGAAGTCCATGCCGATATCCAGATTCCCCCGGGAGTTTATATCGCGTCCGCCCGGTTCCTTCCGGGGGCGCGTCTTACCGCAGATAAATTTTTTAAACTGCCCGGTAAAATGTCAGAATGGCATGCCGGTGTTGCGAATTTCGGGAAAAGGCCTACTTATCCGGCTTCCGAGACGCCCCGTCCGGTTCTTGAAATGCATCTGTTTGATTTTAAGGGGAATGTCTATGGCGAGACCATGGAGATCGCCTTGCATAAATTCATACGGGCCGAAGAGCGTTTCAGCTCGGAAGAGGCCCTGAAAACCCGGATTTTCCGGGATATTGAAAAGGCCCGTTCCTGGCATCAAACTCACTGATTTTTTACGGAAGGCTCTTTACAAATCGGAGGGGGTAGAGTATACTCCCGCAACCTCAGAGATGAGAAAAACGATATAACTGACAGAGAGAGAAGGAGTTACAAAGACGCATGGCATTAGCAAAGACGAAGAAAAAAGAGATCATTTCCACCCACAAGAAGACAAAAAACGATACCGGGTCCTCCGAAGTCCAGATCGCCATTCTTACCGAGCGCATCAACGGGCTTTCCCCTCACTTTGGAAAACACGTCAAGGACCATCATTCCCGCTACGGCCTTATCAGGATGGTGAGCCGCCGGAAAAAGCTGCTTGCCTATCTGAAGCGTGAAGACCCCGAAAAGTACCAGAAGCTGATTGCGGCTCTGGACCTCAGGAAGTAATTTCTCCTGCTTTTCCGGTTGTCTGAGAATCCATGGATCCATCCAAAATTGAAAGGGAAACCCGTATATGTTTAAAATAGAAAAAGTCAGTTCTGAAATCGGCGGCAAGGAAATTGTCATTGAAACCGGGCATATGGCCCGCCAGGCCCACGGGGCCGTTACCGTCCGGTGCGGAGGCACCGTTGTTTTTGTGGCGGTCGTGGCCGGGAGCGAATCGGAAGAAGTCCGGGATTTTTTCCCCCTTACTGTTGACTACCGCGAACGAACCTACGCTGCGGGAAAGATTCCGGGCGGATATTTCAAACGCGAGAGCAAGCCGACCGAAAAAGAAACCCTGACCTCGCGTCTGATCGACCGTCCGATCCGTCCCCTTTTTCCCGAAGACTATCTGACCGAAGTCCAGATCAGCGCAACGGTTCTTTCCTTTGACGGCGAGAACCCGACCGAAGTTCTCGCGATGATCGGGGCCTCCGCGGCGCTTCTTGTCTCCGACATACCTTACACGGTCCCTCTTTCCGCGGCCCGTGTCGGAATGGTGGACGGTAATCTCATTATCAACCCGACCCAGCAGGAACTCGAAAAAGGCGATCTGGATCTCGTGATTGCGGGAACGCCCGAGAAGGTCGTTATGATCGAAGCCGGATCAAACGAGATCTCCGAAGAAAAAATGTTTGAGGCGATCGGGTTCGGGCATGAGGCTATCAAGCAGACGGCAAAACTGCAGCTTGAACTGATGAAGAAGGCCGGAAAGCCGAAAAAAGAAGTCAAACCGCTTGAAATTCCCGCGGACATCATCCAAAAAGTGACTGAGATCGCGGCCCCGGAATTTCAGAAAGTTTTCGGCCTTCCCACAAAGGAAGAGCAGGAAGGTTTTTTCAAAAACCTCTACGAGAAAGTCATCTCCCGGCTGGACACGAAGGCGGAAGGTTTCAAGGAAGTCTATGTGAAAATCGCCTTTTCCCGCCTTGAATATGAAAAGGTCCGTGAATATATGCTTGCGACCGGAAAGCGCCCGGACGGCCGCGGCGAGCGGGATATCCGCCGGATCAAATGCGAAACGGGCATTCTTCCGCGGACGCACGGTTCTTCGCTTTTTACGCGCGGACAGACACAGAGCCTGAGCGTGGTGACGCTCGGCACCGGCGATGATGAGCAGCGGATCGACGCGCTCGAGGGCGAGCAGCTCAAACGTTTTATGCTCCACTATAATTTCCCGTCCTACAGCGTTGGGGAATGCAAACCGAACCGGGGTCCCGGCCGCCGCGAGATCGGCCACGGGGCTTTGGCGTCACGCGCACTTGAGCCGATGATCCCGTTCGATGAAAATTTTCCCTACACTGTCCGTCTGGTTTCCGAGATTATGGAGTCGAACGGTTCAAGTTCGATGGCCACGGTTTGCGGCGGGACGCTGGCGCTTTTGGATGCCGGTGTGCCGATGAAGGCGCCGGTGGCAGGGATCGCGATCGGTCTCGTCACCGACAAGAACCGCTGGAAGGTCCTTACGGATATTGCCGGCATTGAAGATCATCTGGGCGACATGGATTTTAAAGCGGCCGGGACCCGGAAAGGTCTCACCGCGCTCCAGATGGATCTCAAGATCGACGGCATTACCGATGAGATCCTCAGGGAGGCTTTTGATCACGCGAAACAGGCTCGTTTTAAAATTCTCGATATGATTACGAGCACGATCGGTGCTCCGAAAGAACTTTCGTCATTCGCGCCCCGTATCACCACGCTCCGGATCAATCCCGAAAAGATCGGTGCCTTGATCGGACCGGGAGGCAAGAACATTCGGAAGATCGTCGAAGAGACCGGCGCCAAGATCGATATTGAAGACGACGGCCGCGTATTTGTCGCGGCGGTGGACAGCGCGGT
The DNA here is from genome assembly GCA_022705945.1 of Candidatus Omnitrophota bacterium. Taxonomy (GTDB): domain Bacteria; phylum Omnitrophota; class Omnitrophia; order Omnitrophales; family Aquincolibacteriaceae; genus UBA1443. The sequence goes on along the minus strand of JAKJDL010000001.1, from coordinate 195,519 downwards.
CGCTGACGCGGCGATCGCACGCATCAAGGGCTGTACGGCGGAAGCCGAAGTCGGAAAGATCTATGAAGCCACGGTTCAGAAACTGATGCCGTTCGGCGCTTTCTGTGAAATTCTTCCCGATCTGGACGGTCTTTGCCACGTGTCCGAGATCGCAGACGGATTCGTGAAAAGCCCGGGGGATTACATGCGCGTCGGCGACAAGGTCACCGTCAAGGTGCTCGGCGTCGATGAACGCGGCAAGATATCACTCAGCATCAAGGAGGCGGTTCCCGGCGGGTTGCCGATCCTTCCCGAGGACCAGCGCGTTATTGTTGAAGCCGAGGATCGTCCTCCCCGCAGGGGCGGGCGTGACCGGGGTGATCGCGGCGGCCGCGGCGGTCGGGATCGCAGGTAAGGGTTCAAAATTTTGAAACGGGGCAGATACCGAAAAAAAACGGTATCTGCCCTTTCTCTTTTCATGGACACGATTAAATTTCAGATCAAGAAACTACCGCATTTTGAAGGACTTGAACTTCCCCGATACCAAACGGAAGGTTCAAGCGGTATGGATCTTCTTGCCGCCTGTCGGGAGGATGTTGTACTGAAACCGGGGGAGAGAAACCTTGTACCGACGGGTCTTGTGATCAGCCTTCCTCCCCGCACCGAAGCCCAAATCCGGCCGCGGAGCGGTCTGGCAGTCAAGCACGGCATCACCCTTCTTAACACACCGGGGACCATCGATGCCGATTACCGCGGCGAGATCCGGATCATTCTAGTCAATCTCGGTCAGGAGCCGTTCACGGTCACCAGGGGAATGCGGATCGCCCAAATGGTGATCGCCCGCGTGGTAAAGGCTGAACTGGAAGTGGCCGATACTCTGGATGAGACTTGCCGGGGAGCCGGCGGCTTCGGACATACCGGTCATTAATCGGCGTAGAGCGCGGGGGATTTCTGATGTGTCCCGGCTTCTTTCTCTACGCTCTGCGCTGAACGCTATCCGCTGAAAGCATATGAAACAAGAAAGAATCAACGAAATCTGGGGAGTTTTTTTTCTTCTTTTGGGTCTTTTTACTTTCGGGGCCCTTTTCTTCTATCATCCGGAAGATATCGCGTTTTATACCTCCGAGCCGGCCGCCCCGGTCCGGAATTATACCGGGGTAATAGGCGCTTATGCCGCTTTCGGCCTTTTTTTGACATTTGGATTCAGCGCGTTCGCGATCCCGGTCATTTTCCTTCTTTGGGCGGAATGTTTTTTCCTTCAAAAAGTACCGGATCGCAAGCTTTTCAAATTTCTCGGCCTCGGGGTCGCGCTTTTTTCTCTTGCCACGATCGTAACTATCTCGGTCGCCCCGGAATCCAGGTTTAACGCCGGAGGTGCGTTCGGTTATGTCGCCGGGAATTACCTGGTGCGTTATTTCGGAAGGCTCGGAAGCTACATTATTGCCGGTGCGGCTCTTTTACTCTCGATCCTGCTTGCGACCGACTTTCTCATTTATCCGGTTTTCAAAACTTTGGTCACGAAGCTCCGGGGTATTCTGAAAACGATGCCGAAGAAGTTCGCGAAATCCCAAAAAGGAGCGGGGAAACCTGCCGCCCCCCCGGACCGTCGGGAAGCAAAAAAGCAGGACCGGGAATCCAGGGAAAAACAAAAAACGAAGGAAGAAGTGAAACTGCCTCCGGAATTTACGACACCGACCAGGATCAAAACCTATCAGCCCCTTCAGCCTGACGCGAATAAAAAAGGCAAAGAAGACAGGCCTGAGACACCGAGGGAGGAGGTGAAAAAAAGACCCGCTCCGGTACCGCACCCCCGCTCCGGCAACGGGAAAACAGCTTCCGGAGAGGAAACCCCGGAAACGGGGGACGATTCTTTCAAGGGAATCATCGGCTCAAGCGCGGCTGTTTCCAAATACGAATTTCCCCCCAAGGATCTTTTAAAACTTCCCAAAGCTGAAAAGATCGAGGGCGATGATCTTGCCGCCAATTCCCGGGCGATCGAAGAGACCCTCAAGGAATTTAATATTGATGCGAAAGTCGTCGAGGTGGAACAAGGACCGAAAATCACGCTTTATGAGGTGCTTCCGGCTCCGGGGGTCCGGGCAAACTCGATTTCCGCCTACGAAGATGATCTTTCGATGGCGCTCAAGGCGACCAGTATCCGGCTGATTATTCCGATCCCGGGGAAACAGACGATTGGAATCGAAGTCCCGAACACCGTGTCGCGGCCGATCGTGATCCGTGAAATGATCGAATCGCCGGATTTCAGCTCGCACGGGCAGAAACTGCCGCTTCTTCTCGGGAAAAACACTGCCGGGAAGCCGATGATCGCGGACCTGACGACGATGCCCCATATCCTGATCGCGGGAACAACCGGAAGCGGTAAAACCGTCTGCATCAATTCGATCATTACGGGTTTTCTCTATTACTGCAATCCTTCACAACTCAAAATGGTCATGGTCGATCCCAAAATGGTCGAGCTCGCGGTTTATAACAAAATTCCCCACATGCTTTCTCCAGTTGTGACGGACGTGCGGAAGGCCGCCAACACGCTGAACTGGGTCGTTCAGGAGATGGAGCGGCGATACCGGCTTTTTGCCGCGGTAGGGGTCAGGAATATCCGGGGTTTCAATGAAAGGGAATTGACCGAGGAGGATAAAAAACAGGTCGCGGAAGCCGCCAAGGATTCCGAGAACGTGATCCCGGCATCGATTCCCTATATTGTGGTCATTATCGACGAGCTTGCCGACCTGATGCTGGTGGCCCAGGACAAGGTGGAAACCGCGATCACGCGCCTGGCCCAGCTTTCGCGCGCGGTCGGTATCCATCTGATCCTCGCGACGCAGAGGCCTTCGGTGGATGTCATTACCGGTGTCATCAAAGCCAACTTTCCGGCCCGGGTTGCCTTCAAGGTCGCCTCGGTCGTGGATTCCCGCACCATCCTTGACAACAAGGGAGCCGAAAAACTTTTGGGCCGCGGCGATATGCTTTTCGTCCAGCCCGGAAGCGACAACATGATTCGGGGACAGGCACCGTTGATCGTGGATGAGGAGATCAACAAGGTTGTCAGTTTTGTCGCCCAGCAGGGACAACCGGAATATCATAATGAGATCCAGGCCGTTCAGAACGGTACCGCGAATATGGCAGCCGGAGAAAAAGATGAGCTCTTTGATGAGGCCAGGCGGATCGTTCTGACCAGCCGCACGGCCTCGACTTCCTATCTCCAGCGCCGTCTCGGACTGGGATATACACGCGCTGCCAGGATCATTGACCAGCTCGAACACGCCGGCGTGATCGGTCCCCAGCAGGGAGCAAAGCCGCGCGAGATTCTGATGCCGAATCCTGCCGGTGACTACTCCGAAGCCGTCCCCGCCGATTCCGAAGAAGAGAGCGTTTAACAAACCCTTTCAACACTCGGTCTTTGAAGACAAAAAAAGGAAGATTTCCACGGGCGGTCGGTATAATATCCCGGCATAATACTCCCGTGGTTTCAGCCGGCGGGGCAATCCTGATTTTAAACCTTAAGAAACTGAACCCCCGGATCGGCCGACAGGCTTTCGGAGGAAGGATTCACCTCTGCGTTATGGATGACACTCTTTTCGATTCTCAAGTTCCCGGGCAGGATAAAAGAAAAATCTTGCTTCATACCTGCTGCGCGCCGTGTTCGTGTTCGATCCTGAAGCGGCTTGTCGATCTGGCATGGGAACCTGCGGTGTATTTTTATAATCCGAATATTTATCCCCGCGAGGAGTATGAAAAGCGGAAACGGGAAGTCATCCGATACGCAGAAAAACTCGGAGCCGCTTTTGTGGATGAAGATTCCGGCCGGGACAGCTGGTTCGAGACCGTGAAGGGTCATGAGGAAGATCCCGAAAGGGGGGAGCGGTGCGGTCTTTGTTTTGACATGAGGCTCGGGAAATCCGCCGCTTATGCTTCAGAGAACGGGTTCCGTGTTTTCACCTCAAGTCTCGGGATCTCGCGATGGAAAGATTTTGACCAAGTGACACGTTCGGGAGAAAAGGCCGCGTCTCTTTTCCCGGGTCTCGTCTACTGGGGCATGAACTGGCGGAAAGACGGCGGCTCCGCAATGGCCGCGGCTATCACCAAAGAAGAAAGTTTTTACCGGCAGAACTACTGCGGATGCCTTTATTCCCTCAAAAGCCGCAAAAAAAAAGACCTCCCCGCGATTAACACGGGGAGGTCCGAGTGATGCGGTCCTAGATCTTGCCGTCCCAGCGCCCGCCCTGACGCTGGATGAGAGCATCCCAGCCCGACCAGAAACGGAACGGCGGCAAAATGCCGACGATCGCATGGGTCCAGTTTTTCTTGGTCTCATTGTCATTGATATACTGGCCGATACCGGGCCAGATGATCAGGGAGCAGAGACCGGACACTACGCTCTTCCCCGTGATTTCTCCGTGAGTCGCGGTATTGACCGCAAGAGCGGACGCCGGCACGAACGGGATCAAAACTGTCAGAGCTACAAGAAACGCCAAAAGCTTTTTCATAGCAAAACCCTCCCGGTTGATAAAGCGTATTCTAGCTGCTTTTGTCCCGGATTCAACCTGTCAAACCGCTGTCGCGGGAGAAGCAACAATTGATTTATCCGGCAAAGGATCGCGTTCGCGCCCTCCGTTTTTTATTTTTTGGCCAGGTGGACGATCGCTTCGTAAAGGGGCTCACCCTCCCATCTGTCCGCTTTCCCGATGAAAACCCTGATCAATTTACCTTCCGACGGTAATTTTATGGATTGCTCCGTCAAATAAATTTGGCCGTCAAGACTCCGGCGCATAAAGCGACAAACCCGAAAATGACGCTCAGGGCGATATTCAGGAATGCCCTGAAATTTTCGCCGTCTTTCATGAGATTCGCCGTTTCGAGCATGAAAGTGGAAAAGGTCGTGTAGGCCCCGCAGAAACCGATCATCAGGAAAACACGCGCCGACGGTCCCAGGAGGAATTTCTCTTCCGCGAGGACCGCGAGAAGACCGATGAGCCAGCATCCCGTGAGGTTCACGACGAGCGTGCCATAGGGAAAAGAGGCGCCGAGTGTTTGATAAACCGCGCCTCCGAACCAGTAACGGGCGAGGGTCCCGAGCATCCCGCCGGAGACCAGGGCGATCCATTTCATGGCGTTATTTCTTCCCGATGGCAAAGGCCTGTCCGATGAATTTTCCGGTTCTGTAATAGGAACTCGTTCCCGGGTCGAACATGAAGGCCTTCATTTTTTCAAAATCGGGGAAACCCTTTGCGTTCAAGATGCTCTCCTCAGCCTTCACATCCAGGATCTCGCCGATGAACTGTGTATGGCTTCCGAGCCTGACCGTCTGAAGCAGGCGGCATTCCAGGACGAAAGGAAATTCTTTTATATACGGGGCATCGACAAGATCGCTTTTGACAGGCGTCAGTTTTGCCGACCCGAATTTATCGACCGTTGCGCCCGACACCATCCCGACATAATCAGCCTCCCTGATATGCTCTTCCGGGGGGATGCAGACGGTGAAGGCTTTTTTGAGCATGATGTTTTCGTAGGTCTTCCGCTGTTCGCGTATCGAGACCGCGACGGCCGGAGGTTCCGAGCACGTGATCCCGCCCCACGCGACGTTCATCGCGTTCGGGACACCCGCGGCGTCATAAGAACAAACGATCAGCACCGGGGACGGGAAAAGGATGGTTTTTGCGCCAAGAGATTTTTTCATAGGTTACCTCACCATTTTTTGAAGATGAAAAACGCTGCAAGCACGATAAAGCCGAACCCGACCAGATAATTCCACTTCAGGCCTTCCCTGAGATAGACCGCCGAGAACACGCAGAAAACGACCAGGGTGATGATCTCCTGGATCGTTTTCAGCTGGGCCGTCGAATACGTGTAAGAACCGATCCGGTTCGCCGGGACCTGGAAGCAATATTCGACGAAAGCGATCAGCCAGCTGATCAGAATGACCTTCCAGAGCGCCGCGTGTTTGAACCGCAGATGCCCGTACCAGGCGGCCGTCATAAAAATATTTGAAATTGTCAGAAGAGCGATCGTGCGCATGATTTGTTTTAAGGGTTGAGAAGAACGATCCCAAGATTAGGGACGCCCCCGAACGTGACCCACAGAAGATACGGGATCAGCAAGACGGCCGCGGAGATCGAGTCCCTTGAAAATCGGCCTATTGTAGCGAGGATCGCCGCCCAGAGAAACAAATATAAATACCATTCCGGGATCGCACCGGACGCCGACAGCGATCCTGCCGCGCCGGCTGAAAAACAAAAAACCGCGGAAGCCACAAGTTTTATCGCGGATGTGAGAGCCACGGTCATTCCTTTTAAATGAGAACGGATCTTCCTTGCCGGGTGACGATTCTATCAAGAGAAGCCCAGGCTTTGTGAAAAAGTTCGGTTTTGAAAAAAGGCTGGTGCCGGAAGCCGCGGGGTGTCCATAAGCTGAACGGTTCTTCCCGGAGAAGCTTTTTGAGGATGAAAACCCCGGCCCTGGAACGCGGGCTGTATTTCGCCGCGCTTTTCAGAGCCGTCTCCAGGCGGCAATCTTTTTGAAGGGGGATTCCTTTCAGAAAGTTAAGGATGCGGGTGGTGACGAACAGGGTGTAAATGTCTTCCCGGGTAAAGGCCGCCGATTCGATGCCGAGGTTTGTCAGACGGGCGGTTGTGAAGGGATCAGCTTCATTTAATGAGTCCCCGATCGGTGAACCGGGCGGCACATAAAAAGGAGAGGCGCCGAGCAGCACCGGAAGTCTCGCGTTCAGAACGAGGGTTTTTACCATCGAGTCCGGGCTGTCCCCGGGAAGCCCGAGAATCTGGTAAGAAACAATCCTGAAGCCGAGCTTGAATGCCTGCGAAACGACGGTCCTGTATTTTTTTCGGTTTAAAGGTCTTCGCATGCTCTTGCAGACGGAAGGATCGGAGCTTACAAGTGAAAGATTGAGGTGTGTAAAACCGGCGCGACGCATGAGACCAAGAAGCTCCCCGTTCAGATCCCAGTAGCAAATCCCGTTCATCGCGAGAAACCGGACATCTTTTTTGGGGAACATTTTTTCAAATTGCCTGAAAAGACGGCCGGCCGCCTTTTTATCAAATGTCAGGTTATCATCCTCGAAGTCAAAAACGCGGTAGCCCTGACTGTATCGGAGTTTGAGTTCGCGAAGCATGCCGGAGTTGGAACGCCGGCGGTAGCGGTGCCCGAAGGTCGTGTGCACCGAGCAGAAAGCGCAGCGATAAGGGCATCCGCGCGAAGTGAGGATGAAACAGAGGGGCTTCCCTTCATATAAATACCGGTTTTTAGGAAGGTCCGGGAGATCGGGGAAGGGGATGCGGTTGACGGGATAATTCGAGCCGCACGGATTCAGGATGATCCGCCCGTTCTTTTTGAACCCCAGGTTCGGCACCCCGGATAATGCCCGGAATTGATGTCGGCGGGCAACACCGGGTTTTGACGCGGGTGACATCTTTCTTAGGAATTCGACCAGCGGCCGCTCTCCTTCTCCGCGGATCACAAAATCAATCGCGGGATGCGCGAGCATCGTTTCAGGAAGCGCGGAAGCGTGGGAGCCGCCCGCTAAAATAGGAACGTTTAGTTTTCTTTTGATAGCCGCCGCCGTTTCGAGGACTTCCCGGCAGTAAGGAGAAAAGAGGGAGCTGATGCCGACAAGGTCGGGTTTTTCCCCGGCGGTCTCGTCAGCGATCGTCTCAAAATCAGCGCCAAAATGATAAAAGTGATGAAAAGTCGAAAAAGGACTTTTGTCCTCCTGCCCGTAAAAGGCTTTGAGGTGCCTCAGCTCTTTGGGCCAGGGAACGGTGCGGCGGCCCCATCCGGCATGATAATCCCTGATAACAACCCGGATTCGGGGCAAATGTTTTTTGACGGCCGATTTCAGGTAAGCCAGACCGATCGGCTGAAGCCGGATGTCCGTATCGTAAAAATCCCGGATGGGCGGCTGGATCAGGACGAGCTTCATGAAAGGGGTCCGGCCCTCAGGATGGGGTGCGGCACGCCGTCTGTTCGGAATATTTTTTGAGCTTTTTCAGGAACATCAGCGTGTCCCGTTCGACGACCTTGACGAGAGCGAGAGCCCTCGGGTCCCAGCGCCCGGTCTCAAGTTTTGTTTTTTCATAATAATAAAGACGGGAACCGCCGGTCTCCGGTCTGACCTCATAATATCCCTCCGAACTGACCAGCTGCGGAGCGACCTTGCCTTTCTGTTCACATTTGACAAGCTCAAAACCGACCCTCATTTTTTCTTTTAAAAGCTCCCGCCTGTAAACCGTGTCCAGAAGGCAGATTTTATTTTTATGAACCGACCGGAGCTCATAAGATGCCGGAGTTTCTTTCAGGATCTCGAGGGCGTCGGCATCCTTTCGCATGAGTTTGCGCATGTGATAAGGGCTGTAGATCACCTCGAGAAGACAGCCCGGACCGGAAGCGATGGGAAGAGACGCTTCAAGGATGTAATAACCGTTGTCGCGTTTTAGCTCGTAGCTGAGCTCGTCGGGGGAGGAAGATTTTTTCCAGATCATCCCCGCGTGCAGGACGGCGGTTGCAAGGAAAGCCGCGAGGAATACCGTTTTTTTATTTATCGGAAAGGAAACCATGGTCAGCGTGCTTTCTCGAGAGCCCGTTCAAGCTCCGGGGGGAGCGTGGTTTCGATGTCCAGGAACTTGTTCCCGGAAGGGTGTCTGATCCTGAGACGCCGCGCGTGCAGAAAAATCCGATTGAGGCCCAGGGCTTTCTTCAACTCCCTGTTTACCGCGAAATTTCCGTAAACGCGGTCCCCCGCGACGGGATGACCGTGATAAGCCGCTTGCGCGCGGATCTGATGGGTTTTCCCGGTGACAAGAGCGATCTCAAGCAGGGCCAAATTGAGTCTCGAATAGAAATTCTTCATGGAATAATGAAGCAGCGCGTTCGGTTTCGGACCCCGCGTGATGAAGGCTTTGACGCCCCGGGTTCCGTGAGAGGGATTTCCTCCCCATTTTTTTTCGGATATAAAATCCGCCCAGCGGCCGCGAGGCGGAATGGGTTTGCGGGCGGTGAGCACAAGATAATCTTTTTCGACTTCTTTTTTTTCGAATGCCGCGCGGCATATCTTTGCGGCTTCAGGCGTCTTGGCGGCAAGAAGGACCCCGGAAGTTTCCCGGTCGAGTCGGTGGATGAGCCAAAGGGGTCCTGCCGATGTCCGGAAGATTCTTTCGGCGGGATCATAGTCGCCTTCGTAAGCTGCGGATTGTCCCCGATTATTCGGATGCGAAAGTGTTCCGGAGGGTTTATGGACAAAAATAACATCACAGTCCTCGAAGAGTACGGGACAGCGGGTGAGGGGATTTTTCATGAAGGCCCCGCTGGCCCCGCAGGTCGGGAAATCCCAGCCTGCGGGGCCGGGAGGGTTAACCGATTGAAGCTAAATCAAAAAACAATTCAGCCCCAAAGCATAAACGGTTAACAGCAGCGGCGTGATTTCTTTTTCGCTTTCTTGGCAGGTTTCTTTTTCTTTACGGCTTTTTTTGCTTTTTTGGCCATGAAAGGCTCCTTTCGGTTGAGGCCCCTTGGGGCCGGGTTTAAAACTTGTTAAGGAACATCAGAAGACCGATGACTACGAATGCTGCGGCGCCTGCGCAGCGGATATATTCGGGCCGGATGTGTTTCGCGAGCGCGGCTCCCAGAAATACGGAAATGAGCGTTACCAGCGCGAATCCCGCGATCGCGCCGAGGAGTACTGCCCACGGCTTTCCTGTTTTCCCGGACATGGTCAAACTTACAAGATGGGTCTTGTCTGCAAGTTCCGCAAAAAAAATAGCGGACAAGGTCGCGAGAAAAACTTTCATGTCCATCAGCACCTCCGGATATGTTTGCGAACAGGTAGTATTCTAACTCAAATGATCGCAGGAGGGAAGCAAACAGCTGAAAAATGTTGAAAAAAATTTTTACGAACGGCGGATGATCAGAAAAAAAGATTCAGAATTATGCCCGCGACAAAACTGATCAGCGCCAGAAGAGTCAGGATGCCCAAAGTTTCTTTCCGGGAGCGGCTTTCCTTGATCAGCACCAGAATTCCGAGACCGCCGCTCGCGCATAACCCGGCGATGGTCGAGCCGAACGTGATGGCTCCTTTCAGATAGACCTCCGCGATCGCCACTGACGCCGCGCAATTCGGGATCAAACCGACCGCGACCGCGAGAAGCGGCTGAAAAATCGTCCCCGCGAGGAAGATCTTCCCCAGGTTTTCCTCCCCGGCCATGGCGATCAGAATTCCGATTGCTGCGGAGACGGCGAAAATGAATAAAGCGACACCGGCCGTATGACGGACGGGGGAAAGGAGATAGGTCTTCCACCAGGGCTCGCGGCAGGAGTGGGAATGACAGGAGCAATGACGGTGTTCTTCGACACAGGTCGCCGGATCATGGACAGGATGGTCTGCGGCATGGAACTCGGAATGGATCCGGGGTTTTCTGACAAAGTCGATCAGATAGCCGGCCGTGACGGCGATCACGATCTTGGCGGCGAGGATTCCGGACACCAGATGCGCCTTTTCCTGATTTGCGAGAATAACCGGAATCGCTTCATCCGAAGTCGAAATGAGGACGGCAAGCAGGGTTCCGAGAGAGATGCACCGGCGGGTGTAAAGCGCGCTCGCGATCACCGAAAAGCCGCACTGCGGGATGCATCCGAAGAGCGTTCCGAGCAGCGGAGCGATACGGGTCTTGTGGCTGATCCTTTCCGTGATCGTTCGGTTGAATTTATGTTCTACCAATTCGAGCAGAATATAGATTCCGAGGAGCCACGGAACGGCGGCTAGCGTGTCATGCAAAGCTTCGGACAAAACGTCGGCAAGCATGGCGGCATGTTAAATCGGAACGCCATTAAAATCAAGCGGTTAAAACAGCGCTCATTTTAGGTTCTGAAAAGAGTGTCCCCGGTTTTCAGGAGGTGTACTATAATCCTGCATGCACAAATATTTGATCTGGACCCTGCCCGTTCTGTTTCTGGTCGGTTGCCTGACGGTTCCGTCCTCGTCCGAGCGTCTCGAAACGGCGGATCGGCTTGCGCGCGAAAACGGTTTCACGAGAACCCTGATACGGACCGAACCTTTTCTTTTGACGGTATACGAGAAGATCCGTGAGCCCGGAAGGCCGCTTCGGGTTTATATTGAAGGGGACGGATATGCGTTTGTGACCAGGTCAAGGGTTTCCTGGGATCCGACTCCCCGGGATCCGCTGGCCTTTAAACTCGCGGCCCTGGATCCCTCGCCCAATATCGTTTATCTCGCCCGGCCCTGCCAGTATACCTCTCACGAAAAAGATGCCGCTTGTGATTTTCCTTTTTGGACGAACGCGCGTTTTTCCGAAGAAGTGATTTGTTCGATGAACGCGGCCGTGGATTCGGTTGTGCGGAAGGTGCAGGCATCCGGCGCGGAGCTTGTCGGTTACTCGGGCGGCGGGGCGGTCGCGGTACTTGTCGCGGCGAGGCGCGCGGATGTTCGCTCGATCCGGACGGTCGCCGGGAATCTTGATCCGGAGGGAGTGAATCAGTATCACGGGGTCAGTCCGCTTGACGGCTCTCTTGATCCCCTGGAAGTTGCGGGTGCGGTAAAAAACATCCCCCAGATCCATTTTACGGGAGGTGCGGATGAAGTAGTTCCGTTTCTTGCCGTCAACAACTGGTCGAAAAGCTCCGGACCCGGAGCGTGTCTCAGGACAGTTTCTGTCCGGGGAGCGGATCACGGACGCGGCTGGGTCGAAGCGTGGCCCGAGCTCCTGGGGGAGCCGCTCCCATCCTGCTGACCGCAGCGTTGGGCGGCTTCGCGGGGAAAGAGGGGCCCCGTGCACAGAAAGGCGGCGGCTTGCGTTGTTGGCTTCCTTATGCTCGCCACCTGAGCGCTTGTACTTCCCGGGTCATTCCGGTCAAAAAATCACCCTCGATCCCCGTCGGGTCAGGCGAAGAAATGCAGGACATTCAACCCCGGATTCATTTGGGAAGAAAAAGCCGGGCCCGAAGCTTTAAAAACGGCAAATACTTGACCCGCTAATGATCCGGGGCGTCAAAAAGAATCCCTACACAAATCGCCGGTCCGTTCCTATAATGATGATGCCATGCATACCCTCTTGCTCCCCGGGGCCGGTTTCGGAAGCGCTTTGCCGGGATTTTTTTTATGATCAAAAAATACAACTGCCTGAGCCTCATCTTCGGGGTGCCGGGACGGAACGGGTTTTGAAGTGTCTGATAAGTCCCGGGAAGGTTATTCTTTCGTAAAATTTCCGGAATAGGGTTTTCGTAAATTCCCTCCAGACGGGCTGTTTCGCGGTCACTCAAGACGGATCTTTATCTCGATATGAAAACATCATTGCTTCAGGATGAAATAAAAAAACGGCGGACGTTCGCGATCATTTCGCATCCGGACGCGGGCAAAACCACGCTTACGGAAAAATTCCTTCTTTACGGAGGAGCGATCCAGCTTGCCGGTTCCGTGACCGCGCGGAAGCATGAAAGGGAGACGACGTCTGACTGGATGGAGATGGAAAAAAAGCGCGGTATCTCCATCAGCTCGACCCTGCTTCAGTTTGATTACGGTCCCTGGAGGATCAATCTTCTCGATACTCCGGGGCACAAGGATTTTTCGGAGGACACTTACCGCGTTTTGATGGCAGTCGATGCCGTCGTGATGGTGATCGATGCCGGGAAGGGAATCGAGAGTCAGACCCGAAAGCTTTTTGAGATCTGCCGGCACAGGGGAATCCCGATCTTTACGTTCATGAACAAGCTGGATCGGCCTATCCGGGATCCCCTCGAACTGATCGATGAAGTTGAGACTGTGCTCGGGATCCACGCGTATCCCGTGAACTGGCCCCTCGGGAGCGGCCGGGATTTCAGAGGTGTCTACGACCGGCTTCGGAGTGAAGTTCATCTGTTCCAGAAGGTTCCCGGCGGTGCTTACCGGGCTCCCGTTTCCACGCACGGTTTTTCGGACCCGGAGGTTCGGAAAATGGTCGACGAGCAGGAATACCGCCGCGCCTCGGAAGCGCTTGAGCTGTTGGACACGGCTCAAGCGGGATTTTCTCCGGAGGCCGTGCTGAAAGGGGAGACGACCCCCGTGTTTTTCGGAAGCGCCGCGAATAATTTCGGGGTACAGCTCCTTCTGGACGGATTCATCCGGTATTCCTCGGGTCCCGCGCCGCGAAAGGCGGGGGAGCGGATGATCGATGTCAATACCGAGGATTTTTCGGGTTTTATTTTCAAGATCCAGACCAACATGAACCCGCTTCACCGCGACCGGATCGCGTTCCTCAGGATCTGCTCGGGAAAATTTTTCCGGGATATGGATGTCTATCACACGCGGACCGGAAAAAAGATCCGGATCACGGGTTCTCATACGCTTCTCGGCCAGAGCCGTGAAACGGTGAATGAGGCGTATCCGGGCGACATCATCGGTTTCGCGGTCAAATCCGATTTCAGGATCGGGGACACGATCAGCGAAGATCCTTCGATCGCGTTCAACGCGATCCCCCGCTTCGCGCCCGAGTGCTTCGCCCATATCCACAACCCCTCTCCCGCGAAATACAAACCTTTCCGGAAAGGCGTGGAGCATCTCCTCGCCGAAGATATCGTCCAGGTTTTCAGCTGGGTTAAACCGTTCAATCCGAATGCGGTGCTTCTCGGAGCGGTCGGTCCTCTTCAATATGAAGTCCTTCAATACAGACTGAAGGAAGAATACGGCGCCGATTCCCGGCTTGAGACGCTTCCCTGGAAGGTCCTGCGTTGGGTGGAATGCGACCTGAGCGATGCCGGGCTCGCGGATTCCCTTTCCTACGGGATCGGCATGGCACGCGATGAGCAGGGGAGAAGGACACTGCTTTTCCTGAACGAATGGATTATGAATAACTTCAGGGAAAATCATCCCCGGATTTTTCTTTTCGATTCCCCGAAGTAATCACGCGAGCGGAATTAAGGGTGGGGTTCCTTGCCGGGGTGTGTTAGAATAAACCGTTTTCAGGTTCTCTCACTGCCCGACTTCCATTTGGTCAGAATTAATCAGTCCGTTTTTCAAAAGTCAAAGGCTTGTTTATGCGCCGCAAAAAAGAGACGAGAAAGAAAAAGCAGGGAAAAAGGAGCAAGCGTCTTGATAAACACGTCCGGCCGCCGGGGGCCGACGCTCCCGTGAGCGGTTTAACGAAAGGGATTCCTTCCGTTCCTTCTGCGGGGAACCCTCAGACCATGAAAAACACAAAATGGATCAGGGGGGAGTTTTTGTTCCATTCGGTCCACGGCTTGTGCCGCGTGGACAGGATCACCGAAACGGAGCGGGGCGGCAAAAGGGTTCCGTGTTATTCCCTGGTTCCCAAGGTTATGAACAGGATGAAAGTGCGTTTTGTGGTGGCCGCCCCGGACATGGAAGCTTCCGGATTTCACAGGGTGGTCTCCGCGCGCGAAGCGAAGAAGATTCTGGTCTATTTAAAGACAGGCAAGGGACGGGGCGACGAGACGGCGCAAGCCTGGATATGTGCCCGGAACATCCTTTCTTTTTCAAGAGATAAACTAAAGACGCGCGACCAGAGAAAGCGGCAATTACTCGACCATTCCGTTCGCGGACTCGCGGGAGAGATCGCCTGCGCTTTCAAATTGAGCGTTCAGGAGGCTGTTTCGAGGATCGTTAAAAGCCTGGCCGGAGTATCCGGAAACGATCCGCAGGTTCTTGCTTCGCTTGAGCGGGCCGCCGATTTCTGAACCGTTTTATTGATACCCGCACCCTTGCGGGCACGGGTGCCTCTGCCGAAGATGAGGCCCCGGACCCGGATCCGGGTCTTTTATAAACAAAAAAACAGGTGTGCATTTTTTCTCTCCGCGTAAAATATCTTCATGTTCAAAAAAATCACCGCGATACTTGTCTCCGGAATTTTTCTTGGAGGATGTCTCAGTGTCCGTTTGCCCGGAACGAAGATCGAGCGTCTTGCGGAGCCTCAGACGCTTACCTGGGATTCGCTGGTCAGACAGGCGCTCAGCCGCAATCCCGATCTTCAGGAAGCGCGTTCGCTTGTGGCCTCAAGCGCCCGCAGCCGTGACATCGCTTTCGGGGATTATCTTCCTTCCGTGGAGGGAGGGGTCCGGAAAGATGTTTCGCGAACGACCGGAACCGGGCCGCATTCGGATACGCTCGGGCTTGACATTAACGCGAGGCAATCTCTTTTTGATGGGTTCGGCACTACCGGTGACTGGATCCGGGCAGGCAAGGAACTAGAGGCTGCCCGTCGGGCGTATGAAGAAACAAGCGCGGATGTCCGTTACCGGCTGCGTTCTTCCTACATAAATCTTGTCCGGATCGAAAGACTCCTTAAAACGAACCGGATCATTTCCGATCGAAGGAGCCAGAACGCGGAGCTGGTCCGCCTGCGGTATGAAGCCGGCCGCGAAAATCTCGGATCGGCCCTCCGGGCAGAGGCGATCGCGGAACAGGCCGCGTTTGACGTCAGACAAACCGAACGGCAGTTCGAAAAGGAAGCGCTGCGTCTCGCCCGCGAAAGCGGCGGGGAATTTATCCTGCCTCTGCGCGTTCAGGATGATTTTGAGGAAATGTTCGGGAAGGTCAGCCTGACGGAAGCGGATTACGCGGCACTTGCCGAAAAGACGCCTACCGTGATGAGGCTTCTGAACAGAGCCGAAGCCGCCAAGGCAGGGATCCTTTCCGCACAATCCGGTATCTGGCCCCAGGTCGACGGAAGTTACGAATACGGTTATACGGGAGACAGGGCGTCGAATCTGAGAGACAGAAGTTCCCTGGGCATCACCGTTTCGGTCCCGTTTTTTGAGGGCGGCAAGAACGTGGCCGCGATCCGGAAAGCAAAATCGGATTATGATGCCGCCCGGAGCGCCGCCCTCAGTGCCCGTGATGAAACGATTGCCGCCCTTTCGGCCGCGTGGGTTCCTTATGCGGATGCGGTCGAGGCCGTGGAAGTGCGAAGAAAATTTCTTGAGGCCGCACGGAAACGGGCCGAAATCATTCGCGCTGAATACGCGTCAGGGCTTGTAAACTTCCTTGATTTTGACACTGCGGAGCAGGAGAACGCAAACGCCGAAAAAGAATACGTGGAAAGTCTCGCGAACGTTTTTATCCAGCAGGCGAACTGGGAAAAGACGCGGGGAGCCACGCTAGAGGATGCTTATGATGAAATCAGGGAACGCTAAACGGGGTTGGTTTTTAAAGATCGTGCTTGCCGTGACCGCTGTATTTTTTTTGATAAAATTTTTCTCTTCATGCGGAGGCCCCCGGGGGGATCTCGAGATTGTCCGCAGTCTTAAAGTCGAACGCGGGGATCTGCGGGTTACGGTGACCGCGACGGGGATCGTCCAGCCCTATAACCGTGTCGAGGTCAAAGCCCCGATTGCGGGACGCATTGAGGAAGTCCTTGTGCGCGAAGGCGACGAGGTTGTTAAAGGCCAGGTGCTCGCGCGGATGAGTTCGATTGAAAGAGCCGCCCTGCTTGACGCGGCCCGCTCCCGGGGTGAAGAAGCCGTGGAGCGGTGGGAAGAGGCCTACAAACCCGCTCCGTTGCTCGCACCGCTCGACGGCACGATTATTGTGCGCTCTGTAGAGCCGGGGCAGACGGTGACCACGGCCGATCCCGTGCTTGTGCTTTCTGACCGGCTGATCGTGGAATCACTGGTGGATGAAACAGATCTTGCCTTTATCGCGCTCGGGCAGAGGGCCCAATTCAAACTGGATGCTTACCGGAGCGAACTCTTTTCGGGAGAAGTTGGCCACATTGCGTTTGAGAGCAAACTTGAGAACAATGTGAATGTTTATGAGATTGATGTGGTTCCCGATGAAGTGCCGCCGTCTTTCAGAAGCGGAATGACGGCGAACGTGACCTTTATCATTAAGGACAGGGAGAATGTCTTGCTCGTCCCTTCGGAAGCGGTCACAGCGTGGCCCGGGGATTTCCCTAATCCTTCCCGGTCGATTTTTGCGGTCTATCGGAAATCCGGAGGAGGAAGAGTAAAGCCGATCCCGATCCGAACGGGCGAGTCTGACGGGAGGATGACGGAGGTCACGGAAGGGCTCGGTGAGGGTTCCGAGATTGTGGTAGTCCGAAAGAAGGAGCGTTCGCAAAGCGCGAGTCCTTTCCGTCCGCAGCGTTCCTCGCCCAAAGGCGGATCCCGGGTCAGTTCATGAAACTGCTTGAAGCGGAACACCTTTCCAGGACTTACCGGATCGGGTCGGTCGAGGTCCGGGCGCTCCGGGATGTTTCCTTCAGCGTCCACTCCGGGGAGTTTGTCGCGATTATGGGACCGTCCGGATCCGGCAAATCCACCCTCATGCACCTTCTCGGGTTTTTGGACCATCCCGACGGCGGGGTCCTGCGCCTGATGGGGGAAGATGCATCCCGCTTAAGCGAAGAGCAATGCGCCTTCCTTAGAAATCGCGTTATTGGATTTGTTTTTCAGCAGTTTAATTTGATGCCGCGTTCCACGGCTCTCGAAAATGTCTGCCTGCCGCTGCTTTATTCCGATGACCGAAAAAACGATCTGGAAAGATCCGGGGAAATGCTGACGAAAGTAGGTCTTGCCGACCGGACGGGCCACCGGCCCAACGAGCTTTCCGGAGGGCAGCAGCAACGTGTCGCGATCGCCCGGGCGCTTGTGACCAGGCCGCTCATGATCCTGGCCGATGAACCCACCGGTAACTTGGACTCCAAATCGGGACGGGAGATCATGGGGATTTTAAAGGATCTTCATGCGCAGGGAATGACCGTGGTGCTTGTAACACATGCCGAAGAGGTCGCGAGAGAGGCTGAGCGTATTGTCCGCATGCATGACGGCAGGATCATCAGCGATGAAAAGCGGCCTGATTTCAGGAAAAGTCCGGCCCTCATCCATGAACTCGAAGACCGGGGTTTTTTGCGAAAGAAAAAATATAATTATAAAGAATTTCTGGAACATTTCAGGCAGGCGAAACGGGTTGTACTCGGGAACAAGCTGAGGTCTTTTCTTTCAATGCTCGGAGTTCTGATAGGAGTTGCCTGCGTTATCACCATGCTTGCCCTCGGGAGGGGTGCGGGGGAATCGATCAAGGAAGACTTGGCGAGAATGGGTTCCAATCTTCTGACCGTGCGTCCGGGTTCCGTCAAGGTGCGGGGAGCTGTGCTTGAAGCGGGGGCCGCAACCCGTTTGAGGCTTGAAGACGCTCGTGCGATCGCAGAAGTTCCCTCGGTCAGGCGTGTGGGCCCGCAGGTCATGGGATCCGGGCAAATTGTCTTTGGCGATAAAAACTGGAGCACCCGGGTGATGGGCGTTACTCCCGAGTATGCCGGGATGAGAAATCAGGAACCGGTGACCGGAAGATTTTTTACGGAAGAGGAAAACCAGGGGCGCCAGCGCGTAGTCTTGATCGGACGGACGGTCCGGGATGCGCTTTTCGGAAACGACGAACCCATCGGAGAGACGATCAAGATCAACCGCGTCAATTTCCAGGTCATCGGGACCCTGATGCCGCTTGGCTCCAGCGCTTTCCGTGATCAGGATGATGTGGTTGTGATTCCGCTTATGACCGCGATGAGACGGCTGACGGGCAAGGATTTTCTCGATCAGATCGATGTGGAGATCACAGAATTGGGCGAGATGCCCGCGGCGCAGGAGGCGATCGAGAACCTGCTCATCCGCCGCCACCGGTTGACTCCGGATCACTACGACAGTTTCAACATTCGGAACTTTGCGGACATCCAGGCCGCGATGGCCAGTACGACCCGGACATTCTCGATCCTTCTCGGGAGCGTCGCGGCGATCTCGCTGATCGTCGGGGGGATCGGGATCATGAACATTATGCTTGTTTCCGTGAAGGAGCGGACGCGCGAGATCGGCTTGAGAAAAGCTCTCGGAGCCACGCCGAGAGACATCATGATTCAGTTCCTTGTGGAGGCGGTGCTGATTACTTTTCTCGGAGGGCTAGCAGGGATTTTCCTTGCCGGTGCCGTGTCCTGGCTTATCGCGACGCTCGCCCGGTGGAAGATGATCATCACGGTCGGTTCCCTGTTCCTCGCTTTTGCATTTTCGGCGGGTGTCGGGATTCTCTTCGGCCTTTGGCCGGCCAAACAGGCCGCCGGGCTCGACCCGATCCGGGCTTTGCGCTACGAATAATATTCTCCGCCCAGATCAAAACTCAACCCACCTACTCCAACACCCGGGCCTAAGTCCCGGTGTTGGAGTAGGTGGGTTGGGGGTTGCGACGGTATTTACCTGCTGCCTTATATCACGCTGATAACGCTTGTGTTACGCTGATAACACTTGACCTTCATGGGATGACGGGACACAATAGCGCCTCGAAAACGGCAAAGGAGTCCCGGGAAGTAATTCCCCGGGGGAATAACGATGGCCGGGCCGCCATCTGACGGGAACGCCAGAGGCGGTTTTGTTTTTTTGCGGTTGCTGGATTTTCGAACGCGGCAGGTTCATTCCAAAAGAGGTTTAGGATAATGACGTTTGCTCTCTACATCGTACTCGCGATAGCTCTCGTTTACTTTATCTCGCAGCGGGAAAGAAAAATTTCGCCTTCCGCGGATGAGTCCGCAACGAACCCTGAAAAAGCCGTTATCTCCGGGAAAAATCCGACGGAAATATGGAAACAGGTCTATGAAACAGCTTCCATGGAAGAGGCCCGCCAGGTGAGGGATCGCCTCGAAAGCGAAAAGATCCCATGCATTCTTTATGAGCAGGGGAAAAAAGATATCCACGGTAATTTATTGAAAGGGATCGGAATTGCGGTGCCGGCTTCAGCGACCGAGCGGGCCCAGTCGAGCATCGTTGGTATGCCCGTCTGATTGCCGCGTTTTTCTTTCGGGATCGCAAACTTTATCAATCTGAAATCCGGGGGCAGCATGAAAATTTTTCGAAAACTCTATGACTGGGGACTAAAGCAGGCGGAGTCGCCTCATGCGGAGCGCGCCCTCTTCTGGGTGGCATTCGTCGAATCCTCGTTTTTCCCGTTGCCGCCGGACGTTCTCCTGATTGCCATGGTCCTGTCCGCGCGCGCCAAGTGGCTTCGTTATTTTTATATCTGCCTGGCGGGTTCGGTGCTGGGGGGGCTCGCAGGTTACGGAATCGGGTTCGGTGCCTGGCAGATGGTTCAGGGATGGTTTTTCGCGCACGTTTTTCCGGAAGCCGCTTTCATAAAGGTGCAGGAACTTTACCGGCACCACGATTTCTGGGTCATTTTTGCGGCCGGATTCACTCCGATTCCCTACAAGATTTTTACGCTCGCCGCGGGCGTTGCTTCGATCGATCTTGTGCGGTTCTTTCTCGCTTCGGTCGTCGGACGCGGTGCCCGCTTCATTCTGGTGACCGGCCTGCTTTATCTTTTCGGGCCGAGAATGCGGATTTTTATTGAAAAATATTTCAACTGGGTCACGATCGCTTTCTTCGTGCTTTTGGCCGGAGGTTTTTATTTCATAAAGTATTTTTTGCGCTGAGAGTTTTGAATGTCGTGTTTAAAGCTACGGAGGTGAACCATGTCAGCTGACGGTTTGAGCCCTGACGAGCAAATCATTAACGGGATCAGCAATTTCATAAAAAAGCCCGGAACCATCCCGGCCCTGGCGGTTCTTTTGGTCGGCGGATGGCTTGCGAGCGGATTTTTTATCGTGAGTCCCGGCGAGCAGGGGATCATCCGCAGGTTCGGCGAAAAAGTCCGGCTTGCGAGCGCCGGTCTGAACTGGAGAATGCCATGGCCGGTGGAACGCGTTGATATCGTGAATGTCGAACAGATCCGGAGAATTGAGGTCGGGTTCGGGATGCAGAGCCGCGAGAGCTCGGTTTATCGGCGCGGTGGCGGTGGCCGTTCCGACGCGATGATGTTGACCGGCGACGAGAACATCGTTGAAGCGCAAATCATCGTTCAGTATAAAGTGAGCGATCCCGCGAAATATCTCTTCCGCCTTTTTGATCCGGAAGGAACCCTTTACACGGCGACTGAAGTGGCTCTCCGAAGCGCCGTGGGCCGGTCCACGATCGATGATGTGCTGACCGTCGGTCGTCTGAAGGTTCAGGAAGAAACGCGTGATTTTCTTCAGCGGCTCATGGATAACTATGAGTCGGGACTTATGATCACCGAAGTCCGGCTCCAGGTGGTGGATCCTCCCGACCAGGTGAAGGACGCTTTCCATGAAGTTGTCCGCGCCCGGGAAGACCGCGAGCGTTTGATCAACGAAGCGAAGGGGTATCAGGAAGACGTGATTCCGAGGGCGCGCGGCGAAGCCCAGAAAATGTTGCGCGGGGCCGAAGCCTATAAGGAAGAAAGAGTTCTCCGCGCCCAGGGTGACGCTGTCCGCTTTACGGCGCTTCTTGGCGAATATCAAAAAGCCAGGGAAGTGACCTGGAATCGTTTGCAGATCGAGACGCTGGAGAAGATCTATCCGCTTGCTACCAAGGTGATTGTGGACCCGCAGGCGGGAGCGAACGTTCTTCCGCTTTTGCCTCTCGGCAGTCCCACGGCCCTTGACGTGCTTCAGGGCCGCCCCGATCCCGGCTCGCTTTCAAGAAGGAAGGAGGTGTTGTCATGAACGCGGCGATGTTTTTGAGATTTTGGCCCATCGTGATACTCTCGGCGGTTTTTCTTTTCCCTTCCACAGTTTTTATCGTGGATGAAACGAACCAGGTGATCGTTACCCGGCTCGGGGAATACAAGAGGACTCTTCAGAAACCGGGACTGAAGCTCAAGATTCCGGTGTTCGAACGGGCGCACTTTTTTGAAAAGAGAATTCTCACGAGCGGTGCGCTGCCGGCCGAGTATCTGACGCTCGATAAAAAAAGGCTTGTCGCGGATCATGTGACGCGCTGGAAGATCACGGATCCTCTCATGTTCTATAAAACCGTGCGCGATCTTGCCGGGGCGAAGGCGCGTCTTGATGATATCGTGTTTTCCGAAATGAGACGCGAGCTTGCGAGCCATGATTTCAGCAAGATCATCGCGAGTGAGCGTGAGAACATCATGGACACGATCGCGGGGAACGCGCGAAAACAGGCCGAAAAATTCGGTATCGAGCTCGTTGACGTGAGGATCAAGCGGGCCGATCTTCCGCAGGAGGTCCAGGAAAGTGTTTTCGCGCGAATGAAAGCGGAACGCCAGAGGATCGCCAAGCGATACCGTTCCGAGGGGGAAGAAGAAGCTTTCAAGATCCGCGGCGAGACTGATAAGAACCGCACGATCATTATGGCCAAAGCCTATGAGGAGAGTCAAGAGTTGCGGGGGGAGGGTGATGCCGTTGCGACCCGGGTCTATGCGGAAGCTTACGGGCAGGATGCGGATTTCTATACCTTTGTCCGGAGTCTTGAGGCGTATGAAAAAGGTTTCCAGGACAAGACGACGTTTCTTTTTTCGCCCGACTCGGATGTTCTCCGGCATCTGAAAAACAATTACGGCAACAAGAACTAAAGATTTCTAAGGACCGGTAACAGGTCAGGGAAAGCGGCGGCCGTTCACACAGCCGCCGCTTTTTCTTTTTTTAATGACGGACCTCCCTGGTGATAAGGGCGTGGGTATCTGCATAAAAGGCAAGGGGCAAAAGCATAAAAACGGACTAAAACAATACTTCCGAAAAGGTTTGTTTTGGGTATAATACCCCGTCTTGATTCTTTGATCAGGCATCATATTTTCGCTGGTTTATTTTCCTCAGGTAAGACCATGTGGGGATTTTTTTTCGAAAGTTACTTCACTGATTAAAGAAAGGTAGAAAAAAGATGCTTTTAACTTCACGATCAAGCGGGCCTTTTTCATTCACAAACATCCATCATCGCCGTTTCGCGGCCAGCATTGTTGTCGCGGCGGCGATTTTTTTTATTTCCGGGCCCCTGTTCGCGGAACCCGGGCGTTCCTTTGATCTTCTTGCGGCCAAAGAAAAGGGAGCGACCGGCACTTTGGAAGCCAAGGGGAATGTCACGGCGACCTATGATGAAACCCTCCGCAAGGATGTCCTCGACGGAAGTTACTCTGTCCCGGCCGGGGCGGTGCTTCAAATCTGGGCTAAAAGTTTTCCTTCTGATCTCGGAGAAGAGACCGTCAATACCGTCAAAGCCGGAGTCAGTTTTTTTGATGCTAGCGAGGCCGGTCAGGTCAGCGTTGCGCTTGAGCTCAAAGGAGATACCGGGATCCAGACGATCCCTTTTCGCCTGAAGCAGGGATGGAGCCAGGTTCAGGAAACGATCGATTGGGCGACCATCGGCGAACTGAGCGGGATCGCGTTCGTGATCACGCCGGCTCCGGAAGTATCGCTGGCCAAAGGAAGCCTTTTGCTTTCCCTTGATTTTTCCAGGTCAGCTTCTGTTCCCCAAACCGTTGCGGCTCTCCCGGTACAGATCCGGGAAGCTTCCGCCGTCCAGGCTCCGGTCGAGGATACCCGGAAATACGGAACCACCGCCATCGGTGCGGCCAGGGGATCCGTGGTCACGACTTTTGACGAGGTTTCCGAAAAAGATGTCCTTGATTTTGGATACACGCTTCCCCAGGGCGCTGCGATTCAGCTTTGGACAAAAAATTTTCCGACAGACCTGAACTCTTTTAATACCAACGCCGTTAAAATCGGAATCCGAATTCCGGAAGAGGGACAAGCGGACAGCCTGACAATTCAGGCCGAACTTCAGGGAGGTCTCGGCAAGCAGATCCTCCAGGTTCCGGTTAAATCGGGGTGGAATTCGGTGCTCGGAGCCATTGACTGGAAAACGGTGGGGACACTGAAACAAGTTCTCTTTACCGTCGCGCCAAAGGGCGGCGGAGAAGCCCGCGGCACGGTCTATATTGCGCTGGATTTCTTGAATCTTTCGGAAATTCCCGGAACGGTGGAAAGCCTCACTCCTTTCAGCCTGATGGACGCGGGGGAGAAGGGTGTATTCAATATCGGAAACTCTCAGGGCTCGGTCACGGGGTTTTTTGACGAATCGGCAGGCCGGGATATCTGGAAGTTCGACTATAAACTTCCCCAAGGATCCGTGGTGGGCGTCTGGTCAAAGGATTACCACCCCGATCTGAACGGAAAGATTGCGGACGCTGTGAAGATCCGTGTGACGGTTGAAGACCCCTCGCAGCTCAAGGAAGCCGCGCTCAAGGCCGAGATCAAGGGGCCGGCGGGAATGCAGACCATTCCGCTTTCGCTCAAGGCCGGGCAGAACACCTGGTGCGAACCGATCAGCTGGAATACGATCGGCGAGATCGGAGAAGTGGTTTTTGTGGTGCATCCGATGGCTTCCCCCGAAGGGAAAACGGCAGAAGGAACTTTCTATTTTGACCTGGAGTTCGGCAAGCTTACCTTCCTCCAGAAATACGGTATCTTTATCAAAACCGGAATCCTTCTTTTTGCGGCGGCTCTTCTCACTTTTCTTGCCACGATCCTTACCCGGTTTTTCCCGCCGTCCGGGAAGTTGTTTGTCACTACCGGGATCTTGCGGGATATTTTATACGGCATTGTGACTGTCGCGATAATCGGCACGGCTATTGCGATCTATGCGATCGGCGCGATCAATCCGCTTGATGCCGGATTTACGTTCCATTTTGTGACGATAGGAATCCTCGGGGTCCTTATATCGGGACTTTTAAAGGTGATCCATACGGGGAAACACCTGACTCCTTCCGAAGTTTTTCAGGATATGACTTTTTCGGGCCTGCTTGCGGTTGCGTCGAGCAGTCTCGGGATCCTCCAGGCTCCGGCGGGCTGGACCCAGCTTCTTATGATCAACCGTTTTACGGCTTCGGTCGCGTTTATGATCTATCACGTTCTAAACGCGAACGCGATGGCAACTTCCAAAAAACACCTGAGCCCCGCGGCCGGAGGAATGATAGCCGGGACTCCGTTCTTTTTCGGGTGGCTGCTTCTTCTCGAGAACGCGGTTTTCCTCCGGAAAATGACGGGCGCGCTGACTTTCGGGATACTGAGCTCATGGCCGCTTGCCATGGAAACACTCGGACGCCTGGTCGTTGTTTTTATTTTTAATGAGATCATGGTGAACGGAATCGGGCTTGTGACCAAAGGCAGGACGGTGAATGCCGGGAAGGCGCACCTTTCGATCTTTCTGGCGTCCCTTGGGGTGGTGATTTCTCCGCTGATCGCGGATCTCGGCTCAATGCCTGTCCTAGGTACCTGGCCGACGGTCATTCAGGCTGTCGCCGCGACTCTGGCGACGATGCTGGCCTTTGCGGGTCTTTGGGGTGAAGTCTATCTCATTACCGGGATCCTTCTTGATGCCGGGAAACGGGCGATGCCGACCTCGGAAACGCTCTCCAGTCACATAAATCTCGGCATGAAGAAAGGTTTTTTCTACAGCGGAATCCTGATGGCGCTTCTTTATTCGCTTTCCATGCTGCTCGGGACAAGCATTTCCCAGGCCGTCATGTCCGGGGCCCCGCTGGCTGTCGGCGTTGTAATGGGCGCACTGCTTTTCCCGCTCGCCAAGACCATTATCGAAACCTTTGACGGAAGTCTCCAGTTCTTTGACCGTCTCCAATACAGCTACCGGAACTGGACGCTTTACCTCCGGGGCGCCGTGGTCGGTTTCGGATTTGCTTACATGATCACGCAAGGCATGTTCGTCAAGGAAATGTCGGAGCGCATCAATTTCGGATTCATGATCGGTCTTGCCGCGTCCGCCGGCGTCAGCATCCTTCGCGATTTGATCTATGCGGTGAGAAAACAGGGGAAACTGCAGACCTGGAGGCTCTACCTGACGGACGGTGTTCTCGGGGCGTTTGTCGGAAGCATGATGGCATTTTATCTCGACGCCCTGCAGGTGCCGGTTGTGATTGAAAAGTTCAAGCTTTATGTTTCATCCGGGTTTCAGGCGAGAGATTTCGTCACTTTTCCTCTCGTGAACAAATGGGGCCGGATTGATCTCGGTCAATATACCGGCGGCGCCAAGCTGATCTACTGCGAATCTCTTGCGGGGGTCATCAACTGGGCGGTCGCGGCGTGGCTTTTCGCGATCAACAAGGCTTTCATGCAGGCGTTCTTTGATAAAGACAAGACGCCGATCAAACACTTTTTCTCCAAAGCGGGTTTTGCGACCCTGACGGAAAACATGATCTACGTTCTCCGGTGGGGTCTCTGGATGTCGCCCATCATCGCGACGTTCCTGCGCATGATGCCCAATCCGACCTGGTATAACCAGGACGGGGCGATCCGCACCATGTTCGCGATTTACAACAACTTCACGATGTCTCCGGAGGCGTTTAACGCATGGAGTTTGCAGACATTCATTTGGGTGCTCGCGTTTGATTTTTTCCGCGTGCTGATCTGGATGGATCACATGGGGCTCCGGGTCGCGACGCTTGTGAACCTGAGCTTTCTCGGGATGGACAAACTTGACGAAAAGATCGCCCGTTTTATCGGCCCTGCCGTTGCGCAGCGTTATATTCCTGAAGGCGTAAAGCGTTTCACAACATGGGCCCCGCTTTTGATCCCGTTCTATATCCCTCGCGGCGATCAGTGGGAATATGCCTGGAACACGGCGGAAGCCATCCAGAACGCGAATAAAGGGTCAGGGCTGGTTCCGACGCTTCAGGCCATGCCTCTGCCCCAGCTCCTCCTCGTGATTGTTTCGGGGGTGGCGTTATGTACCGCGGGTTCCGCGATCGCCCGGGCGCTTTACCGGCGCTCTCAAAAACGCCAGGTCGCGGGATTTGAGATCGCGAACCGCGAATACCGCGTGACCATGAAGGAAAACACCGAGGTTTTCAGTGAAGTGATCGGCAAAGAGTGTGACGTCAGCCGCCGTTCTTACGACCTTGTAGATCCTTGCGGACGGATTCTTTTCCTTGTGGATGATTCTGAAAATCCGGGAAGTTCCGAGCGGGCCTGGCCGGTTTCCGGAAATTTCCCCGAGCACTATTTTGCTCCTTCCAAAGCCGAAAAGGTCGGGGAAAAACTCAGGATCACGAACGCGAACCGGGGGATCCGGACAACGATCGAGATCGCGCTTCCTGACCAGGACAGCACGGCCGAAATCTGGACCGTCAGGGTTGAGAATACGACGGACCGAAACCGTCAGCTCAAGGTTGTTCCGTATCTTGAGTGGGTTCTGAACGGCTGGATGCATGACCGTTTCCACACGCAATACCAGCGTCTTTATCCTGAAATGCAATACCTCAGCGCTTCGAACACCATGCTTTCATGGAATAAAAGCACGAAATCCATGGGGTTTCTTGCCTCCGACATTGCTCCGGAAGGATTCTTGACCGGCCGGGTGGATTTCATCGGCCGCGCCCGGAGCATTTGGTCTCCCCGGGTGCTAGAGACGCTCGATTTTCTCGAAGCGAAGGATACTCCGGCCTGCCCGACCTTTGATCCGATCGGAAGTTTTCTGATCCATCTTCCGGTTGAGGCGAAGGCGTCGCGGACGGTGCGGCTGATGATCGGATACGCGAAGAAAAAAGAGAAAGCTCTTGATATGGTTCAGAAGCATCTGAAACCCAATCCCGCAAAAGCGCAGTCGTCCTTCCGCCCGAGGCCGCATGCGCTCTTGATCGGGCACGGGGAGATCCCCCAGGGAACTCCGCAGCCTTATTATGATTTTCGCGAGAACGGGAACAAGCTCCTAATCAAGACTCCGTTCACCCCGAGGCCTTTCGACCACGGCATGTCGAATCCGGTGCATTCCGTGATGGTCACAAACCGCGGGCTTCACACTTCCTGTAACGGTAACTCCCAGCAAAACCGTCTGACGCCGGATTGGCCGGACACGGTTACGCGGGAGATTCCGTCGGAAGCCATTTATCTTTATGAACCCGACAGCGGTGAATGGTATTCGCCGACGCATCATCCGCTGAACGATGTCAATGCGAAGAACGAGTGTGAGTTTGGTGTGGATGGTACTGCGATATTCCGGATGTCGAAAGGGAATCTATCGACTGAACTTACGGTGTTCGTCCCGACCGGGGATCCGATGGGGGTCTATCTTTTAACTGTCCATAACCATGAAGACCGGCCGAGAAAGATCCGTATCGCGCCGTATTTCCAGATGGCGCTTGCGTTCCAGCCGGAGCGCTCCGGGCCGCTCGTAACAAATTACGACAAAACGCTTGATGCGCTGTTTTTCGAAAATCCGCGCAACATATTCCGTTCGGGGCCGGCATTTGTTTCCATGTCGATCCCCGCGGACTGCGTTGAAACTCAAAGGGGGCGGTTTTTCGGAAGTGGCCGGGGGCCGGTTCAACCGTATTTTGTCGAATGCGCGGAGTCCGACACAAAACAGCTTACGGACCAGGCGCAGATCGCTTCCTTCCTCGGGACGCTGGAACTTCCGGCCCGCGGCGAGCAAACGGTAGCGATCATCCTCGGGCAGACGGATCAGAAGAAAGAAGCCGTCCGGCTTGTTCAGAAGTACAAGAACCTGGAAACGGTGAAAAAGACGCTCGAGGATACCCGGGAGTGGTGGCTCAGTCTCATGGGAACCGCAGTGCTTCAGACCAATCAGCCGGAATTTGACCGTTACCTTAATTGGCTCAAGTACCAGGCGCTTGCGGAACGTATTTGGGCCCGCCGCGGTTTTTATCAGACGAGCGGTGCCTATGGTTTTCGCGATCAGCTTCAGGATACGGTAAACCTGACCTGGGTCGATCCGGCGCTTGCAAGAAAGCAGATCATTCTTCACGCTTCTCAGCAGTTTCTTGAAGGCGATGTTTTTCACTGGTTCTTCACTCTGCCGGACGGCCGGTCGGCTTTTTCTTGCCGATCCCACGCCTCCGACAATCTGCTTTGGATCGCGTGGGGCGTTGGGGAATATATCCGGATCACGGGGGATGACACGATCCTTGACGAAATGACGTCCTATGTGTCATCCGAGTTCCCGTTTTCGCCGCTTCCGAAGAACAAGCACGGATGGGGAGCGCTCTACGGGCGCTCGACGCGTGCGGACACGGTTTACCGCCACTGCATGCGGTCGATCGATACCGTTCTTAACCGCAAGATGGGGCGGAACGGTCTTCCCCTCATGGGGGTGGGGGATTGGAATGATGGGCTAGATGAGATTGGAAGTGAGGGTAAAGGGGAGAGTGTGTGGCTGGGATTTTTCCTCTATTACATTCTCAAGGAAATGTTGCCGGCAATCGAACGAAAGGACGGCGTAAAGCGGAAAGAATATTATGAAGTCCGAATGAAGGCTCTTGCCGGAGCGCTTGAGAAGACCTGGCGCGGGGACCGTTACCTCCGGGCTATTCACGATGACGGTACCGAGATCGGCGTTAAGGACAGCGGAGTTTGGGAAATTGACGCTTTGACGGCGGCCTGGTCAATTATGACCGGAATCAATTTTGACCGGGGCGTTACGATCTTCAACACGGCTCTTTCCGTGCTTGAACGAGGAAGCGTGATTCTCCTCGGATGGCCCGCTTTGCGCGAGGATACGAAACCTTATCTCGGGCGGAGCAGTAAATATCCGGAAGGGGTTCGTGAAAATGGTATGTATTGCCACGGAGTTCAGTGGCTTGTGCGTGCAGCGCGGCTGATCGCCGAAGAATATGAAAAACGGGGCGATCATACGAAGGCTGACGAATACAGAGGGACCTCCTTCCGCCTCTGGTCGAAGATCTCGCCGCTTGCGCACGTGACGCCGGAGGAAATAGAGATCTACGGCGGCCAGCCGAACAAACAGCCGGCCGACTTCCTTACGACCTTTGAGCCGGGCCGGATGATCTGGAACGGATATACCGGCGCCGCGGGTTGGATGCTCCGCCAGGCTTTTGAAGGTGTGGCAGGAGCGGTATTGGTCCATAACGAACTGCTTTTGCCGGACGATCTTTCGAAACCGCGAGGCCCTCTCCGGGTTCTCAAAATTGACCGGGATACTTCAAAAAGCCCGTTCAAAAACAATCCGTTTTTAGCCAACGCGCAGCGGAAAGTGGCAATTTTCCCTCCGGAGACTTCAACGGCCTGATAACAGGATGATCACTGCCCCGGACGGTAGTTCTACCGCCCGGGGCTCTCTTTTTGATTATCTCGATTACTTTTTTAAGGCTGGTCTCTTCCTGAAACATGGAGGCACACCGCGACTTACTGTTTTTTGCCTCCTCTTTTATCTTCCCACCCTTTTTTACAGCAACTTTCTCGTATAAGCTCTTCTTCAAAAAAATTACTTGTGGTTGATGATAGCAGGGATCAGTCCGCTCGAAACGATGAAGAGCTTTGGTGATTTGATGCTTAAGGCGCTTTTATTGTCGTTGCAGGAGATTCGGGCGGGGAGAAGGTTCTCCGGGCCGGTGCCGCGCGGAGAAAAGGAGCAACGGGGGAAGACCGGGTTTGTTTTTCCAAGGCTTTTCCGATTTTTCCATGCCCCGAAAATCCCGAATGCCTCCCGGGTATTTTTTTGAGAGGATCAGGAACAGCCCAGGCTGCTGCCGCAGTTGAGGCACTTGTAGCAGGCGCCGCTCCGCACCGTGACGTGCCCGCAATTCGGACAGAAAGGCGCGTCTCCCATCATTTGAGAAAGATGCTCGTTTGCCCCGGACGGAACAGCAGTTCCCTTGACCGGATTTTTCAATTCGTTTGCAGCCCGGATTTTTTTTGAAGGTGTTTCGATCCTTGAGGTTTTTGTGGTTGTATCCCGTTTCCTTGCGACCGCAAGCGTTGAAGGGTCGGGTGGAACCTGGACGAAATCGGTGCGGCCCAGATACTCCATTCCGAGAACCCGGAAGATATAATCCACGATCGAAGTTGAGATCTTGATGTTGGGATGTTCGACCATTCCCTGGGGCTCAAAACGGGTGAAGGTGAATACATTAACGAACTCGTCGAGTGGAACTCCGTACTGAAGGCCGAGCGATACCGCGATCGCGAAGCAGTTCATCATCGAGCGGAACGCCGCACCTTCCTTGTGGATATCAATAAAAATTTCACCAAGCGAGGCATCTTCATACTCACCGGTTCGGAGGTAAACCTTCTGTCCGCCGACGCGCGCTTCCACCGTCATGCCGGTCCGTTTTTTGGGAAGACGTTTCCGCTCGAGCCTGGGGGCCGGTGTTTTTTCGCTCGCGGAATCCTTGGATTTGGTGTTGAGCGGCTGGGAGAGTTTTGAGCCGTCCCGGTAGAGAGCTACTGCTTTCAGGCCCATTTTCCAGGCGTGGAGATAAATATCCTCGATCTCTTCGACAGTCATTTCTTTGGGGAGGTTAACGGTCTTGGAAATGGCTCCGGAAATAAAAGGCTGGGCTGCGGCCATCATCCGGACATGGGACATCGCCTCAAGATAACGCTTTCCGTATTTTCCGCACTTGTTCGCGCAATCGAAAATGGGAAGATGCTCATGCTTCAGGTGGGGCGCTCCCTCGATTGTCATCATTCCGCAGATGACATTGTTGGCCTCCTCGATTTCCGAGTGGGAAAAGCCGAGGGCCTCGAGAAAATTAAAATCAGGGCGGTTGTAATCTTCCGGTTTGAAACCAAAGCGCTTCAGGGTGTCTTCCCCAAGGGTCCATTTCGTGAATGCAAAACCAAGATCAAAAACCGAGGGAAGTACCGCTTCGATCTTCGCAAGCTCTTCGGCCGCAAATCCTTTCTCGGCCAGAGTTTCACGGTTAATCCAGGGAGTTCCTTCAAGATGGGCGGTCCCCTGCACATACTCGACGATATTCTGAACTTCCGCCGGGGTATAGCCGAGACGCTTCAGGGCTTCGGGAACGGACTGGTTGATGATCTTGAAGTAACCGCCGCCGGCGAGCTTTTTGAATTTTACCAACGCGAAATCAGGTTCGATCCCGGTCGTATCGCAGTCCATCAGGAGGCCGATCGTTCCGGTTGGGGCGATCACGGAGACCTGGGCGTTGCGGTAACCGTGGTGCTTGCCGAACTCAAGAGCAAGGTCCCAATCTTCCTGGGCGGCTTTCAGAAGATCGTCCCAGCAGTGTTCCGCCGGAATCTGATAGGCCGCGGCGCGGTGTTTTTCGATCACCCGTAGCATGGAAGATTCGTTTTTCTTGTATTCCGCGAAGGGTCCTTTGGCGGCAGCGAGCTCGGCGGAGGTTTTGTAGGCGTGCCCTGTCATGATCGCGGTAAGCGCGGAGCAGATTGCGAACGCTTTTGGACTGTCATAAGGAATGCCGTTTACCATGAGAAGGGTTCCGAGGTTCGCGTAACCCAATCCGAGAGGGCGGTAAAGATGACTGTTTTGCGCGATGACCTTGGTCGGATAGGATGCGTGATCGACGATGATCTCCATGGCGATCGTGAAGATCCGGATCGTGTGGCGGAACGCTTCAATATTGAAAGAACCGTCCTCATTCAAGTATTTCATCACATTGATGGAGGACAAGTTGCAGGCCGTGTTATCCAGAAACATGAACTCCGAACACGGATTCGAAGCGCGTATCTTGTCCGTGTTGGCGCAGGTGTGCCAGTCGTTGATTGTGGTATCAAACTGAACGCCCGGATCCGCACAGGCCCACGCGGCAAACGAGATCTGACGCATCAGATGCCGTGCGTCGAAAGTCTCGCAGACTTCTCCCGTGGTGCGGCAGATGGTCTGCCATTTGCCGTCATTCAAATAGGCTTTCATAAAATCGTCCGAGATACGTACCGAATTATTGGCGTTCTGTCCGCCGACAGTCTTGTAGGCTTCCCCGTTAAAATCGGAGGAATAGCCGGCTGCGATCAATGCCGCGACTTTCCGTTCCTCCCGGACCTTCCAGTTGATAAAATCGACAATCTCGGGATGATCCATGTCGAGACAAACCATTTTGGCCGCCCGCCGGGTTGTTCCTCCGGATTTGGTGGCGCCTGCGCCCCGGTCAAGGACTTCCAGGAACGACATCAATCCCGAAGAAGTGCCTCCGCCCGAGAGTTTTTCCATGCGTCCTCGGATTTTGGAGAAGTTGGTGCCGGTGCCCGAGCCGTATTTAAAAAGACGCGCTTCATTTTTAATCAAATCGAAGATCGACATCAGGTCATCCTCAACGGACTGGATAAAACAGGCTGAGCACTGGGGGTGGGAATAAGCGTCTGTGGTCTCGCGCATCGTGTCCGTTGCGAAATCCCAATACCAGTTGCCGCCGCTTCCTTTGATACCGTAGAGATCCAGCCCGCAGTTGAACCAGACGGGGGAGTTGAAAGCGCATTTTTGTTCTACAAGAAGATGAAGCAACTCATCTTCGAAGGCTTGGGCATCCCCGGAGGTTTTGAAATAATTCCCGAGCCGCTCGCCCGCAAGGCGGATCGAACGCGCCACTCTCCCGACGAGTTGGCGGACGCTGGTTTCGCTCCCCGTCTTTGATTCCGAAAGGGGAACCCCTGCTTTCCGGAAATATTTTGAAACAACAATATCGGTCGCAAGCTGGCTCCAGCTCTCGGGGATTTCGGCGTTGTCCATCTTAAAAACCACGGAACCGTCCGGATTTGTGATCACGGAAGTTCGCTTCGAATACTTAACCTCATCAAGCGGGTTGACTCCCGGACGTGTGAAATATCGCCCGATCTCTATGCCTTGACCTGGCGCAGCAGCGCCAACGGATGAACTCTTTTTAACTTCTTCAACGCTCATTGGGGGAAGCCTCCGGTAAGATGGGTCTGGTTAGATCGAAAGACGGACTTGCGAGATAAAAGCTTTTTAAAACATTTACTATATTTTGTGATCCTCTAAAATGATAAATACTATATGTAGTATTTAATGCCAAAACTTCGCATCTGCAGGAATCGAAGATTTTCATTCGTATCGGTTTTAGCACCGCCCCGTGTCGTGACCCAAAGCCCACGGAATCCGGAGCGAAATTCCGAAGGTTATGCAGCTTTGTTGAAATTGCGTTTGAAAAAAATTTCAAAGAAAATCAAACCCGAATCAAACGGAAGGGATTCTAGCAAACAAGAGATTGAAGTCAACCGTAAATTCGAAAGAATTTTTTAAAGAAAATAAAAGCCGCCGAGAAAATACCGGCGATGAAAAAATATCCGGGGCATGGTATTCTTGAGCGGGCCAAAAGACGTTTTTCAGGGGAGGCGGATGAGATGGGAATCGGCAGGGAGCAAAAGCAGCTTACCCGGTTTGCAATTTTTTTTCTGACGGGTGCCGCACTTTCAGTGATGCTTGTTGCGGAGCCCGGACACCCCTGGCTTCGTTTCTTCTGGAGCGGGACTTTCGCATCTATTCTGAAAATTCTCCTGGGAGCAGCTGCGGTCCTGTGGATTCTGAAAAAAGTCTCCGGTGTTAATGTTCCGCGCGGGATCCTGAAGTGGGTTTACGGGTTTCTCTTTTTGCCGGTCGTTCTATTCCCGGTTTTCCGGTGCTACTTCAAGGTCCCGTATGTTTTTTGCCGCGCTTGTCCATCACCCTGCCCCTGGGGTGTCTCAAGGAGCTTTTTTTTTAGCGGTTTTTTGGTCCTTAATTTCCCGGACAGATTCTGGTGTTCCTCGCTGTGTCCTTTCGGGACGTTACAGGAGGACTCCCTTTCGTTTTCGAAGCGTTTCTTCCGTCTGCCGACCTGGACGGCCGGGATGGCTTACATTGTGCTTTTTGCGGTCCTCGGTCTTTATCTGACGACACTTTTCGATTGGCCCTGGCTCAATTTCTTTGATGTGGGACATTATGCTTTCTTCAAGGTAACGGCCGTCGGAGCGCTGTTGATATTTGCGGCAGGTTTTTTTGTTCCAAAATTCTGGTGCCGTTGCTTTTGTCCCGTCGGGACGATTGATTTGCTCATCGCGAGCTTTCGGAAAGCAAAATAAAAACCCCCTGTTCCCACATTGCCGGGAACAGGGGGTTTAGACGAGCGGGTATCTTACTGGATACTTCCGGAATAGTTGGAGGCGGGTTTTTTCTCGTCCTCTTTCTTTTCCTTGGGTTTTTCAGCGACCGCGCACTCAGTCGTGAGAATGAGGCCGGCGATCGACGCCGCGTTCTCAACAGCAACCCGAACCACTTTGGCGGGATCGATCACTTCGTCTTCGAGGAGGTCCGAGAACTCACCGCTCTGCGCGTTGAACCCGAAACTTCCCTTGCCTTCGAGGATCTTTTTCACGACGACTGAGCCGTCAAAGCCGGCGTTATGAGCAATCCTTCGGGCCGGCTCCTGGAGTGCGCGCCAGACGATCTGGGCGCCGGTGGCTTCATCGCCCTGGAGCTTGAGACTGTCCAAAGCCGCGATAGATCTTAAAAGAGCCACGCCGCCGCCGGGTACAATACCTTCCTCGATCGCAGCCCGGGTCGCATGCAGGGCGTCTTCCATGCGAGCCTTTGTTTCCTTCATTTCAATCTCGGTGGCCGCTCCCACTTTCACGACCGCCACACCGCCGGAAAGTTTCGCGAGCCGTTCCTGGAGCTTTTCCTTGTCGTAATCCGAATCTGATTTCTCGACCAGGGCCTTGATCTGCTCACAGCGCGCCTTGATTTCTTTTTCGTTTCCGGCGCCGTCGATGATCGTGGTGTTGTCTTTATCAATCACAACGCGTTTTGCGGTTCCGAGCATATCGAGCTCCACATTCTCAAGCTTAACGCCGAGATCCTCGGAAATAAACCTGCCTTTTGTGAGAATTGCAATATCTTCCATCAAGGCTTTGCGGCGGTCGCCGAAGCCCGGAGCTTTTACGGCCGCGATTTGCAGCACGCCGCGGAGCTTGTTCACCACCAAGGTGGCAAGCGCCTCACCTTCGAGATCTTCCGAGATGATAAGAAGAGGCTTCCCAAGACGAGCAACCTTCTCAAGCATGGGAACGAGGTCCTTGACGGCCGCTATCTTCTTCTCATAAAGAAGGATGTAAGGCTCTTTCATGACCACTTCCATGCGTTCGGCGTCAGTCACAAAATACGGCGACGAATATCCGCGGTCGAACTGCATACCCTCGACGACCTCGAGTTCGGTCTTGAGACCCTTGGCTTCCTCGACGGTGATGACTCCGTCCTTGCCGACCTTTTCGAGAGCGTCCGCGAGAAGTTCGCCGATTCCGGCATCGCTATTGGCGCTGATCGTGCCGACGGCCTTGATGTCTTCCTTGCCCTTAACGGGTTTGGAGAGCTTCTTGACCGATTCGATGATTTTTTCAGCGGCTTTATCGATCCCGCGCTTGAGGGCCATCGGGTTCGCGCCGGCCGTGACGTTCTTCAAACCTTCGGTCACGATGGCCTGGGCGAGCACGGTCGCGGTTGTGGTTCCGTCACCCGCAAGGTCGGAGGTTTTCTCCGCGACTTCACGGACCATCTGGCATCCCATATTTTCATAGGGGTCCTTGAGGTCAATCTCTTTTGCGACGGTGACACCGTCTTTGGTAACAAGAGGTGCCCCGAATTTCCGGTCGATCACGACATTCCGT
The DNA here is from genome assembly GCA_022705945.1 of Candidatus Omnitrophota bacterium. GTDB lineage: Bacteria > Omnitrophota > Omnitrophia > Omnitrophales > Aquincolibacteriaceae > UBA1443. The sequence continues at coordinate 159,301 of JAKJDL010000001.1, read as the reverse complement.
CCGCGGGGACCGAGCGTAACGGCAACGGCTCTCGTGAGAATATCAACGCCGCGTTTGATCTTCTGACGGGCTTCTTCTGAATACGATAAAAGTTTTGCTGTCATAACAGGGCTCCTTTAGCTCATTAGGGTTGCCATTCTGAATCCCGAAAAAACAGAAAGATCTCGGTCCTTCGGGATACAGGATGACAAGCGGGCTTATTCCTTCTCGTAAACCGCGAGAATCTCACTTTCTTTCAGGATCTTGTGTTTGGTGCCGTCGATGACGATATCATCGCCGGAATACTTCCCGAAAAGAACCCTGTCACCCTTTTTCACTTCGACGGGCTGGATCTTGCCGGACTCGAGCATTTTGCCGGCACCGACCGCGACGACTTTGCCTTCGGTCTTTTCTTCTTTAGCCGTGTCGGGAAGGATGATGCCGCCCTTGGTCTTTTCTTCGGCTTCGAGGATTTCCACGAGAACTCTGTCTGCTAACGGTTTCACTTTCATGATGTTGTCTCCTTATTGATTGATGAGTTTGTTCCTTTTAAATCCCGCCACCCGGCTCTCCGCTTGCGCGGATTCGCCAAATGGTGTTCTCACTAGTAATCCATTCCACCCATACCGCCCATTCCACCCATACCGCCCATTCCACCGCCCGGCATCGGAGGCATCTTTTCTTCTTCCGGAATCTCGGTAATGAGCGTTTCGGTGGTGAGCAGAAGTCCCGCGACGCTCGAAGCGTTCTGGAGGGCGCTTCGGGTGACTTTTTTAGGATCGATGATACCCGTCGCAACAAGATCCTCGAACTCGCCGGTATCGGCGTTGTAGCCGATGCTGCCCTTTTCGGACATGACGCGCTGGACAACGACCGAACCTTCGTCGCCGGCATTGTGAGCGAGCTGGCGAAGGGGCTCTTCAAGCGCCCGGCGGATAATATCGGCACCGACAGCTTCATCGCCCTTGAGCCTAAGCGAATCAAGAACGGATTTCGCGCGCAAAAGAGCCACGCCGCCGCCGGGAACGATCCCTTCTTCCACAGCCGCGCGGGTCGCGTGCAGGGAATCCTCGACACGCGCCTTCTTTTCCTTCATCTCGGTTTCCGTGGCCGCGCCGACATGGATGACCGCCACGCCGCCCGCGAGTTTTGCGAGACGTTCCTGGAGTTTCTCCTTGTCATAATCGGAATCGGTTTCTTCGATCTGCTTGCGGATCTGGTTGATACGGCCGGTGATATCCGCACTCTTGCCCGCGCCTTCAATAATGGTGGTATTCTCCTTGTCGACCGTGACGCGTTTTGCGCGGCCAAGCTCCTTCACGTTGACGTTCTCGAGCTTGATGCCGAGATCCTCGGTGATGGCTTTGCCGCCCGTCAGAATCGCGATATCCTCCAGCATCGCTTTGCGGCGGTCGCCGTATCCCGGGGCCTTCACTGCACAAACGGTGAGCGTGCCGCGGATCTTGTTGACCACGAGGGTCGCGAGCGCTTCACCGTCAACATCTTCGGCGATGATGAGAAGCGGTTTACCCGTTTTTGCGGTGGCTTCAAGGATCGGAAGAAGATCTTTAACCGCAGAGATCTTCTTCTCATTAATAAGGATATACGGTTCTTCGAGCACGACTTCCATGCGTTCGGTGTCGGTCACAAAATAGGGAGAAAGGTAGCCCTGGTCAAACTGCATACCCTCGACCACGTCGAGCGTGGTCGCCGTAGACTTGGCCTCTTCGACCGTGATCACGCCGTCTTTGCCGACCTTTTCCATTGCTTCGGCAATATGGCTGCCGATCGTTGTGTCGGAATTCGCGGCGATCGTAGCGATCTGGGCGATCTCTTTCTTGTCCTTGCCGATCGGTTTTGAGATTTTGTCGAGTTCCCCGACAATGGCCTCGACGGCTTTATCGATTCCGCGTTTGAGAGCCATCGGATTTGCGCCGGCTGTGACGTTCTTCAGTCCTTCCCGATAAATCGCCTGCGCGAGGATCGTAGCGGTGGTCGTCCCGTCGCCGGCGATATCCGATGTTTTTGATGCGACTTCCTTGACCATCTGGGCGCCCATGTTTTCATAAGGATCTTCAAGTTCGATCTCTTTGGCAACCGAAACACCGTCCTTTGTGACCGTGGGGGAACCGAACTTTTTTTCGAGAACCACGTTACGGCCTTTCGGGCCGAGGGTGACCTTGACCGCGTTAGCGAGTTTATCGACGCCCGCGAGGACGGCGCGTCGCGCCTCTTCGCTGAAGAGAAGTTGCTTTGCCATGGTTGTTGCCTCCTGTGTTATGTGCCGCCCTGCGGACTAAAAAAAATCATCATCATGATTTTTTCGAGAGCTCGGGGATGAGCCACCCGCCCGGCGGCTTGTTTAATCAATGCTAAGATTCGATTCGGGGGCTAGCACTCAAAACCCAAGAGTGCTAACGATGCGGTATTTTAATAAGCAGCTATCAAAAATCAAGAAAAAAATTTCAAAATTTCAAAAAAATCCAGCACCCACTCCAACACCGGGACTTAGGCCCGGGTCTTGGATGTGGGTGAGGGGAGATGATTGCGCCGGAGGATCATTAGAGACTTCATGGTGTGAAGGGGGTCGAGGATATCGATATTCCGGCACCGGGGAGCTATTGTTTTAGCGAGTCCTCCTGTTGCAAGAACCCTTATGTCTTTTCCAAACCTGGATCTGAATCTTTCTGCGATTCCGTCAATAAGGGCCCCATATCCCTCCAGAATACCTAATTCCATGCAATTTTTTGTATCTATACCCAAAAAACCACCCTTTTTATAAGGAAAGTGGAGGTTTGGCAAAAGCGACGTATTGCTTATCAATGCCTTGAATGCTGTTTCGGGACCCGGGATTATCAGTCCGCCCTGAAAGGTGCCTTTAGAGTCAATGTAGTCACATGTAAGCGCTGTACCAACGCTTAAAACAAGGATCGGAAGCTTGTAGATCTTTGTTGCGCCGTAAAGCATTACTTTCCGATCCATTCCTAACTTACTGTAATTGTTATATTTATGGTTAATTTTTACATTAATATTCTCTCCGCAGATCCAAAGATGGGTATCTTTGTGTCCCGAAAGTATTTTTTTATATTTTTTAGTTATTATTGGGTTTACGGAGCATAAAACGATGTCTTTATGATATGTTGACCCACTTTTAATTATTTTATTGATGCATTTTGGGAAATAGCTGTATCCGAGTGTCCTGAACTCACGGAAACGTCCTTCCCGGTATACCCCTACTTTAACGGAGCTGTTTCCGACGTCGATAGCGACAAGACATTTACGCATGGCTCTCCTTCAGAAAAACTCGCAGTTGGTTCTTTAATTCATCCAAAATCGAATCAAGAACTTCCTCCAGGGCGTATGTTTTTTGAGTCAACGCACTCATGGAAACGGCCCCGGGCGGCAATTCGTCGATCGATGCGTTTACATCAAGGCCGATTCCGATAACAACGGCTTCGATCTGACTTCCCATGCTGATTGCTTCGGTCAATATCCCGCAAATTTTTTTCCCCTCTGTAATGACATCATTCGGTTTTTTGAAGACCGAATGAATATCATACTTTTCTTTCAGAACATTCGCAACCGAACGACAGGCGACTTGGGTCAGAAGGGGAGCTTCGGCGGGCTTTATAACCGGCCGGAGAAGCACCGAAAAAAGAAGGTTCTTGCCTGCCGGGGATTCCCAGCTCCGCCCGGGTTTTCCCCGCCCGGCAGTTTGATAATCGACCGTGATCACAAGCCCCTCAGGTTCACCCTGCCTCGCGCGTGCCAGAACCAGCGAGTTGGTGGATGCTGTTTCCCGAAGGTGTTCGATTCTGAACTGGATCACGGATACCGGATCTTCAAAAGACTATTCTTGGGATGTGGGTGTTCAGACGCGTGACGATCTCGTACGGGATGGTCCCGGCCCATCCGGCAAGTTCTTCCGCGGTGATGGCGGAACCATGATCCTCACCGATCAGGGTGACCGTTTCGCCCTCAACGACCGTCTGGTCCCCCATGTCCACAGTGAGGTAATCCATCGAAATTTTTCCGGCCAGCGGGCAGCGTTTCCCTTTATAAAGAACATTCGCATGTTTCCAGGCTGTCCATGGGTAGCCATGGCTGTAACCAACCGGGAGAATCGCAAGGGTAGTGTCCCGGTCAGCCATAAATGCCCGGCCGTATCCCGAGCTTTCTCCGCGTTTGAGTTTTTTGACCATCGCTATCCTTGCCCTGAACGCGAGAACCGGTTCCAGATTCACAGTCTTCCGCAATGCGGTATCGGGATAAATTCCGTAGAGCGCCAGGCCCGGGCGGAGCATGTTAAGCGAGGGGGTTCTGAGAGAAAGGCTTGCTGCACTGTTCTGCGCGTGCCTGAAGCGGAAAGCGATGCCGTTTCGGTCGAGATTTTCGAGAAGACCGGTGAATTCCCTGACCTGATTTTCCCTGTAATCATCTTCCAGTTCGGCTGCGGGGAGATGGGTATAGATCCCGTCAAGACGCAGGCCTTTCAGGGTTCTCATCTTCATGATCTCGTGTGCCGCGTCTTTGACCCGGATGCCAAGGCGGCCCATGCCGGTATCAACCTTGACATGGACGCTTGTGGTCCGGCCGAGCTGCCCGGAGTGATCCGAGATCTCTCTCGCTTTTTCGTAACTCGAAACACTTAGAACAAGATTGGCGCCGATCGCGGCAGGGATTTCATGAGGGAAGGGATTGCCGAAAAGGAAAACGGGTGTTCGGGGATGACGCTCTTTTAATTCAAGCGCTTCCCGAAGGGTCGCCACACCGAAAAAACTGACTTTGCCGTCCATGATCCGGGCGATTTCGCCTAGCCCGTGGCCATAGGCATTAGCCTTGGTGACCGCAAGGATATCGGATGTTCCCGAATGGCGGCGGAGGGTTTCGAGATTCGCGAGAAGGCGGTCCCCGCGCAGTTCGATCCACGACGCATGGTGATGTTTAACTATATTCTTAACAAGTTGCGACATTCTTGATATCCCTGAATGCTGGACCTGCGGGGCTTGTGTCTCGGGACCCGCCAAAAACCTTGCGAGGAGCGGATCCTCGGTCCCGGGTCTCAGATTTTTAGCCGCTCTTCCGCCTCGGAAGCTCTCAGATAGAGAGGCAAAATGTCTTTTGGTTCAATAAGCCGCTTAAGCAGCGGGTTTTTCAGTTCATAAAGCTTAATAAGCGCGGACGCTTTCGGGAACCAGTATTTTTCCGGAAGACGCGTCATTTTTTTTTGAATATCCGCCGCGCAAATCGCGAGGCCGCTTCCCGCAATCATCACATCTTCCGGAAGCCTTTTCAGCCACGCTGCCGGATCTTCAACGGAAGGAGCCCCGAGCGGTTTCCATCCCTTTCCATGATAACGGTAGGAACAAGTGTAAAGTTTATCACGCTTTGCGCTTAAACACACTGCCAGAGTCGAAGAAAAAAGGCCGGGTCCGAGGCATGGGGCTCCTCGACCTGCCGGAGGAGAATGCGGAGGCGGGACGGCGGAAGCGATTAAGTCGAGAGAAGAGGCGCCAAAACAGGGGCGCTCACGGGCAGCAAGGAAACCTTTGATTGTAGAGAAACCGATCCGAAGGCCCGTGAAGGACCCGGGGCCCCGTCCTACGAGCAGGATGTCGATATCTCTTATCCTCAAACGCTCTTTCGTGAGCAGCCGGTCAATCAGCGGGATGAGATTTTCAACGTGGCGTGAAAACCCCTTGAGGCACAGATGTTTGCCGGGCCGGGCCCCCTTTTTGACGGCGACGCTTAGGACGGGGCCGGATGTTTCGATGGCTAACAGGTTCATAATGGGGAGTATTTTATACGGTTCATCCTGAAAACCAAGGGAGAAACAAAACCGGGGAAGGCGCGGATCTGTCTCTCGCCCGGGGAAGAAAAAGCGATTTTTGCCGTGTAGTATAATGCGTTTATGAAAAAAAGCGCTCATCAGGAGACCGCCGCAGGTTTCACTTATATCCATTGCGGCGAATCTCTCTCTCGATTAACCAGTCTGCTTCGCGGCGTTTCGCGTGTCGCTTTGGACACTGAGGCCGACAGCCTTCACCATTATTTTGAAAAGGTTTGTCTGATTCAGCTGACTTTTTCCGGAACAACTTATATCGTTGATCCGCTTGCCGGGATCCCGCCCGGGGAATTCCTCGAAGAACTGTCCCGTAAGGAGCTGATCATTCAGGGAGCGGATTACGACCTGCGGATGATGAAAAAGACGTTTGATTTCCGTGCGGCGGCGCCTGTTTTCGATACCATGCTGGCCGCCCAGGTGCTCGGATATGAAAAGATAGGACTTGCGCCGCTGGTCGAAAAATTTTGCGGGATCACGCTTCCCAAAACCGCTCAAAAATCGGATTGGGCGAAGCGTCCGCTGTCTGAAAAACTTTTGAGCTACGCGGCGAACGATACCCGGTATCTGGAAAAAGTAGCGAGCGGATTAACAGCGGAGCTCCGGGGATCAGGCCGGGAACACTGGCACCGGGAATGCTGCGAACGTGTGGTCGAGGCCGTCGGCCGTCCGGTCAAAAACAGCGGAAATGAGAGGGAAGAATGGCGGATCAAAGGGTCTGCGAAGCTTTCCCCGCGAACGCTTGTGTTTGTTCGGGAGCTTTGGAAATGGCGCGACACCGAAGCCCGGCGTCGGGACCGGCCGCCGTTCATGATCATGTTGAACGAAAATCTGATCAAGTTTGCCGGTTGGCTTGCGGTGAATCCGGAAGCTTCCGCCGCGGACGGGCCGTCGTTTCTTCGGAAGATCAGCGGCGATAATCTCGCAAGGCTTGAAGATGCCATCCGTCGTGCGAGGTCATGCCCTCCGGAAAATTGGCCGCAGCCGCTCAAGCCGGTGTTCCCGCGTGAAGCGTCGGCTCCATCTGAAAAAACGGAAGAACTGCGCGCGGCCTGTAAAAAGATCGCGGATAAGCTCAGGATCGAACCCTCTTTTTTGATCTCCCGCGCCGCCGCGACGAACATTGTTCGCGGCGGGGTCTCGTCGATCGGAAGTATTATGGAAACCGGCGGGCTGATGCGCTGGCAGGCGGAAGCGGTTTTGCCCGCGGTTAAAGCCGTGTTAAGTTGAATCCGGAGGAAACGATGCCGCATCAGAGTGTTTCCGCCCCAACTTTGGCCGGGGCAACAGATGAGTTAGAAAGCCGCCTCCGAGCAGAAAAGCACAAGTAATTGTGAATTTAATCCGCCATTTCCGGTCTCGGCTGTATGTTCGAATTCACAATCGCTTTCTTATGCATACCCAGAAGGTTTTGAACGGCTGCCGCTTCCTTTTCTTTTCCCCGTTTCAGGGCTCCCTGAATAAAGATCCGGGATTTTTCCTCCAGCATTCGTCGTGCAGCCGAAGTTTGCTCGGCGGTCAGGATGCCTGAGCCAAGAAGTTTGGCGAGCGATCGGATACGGAAGAGGTCCATGGCGGGGAACTCGCGCGAACGCTGGTCCGCGTGGCCGCCGTATTTGATGATGTAGGGTTTTTTAATGAGACCGATCGGATGGCGCGCCGCGATCCGGAGCCAAAGGTCGTAATCTTCACAGGCGGGGAGCGATTCGTCGAAGATGCCTATCTCGTCGAAGAGCTTGCGATGCATCATAACGGCCGAAGGGCTTACGATGCAAAGGGGCAGGCATTTTTCAAAAATGTATCCCCCGTATTTTTTGTGTTTTTTCATCGGGTTGACGCGCTTGCCGTTCCGGATCCAGATCTCTTCGGTCTGGCAGATGAGGCAGTCCGGGTTTTTTCTGAAAAAATCAGTCTGAGCCTTGAGTTTCCCGGGGAGCCACTCGTCGTCCGAATCGAGGAACGCGATCCACTCTCCCTTTGAATGCTTGATTCCCAGATTGCGTGCCGCGGAAGGACCCTGGTTTTCCTGACGGAGAGTCCGTACTCCGGGATCCGGGACACGGGATTCGAGCCGGCGAGGAATGAGACGAATCTCCGGAAACGGGTTTCCGGTAGCGCGGACGGCATCTTCGACGTCGTCGGTCGATCCATCATCCACAACGATCAATTCGAGAGGGACGCCTGTTTGGGAAAGGACGGAACGGATCGCGCGCGGCAGGACAGCCGACCGATTATAGACGGGAATAATAACGCTTACGAGGGGATCCATGGCCGGATTATAACATAACGGACGGGATGCCCGTTGAAAGCACAAAAGACGGATTTATCCCAAAGATCGGGGACAAAAATGAATATTCCCCGGTTTAAAAATCTTTCCCAAAAAAATTCCGGCTCCCGCTCCGGATATTGCGGTTTTTTAAGTTCCCTCCTTGTTTTTTACCCGGCCCTTGCTACAGGAGAAAAAATCGCTTTTTATATTTTTTACTTCCGGTTTTGATTTTATAATTCTGTGTTTTCCCGGGAGGATCTTGTGGTATTATTCAAAAACTTATGATTAGGAACAAAAAGGCAGGGACAAAGGTCAAGCCGCAGGCTAAAGAGATCGCGGAAGTTAAAGAGAAACTCAAAATCCTTTTTACGGCTTCGGAAGCCGTCCCGTTCGTCAAAACCGGCGGACTTGGGGACGTATGCGGCGCCCTTCCGAAGGTCCTCAAAAAACTCGGGCATGACGTCCGTCTCGTCATACCAAGATATTGGGCCGTTGACCGTTACGCCTATAATCTCAAAACCGTGCTTGCCCCCATGGGAGTGGAAATGGGCGGCAAAACATTGTGGTGCGAGGTCCTACAGGGGAAAGCCGACGGTTTCACGGTCTATTTTGTCGAGCATGAACATTATTTCGGTCGCGCGGGGCTTTATGACGACGGGAACTGGGAGCATCCCGATAATATAGAAAGGTTCGGTTTTTTTTCCAAGGCGTCCGTCCAGCTCTGCCGGGATCTGAAATTCCAGCCCGATATCATTCACGCCCATGATTGGCAAACCGCGCTGGTGCCGGCGTATCTCAAGACCTGGTATCGCAACGACCCCTTTTTCAAAAATACCGCGAGCGTTTTCTCAATTCACAATATCGCTTACCAGGGCACTTTCAAGGCGGACAGCTACGGGTTCCTCGGACTCGGGGCCGAAAATTTCCGGGATGCGGTGTTCGAAAATTTCGGCGGGATCAACCTGATGAAAGGCGGCATCTTTTTCGCCGATATTGTTTCCACCGTCAGTCCGACCTATGCCCAGGAGATCCTTTCGGAACCCGGAGGGAACGGCCTTTCCGTTTTTCTTGAACGCCGCCGCGAAGACCTTTTCGGGGTTCTGAACGGTGCCGATTACGATCATTGGGATCCGGAAAAAGACCCTCTGATTCCGGCGAAGTTTTCTCAGAAAGATCTTTCCGGCAAGAAAGTCTGTAAGCAGGTACTTCAGAAAGAATTTCTGCTTGATGAACGCCCGGATGTTCCCGTAATCGGGATCGTATCGAGATTTGCCGAGCAAAAAGGATTTCAGTATGTGGCGGACTGCATCCACCGGATCCTTCGCGACATGAAGGTCCAGTTCGTGATCCTCGGAGCCGGCGAAAAGACACAGGAAGATTTTTTCGGGGGATTGCCTGCCCAGTATCCCGGAAGGGTGGGGGCCTGGATCGGCTACAGCAATAAAAAGGCGCATCTTATCGAAGCGGGCTCGGATTTTTTTCTCATGCCGTCGCTTTATGAGCCTTGCGGTCTGAACCAGATCTACAGCCTTAAATACGGGACACTGCCCATTGTCCGTGCGACCGGAGGGCTCCGGGATACGGTCATGCAGTATGACGAGAATACGGGTTCGGGAACGGGATACCTTTTCTATGACCTGACTCCGGAGGCGGTTTACGGTACCGTGGGATGGGCTGTCAGCACCTACTATGACCGGAAGCATCATATCAAAATGATGCAGACCCGGGCCATGCAGCAACATTTTTCCTGGATGGATGCCGCCAAACAATACGAACTTCTCTACCGGAAAGCCCGGCTTCGTCGTTCAGTCTGGCATTAAGCTCCGCATCCTTGACTCCACGGAGGCATATCAGCTATCCTTACAGCACAGCGGCGGTAGAGAGAGCGGGCAACTTGGTGGTGTTAGCATTGCCACCCACCCCTTCTTCCTCGTGATCTCAACGGATGATAATCGAAAAGCGCTAATTACTCTCAAGCGATAGCGTTCAGCACACAGAGGATACTTGATGAACAAATGGACGGATTTTTCCCTGCAAGTTTATCTCGAAAAACTTTCAAGCGATGAACCCATCCCCGGCGGCGGGAGTGTCTCCGCCTATGTCGGTTCCCTCGGAATGGGATTGACCCAGATGGTCGCCCGGATCGCAATGAAACGGAAGCCTAAAGCGGATGCGACTCCCGATCAGAAATTTCAGGCCGAGGCAAACAGGAAAAGGATGGAAGAGATCGTTTCTTCACTTGAAAAGACCAAAGAACAGGCGCTCCGGATCGTCTCTCTTGATCCCCGGATTTATGACGAGGTCATGGCCTGTTACCGGACGGGAGCCTCGGCCGACAGGATTGAAGACGCTCTTCAGAACGCGTTCCGTCTCCAGGCCGATCTCGCTCTCATTATTGTAATGGCCCGGGAATGGAACACGCACATGAAAGACCTCGTCAAGGGTGCTGTTGCCAATGACCTGATCGTAAGCGAAAAACTTCTTTCGGCCGCTTTTGAAGGGGCTTTTCATACGGCCCATATCAATGTGGTTTACATGAAAGATGCCGGACGCAGGGAACGTGCGGAACAGGCACTTGCGGAGCTCAGGAAACGTTTCGAATCAAAATAATCCCGGAAAGGATCAATAAGTGGAAGCCAAAAAACTCGAAGGAAAAACGATCGCGGCATCTCTCCAGAAAACGATAGCGGACAAAGTCCGGGCGATTACGGCGGGGGGATTGCCGGCGCCCAAACTTGTTTCGATCCAGACGAGCGAAGACTCTTCAGCTGCCTGGTATATCGGCCAGCAGGAAAAACTTGCGGTAAAGCTCGGGATCAATTTTCAAAAAATACCGTCCTCCGATATTGAAAATAAAAAAGTGCTGTTTGAAAAAGTCAAAAGGCTGAGCGCGGATCCCTCCGTTCACGGTCTTTTTATTTCCATGCCGCTTCCAAAAGACTTTGACGCGGATAAAGTGCTTCTTGCGATGGATCCTCACAAAGACGTGGAAGGCATCCATCCCGCGAGTCTCGGGCTGATCATGCTCCGCAAAGGGAAGCTGATCCCGCCGACCGCTTACGCGGCTTTTACGCTTATCAAATCAAGCGGCGTGATGCTTCATGGTAAAAAGGCCGCCATTGCGGGTCAAAGCGCTATTGTCGGACGCCCCCTCCAACTTTTGCTCGGCGAGAACCGCGTGACGACTTTCGTCTGTAATACGGGGACATCGGAAGATGATATGAAAAAGATTATCGGCGGAGCGGACATCGTGATCGGATGCGCCGGAAAGCCCGGGCTTATCAAGGGAGAATGGATCAAGAAAGGGGCGGTCGTGATCGATGTCGGCACTACGGAAGTTGAGGGGAAACTTGTCGGGGACGTTGAATTTGAAGCCGCATCGAAAAAAGCAGCCTACATCACTCCCGTGCCGGGAGGTGTGGGGCCCCTGACCGTCACGATGTTGATGGAAAACCTCATAAAAGCATATGAATGGCAAACCCAAAACGGATGAGGGAAGGGGGATGCCAAATGATGAAAAACCGATTTTGCGTCATTCTCCGTCCGTTTTCCCTCATCCCGGTCGTAAAACATGAAACTTACTCCCGATAGTATCTACGAGAAGAAATCAAAACGCGAAAAAATCACCGCGCTGACCGCGTATGATTTTCCGACGGCCCGGATTTTGGATGAGGCGGGCGTTGATATTTTGGTGGTAGGGGACTCGCTCGGGATGGTGTTGCTCGGCCATGAAAACACGTGTGATGTGACCTTGAAAGACATTGCGCATCATACCCGTCCCGTTGCCCGGGCCTCCAAACGGGCCCTGGTGGTGGCGGATATGCCGTATCACTCCTATTTGAATCCGGAAGAGGCTCTCGCGAATGCGAAAGCTCTTGTGAAAGAACATGGGGCCGATGCCGTGAAACTTGAAGGCGGCCTGGCGATCGAGCATCAGCTTATCAAGCTTGTCGGCGCGGGGATCCCCGTAATGGGGCATATCGGGATGCTGCCGCAGGCCGTTCAAAATAACAAATACCGCGTTCATGGAAAATCCGAGGAAGAAGCGGCCTCGATCCTGGAAGATGCCAAGCTGTTGGAGAAGCTCGGGGCATTCGCCATTGTGCTCGAATGCCTGCCCGCTTCGCTTGCGAAGAAGATCACTCAAAGCGTAAAATGCCCCACGATCGGTATCGGAGCCGGTGCCGGAACCGACGGGCAGATTCTGGTGGTGCATGATATGCTCGGGATCCGGTCGGGTGTAAGTCCGAGATTTGTCCGCCGTTACGCGGACGTTGAAGAAACGGTTAAAGAAGCGGTCCGGAATTATTGCCGCGACGTTATCCGGGGAAAGTACCCCTCTGAAAAAGAAAGCTTTCACTGATGTCTAAAGGGAAGCGCATCCTGGTCGCCGAACGGGAAGACGACACAAGGGAGCTGATCGCCATGCGGCTCGAATCCCGCCACCACAAGGTGCTTCAGGCGGGGACAAGCGCCCAGACGCTTAAATTCCTTGAACGTGAGGTAATCGATCTCATCCTGCTTTCCACCGAAATGGAACCCGTGGACGGGAAGCTCATGATTCAGGCGATTCGTTCAAAATCCCATCTTATGGCGGTCCCGATTATTATGCTGGCCCGGGAAGACGAGTTGACGGAATTGATGCTCGGCCACGAAAAAGGATTTGATGATTTTATCGTGAAGCCTTTTAATCCGCTCGTGTTGCAGCTTCGCGTGAACCTGAGCATCGCGAAGACCCGGGAAAGGGTGGAGGCGAACGCCCTCACGCACCTTCCCGGTAATCACGCGATCGAAAAGATCGTTACGAAAAAGATCCGGGCGGGCGAAAAGTTTTCGGTCCTCTATCTCGACATCAATCATTTTAAATCCTTCAATGACCGCTACGGGTTTCAGAAAGGCGATGACGTGATCCTCCAGACCGCCCGGTTATTGATAGCGACAAGTTATGCCCTGGCTCCCGACGGGGATTGTTTTGTGGGGCATCTCGGGGGCGACGATTTTATCGTTGTTACGACCCCGGAGCTCGAAGAGGTATTTGCGAGGCAGTTCCTGGATGATTTTGACCGCGTGATGCCGACTTATTACAACAAGACGGATCGGGAAGCCGGATGTATCCGGATCGAAAACAGGCGGGGGAAAATGGAGAATTTTCCGCTGATGTCATGTTCGGTCGCTGCCTGCACGAACCTCCACAAGCCCTATGCCAATCTTCGCGAGATCGCCCATGATGCGGCCGAGGTTAAAGCCTTTCTTAAGTCGCAGCCGGGAAGCCATTACCTGCAGGACCGGCGTTCCGCCCCGATCGAAAAACTCGATGAGGCCGTTCAAATTCTGGCTCCCGAGGTCAAATCCTCCGGCAAGTATCATAAAAAACCCAAAATAGATCCTCTCGGCCAGATGCTCCTTGCGGCGGGGCTGATTAACGAAGAGCAGTTAAGCGAAGCGCTCAAGAAACATTTTGAAACGGGCCAGCGTCTCGGGCAGACCATGATCGGCATGAATTTGATCTCAAGCCGCGATGTCGGAAAAATGCTTGAAAAGAAACTCAAGGTTCCCTATTTCAGTTTGAAAGAATGGTCTCCCGACGATCGGCTGCTCGGACTTTTTTCCTCCGAGCTTATGATTCGCCACCGCATTGTCCCGGTTTCCGTTACTGAAGTAACGGTGAAGCTCGCGATGTGCGACCCGTTTGACATCAAGACGCTTGATATGATCGAGCGGGTCACGGGCCTTAAGCCCGTGCCGCATCTTGCCCTGGAAGATGAGTTTGAACAGTTTTTCGAGACACGCATTCCCCCGGCGGAACCGGGATTCGCTTCCAGGGAAAAAGCGGCATAAACTCTCCTTCGGGACAGCTTTCTTGCGGGGTAAAGGAAAGGATATTTTAGCCGTTCCTTATTACAGCGGAAGTGAGGACGAGGTTAGTCCTCTCGCTTTTGCATACTATGGGAATCGAATCCTTTCCGAAAATAGAGAATTTTCAAAAATTGCCCCGCGAGGTCATTATCAAGGGGGCCAGCACCGATTATGACCCGGAGCGGGGAGCCGGGCTTCACGGGATCGTCATCAATAATATCGGGCAACCGATCAAGAACATACGCGCCCAGCTCGTGGTATTCGGCAAAAACAAGGTCCCGGTGCTGGGGACGAGTACCTTGACCGAACCGGACAGGCTTCCCCAGGGGGGGATCGCGAATTTTAATTTTACCCTGAAAGGGTTCAAGCAAGAGATCAAAAATTATCACCTCAGGGTTGCCTGGGGGTTTGATGATAATGTTTGAAAGGTTAAGTTGTTGAAAAAGATTCCATGATCTTTCTTAAACATACCGATGCCCATATCCCGGAGGTGATCAAAAGGAAGCATTTTGCCCGAATCCACAAGGACGGGATACGTGCGGAATGCCCGGGCTATTACAAAAAGAACATGAACCATCCTTTATTCCTGGACGGGGGGAGTGAAATATGAAGGCCGAAACGATCGAAGTCAAACCGATGAAGTCGAAAGATATTGCCCTGGCGGGTTATGACCAGGCTTCGGAAACACTGGAGGTTGTTTTCCGGGCGGGAGGCGTTTACCGTTTCCAGAAAGTTCCGGAATATGTCTATCAGGAACTGATGTCGGCTTCTTCGCACGGGACGTATTTTCAACACTATATCAAGAACACTTATTCCTACGTTAAAGTGCGGTAGTTTTTTGCATGCACAGACAGATCCGGAATTTTGTGACAGCCGTGTGCGTGGGCGTTCTTTGCACGGGGACGGTTTTACCGCCCGGTGCCGATGCCCGGGATCTTCGCGAAAGCAAGGTCTTCCGCCAGTTCCTTCAAAAACCCCGGAGCGAATTTGCCAAACTTGTCTGCCTGATGAACTATTACCGGACCGAAGATTTCATCATCCGGTTCGACGGTTTTGACTATACCCCCGCCTACGCCTTTCCCTATGCCAAAAGCTGGCTTTTTACCCACTACAACAAGGAAAAGGCGGAAGAGTGGGTCAAAAAAAACTGCTATGTTTCCCCTTACGGGAGGAATATCATTTACGTGAAATTTCCCGGAGGGGATTATGAGATTGCGAGAGACATGATTCTCCGGGATCTTGCCGGGCTTGAGACAGCGATCGCCGATCACGAGGCCGGATCAATGTCCTGACACCTCGCCGGAGAAAGGGCCCGAAGATGCATCGGATTTTTAAAATTACGGCGGTTATCTTTTTTCTTTTCACTCCCGCTTCCCTCTTTGCCGAAGAGATTTTCAGCGTTCGGGCCTACCCGGACCAGAATACCGCCAAACCCGGAATGATGTTCCTCGTCAGGGCGCAGGTGACGAATGTTACCGAAGGCGCGGTCGATTTTTTGGCCCACAACTGTGCTTTTGAAAGACACTGGAGAACGGATCACGAGAGAGTGCATATCCGGTCGTGGACATGTAATCAGGATATGGTCCGGAAGATATCCCTTGAGTCCGGGGAAGTTTATGAAAAAAGCCTTCTGCTCTTTGTTTCGGATATCGAAACTCCGGGTCCCGTTACCTTCCGTCTCGGACTCAGTTACACTCTCGAAAACGGCGATGAGACGGAACCCGCGTGGAGTGATCCCGTCACGATCAAAATCCGGATCCCGGAGGAGGACCCGAAAAAGGGTGAGGCGGGAGGCGTTGATGAAACAGGGGATATTGCGAGACTTGAGGTTTCGGACTCGATGCCCGGCGATATTGACGGGGATGATCCCTTTCCCTCCGATCAGGAGTCCGAATCTCCCCGAAACATTTCAGGCTGATCTTCCCGGAAGCCGTTATGACGACCCGGAGTCTAGCGATCATCGGAGGCGGTATTTCCGGACTTTCCGCGGCATTCTGGTTTAAACAACGCACTTCCTTTCCGGTTACCCTCCTTGAGGCAGGCAGCCGGTGGGGCGGTGTTCTTCACACGCGGAAATGGAAAAACCTTCCCGTGGAGATGTCCGCCGATACGTTTGACGCCGGCGGAGGCGCGGTTCTGGAGCTTTGCGAGCGCCTCGGTCTCGGATCCGGTCTGGTTCCTCACGAGCCTTTTTTTTCAGGTCTATTTCTCAAGGGCAAAAATCACATGTCTCCTGTCCCGTTCTCCGGAAGCATCCTGAAAAGCGGGGCTCTGAGTCTCCGGGCGAAGATGAGGATTCTTTCGGAGCCGTTCATACCGTCTTCCGAAAAAGATAGCGGGGAGAGCCTCGCAGGATTTATTCGGAGACGACTCGGGGCCTCTTTCCTGCGGGAAATTGCGGGACCTGTGATCCGGGGCGTGATCATGGCTGAGCCTGAGGAGTTGAGCGCCCGCTATTATCTGCCGCAATGGGTTAACGCGGAAAAACGTTTCGGGAGTCTGGCGCGCGAGGTTTTTTTAAAGACAGGAACCAAAAAGGAAGGGAAAAAGGTTTTTTCCGTCAGGAACGGGCTGGAGTGTCTGATCGAAAAAACCGTTGAAAGCCTTTCCGCCTATCATTTGTGTTTAGATTCATCCGTATCCGCCGTAGAAAAGCGGAAAGACGGATGGCGATTAACGCTTAAGGATGGGGGGTCCCTGATGGCGGATTCGGTTATTTTGGCGATGCCGGCTCCCGAAGCGGCCCGGCTGCTCGCCGGTTACAGCGGATCCCTGGCCCGCAAACTCTCGCAGATCCGGTATGACCTTGTGATGACTCTTGCGATGATCTTCCCCGCCCAAGGGCTTCCGGAAGAACTTCTCGGGACAGGTTTTGTTGTCCCCGCCCCGGGCTCGGTTTGGCCTTTCTCAAGCCTGAAGCTGATCGGGAAAGACGAGAGCGGAGAATGGGTCAGGATGAAAGCCTTTATTTCGGGGGTTTTTCAAAAAGAGATGTTCCCGAAGATTGACGGAGATGTGACGGCGGCAATTCTCAATACTATCAAAAAAGAATGGCGGATCCCGGACCCGGTTTGGACTTCGCTTGAGCGTTACCGGGAAGCGATACCGCAATACGCCCCGGATTACCCGCGGAAGATCGGGGCGTTGAACGATGAGGTCTCCCGCCATCCCGGACTTTTTTTAACAGGGAATGGTTACGGAGGATTCGGGATTTCCGAATGTGTCCGGTCGGCATTTATGACCGCGAGGCATGCGTCGGAATATCTTAAACATTTATAGAGCAAGCGCTTTAAATCAAGTAAAATGACATACACAACAGCGGCTCCGCAAGAACCCTTGGGAACCTAAAATGATCCTGGATGTTTTGAAACCGATCGATTCCCTGACGCTTAGGGAAAAGAAGATCTACCGGAATCTTCCCGCAACGTGGAAAATCCGGCCGGAGATTTGCTTTGCGAATGCGGCCGAGGAAGAATGTTTTTACCTTTTTTCGGAAAAAGGACAGCCCGAAGGTTTCCCAAAGCTGCAGCAGGCAAAAACCATTACGCTTTATATGGTAAGCGCCAGGGGCGAAGAAATTCTTTATTTTGAAAAAAAGGCGGGTGTTTTCGGTATCCGGATGGAGATCTTTGATGCGGGAGAACGCATTCTGGGATCGATCCAGAAAGCATCGAAGTCGATCCGTAACACCTACGAACTCTACGACGCGGGGGACAAGCCCCTGTTCCTTGTCGAAGGCCCGGCGATGCTTCCGGAGAGTTTTACGATCCGCAAGGACGGGGAGCCGATCGGAAAGATCAGCCGGAAGCTGGCCAGGGAACCCGAAGAGGGGGTCGCGAGGCAGGATCATTTCGGGATTATTTTCCCGATGGGCTGTGATGCCCGGGATAAAGGGATCCTTCTCGGGGCCCAGATCCTGATCGATCTGTCTCATTAGAGAAAGCTTTACCGGAATAAAGTGCCCGGGCCCGGAGAATCGGGAATTGAAAACGCCCGCGCAGCGTGGACATCAATCAAACAAATGAAAAACAAAGGAGTCCGGAAGTGAATTCCATAAAGATCATGCTTGAAGAAAAGAAAATGCCGACACACTGGTATAACCTGGCGGCCGATCTTCCCAACCCGCCGCAGCCGCCTCTTGGTCCGGACGGGAATCCGGTTTCCCCGCAAATGCTTGCAAAAATTTTTCCCATGAATCTGATTGAACAGGAAATGAGCCGGGAGAGGTGGATCAAGATCCCGGACGAGATCCGGGATATTCTTTACCGCTGGCGTCCGACCCCTCTGAGACGCGCGGTTTACCTCGAACGATATCTCAAAACGCCGGCCAGGATCTATTACAAGGATGAAAGCGTCAGCCCGGCCGGAAGCCACAAGCCGAACACCGCGGTTGCGCAGGCCTGGTATAACAAACAGTTCGGTATCAAAAAACTCTCGACCGAAACGGGGGCCGGGCAGTGGGGGAGCGCCCTTGCTTTCGCGTGCACTCTTCTCGGGCTTGAATGCAAGGTGTTTATGGTGCGGATCAGCTTCGATCAGAAGCCGTTTCGGAAAATGATGATGAAAGCCTGGGGAGCGGATTGTATCGCGAGCCCGAGCCTGCAGACGAATGCGGGCCGTGAGATCCTGAAGAAGGATCCGGATACTCCGGGAAGCCTCGGTATCGCGATCAGTGAGGCTGTCGAGCAAGCGGTTTCGGACCCGAGCGGGAAAACCCGCTACGCTCTCGGCAGTGTCCTGAATCACGTGATGCTGCATCAAACGATCATCGGTCTTGAAGCGAAGGAACAGCTCAAGACGGCGGGTGAGAAAAAAATCGATGTTGTAATCGGGTGCGCCGGCGGCGGGAGCAACTTTGCCGGGATCTCGTTTCCCTTTGTTTGCGACAAAATCCACGGTGAGAAGATACGGATTTATCCGGTGGAGCCGACGGCTTGCCCGACCCTGACGCGCGGTCCGTTCGTTTATGATTACGGTGATGTCGCCCGAATGACGCCGCTTCTTGCGATGTATTCGCTTGGGCATAACTTTATCCCTCCGGCGATCCATGCGGGGGGACTCCGTTATCACGGGATAGCCCCGCTTGTGAGCCAGGCGACGGTCGAAGGTCTGCTTGAACCGAAGGCCTATGACCAGGTCAAATGTTATGAGGCCGCGCTTCTCTGGGCAAAAACGGAAGGCTTGATTGTGGCTCCCGAAACAAGCCACGCGGTCGCGTGTGCTATCGAGGAAGCAATCAAGGCCCGGGAAGAAGGAAAGGAACGGACGATTCTCTTTTGCCTGAGCGGGCACGGGCTGATGGATCTTGCCGGGTATGACAAATATATGAATGGTGAGTTGAAGGAAGCCTGCCTTTCCGAAGATCTCCTTCAGAAAGCCGTTTCCGTGTTTCAATCCCATCCTCAACCCAAAATATGCAGGACCGGAAAATGGTGAAAAGAACCATTGCCTGGCTGCCGGCGGCATTGATGCTGGCAGGTTGTTTGGCCCAATCGTCGGTTGAGATTCCGGGGGTTCCCGGGGATCATCCCGCCCAGGATTTTTATAGATTCGTGAGCCAGAACCTCGTGTCGGATAAAGTGTGCCGCGATCATCGGGGGAATCCCGACATCCCGATGGGGAAGCTCTCGGGAGAGGAAGGTTACACGAAACTGGAAGATCTCGCGGCCGGTGTTTTCCGTTTCAGAGAGCGGGCCACCGGTAAAAAATATCTCGGTGTGACTTTCCTGCAGTATCACGGGCTTCTGAAGATTCCGAAGCTTTGCTCCTGGGAAGAAAACGATCAGGGGCAGGTTTAGCGTCCGGAAGCGGCCGAAAAAGATACGAAAAAAGATATGAAACGCGTTTGATGAAAAAAGGACAGCGAATGGCCCGCCGTCCTTTTTTGCTTTTGCGCGGGATGGATCCTAAAGGACATATTTGATCAGGTCCCTATCCCCCACATGAGAAGATTCTGCTCCTGCCAAGCCAGGACTTCGATCGCGCCGTATTTTTTGTCGCTTTCGATCTCTTTCAGGGCGACATCGAAATGGATCGAGCTGTTTCCCGACTGAACGTAGCTTTTGGAAACCACCGAACCGTAGAGACCTTTATTGCTGTCGTTTTGAACGGGAGCGTTGGGGGCGTAGATCGCTCCGTAGAAGGCGCCGCTCCCGGCAATCTTGACCGTCGAAGTTCCGCTGACATAAAGGATTAAATTGGTCGGGATGTTGTTTTGGGTGACAACACCGTTCCCGACGATATCAACCGCATTGTCCACATAGATCTCGGTCGGGCCCGTTAGCGTGAGCCGCCCGTTCCCGGATATTTTCAGGGAAGAATAATGATAAACTCCGGGCATCAGGATTACTTCTCCGTTGATATCAAGCGGCCCGGAAGACGGGACGGTTGTGGTGGGAGTTGTATAAACCCTTTCATCGGTGAGAACGCCTAC
Organism: Candidatus Omnitrophota bacterium; assembly: GCA_022705945.1. Taxonomy (GTDB): domain Bacteria; phylum Omnitrophota; class Omnitrophia; order Omnitrophales; family Aquincolibacteriaceae; genus UBA1443. Next base: position 138,922 of record JAKJDL010000001.1, on the reverse strand, counting down.
GTTTCCCGTGATGGTAGCGTTATTCCCGATATCCACTACCGTGTCGGGATCTCCTCCGGGACCAATCAGAGCATCTCCGTCGATCATAGTTTTACCCTTCAGGGTAATCGCCCCGCTTGCGACGCTGATGACGGCGACGTCGCCTTCGGATCCCGAGTTTCCGGTACCATATGCCCCGTTTCGGGAATCATAACTGTCGACATTAGCGACTTTGTCCGTTCCCGTCAGGGTGATCCGGTCTTTTGCGAACACCGCGAAATCGAAAAGGTTTGAAGTCCGGTATTGGCAGTAGGCCGTCGTGCTTGCGGTTTGATAAGCCCTGGAGGCGGCGACATTCGAAGGGGCGTAACCCGTCGCCCGGATGACGCGGATGCGGGGATTGGCCGCGTCCTGAGTGACGGTGACCGTGAATCCTCCGCGCACAAAATTTGCGTCCATCGAAACGTAGGAAGGAGTGCCGGTATAATTCGGATCTGAGTTTAGCCGGGCAATGGCCCAGTCAAGACCCGATTCGGCCATATTGAAAGCGACCATTTTGTTGAGGTTGCGCTCGTTGGCCTGTGTGAAGGCGACACTCCGGGCGAAATAGGCGATCGAAAAGATTGAGACGATCGTAATCACAAGATAGACCGTCAGAAGCACAAAGCCTTGTTCACGGTTTTGTCGTGAAAGAGCAAGGTTCTTCATGAGTTCCTCACCTCCGCTTGGGCCGTCATCCGAAGCGGGACGGCCGGGATTTGTCTTCCGCTTATGAGAGTCCGTTGCGCGCTTAGCGTGATCGCAATTACGTTCGGCTGTGCGGCGTTTCCCGTAAATTGTACTCCCGTGATATTGTCGGCGATTACGGAGGAAAGCCCGGAAGTGTTGTCCGTCCTGACCAGTTGCCGGCCGCCGGTTCCGCCGAGCGCGTAAGTGATCGAGTGAGCCGAGGTCCAGTCGATCTGAAAATTGGCACTCACGGGACTTCCCGGATCGGGAACAGAAAAGGTAATAGTGTTCCCGCCCGGCCCGATCGTGATCCGGCCCGGTGAGGACTGACGGATTTCCTGGGCCATTTTATAAAGGGATTCACGGACAGTATCCTTCAGTGTCATCAGGGTCTGGCTCAGCTGGGTTTGCTCATTGCCCACCTGGAAGATCATAAAGATGCCGAATACAACGATGCTGGAGAGCGCCGCCGCCAGGATCACCTCAACAAGACTGAACCCCCTGACACACCTCGTCTTTTTCATAGCTAGGTCCTTTTACTGATATAGGTCCGCAAGGCGGCGGTTGAAGACCGTCCCGTATGAGACAGCCAGGTAACGGTGATGGTCGCGTCCAAAGGTTCCGCCGTCGTGCTCGCGTAAGAAACCCGGACCTGCTCGTTTGTGAGAGCGTTCATACCCGGTACCGTCCTGTCGTTCGGAAATGCCGCAACAACATTGGCGGGGAAGATTCCGCCGGCTGAGGCATTCCTCATTTGTTCAATGACCCGGTTTGCTTCCTGGATCGCAATGGCCCGCTCATTCAGCGCTTCGGCCTGTCTTTGGGTTACAATGTTTGCGCCGATATAACCCGATATCGCAAGCGCTGATACAAAAAGAGCGATCATCAGCTCGATTATCGTAAAGCCGCGGCTGTTTTTTTTGATATTTTCTTCCATTTATCCGCACCCCTTTTGCATCACACAAATCCCCGTATAATTGTAATAAGCCTTGCGATTATATTCAACTCTCAAAATATAGCAAGATATATCTTATATCTATTTATTATCGTTTTGCTAATCAACTTTAATCATTTAAAAAGTATCAAAGTATTGAATAAAGACGAAACAGAAATTTTTATGATCCAAGTAATCTTGAATTGAACTTCTAATATATTTACTCATATCCGGAACATCGCTATACTGTGAAAAAATATTTTTCTGGGCCCCTCACATGATGCAGAACCCTTTGTTTTTTACGGAGATCCGGGAAGTCCCGTTCATCGCCGCTGCGGTGTCGGTCCTTTTTGAAAAATCAAGACTTCCCGTTATATCCGGTTTTCCTCTTGCCGGCGCGTTCGCCTTTTCAAAATTTCTCCTTCCCGGACCCCCGGAACACGTGCCGGTGATCCGGAACCGGACGGTTGCCGTTCTTTTTTCGGTCGCGGACCGTTTCGGGTCGGCATGGGAGAGCGGAGCGCGTCGGGAATCACTCGGGCCGGACCCGCTCCCGCAAGGAAGTTGCCGTCGAGGAGGCGTCTTCCGGAAGACGGGCGGGAAATTTTAAAAAAAGGAAATGTTATGAAGACAAAAAAGAAAACAAAGATTAATTTCCCCAGGATCGTTTTTCTCCTCATCATTCTTTTTGTCACCGCGGGATTCCTTGTCCGGAACACCCTGAAGCCAAAGACCGTTTCATCCCTGATTCCCACGGTCTGCGGTATCGGGGATGGAAGCATTGTTTATTTCGCGCCCCGAACATCCGTAACGGCCAAGCAGCATAATTTTCACGTTGTCACGCGCGGGGTGTGGCGATCGGCCCAGCCCAACAAGGAGTCCCTGCTCCGGATGAAAGGCTACGGGCTGAAAACGCTTGTGGATCTCCGGGGTTCCGGTGAACGGGAGCACTGGGAAAAAGAGCTTTCCGATCGGTTGGGGATTCAGTATTATCATTTTCCCATGGATGCCGGGAAGGCAACGCCGCTTAAAACGATTGATGCGGTGCTTGCCGTCCTTTCGGACCCGGCCAAACAGCCGGCGCTTGTTCATTGCCGTGTGGGGAAGGACCGGACGGGACTTGTCGTAGCGGCTTACAGGATTTCAAATACGTCCGGATCGTTCCGGGATATCTATGAAGAAATGCTTATGTATGGCTATGACGAAGAAAAATACCCCGAGATTCTGAAAACGCTTCAGCGCTGGTGTGCCGCTCACGGCCGGACGGAAATCGCACAGGAGATCGGGCTTCGCGAGAAGATCCTGAAAAACAAATAATAAACACTGTTTACCGAAGGAGGGGACCATGAAGATTTTGAGAAATATTTTAATCCTTGCCCTTGTTGTGATCGCCGGCCTGGTGCTTGGCCGCAACATTATTGTCAAAACGGCGATCGAGAAGGGAGCGGGTATTGCGGTAGGGCTTCCCGCAAGTATTCAAAAGCTCGATATCGGTCTGGGGAAAAGCCATCTTGATATCCGGGGGCTTGAGGTAGGAAACCCGGAAGGATTTGGCGATTCCCTGATGGTGAATATGCCGAGGATCTACGCGGATTATCATCTGACGAATATCCTGAAGGGCAGGCTCCACATGGAGAAAATCGAGCTTGATCTCAATCAGTTTACGGTTGTGCGCGGGAAAGACGGGAAGCTCAACATCAATTCGATCAAAGGGCTGGATCAGGGAAAACCGGCTGCCGAGGCTCCCGGCGCTCCCAAAAAGGAAGCAAAAACCATGCCCATGCAACTGGACACGGTTCGGCTTAAAATCGGGAAAGTGGTTTATATTGACATGAGCGGCAACCGGCCCGTGACCCGGGAGTTCAATATCGGACTTGATGAAACTTTTCACAATATTACGGAACCGGGAACCATGGTCCGGCTGATCGTTCTCCGGGTCATGACAAGGACACCGTTGGCGGTCCTCACCAATTTTGATTTGGGTAATTTGCAGTCCAGCGTCGGCGGGATTGTCGGGACGGCCTCTGACCTTGCCGCCCAAACCGCTTCCAAGGGGCTGGACACTCTTAAAAGCGCTGCCTCGATTGCCGGAGACGCGCAGGATACCGTCAAGGACGCGGCAAGCAGCGTGACCGGGGGCGTCAAAAGTGTAACGAGCGGGATTACGAGCCGGATCAAAAACCCGTTTGGTTCGGGAGAATAACCGGGACTTTCGGGAAGATCCGTTGAAGAAGACAGATGACTACAACATCATGCCCGGGCCGGTTGGGACCCGATCGGAATCTTCCGATATCCGGACAGCGAAGGAAAGCGGGAAGGGCGGAGGCGCTGTGTTTTGCGCTGTCTTTGGCCCCCGTCCGAATTACGGTTTATGCCTTCCGTGAGTGTTGAGATCAAGGCCCGTTGTTCCCGGCCCGGGAATATCCGCCGTTTTTTACGCGCATATCACGCCGATTTCCGGGGAGTGGACCGGCAGATTGACACTTATTTCAGGGTTTCCCGCGGGCGCCTAAAGCTCCGGGAAGGGATTATCGAGAATGCCCTGATCTATTATGAGCGGGCTGATCAGAGAAGTTCCAAACACTGCAAGGCCGTCCTTTTTAAATGCCCCGATCCTAAAATGATGAAAAAGATACTGACGGCCGTCTGTTCCGTCCTGACCGTGGTTGACAAGAGGCGCGAGATCTATTTTATAGGGAACGTGAAATTCCACATCGACCGTGTCAAAGGGCTTGGAAACTTTTTCGAGATCGAGGCTCAGGGCCGCTCACGGAAGTCGGGGACGGCGAAACTCAGGGCACAATGCGAGTTTTATCAAAAAGCTCTCGGTATCCCGAAGGAAGACCTGATCGCGGATTCCTATAGCGACCGGATTCTAAAATCAGCCCGGCGGGGAAAAGAGAAACCTCGGCGAAAAGCAAAGTCCGGAAATCCCGCCCTGAGTTTTTAACCGGAAAACGGGTTCCGGTTAAAGAGAAGGAACGGAAATGATTTTTGCCTTTCCCCGGTTTCTTTTGATAGCCAAAGCGGATGAATCGTGCTAATTTTCACCGGGATAACACGGAATGCAAAACAAGGAGGGAGCGATGAAATTTTATGTAGCGGCCGGAGTAGCGGTCATGGTGCTATGGGCGGGTTGCGCGACGAAAGCGGAACCCAGAAAGGTTGTCGTTTTGGAAACGAGGGATATTACCAAGGCGCATGAGGTGCTTGGTCCCGTTTCTGTGAGCGAACAGATCGCCGAAAGTATGGAAGACACGGTTAAGGGTCTTGCGGGATACGTCTCCAGAGACGAACGGGTTTCGGGCGTGATCCCCGCCGATACCCAAGCGGCTCTGGATGCCAAGACGCAACAATACAAGGAAATGATTTTTGAAAAGCTGGGAGCGAAAGCCCGATCATCCGATGCGGACGCTGTTATCGGCGCGGAATATCACTATGCTCCGGCTTATGTGACCCTCTCCTCAAAGGCCACGGTTTCTGCCAAGGGGACGATGATCAAATACAAAAATTGACGCAAAACGGTCTCCGGTATGTTGAACATGCGGCCGTGTTTTTTGCCTTGCCCGCGGCGCCCGGGAATTGCGAATTGCGATTGACCCGTGTTTGCCGTGGCGCTACACTAAAAACGAATTTGCGGCGGAGTTCTTCCGGACGTGAAATCTCCCGATAACCGAAGCCGGTGAGGTGTTCGCCGGCTGTGACCCACAAGGAGGAAGATGATGAATTTTACAAAAATTGCAGTTCTCACGGCCGCGGTTGTTGCTATTGCGGGCCTTTCGCTGGTTCCGTCAGCCTTCGCGATTAGCGGCAGTCAAACATCCCAGCTTCGGATCGAGAAGGATATGCCCGAGCAGATCGTGGTCGGGAAGCCTTACGCTTACACGATTCGAGTCACGAATCCTTCGGGATGCCAGCTGGACGATGTGCTTGTTACCGAAAAATTCCCGGGCGGATATGAACTGGAAACGGCCTCACCCCAGGCCTCCGGCACCGCGGGAGAGACCGCTCAGTGGAATCTTGGTTCCATGAAACCGGGAGAAACCAGAACAATCACGATCAGCGGGAAAGCGACAGCCGTCGATTCGTTCGTTATGTGCACCAAGGCGGTCCATAGCCAGACCCTCTGCCTTGGTCCCAAACTCGGAATGCCGGCAATTCTTCTCGAAGTGATTGATACGGAAGATCCGGTTCAGGTCGGCGGGATAGAGAAGTTCTACGTGACCGTGACCAACCAGGGGAATGCCGTTGATGAGAATATCGTGATCAGGGTGAGTTTTGAAGAAAACTTTGATTATGTTTCCTCGACCGGTCCGACGCAGGGCAGGGCGCAAGGTTCCAGGTCCGTCGAATTTGCCCCTCTTGCCTCACTGGCCCCCGGCCACAAGGCGACGTGGGAAGTGACGGCCAAGGCCCAGTCGACGGGCGATCACCGCACATCGGTCAAGCTCACGAGTGATGCACTCAAGCGTTCCGTAGACGAGACCGAATCGACGCACGTTTATTGATTCCGGCAGCTGTTTAAAAACGCATAAAAAGAGCCGCGCCCGGTTTTTTGTGGATTGGTTCGGAAACCTCCCGAAAGATCGGGCGCGGTTCTTTTTTGTCGAGAATAACACGGTTTTCCGCGGACCCGGGACAGATTTCAAAAGCGGAACCTTCCGAAGGACGGTCGATGATTTTGAAAAAGAACACCCCGCAGGGCACGGCTGACGACGCGCGAATCGCCGGAGCATTTTATGAATAAGACGGGAAATGTCCTTGCCTTTCTGGGTTTGTTGGGTCTCTGTTTCCTGCAGACCTCGCGGGCCGGGCTTGCGGACTCTTCATCCGGGGCAAATTCCGGATTATCGAACCGGTTTAAAAACCGCTACACCGAACGTGCCGAAGGACGGGGCCTGCTTAAATGGCAGTGGGAGCGGCTCACTTCGTCCGGGCGCCGGGCTCCGAAAAAGCCGATCGAAGGAATTGACCCGGACCTTGATCTGATCCATGAAGACTCCCGAAAGATCCGCATTACATGGGTCGGTCACGCCACACTGCTTGTCCAGATCAACGGGATCAATATCCTGACCGACCCGCACTGGGGGGATGCGGCCTCGCCTGTGAAATGGGCCGGGCCGCGGCGGCATCAAAAGCCCGGGATTCCCTTCGAACGGCTTCCCCGCATTGATTACGTTCTTCTTTCGCACAACCATTATGACCATTTGGACAAAGACACAGTACAGAGATTGATGGACCGGAAAGGGGGTGCCCCGAAATTTCTCGTTCCTCTCGGCGTCGGGAAATGGTTTTCAAAAAACATCAAGGGCTCGGTGATGCGGGGTGAAAATCAGAATGTTTTTGCGATGGGCTGGGATGAGGACTTAAAAGCGGAGGGAGAGAATGGGGCGGTCACCTTCCGTTTTCTTGCCGTCCAGCACTGGAGCGCGCGCTCCCTGTTTGACCGGTATAAAACTCTCTGGGGAAGCTGGGCTGTTCTCGCGGACGGGTTCACCTTCTGGTTTTCGTCGGACTCCGGATATTCGAGGGACATTCCGGACATTCATCAAAGTATCGGGGACGCGGATGTGGCGGCGATCTCCATCGGCGGCTACGCTCCGAGGTGGTTCATGAAAGGCTCGCACTTCGATCCGGAAGAGGCAGTCCTCGCAATGAAAGACACAGGCGCAAAAAGCGCCATAGCCATCCATTGGGGGACATTCGAAAATCTGAGCGATGAGCCGCTGGATGAACCTCCCGTTTTGTTGCGCGCAAGCCTGAAAAAACATCTTGTCCCGGAAAGTTCTTTCAAGGTTCCGAAGCATGGACAGACGCTCGTCTGGGACGGCTCGCGGCTGGTGGGATAAAACAAACCTGTGCCGACGGGGCGCGGATGCAAAATTTATTACTCAACAGAAGGACGGCGGGTGCCGTCAATAAAGAGAGCGGGCGGAGCGTCAAAGCCCCCCGCAAGACCCGGTCTTTCGGAAAAGACCGGGTCTTGGAAGGGTCAAAGCGGCGGGGCAAAAAGACGGCTCGGAGTTATTTCTTGACCTTTACGCAATCTGTTTATAGGATTTGAACAAATCGTTCACGGATTATGAACAAAAAGGCTTTCAACAGGGACATTGCGGACGCTGAGGAGGCGCAAAAAACGCTTGAACCGGCGTCCGGATTTTTTCAGCGGATAGAACCACCATTCAGGGGGCCCGTAAAACCATGAAAAAACTTATTTCATTCGTCGCGGTATTTTCGCTCGTTTTCTCTCCCGTCACGCCGGGGCACGCGATAGAAAGTGCGTTCTCGGGAGCGGATGGGGAGTGGACCACGCCGGGAAGTTGGTCGAACGGTGTCCCCGGTGCAGGCGATGACGCGGTTATCAACGCCAAAGTTGCTGCGATCGGTGGCGCGGCCGGCTCCGCGTCGGTTCTTTCGGCAGTATTCAATAACAACGCGATATGGGCTTCGGGGTCGAACGCTCTTACCCTTGTGATAGGCGGGGGCACCGGGATGGCTACCTTCAACGGAAGTTCGTATAACAACAATAGTGGCACGATCAACGGCAACGCGACTTTCAACGGCAGTTCGTATAACAGAGGCACGGTCAACGGTAACGCGATATTGAATACGACTTACTATAATGGAGCGGCACCCGAAGGGAACGAACTGGTGATAGCAACAACAAAGCTTTGGCGCGGTGAAGTGAAAGGGACAGTATATAACAAGAACGGGGTAGGGGTCGGGAATAAGATCACACAATACACGTTCAACGGTGGCGTAACAACCAAATCGTTTAACCTCGGCACGATCAACGGTAACGTGACTTTTAACAACAATACGTATCAGGACCACACTGGCGTGATCAACGGTAACGCGACCTTCTACGGCAATTCGTATAACTACATTGGCAAGATCAACGGTAACGCGACCTTCTACGACACTTCGAACAACCAAGGCCCGATATCAGGCGATGCCACATTCGAAGATTCTGCAGTACCCCAATCGAGTACACTATCAGGCAACGTTCTGCTCAACACCACAGGAGCGGTTAGTATGGGCAGTAGGATGACCGGCGCCCTCAAGACCCTTACTATGTCGGGTTCAGGCACCGTTACCTTGACAAAAGCCAACACCCACACAGGCCTCACTACCGTGGGAGCCGGAACCCTTGCTTACGGCACCAATAACGCCTTGGGATCCGGCGATGTCACGGTAAACGGCGGCACCCTCGATATGGGGGGCTATACGGATACCGTAGGAGCGGTTACTCTAAAAGGTGGCGCCATCACCGGCACCACAGGCATCCTGACAGGCACCTCATATGCGCTAGAGTCGGGTACCATATCTGCCAAACTAGGCGGCGCGGGAGCGACGCTGACGAAGACTGGCGCCGGGACGGCGACGTTATCCGGGACGAATACCTACACCGGAGCGACGAATGTGAATGCGGGGACGCTGAGGGTGGACGGTTCGATCGCGTTGAGCAATCTCACGACGGTGCAGACGTCCGGTACTCTTTCGGGGAGCGGGACGACGGGAAATCTGACGATCGCAAACGGCGGGACACTTTCTCCGGGATCGAGTCCCGGGACACTGACCACGAGCGGGAACGCCACTTATGCCGGCGGCGGGACGTATACGTGGGAGATCAACAAAGCCGACGGCACAGTCGGGACAAATCCGGGGTGGGATTTCCATTCTGTTAGCGGCGTTTTGGATATTGCCGCGACTGCTGCCAGTAAGTTCACGATCGCTGTTACGGGGTTAACCCTTGGAAACATCGAGGGAGTGGTCTCCGGTTTCAATAAATATGCCAGCTACGCTTGGACGATCGCGACGGCGGCGGGCGGGATCACGAATTTTTCAGCAAATCTTTTCACGATAGACACCAGCGCTTTTACGAACCATAACAGCATCGCCGGAACTGCCAGCGCCGGTTCTTTTTCCATTATCCGGAACGGCAGCAGTCTGCAACTGGCTTATGCGGGAGCTCTGGATAATCCCGCGAACCCGATCCTCTGGAACGGCGGCGTGAACGGGTCATGGAACACGGGCAGTACGAACTGGGTGAACGCTGACGGCTCCGCGCAGAACGCGATCCCCGGCGCGACATCCGATGTTCAGTTTTATTACACGGGCGCGGGGAACCTCGCGACGACGCTCGGCCAGGATTTTACGATCAACAGCCTGACAATGAAATCGGGGACGGCCGGGGCGAGCGTCAGCGGGAACACGCTGACGCTGAACAGCTCCGGGAACGCGATTACCCTCGAGAACGGCTCGGGCTCGCTGACGATCAATAGCGATGTGACGCTTGGCTCCTCGCAGACCTGGACGAACGGGAACGCATCGGGCGGTAACCAATTGATCGTGAACGGCAACATCACAAACGGCGGCAACACACTGACTGTGGGCGGGAGCGGCGACACGACGCTTTCGGGCGCGATCAGCGGCGGGGGCGGTCTTGCGAAAACCGGCACCGGAACGCTTGAGCTAAACGGCAATACGGCCAATACCTATACCGGTCAGACATCCGTCAACGGCGGCACACTCAACCTGAATAAAACCGGCGTCGACGCGATCGCTGGGGATCTGTCTGTGAGCGGAACTGGGACGGTGTCGTTGCTTCAGTCGAATCAGATCGCGGATACGTCAACGGTGACTGTTTCCGCGAACGGCGCAACACTCAATATGGGTGCGAATAATGATACGGTGGGTGTGTTTAATATGAGCGCCGGGGAGCTTTCGGGGACCGGGACACTGACGGCAACGACGTATGGTCTTACGGGCGGGACGGTTACCGCGATGCTCGGCGCGGGAGCGGTGACGGTGGATACCGGGACTGTGACGTTAGGTTCGGCCGGCCGTTTGAACACGGCGTCGGACGTGACGGTTCAGGGCGGCAAGCTGGCTCTCGGCGGCGCGGAGTCGGTCAATAGTCTGACCCTTACGGGCGGGACGATCTCGGGAGACAGCGCGCTCACGAGCGCGACGGATATTGACGCACGTGCCGGAGCGATCGAGGCAGCGCTTCAGGGTGCGGCCGGTCTCAACAAGACTACCGCGGGGACAGTAACCCTGAGCGGGACGAACACGTATACGGGAGCCACGACGGTGAACGCCGGGACGCTGAACCTGAACTCGTCGCTAACGTCCTCTTCGCTCGTGTTTTCGGGTGCCGGGACTGTGAACGTCGCTGACGGCGCGAGTCTTTCCAAGGCGGTGACGACGACCGGGGGCACGCTGGGGAAACTGAACTTTCTCGGGAACACGACGGTGGGCGGGGCTATCGGCGTGGCAGGCGCTGATCTGACGGCGGTGAACTTTAACGGCGGGACGGCGAATCTCGGTCATAATATTTTCGCGGCAGAAACCAAAGTCAACGACGGGGCGACGCTGAATGTCACGGCCCCGGTCACGGTGACGGGCAAACTCACGCTTTCCGGGACGGGCGGCGTATCGCTCGGTGCGAACACGCTGGAGGTGACGGGTGTTTATACTCAGTCTGCCGCTTCCACGGTGAACCTTGCGATCAATAGCGCGGCGGTGTTCGGGAACATCACCTCCGGCTCCGCGGTGAATATCGCGGGCGGGACGATGAACGTGACGGTGGGCGGGGAATATATTGCCGGGGGGACCCAGTTCACGGTGGTGGACGGCGCGGCGGGCGGAGCGATCACTCTTCCGACGGTGACATCGACATCACCGCGCGTGACGTTCACTCCGAGTGTTCTGAACGGGGATCTGATTTTCACGGCGAACCGTTCGGGTTCGAGTTATGACTCGGCCGCGTCGAACGGGAACTCGGCTGCGGCGGG
>JAKJDL010000001.1:0-127418 GCA_022705945.1 Candidatus Omnitrophota bacterium | reverse complement strand
CGCTTGAATCGGCCGGCGCCGCGGGTGCTGCGGGGGATATGCTGGATGTGTTGAACACGCTGGACGGTCTTTCCGACGAAGAACTCGCGAACGAGCTTGATACAATGGTGCCGGATGTGAGCGGCGGGGACGTGGCGGGGAGCCGTGCGATGATGGGTCAATTTCTGGGGAGCGTGGGCCAGCGGCTGGGGTATTCCAGGAACGGACTTGCGAGGGGAGGGATTGCGACCGGCGACATGTTCCAGGGGTCGGGATTCTGGATACAGGGTTTGGGGAGCCACGGGAAACAGTGGGCTCGGAAGGATATCGAAGGGTTTAACATGAACACGTGGGGAACTGCGATCGGCGCGGACCGGCTCATCACGAAGCATTTGAGGATGGGCGCGGCGGGCGGTTACTCGTTCGCGCGGGTGAAATCAAAGATGCCGGGCAGTCCCTCAAGCGACATCAACTCGTTCCAGGTGACGGTGTATGGGACGTATGATTCGACGGATCTTTGCCGGTCGAGAAACGACCGTCGCGAGACGAAGGATAGGGAGAAACTGCTCAGTCGCGGCGGGGCGTGGTATGTGGACGGGATGGCCGCGTTCGGGGCGAATAATTACGACAGTCGCCGCGAGATTTGGCTGACGCCCTCGAATGTGCGTGTTGCGAAAGCTGACCACCACGGTCAGCAGTATTCGACGAAGTGGGAGACGGGCTACACCGTGACGACGCGCGCGACGAAGGAGCTTGAGATCACGCCGTTTGCGTCCCTGGAGTATAGTTATCTCAGGATGAACGGTTATAGGGAGAAGGGAGCGGGCGCGCTGGGTTTGACGGTTGAGGCAGACGGTTATCACACGCTGGAGCAGGGTCTCGGGATGAAGTTCGCGTATCCTCTGGTATCGAAGAAACACGGGACGTTCGTTCCCGCGGTGAAGGCGGCGTGGCTGTATGATTATCTGGCGGACAAATTCGAATCGAGGTCGAGTTTTGCGGGCGGCGGGACTTCGTTCACGAGTTCGGGTGCGAAGCCTGCGCGGAACGGAGCTCTTTTTGGCGCGGAGCTTGCTTATCTGAACAAGGGGAACATGACGCTTACGGCGAACTACGACTGCACGCTCCGGGATCATTACCGCAATCACACCTACTACCTTACCGCGCGGTTTGATTTTTAAGTTAGCGGGAACCTCCCATTTGTAAGGGCGCGGGTGTCTTATCTATAGAAATTCTTTGATCTTGCGGCAAATAGGAGCTCAGCGCCAATGAGTCTTGCGGTTGAAAAGGGCCATTTGCCAGGCATCCGCGAGAGTGGCCGTAAACACAATCGCGGCCAGGGGATGTAACAGAGCAGTTGCTTTCCCGGCGTGAACGATCCCGTGAGTTTTGACCGCTGTCAGAAGGATGATAATCACAAGCAAACCTCCGATTATCATGCCCGGAACGGTTGAGAATACCGCCGGAATCAGCACGAAGGGCAAAACCGAAAAGAACAATACGCTCAGAACGGCTTTCAGGATGCGCCCGGGGTTTTGCCCGAAAGCGTGAAGATAGATCCGCCGCCAACCCCGCCAAATAGCCCCGAACGAATCATACATTCTCGTGCCGTAGATTTTCATCCCGAATCCGCAGATGCCGCGGGCACCCGCCTCTTTCGTTTTTTTCATTATCGCAAAGTCTTCCAGAAACGCTTCCCTGACGGCGGCGTGTCCCCCAAGCTTTTGATAATGTTCGGCGCGGATCAGGAGATACTGCCCATTTCCGAAATAAACCTTTGCTTTCGGGCTATTGATCTTTCGCAGGGGGAACCATAGACCCATGTAGCCCATCGCGCAGGGCTGGATAAGATTTTCCCAAAATCCGCGGGCAATGCAGCGGGGAAGGAGGGTTAGTAGGTCGAGGGAGTTTTTTTCGGCAAAGCTTACCGAAGCATCCAGGCCCCCGGCTTCATGCCGTGTGTCGGCATCGGTAAAAAGCAGCCAGTCTCCCGATGCGTAAGGACCTCCGAGATGGAGGGCATAATTTTTTCCCGTCCAGCCGTCCGGTGTCGGCGGAGTATTGATATATTTCAAAGTCTGTCTTTTAGAGCGCGATCTGCCGTCCGAGGATTTGATTTCTTCAGCTCCGAGATCCCTGAGAATGGTTTCTGTTTTATCGGTCGAGCAGTTATTGATGACAATCAGTTCATCGTTCTCGCGCAGTTGCCCCAGTAAAGACCGGATGCAGGGAGCGATATTTTTCTCTTCATTTTTAACCGGAATGAGAATGCTGACAGTTCCTTCCCGGATGCTCGTATGATCGGGGGCGAGGGTAGGAGCCTGAGCGAGTTCGGAGAGCGACCGGAAGCCCCTGTAAATCCACACGCTTAAGGCAAAGGCAAGAAAAATCAGGATTATCGGTGTCATCACGGAAGGAATCTTAACAAAAGAGACTTGCGGGTCAAGGAAAACTATCAAATAGAGCCCGTTGCCCGATTGATTATTGAGCCTAACTGACATATAATGCCTTCCTCCTCCTCTTAACTCTTTTAAGATCAAGGAATAAGGATAAATGAGCATGAGCAATTCAGATTACGGGGCCAGATTCTTGCCCAAGGACTCGATTGCGGACATTAGCCGTGATTTTCAAATCGGACGGAAGGTGCGCATTGCGGGGAGAGTGATGTCCCGTCGGGATATGGGGAAAAGCACTTTTTCGGATATCAAGGATGAGGGGGGAAGGATTCAGACCTACGCCAAGAAAGATATTCTCGGAGAAGATGCCTACAAGGCCTTCAAAGCTCTTGGCCTCGGTGACATCATCGGCCTGGAAGGGGAGCTTTTTGTTTCAAAGACGGGAGAAAAAACGGTCAAGATCGAAAAATACGAAAGACTCTCGAAGATTGTCCGCACGCTTCCCGAGAAGTGGCACGGCCTGAAGGATATCGAAACACGCTACCGCCGCCGTTATGTGGACCTGATCGTTAACGATGATGTCCGTGAAACATTCAGGAAACGAAGCCGGATCATAAGCGAAATCCGTAAGTTTCTTGACGGCAAGGGATTCATGGAAGTCGAGACGCCCATGATGCAGCCCTTGGCCGGAGGAGCCCGTGCAAAACCGTTCGTGACGCATCATCACGCTTTGGATACGGACCTTTATCTTCGCGTAGCGCCCGAGCTCTATCTCAAGAGGCTCCTGGTCGGGGGTTTTGAAAAGGTTTATGAGATCAACCGCAATTTCCGGAACGAGGGGATTTCGGTGCGCCACAATCCCGAATTCACCATGATGGAGCTTTACCAGGCCTACGCGGATTATGAAGATATGATGGCTATCACGGAAGAGCTCACTCATCACCTTGTGATGATGCTTTTTGGAAAAGAAGAGATCCCTTACGGTGACAAAATTCTGAATTTCAGGCGTCCGTGGAAACGCATCTCATTCTATGGGGCTTTGGAAGCCGCGACCGGAATGGATTTCCGCAAGGCGGATGTTCGGGATGCCGCGAAGAAACTTCATGTCGAGGTATCGGAAGACATGGAGGATATCGATGTCCTGAATGAAATTTTTGGAGAGAAAGTCGAAAAGGACCTTTGGGACCCCACGTTTGTGATCGATTATCCGACCGTCATGACGCCGCTTGCGAAAGCCAAGGCAGAAGATCCTGACCTTGTTTACCGATTCGAGCTTTTTATCGCGAAAATGGAAGTGGCGAACGCGTTTTCGGAGTTGAACGACCCCGCGATTCAGCGCAAGCGTCTTGAGGAACAAAAAGAGCTGATCGGGGAACACAAGGAAGTTGACGAGGATTTTCTTATGGCCCTTGAATACGCGATGCCGCCGGCCGGGGGCCTTGGAATCGGAATCGACCGGCTCGTGATGCTCATCACGAACCAGCAGTCAATACGCGATGTTATTTTGTTCCCTCAGCTGAAACCGAAGAAAAAAGCCGAGTTGGTCAACGAAATGGAAACGGCTGGCGAGGAGCCCGCAACATGAGATTTGAACTTTTTATCGCCCATCGGCATCTTACGCGCCGCCGGAAAACAGGATTCATTTCCCTGATCTCCTTTATTTCGGTAGCCGGTGTCACGGTCGGCGTTGCGGCCCTGATCATCGTGCTTTCGGTCATGAGCGGGTTTGACAGGGAACTTAAACGAAAGATCGTCAGTGTTCAGCCGCATCTGCGTATTGAGAAAGTGAACGGTGTGGATGACGCGGAGCGGGATATCGCGGCGATCAAAAACCAGAATATTCCCAATCTTGTTTCGGTTTCCGGTTACATCGAAGGTCAGGCGATCCTCAGGTCGGACAAGAACGCGCAAGGTGTGATCGTCCGGGGAGTGGATGTAGTCAACGAGGACCTGAGTTTTTTCGAAAAAAATCTTGTTTCCGGAACCATCAGTTTTCAAGAATCGGTTTCATCGGAGACAAAACGGACATGGTGGTTTAAAAAGAAAAAGACGGTAGCGCGGACGCCCAGTATTGTGATCGGGGACGGTTTGGCGAGACGGCTGCAGGTGCAGATCGGTGATATTGTTTATGTTATTACGCCGTCGATGGAGAAAAAAAACCCGTTCCTGCCGCTTCCGATGCACGTCAAAACATGGCCTGTCCTGGTGCGGGGAATTTACAATGTCGGGATGAATGATTTTGACACGCAGCTTGCGTTGATCGATATCCGGGAGGCCCAGAAACTTTATCGTATGGAAGGAAAGGTGACGGGGATCAGCGCCCGTTTTTCAAATGTCGATGACGCGGAAAAGTGGAAATGGATCCTCGCGGGGGAATTTTCGAACCAGTATGTTTTCGCATCCTGGCAGGATATGAATCAGAATTTTTTTCAGGCGCTGAAAGTCGAAAAAGCTCTTCAGACGATTCTCCTTTCCCTGATTATCATGGTCGCCGCGTTCAATATCGTTTCGACCCTGATCATGGTGGTCATGGAAAAAACGAAGGATATCGGTATCCTCCGCGCTCTTGGCGCGACCAGGGCGTCGATCAGGCGGATCTTCCTGATTGAAGGTGTCGGTTATGGTTTCTGGGGGATCGCGTTCGGTGTGGGCCTGGGGCTTTGGGCCTCCTACAAGATCAATGATCTCGCGGATTTTCTGGAGAAAACGTTTGGGTTTGATGTTTTTCCGAAGGATATTTATCTTTTTGACCGGATACCGGCAGAGGTGCATTACTCCGATGTCTGGATGGTTGCCGCGTTTGCATTTTCGACGGCTGTCCTGGCCGCTTTTTATCCGGCGCACCGTGCCGCCAGCATGAAGCCTGTGGAGGCTTTGCGCTATGAATAATCACGAGGCGATGATTTTAAGCGCAAGAGATGTTCGCAAGGACTACGACATGCCGACCGGAACGCTTGAGATCCTTCGGGGAGTGAATATCGATGTCCGGTCGGGGGAGATGCTGTTTGTGAACGGGAAATCAGGATCCGGAAAATCGACGTTGCTTCATCTTCTGGGGGGGCTTGACCGGCCGACGGGAGGAACTATTTTTTTCAAGGGCAGGGATATGACGCGCATGTCGGAACGCGATCTTGCGAGGGTTCGCAGCAACAGCCTCGGTTTTGTTTTCCAGTTTTATCATTTACTTCCGGAACTGACGGTTTATGAAAATGTCCTTTTGCCGACGCTTCTGGCGAAGAAAAAAGATCCGGCATGGATCAAGGAGGTTCTGAAACGTGTGAAGCTTTGGAACCGGAGGACCCATTTCCCGCCGGAGCTTTCCGGAGGAGAGCAGCAGCGTGTTGCCATCGCAAGGGCTCTTGCCAATAGCCCGGACATCGTTCTTTGCGATGAGCCGACGGGGAATCTTGATGAGGAAACGGCGGCTTCCATCATGTCGCTTCTGACCGAGCTGAACCGTAATGAAGGGCATTCGTTTATCATTGTGACCCATGACGAAGAGCTCGCGAAAACCGGAACCCGCACTCTTCGGCTTCATGAGGGTCAACTGATGCCCCCCGAAAAAATTTTCAACAGCTGAACAATCACGTATTTAAACGAGGAGAATTTTATGGAACTTCAAATTTATATTGACGGGAAATGGTATCCCAAAAGCGAAGCGAAGATTTCGGTTTTCGATCACGGGCTTCTTTACGGGGACGGCGTTTTTGAAGGGATCCGATCTTACCGGGGGCTTGTTTTTAAATTTAAAGAACATCTTGATCGGCTTTGGGAATCGGCCCACACCATCATGCTTGAGATTCCGATGACCCGGAAAGAGATGGAAGACGCGGTCATTGAGACACTGCGGCGCAACAAGATCCTTGACAGTTATATCCGGCTTGTGGTGACGCGCGGGATCGGGGACCTCGGGCTTTCTCCGTGGCTCTGTAAAAAACCGACGGTTTTCATTATTACGGACAAGATCGCCCTTTATCCGAAAGAACTTTATCAGAAAGGCCTAGAGGTCATCACTGTCCCGACGGTAAGAAATCTTCCCGAAGCCGTGAACCCCTCGATCAAAAGTCTGAACTATCTCAATAATATCATGGCCAAGATCGAGGCGAAAAACGGAGGGTGCATGGAAGCCCTCATGCTGAATCATCAGGGATATGTGGCGGAATGTACCGGCGATAACGTTTTTATGATCAAGAAGACCGGGAAGGGAACCGCAGTCAGGGATTTTCTTCTTTTGACTCCTCCGGCATATCTGGGAGCCCTGAAGGGGATCACGCGAAGCGCAATCCTTGAAGTTGCCCGGAAACTCAGGCTTCCTTCCGAAGAAAGGATTTTGACCCGGCATGATTTTTTTAACGCCGATGAAGTGTTCCTGACGGGCACGGCTGCGGAGGTCATTCCGGTTGTCAAGATCGACGGCCGGAAGATTGGCGAGGGAAAGCCCGGCAGGATAACGCGGCTGCTTCTGAAGGGTTTCCACGAACTGACCCGCAGGGATGGTGTCCGCTACACGCTTTAACGCGTTTGCGCGGCGAAGAAACTGACCATGATTTGCAATATTTGCGGAGCGCGGGAAGCGAGTATTCATCTTACCGAGATCGTAAACGGCCAGATGGCTGAGGTTCATATCTGCGAGCAATGCGCCGAGGAAAAAGGAACCGATTTCAAGACTTATTTTAATTTCGGAGATATCCTGACCGGTTTTACGGGTATCGAGAAACTTCCTGAAAAGCCCGGTAAAAAAACGGTGCTCCTTTGCAAGAATTGCGGTATGACTTACGAGGATTTTTCGAAGCAGGGGCGCCTGGGCTGTGCGCAGTGCTATACCGCTTTCCAGAAGCCTTTGGAAACAGTGATCAGGCAGGTTCAAAGGTCGGGGTGTCATGCGGGGAAAAAGCCTTCCCGGATTTCAAAGGATGTTTGCAGTGCGCATGATCTCCGGCAGCTTCAGGAGCGCCTTAGAAAATGCATCCAGTCCGAGGCGTTCGAAGAAGCCGCCCGTGTTCGTGACGAGATCAAGCAGATTGAGGAAAAATCCGGAAAGACGGGGAAAACGGGCGATGAGTGAGCGAGACAAGAGTTCTCAGGCGCAGGCGGTCAGCTGGCTGAAAGCCACGGGCCCTGAAAATGACGTTGTGGTCAGTTCCCGCATCCGCCTGGCGAGGAATCTCTCCAATTATCCTTTTGGTGTCCGGTTGTCCGCCGAACAACGAAAGGACCTTATCGCTGATGTTGCCCGGGCTGTGAGCGGATCCAGTTTTTTGAAAAAGGTCGAATTGCTTTTCACCAGGGAAATCGGAGAAATTGACCGGCAGTTCCTCCTCGAACGTCACCTTGTGTCAAATGAGCTGATCCACGATGAGGGGATCAGTGCCGTTGCGATCACTCCCGACGAGATGGTCAGTCTGATGGTGGTCGAAGAGGACCACCTTCGCCTTCAGGTTTTCCAATCCGGGTTGAACCTTGTCGAGGCATGGAGGATTGCCGATGAGATTGACACGGCCCTTGAAAAGAATCTGAAATACGCATTTGACGCGATGCTGGGCTATCTGACCGCATGTCCGACCAATGTGGGGACCGGGCTCAGGGCTTCGTGCATGCTGCATCTGCCGAGTCTGGTGTTGACCAAGCAGATCCAGAAGGTTCTTCAGGCGCTTTCAAAATTAAACCTGGCCGTGCGGGGACTTTACGGCGAAGGAACGCAGGCGCTCGGGAATTATTTCCAGTTCTCGAACCAGATCACGCTCGGACAGCCGGAGGCCGAGATTATCTCCAATCTCGAAGGGGTGATAAAACAGGTGATTACCCACGAGCGGGAAGCGAGGGAATATCTCAGGAAGAAACGCAAAACTAAAATGGAGGACCAGGTCTGGCGTGCTCTCGGAGCCTTGAAGTCCGCAAGGCTGATTTCCTCCCAGGAGGCGATTCAGTTGCTATCGCTTGTTCAGGCGGGAATTGACATCGGGATCCTGAACGGACAGGTCACGCATCGTGATCTGAATCAGCTTTTTCTTTGGATTCAGCCCGGGCATCTTCAAAAAATGAACGGGGGCGAGCTTTCAGCCGCAGAGCGTGATGCCAGGCGGGCCGAGCGGATTCGCGGGTATTTTTCCAAAGTGGTTCTCTAACGCAAAGGACGGGATACTATGAAAAACAGAGGCATTGTTTTTTTGATGGTTTCGTTTTTGTGTGCGGCTTCGGCGGTAACGGAAGCTGCCGATATATCTTCAAGTTCCAGGATCAGCGAGGTGACCGTTTATTCCTCCGGCGCTTTTGTCACCCGGACGGCGGCTGTTGAAGTTAAACCGGGGGACGCGAGGATCCTGATACCCGACATTATTGCCAACTTTGATTCCGAATCGCTCCGGGTCAAAGGCCGCGGGACGGCGGAGGTTAAAATTCTCGGGGCCCAGGTCAAAACGGATTTTCTTGAGGATACACCGGTTGAGAAAGTTCGTGAACTGGAAGGTCGGATCCGGGCGCTTGAGGACCAGAACCGGGTTCTCGAAAATGAAAAACGCGTTCTGAACGACGAAAAGGCCTATCTTGATTCCGTAAGACTTTTCGCGGGGCAGAAGATCCCCGAAGATCTTGTGACTAAAATGCCGTCCGCCCAGGATCTTGAGGCGACGCTTTCTTTTCTCGGATCCAAGTTGAGGGAGAATTTTAATCGGGGCATGACGATCGATCTTGAGATCCGGGAGAACGGAAGGAAGATCGATGCCCTTCGCCGCGAGCTGGAAACGATTTCCGGGAATAGGCAGAAGGTCAGATATACGGCGGTGGTGGATATCGAGGTGGCGAAAGCCGGCAAGCTTGATGTCGAGGTTTCCTATAAGGTTTGGGATGCTTCCTGGACACCCGTTTATGACGCACGGGCCAAATTCGATGATTCGGAAACCGAGTTTATAATCTACGCGACCGTGAGACAAAATACCGGCGAGTCATGGGATGATGTCGGGATGACCCTTTCGACCGCGCAGGTGACTTCGGGCGGAAGCATGCCTGAAGCTGCGAGCTGGTTTATCAGGCCCTATCAGCCTCCGCAACCCGTGATGAAAGCACAAGCGCTGCGCTCACAAACACTTGCTTCCGCTTCCAAGGCGGCGCTTATGATGGAGGACGCGGTCAATGATATGAAAATGCCCGAGGCAGGGCAAGCGCCCATGGGATCGGAGAACCTTTATGCCCGGGCCGAAAGCAAGGGTATTTCCGTGGTTTATAAATTGACGCGTCAAGCGACTGTAAAACCTGACGGATCGGATCATAAAATCCCGGTGTCGGCGCAGGACCTTGCGGCAAGATTTGAATATTCGGCGTATCCCCGGATGATTCCCGCAGCCTATCTCAAAAGCAGGGTCGTCAATTCCGGAGACCTGCAGCTACCCGGCGGGCGAGTCAGCATTTTCTTTGAAGGGGATTTTGTGGGAAGCTCTTATGTCGGCAATACCGCTCCGGGAGAAGAATTTGATCTTTACCTCGGCGCTGATGATAGCGTGAAAGTAAAACGGGATCTCCTCGAAAAGAAGTCGGATGATGTCCTGATCGGGAACATCCCTTCCTCGTCAAAGAAAATTATTTATAAATACAAACTGTCTGCCGAAAATTATAAGGCCCGGGCGAGCAAACTCAGCCTGTTTGAGACCATTCCCGTTTCCCAAGATGAAAGAATCAAGGTCAAGGTCGCCCAGGTCAGCCAGGAACCCCGGGATAAGGACTGGAAGGACAGGAAAGGTGTCTGGCGCTGGGAACTGCAGCTTGAACCCAAAGCCAAAAAAGAGATTTTTTACACGGTAATTGTGGAATTCCCGAGAGATATGCGAGTGGAAGGTCTCGAATGAAATTCAAAACATTTGACATCATAGTTTCACCAAATAGCCGGAGGTAGTCATGTTCGACCGTTTTACCGAGAGAGCCCGCAAGGTCATTATTCTCGCAAAAGAGGAAGCCAAGCGTTTTAATCATGACTATATCGGAACCGAGCACATCCTTCTCGGTCTGATCAAAGAGGGGGAAAGTGTTGCCGCGGCGGTCCTGCAGAATCTCGGTCTTTCCCTCGATACGATCCGGCTTGAAATCGAGAAGCTGGTCCAGTTCGGTCCGAGCACGGTCGTGTCGGGTGATATTCCTTTTACGCCCAAAGCGAAAAAGGTTATTGAACTCGCCATGGATGAAGCACGCCGGCTGGGTCACAACTATATCGGAACCGAGCACCTTCTTCTCGGCCTCATCAAGGAAGGGGAGGGGGTTGCCAGCCACGTCCTTATGAATATCGGACTCGACCTCAATAAAGTGCGCGCGGAGGTCATCAAGCTCCTTGGCTCAGCGACGCCCGGAGGCGAATCGGCCGCTATGGGAGGAGGTCCCCAGTCAGCCGGTATCGGAGGAGGTAGTAAAGCGAAAACCAAAACTCCCGCGCTGGATGCGTTCGGCCGCGATCTTTCTCATCTTGCGCGTGAAGGGAAACTGGATCCCGTGGTGGGAAGGCACGATGAGATTGAGCGCGTCATACAGATTCTAGCGAGGCGCACGAAAAATAACCCGGTGCTTCTTGGAGAAGCCGGGGTCGGAAAAACCGCCATTGTCGAAGGGCTTGCGCAGCGGATCATTGCGGGCGACGTCCCCGAAATTCTGATTGATAAACGCATGATCGTGCTTGACCTTGCCCTCATGGTTGCCGGGACCAAATACAGGGGGCAATTTGAAGAGCGCATCAAGGCTGTGATGGATGAAATTCGCAGGGCGGATAACGTGATTATTTTTATCGATGAGCTTCATACCCTTGTCGGGGCCGGCGGCGCGGAAGGCGCGATCGATGCCTCCAACATTCTCAAACCGTCGCTATCCAGAGGGGAGATCCAGTGCATCGGTGCCACGACCCTGGATGAATACAGAAAATATATCGAAAAGGACGCCGCTTTGGCGCGACGTTTCCAGACCGTGATGGTCGATCCGCCTTCCGTGGAAGATACGATCCAAATCCTGAAGGGGCTCAGGGATAAATATGAGGCCCATCACCGGGTCAAGATCACGGATGAAGCGCTGGCCGAGGCGGCGAAGCTTTCGGACCGCTATATTAGCGGCCGGTTTCTTCCGGACAAGGCGATCGATATCATCGATGAAGCCGCTTCCCGTGCCCGTTTATCGGTCACGACGCTTCCGAAGGATTTGAAGAAAATGGAGACCGAGATCGAGTCTCTGCGGCGTGAAAAAGAGGCGTCGATCAAGGGCCAGGATTTTGAAAAGGCCGCGAAACTCCGCGACGAGGAGCGTAAAGCGAAAGAAGAGCTTCAAAAGATGAAGAAAAGCTGGAAGGAGTCTAAATCCGAAGTCGAGATCCAGGTTACGGCCGAGGATATCGCTTTTATCGTTTCAAAATGGACAGGCGTTCCGCTTGCGAGACTTGAAGAAAAAGAAGCGGCCCGGCTTCTTAAAATGGAAGATGAGATTCATAAGAAAGTCATCGGGCAGGACGAAGCCATCCGGGCGATTGCGCACGCGGTTCGGCGTTCCCGTTCCGGGTTGCGCAATCCGAGGCGGCCGATCGGAACTTTTATTTTTCTCGGACCGACGGGGGTCGGAAAAACGCTTTTGG
Source organism: Candidatus Omnitrophota bacterium (assembly GCA_022705945.1). GTDB lineage: Bacteria > Omnitrophota > Omnitrophia > Omnitrophales > Aquincolibacteriaceae > UBA1443. The sequence goes on along the minus strand of JAKJDL010000001.1, from coordinate 115,451 downwards.
CCCGGGCACTTGCCGATTTTATGTTCGGTGACGAGGATGCCGTGATTACGGTTGATTGCTCCGAATACGGCGAGAAATTCAACGTATCCCGCCTGGTCGGAGCTCCCCCCGGCTATGTCGGTTATGAAGAGGGAGGGCAGCTGACCGAGAAAGTCCGCCGCCGGCCGTATTCGGTTGTGCTGCTTGATGAGATCGAAAAGGCGCATCCGGATGTTTTTAATATCCTTCTTCAACTCATGGAAGAAGGTCGGCTGACGGATTCTTTCGGCCGAAAGGTCGATTTCCGTAACACGATTGTGATCATGACATCCAATGTCGGGGCTGACCTTGTTCGCAAGCAGGGAGATCTTGGTTTTGCGGTCCGGAAGGACGATCTGAATTTTGATTCCATTAAAACCAGGCTCCTTGACGAAACAAAAAAAGTCTTCAGACCGGAATTTTTGAACCGTGTGGATGACACCATCGTTTTTCATCCTTTGACCCGCCAGGATCTTGAACAGATCATCAACATCGAGTTAGGAGAGGTCAAGGATCGTCTCAGGGAAAAGAAGATGGAGCTGGTCATGGCTGATGAGGCTCTCAAGTTTCTTATCGACCAGGGTTATGACCCTGTTTTCGGGGCGCGGCCGCTGAAACGCACGATCCAGCGCTACGTTGAGAACGTGCTGGCCGAAGAGATCCTCGAAGGGAAATTCCGGGAGGGAGACAGGATTCGTGCGGAATTGAGAGGGGATAGGATCGTTTTTGAGAAAGCGACCTAGTTTTTCGTGAAAAAGGTTCCTTTCGTCAAGATTCTTTTGCTCTCGGTTGTCCTTCTGGCAATTGCGGGTGCCGCTGTGGCCAAGATCGTCCTGCATCGCGTCACGGCATCGGAAGAGTTCAGACGTTTTGCCGAGGAGAGGGCCGGCCAGTATCTTAAGGCGAAGGTCTCGATCGGGAGGATCCGGCCTTATCATCTCAATCAGATAGCGCTTGAAAACGTGATTCTTGAGTTGCCGTCGGTTAAAGGACGTTCCCAGCTCGTAAGCCTTGACCGGTTGTTGTTCCGCTATCACTGGAAACAGCTCTGGAACCGGAAGTATGAAGAGCCTGCGATGGTTACCGTTAGCAATCCTTCCTTTGTCATCGGCCAGGATGAATTTCCCTATCAGTATTTTGAAGCTCCCGGGTCCGGTCATTCCGGATTGGTTCTTCCCGCTTTGGATTTCAGAGGCGGTGAGATTCGGTATCTCATAACATCTCTCGGCAAAGAAATTGTTCTTACCGATATCATCGGAAAGATTAACCAAGCGCAGGGAACAAAGGTCAGGATCGGGATCAGGGCTACGGCGCGGGGAATCCTCTCGGGGCTGATTGCCATTCATGGCACCGTGGATCCGGTTAACAAGACGCATGATTTATGGCTTGAGCTTGACGAAACAGATCTCTCTTCCGATATCCCGCTTCCGCTCCGCGGGCTCTCCGGAAAGATCCGATGGACGGGGAAAGATCTTTTTTTTGAGGATGTTCGGGCGGTTTTGCATGGCTGGTCTGCCAAAATTTCCGGGGTTTTCAAGAATCAGGATGGTGATCCGGCCGTCAGGCTTCGGATCAAGGTCGGCAATACGGAAAAGAAGCGGTTTGAAGGGGGCTTTTTCCTTGATCTGAACGCTCGCCGCATCGAGGGTGAAATAGATTTCGGCCAGGAGCAAAGATTCTTTTTCGAAGGGACGGCAAGGTCCGAAGGGCGTTTTTTCGTCATGGATCCCCTGATCATTAATGGCGACTATCAGGGAAAAGGAGAGATCGATTTTTTCTCCGGCAATTATGAGCTTTCTGTTGAGAAAGATTCCAAAAGAATTTCGGTAGCCTCAAATCTCAAGGGGCTGGATTTTGCGATCCGCGGCAAACTGGATCATCTAAAGCTCTTGGGGCTTGATATTGTGACACAGGGGCGGATCTATATTCATGCCGTCCAGCAACGGTGGTCGGAGCGGCAGTTTTTTTTCAAAGGAAATATAGAGACAGACTATTTTATCGTGAATCAGCAGCCTTTGCAGGACCTTAAAGGATCTTTTGAGATAAGCCCATATGGAATTTCCGCCATCCGATGGACATGGGGGCAAAAATTTGAGATGACAGGATCCATAGGCGGGTCGTTGAAAGAGCCGCGATCGAAATTGACGGTTCGGGCGGCTAATTTCGATCTCGGAAAGGTTCAGTTTTTTGCCTCAAAACCGTTGCCGCGGGAGATGGGAGGGCGGCTTGACGGGCGACTCATGATCGAAGGAGATCTCGGGAATCCGGAAATCATAGGGATATTTAATGTTCGTGAAGGGAAATGGGGGAAAATCGATTATGATCGTGGTATCATCCGGTTCCGCGGATTTGCTCCTTATTTTCCGCTCCAGGAATCGAAGATCTGGAAAGGGCGAAGCGTTTTCTTTCTTACCGGAGCTGTCGATTTGACGCTTGACAACATTATGGCCGGTATAAAAATAGAGACTTTGGACCGGCTGGTTGTGTGGAAAGGGATCGAGGTAACTCTTCATGAAAAAGACGGGAGTATCCAGGTTGCCGGAAAAAAACTCCCTGAGGCGGCCCCTCTCTCCTCAATCTATGTCGAAGGCGTTAAACCCCCGGACATACAAACGGGGGATGGGGATGAAGTGTTTTCTGAGGACAGGGGCGTTACGATCGAGACCAAAGTGAAATTTTAGGAGAATTATGTCGCGTTGGAGTTACTTGAGGTATCTGGTTTTTGTAAGATCATGGCTTGAAAAATTCGGAGCGGCATGTACCCGATTTTTTTATCATGCCGGAGGGATCAGTTTGCTTTTTTGCGATACGGTTGTCTTGATCTTTAAAAAAGATATCCGCTGGAAGATGGTGCTCGCGCAAATGTACAAGATCGGTGTTACCTCGCTGCCCCTGGTTTTTCTGACATCTCTTTTTACCGGAATGGTGCTGGCACTTCAGTCCGCTTACCAGCTGAAACTTTTTGCGGCCGAACAATTCATGTCAGATCTCGTTTCTCTCTCGATGACCAGAGAGCTGGGGCCGGTGTTGACCGCGATGGTGGTTGCCGGCCGAGTCGGAGCATCGATTGCGGCAGAACTCGGAACCATGAAAGTGACGGAGCAGGTCGATGCCTTGAAGGCCTTGTCGACCAATCCTGTCAGTTATCTCGTTGTTCCCCGTTTTATTGCGGGGATTTTTATGCTGTTCATTCTTACGATTTATGCGGACTGGATCGGGATGTTCGGCGGTTGGCTTATCGGGGTTTTCAAGATTGGGATCAGTTCACATATTTATCTGAAGCGGGCCATGAACGTTTTGATGGTGAAAGATATTCTGACAGGGCTTATTAAGGCGTTCTTTTTCGGCGGCGTAATCGCGGTGGTGGGTTGCTATTACGGTTTCAAAGCCCGCGGCGGTGCGGAAGGCGTCGGGCGGGCAACCACCCAGGCTGTGGTTGTATCGCTGATTATGATTATCGCGTCGGACGCGCTTTTTACGGCGATATTTTATTTTTTGTGAGGAAACCGAAATGATCGAGATCCGGGGGGTTCATAAATGGTTCGATGCGCATCACGTGCTTCGGGGAGTTGATCTTACGATCCGGGACGGCGAAACCCTCGTCATTATCGGCCGTTCGGGCTGCGGGAAGAGCGTGCTATTGAAGCACATTATCGGGATTCTTGAGCCGGATCGGGGCGATATCAAGATCGACGGGCGTTCCGTTTATGAGGCTTTTGAGAACGATCAGGAAAAGTTCCGGTTGCAGCTCGGAATGCTTTTTCAGGGGGCGGCTCTTTTTGATTCGTTGACCGTTTATGAGAATGTGGGTTTCGCTCTTCTTGAGCATACCCGGATGTCGGCCCGTGAGATTGATGAAAAAGTCCGTGAAAAACTCAGCCTGGTCGGTCTCCAGGGGATCGGGGAGCTGATGCCGGCCAGTCTTTCCGGCGGAATGAAAAAACGTGTCGGGCTTGCGCGGGCTATTTGCAATGATCCCAAGATTATTCTCTACGATGAGCCAACGACGGGACTTGACCCCATCAATGCCGATGCGATCAATGATCTGATCCTGAGAATGCAGGAAAAGCTCAAGGTGACATCAATTGTCGTGACCCATGATATGAAGAGCGCCTATAAGGTTGCCGATCGCATAGCGATGCTCTATGAAGGAAGGATTATCGGGCTCGGAACCCCGGACGATATCCGCGGGTCGAGGGATCCCGTTATTCAGCAGTTTATTAACGGGTCGGCTCACGGGCCGATCACGAACGGTATAAAAAAGGAAACGGAGAAATTATGAAAAAACAAACCAATGAGATTACGGTCGGGATCTTTGTGATCGTCGGATTTATTCTTTTGACTCTCGTGCTTTTTTTTGTGAGCGGGGTCTATCTTTTCCGGCCCGGTTACAGTATCAATGTCCTTTATGAATATGTGAGTATCCTGGATAAAGGAGCGCCTCTCCGCATGGCGGGTGTTCGTATCGGGGAGGTGAGCAATGTGAAGCTGTATTTTGATGAGGCTCAGAAAAAAAACCGCGTGGAGGTCAAGCTTTTCGTTGAAAAAGGAGTTGAAATCGGTGAGAATTATCAGTTCAAGATTCAAGGGACGCATATCCTGAGTGAACCCCACATTGAAGTGACGCCGGTTCCGGGAGCGACGAGGTTTCTGACGGACGGCTCCGTGGTCGATGGTGTCAGTCCCGTTCCGGTCGAGGAACTTGTCAACCGCGCCAATGAGATTTCGGATCACATTGCGGCGATGCTGACCAAGTTTCGGAAGGGGGTTGCGGACACGGGGACAATAGAAGATCTTCGGTTGATGGTCAAGAATTTTGCCGAGCTCAGTTCGGCATTGAATACTTCTGTTCAGGGGTCCGGCAACGAATTGCGTCAGAGCATCGTTAATATCGAATCTTCAAGCGCTTCTCTGAGCCATATTCTTGACCGCATTGAGCAGGGGCAGGGAACCTTGGGGAAGTTGCTGGCGGAAGATGAGATTTATAACGAGTTGCGCGAGTTTGTCAAAGATATTCGTGCGCATCCCTGGAAGCTCATCAAGAAGGATACCGGCAAGAAGCGTTTCCTTTTCTTTTAATGGTCATTAAGCAGGCAAGTTCATATAAAACATCGTCTTTTGCGATGTGAAAGGAGTTTGGGAGTATGATTCTTTTTATCAGGTTTCTTTTTATCGCGGGATGCGCGGCTTTTGGTTATTACTCGGAGATCCTCTCGTTCTTGAACGTCCAGTTTCTGCATTCGACCTGGGTTTCGGCTTTGATAGGCGCGCTGATCGGTTTCATCATCGTGATGATCGATGTTTTCTTCAAGCAATATACGGTTAGAAATATTCTTTCGGTTATTCTCGGTCTCGCTCTCGGTTTGATCACTCACAAGCTTTTCATGATGGTGGTCGCCTACGCGGACTTGACACCCGAGATGACGCGTAATTTCGGAATTGCAAGTGCGATTATCTTTTCCTATCTCGGCATTATTACCATCCTCCGCGGGCAGGATGAGTTTAGCCTGATGATACCGTTTGTTCACCTGGATACCAAAGGGGCAAAGGAGGACCTGGTGCTGCTCGACACGTCGGTGATTATTGACGGACGTATTGCCGATATTGCGAACACTCATTTTATGGGAGGGAAGCTGATTCTGCCCCGGTTTGTTCTCAAAGAGCTCCAGCTTATTTCCGATTCCTCGGACCCTTTGAAGAGGAACCGCGGACGCCGGGGTCTCGACGTTCTTAATGCCATCCGTGAAAATCCGAATGTAACCGTGAAGATCCATGAAATGGATTTCCCCGAGTTTAACACCGTGGACGCGAAGCTCGTGAAAATGGCCCAGGTGATCGAGGCCAAGGTTTTCACAAACGATTACAATTTGAACAAAGTCGCCGAGTTGCAGGGGGTGAAGGTCCTCAATATCAATGATCTTGCCAACGCGCTCAAGCCCGTTGTGATGCCCGGTGAGGAGATGGAGATTAAGATTCTCAAGGAGGGTAAGGAGCACGAACAGGGGATCGCCTATCTTGATGACGGCACGATGGTTGTGGTTGACAGCGCCCGGCGCCGGATCGGACAAACCGTGCGGGTAACCATCACAAGCGTTCTTCAAACGCAGGCCGGCCGGATGATTTTCGCGAAATTATCAGATGAAGATGAAGGCCGCCGGGATCGGCATGAACGCGGACGCGGAGACCGTTGGCATGATCGGGGCCGGGACCGTCATGATCGCGGACGAAATGGTCACGGGCAGCCGCATTCGGGACCCCATCCGCAAAATTCCCCGGCGCCCAATCAAGGACAGAACGCCTGACGATGAGGGAGGAAAGTTTTTCGGGGAAGCAGTTTGGTCCCCGGAGAGACTTTGTTCATGAATCCAGCTTTTTTGTCGGCCATGACGAGTTTCTGACAGGATAGATAATGCGTGTCAGCCTTATTGTTCCGGCGGCAGGGTTGGGGACACGGTTTCTTGAAAGTGTGGGTTCCCATTCCCGGAAAAAAATTTCTGGCAGTTCCAAACTGCTTAATACCCTTGGCGGAGAACCCGTACTTCTCAAGACGATCAATGCATTCCGGGGTTTGCCGGAAATTTGTGAGATTATTGTTGCGATTAGTCCCGAGATGAAGTCCGAGGTCAAGTCGTTTTTTTCCGGACATGCTGACGGGTGTGTAAGATGGGTGATAGGCGGTAGGACCCGGGCGGAATCGGTGTGGAATGCTCTCGGGAAAACCTCACCTGACCTGGAATGGGTTCTCGTTCATGACGGAGCCCGGCCGCTTGTGACGGAAAGAGACATTCGAAAGGTTTTGCGGGCGGCCAAGGGATGGGACGGTGTTATTCTTGCCCGAAAGGTCGTCCCGACAATCAAACGTGTTTTAAAACCGGACGGTCATATCGAAACGACGGTGGACCGGAGCGTGCTTTACGAAGCGGAGACGCCTCAAATGGTCCGGCGGGACGTTCTGATAAGGGCTTACAAGAACAATCCGGACGCGATGATTGCGACCGATGAGGCCGGTCTTCTCGAAGTGATCGGGGCCCGGGTCAGGGTCGTTCCTCATGACGGCTGGAATCCCAAACTTACTACCATCAAGGACCTGGAGCTTGCTGAAGCCATGCTGGGCAAAAACAAGGAACCGGATTTCCGGGTTGGCATAGGATTTGACACGCACCGCCTCGTAGTCGGCCGCAAACTTTGGCTGGGGGGAATGGTGATCCCGGCATCGAAAGGTTCGCTCGGGCACTCGGACGGTGATGCGCTGCTCCACTCAATCGCGGACGCAATGCTCGGCGTCATTGGTAAGGGCGACATCGGAGAGTGGTTCTCGGACCGGGATAGACGCTGGGAAAACATGAAAAGCAGCGTCATCGTCAAAACCGTTCTTGATGAGGCGAAAAAAACAGGTTGGACCCCTTACCATGTGGACTCAAATATCATTCTGCAAACGCCGAGACTTGGTCCGTATAAAAAACAGATCCGGACAAGAGTTGCGAGACTGCTTGACCTTCCGATTGAGAATGTTTCGATCAAAGCCAGGACCCGGGAGGGCCTGGGACCGGAAGGAGAGGGGCTTGCCGTGACCTGTCAGGTGGTAGTTGCGATGAAAAAGGTTTGAAATGATCAAATTCCATAATACGCTTACGAATGAAATAGAGCCGTTTACGCCTCTCAAAGCGGGGGAGGTCTCTCTTTATACTTGCGGTCCCACGGTTTATCACTATGCCCATATCGGGAATTTCCGGACATTCGTTTTTGAGGATCTTTTGCGGCGGTTTCTTGAGTCGTGCGGATTGAAGGTGAAGCATGTGATGAATATCACGGACGTGGACGACAAGACCATTGCCGGCGCCCGACGCGAACAAAAAACACTCCGGGAATATACCTCTTTCTACACACAAGCTTTCTTGGATGATATGAGGGCACTGAACATTCTTCCTCCCGTGCTTCAACCGCACGCGACGAATGAGATCCCGGCGATGATCAGGTTGATCGAGGATCTTGCCGCAAAAGGCATTGCTTACCGGGCAGAGGATGGTTCTGTTTATTACCGGGTCTCGAAATTCGAAGAATACGGGAAGCTTTCCAAAAAGAAACTGGACGGAAATATTGCGGGTGCGCGCGTCGACAACGATGAATATGAAAAGGAAGAGGGCGCTGATTTTGTCCTCTGGAAGGCCGCGAAGGAAGGAGAGCCTTCCTGGGATTCGCCCTGGGGGAGAGGGCGTCCCGGATGGCATATTGAATGCTCGGCCATGTGCATGAGGCATCTGGGCGAAACCGTGGACATCCATGCCGGAGGCGAGGACCTTGTTTTTCCTCATCATGAAAATGAGATCGCCCAGTCGGAGGCGGTGACGGGGAAGCCCTTTGCCCGCTATTGGCTGCATGCGAAACATCTTCTGGTGAACGGCGAAAAAATGTCGAAGTCCAAAGGCAACTTCTTTACGCTTCGCGACCTTTTCGAAAAAGGCTATGACGCGATGGTGATCCGGTATGCTCTTATGTCGGTTCATTATCGTCAGCAACTCAATTTTACCTTTGAAAGTTTGAAAGAGGCTCGGGAGGTTATCGAGAAACTGGATAATTGTTATTTTCAATGTCTCAGCCGCCTCCAGATTGGCTGCCGGGGGACGGATGGGCAGCTGCAACTCCGGCAGGCGGTCAGGGACATAGGAGAGTCTTTGAGTGAAGACCTCAATATTGCGTCCGCATTGGCGATTCTGCAGAAAATCGTAACGGAAATTAACGCGCATCTTGCGCAGCTTTCGTCGGCATCTCTTCGGGAATGTATCGGGTTTTTTGAACACATGGACAGGATTTTTGGTTTGGACGTGGCTTCCGTCAAGGAGATTCCCCCGGATGTGTTGGGGGTTCTTGCGGAATACGCGGAAGCGAGAAAGATCAGGGATTTTTCAAAGTCCGACGCTCTTCGAAAAGAGATCGGCGAAAAAAAATGGTTTGTCAAGGACGGCCGTCCCGGTGAGCCTTCGACCGTCAAAAAGATGCGGCGTGCGTGGGATATCAAAAAATGAAAAAGGGAATATTTATCACATTTGAAGGGGCGGAAGGAAGCGGAAAGAGTACCCAGATAAAAAATGCGGCGCGTTTTTTTAGGCGCAAAGACCGCTCCGTGGTTCTGCTCCGTGAGCCCGGCGGGACGAAAGTGAGCGAGGCGATCCGCGCGATACTTCTCGATAAAAGGAACAAAAAGCTGAGCGACGCGACGGAACTTTTTCTTTATCTCGCGGCCCGTTCCCAGATTGTTCGGGAGAAAATCCTTCCGGCCCTAAAAAAGGGAAAGGTCGTTATTTGCGACAGGTTTGAAGATTCGACTCTGGCTTATCAGGGATATGGCAGAAAACTTCCCTTCGCATTGATCCGCGACATGAACCGGGTGGTTCGGGGAACCCTCAAGCCGATGCTGACGTTTGTTTTGGACGTCGATATCAGGAGGGGGCTTCAGCGCGGCGGACGTTATGACCGCATTGAGCGTGAATCGTTCAGTTTCCATCAAAGGGTTCGCAGCGGATTTTTAAAGCTGGCGGAGCAGGAGCCGGAGCGAATGACGGTGATTGACGGCAGTCGACCGCTTCCCGAGGTCAGCCGACTCGTCCTGGAGAAGTTAAAAAGTGTATTTGGCTAATAAAACCCAAAAACTGGCCGCCCGGATCCTGGAGTCCCATATCGTCCACGGACGTGTTTCCCACGCCTATATTTTAAGCGGTTCCGGCGATTCCCCCGACCTGGCGGAGCTCGCGTCGGAGAGAGTCAGCTCGGATATCAAGGAAGAATTCGCGATGGTTTTTACCGCGGCTCTTTTGGGGGGAGGAAAAAAGGTCTTCGGATCGGAAAACACATCCATCCCGGAGCGGATCCGCAGGCGCAATCACCCGGATGTGCGGTGGATTGGAGAAGACAGGGAGGAACAGTCGATCAAGATCGGCAAGGACAGTAATGATCCGGGCACGATCCGCGAGATCATTCATTGGGCAGGTCTTAAACCTTATGAGAGTTCCCGGAAAGTATGTATTGTCCTGGATGCCGAGCGGCTGACCGAAGAGGCGGCAAATGCTTTTCTCAAGACGCTTGAAGAACCGCCGCAGCATACCGTTTTTCTTCTGCTGGTTGAAAACAGGACACACCTTCTTGAGACGATCCAGTCGCGGTGTTTTGAAGTCCGGATCGGGGGGGCGGCGGTTTTGCCCGCTCATCGAGGCGTTGCCTCAATTGATGCGATGCCGGTTAAAGAAATATTTGATTCTTATCCGGCAATGCAAAAGGAGCAGTTGAAGCGCAAACTGGAAAATCTTATGCTCCTTGCCCGCGAGAAGATCGAACAGATCATTTCATCGGAAACTCCGGATGACTCGAAAGCAAGGATCTGGCTGGAGGCTTTGGATCTTGTCTACGATTCCAAGATGGCCCTGGAGGCCAACTCGAATCAGAAGCTTATGGTCACCCGCCTCGCGATGCGGCTCTCAAAATTATTCCCTTTAACAAAGGCGGCAATCTGATGACGAACCGTTATTATCTGACAACGCCGATCTATTATGTGAACGGTAAACCCCATATCGGACATGCTTATACGAGTATCCTTTGCGACACGCTTGCGCGTTATTACCGAATGCTGGGGCGTGAAGTCTTTTACCTCACCGGAACCGATGAACACGGAATCAAGGTCCAGAAAGCGGCGCTTGCCGAAGGGATGGATCCCAAGACGTTCGTGGACGGGATCGTTCCCAAATTTAAAGAGCTTTGGTCGCTTCTCGGAATCCAGTATGATCATTTTATCCGAACGACGGATGACCACCACAAAGCGGGTGTCCAAAAGGTCCTGAGCGAGCTTGAAAAGAAAGGGGATATTTACAAAGCGGCATATCACGGCTGGTATTGCACACCCTGCGAGTCTTTCTGGACAGAGCTTCAGCTCAAGGAAGGAAAATGCCCCGACTGCGGACGGGCCGTTGACCGGCTGGAAGAAGAAAACTACTTTTTCAGGCTTTCCGGTTATCAACAATGGCTGATTGATTATATCCAGGCCAATCCGGATTTTATCCGGCCTGATTACAGAAAAAACGAGATTCTTGGGTTTCTCCGTGAGCCGCTGGAAGATCTCTGCATTACGCGGCCGAAGGCTCGGCTGACCTGGGGGATTGAATATCCCGGCTCGGGAGATCACGTGGTTTATGTCTGGTTCGATGCGCTCCTCAATTATTTGACCGGGATCGGATATCCGGAAGACAATGAAAAATATCGGAAGTTCTGGCCGGCGGATTGCCATATGGTCGGGAAGGATATTCTCCGCCAGCATGCGGTTTACTGGCCGATCATGCTCAAAGCCATGGGTGTCGAGATGCCGAAGATGGTGTTTGCCCACGGATGGTGGAAGATTGGCGGGTCAAAAATGTCGAAGTCCCTCGGAAATATCGTGGATCCCGTCGAGATCGTTGCGAGATACGGGACGGACGCCTTCCGCTATTTTCTGATGCGCGAAGTGACTCTGGGCCTGGACGGAACGTATTCCGAGGATCTTTTGAACGAACGGTATACGAGTGATCTCGCGAATGATCTCGGGAACCTTTGGCACCGGACAGCGTCTATGATCGAAAAGTATTTTGAGGGGAAAATCCCTCAGCCGGGCGGGGATGTCTGGGAAACAAGGCTTTTGAAGGATACGCTCGGATTATGGGAGGGCGTGCGGGATCATATCCTTAATTACGATCTCCGCGAATCCCTGGCCGGGATCTGGGCGGTCATCACGGCGGCCAACCAATTCGTGGAGGAAAAGAAACCCTGGGCGCTTGCGAAGGATTCCGCGAAACAGGGGGAACTCGCGGACTCTCTCTATGCCCTGGCAGAATGTGTCGCACATATTGCCATCCTGCTCCAGGCATTTATGCCCCTGACGGCGGCGAAGGTCATTGACCGTCTTAGAATCGCGTCGACCGGATCGATCCGGGACGCCGCAGGTTTCAGGAAGCCTTTGACTGTTCCCGGAACCGGCATTCACAAAGGCGACCCGCTGTTTCCGCGTCTTGATGAAAAACCGGCATGATTCTGACCGATACCCACATCCATCTCCACTTCCCCCAATATGACGCAGACCGCGGCGAGGTGATCCGGCGAGCGCTCGAAGCCGGCGTCGGACTCTTCGTCAATATAGGGACCGATCTTGCGGATTCCAGGAAAGCGGTCGCTGTTGCCGAGGCCTATCCGGGGGTATACGCGGCGATAGGCTATCATCCCCATGAAAGCAAGCATGCCTCCGCGCCCGATCTGACCGAACTTGAAAAACTTCTGGCGCATCCCAAGGTCGTTGCGGTGGGGGAGGTCGGGCTTGATTATTTCCATGATCATTCCCCCCGTGAGGTGCAGAGGGAGCTCTTATACACTTTTCTGCAATGGCAAAAAAAATACGGGAAGGCCGTTATCTTTCATTGCCGCGACGCGTATGACGATCTTCTGAAGATATTGAACGGGACCGTCCCGATTCCTTGCCGTGGATTGCTCCATTGCTTTTCATCGGATGTCGCTACGATGGAAAAATTCCTGGAGCTTGGTTTTTATGTGGCTTTTGGGGGAGCGGTTACTTACAGGAAGAATGACGCATTGCGCGAGGCATGCCGCCGGTGTCCCGCGGACCGCCTTGTTATTGAAACGGATGGGCCCTATCTCGCGCCGCAATCGAAAAGGGGGCAGCGGAATGAGCCGGCCTATATGATTGAGACGGCGGAGTTTATTTCAAGGCTCCGCGGCGTCACGCTTGAGTCGCTTGCAGTTTCAACCACGAAGAACGCCAAAGAATTTTTCGGGTTATGCTGAAGGAAATTTTCTTTTTTTTTAAGAAAAATCGCCTTTATCTGTGGCTGCTCTTTTTGATAGGAGCATTTTACGCTTTTGCCGCTCTCGGCTCGGGCTCAGGTGTTCAAAATCCTGCAATCGAACCCTCTCAGGCGGTTCAGCGGTTTAAAGAAGCGGAAAGGCAGTTCACGGATAATACTTCCGTTAGAGCCGATGCGTTCGACGTTTTCGCGAAAAAAGAGCCCCGGCTCGCGCTTCTTTTCGAGCTTTTCTCGATTTTCTTCATCCTGGCGATCGTTGCCGGTATCGTGATCGATATCCTTATCTGGGTTCGCCCCGGGTTTAGAAAAAGGTTTTTAGGCGGGACGGAGCCTCCGGCGTCCCGGGGCTGGCCTTTTTCAATCCTCTTTAAAACGATCATCCTTTTTGTGGCCTGGGGTATTGCGCTTAGTTTTGTTATGGGAATAGTCGAGGCGATTTTCCCTGCACCGGGTCTGGCAAATCTGTATATGGTTTTTCACACATTTCTTTTAGATATCCTTTGTGTGTTGTTCATGGTGAGATTTGTGAAACAGCAGGGTAGTTCATGGCGCGAACTCGGTTTCAATGTTCCCGGCGGGAAAAAGCTCCGGGAAGTGATGATCGGTGTGACGGGGTATTTCGGGGTGCTGCCGGTTTTTGTGTTGGTACTCGTGACCTTGCTTTTTGCTGCGAACCTGTTTCACTATGAACCGCCTCCGCATCCGCTCGTCAATGTTTTTATCGAAGAGGAAAGGAGGTTCCCTTTCCTCGTGGTATTCTCGGTGCTGCTCGGAGCCGTGATAGGACCGATTTTTGAGGAGATTTTTTTTCGCGGGTTTTGTTACCCCATCCTGAGGGGAAAGGTCGGGAAGTTTTGGGCGGTAGTGCTGAGCTCGGCGTTCTTTGCGTCGATTCATCACACGGGGTTTGTGTTTTGGCCGATCTTTGTGCTGGGTGTCGCTTTGGCGCTTCTTTATGAATCGCGCCGCTCTCTTGTGGCTCCGATCACGTTACATATCGTCCACAATTCCCTTTTTATCGGTTATTTCTTCTTACTTAAACAGATCATAGGTTCGAACGCGTAATGTAAATGAGGTAAAATAATCCCATGAAAATTCCCAAAGTGCCTTTTTCTCCGATCCGATTTTCTGACGGGACCCTTTTTCTGTTGGATCAAAGGAAGCTTCCGAGCCGGGAGCTATGGCTTGCGTGCCGCACATCTCTTTCTGTCTGGAAGGCCATCCGTCATATGGCGGTTCGCGGGGCTCCTGCGATCGGCATCGCCGCCGGTTACGGGTTCTATCTTGGGGTTAAGGATTTTAACGGGGGTTATCGTGCTTTCATGAAAGCCCTTGATAAGCAGAGCCGGTATCTGGATTCGGCCCGGCCCACGGCCCGGAATCTGGCCTACGCGTTGGAACGGATTTTGAACAGGGTTTCCGGAAGCGGGGAGCGGGACATAAAGAAACTCAAAAATGAGGTTTTGGAAGAGGCTAAAAAAATCCACACTGATGATATTGTTTTGTGCCGGAAGATCGGGGAATACGGATCTGCCCTTTTCGGGAAAGGGGACACGATCCTTACGCACTGTAATGCCGGCGGTCTCGCGACTTCGGGATACGGGACGGCGCTTGCGGTATTTTACACACTAAAGGAAAAAAAGATTCCGTTCTCGGTTTTTGTCGATGAAACCCGCCCCCTGCTTCAAGGCGCGCGCCTCACGGCCTGGGAGCTTACCAAGAGCGGGATCCCGGCCACGCTCATCTGCGATAATATGGCGGCGAGCCTCATGCGGGACGGCAAAATTCAAGGGGTGGTGGTCGGCGCCGACCGGATTGCGATGAATGGGGATACCGCGAACAAGATCGGGACTTACGGTGTGGCTGTGCTTGCAAAAGTTCACAAGATCCCTTTTTATATCGCCGCACCGAGCACAACCTTTGACCTGAAGGCGAAGACGGGAAAAGATATCCCTATCGAAGAGCGTCCGCACGCCGAGGTCCGTGAGATCCACGGCAAGCAGCTTGCGCCCAAAGGAATGAAAGTGTTCAATCCTTCCTTTGATGTGACGCCGCACCGGTATATTTCGGGCATCATCACCGAGGCGGGTGTTTTGAAACCGCCTTTCAGTTTTTCTCTCAAAAAGATAAAAGAGATACTCTCGGGAAAATAATGGACGAATTTGCTTTCATTGAAAAGCTGAGAAAGAGGGTCCCGCGCTCGAAACACGTTTTGAAAGGAATCGGCGATGACGCTGCGGTGCTGAAAGGGGTTGGGCGGGGAAGCTTGGTGATTGCGACCGATATGCTGGTTGAAGGTGTTGATTTTGTTTTGGGAAAGCTAAGCCCCGAGAAAATAGGCCGGAAAGCTTTGGCGGTTAATTTGAGCGATCTCGCGGCGATGGGTGCCGAGCCGTTCGTGTTCGTTTTGAGTGTCGGGAAGCCCGAATACATAACGGTAAAGTGGCTCGACCGTTTTTATGACGGAATGCTCAAGTTGGCCGAAGAATGCGAGATCGGCTGCGTCGGGGGTGATTTTTCCCGCTCTAAAGAGTTCTCGGCCAGCGTGACGGTTTTAGGCAGGGCGGTCGATCCGGTGCTTCGCTCGGGCGCGAAAAGCGGGGACTATGTCGGTGTTACCGGAGTTTTGGGCGGCTCGATAAGGAGGCATCATTATTCATTCCTGCCGCGCCTGCGTGAAGGCAAGTTTCTGGCAGGGGCTGGCCGGGTGAATTCAATGATCGATATTTCCGACGGTTTAATTCAGGATCTCGAACATATTCTTCACGCGTCCGGGAAGACCGCTGAACTCAATCTTGACCTGATCCCCGTTTCCCGGGATGCCCTGGCGCTTACCTCCGGCCGCGGAGCGGCGGCTCTTGAAAGGGCCCTGACTGACGGTGAAGATTTCGAGCTTCTTTTTACGATATCGGCGGAGGGAAAAACGCGGATTGAAAACGGATGGAAAAAACGCTTTCCTGAAGTTCCATTGAGCTGGATCGGGAAAATCTCCTCCGGGGCACCTACCGTTCGATATTTTTCCGGCGGCAAACGTATTGCTTTGACACATCTCAGGAAAAAAGGTTACCGCCATTTTTGATTTATGAAAAAGACACGACAAGAGATCATCACGAATTCGGCCGACGAGACGATTGCCTTCGCGAAGAAAATTGCGCGGAACCTGAAACCGGGAACCGTGCTTTGCCTGGAAGGGGATCTCGGGAGCGGTAAAACGACCTTTATTAAAGGGATCGCTGAGGGTCTCGGTCTCAAACATCCCGAGCAGGTTAAAAGTCCGACCTTTGTCCTGATGCATGTTTACAAGGCCCGGATCCCGCTCTATCACTTCGACTGCTACCGCCTTGATGAAACCAGTGAATTTGAAAATATCGGTATTGACGAATTTATGGCTGATCCGCATGCGATCTGTTGCGTCGAGTGGGCGGAAAAGGCCGCGGGTCTTGTGCCTTTGACCGCGCGCCGGATACGCCTGAAAATAGTCGGGGGTTCGTCGCGCCTGATCCAGATCTTTTGAACTTCGATATATTATTTATAATAAATAAAAATATATCAAATAAACATTGACAGATTCCCGTCCCTTGTTAGGATGGGAGGCATGATCAAAGGAATCAAGGATTGGCCGGCGGGAGAACGTCCGCGGGAAAAACTTTTTGAAAAGGGCGCGTCGGCTTTATCTGATGCCGAACTGCTCGCCGTTTTGTTTGGACACGGATTGCGCGGACAAGACGTCGTAAGTTTTTCCCGGTCACTTCTTCTGGAATTTGGAGGTTTGCGGCAGCTTCTTGCCCAGGAGGCTCGGGCTTTGAGCGATGTTAAAGGGTTTGGCAAAGCCAGAGTCGCGATGCTTTGTGCGGTCCGCGAAATAGGCCGGCGCTACCTTCGGGAGAATATTGTCGGACAGAACTTTGTCCGGAACCCGCAGGCTGTGGCGGATTATCTTTGCGCGTCGCTTCGGGATTCAAAGCGTGAGGTATTCAAAGTCCTTTTTCTCGATAAATCCCTTCGCATCCTGGACGACCGCGATCTTTTTTACGGGACCGTGGATGAGGCGGCCGTTCATCCCAGGGAAGTTGTAAAAGCTGCGCTTGAATTTCACGCTTCAAATCTTGTGCTGGTCCATAATCATCCGTCGGGAAAAGCCGAACCGAGCCGCGAAGATCAGGAAATCACGCGAAAACTCAGCCACGCCTGCCTGTCGGTCAACATCAGAATCCTCGACCATATCATCATTGGAGATAACCGGCATTACAGCTTTCAGGAACACGGCCTGCTCTGAAAAGAAACGCGGCTTTTATCTAAGACATTCCATGAACCCGGAGATATCGGTGAGATCTTTCAGAATATGATCGGGGGGATCATTTTTGAAGTCCGATCCGGTTCTCCCGTTCGTGAGGACGGCGATGCTTTTAAGCCCCGCTTTTTTTGCTGCCGCGACGTCGTATTCGGTGTCGCCTATCACATAAATATCAGTCTTTGAAAAACTCTTGCCGCTGACTGATTCGGCATGTTCTACCGCGGCAAGCAGGATCTTGTGACGTTCCCTTGAATCCATCCCGAAACCGCCCGCTTTAAAATAGTGTTCAATTTTACCGCGTTTCAGTTTCATCCGTCCCGCTCCCTCAAAATTTCCGGTTGCAAGAGCGAGAAAAATCCCCGGCTCCTTCGAAAGATATTCCAGTAACCGGGTGACGCCGGGCATGAGTTCATAACAGGCGGCCGTCATAATGCGGTCTTCGAAAAGAGTTTCATAGCGGCGCATCAAGCGGTCAAACTCGTCCCGGGTGAGAAGACGGCCCAGACAGCGTCCGGCGATTTCATCAAAGATGGAAGCATCGGTTCGACCGTGAGGATCAAGATTGCCCCAGCATTCCGGGATGCCAAAAAGCTCCTGGAAAGCCTGTTCTAGCGCAACCTTGCCTGCGCCGCCCGCGAGCAGAAGGGTTCCGTCGATGTCGAATAAGAGAAGTTTCTGTGGCATGGCGGATTTTAGCATAAGAGGCTTAGGAAGTTATGTTATATTACCGCCCATGCGAAAACGCTCCGAGTGGTTGCCGCTGGCTGTTGTTTTTGCGTCGGTTTATTTTTTCTCCATGAATGGTCTTGGAGCGATGCCGGCGCTTGCGGTCAATTTCCTCCTTAAAAATAATGCCGGTCTTACACCCACCCAAATGGCCTATTTCCAGGCGGTGACGCTTCTGGCATGGGTGGTCAAGCCTTTGTGGGGCATCCTGTCGGATTTTTTCCCGATATTTGGCTCCCGGCGAAAATCTTATCTGGTTCTGACGTCGCTTTTTGCGGGCGGTGCATGGCTTGTCCTGTCATCCCTGACCATTTATACCGTGCCGACACTCCTTCTCCTGATCACTTTGATCTACATGGCCTATGCATTCCAGGATGTCGTGACGGACGGTCTGATGGTCGAGACAGGGCAGCCTCTTAATATGACAGGCCAGTTTCAATCGATTCAGTGGACGGCTGTTTATGCCGCCATGATTCTGACCGCGCTTGCCGGCGGATGGGTTGCGGACCTTGCCCGCGGGGGGAAGATATCCTATCAGGTTATTTTTGCGATCACGGCATTTTGCCCGCTGTTGACCGCGGCAATCGTCATACTTTTGGTCCGCGAACCCACAATGCCCCATCCGGAGGTGACAGCGGGGCATGATCTTAAGGATATCTTCCGCCATCCGGGGATCTGGATCCTCGCGTTTTTCCTTTTCTTGTGGAATTTTTCGCCTTCCTTCGGAGCGCCTTTTTTTTATTACGCCGTAGATACTCTTAAATTCAGCGGAACATTTCTTGGTATCCTTCAAGCTGTTGCCGGCGCCGGAGCTTTAGCCGGGAGCATTTCTTACGGGATTTTTTTTGCCGACTTTCCGATCCGCCGCTTCCTCAGGATTGCCGTTATTCTCGGGGTGCTGGCGACCCTTTCTTACTTTGTTTATTTTGCTCACCCGATAATCGCAAGGCCCACCGTCATGAAAGGGCTCGCGCTCGGCATGAACTTCTTCCTCGGCATCGCCAGCTCTGTAATCTTTCTAACACTTCTCAATCTGGCGGCCAAAGTCTCTCCCCGATACGCGGGGGGAACGGTATTTGCCCTTCTGATGTCTTTCTATAACCTCGGACAGATGGGGTCTCAAGCCCTGGGAGGATTTCTTTTCCCGATGATAGGTCTCCGTCCGCTTATCCTGGTTTCAGCTGTTTTTTCTCTTTTTGTTCTGGTTCTTATCCCTTATCTGCCGTTAAAACCCGAGACTTCGATCGTGTCAAACAGCTAAAAGCGCTTTAATGATTGTTGGGGTTCGGCTATACTCGGCAATACTGAATCCCAATTTTAGGAGCTAAGCCTTGAAGCAGCCGAATCTTCCGAACCTTGATACTCCCGTCAAGCTGACTCCCATGATGGAGCAGTACCGCTCCATCAAGAAGACTCTCTCGGCTGATACCGTCCTTTTTTTCCGTCTAGGGGATTTCTATGAAATGTTTTTTGAGGATGCGGTGCGCGCATCCGACATTCTCAATATCACCCTGACCGGCCGTGAAGGCGGAGAGGCCGGACGTGTTCCGATGTGCGGTATTCCTCATCATGCGTTTCAGGGGTATGTCCGGACACTTTTGGAGAGTAATCTGAAAGTTGCTATTTGTGAACAGGTCGGTGATCCGGAACAGGCGAAAGGTCTTGTGGAACGGAAGATCACCCGCATTATTACACCCGCTACCTATCTGGACGACGAAACTCCCGGGAAAAACCCGCAATACATGGTTTCTATCCTTGCGGACAAGGAATCCGCCGTGCTTGCCTATCTTGAGCTCAGCACCGGAGAATTTTATGTCCGCGAAGTCGCTTCCGACCGTCTGGCGGATGAGTTGACACTCCTTTGGCCGCGCGAAGTGGTGATTCCAAGATCCCTTGAAGAGAGAGAAGATCTTGTCAATTTTGTCAAGGGAACGATCGGTGCCGCCTTGACGGTCTATGAGGATTGGATTTTCGAATACGACGATGCCATCCGCCTTTTAAAAGAAACTTTCCAGTTCGGCTCTTCCAAGGCGTTCTCGTTCCACGATCACTCGCTGGCGGTCGGTGCCTGCGGTTCGATCCTTTATTATCTCAAGGATCATTTTCATAGCGCCCTTGAACATGTCCGGCCGCCGCGTTTTTTTAATTCAGCCCAGTTTATGGTTCTCGACCGTCAGGCCCAGCGCAGCCTCGAACTCACGACGTCTCTCAGCGGACACAAAAACCACGGGACCCTTCTTTCGGTTATCGACCGGACGCTCACGGCGATGGGGTCGCGCATTCTTTATCACTGGTTGACGCATCCGTTGCTTGATCTGAGGGAGATCAAAAAACGTCAGGAATCCGTGACCGAGCTGATCAGGGAAGCGCGGCAGGCCGAAACGATCGGGAGGCTTCTGAAGGGTGTTAAAGATATGGAGCGGACACTGAGCCGGCTGAACTATGGTGTCGCAAACGCGCGGGATCTTGTGAATCTCAGATTTTTCCTTGAGAGGGTGCCCGAAATCAGGAACATTCTTGCGGCGTTCGACGGTGAATTGATCCGGGGTATTCAAAAAATGATCCAGCCTTTTCCCTCCATCAGCGAACTGATCGCCCGGTCGATCGTTGAAGAACCCCCTCTGGCGGTCAAGGACGGAGGGTTGATCTGCCCGGGTTATTCAAAGGAACTTGATGAGCTGCGCGATATTTCACAAAACGGCAAGCGCTGGATCCTTGATTTCCAGCAGCGGGAGGTGGAGAGGACCGGTATCCGCTCACTCAAGATTAAATACTCCCAGGTGTTCGGGTACGCGATAGAGATCAGCAAGTCCTATCTGGATCAAGTGCCGGAGAACTATATCCGTCGGCAAACCCTTGCGAATGCCGAGCGGTTTGTTGTTCCCGAGCTCAAGGAGTGGGATGAAAAGATCTCGGGAGCCCAGGACAGGATCAAGGCCCTTGAATATCAGCTTTTCCTGGAGATCCGCCAAAAGGTTCTTGAGGATCTGGGAGCGCTCCAGGAAATGGCAAAAGCGGTCGGGATTCTTGACACCCTTCTTTCATTCGCAAGGATCGCGATCGAAAAAAAATGGACCATGCCCGAAGTTAACGATAAAAGCCGGATTTCGATCGAGGGCGGAAGGCATCCGGTTGTGGAGAGCATGCTCCCGAGCGGAAAATTTGTCGAGAACGATGTGTTGCTTGACGACGAGGCTGAGCAATTGATCATTTTGACCGGCCCGAACATGGCGGGGAAATCGACCTATATCCGCCAGGTGGCTCAAATCGTGCTTTTGGCACAAGTTGGCTCCTTTGTACCGGCCCGCAAGGCGAACATCGGTTTTGCGGACAGGATTTTTACCAGGATCGGGGCATCCGACGATCTTGCCCGCGGTGAAAGCACCTTCATGGTCGAGATGCTTGAAACGGCCCATATTCTTCGGGAGGCGACAGGTCGCAGCCTTCTTATTCTCGATGAAGTCGGCCGCGGGACCTCGACTTTCGACGGAGTCAGTATTGCATGGGCGATGTGTGAATTTCTTGTTCAGGGGAAGGTACGGCCCAGGACGCTTTTTGCGACGCATTATCACGAACTGACACAGCTTGAGGATCATTTTAAAGGTATCCGAAACTATAAAATGGCGGTGAGAGATACCTCGGAAGGGATTCTTTTTCTGAGAAAAGTTGTCCGGGGGGCTTCTGAGCGAAGTTACGGGATCCATGTCGCGGAACTTGCGGGGCTTCCGGACGGCGTGATAAAACGGGCCCAGGATATCCTGAAGATTCTTGAAAGCGAAAAAAGCGAGGCAACCGAGCTGATCGAAGCCAAAAAACACAGGATATCCAAAGCGAAAAACGGGAACGCTGCCGCGTTTTTTGATCAAGCGAAACGGGAATCAAGCGCGGTTGAAGAGGAACTGAAGAAGATCGATACGAACCGGTTGACGCCGCTTGAAGCGCTTCAAAAGATCGCAGAACTTAAAAAGAAGGTCCGGTAGATATGGGAAAGATCCGCGTATTGCCCGAGGCGATTGCTAATAAGATCTCGGCGGGGGAAGTGATTGAACGGCCGGCATCAATCGTCAAGGAGCTTGTCGAAAACGCGCTTGATGCGGGGTCTTCCGCGATTGAGATTGATGTGAAGCACGGAGGAAAAAGCCTGATCCGGGTTATGGATGACGGGTCAGGGATGACCGCAGAGGATGCCCAGCTTTCCGTTCTGCGTCATGCGACGAGCAAGATCGAAAAAGCGGAAGATCTAAATGGCGTTCGAAGCTTCGGATTTCGGGGTGAGGCGCTCCCGAGTATCGCGGCGGTATCCCGATTCACACTGCAAAGTCGCACTTCATCGTCCTTGTCCGGTACAGAGCTTGTGGTCGAGGGAGGAAATTTGGTGAAGGCCCGAGAATGCACGGCCGCACAGGGAACGGTTGCGGAGGTGCGCGATCTTTTTTTTAATACGCCCGCCAGGCGAAAATTCTTAAGGCAGGATTCGACCGAGTTTGGACATATCCTTGATACGGTTATCTGTCTTGCTCTTGCAAATCTGAGTGTCCATTTCATCTTGCGCTCTCAAGATAAAGAGGTGCTCAATCTTTTACCGACTAATGATCTTGCCGTACGCGCGCGGGCGATCTTCGGGGATGATTGGGCCGATCAGATGATCCCTGTGCACGGGGATATTCCTTATGCGAAAATTAGCGGATTGATCGGCAAGCCCTCTCTGGCTTCAGGGAACCGGGCAGGACAATTTTTTTTCATCAACCGGCGCTGGGTCAAAGCCTACGGACTGTCTCATGCGCTCCAGGCCGGTTATCACGGATTCCTTATGCAACACCGGTTTCCCGCGGCAGTTCTTTTTTTCGATATTGATCCGCACCACGTTGACGTGAATGTTCATCCGACCAAGCAGCAGGTCCGGCTGTCCCATGAGGCAATGATCAAATCCCTGGTCGAAAAGACGGTTTCCCGGGGGTTAACACAGGCCGGAGATCTCGCCCCGCTCGTGTCGAGTTTTGCCAAAGATATCGAAAAAAGCGGCGTGCCCCAGTCATTGCCGGCATCTTTGATTAAAAACACGCGGGAGGAGTCGGACAGTTTTCTGCGGACGGCGGAATGTGATACCGCGATAGGCGAACTCGGAGCCTGCTACGGTTCCATCAGAATCGGTAAAAAGGTTTGTATCACAAAGATCCTCGGACAGATCCACCGGACTTATATTCTTGCGGAGACGGAAGAGGGCTATGTGCTTATCGATCAGCATGCGGCCCATGAGCGGGTTATGTTTGAGGCGTTGATGAAAGGATTCTCTTCCAGACATCCGTCAAGCCAGAGGCTCCTGATTGAAGAAATCCTTGATCTTCCCGTGAGACAAATCGAAATCCTGAAAGAGAATCTTGATTTTCTTAATCAGCTTGGGTTTGAAGCCGAGCTTTTTGGTGAGCGGTCACTTGTGGTTCGGGCGGTCCCGTCAATCTTGAAAGATGAAAATCCTGTAACGCTTTTGAAGGAATTTGCCGATGAGAAGGAAACGGGGAAGATGCAGACCCGGCTTAAAAGCCGGGAGGGAGATGTGGCCGCCTTGATCGCTTGCAAGCGGAAGTCGGTCAAGGCAGCCGATTCTTTGGGGTTCCCCGCGATTGAAGCGCTTTTGGCGCAGCTGGGGAAATGTGAGAATCCGTTTAACTGCCCGCACGGCAGACCGACGATGATTCGCTATCATGCCTCAGATATCGAAAAACAGTTCAAACGAAAGGTCTGACCATGGCGAATATCCTCCTGGCGGATGACGAAGAAGATGTCGGGATTATAGTCAAAGAGCGTTTGCAGGCCAGCGGACATGAAACGGTTTGGGTCGCCGATGGGACTACCGCCTGGGAATTGTTTGGCCGCGGCGGCTTTGATCTGGTGATTCTGGATATCAATATGCCCGGAATTAATGGCTACCAACTTTGCGATATGATCAAGGATTCCGACCGCAGCGATACTCCGGTGCTGCTTTTAAGCGCTTACGTCAGTGAGGTCTATTTCCCCCAAAAGTGCCGCGCGGACGCATGTATTTCGAAACCGTTTCAGGCGGATTATCTTGTAGATTCCATTACAAAACTTTTGCAAAAAAAAGCCGGTTGAATTTGGCGATATTCGAAATGTGTTTTTGCGGAAGGATTGATTGCCGCGTGTGATTTGTTGAGGCCTGAGCCTCGGGTTTTTCCACGACGAGATGTGGCATGGCGGGAACAGTTTTTCTCAAGTGCGGGCCTCGTTAGTTAAACCATCCCTGACATTCCGGCTATTGGCGGGCAAACGACTTTGGGGGAGCGGCAGCGGATCATATTGATTTTGATAATAGATCTCGTGAAAAGCAGGTTGTGATGTGCGGGGTATGGGAGTCGAATGATTACTGTCCGAAAAGGTGACATTACCCGGGAAGACACTGAGGCGATCGTGAATGCCGCCAATACGGGCCTGAAAGGCGGCGGAGGAGTGGACGGTGCCATCCACCGTGCCGCCGGGCCTGGCGTGATGGATGAGTGCCGGCGGATCGGCCGATGTCCGACGGGCGAAGCCGTGATAACGGGAAGCGGGCGGTTGCGGGCAAAAAAAATTATTCATACGGTGGGTCCGATATGGCGCGGGGGCGGGCAGCATGAACCGGAACTTTTGCAAAGCGCTTACCGGAACAGTTTTAAATTGGCACGGGAAAACGGTATTCGTTCCATCTCTTTTCCTGCGATCAGCACGGGTGTTTACGGGTATCCCAAGAAGGAGGCTGCCGGGATTGCGGTCCGGGTGGGATACGAGTTTGAAAAAGATTTTGATGAGATCCGGTTCATCTGTTTTTCGGACGAAGATCTGAAGATTTATCAGGAGATTCTGAATAACCGATAAGAATGCCGGGAACGTTATGCCAAAAGAGGGGATCGATCTTTATCCAAATCAAACAAGACGGGCGCTGAGACTTGCGATCGGGGTAGCTTTTCTGCTTATGATCGTAAAGTTTGTGACCGGTCTTGTGACTCATTCGATGGCGATCCTGGCGTCAGCGCTCGATTCCATGCTGGACATGCTGGTGTCAATTTTGAATTTTTTTGCTTTCAGGGCCGCGTCAAAACCTCCTGACGAAGAACATGCCTATGGCCACGGCAAAGTGGAAAGCCTGGCCGGACTTTTTCAAAGCCTTTTTATCGGTGTCAGCGGCTCCTATTTGGTTTATGAATCGGTTGGGCGGTTTTTCCGGGGAAGTTTTGTCAGGGAGATACCTCTGGGCATCGGTGTGATTTTTTTCTCGGCTCTTGCCACCTGGTTTCTTTCAAGGCGGTTGAATGCTCTTGCAAAACATAATCGTTCCCTGATTCTCGGTGCCGAGAAGGCTCATTATGCCATGGATTTTCTTTCTTACGGGGGTGTCCTTCTTGCTCTGATACTGGTGGGCTGGACCGGAAATGTCTTTTGGGATCTTGGCGTTTCGATTTTGGTAGCATTATATATTTTTAAGGAGGCAATAAAAATTTTCACTCATGCTGTTTCGGAACTTTTGGACAAAGGTCTTCCCGATACCGAGCTGCGACAGATCAAACGGATAATCCTGGAGCATCATCCCGCGGTTGTGGGTGTGCATAATTTGCGCAGCCGTATTGTGGGCAACCGCATTTTTCTCGATTTCCATATTGAGATTCGCGGGGAAGATGATTTTAAGAAAGCGCATCATATGACAGAGTCTCTTATTGCCAAAATAACGGATCATTTGCCGAACGCGGATGTGACCGTTCATTATGATCCCGAAGGAGAATAAAGGAGAAAGTGATGAGAGTTTTGATTGTTGAAGATGAAAAGAAAATGGCCGGTTTCATCGAACGGGGTTTGAAAGAGGAAGGGTATGTGGTGGACATTGCCTATGACGGTGAAAAAGGATGGGAATATGCCGCGGTTAATGAGTATGACGTTCTGATACTGGACTGGATGCTTCCGAAGATGAGCGGTATTGATCTATGCAAAAAAATCCGCAAAGAAGGGAAGCAGGTCCCCGTTTTGATCCTGACGGCAAAAGATGCTGTGGAAGATAAAATCCAGGGGTTGGATGTCGGTGCGGATGATTATCTTACAAAACCGTTCAGTTTTGATGAGCTTCTTGCAAGGCTGCGAGCCCTTCTTCGCCGGCCGCACAGTCTTAGGGACAAGACCGTGCTGCAGTGCGGTAATTTGGTGATGGATCTTATCAAGCGCAAAGTCACGATCGGCGCGGATGAGGTTTCGTTTTCTCAGAAGGAATTTTCATTGCTGGAATATCTGCTGAGGCATGAAGGAGAGGCGGTTTCCAGAACGGCGATCGCGGAGCATGTGTGGGACCTTCATTTTGATCCCATGAGCAACACGATCGATGTCTATATCAATTTTCTTCGAAAAAAAATCGCTGAAAAACAAGCGGATTTTAAAATCGAAACCGCACGCGGTACGGGATACCGCCTTGCCAAAGAGCCGTGATACCGATACGTTCTTTCAAGCTCCGGCTTACCCTCTGGTTTGCGGCGATCATCCTGATCTTTCTTTCGGGGTTCGCTTTTTTGATGTATTCGGAGCTTTCCCGTACGCTTTATCGTGATGTTGAAAAGAATATGCATGTCGAGTCAAGGGATGTGGAAAGCTCGATTGTTTCCCAGATCAAGGAGGTGAGCGCTCTTAACCTAAAGAGCCCGCCGCCGATTACCGGAGGCACGTTTGCCTTTCCGGAAGACTATCAGAATCTTTTGACCCGAACGATCCGTGACCGTGAGCGTCAGCAGAAACGAATCACCCGGAGTCTTTACCTTATGCGCGTGGTGGCTCTGGACCACTCGGTCATATTTTCCAATCTGGGCCGTTGGGAAAGGGATATTATCTTTCCGGATTTCGAGCGGGACTCGTCTTTCATGGAAACGGGTGAATCCTTTCAAACGATCCATTTCCAGAAACGTCCGATCCGGCTTTATTACCGGCTGGTCAGTATTGGGGGACGCCCTTTTTTTGTTCAGCAGATAGCCAAGCCCCTGGACGAGATCGAAGATACCCTGCAGCGTTTGTTCATTATCATCACGGTGATTATCCCGCTTGGCGCGGCCCTGGCGGGTCTGGCTGGCTGGTTTCTCGCGAAGCGGTTTCTGGGGCCTGTCGATAAGATGATTCAACAATCCCGGACAATCACAGCGGCGTATCTTAAGAGTCGTCTGCCGCGGACTTTCACGCGAGACGAACTTGACCGGCTCGCGGAGACATTGAATGAAATGATTGATCGTTTGGAGGCTTCGACCCGGGCTGTCCAGGAATTCAGCACGAATGTGTCCCATGAGTTTAAAACGCCGTTAGCGATTATACGCGGCGAAATTGATCTGGCTTTGCGCCGGGACCGGTCTCCCGAGGATCTGAACAAGGCGTTTCAGGTAATCAGCGAAGAAGTGGACGGTCTTGTGCGCCTGGTCAATGATCTGAATTTTCTTGTTAAAAGCGACGCGAAACAATTAAATCTTCAAAAAAACAGTCTCTCGCTGGCGCAGCTTCTCGGACATGTTGTCGGTCTCTATAAGGACAGATGCGAAAAAGAGGGGATTTCTCTTGAGTTTTCCAGGTCAGCCGACATTGAGCTGCTGGGGGATGATATGCATCTCAAGCGCCTATTTATGAATCTGATGGACAATGCTGTCAAGTTTACCGATCGCGGCGGCCGCATTAAAGTTGACTGCAGTGTTAGGGAAGGCCGCGCGATTGTTTGCATATCGGATACGGGAATCGGAATTGATCCGGAAACTTTGAAACATATAGGGAGACGTTTTTTTCGTTCCGACCAGGCTCGATCCAGGGAAGGGGCCGGTCTTGGGCTCAGCATTGTTCATGCTATTTGCGAGGCACACAAAGCAAGTATTCGAATCGAAAGTCAAGTAGGCCAAGGAACTTCGGTGTCCGTCAGCTTTTCGATTTGACATCTCCCTGAAACAACCTCCCACAAAGCCGCCAAGTCCTATAACCTCCACAATTTAAATTTTTTAACATCTTTTTAATCTTTTTTTAATGTGGGGAATGCTAGCTTATGACAGTGAGAGTAAATAAAAGAAAAATAAATCATTTTAGTTAACGATCTTTCGATTTTATAAAGGTTAAATTTATGGAAATCAACAGTCAGTTAATTAAACCGTATATTGAAAAAATGGAGGCGGAATGGTTGCAGCTTTATAGTGAAGTATGCGGTCATCCAAGTCATGAGGCCTCGGAGATGAAGCCTTCCATTGAACAGCGGATGCGGCAGTTGGAGAAATTCCGGACTTCGGCCATGTACTTTGGTCATGACGAATCCGGGTTGAAACAATTTCCCAATCTTCGTGAGGCCCTGCGATTGCTGAAACTTGATTTAAGAGCGACCCGTCGTAAATGGCGCCGGTATCTTGTATCGAAAATCCGGACACAGAAGAGGCAGGAGAGGGCGAGTTATGCTCCGACCATTACTGACTGAAGAAAGCGTTGTCCCCGGACTTTGCTGCGTCAATTTTGAGGACGCCCTTGGTGAGCTTGTAGAGGCTCTTCCCAAATGGCGGATTACCTCGGAAGCGAAAGCCCGCATCCTCTCCCAGCTCATACAGCGGGAAAAGCTGGGCACAACGGCGATTGGCGGTGGTGTTGCGCTGCCTCATTGTTTTTCAACGGAGATTACCGATCCGATTGGGGTTTTCGGTGTCAGCCCGGACGGGATTCCGTATCCGTCTCTCGACGGACGTCCCGTCCATTTTGTTTTTATGCTTGTTCTTCCCCAGAGCGAGGCGGCAGAGATCATAAAACGGACGATTCTCCGGAGTATCCGCTGGATCCTCTGTGACCGGTCTCTCAAGGAGCAATTAAAAATGGCCCGTTCCGCGATTGAAATCTTGAGCGTCTTGAAACCTCGAACCGCTCATGAGCCGGTTCTTGGTGTTGGTTTGTAAGTTGCTTTTTGTTTTAAGAAGCAGTAAGCCCTGGTCGGTCATGGTTGTAAGGCGGGGGGTCTGACAATCTGATCGACCAGGGTTTTTTTTGGGATATATCCGCCCGAAAATCAGCCGATCTTTCCATCGATCCAAAAATGTTTTTCATCCGAAGCTCTCGGTCTTTTAATTTTACAAAACCGCTCTTTTTATTGCTTGCTTTCTGAATTTAGAAAAGTAAGATACTCCTCAAACAGTCGCGTGAAATCTTTCTAAAGAATTTCGATGGATTCGCAAGGGATTGCCGGTCGTCTTTGGGTTTTATCGATAGATTTCATAATAATAGTTCTTTTTTGATTTAAAAACTCGCCCGCCAGGCAAATCCCATTATAACCATCCAAGAATAGGGTTTTTGTTTTATGGCGTTTTTAATGCGGGAAGCCGTTCAGGAACGTTTGCAAAAACGCATCGACGATGTCGTGGGCGGTTTTAGACAGAACGTAGGCATTGTCGGCCCGATCGGGGTCGGTAAATCGACGCTTCTCCGTGAGTTTTTTCAGTCCATTTCGCGTGATCCGCGATTGCTTCCGGTTTGTATCCGCGGTGAAGCCATCGACGGGCGTCAGTTGATCGAACAATGGCTTGGCGCCGTTCTCTGTAGCGTTCTGCTCGGCCGGACACTGAATATCCCTTCGTCGTTATCCGCTTTGATGCAGGAGGCGGATGCTATTATTCCTTCCACGGTTCATGCCGCCAAGCACATCCAAAAACTGTTCCAGCAGGAGAAAAACTCGACCGCAATTCGTGAGCTTTTTGGCCTGAGTCTGATCCTCGCCCGTGAAACCGGGAAAAAAGTCATTCTTTTGATAGATGAATTCCAGGAGCTCGAAAAACTTCCCGTTCCTGATCCGTTCTCCATGCTTGGCCGGCAGATGATGCCGGCGAAAGAGATTCTTTATGTTGTGACGAGTTCCGCAAAGGATCGTGCGATTGAGATTTTTCGCGAGAAGCTTTCACTTCTTTTCGGTAACTTTGAAGTGCTCGAAATTGCGCCGTTCGGTTTCAGGGAACTCGAACAACATCTTGCGGTTCGCATGCCGACGCACCGGTGGTCACCCGGACTGATGCGGTTCCTGTTTCACATGACGGATGGGGAGCCGCTCTATCTGGATCTTATTTTGCAGCGGATCGAGGGCATGGAGGTGCGGGAGATTCCTCAGCCGGTTTATCCCAGTGTATTGATCGATGCCTTTTGCCAGGAATTGTTCGACTGTCGGGGAAGGATCGCATTGCTTTTCGAACAGCGCCTCGAGCGGTGCGTCGGACTTTCAAAAAAAGGCGGAGCTTTTTTGAGGGCCGTCTTGTCTCTCAGTCAGGGACGGCATAAAATCATACCGATTGCCGCCAATGTGGGGGAAACTGTTGCGGAGACCCAGCGGATCTTGAAGCGTCTTGTCCAGGAAGGCTTTGTGATCAAAAGCGGATCGTTCTATCATCTGCCCGATGTTCTTTTCCGTTTTTGGCTGAAGGAAGTTTTCCTCCGCCGGCAGGGATTTTTTCTTCCCGAAGATCGCTCATTGCGCAAAACCCTGTTTGACCGTTTGAACAGCGATCTTGAAATTTGCGAGCGTATGTGCGTGGATGATGTCGGGCCCAGAGTCGAGAAGCTCCTTAAGGAGTTTCGTAATGATACGGTTGAATTTTGTCAGAAAAAGTATCCTTGCCCCCAGTTCTCCGAAATTTCGGTGAAGAACACGCCTCAGTCAAAAGTTGCAATCCTCGCGAAAGGAAGCCGGGGGCGTTGGCTTTTTCAGGTTTGTCCGGATTGGGTCAGCGAATCCGATATGGAGATACTGGTTCAGGAAGCCAAGGGTTTTCGCAAGATCAAACGGAAAATCCTGATCGCTTTGAGCGGGATTGACCAAAATGCTAAATTGGTAGCGCAGGAGTGCAAGATGCAACTTTGGGACCTCCGGCTTTTAAATACATTTATGGATTATTACGATTTACCCAAAATCATTATCACCAAGAAAAAGACCCATGATACCCAGCAAAAAACAGACGGATCTTTTGTGGGCACCGTGGCGCAAGCACTACCTGCGCTCGAGCTCCGCTAAACGGAAAGGTTGTTTGTTTTGCCGCTTGCTTTCCGAAAAGAAAGACAAACGGAATCTCGTTGTTTTCAGGACCTCCCGTTTTGCTTTGATCCTTAACCGTTATCCTTATAATAACGGGCACTTGTTAATCGTTCCCCGCCGTCATATAGCCTGTGTGTCAGAAATGGATCGTGCCGAACAAAAAGACTTTTTTGATTCCCTTTTGCTGGCTCAGCGGTCTCTCTCGAAAGCTCTCAAGCCGCATGGTTTTAATCTGGGGATGAATATTTCGGATATTGCCGGAGCGGGTATTCCGGAACATCTCCATTGGCATGTTGTGCCGCGCTGGAAAGGGGATGTCAACTTTATGCCCGTGGTTGCGGGAGTTAAGGTGATCTCCGAATCCCTCGAGTCCGTGTATGAAGTCCTCACCGGGGTTCTCAAAAACACACGAGGTCGAAGGTGATGACAGCGATCCCTAAATCAACCGGTGCGAACAGAAAGCTTTCGCCGCGTCAGAAAAAGTTTCCGTTGACTCCGATGGAGCGCTTTATGCTGCCGAACCCTCAGTGGCAGGAAGGCTATGAGGCATTTGCAGTTTTGTTCGGGAAGCCGATAGGGTGGCTGGTGCTTGTTGATGAACAGGGAACGGACAGATTGATCCGGCTCGGCCGCAAACAGAATTGTCCCTTTTATTGCAAATCTTCCGACAACCAGAAACAGTGCGAAAGTTTCATCGCGAAATTTGCGGACCAGCTTGTTCATAATGAAGAAATGGTCGAAAAGCTTCCGCTTTTTTACCGTTGTGTTTATGCCAAGAGCTGCCTTGCGTTTCCGATCCGCTACCTTGGTTCCCTGAAAGCTTTTCTTCTTTTCTGTTGCGTCAAGCATCCGGAGAGGGAGGTTAAAAAAAGCATCGATCCCTTTTTCTATTTTCTCGCGAGTCAGGTGGAGCTGGCTTATAAAAACTTTGAACTGAACAATTTTTATGAGACGGTGCATCCTCGGGCTTTGGCGCTTTCGACCATGCATTCGGTGCACCGCGTCATCAATTCATCGCTGCGGTTGCATGAGTTGCTTCCCCGCATCGGTCGGTTGAGCGCGCAGATCCTTAAGGCGCAGGGATGCTCAATTATGTTGACCGACCCTGAGCGGCGATATCTGAACCCCGTTTTTTCGTTTGGGACTTTTCCGAAATTCCTGCATCGTCAGAGGGTGAGGGTCGGCCACGGGATTGAAGGCCATATCGCCGATACGGGAGAGTTTTGTTTGCATAAGCGTTATATCGCGGTGCCATTTATCGAAGACGATGTGGTTGGAGTGTTAACGCTTTGGGATAAATCGGACCGTCAGTCTTTTACCCGGACCGACCTGGAGATTTTAAAATCTCTTTCCGAACAGGCTGTGGTGGCAATTAAAAATGCCCAGCTTTTTGAACAGACGGAGGAGTTGACGCTTGGGAGTATCAAGACGATCAATGAACTTTTGGAGAGGCATTTTGGTGAAAAGCGCGGTCATCTTGCCGTTGTCGGACAGGTTGCCGTGGAGGTCGGTAAAGTGCTGGAGTTGTCCGGTCTCGAACTCATTCATATTGAGAGAGCGATTCTTCTCCTGGATACCGGCCGGCTTGGTCTTATTGACCGGAGCTGGGAGAAAAAAGAAAAATTAACACGGCGTGAACTCGCGCAGGTTCGAAGTATTCCCCTTCGCGGTGCGAGCCTTTTGAAATCCATGACATCGCTTAAACCGATTATTCCGATTATTATGCATCACCATGAGCGTTTTGACGGGAAAGGTTACCCCCGGGGGCTTAAGGGGGAGGAGATTCCGGTCGGTGCAAGAATCGTGTCTGTGGTTGATTCCTTCATGGCGATGGTTTCCAAGCGGCCTTATAAACCCCAGCTTTCCGTCAAAGAAGCAGTGGAAGAGATTCGGAAGCACAAAGGGACCCAGTTTGATCCCAAGGTGGTAGATGCGTTTCTCAAGGCAATCCATGAGCCGCATCTTCTGGCGAAAGTCGAGCAGTTTATCAGCAGTGATCTCTAAGGAATCCGGCAAGGAGGACAGACCGTGGCAAAGATGAAAATTGAAATAAGAAAACCTCAGCACATGGCTCCTAAAGAGAAGCCCCAACATGTTGTAAAGGTGAGCGTGAACGGCGAGCCGGAACGGGGGCTGTCCGGTTTTTTCAAACTTCTCCTTTTGACATCGTATGCGCTTTGCGGCGTGGCGATATGGTTTGTGGCCCAATTCTTTCTGAAACAACAGTGAGGATTGAAGCGGTGCTGTGGGAAACGGGGGGATCGGTCAGAAATCACTTTTTGCCGGCCCTGATTTTTTTGGGAGTGCTAGTTTTTCAGGGATGTGAGACGGCCGATTCCGAGTGTTGCAGACTCAGCCGTCAGCAGGCGTTGACCATCGAAAGTCTCAATTCCGAAATCGTGCGGCTGAACCGGGAAATTGAAGGATCGAGTCTTGCCCGCACGGAGTCCCGGGACGCCGGAGTTTTTGAGTCGAGGGGATAGGTTTTTGCCGTATGGAAGGGTGTCGAAACGGTTGGATTTTCGGGGAGAGCGGTAAAATTCCGGTCCGTACCGGGCAAGAGCGGACCCGGGCTTCCTTAAGGGGAAAATGCGACCCCGGCGGTTTTAATATGGGACCGAAGAATTAAAATGCGGGTTGGCGTCTGTTTTGTTGCGATTATCGTTCTCATTCTGATGGCCGGTGTGTTCACGGCAGGATTGAACTATTGCGTTTATCACGAGATCCAGAAGCGGCTCGAAATACGGATCACCGGTGATTTTGTTCCGGGGGTGTTTCAAACATCTTTTGCGGTCCGTCGCGGGAGTTTTTCCTGGGAGGATAAAGTCCGGCTCCTGGAAGGGAATGTTGATGTTTGGTTCGATATCCGGACGCTTTTTTCTGAAAAAGGAATCCGGATTGTGGTTGAAAGTTCGGATGCCAGGATCAAATTTCTGGGTTCATGGGCGATCCAAGAAGGCATCGAAGACGCAACCGTAGAGTTTTTGAGAGCGGACGTTGTTCTCGGCCGCCGCCAACTTACGATGATCAATGGCATTGAAGCAAGGTCTCCGAGTTTTCAGTTTTCGGTCAGGAATGTGCAAGATGGAAGGTAACGGCATTAGAAAAATCCATGCGTAAACGGCTAGAAGATATTTTTTGTGATGTGCCCGTTCTTGAACGGGTCCACTGGGATCCCAAGCGTTATCTCAACAAGGTGACGGCCGACTCGCGCAATGTCCGGTCGGGGGATGTTTTTGTCGCTTGCCCGGGAACGAGAATGGACGGACATGATTTTCTGGGGCAAGCCATGCATGACAAAGCGGGCGTGGTGGTCTACGAAAATGAACCCGATATCATGATCCCGTCCCATGTCACGGGGGTCAAGGTGCCGGATTCGAGAGCGGCACTTGCGCTACTTTTAAACCGTTATTATGACCGCCCCGACCAGAAGGTGAGGCTTATCGGTGTTACCGGGACTAACGGTAAAACGACGACCGCTTACCTTATCTACCGGCTTCTGCGCGAACACGTAAAAACAGCCTATCTCGGCACCCTTTGGTATGAACTTCCCTCGGGGCGGAAAACTTCGGTGAATACAACGCCGGGACCTGAGGTTCTGATCCCGATGCTTTCGGAAATGGCAAAAGAGGATGTCCGCTATTGCGTCATGGAATGTTCGTCGCATGCGATTAGCCAGAAGCGGATACACGGGCTTGAGTTCGAGGTCGGAATCTTCACCCAGTTGACCCAGGATCACCTTGATTATCACGGGAGCATGGAACACTACTTTCAGACCAAAAGGTCCTTTTTTGCGAACCAGCCCGTGCCCCGGCGGATACTCCTAAACAAAGACTGTGAATACGGCCGGCGCTTGATCGAAGAGTTTCCCGATGCAAAAATATTCAGCCTGTCCGGCGCGGCGGACTATACGGCGAGCAATCTCGCAATGTCCCTGCAGGGGTCAAGATTTGATTTTTGTTTTAACGGCAAGCAAGTACCTTTTCAGATCCGTCTCCCGATGAAATACAATGTGGCGAATGCGGTAGCAGTTCTCGCCGCGATTGATCTTTTGGGACAGGCGGACGGAAAAGGTTTTGATATCGGGGATTTCCGGAGAACGCTCGAAGAAATCCCCGCCATTCCGGGCCGGATGGAGCGTGTAGGGGAGGGGACGGATTTTACGGTTTTTGTGGATTACGCTCATACGCCGGATGCTTTCCAGAAAGTTCTGAGTGATGCCAGGGAAATGAAGCCGGGACGTATCATCACGGTTTTTGGGTGCGGGGGAGACCGTGATAGTACCAAGAGGCCTCTTATGACGCAAAGCGCCTGCAAATATTCCGATGTGGTTATCCTGACCAGTGATAATCCGCGCACCGAGAGCCCCGAAGAAATCCTTATGGATATGCGCAAAGGTCTTCCGCATCCGCTAACGTCCCGACTTGCCGTCTATGAGATTATGGACCGTTCGGAGGCGATCGAAAAAGCGGTTTCGCTCGCCAAACCGGGAGATGCGGTTTTTATTCTCGGGAAAGGGCATGAGGATTACCAGATCCTCGGGGACGCAAGAATCCCGTTCAGTGACCGCGGTGTTGTCGAAACATGTCTCTCGCGTAAAAACCGTGTTGTCCTATCCTGAAGCGAGCCGTGCGCTTGCCGCCCCCATTGAATTTTTGGACCCGGCTTGCTCTATCCGTGCTTTTTCGATCGATAGCCGCACCCTTCAAACCGGCGATCTTTTTATAGCGCTCGCCGGAGAGCACACCGACGGCCATGAATATGCGGCGGCTGCCTTCCGGAAGGGGGCTTCGGGGATTCTGATCGACCGAAAGAAAAAAGAATATGTACTTCAGCTTTTGGGGCGCGACGGTGTTCGTCCCAGCAACCTTCTTTCGGTTAAAGACCCCGAAGCCGCAATGACCGGACTTGCCCGGCATTATCGTGCGGGTCTCCCTGTGAAAACGATAGGGATCACGGGAAGCGTGGGGAAGACTTCCACGAAAGAGTTTCTCGCCTACCTCCTCGGCCGCTCCCGTTCGGTGCTCTCCACGTCAGGAAATCTCAATAATCATCTCGGAGTGCCTATCATGATTTCGCGGCTGGAGCCGTCTCATGAATTTGCGGTGTTTGAAATGGGCGCGAGCCGTCCGGGTGATATTGATCATCTTGCCTCCCTGGTCCTCCCCACAGGAGCGATTCTGACGCCGATAGGGCCCGCGCACCTTGCGGGGTTCGGTTCGGTATCTAATATCT
The DNA here is from genome assembly GCA_022705945.1 of Candidatus Omnitrophota bacterium. Classification (GTDB taxonomy): domain Bacteria; phylum Omnitrophota; class Omnitrophia; order Omnitrophales; family Aquincolibacteriaceae; genus UBA1443. The sequence continues at coordinate 79,303 of JAKJDL010000001.1, read as the reverse complement.
ATCAGACAAAAACAGAGATGGTTGATCATCTGGGTGAGAAGGGGACGCTGGTGATTCCGGATCATGACTTGTATCTCCAGGATGTGCTGTCGAAGAAAAAAAGAAAATTTATCAAGGTTGGGATATCCGAAAATGCCGATTACAGGATTTCACAAGTTGAGGCCCGGGATGGGCATGTGGTTTTTAAGATAAATGATTCCGAGGTATTTTCTTTTCCCGGTCAGGCGGCTTTCCTTTCCCTGAACGCCGGTTTGGCCATCGCCATGGCCGTTGAGCTGGGGATTCGGATCAAGGATCTTCCTTCCGATTGGAGCGATATGGCATTTGTTCCGGGAAGATTTCATGAGACAATGTTGCCGAACGGTATCCGGGTGATCGATGACAGTTATAACGCGAGCCCGGTGGCGTTTGCCCGCGCGGTTGAAACGTTCGGCAGGATCACCGCTTCGGGTAAAAAGATAATCGTTTTTGCCGATATGCTAGAGCTGGGGGATGACGAAGAGCTTTATCATCGCGAGCTTGGTGAAATGATAGCGCGAAGCGGTGTTGATAGTGTTTTTGCGTTTGGGGTCCGTTCACGGGTCGCTGTTCAGGCCGTTCGTTCGATATCTCCGCAAGGTATGACGGCAGAGCATTATGCGGACGCGGAAGCGCTCACGCTTGATTTGAAAGAAAGGGTGCGTCCCGGGGATCTTGTTCTTTTCAAGGCATCCCGGGGAATGCGCGTCGAAAAAGTTTTAGAAAAAATCAAAGAACTCGTTTTTCAGCCACGGTAAAAAATCAGAAAACATGTTTTATTTCCTTCATTACCTGACAGACAGCTCCATCGTTTTCAATCTTTTTCGTTATATCACGTTCCGCTCCGCGGGAGCGAGCATTACTGCATTCCTGATCTGCCTCTGGCTTGGGCCGGCCTGCATTGCCTGGTTGAAACGTCTTAATGCCGTGACGGACCAGCGGCGGGCGCATGCCGAATCCATCCATGAGTTTTACAAGGACAAAAAAAACACACCGATGATGGGCGGTGTACTCATTGTGGCGAGTGTGGTCAGCGCGGTTCTCTTGTGGGGGAATCTGACGAACCGTTTTATCTGGCTCATGCTTGTCGTAACGCTATGGTTCGGGTTCGTGGGTTTCCTGGATGATTGGCTGAAGATGAGGCAGGGGAACGCGAGCGGGCTCAGTTCTCTCACGAAGTTTCTCGGTCAGGTGCTTATGGGGCTTGCGATCGGGATCTATCTTTATATGGACCCGGGTTTCAGCAAATGGCTGTATGTTCCGACGCTTAAAAAAGCGGTTCTCCATCTCGGGATTTTTTTCATTCCCTTTGTGATCCTGGTGCTTGCCGGATCTTCGAACGCATTGAATCTTACCGACGGTCTTGACGGCCTCGCGATCGGATGCACCATGTTCACGACGACCGCTTTCGCGGTGATCACCTATGTGGCGGGTCACGTGGATTTCGCGGCCTATCTCCAGATCCAGTATTTGCCGGAAGCGGGCGAACTGACCGTTTTTTGCGCGGCGCTGGCGGGAGCGAGCGCCGGATTCCTCTGGTTCAATTCTTATCCCGCCGAGGTGTTTATGGGCGATACCGGCTCTCTCTCAATCGGAGGCGCGCTCGGGACGATCGCCGTGCTTGTTAAGAAAGAGCTTGTGCTTGTGATTATAGGCGGAGTGTTTGTGTGGGAAGCTCTCAGCGTGATCCTCCAGGTGGTCAGTTATAAATTGACGCACAGGCGGATCTTTCTCATGTCTCCTTTCCATCACCATCTTCAAAGGATGGGATGGCCCGAGTCCAAGATCACGGTCCGTCTTTGGATCATCGCGTTTATTCTCGCTGTCATCGGTCTCAGCACGCTTAAGGTTCGCTAAGCCATGGAAACCCGGAAAAAAGTCGCCGTTCTTGGTTTAAGAGATACGGGATATCGCAGCGCCCTGTTTCTGGCCGGCCGGGGCTATCAAGTTTTTGCCTCTGATAACTCTTCTGCCCGGGATATCCTGAGCAATGTTGAATCCCTCCGGGATCAGGGGATCGAAGCTGAATGCGGACGGCATACGCGCGAAAAAATCTTTAATCAGGACTGGGTTCTTGTTTCTCCGGGGATTCCGCCTTCATGCGAAATCTATCAGGAAATCCGCGCGGCCGGCAAACCTGTCTATAGCGAGATCGAAGTGGCAAGCTGGTTTAACCGTTCCGGGTGCATAGTGGCGGTGACGGGCTCTTGCGGCAAGACCACGACGGCAACATTGATCGCGCGTCTGCTTGACGCCGGCGGACGCCGGGCGGTTCTCTGCGGTAATATCGGGAATCCATGGATCGGCGAACTGTCCCGCATCGGGCCTGAGACCGTTGTGGTCCTGGAATTGAGTTCATTCCAGCTCATGCATTGCGTATCTTTTGTCCCGGATATAGGTCTTCTTCTGAATATTTATCCTAATCACATGGATTGGCATGCCGACATGCATGAGTATGCCGGAGCGAAACTGAATTTGTTCCGCGCAATGGGCCCGTCCGGTCTCATGATTTGCCGCAAGGCGGATGAGGCCCGGTTCTTTCCCGGTTTTCGAACGTACGCGAGACGGGTCTATTTTGATCAAAGGCCGGCGCCCAATCCGAACGAAGCCGCGCTCTTGTGCGTGGCTGAAGCGCTCGATTGCTCCGGAGACCTTGCGCGGAAAGTCATCGATGAGTTTGGCGGGATTGAGCACCGGCTCGAAAAATTCGCCCACAAAGACGGAGTTGATTTTATTAATGACTCGAAAGCCACAACCACAGCGTCCCTGGCATGGGCTTTGGAGAAATATCCGGACCGCAAGGTCGTGCTTGTTTGCGGCGGAAAGCTCAAGACGGATATCAAGGATTTTGAAGCTTTGCGGGAGATCGTTTCCCGTACGGTCCGGTGCGCCATTTTGATCGGATCGGCGAGGCCCGTCATTAAAGCGGCGTGGCAAGGAGCCACGGAGATTTTGGATGCAGGCGATCTTGAGGAAGCCTGCCGGTTATCTCTTGAAAAATGCCGGGCGGGAGACACGGTGATCCTTTCGCCCGCGTGTTCAAGCTTTGACATGTTCAAGGATTACCGGGAGCGGGGCCGTGTGTTCAAGGAAACAATACTTTCGAAATTAAAGACCGAACCGGCATGCCGGGTCCGGGGGAGCGGGCACTGATATGTCAAAAGAAGCGCGCCTGTTGTTTGTCGTGACCTACGTTCTGGTCGGCATCGGTATTGTCATGATCTACAGCTCGAGCGCCGTTCTTGCCAACGACTGGTATCATAATGCGCAGTATTTTTTGACAAGACAAGTCCTCTATGTCCTTCTCGGGACGGTAGGGTTTTTCATAGCGGCATCTCTTCCGCTCAAGTTTTATAAAAACAACTCGCGGGCCCTGATACTCCTGGCAATCCTGCTTCTTTTAGTGGTTTATCTTCCGGTCATCGGCCGTTCTGCCGGCGGAGCCCGCCGGTGGATCTCGGTGGCGGGGTTTCAGTTCCAGCCGGTGGAATACGCGAAGCTTGCCTGCTGTATCTATCTCGCGGATTATTTGTCCCGCAAGATCGCGATAGTGCGTAAGGGCGGGGTGGCGATCTATATCCCGCCGCTCATCATCGTCGGGATTCTGTGTCTCCTGACGATCCTGGAGCCGGATCTCGGATCGACAGTGCTGATGGTTCTTCTGACAGTCATTGTTTTTTTTGTTGCCGGGATTCGTTTGCGCTATGTTATCGGGGTCGGGGCCGGCCTGGCTTTCATACTCTACATTCTGATCCTGATGAAACCCTACCGCATCAGCCGTCTCCAGGCTTATCTGAATCCCTGGCAGGATCCCTATGGCTCCGGATTTCAGATCATCCAGTCGTTTCTGGCGTTTGCCCTCGGAGGATTCCGTGGGGTAGGGCTCGGAGAAAGCACCCAAAAGCTTTTTTATTTACCTTCGAGTCATAATGATTTCATCCTGGCCGTGATTGCCGAGGAACTCGGATTGGTCGGGGTGATGTTTGTGATCGGTCTTTATCTGGTTTTCTTTTTCTGCTGCATCCGGATGGCCAGGAAGACCGATCAGCCGTTTGAAAAACTTTTGATCACCGGGCTTATGCTCCTGATCATCCTCCAGACGGTGATTCACATGATGGTTGCGACGGGGTTGGTGCCGACCAAGGGACTGCCGCTTCCCTTTATAAGCTACGGAGGAAGTTCTATCGTCGTGAACCTTGTCACAGTCGGTATTTTGATGGCCGTGGGTCGCCGTCGCCGCGGTCGTAGCTGATATGCCGGGTCTTTTTGTTTCCGGGCGCAAAGATCTGCGGGTCGCGGTCTATGCCGGGCCGACAGGCGGGCACCTTTTTCCGGCCCAGGCGTTCACGGAATCCTTTCGCAAAGTATATCCGCAAAGCCATGTCGAGCTTGTGACGAGCGGTCGCGCCGGAAAATTGGCGGGAGGTTTTCCCGCCGGGCTTTTCGATAAGATCCGTTATCTTCCTGATTTTGGTCTTCCTCAAAAAGTGGTTTCAATGGCGATGTTAAAACCTCTTTTTTTGATGCCGTATCTTTTTTTTAAATCGTGGCGGCATTTGTCAAAGCTGAAACCGGCGCTTTGCGTGGGATTCGGGAGTTTTGTTTCTTATCCGGGTGTGAGGACCGCGAAATGGATGGGGATACCGGTATTGATTCATGAGCAGAACCGTTATGCCGGAAAAGCGACCCGATGGCTCGTTCCGCATGCCGATCAAATTGCCGAAAGCTTTCCGGGGACGGGGTTTCCGGAGGGCTGTCGAAATGTCAGAACGGTCGGATTGCCTCTTCGCGAATCCGTTCTCACCGGATCCGGAGCGGCCCGGATGCGCTCGGAAAAATTGAGGATCCTGGTCATGGGCGGTTCGCAGGGCGCTCACGGTTTGAACCGGGCGGTCATAAGGGCTCTGGAGGCTCTGAATCCTGAAGAAAAATCCAAAATTGCCGTTACTCACATTACCGGGTCGAAGGATCAGGCGGAAGTGGGAGAATGTTACTGCCGGATGGGTTTGACGTTCAATGTTCTTTCTTTTTCCCGTGACATGCCGACTCTTTTCATGAATACGGATCTTGCGGTAACGCGTGCCGGTGCGAATACGCTTTTTGAGTTGGCTTTTTACGGTATTCCGGCGTTTGTAATTCCGTTTCCCCACGCGGGAGGACATCAGAAACTTAACGCCCGGTCGTTCGCGGAACGGGGAGGGCTGGACTACCACGACGAAGATAAGGAAGCTCCGGAATGGCTTACCCGGAAACTTCGCGGGGCGATAAACGGAAGTTTGAATTTAGACCGAATGGCGTTGGCGATAAAAGAACTCGCCAGACCGGACGCAGGCAACGAATTGGTCAGGATCGCAAGGGAGCTGATAACCGAACATGAAGATCATAAAAGAAGACCTTGTTAAGGATTGCCGTGAGGCGTATTTGATCGGGATTGGCGGCTCCGGGATGAGCGGACTCGCCCGGATACTGAAGCATTTGGGTCTTTCCGTCAGCGGATCGGACTACAAGGAATCCCGCGTGACCCGAAGTCTTCTACATGACGGGATTCGGGTCAGTATCGGACAAAGGGAGGCCCATGTTGGTTCTGCGGACCTGGTTATTTATTCTTCCGCCATCCGCAACGACCACCTGGAGCTTGCGGAGGCACGCAGGCTTGGGCGGAAAGTCTATCACCGGGCCGAAGTGCTCGCGTCCCTGATGAATCACGCGGACACGGCGCTTGCGGTGCTCGGGACTCACGGGAAAACCACAACAAGCGGGATGTTGTCTTTTGTGCTTTCCCGCCTTGGGGCCGATCCGACCTGTTTTGTCGGAAGTGATATGATCAATTTCGGAACCAATATTGTTGCGGGCGGGCGCAAATACTGGGTCTCGGAAGTTGATGAAAGCGATAGTTCGCATGAATTCTACGCGCCGCATTATGCGGTGATCACCAATCTCGAACCCGAGCATCTCGACCATTATCAGAGCTGGGAAAATCTCCAGAATTCGTTCCGCAGGTTCCTTGCCCAGCTTCATCATCCGGGATTTGTTTCCTATTTTGGGAATGATTCCGTTCTGACCCGGATTGTCAGGGAAAGCGGCAAGCCCGCCGCGAGTTTTGGGTTCACGGAAGACTGTGATTTCTCTTCCCGCAATATCAGGCCTCTTCCTTTCGGCTCGGAATATGATCTTTTTGAAGCCGGTTTCTTTTCACGCACCGTTCAGCTCTCAGTGCCGGGGAGACATAATGTTTCGAACAGCCTTGCCGCGATCAGCCTGCTTTCCCAGATGGGATTCGATCTTGATCAGGTTTGTGATGCCCTTTGGGAATTTAAGGGGACCAAAAGACGCATGGAGGTCAAGTGGCAGTCGTCCCAGTTTATTGTGCTGGACGATTATGCCCACCACCCGACGGAAGTCAAAGCGGTTCTGAAAGCGCTTCGTGAGACCGGTAAATATGTTCGCGTTATTTTCCAGCCGCACCGTTTTAGCCGCACCGAGCACCTCTACCGTGATTTTGCCCATGCCTTCGATGATGCTCATGAAGTTCTTTTGACGGACATTTATGGTGCGGGTGAAGATAATCCCCATTCCGTCGGTGTGGAGTGGATTGCCGACGAAGTTGCGGCGGCGGGTCACTCCAATGTGAGGATCGTTCATAAAGACCGACTTATCGCCTACCTTTCGGACCACCCGCTGGTCGATGGGGTTATGGTTTTCATGGGAGCGGGGGATATCGGCGATTTGGCAAACGATTACGTTGCCAGTATCGGGACCCGGTAGCGGTTTGAATGTGACCCGGGTCCGGAAAGTGTCTTCATGCGGGATTCATTAATTTCAAATCCGGAATATTCATTTCTGCGAGGTTTGACGGTCGGGGTTGTTTGCGGCGGAACTTCCCCGGAACGGTCCATTTCACTACGGTCGGGGCGTGCGGTGCTCGGGGCTTTGAAGCGATCCGGAATTCACGCAATCAGGATTGATCCTGCCAGGCGGTCCAAATTCATCGAGCAGATTCGGAGAGCTGATCTTCTTTTTCTGGCATTGCACGGTAAAGGCGGGGAGGACGGATGCCTCCAGGCATGGCTGGAACGCCGGGGAATCCCCTTTACGGCTTCGGGTTCCGAAGCCTGTCGCCGCAGTTTTGACAAACTGATCACGAAACGTCATCTGGAGCGTCTGAAAATTCCGACTCCGGCATATACGGTCATCAAGCCGGCTGATTGGCGGCTTCAGTGTTCCCGGTTTCCCGTGCCGTATTTTGTGAAACCGCTCGACGGCGGATCGAGCCAGGGAATTTTCCTTGTTGAAGATTTTAAAAAATCCGCCGAAAAAATAAGGCGGTCGCTTCTGCGCCATAAGCGGCTTTTGATCGAAAAAAAAATCATCGGGCGGGAATTGACGGCCGGAATCCTCGGAGATTGCCGGTTGCCTGTAATCGAAGTTAGACCCAAACGGTCGTTTTACGATTACAAGGCAAAATATACGAAGGGCATGACGGAATACATTGTTCCTGCGAAAATCCCGAGAAAGGTTTCCGGGAAGATCCGGAAACTGGCATGGAAGGCCTTTCGCGGGCTCGGGCTGTCCGGATTTGCCCGGGTTGATTTCATGCTGGACAGGAACGAGCGGCCGTTCGCGCTTGAGGTTAACAGCATCCCCGGTTTGACCGAATTCAGTTTGCTGCCGAAGGCTGCCCGCGTGATCGGTATCAGTTTCGAGGAACTTTGTCTCCGGTTACTCAGGGCGGCAGTTGAACCTAAAAAAATGGAACTGGTTCATTATGGGAAAAAGGAAAAATAAAAACAAAAAAAGAAGAAAGGGCGGATTTTTCGGTTTTTGGGGCGCGATTGCCTCATTTTTGATGAGCGCTACTTTTAAGCTTCTTCCGGCGGCGCTTGTCGTATCGGCGTTTCTGTTTGGTGCCTTCGGTATCTTCAAGGTCCTGTATGCCGATGCTTTCTTGAAGGTTTCGGAGGTTCGTGTGGTACCGGCGGATGTTCTGGATCCCCGGGGGATCAGGATCATTGAAGACAGGGTGATCGGAAAGAATATCCTCAAGATTGACCTGGGCAAGGTGGCGTCCCAGATCAAGTTGGGGCCGGGAGCCGAAAGCGTTCGCGTGATCCGCGAAATGCCCTCAACAATCAGGATCGAGATCAAAAAGCGAAAACCTGCGGCCAATATTCTTTTAAGACCCGGAGGCCCCTACGGTGTCGCGGCAGACGACGGAATGATCATTGCGACAAGCCCGACGTTTGAGCCGGCATGGGTTTTGATCGAATCCTTTTCGGAACCGGCAGGGGAGCCCAGAATCGGGAATCGCATTCAGAACAAAGGATTTCCGGAAGCCCTCAAGTTCCTTCGGGAGTTCGAAAGTCATGATTTGTCAAAAAAAGAAAAAGTCACGAAGATTTCCCTGGATGCTTACGGAAATGTTGCGGTCCGCCTGGGCGAGGGCCCCGATTTTCAGCTTGGTCGGCGTCCGTCCGAAAAGTTTTCCATGCTTTCCAGGGCGATGTATCTTTTCAAGACCGAGCCCCGGGAAAATGTCGAATATATGGATCTTCAGTTTGACAGGATCGCGGTCAAAAGGAAAAAACCATGACGGAATTGTCCGATTTAAAGCATAAGTGTGCGGTGATCTATATCGGGACCCGGAAGCTGGTCGGGGTTCTCGCGGATTTGCGGGATGTGAATCCTCGCGTTCTCCATAAGCAGGAAGCTGTTTTTCCGGAAGGTTTTGAAAAGGGACTCGTTTGTAATCTTCAGAACGCGGCGGTGACGCTTGAAAAACTGCTCGACGCGCTTTTGCCCGCCGAAGCCTGGGAGCATGTGCCGGTTTATGTGGTGCTTGGGAACAGCCGTTTCAGGATGTGCCGGGCCTCAAGCTGCGAATATTACACGCCTGAAAAACGGACGATAAGCCCCGAAGAAATCAAATCCGTGGTTCAGCAAACACGGAATATCGCGATGCTTCCGCTCACTGAAGCAATCTTGCAGGCGGTTCCGGAGTCTTTCCTCGTGAATGATATGCCTTCGGTGAAAAATCCGGTCGGCCTCGAGGCTGAGCGGCTGGGGGTGACTCTTCAGATCTTCACGATGGAGTTCCAGAGCTACCGGAATATTGTCAAGGTTTTCGAATCGATCGATATCGAACCGGAGGGGTTTTTCCCAAAGACCATGATGCTGTCCGAATCAGCGCTGACGGATTCGGACAAGCAGGAAGGGGCCTTGATTATTGACGTCGCGGATGAGGTGACGCAGTTTATCTTGTGGAGAAACGGAAGCCTTGCGGGAGTGAAAAGCATTCCTTTCGGCGGTTCTTATCTGACCCGGCGGTTGGCGGCAGATTATCGGATCGAGGAACGCGATGCCGACAAGGTGAAAGCAAAATTTGCGACCCTGGATGATCGCGATCGTTTAAGCGACGAGCTCGTTCCGCTCGTGATGCGGAACGAAAAGGTCCAACAATCGGTGCGCCGTTCGGAGTTTTTGGATCGGTTTTTCGCGCACGCGAAAGAGTGGATGACGAAGATCATGGAAGAGTCCGGGAAGTTCGCGAATGATGAAAGCGTCCGTCATCCTCACATGGTTTTTACCGGGGGTTCGGTGATGATCGACGGATTCCTGGAGTGGATGCAGAAAGAATTCGGAATCGAAGCGCGGCTTGGGATCGCCCGCCAGGTGGAGGCCTCGCAAGAGATCGTGAGGGATCCCTCGCTTGCTCCGGTCCTCGGAATGCTCCGGTGGGTGATAACGTCCAGGCGTGAGAATGAGACTCTTTTTGTTTCGAGAAGTATTCTTTCGCGGGGGATCTCCGCCCTCCGTCAGTGGTTTGCGAATTATTTTTGAAAAAAATCTGAAAAACCGTCTGTCCCGGACGCTTTTTTTAAGCTATAATCCCGCATTACTGTTTCGCTAAACCTCATTTTTTTACCGGCGATGATGAATATGGAAACTTCGACCCAAAAACTTCCCCTACACGGTGAACACCTGGCCTTGGGCGCCCGAATGGGTGGCTTCGGGGGTTGGGAGGTCCCTCTCTACTACTCGACCGTGATTGAAGAGCATCTGGCAGTCCGGACGGCGGCCGGTATTTTTGACATATCCCACATGGGGGAAATCCTGGTTGACGGTCCCGGTGCTCTCGATTTTCTTGAAAAAAATCTGCCCCGGCGTATTGCGCCCCTGAAACTCCGTCAGGCTATTTATATGCCGCTTGTCAACGATCGCGGCGGGATGGTGGATGACATCATCGTCTACTGCGTTGGATCGGAACGGTTCCTTATTGTGGTGAACGCCGGGAATATTAAAAAAGATTACGACTGGTTCAAAGGGCGCGCCTCCGGGGATGTTTCTGTGAGGGATCTTTCTCCGGATCTCGGCCTTTTGGCTGTCCAGGGTCCCGCAAGCCAGGCGATCATTACGGATGTGTTTGGGGCCTATTATCGTGATCTGAAACGTTTTACTTACGGGGATTTTGAGGGCGGCATGATTGCACGGACCGGTTATACGGGGGAGGACGGTTTTGAGATCATGGTGCCGAAGGACAAGCTGAAATCCGTATGGGATGCCGTTCTGAGGGCCGGCCCGAAACGGGGGTTGAAGCCGATCGGTTTCGGTGCCCGCGATACGCTTCGCCTCGAGGCGGCCATGCCGCTTTACGGACATGAGCTGGATGATGAAATCACACCGTTCGAGGCGGGCCTCGGGTGGGCGATTGATCTCACCAAACCGGTTTTCCCCGGTCAGCCGGTATTGAAAAAGCAGAAGGAAGAAGGTGTTGCCCGGAAGAGGATCGGTTTTGAAATGACCGGACGCGGAATACCCCGGCACGGATGCGAAGTCCAAAAGAACGGGACGCGGATCGGATGGGTTACAAGCGGGAGTTTCATACCCGTCGCGGGCGGAAGCGGAAGAAACCTCGGGATGGCCTATGTGTCGTTTTCCGAAGCGGCGGAGGGAAGCGAAATTGATATTATAATCCGCGGCAATCCCGCCAAAGCCCGCATAGTTTCCCTACCTTTTTACAAAAGAAAATAGTAGAATGCGGCTCCGTTTTTCCCCGGCATATTAATTCAATTGGAGGATGATTCATGAATTTCCCTGAAAATTTACGCTATACCAAGACGCACGAATGGATAAAGGCCGATGGCTCAAAAGCCAGGGTCGGCGTGACCGAGTATGCGCAAAAAGAGATCTCGGACGTTGTGTTTGTCGAACTCGCCAAGAAAGGACATCCCGTTTCTCAAGGGAAGGCCGCGTCGGTCATTGAATCCGTCAAAGCGGCTTTTGATATCTACGCGCCCGTTTCGGGGACCGTGACGGACGCCAATCAGGCGCTTGAGTCGAATCCGGGGCTCGTGAACCAGGATCCTTACGGAGCGGGATGGCTTTTTGAGCTTGAGATTTCCAGCCCGGGCGATCTGGATTCCCTTATGACGGCCCGGCAGTATTCCGAGTTTGTCCAATCGGGCCCCCAGCATTGATCGCAGGGTAGATTCCGATGCCCTACATACCCCACACCGACCGGGAACGAAAAGCTATCCTGAAAGAAATCGGGGTGTCTTCTCTCGAGGATCTGATCGGTTCAATTCCCGCATCTCTTCGCGAACCCAAGACGGCTGTTTCGCCGGCCCTGAGCGAACTTGAAGTTCAAAAGCGGATTCAGTTTCTCGGTTTGAAGAACCTCGCGGTTTCCGACGTCCTTAGTTTTCTTGGCGCAGGAAGTTATGATCATTATATTCCTCCGGCCGTTCAGGAAGTGGCGGCGCGTCAGGAATTTAGCACCGCTTACACCCCTTACCAGCCGGAAGCTTCCCAGGGGACCCTGCAGGTGATTTTCGAATATCAGAGTCTGATGGCGGAACTTATGGGGCTTTCGGCATCGAATGCATCCCATTATGACGGAGCCACAAGCCTTGCCGAAGCGGTGATCGTTGCGCTCAAGCACACTGACCGGAAAAAGATCCTGATCGCCCGCTCGCTTCATCCGCATTACCGTGAGGTGATCGGAACTTATCTGAATGGAAGTCCCTGCCATATTGAAACTTTCGGTTTTGCGCGCGGCGGAGATTTTGACCGGGAGGACTTTGAGAAAAAGCTGACTCCGGAAGTAGCGGGCGTTGTTTTCCAGACGCCGAATTTTCTGGGAATAGTTGAGGACCTTTCGGGGATCGCCGATCGCGTTCATGCAAACGGGTCGCTCATGATCCTGTCGGGTCATCCCTTGTCTTATGCCCTGTACCGCCCGCCGGGAGAATGGGGTGCCGATATCGCGGCGGGAGAAGGCCAGCCGCTCGGGATGCCGGTCTCTTTCGGAGGGCCCTACCTGGGCTATTTTGTCACCACGCAGGCGCTTCTCCGGAAGATCCCGGGGCGCATCGCGGGTGCGACCGAAGACGCGGACGGAAAACGGGCATTCTGCCTGACGCTCCAGGCGCGGGAACAGCACATCCGCCGCGAACGTGCCGCGTCGAATATTTGCTCGAACCAGGCCCTTTGCGCATTAACGGCATGTGCTTATATGACGTTTCTCGGGAAGCAGGGAATCCTCGAGGTGGCCGAGCTGAATTTTGACAGGGCAAGCTATTTACGGGAAAGAATTTCGAAACTTGGGGGATTTGAAGTTGACCTGACGGCGCCGATCTTCAATGAGTTCAGAGTGAAAAGCAGAAAACCCTTTCCCCAGATTGAAAAACGTCTGATGGAGGGCGGTATTTTCCCGGGGGTGGCGCTTGAGCCGTTTTATCCCGAACTGAAAGACGAGTTCCTGGTCTGCGCGACCGAGACAAAAACCCGCGAAGAGCTGGACCGCTTTGTGGAGGCGCTTTCCCGATGCTGATCTCCCGAGATGACCGTCTCAGTTTTGAAAAAAGCAGTCCCGGCCGTCGCGGCGTGATCCTTCCGCGAGAAAAATTTTCCCGGGCTGAACCGCCCGCCGCGCTCAGGCGACAGAGCCCGCCTCTTTTCCCGGAAATGAGCGAACTGGACATCGTGCGGCATTTTCTCAACCTCTCGCGCAAAAATTTTTCGGTCGACACGCATTTCTATCCGCTCGGGAGCTGCACCATGAAATACAACCCCAAGATCAACGAATGGGTTGCCCGGCAGGAAAAATTTGCCGGGCTGCATCCGCTTCAGCCGGACGGGACCGTTCAGGGGATGATGGAGCTCCTCTGGGATCTTGAAGAGAGTCTCAAATCGATCACGGGGATGGATCGCTTCACGCTTCAGCCGGCCGCCGGTGCCCATGGCGAGCTTACCGGGATCATGCTTGTACGTGCCTATCACGAATCGCGGGGGGACGCCAAACGCACGAAGGTGCTTGTTCCCGATTCAAGTCACGGGACGAACCCGGCGACAGCCTCTCTTGTCGGATACCGCGTGGTGGAGGTCAAATCCGACGCGCGCGGGCGCATCGACCTGGAAAGTTTTAAATCGGTTTTGGATGATCACGTGGCCTGTCTGATGCTGACCAATCCGAACACGCTCGGGGTTTTTGATGAGAACATCCTTGAGATCGCTAAACTTGTTCACTCGCACGGAGGCCTTCTTTATTACGACGGGGCAAACCTGAATCCGCTTCTCGGAATAGCGAGGCCGGGCGATATGGGTTTTGATGTCGTTCATGTGAATCTTCATAAGACCTTCTCGACCCCGCATGGCGGCGGAGGGCCCGGATCCGGTCCGGTCGGAGTAAAACGTCATCTCATTCCGTTTCTGCCGTATCCTCTTGTCGAGAAAAAAGGAGATCGCTACGGCTGGGCCGAAAAATCAAAGACCAGCATCGGGCGAGTCAAGGCTTTTTACGGAAACATCGGTGTGATTCTGCGTGCCTGGGCATATCTCAAAGTTCTTGGCAAGGAAGGCCTTTTGCGCGTGAGTGAAGGGGCGATCCTGAATGCCAACTATTTGAGGCTAAAGCTTCGCGATGTTTTTCCGGTTGCCGTGGAAGGACCTTGTCTTCATGAGTTCGTTCTGACGCTTAAGCATGCGGCCGCCAGGGGAGTTCATGCCGGGGACGTGGGCAAGCGCCTGCTTGATTTCGGGTTTCATGCGCCTACCGTTCATTTCCCGCTTGTGGTGTCCGAGGCCCTCATGATCGAACCGACGGAAACGGAAAGCCGCGAGACCCTGGATCTTTTCGTCGAGGCTATGAAGCGGATCGCCTCCGAGATCGAAACGGAACCCGAGAAGGTCAGGAATGCCCCTTACACGCTTCCTGTGCGCCGGCCCAACGACGTCCTTGCCGCACGTAAGCCTCTTTTGACCTATCGCGATCTACTGCGAGAAAAAACCGTTGCGGCTGAAACTGCCGCATAATTCTGATGCGGGACTTGCGCCTCGGGAGCCGGGACGGGTTTTTAAATGCGAGGAATGAGTCCCCGATCCCCGGCCCCGGTCTTTTACCATGAACTGGCATCTTCTGCCGGTGATCAGTGCGCCGATGTCTTTCCAGATGGCGTTTGATGAGTGTTTGTTTGAAAATATCAAAAAATATCCGGCGGCCCCTCTCCTGCGGTTTTATGTCTCATCAGAGCCGTGGATCACGGCGGGCTTCTCCTTCCGGAATGCCGAAAGCCTCAGGCGCTCGGAACTCGTGAAGTCCCATCCCGGGATTCCGGCCGCGAAGCGGATCACGGGCGGAGGTTGTGTTTTGCACGGCCGGGACATTGTTTTTTCACTGGTCGCCCGGATGGACAGCATTCCGGATCTTGGCCCCGTCAAGGCGAGCTATGCCAGGATCCACGAAGCGGTTCAGGGCGGATTCCGGGCATTCGGTCTCGATCCAAGGTATTATGAAGATACCGAAGCTCGCGGGCGGGGAGCTGATTGTTTTTTCCATCCCGTTCCCAATGACCTCGAGTGGAAGGGGAGGAAGGTCGCGGGCGGAGCCCAGAAACGTTCCGGGGGTGTTTTGCTGCACCATGAGTCGATCGTGGTCCCGGCCGGCGTCAGCAAGCCGGATATGATCAAGTCACTCCGCGATTCATTCGAGAAGGTTTTTGAAATCGGTATCACAGAAGTGAATCTGGATCCGGAGATTTATTTTCAAGCGATGAAGCGTCTGCGGATGGAAGCCCGTTGCTTGTAACAAATGCGCCGGTGCATTCTGGCCATCGGTTATAAGCTGTAAGCCGGGGGCCACAGACGGGCAAAGCCAATGGAACAACGAAGCGAATACCTCAAAAAAATAGAATCGATCCTAGAGCAAAACCCGGATTACAAGTTTGAAGCCTACACCTTTGTGCTCGCTGCGCTCCATGACACGGTTTCAGGTCTGAAGAAGCCGCGGCACGTTTCGGGGCCCGAACTCCTGGAAGGAATCCGTTCTTACGGCATCCGGCAGTTCGGTCCCATGACCCTGACCGTTTTCCGGTATTGGGGGATCAAATCGACGCTTGATTTCGGGAAGATTGTTTTTGCCCTGATCGATGTGAAACTTTTAAGCAAACAGCCCGAGGACAAGCTTGAAGATTTCGAGAACGGTTACGACTTTGAAGAAGCGTTCGGAAAATATCAAATTGAGGACTGATCGTGCCGTCAGCGACAGGCTAGGTTGAAAAATAGAAAAATGATTTATAAAACCGCTTCTGCGGGCCATAAGCGGTTTTTTGACATCAACGGAAAAGTCGACTGTGACAAATGACATTTTAAATAATCTCAATCCCACCCAGCGGGAAGCCGTTACCTGGCCCGGGGAAACCCCTCTTTTGATTCTGGCGGGTGCGGGGAGCGGGAAGACCCGCATCCTGACGCACCGGATCGCGTATCTGATCGAACAGGGGGTCCCCGGTTTCAATATCCTGGGTGTCACTTTCACGAATAAGGCCGCCGGCGAAATGCGCTCAAGGGTCGAAAAACTGACCCGCCAGCAGGTTTGGATCAGCACCTTCCATTCGACTTGCCTCCGGATCCTCCGCCGGGACGGGGCCGCGATCGGTCTGGATCCGCGTTTTCTTGTTTATGACGAATCGGATCAGCTGCAGCTTGTCAAGGAATGCATCCGGGATCTGAATTTTGACGAGAAAAAAGTTCACCCGAAAGGGGTCAGGGAAGAGATCCAGCGGGCAAAGGATTTTCTCCGGACACCGTTCCAGTTTGCGGAAAAGGCCATGGACCTTTACCGGGATGCGGCGGCGAAAGTTTACCTTCTTTACGAGGAAAAGATGAAACGTCTGAAGGCCTGCGACTTTGGGGATCTGATCATGAAGACCGTGGCGCTTTTTGACCGCGCTCCCGAAGTGTTGAAGGCGTGGCAGGACAGGTTTCGGTATGTTTTGATCGATGAATATCAGGACACGAATCATGCGCAGTATCGCTTTGTCAAACTGCTTGCGGCATCGCGAAGACAGATCACGGTCGTGGGGGATCCGGACCAGTCGATCTACGCCTGGCGCGGCGCGGATATCAGGAATATCCTCAATTTCGAAACGGATTATCCGGATTCCGGGATCATCCGGATGGAGCAAAACTACCGCTCGACCTCCGTCGTGCTGGATGCCGCGAACCATCTGATCAGGCACAACGAGATGCGCAAACCCAAGAACCTCTGGACCGACAGGAAAGGCGGGGAACGTATCGAGCTTTATGAGGCCGAAGATGAATCGGATGAGGCGCGTTATGTGGTCTCGAATGTTCTGAAATACCGGGCTTCCGGCCGTCCGCTTTCGTCCCAGGTCGTTTTTTACCGTGTCCATGCCCAATCACGTGTTTTGGAGGACCAGCTCCGCAGGGCCAATATTCCCTACAAGATCGTGGGAGGGGTCCGGTTCTATGACCGGAAAGAGATCAGGGATGTGATCGCCTACCTCAGGCTAATCGCTCATCCGTCGGACGAGTTGAGCCTGAAGCGCGTGATCAATGTTCCGGCCCGGGGGATTGGCAAGAAGGCGATGGAAGTGCTGGAGCAAGCCGTAAATCGGGAAATCGGAAAGAGGATGAAGGGGGACGAAGAAAAACGGGATGAAGCAAAAAGAATAGCGGGTGAGGCTGAACCAAAAACTTCATCCGCTATCCGTCCTTCGCTGTCCGGCGCCTCAGTTTGGGACGTTGTGCTCTCGAACGTTCATAGTATCGAAGGCCTTGCACCCCGGGTGAAAAAGAACATCGGCGATTTTTACGCGATGATCCTCCGTCTCAGGGAGTTGAGCCGCGAGCTTTCGGTCCGGGAGATCCTGAGGAAAGTCCTGGAAGATTCGCGCTACGCGGCCGAACTGGAGGCCGAGCGGACGGCTGAAGCCGAGGCGAGGATCGAGAATATCGAAGAATTTTTTAGCGTGATCGATGATTTTGAAAATGGGCGTGATTCGTTCCCCGGGACATGGGGAACGCAAGAACGGGGAGCTGATGCGGGTGACGGATCCCAGGCGGCGGGTCCCGGGATGACACCGCTGGCGTCATTCCTCGATTCGATCGAGCTTGTCACGGACCTCGACCGGTGGGAGCAGGGAACGAATGTGCTTACGCTCATGACCCTTCATATGGCCAAAGGCCTCGAATTCCCGGTTGTTTTTATGATCGGACTCGAGGAAGGGTTGTTTCCGCACGTCCACACTTATCTCAAATCAGCGGACGAGATCGAGGAAGAGCGTCGCCTCTGTTACGTAGGGATCACGCGCGCCGAGGAGCGTCTCCACATCTCTTACGCGGCCCGGCGCCTCCTTTATGGCGCGTCTCACCACAATCTGCCGTCCCGGTTTCTGACCGAAATTCCGTCGCATTTGTTCAAGGTGTCAGGACGACATTCGGCTTATTCCGACGACCGCGACGAATTTTCTGATTGTCGCATCGAAGACGGTCCCATTATTGATTTTTCCTGAAACTCCCGCCGCGTTGTTTATTTTTTTAAATGGTATTATGACCTAACCCTTTTGTTTTCAATAGGTTAAAATAAAATAAATATCATTATTAACATATTGACACAACCACATTCATAAGTTATCTTACTAATAGATAAACAATCAAAAGATATCAATTGATTATCAAAAACTAATTAATATAAATATAAAATCCATATACATGTATAGTTATCCCGTCAATTGTTTTTTTAGGAATGACATGTTATCCTTGCGAAAGATTTTATAAAACAGCAGAAAATGTCTTTAGTTCTGCGGAGGAGAGTAAATGGCTAAAAACAAAATGATGAAGCGTTTCACGCGCTTTATGAGCCTGACGACTGCTGCTGTTTTTCTCGTCAACCAGATCGCATTTGCCGCACCCGGGATCGGTATCGAGATCGCTCCGGCCGGTGAAATGCCCGGGTTTCTTCAAATTGATATCCCGGCGGATCTCGCGAGTCTTGACGATGTTTTCGAAGCTCCTCCTTCGACGGATCCCAGGCTCGTTCTGCATATCCAGAACGCCCACGCCAATTACGACGCTCAGCAGAAGATCAAAAAACTCCTCGAATATTTGAACAAAAACTATGCGATTAACACGATCTTTGTGGAAGGCGCGGCCGAACAGCTCGATCCCGATTATCTGAAATTATTCCCCGATGACGAACGGAACGCGAAACTCGCGGATCTCCTCGCGCGCCAGGGCGAACTGACCGGCGCGGAGCTCTATGTGCTTGAATCGGACCGCCGGGCCGTCACGGCCGAGGGGATCGAGGATGCCGAGCTCTACCGGAAGAACTACGAGGCCCTCAAAAAAGTCTACGGGGCCGAACCGCTTGTGAACAAATATGTAGGCGGCCTCGAATCGCGCCTTGAAACGATTTCGTCCAAGATATCGAGCCCCGACATGCGCCGCATGCTTGCCGAGTGGAAAAAGTTCGAAAAGGGCCAGCGTGAGTTTATGCCCTACGTGAAAAGCCTTGCGAAAGACGCCAGGCAGATCCTCAAGCTCGATCTCGAAAGCCTTTTCGCCCAGGTGGAGTGGCCGCAGGTGACGCGCCTCCTTGTCCTCCAGCAGATGGAAAAGGAGCTCGACCCGGCACGCGCCCTCACGGAAAAGGACGCGCTCCTCAGGTTCATGAAGGAGAAGCGCCTCCCCGCGGATCTCATCAGCGCGATCGATAATTTCCGCGACCAGCACATCAACGTCACGCGCAAGGGCGCCGGCGGTGTGGCCGAGGCCGTCCAGCCGCGCTATCTTCTCGAACGCCTCGCCCGGGAAGCCGCTCCGAAAGGCTTCAGGTTCAGTGATTATCCCAATTTCAGCGTCCAGGCCGGTTATCTCATTCTCAAAAGCGAGCTCGATTCGAAGGGCCTTTTCGCCGAGATCAACCGTCTTTTTGACTCGATCCTGGACAAGCTTGCCGAGACCCCTTCGCAAAAGGAACTCCTTGCTCTTTACCGGGACGGCGAGCTGGTCAGGAAGCTTCTTAATCTCGAACTGACCCGCAGTGACTGGGCCCGGATCATGTCCCGTAAAGATGCCGTGGCGATCGACCCGATTGTCGAACGACTGAAGGCCCTTGGAAAGGCCGTCAATGCCGAGCACAAGCTGGCGGAAACATCCTTCGAGACGAAAGAGGTGAACCCGAAGTTCCGCTCCGCCGTGACGGAACTCTACGACGCCGCCTATGATTTTTACGACTACGCCCGCGCCCGTGAATCGGCCTTTTATAAAAAGATGTCTGAGGTCATGTATGGGCGTTCCGTGACGAAGGTTGCTCTCGTGACCGGCGGTTTCCATACCGACGGCGTATCCGAGATCCTCCGTCAAAACGAGATCAGCTACGGCATTCTGACACCCCGCCTCTCCGAAAAGTCTGATGAGAAGCTTTACCGCACGGCCATGCTCCAGAACCAGCCGCGCCTTTTTGATGTTTCATATCTCGAAATGGCCTCCAAGTTGATGCCGCTCATCGCTGAGGTCGCGCAGGGTGTCTCGATCGGGGACGTTTATGCCGTGATTCTCAATGCGATGGCAAAGGTCGGCGAAACCGATATTGATTCCGTGATTGCTATTTTCAACGATTCACTGGTTGCCGCCAAGAACGGGATCCGAATTGTGCCCGCCGTGGATGCCCGGGGGCAACCCATGAAGAGCCGTTATAAAGTGGTGTCACGAACGGCCGAGTCGTCCTCCGTCACGATCGACGGGATTGTTACTGCTTCGATGGGTCCGCTTAACCGGTTAAGTGCGCCTAAGCCAGAGATCAAGCCGGTTACTCCAATTGAGGTTACAACCCGCTCCGAGGTGAGAGAGCAGAAGGGCGTTCCCGTCAATGTGTTTGTTCCGATCTTCGGCGGCATTGTCACGGGCGCGATTGTTGGGATACTCTCATTTTTTAAAGCAAATCCGGAATTGGGCTTATCCGCCCGCGTGATTCTGACCGGGACTATCGGCGTAATCGTCGCGGTCATGGCGGGAGGCCTGACTTTCTTATTCATCGAAGGCATGAGTGCCGTCGCGCAGTTTGTCAGGGGAGCGCTGGGTCTGGACCAAACCCGGCGTTTTTCTCGGCCTGAAGTCTTTATCCGGGACATTCGTAGAACTTTGGCCGATCCCCTTGCCTATCGTCTTTTAGTGCTGCGTATTCAGCTTGGATGGATGCGGTTCCAGGAAGCAATAAGGAACGCAACCGAAAAGACCCGTCTCAAAGTAGAGATTCGCAAGACCGAAGACGAGATCAAAAAGATGGAAGAGCAACTTAGCCCCCGCTCCGGGGCGCGGGATTTCTTTTCGGACCCGGTCAAAGTCACTTCATATGTTGTGGCGCCGATCGTGACGCTTGTTGCGGCGTTTGTTTTGCCGGTGAGTGTTCTACTGATGATATCGCCGATTGTGCTTGCTATGTGGTTTGCTCATCCTGTGGATTATTTAGCATCCAAACTCCAGGGGAAGGATGATGGTGCTGTTTCCGTTCCCGCTATGAAGCCCGCCATACCCGCTGAGGCTCGGGAAATCACTGAAGAGAAAGGACATCCGGGTAGCGAAGTTCCATACGCCCGCCGCTCCGAGGCGAGGGGGGAAGCGACATGGATGACGGTGACGCTGGAATACGACGGCAAGGGCAGAAAGATGATTGTGTTCCATGGGGACAGGAACGCGCATTTCCTCATTCCGGCCGAGTCGGACCGCGCCGCGAGATTGAGGGTCGCGCAGAGGATGGCGGAATATCTCAGGCGTTTGTATTCTAAACATCTTTTATACGAGGGTGGTTACTGGTTCCGGGCGAACAAGGGGAAGATCGAGCGCATTCTTGACAATCCGAGGTTGCCGATGGCCAATCCCGATATCCACGAGATCACTGATATTGAATGGCTCAACAAAATGGTGCAGGGTGTTCGCGTCACCGCCCGCGCGGAGGCAAGGGCCCAATTGAGGAAGAGCATGGGCCCCGATAAGCTAGCCGATGTCATAAACGATATTGATACATTGATTGCGCGTGCCCACGCGTTTCTGGCCGCAACGGAAGAGGAATGGCCGCAGGAAGAAGCAGGCCCTGCTTTTGTGGGGCTTATGAAGGCGGGAGAATCCATCGTCAAGAAAGCTTATCGGGACGAGGTGCCGGGCAGTGTCTCGATCGACTACGTTTTTCCCGAGTCGGTTGTTTCGGATCCGGATGGGGCGCGAGGGCACATCGAGTCCCTCATCCGCGGGCTTGAAGATCTTCGGGGCTCGTTGGCGCGTGCGCAACGTGAAGGAACGCCTAGGGAGCCGCTTCTCAGGGATATGCTGTTCCTGGGATCTCTCGCTTTGTATGGGTTTCCTGCCCTGATTGTTTTTCTGACTCTGATTGAAGTGGCATATGGCCGGATATCGGCGGTTGCAGGGCGACATTTTTTTGGTGAAGCCCGAACACTGGCTCAGATCGCGACCGGAGCTGTAGCCGTGACAGGCGCGGCCAATATTCTTTTGAGTTTGGTCATGGGGCGGAGTTCCAGCTTTTCAAGGCGCATCGTAAGTTTGGGTAGAGGTTTGCTGGAGGATTTAAGCGCTTCGAGAATGCGTGAAAACAGGCCGTGGTCCCCGATTGAGAAATGGTGGCATGATTGGAACGAGCGGCGGCTGAACGGGTCGGAGGTGATGGCTGAATTGAAGCCCAGGATCCGTGCGTCTATTCAAAGCTTGCAAGAAGCAGATACCGCGGTGCGAGCGGATTTGGCTGAAAGAATCAACAAGATGATCGATAGGCTTGAATGGTTCAATAGGGCTGAGAGGAACCATGACCTTCGTAAAAATACGAACGAGGAAATAGCGGCATATCGCCAAATGGTCGGCGATGCCGTTGCCATCCTCCCCGAAGAGGCTTCTGAAGTTCGGAGCGAGGTGAGGGAGTTGGCGGAGTTTAAGAAGAAGGGGAGTCCCGTCACAAGCATAGAAAGGGAGATAGGTCTGTGGGTGGTGAAGGTTGTATATATTCCTGAGAATCAAAATGGGTACGTTGATGTAAACGGCACTAAACATTGGACGGGAGATCTGTTGTTGACGGCCGGTGAGCAGGAGATACGAGAATTTTTAGCAAAAGCCTATGAATACATGATTGGCAAATTGGAAGAAGCTTCGCATCTTGATAGTTATGTGTATGGTGATGTTATCAAACCAAAAGAGTGGCTCACCGGGATGGACCAGATTCTCAGCGGTCGAACACTGCCGAACGAGGCTCCTGAGGTCCGAAGCGAGGTGAGGGATCAGGAATTGGATGACGCACTCCGCAAGTTCGATGGGATCCGGAAAATGTTAGAGAGTGGCCGGAAGGCTGCTCCGGAACAGAAGATTAATCTCCCGCCCGCGAGGGGCCGGAAGGCTGCTTTGGAACAGGAGATTAATCTCCCGCCCGCGCTCTACGAAAACCCGCCCACACTTTTGAAGACGGAGGAATGGTTGAACCGGGGCAAGAATATTGACGCAACAACAGGTCCGGTCGCGTTCGCGCCTTATTACCTGGAGGCTTTGGCGTTTCAACGGATATGGAATGATTATCTCCGTGTCGGAGATAGTGTGGGGTTATTCGTTGCCGCTCTTAACGATTATGTCGCGGCACTTGAAAGAAAAGTGTCGGGTAAGGTCGTCAAGAATAATCTTCAAGAGGTCGTCAAGAATAATCTTCAAGCCCAGGGTTTGGTTTTATATTTTGGTTCCGGATTTTCTCCGGTTGTGAAATTTCGGAATACGGGAAACAAATCAGATTTTCCGAGGAATTATTTAAGAGCCCATCCCGACCAACCGGTCTTAGAAGTTGCAATAGATCCCGTGAGTCGGACGGTGGTTTTTACCGTGGAAACAGATCTCTCCCAAAAGGTTCCTGAAGTTCGGAGCGAGACGAGAGGACGGGCTGAGATTCGGGGGGAGCGTAGTATTGATGAGATTTATAAAGAAGCAATCGAGCAAATCAATACGGAGATCGGTCAAATAAAAGAAAAGATCAATGAAGCTAGAAAAGCAATTGACGATTTATTTCCGTCGGAAGGGAGCCAGCGCACACCCGAAGATGTGAATAAGCTGATTTCGGAACGGAGCGGGCTTGAAGCCGAAAAGGCAGGGCTTGAAGCCACGAAGGCCGAGCTTGAGCGGGAATTGCAAATCGAGCTGGCTGCCAAAACGCTTCGCGGATTCGGCGTGGAAGTTTGGCAGGAGGAGAGCGACAGGGCCGGAACGCCCTCGGTCCATATCAAGTGGCCGAATGGGCAGGGCCGGGTGGATATCAACTACGCGGTCGGGATCAGCGTGGTCGGGGGTCGGATCAGGATTGTTCATTATAATTCCGCGACCTTGCAAAACGAGATTGCGTTCCTTCCCATTGATCTGCCTTTTATAGTCAGGGAGGCCATGCCGCTCGAGAAAGCGATGATTTTCTTGACCGCGGTTAGGCTGACTGAAGGAGAGATTACGGAAGAAGGGATCATGAAAGAAGAAGGAATCACGAAAGCCGGTCTCGAGAAGATCATGGAGAGGGTTCCGGCGGGTGAGAGGGAACTGCTGGAGAAGAGGAAGTTTTCTCTGGTGAAGCTCGCGGACGTAGATCGCGCGACGGACGCCGCGATCAGGGTAGCGATGATTGTGTGGGGGATCCTGGACCTGTATCAGAGTACTCCTGAAAAGGCCTCGGAACTTTTAACCGGTCTCGCAACGGCGCTGGGCGGTGAAATGCTCAAGGTGATCAACGCGCTGCCGGAAGGCCGGGCGATCCCGGTGACCTCGGAGGAGGGCGATGCCCTGGTGCTCATGACGAAAAACACCTACAGGATGCAGCTTGACATGATCAAGATCATGCTTGCGCTGAATAGTGGGATAAGATTCAGGGTGGGCGTTCTCGAGACGGATGTTCTCGAAGATGGAAGGACTTTGGCGGTTGCCATGCGGGATGAGGTCCAGAAATGGAACGGGAGCCTTCTCGACAAACAAATCGATATCCGGCTCGGGAAGCGGTTTGACGTTCTAACGGCAGAACAGCTCAGAAAGTGGGTCGAGAAAAACAAGATCACGGCAAAGACGGCGGTGGCGGTTAACCAGGTCGATAGGGAGGTTTTCAAGGATCTCCTGCTTAGACTGACTAATCGCGCGAAAACTGTGACGTTCGACTATCAAAGCTCGATTGTGGGGAATGACGCTGCGGCCTATAGTGGCCTCGTGCGGTATGCGCAGAAGTTGAACGAGGAGAAGTATAATGCCGTGACGAGTCTGCAGCTTGATCTGGAGGCTGGCGAACTGCTCAAGGACATCCCGTTCACAATGGAGGACGGTGTGCTCAAGGCGACGAACGAGTCGCTTGCCAATATGCTCAAGCAGATCGTGATCGACCTTGCGGCCCTCCGGCAGACCGCGATCTCGGCGTAACCGGAAAGTTTTCCTCCGGGGTTGGGCGGGAAAGGCGCTTTCAGATTGGCCCTTTTCCCGCCTCTCTCTTTTCTCTTTCTTTTTGTAATGCTCCCCTTTTCCTTTTCTCTTATCCCTTTATCCCTTAACCGCTTCCCCCATTCCTTCACCCACTCCAACACCGGGACTTAGGCCCGGGTGTTGAAATGGTAAAAAGCGATATATATATTGCATATTCTACAAATTATGGTAGAGTTCAGATGTAGAAAGGGGATTTCAAATGGGTTTTCGAAAAGAGAGATTCTACACCGGCGGCGTTTATCACGTTTACAACAAAAGCATCGAAGGGTTCGAGATCTTCCGCTATTCCGAGGAATACGTTCGGATGAGAGAGGTGATCCGGTTCTATCGCGATTCCGTTGCCAGGCACAGCTACTCTATATCACTTAAGCGGGTTCTGGGAGCGGATGACCCTGTTTTGCACGGTTCGGAGCGTGTCCGGGTGATTGCGTACTGCCTTATGCCGACACACATCCATCTTTTGGTCATACAAACCGCCGAGAATGGTGTTGAGGACTACATGCGGCTCATTCAGGGAAGTTACGCGTCCTATCTGAACAAAAAATCCAAACGGAAAGGACCGCTATGGGTCGGAAGGTTTGGTGCCCGTCATATCGGGACAGACGAGGACCTTTGGCATATGACACGGTATATCCATCTCAATCCGACCTCGGCAGGCCTTGTCGCGTACGCGGATGATTGGGAATTTTCGTCCCATCATGAATATTGCGGTGCGAACGGAAAAAACCCGATCTGTGATTTCAAGAAGCTGGTCCCGATGACACCGGCCCAATACAGAAAATTTGTTGAGGACCGGGCAGATTATCAGCGGAGTCTTCAAATCATCAAATCCCACCTCATGGATTAGAGGCGGTTCCGCAAGTATTTTCAACTTCTGTGTTTCCGAGGGGTTGGAAAACAGAAAAGTGACACATAAAAACGCTTCTAACCGTCTGCTGCCCCCACTCCAACACCGGGACTTAGGCCCGGGTGTTGGAGTGGGTAAAAAGCGGTTTGTGTTTTGGATGTATGCCGTTAGAATCTCTGTTCTATGAAGATCTATAGGGAAAAAAAGTTGAGTGTTCCCGAGGGGTATTTTTATTCAGTCGTGATGTGGTTCGGCGTATGCTTCCTGACCGTGTTTTTCACGCTTGCGGACCTTCTGATCGCGTTCCCGCTTTCCGTTCTGTTTGAGAAGGGCAGCCGGAATCTTGTCCATCGCGTTTCACGGCTCTGGGCGGCGGGGATCATCCGGTGGAACCCGATCTGGAAACTTGCCGTGACGGGGCTTGGCTATATCGAAAAGGGAAAGAACTATATTGTGGTCGCCAATCATCAAAGCCTACTGGATATCCTCGCAGTATGCGCCGCGCTTCCGCTCAATTTCAAATTTCTCGCGAAAAAAGAGCTTTTTTATGTACCGTTCCTCGGCTGGGCGATGGCTTGCGCGGGGTATATTCCCGTGGACCGATCGAGCCACGAGAGCGGCCGCAAAGCCATGAAGCGCATCCAGGCCCTTCTGAAAATGAATCTCAGCGTGCTTTTATTCCCGGAAGGGACGAGGAGCCCGGACGGAAAGATCCACGCGTTCAAAATGGGCGCCTTCAAGCTTGCGAGGGATAACAAGGTCGAGATCCTGCCCGTTGTGATTGACGGCACCGGCCGCGCGCTTCCCAAAAAAAGCTTCTTTCTCAAAAACCGAAGCACATTCATCGTTTCGATCGGAAAACCCGTTTCTCCGGAAGCCTTGAGCGATTACTCGATAGACGAGGTCAAGGAGAATGTCCGGCATGAGATGACGGCGCGGCTCGCGAAAATCAGGCATCAACCCCGGGGTAAGGGATGATGTGTAAGGGGAAGATATGAAAATGAAGACATTTCAGGACATTCCGGTATGGCAAAAAGCCCCCGCGCAGGCTCCTGCTGTTTATCAAAATACCGCTCTGTTTCCGAAAGATGAATTAGAGGAGGCAGGCTGCCGTTTCGTTCCCGCGAAAGATCTGAAATATCCTCCGGCCGGGCGCCGCGCGGATTTGACCAAGGATGCCGAAGATCTCGGGAAAATGCTGAATGGTTTTTGTCACGCATTGTGCAGTAAAGAGGCCCTATGATTTTTGTTTTTTTTCTTATCCCTTACCGCTTGTCCCTTGCGTCTGTTTTATGAAGATACTGACTTTAAATACCTGGCAGGAGCGGGGACCCTGGCTCGAAAGGTGGGAACTGATCTTTCACGGTCTGAAGGTGTATGATGCGGATATCGTGGGATTTCAGGAAGTCTTCAATATGGACTGGGCCGAGGAAGCCCGGGAGCGGTCCGGATACCCTTATCTGGCCGTGAGCGGCCAACACTCCGGCCTGATCTTTTTTTCGAAATTCAAACCCGTCGAAGAAGAATGTATTTTTCTGCCGAAGTCGCCGAATGAGGACTACAACCGGTATGCGTTCTACACGCGGTTCGATACCGGGAAGGAAGGGCTGGCGGCTTTCAATACGCATCTGTCCTGGAAAAAAGAAGACGATCAGGTGCGCGGAAGCCAGGTCCGCGGGCTCGTTGAGTTTATCGACCGGAAGGCGGGTGCCGCTCCGGCTGTCGCGATGGGGGATTTCAATACCGCGCCGGGGACCGATCCCATCAAGTTTTTGACCGGGCAGGCGGGATGGCGTGATACGTTTGCGCTCGCGAATCCCGGACAAGCCGGCCTGACCTGGGATTACAGGAATCCCTACGCGGAGATGGAGCGCGACAAAATGGCCGAGCGGCGGATCGATTACATCTTCGTCACCCGGGAAGCGGGGCCCTTCAAGGGTATCCGGCTGTCCCGGGTGGTGTTCGACAAGCCGGCAGGCGGGGTCTGGCCATCGGATCATTTAGGGGTTCTGACGGAATTCAGCGATGGCGGATAACGGATGGGGGATGGCGTTGGAGTGATCCTGCGTTCGCCGCCGCATTTTACTCCTTTTTGATTATATTGAGTCGGGAGGTTTTTGTGAAAAGTGATGAATTGAAGGCAAAAGAGTATCAAATCATCCGCCGTCGTCTCACGATCTTTCATCTTCTTCTGACACCCGCGCTTCTGGTTCTGATTCTTTCCAGCGGGATGCATCTCATGTTCAGGGAGTGGTCTTTGTCGATAGCGGGAGCGGGCGAGTGGCAGCTGGCCGCGGTGTATTTTACGATCTTTTCGATCTTTTTTCTTTTGATTGATGTGCCGTTATCTTTTTATTCGGCGTTTCTTGTCGAGCACCGCTTCGGCCTTTCGAATCAGGGGTTCAGCGGCTGGCTAAAGGACTTTGCCAAGCGCTCCCTGCTTTCGTTCGCCGTTTCGCTTGCGCTGGTCGAACTGCTTTACTGGATCATCCGTTCCTTTCCTGATACCTGGTGGCTCTGGGCTTGGGCCGGATATGCTTTCGTAAGCTACATCCTCGGGAAACTGTTCCCCGTGGTTATCGTTCCTCTCTTTTACAAATACGGGAAAGTTGAGGATGAGGTGCTTGCCGCCAAAATCAGGACGATGGCCGCGCGCTTCGGGCTTCCCGTGGAGAACGTTTATTCGCTCAACCTCAGCAAAACGACCAAAAAGGCCAACGCCGCGTTCATGGGAATCGGCAAAACAAGGCGGGTTGTCCTGAGCGATACGCTGATCTCGAACTTTACGCATGAGGAGATCGGAAATGTTGTGGCTCATGAACTCGGTCATTATAAACACGGCGACATCTGGAGACTCCTCGGGTTCGGACTGCTCGTCTCGCTTTTGGCTTTTTATGCGGGGTCGTGGGGCATGGGACGCTGGGCTCCGGTTTTCGGGATTGATGGCACCGCGGATATCGCGGGGCTCCCGCTCCTTTTCCTGATCTTTTATGTGGTAAACTTTCTGTTGATGCCGGCGCAGAACGCCTATTCGCGGCGGCGGGAAAGGGCCGCGGACCGTTTTGCGCTTGAAGTCTGTCGTGAACCGGAGACGTTCGTTTCATGCATGGAAAAATTGGGGCGAGTTAATCTTTCGGAAATGGAGCCGCCCCCATGGTTCGAGTGGTTTTTTTACGACCACCCGTCGCTTTCGAAGCGGATCAGAGTGGCCAGGCATTTTGGCAAAGGTGAAAATTGATGAGATCGGATGGAGGACGGAGGATGGAAAATGGAGTTTGGGCCCGTGTGTCATCCGCGATCCGTCATCCGTTCTTCCGGATTTTTTGTGTTATGCATTTTGTGCTTTGCGCCGTTTCGTATGCCGCGGTCGAAGACCGGGACCGCGGGGCGGGTTCCGTCGAACAGCTTCAGATGGCAGAGCTGAAGCGTTATTATTACGGGGATGCCCGGGGCGGTTCCGCCGCGCCCGTGACTCCGATGGCGATCAGTTTTTATAACGACGCGGTGAAATATTTTGAGACGGGTGAGTATGAAATCGCCGATGAGGCGGTCAGGGAGTCGCTTCAGCTTGAAGCGCGAAATCCGCTTGCATGGGAACTTCTCGGTGAAATCGCGAATCTCAGACAGGATTTTGACAAGGCCGAAGAATGCTATAAAAAAAGCTATAGCCTGAATCCCTCCCCGCAGGTCCGCGCCAAGCTTGAAAAGCTTGCAAAGGAGCGATTGATCGAAGGGAAGTTCGATACGTATACCGAAGAACGTTTTGTGATCAAATATCGCAGGGACGACGCGCAGTATGACGGTTATTTCCTGAAGACCCTTTTGCGCGATACTTACCGGGAGGTATCCCGAAGCCTTGGTTTTTATATCACGAACAAGATCGTCGTGATTTTTTATAAGCCGGAAGAATTCCGCTACGTGACGGGACAACCCTTCTACATCGGGGGGATCTACGACGGGAAGATCCGTTTGCCGGCCTATCAAAAAGGTTTCCGCGAGGAGGATCTGCGTGCGGTCGTGGCACATGAGATGACGCACGCTTTTGTGGCCTATTTGAGCGGTCTCCGGGCACCGGCCTGGATTCAGGAAGGGCTTGCGCAGTATCAGGAAAACCGGGTGCGGCCGATCCCGACCGATATGCTCAAGGCCGCGGCGGCGCGTTCCGGTTTGATCCCGATAGACCGGTTTCTGCTGACGAACCTCAAGCCGGGGGTGGACCCGTCCGGGCTGGTTATTTTTTACCAGCAGGCATTCAGCTTTACCGGGTATCTGGTTGAACGTTTTGGGATGTACCGGATGAAAGAGATCCTCGAGGAGATCCGTAAAGGGAACGATTCGTTCACGGCGATTGAGGACGTGTTGAAGATTTCTGTTAATCGATTGGAGAGTGAATGGCTCGCGTTGCTTCAAAACTAAAGCGCTCTTTTTCACGGCAATCTTGCGGAACCGGCCCCGTTTTTCGCGGCCAGGGTTTAAGCATGGTTGAGGTTGCCGGTATCGCGCGCGAATCGGTGTTTTCTTATCGATACCGGTTGGAAGATCATCCGCTCAAAGAATCTGTCTGCCGCTGCGGTATTTTGCTTCCCGTCATGCTCATCCGGAAAGATCGGCTGGCGGAAGTTGTCGCCGGGCATAAGCGGCTCGCGGCTGCGAGGGCCCTTGGGATCAAACGGATCCCCGCCTTTTTTATCGAGGGAAAGACGAGTGCCCGGGATCTGTTTTTAATCAGCCTCATTTCAAACTGGAAACAGGATGTGCCGGATATGGATCGCGTGACGGCTTCCGTCAAGGCCCTGCGGGAATTTCGCCTTTCTGAGGACGAGGTTCGTGAAATTGTGCTTCCGCTTCTTGGGCTCTCTCCCGAAAGGCCGGTTTTGACACTCTATCTCAAAGCACATGCGCTGTCCGCTTCCCTGAAAGATTGCATCTGGGAGAAAAAGATTCCATTTCGTGCCTCGGCCTTCCTTCTGAACTATTCAAGATCCGGCCAGGAATGTTTCGCCCGGATCGCCGGCCGTGTCGTAAAGTTTTCGACATCCCAATGTTTTCAGTCTGCGGAATGGCTTTGGGACATTTGTAAAAGGGAAGGGCAGTCCCTTCGTATAATTCTTGGCCGCGGTGACTTCCGAAAAATCCTTCGCCACAAACAAATGGATCCCCGCACGAAAGCGGACCGTTTTTTTGATGCTGTCCGGAAATACAGGTTTCCGGAGTTTTCCTCCTTTCTCGGGAAATTCGAAGACTTGCGTTCCCGTATCTCCGGAGCTGGCCCGATGATGCGTGTTGAGCCCATTCCGGGATTTGAAGAACCCGGTCTGGATGTTTCCGCCAGGCTACGGAGCCGGGAAGAACTGGAAGGGTTCATTGCGAAACTTGCCGAAAGCCGCCCCGCGCTTAACTCGTTGTTTGACTTCATGTTATGATTCCTATAAAATTTTCATTTCAGTAAGCATATCATGAGAAAAACCATCATCCCGATCATCCTGGCTTGCCTTTTTTTGCTGCCATCATCCGGCGCAGCGGAGGAGGTTCGTGTCAGCGCGGAACTTGACGAGAGGTCCGTCCGGGTGGGGGATGAGATGCGGCTGACGATTCGTGTGGCGGGACCGAATGTAAATATCCAGGCGCCGCGTCTGCCGGCCATGGAATTTTTCGATACCTACTATACCGGCAGGGCCTCGCATATGACGTTCGTGAACGGGGTGTCGACGTCGAGCGTTGAATTTAGTTATGCCCTGATTGCTCAAAAGGCGGGAAGATTTACGATCGATCCGGTTCAGGTCCAGGTCGGTACACAGCTTTACCGGACGGAACCGATCACAGTCGAGGTTCTGTCCGGCCCCGGACAGGTGCCGCAGCCGGCCGCTCCGGTTTTGTCTTCCGGGCCGATACCCGTTCAGCAGCCCCAGGCACCGCCCCGGAGCACTCCCGCACCGGTCCTTGCGCCCGGAACCGACGATAATATTTTTGTGCAGGCATGGGTCGATAAAAAATCCGTCTACCAGAATGAGCAGGTTCTTTTGAGCTATTCGCTTTACACACGATATGACACCCGTTACGAAGGTTTTGAGAAAGAGCCCGAGACCAGCGGTTTCTGGATCGAGGATTTTCCGATGGAAAAGAACATTGAACGCGAGACGGTCCGCATGAACGGGAAGCGCTACGTCAAGGCCGATGTCAAAAAGACCGCGCTTTTCCCGACGGCTCCCGGCAATTACACGATCCAGCCGGGAAGCCTGAAGGTCTCGATCCGCGAAGAACCCCAGGGGTCGAGCGTTTTTGACGAGTTCTTTTCCGACAGTTTTTTTACCGGAGGCTCCTTTTTTGCGAGGCGCCAGAATCGGCTTCTTAATCCCGCTCCGATCCAGCTGACCGTCAAACCCCTCCCGGAACAGGGAAAGCCGTCCAGTTTTCAGGGGGCGGTGGGGCAGTTCCGGGTCTCGGGGACGATTGACCGGACCCAGGTCAAACAAAATGAGCCCGTGACTCTCAAGATGACGATTGAAGGGGAGGGAAATATTGAAACCGTGACCCGTCCGAAACTGCCTGAGCTGACGGGTTTTAAAACCTATGACTTGAACACAAGCTCCCAGCTTTTCAAACGGGGGAATGTGATCGGCGGCGTCAAAAATTTCGAGATCGTTTTTATTCCGCGGGATGAGGGCCCCGCGTTCATTCCTCCGCTTGAGTTCAGCTATTTTGATCCCCGGACAGAAAAATACGTGACGCTCCGGACTCAGAATTTTCCGATTACCGTTGAAAAATCAGATCAGGTCTTCAAGCTTCCCGAGGAACTTACCGAAAAAACCATCTTCAAAAAGCATGTCCGTCTGGAGTCGAAGGATATCAGCTTCATCGATGAAAGGCTGCCGGACCCTCTGCCCGGCAGGGTCTTTGAAATAATCTACCGGAGTTTGCAGGCCGTTAACGTTGTTCTGCTTCTCGTGCTGGCGGGGCTTTTTTTCAAATCGAAAGAAGAGGAACTATTTTCGAAAGATGAGGCCCTGAAGCGCCGCAGACGGGCGCGCTCGACAGCTCAGGCAAATATGAGAAAGCTCGGCCGATTGGCCCGTGCGTCGGGTGCGGCAAAGACGGCCGAATTTTTCGTTGAGCTTGAACGCGCCCTGACCCAATATATTTCCGATAAATGGAACCTCTCGACTCACGGTGTCACCCGCCGGGATCTCGAGGTGACGCTCGGGAAGCATCTCGGGAGCGACGATCCTCTCTTCAGGGAGCTGATCCAGCTTTATGAATTGTGTGATGAATCCCGCTTCGGGAAAGGATCGATTCCCCAGGCGTCAAAGAAGATCGGCATGAAGATTCTCCGCGATACGGTGAATCGTCTGGAAAGGTTACGGTCATGATCGGGTCAGCGAATCAGAATGTTCATCCCGTGCCGCGTAAAACGAAATACCTTGTTCCTGCGGTTCTTTTTGTGACGGTCTTTTTCCCGATCGTTTCAAGCGCGCAGGAATCGGGAAAGTTTGAGGAAGCGAACGAAAGCTACCGCGGCGGCGACTATGGGAAGGCGGCCGCCTTGTATGAGCAGTTGGCCGGCGAAGACCCCCGGACGGCGGATTATCACTATAACCTGGGGAATGCTTATGTGAGGCTCGGGAAGCTCAGCGAAGCGGTTCTTTCTTTCGAGAAAGCCCTTCTTCTCGCTCCCCGGGATCCCGACATTCGCCACAACCTCGATTATGCCCGCGGCCGTCTTGAGTATCAGGTTGAGGATAACCGGAACTGGTATCTTAAGGCGGCGGACAGCGCTCTTTCGCGCTTTACGCAGCACGAAATGAATTTTTTGCTTTTGGTTTTTATCTTTATTTTTCTTCTCAGCAGTATTTTGTTTTTTGTTTTCAAACAAACCGTTTTCTGGACGGCGCCGCGCAAGTTTATTTTTGCGTTCGTTCTTCTCGCGGCTTTGGCTGCCGGTTTTAAATATGCCCAGCTGAATATGATCCGGCCAGCGATTGTCATGGCGAACGAGTGTGAAGCCCGCTACGGACCATCCACGCGTAACCAGGTCGCCTTCCACGTGGGCGGAGGTATCAAGGGCTTTATCCTGGACCGGCGTGAGGACTGGAGCCGGGTGCTTTTGATGAACGGTGAAAGCGGGTGGATTATGAATGAGGATATGGCGGAGATCAGGGTATGAAGAAGCTTCCGGATGCCGGAGGACATTTTGGCCTTTATGGGGGAAGGTATATCCCCGAGACGCTGGTGAAGGCTTGCGAGGAGTTGACGGCCGCTTACGCGAAGGTTCGCAAGGACAAAAAATTCAGATGTGAACTCGATCATTATCTCGCGGACTATGCGGGCCGCCCGACGCCTGTTTATGAAGCCGGGAATCTTTCGAAGTATTTCGGGAGGGGAAGGATCTTTCTTAAAAGGGAGGATCTTCTGCACACCGGTGCGCATAAGATCAATAATACGATTGCGCAGGCGCTGCTGGCAAAACGGCTCGGGAAGACACGGATTGTTGCCGAGACAGGCGCCGGGCAGCATGGGGTTGCTTCCGCGACGGCCGCTTGCGTGTTCGGGCTGAAGTGCGTGGTCTATATGGGCGAGGTCGATATCGCGAGGCAGGCTCTGAATGTTTACAAGATGAGGCTTCTCGGAGCGGAGGTCAGGCCCGTCCATTCGGGATCAAGGACCTTAAAGGATGCGACCAATGAAGCGATCCGGGATTGGGTGACTAACGTTGAGGACACGTATTATCTGATCGGATCGGTGGTCGGGCCGCACCCGTATCCGATGATTGTTCGGGATTTTCAATCCGTGATCGGGAAAGAGACGAAGGCGCAATTTCTGAAGAAGGAGAAAAGACTGCCTGATTATTTGGTGGCCTGCGTCGGCGGGGGGAGCAATTCAATGGGTTTCTTTTTTGATTTTTTGAAGGACGACGATGTCCGGATGTTCGGGGTCGAAGCCGCGGGGGAGGGAACCGCCACAAAGCATCACGCGGCATCGATCACCAAAGGGCGTCCCGGGATCCTCCACGGAATGAAAAGTTATCTGCTTCAAGACAAAGACGGCCAGATCCAGATCGCGCACTCGGTTTCGGCGGGTCTTGATTACCCGTCGGTCGGCCCCGAACACTCGTATCTCAAGGACACGCGACGCGTCCGGTATGTCGGCGTTACGGACCGGGAGGCTCTCCTTGGTTTCGACCTTTTGACGAAGCACGAAGGCATTATGCCCGCTCTTGAATCCGCTCATGCGGTAGGATATCTTCCCAGGCTTATGCCGGGAACCCGGAAAGGTGACACGGTAGTCGTTTGCCTTTCGGGGCGCGGGGATAAGGACATGAACACGGTGCAGAAGTATCTGAAGGTTTAAAATGCAAAATAAAAATTTTTTAACGCTCAAACTCAGAGAAGCGGCAAAGAAAAATAAAAAGCTTTGCTGTATTTTTCTGACACTCGGTTACCCTGACCTTGCGGCAACGGAACGGTTGATCCTGTCGGCGGAGCGAAGCGGCGTCGATATCATTGAACTCGGATTTCCGTTTTCCGATCCGCTGGCCGACGGACCGACGATCCAGGATTCTTCCGAGAAAGCCCTCGCCAAAGGCGCGACAGTGCGAAGCGGCTTCCGACTTGTGAGGCGGTTGCGCCGGAGAGGCTGCGAAATCCCGTTGGTTTTTTTTGGTTACATGAATCCCGTTTATTCTTACGGGGGAAAGGATTTTGTCCGTGACGCCCGGGCGGCCGGTCTGGATGGTTTGATCATTCCGGATCTTCCGATCGAGGAGGAGAAGGATTTTCAAAAAGAGTGTTCCGCAAAAGGTCTTCATATTGTCCGTCTTGTGGCTCCTACAACAAAAGATGCGCGGGCCCTGAAGCTGGTCCGGAGTTCCGGAGGGTTTGTCTATTATGTTTCGCTTCGCGGAGTGACGGGAGCGCGCAAGGCCCTCCCGGATGACCTGGCACCGCGGCTGAGGAAGCTCAGGAAGATGACCTCAAAGCCGATTTTGGCGGGTTTCGGCATTTCGACCCCGGCGCAGGCGGCGGCGATCTCGAAGATTGCGGACGGGGTGGTCGTCGGGAGTGCGGTGATCAACCGGATCAGGAACGGGATCCCGGCGGCAGAACATTTTATCGACCGGATGGCACGGGCAGTGCATTCTGCGGACGGTCACAAGGTTTCGTGAGAAAAATAAAAAGGAAAGCCTGCTTTCACGTTTATATTCTCCGCTGTAAAAATGGCGCTTACTACACGGGTTTCACGAATAATCTTGCCCGCCGCTTTGAGGAACACAGCAAGGGCAGGGGCGCCAAATACCTCCGGGGCAAGGGGCCTCTTGAGCTTGTTTACGCAAAAAAATACGCTTATTTCTTGACGGCGATGCGCGCGGAGCGCGATGTCAAAAGGATGTCCCGCAAGAAAAAAGATGAACTGGTGGCTGAATATGCCGTAAAATCCCTGCGAGCCAAACGGGCATCCGCGGGCAAGCCGCGACAAAAGCGTCGTTGAGGGCACGGTGGTTGAGTGCTTGAAAAATCGCTCGTGAAGGCCTTCATAAAAAAATTCGGAAAGCTGAGATTAAATGGCAGAAGGCATTCTAGGTTTGGATTTTGGAAGTAAGCGGATCGGTGTGGCCGTGGTTCAGGAGGGGACGCGGATCGCGCTTCCCGCCGGGATGATCGAGAGGAAGAACCGCGAGCAGGTTCTTGACGAGGTCCGGAAACTTTTGAGGACCTATCGGGCCGGAAAGGTCGTGGTCGGCCTTCCCGTAACACTCAAGGGTGAAATGGGGATCGCGGCCGAAAAATTGATGAAAGAAATGG
Organism: Candidatus Omnitrophota bacterium; assembly: GCA_022705945.1. Lineage (GTDB taxonomy): Bacteria > Omnitrophota > Omnitrophia > Omnitrophales > Aquincolibacteriaceae > UBA1443. Next base: position 42,859 of record JAKJDL010000001.1, on the reverse strand, counting down.
AATGGTTCAGGGCAAATCTTGCGGTTCCTGTTATCATGTGGGACGAGCGACTTTCCTCAAAGGAGGCGGAACGGGTCCTGTTGGACGCCGATGTCCGCCGAGGGCGGCGGAAAGAAGTAATCGACCAGCTGGCCGCGCAGCGTTTCTTGCAATGCTATCTCGATTGCAGCGCGAATGCGCCAAAGGAGTGAATTTGTGCCTTATAATGTAACGACGTTGATAGACGGGCTTCGGGTTCTGACGGTTCCCATGCCGGGGCGTGATTCGGCGGCTGTGGCGGTTTGGGTCAAAACCGGAGGCCGCTATGAAACGAAAAAAAATTCCGGAGTTTCCCATTTTCTCGAGCATATGCTTTTCAAGGGAACGAAGAGGCGGACGACCCGGCAGATCAAGGAAGAGATTGAGGGTGTCGGCGGGATCCTGAACGCGTTCACCGGCGAGGAAGTGACCTGCTATTTTTCGAAACTTCTGAAAGAATACTATCCCCAAGCCCTTGATGTCCTCTCGGATATGGTGCTGAACGCGACAATCCCCGCGGACGAGTTTTGCCGCGAAAAGCCGGTCATTCTCGAAGAGATCAAGATGTATCGGGATCTTCCGTCCCATCATGTGCATGACCTGATGGCGGAGCTCCTTTGGCCGGAACAGCCTCTCGGATGGCCGCTGGCCGGTTCTCCCGAATCCGTCGCCGGTTTGAGCCGCTCCGACCTTGCCGTTTACATGAAACAGCACTATCAGAACGCAAACATTCTCATCGCGGTCTCGGGGAACATTCCGCACTCGGAAGTCGTGGAGCGTGTTCATTCGATCTATCGTGGTAGGGCCGCGCAAAAAAGTTCGGTTTTTCAGAAAGCCGTGAGCCGGCAGTCAAAACCGCGGACGAATTTTTATGAAAAAAAGACGGAGCAAACACACCTTGTGATCGGGTTTCACGCCCTGCCCAGGATGCACGCCGACCGTTATAAATTGGGACTCCTGCATATTATTCTTGGTGCGAATATGTCAAGCAGGCTCTTTGACAAAATCCGCGAAAAACGCGGGCTCGCCTATGAGATCAAGTCGGGAATTTTGACCTATGCGGATACCGGTGCTTTTACCGTCTCCGCCGGTGTTGAAACCGTTCAGACCGCGAAAGCGGTCGAAGTAATCATGGGGGAGCTTACGAGAATCACCAGGCAGCCCGTGAAGCCCGGGGAGCTCCGTCGCGCGAAGGATTACTTTATGAGTCAGGTCTATCTTGGCGTTGAGGATACTCTTGATCATCTTTTGTGGGCCGGAGAGAGACTTCTTTGCGGTAACGAACTGCCCAATAAAGAGGATATCCGCCGAAAAGTCGAGGAGATTTCCTGGGAGGAGCTTCGGGAACTGGCCGCGAAGATCTTCAGGACCCCGAATCTGAATCTCGCGCTGATCGGGCCGGTCGGGGATAAGATGCAAAAAGAGATCAGGAAAAGGCTGGTGATCGGATGAGAAAGGTTATGATCGCACCGAGCCTTTTGTCTGCCGATTTCGGCCGGCTTGCCGAGGAGATCCGGGAAGTGGAAGCCGCCGGCTGCGACGCGCTTCATATTGATGTCATGGACGGGCTTTTCGTTCCCAACATCACGATCGGTCCTTTGGTTGTGCGTGCTGTCCGCAAGGTCACGAAACTCCCGCTTGATGTCCATCTGATGATCCAAGACCCCATCCGTTATGTCCGCGATTTTCACAAGGCCGGGGCGGACTGGATCACAATCCACGTGGAAGCGGAAAAGGATGTCCGGAAATGCCTTCATGAGATCAAAAAACAGGGCGCGAAAGCCGGGATCTCTTTAAGGCCGGGAACGGCATTGGAGGCGATCGAACCGTATCTTCCGGACCTCGACCTGGTTTTGGTAATGTCGGTGGAACCCGGGTTTGGAGGCCAGTCTTTCATGCCGGATCAGGTGACGAAGATCCGCGAGCTCCGGACAAAATTTTCCAAGCGGATCTCTGTTGACGGAGGAATCGATCCCCAAACGGCCGTCCGGGTTCTGGAAGCGGGTGCCGATATCCTGGTTGCCGGCAGTGCGATTTTTGGAAAACCTGATCGCGCCAAAGTTCTCCGGGAATTCCGGGAAGTCACCCGGAAGTATTCCTGATGCATTCCTCGAAAATACGTAATTTTTCCATTATCGCGCATATCGACCACGGGAAATCCACACTCGCGGACCGGTTGCTTTTGCACAGCGGTGCGATCTCGAAGCGCGAATTCCGCGACCAGATCCTTGATAATATGGACCTTGAGAGGGAGCGCGGCATTACGATCAAGGCGCGTGCGGTTCGGATCCAGTATAAGGATTTCTCGCTGAACCTTATTGATACTCCGGGTCATATCGATTTCACTTATGAGGTTTCCAAAAGCCTCGCGGCATGCGAGGGTGTTTTGCTGCTGGTGGACGCCGGACAGGGGATCCAGGCCCAGACCGTGACGAACCTTTATTTGGCCATGGAAAGGAATCTGACGATTGTTCCGGTCGTAACGAAGATCGATCTTCCGACGGCCGAGCCCGAGAAAGTTAAAAAAGAAGTCGCCGGTTTTCTTGGCGTCGACGAGAAAACCGTTCTTCTGACGAGCGCTAAAACGGGAGAAGGCGCCGAAGAAATCCTGGAAGCTATTATCAGCCGGATCCCGGCCCCTCAAGGGGATCCTGACAAACCGCTCAAGGCTTTGATCTTTGATTCGTTCTATGACACTTATCAGGGTGTGATCACTTATTTCCGCGTGATGGACGGGAAACTGAAGGCCCGTGATCAGGTGCTGATGATGCAGACGGGAACCTGTCAAGAAGCGCTTGAAATCGGGATTTTTAACCCGAAGCCCGAGCCGGTGGAAGAGCTCGGTGTCGGCGCCGTGGGGTATATGACGGCGAATATCAAGGAGGTCGCGGAAGTCAGGATCGGCGACACGCTGACACTCGCGGCGGCCCCTGCGGAGGAACCGCTTCCGGGCTATCAGGCGGTCAAGCCCATGGTTTTCTGCGGTCTTTATCCGATCAATGCGAAGGATTTTCCGCTGCTCCGCGATGCCCTGGCAAAACTCCGGCTGAATGATTCCTCGTTTGTTTATGAGCCCGAGACTTCGGCTTCGCTCGGGTTCGGCTACCGTTGCGGGTTCCTCGGTCTGCTTCATATGGACGTCATCAAGGAGAGACTTGAGCGGGAATTCAATCTTGAGCTGATCATTACGGCGCCGAGTGTGGTTTATCAGATTCTCACAAAAAAAGGCGAGATCATCGAGTTGGATAATCCGACAAAGCTTCCGCATCCGACAATGATCGAGACGATCGATGAGCCCTATATCCGCGCCCATATCATGGCCCCGGCTGATGTGCTCGGGCCGGTCATGCAGCTTTGCCAGGATAGAAGAGGGATCTATAAGAGCACGGACTATCTTGATCCCACGCGGGCGGTCCTAACCTATGAGATTCCGTTCTCGGAAGTGGTGATGGATTTTTATGACAAAATCAAATCGATGACGGCGGGCTACGGTTCTCTTAACTACGAGTTCATCGGGCACAAGCCTTCCGAGCTTGTCAAGCTTGATATCCTGATAAACGGTGAGCCCGTGGACGCGCTTTCTTCGATCACATGCAGGGAAAAGGCCTATCCGAGGGGCAAGGCGCTTGTGGAAAAACTAAAAGAGGTTATCCCGCGGCAGATGTTTGAAGTTATCATCCAGGCGGCGATCGGCTCCAAGATCATCGCGCGCGATTCGATCAGCGCGATGAAAAAGAACGTGACCGCCAAATGCTACGGAGGCGACATTACGCGCAAGCGGAAACTTTGGGAGCGTCAAAAAGAAGGGAAAAAACGCATGAAGAAGATCGGGCGGGTCGATCTGCCGCAGGAGGCCTTCATCAGCGTGCTTAAGGTGGAATGATATGAAGCTTTGGATCTTTTGGGCGGGAGTGGCTTTGGTTGTGATCGTTATGTACCGGGACCGGATACGTCAGGATATCCTGTTTGCCCGTTCGGATTTTAAGAAATGGGCCTACCGGAAATGGAAAGATTGGGGCGAACCTCTTTTGGTTGCCGCGATTCTTGCGATCGTGATACGGACATTCGTTGTCGGTCCTTACAAGATTCCATCGGGGTCCATGAAGCCGACATTCATGGAAGAAGACAAGATTTTTGTGGACAAGATCTCTTATCGCTTCCGTGAGCCTGCCCGCGGCGACATCATTGTCTTTAAATATCCCCTCGACAGGAAAAAGGATTTTGTCAAACGCCTTGCGGGACTTCCCGGCGATACGATCGAGATTCGTGACGGACGGCTTCATGTGAACGGGAAGGCCATGACCGAGCCCCCGTTCGGGAAATACCGCTACTACAACGTTGAAAGCTGGGAATACGGCCAGTCGGACCGGCTCATCAAGGTTCCGGACGGATATTTTTTTACGCTCGGGGATAATTCGGCCCATTCGGCGGACAGCCGCCAGTGGGGATTTGTTCCCCGGAAGGACGTGGTCGGTAAGGCGGTTTTGATTTGGTGGCCTCCGAAGCGGGTCCGTATCGCCAAATAGGTTCGTTCCTTTCTCAAAGGGCCCGCAAAATAAAATTTCTTCCGAATTTCATAAAGTCTTGCCTCCCGTATGCCGTAAATGAGTTTACGGAGGTCATGGAGTATGCAAACGGAATTATTTGATATGAACACGGCGGTTTCCCCGGAAAGCGGAACAATCCCCGAAAAGAAGAACATCCTGGAAAAAAATATTCTTTCACTGAGGCTTGACCAGGCCATAGGACTTGTTCTTGTTTTGATGGTTTTTTATGTAGTTGTTTTTTCGATGGGGTTTGAAAAGGGGAAACGCTCGATCCACAATTCCCAGGTGCTCAAATCGTCCGCACCCGTTGCCCCCGTTTCCGAACCGCTTCCCAGGAATCTTCTCTTATACGAAGATACGGCTCTGCCTTCGGCCGGAGAAAAGGCGCTGGTTGCGACGGTCCCGCAGCAGATTCCGATACCTGCTGTTGTATCGGACAAATCATCAAATCAGGAAAGTGATACGGAGTCATCCAGACCTGCCGGCAAATATACGATCCAGCACGTTATTTATACGACCCGTTCGGCTGCCGAAAGGGAAGTCCTCAGGCTGACCCAAAAAGGCGAGCGTGCCTTTATCGTTCCAAGCGGCAAATATATCCAGGTGTGTCTGGCCGGTTTTACGACCAAAAAAGAAGCCGATCAGTATCTGAAACAGCTACGTACGCAAAAGGTCATCGCTGCGGATGCGTATGTCCGCAATATGCCTGCCTGAAGTTTTAAGTTCCGTTTTTGAGTTCCGTTGAGTTCCGTATTAAAAAAAGAAGACCCGCGTCATTTTTCAGCTAGCCAACCCTTCTCCCGGCCGGTATAATACGTCCTCTCGGGTTCAAAATTTTTTCTCGGAATCTTAAATCACTGTAAAGGAGTTAACGCAAGCATGTCTCAACATCCCAGTCTTCGGTTTGACAGCGTCGGGGCGAAGCATCGTAATGTTCTCAAACGTTTTGAGCGTGTCAAGAAGCTTCAGGAGGGCGGAAAGTGGAACGATCGGGCATCGGTCTACAATCTTCCCAAAGTCAAATCCCTTAAGATCAAGGTTAAGAAGGTCAAGGAGCCCAAGGAAGGCGCCGAGGGAGCGGCGGCTCCGGCTGCCACTGCAGCGGCTCCCGCAGCTAAAGGCGCTTCCAAAAAGTAGGGGCGGGTATCTATCATGGTGACGATTCGCAGGTGCGTTAAGGAAGATGAGCCGGCGGTGCTTGAACTGATTTCGGGCATCATGAGCCGTGAATTCAAAGATGCTGCAACGGCTTATCCTCTTGAGGATGTCGAGCGGATCTCTTCGGCCTACGGAGGGATTGGAGATGCTTTTTTCGTGGCGGTGACTGATCAGAACAAGGTGGTTGGCACTGTAGCTATCAAAAAAGAGGATGACCGTGTGGCGCTGCTTCGCCGCCTGTTTGTTGCCCCGACCCACCGTAATCTTCAGATAGGTAAAAAACTGATAACGAAGGCTCTCGAATTTTCACGGGAGGTCGGTTATGGGGAAGTTATTTTCAAGACGACTTCCAAGATGTCAGGGGCAATTGAGCTTTGTAAAAAAAACGGTTTTATCCAAAGAGCCCACGTCGCCCTTGGGCCGATAGAGCTTCTCAAGTTTTCACTCAATCTTAATCCTCAAAAAGGATAGTTTTTTATGGGGTTTTTTGGTCGCAAACCGAATTCCGCAAAAGGCGGTTCTCTTTCGACGCTGACGGAAGCGGAGATCAAAAAGAAACTTTACGGGGAGTTTGCCGATACCTCCAGGGTTGCCGGTGGGGGAGATCCCGTTTTGGGAAAGCGTCCTCCTTCGGTGTCCGTGAAAGTTCCGGCCGCAGAGTCCACACCTGATTTGTTCGAAGCGACATGTTCTCCGCGGCACGATTCCCGGGATATTTCGGTCACATCTCGGGAAATCAAAATTACCGGGCCCAATGAGAAGGTTTTGCCTTACCGCTCTTCGGAGCCTAAAACGGCTCGCTCAGCGGAGCCCTCTCCGGTCGATCCCTATGAAAAATATCGCGAATTTACAAGAACTCAGCCCAAACAACGTTTTGATTTTTTTGCTCTGGTCGGTTCCTTTTTCTCACAGTTTGCGAAGATTGCGGATAAGAATCGGCAGTCGACCCGTCAGGTCCTGACATGGGGCGCTGGAGTTCTGGCTGTTTTTTTGCTTTTTTGGGGGGTGAATGCCCTCAATGTGAAGCGTGAGCAGGCCATGAAGACAACGTATACGGCACCTGCCCCCGCCATGCGCGTGAACGACCGGCCGGAAGCGTCCCCGAAGGATGTGTTACCCGCGGCGGCCGAGATTTCGTCGTCACAAAATTCGGAAAAGGTCGCCACGCCGGGTCCGACCCCTGAGGTAACTGAAAGAATGTTCGCGATACAGGTTGTAACCTATCCGTCCGAAGAGTATGCGGAGCGTATTGTGACTTCGCTTGAAAAGGCCGGGTTCAGGGCTTTTTTTAGAGAAAATGTGCGTCCGACGGGCGCGACTTTTTATCCCGTCTATATCGGCGGGTTCAAAACGGCGGCGGAAGCCAGGAAGCAGCTTTCCAAGTTCAAGGCGAATGATATTTCCAAACCGTTTTCGGACGCATTTGTCCGGACACTTGATGTCCAATAAGGAGAGCGTGAATCGTGTGGGATGGTTTTAACAAGCGTAAATTCCGGAGGTTGCATTTAAACTGCGAAATAGTATTGCGTCCGCAAGGGAAAGAAAAGCTGATCAAGGCCGTTACCGAAGACGTCGGGCTCGGCGGTGTGTCCGTGATGCTTGACCAGCCTATCGAGCGTTTCCATAAATGCCAGATCACCCTTGATCTCAAGGATGGAGCTTCGCCGATTCAGTGCGCGGGGCGGGGCGTTTGGGTGGTTCCGAGCCGAGATCTCCGGTCTTCCAAGAAAACCTATGATACCGGAATCGAATTTCTTGACCTTGATGAATTGTCGCGTCAGCGTCTTCAGCTTTTTCTGGCCCAGTCAATATAACGCGGGTTCTTCGTATGGCTCAGGACTCCTCCTTTGATATCGTTTCCAAAGTTGACATGCAGGAAGTCGACAATGCAGTCAATCAAGCCAAAAAGGAACTCCAGACCCGATTCGATTTCAAGGGCAGCAAGAGCTCGATCGAGCTCATCCGTGAAAAAGAATCCTCCAAGATACGGATCATTGCCGATGATGAAATGAAGCTTCGGAACCTTCAGGATATTCTCAAAACCCGTATTTCCGGGCGGAAGATTTCCCAAAAGGTTCTTGATTTCAGGACTCCCGAAAAGGCTTTTGATGACTGCCTGCGTCAGGAGGTAATACTGCAGCAGGGGATTCCCCATGAAAAGGCCAAAGAGATCATCAGGGCAATCAAGGATTTAAAGGTAAAGGTTCAGACGGCGATTCAAGGCGATCAACTTCGGGTGTCGTCGAAAAGCAAGGATGACCTTCAGACCGTGATCCGCCATATACAGACTCTCCCCCTGAATATTCCCATCCAATTTACGAATTATCGTTAAAACATCTAACTCTTTCATTTAAAACAAGTTAGGTTGTTTTTCAAAACATTTCAATCCGGGACGATTCCAAGCTCAAGCTTTGGGGCAGGATGCCGAAAAAAAAAGAGGCGTTCCCTTGTATTTCTGAAAAGCATATGCTAGGTTTTATTCAGGTGAGGGGTTCAGGTAGTTAGTTCGCCACATTAGGAAGTTCCTTGGGAGCACGGAGCCGTGCTCGGGGTTTTTCCGGTAACATCATTGATTAAAGAAAGTTTAGGGAGGGGAAATGGACGGGGATAAGCGCAAGTTCAAACGCTTCGACGCCTATATGAGCGTCAAGTTTTCCGGTTTGGACAGTGCAACTCTGAAAGGTATCGGTCTTAGCCGCGATTTGTGCCGCGAGGGCATCAAGATCAATTCGGACAAGGAAATACGTGAAGGGACACAGCTTGACCTTGAAATCACGATTCCGGATGATCCCAAGCCGATCTTCAGTTCCGGTACGGTCGTTTGGTGCAAGCCTTCGGAAGGGGTGAACCAGGGCTACGACCAGGGTGTCCGTCTCAAAAACATGGATCCGGTGGATAAATTCCGTGTTCTGGACTACGCGTATAATCACTGGCTTGAAACCAAAGTCAATGATTTGGCGGACCCCGAAAGCCTTCACGGGTGGTGACGGCTCTGCGGATAAGCTGACGCAGACCGGTTATTTGCGTATAGCTTTTCCTTCCTCTGTTTTGTTTCTTTACCCCGTCTTTTATAAAGTTTTACCGTTTCTCTGAAGGCCTCGGGTTAAAAGACGTATAAGGGGAACCGGATTTTTTGCCGATAGATTCTCCATGACGAACTTTTTTTCCTTCGGTAAAAAACTGCGCCCGGATGATAAGGACGGGTATCTGTTCGATCCCATTCCTCTTTTTTCTTCCCTCTCGCCCTCCGAACAGAATTTGATTGAGGAATGCTCCCGCCTGGTCAGTTTTAAAAAAAATGATATTGTCTATGAAGAAGGGGCGCCGCCCGATGCTTTCTATATCATTTTTTCTGGCCGCTTCCGTCTCTTTACAAGGGCCCGGCCCAATGAACCCGAAAATACCATCCTTTATTTTTACAGAGGAGAGCATTTCGGGGAAACGTCACTTCTTACGGGCAATGTTCATAGCGCGACCGTGGAGGCCAAGACGGACGCGATCGTTCTGAAGATCACGACGGAGAATTTTCATAAGTTGATCAGGGAAATCCCTTCTTTTGCGCTGCATCTCAGCCGTTCCCTGGGAAGGCATCTGACGCGGGGCGAACTTGGCTACAGTCACCACCGCCGTGAAGTTCGGATTGCTTCGTTTTATTGCAATGAACCGACCGCGGCCGCGGGCCGGTTCTTAACCGATTTTTTGGCATCTCTTGGCGATGTGACCCGGGGGCGTATGCTTGTCATGGACCTTTCCGGGAGGATTTCGCGGTTCATTCCTCCTGACATTCTTCGTTCCGGAAACGGACACTTTGATCTTGCCGCAATGAAGCTTTCGGGCGAAGCCGAGGTGTGTTCCTCCATTACAAAAAGCAGACATGGTTTTGAGTTTTTGAGTTTCGTGCCGAACGAATCGATCGGGAACGATGACAAAAAGTTTGTGGCCCTCCTGACTTACCTGAGTTACCAGTATGATTACGTGGTGCTTTGCCTTCCGCCGGTTGAAACTCCGGTAGTGGTCAAGGCTCTGAATTATTCAGATCGCGTTTATCTGTGGGCGGAAAAACGCGCCGAGGCTTTTTCTCTTGCCTCGGGCAAAGTCGCGGACCTTTGCCGCGATTACGGGTTCAACAAAAACGAGATCCGGATCATTATGCCGCACGGAGAGAAGGTTTCCGAGCGGGACATTCCCGCATCGCCGGTGCCTTTTGAGATTCGTCTTTTTTCGATGCTTCCGTCGCTTCAGTATCAGCGTTACCGTTATGAGCGGATGGTAAATTACCTTGCCCGGGAGTGGTCGGAGCGCCTTGTAGGGCTGGTTCTCGGAAGCGGTGCCGCTTATGGACTCGCCCATATCGGCGTACTCCGGGTTCTCGAACAGGAGAAGATACCGATCGATATCATTGCCGGATCCAGCATCGGAGCCTTGATGGGCGCCTTTTGGGCGGCCGGTCTCGATTCTTATGAAATCGAAAAAATTGCAAAACTGCTGAATAAAAAAAACGCCTTTTTCAAGCTGCTTGGGTTCAGGGATCTTTCGGCTCTTCATATGGGGTTTTTCAAGGGTAATCAAATCATGAAGTTCCTTCAGCCCTATTTCAGGGATATGAGCTTCCAGGATCTGAGGCTCCCGCTCAAGGTAACGGCGGCCGACCTCCTGACCTCGGAAGAAGTCGTGTTTGATTCGGGCAATCTTCTGAACGCGCTCCGGGCATCCATCTCCATACCCGGCTTTTTTAGGCCCTTTTCTCATAAAGGGAGTTATCTTCTGGACGGCGGTATCCTGGACCCGCTCCCGATCAAATCCCTTTCAGTCATGGGTGTCCGGAAAATCATTGCCGTGAATGTTCTCCCGGGGCCTAAAGACCTTATTCTTCGAAACGAGAACCGCCGCAAAAGGCTTCATGCAAAGCTCCGGAAACAGGGGCCCTGGCGCCGGATGTGGCATCGGACGGCTGACAGGATGCAGAGGCGTTACTCCGGCAACATTTTTAACTCCCTGATGAATACGATCCAGTTCATGGAGTATGAGATTGCGCAGAGGCAGGCGAGCGATGCGGACATCTTTATTCACGCGGCCGTTCCGGACGCCCACTGGATCGAGTTTTTTTCTTCCGACAAGTTTATCGCGGAAGGGGAAGCGAAGACCCGGGAACAGCTGGCCGAGATAAAGCGACTTCTGCTAGAATAACCCCGTCGTCTATCGGGAGGAGAATCGCGTGACATCCGAAAAAGATATCGTCATTGCCGCACCTTGCCGGACCGCGCAGGGGAAGCTTGGCGGTGCCCTGCGGGGATTTACGAATCAGGCTCTCGGGACAATTTTGATCAAGGGCATCCTTCAGAGATCCGGTCTCGATCCCGGAAAAATTGACGAGGTTATCCTCGGATGCGCCGGACAGCAGGCAGATGCCCAGAATGTGGCGCGCGTATGCGCGGTGCAGGCCGGTATCCCGGTCGCGGTTCCCGCGTTTACGGTCAACCGCAATTGTGCGTCCGGGCTTCAGGCGATTGCGAGTGCGGCCCATGCGATTCGTGCGGGCGAAGCCGAAATTGTGATAGCCGGCGGAGTCGAGGTGATGTCGTCCGCTCCTTATGTGAACCGCGACCTCAGGTTCGGGAAAAGGATCAGAAATTCCATGATGATCGATTCTCTATGGGAGGGCCTCCGGGATCCTCTCTCCGGAATGATGATGGGGGAAACCGCCGATCTCCTGGCGCGGCAATATAAAATAAGCCGCGAAGAGCAGGATGCTTGCGCGGTTGAATCCCACCGGAGGGCTTGTTCGGCGGCTGAGAGAGGCATATTCAGGGATGAAATCTTGCCGGTGGATCTTTCCGGATCCGGGATGAAAAAAGAAGTCATAAAGTTTGCCAGGGATGAAGGGCCCAACGCCCTGACAACACCGGATGTCCTTCGGCAGCTTCCTCCCGCGTTTTCCGAAAAAGGCACTGTGACGGCCGGCAACGCCTGCCCGATCTCGGACGGGGCAGCCGGTATGATTGTGACGACCCGAAGTAAAGCGGACGGTCTTGGCCTGGAAGTTTTTGGAAAGCTCCGCTCTATTTCTTTTACCGGTGTTGAGCCGGCGCAGATGGGGCTTGGCCCCGTTCCGGCTGTTGAAAGAATCCTGTCCCGCGAGGGGCGGACGAGGAAGGATATTCCACTCTGGGAGATCAATGAAGCTTTTGCCGCGCAATACCTTGCCGTGGAGCGGGAGCTTGGCCTCGATCGGGATTCGGTCAACGTGAACGGCGGCGGGATCGCTCTCGGGCATCCTGTCGGCGCGACGGGAGCGCGTTTGGTCGTGACTTTGCTTCATGAGATGAGAAGGCGTCAGCTGGTAGCAGGGATGTCAGCTCTTTGTATCGGTGGAGGGCAGGGCGCCGCGGCTTTGTTCGAACGATGTGACTAAAGACCGTTCAAGAAAAATTGGATTTTTTCGATACAGTACTTTGCGGTATAATGAGGACGTTGGTTTCAACCACGATAGCATATTAAAACGAGGTGTTTCTTGATAAGCCGTGAGCTGTTCTTTTTCCTAATTCCCCTTATGCTGATTCTTAATACGGGTGCGGCTGAGCCCGCAGCAGGATCCTCCGGTAAAAAAACCAGAATATCACCGGTGCCCCAGGCTTTCGTGAGCGATAAGATCGTTCAGTTTTTCAGCCGCAAAACCGGTCAAGAACTCATGGATGAGAAAAAGGCGGCATCTTCCAAAGCGAATATAACCAAGTCGGCCAAAAAGCCGCAGGATCTCCCCCCACGCGCCGGGCCGTCTGTCCCAAAGGCAAGGGAAGGATATGTCCCTCCGGCACCTCCTGCCGCGACGCCGCCCCAGGTGACACAGATCCGCCAGGAGGTTCAGCGGATACTGGAGCTTAACGCGAAGGTCAAGAGTCTCCAGGGTGATCAAACTGCGCAGTTACAGAGGATTCAGGAGCAGGCCCGGATCCATCAGCGGGTACTCGATCAACTGGAAGCCTCCCAGTCACTCCAGGATTCACGGAAAGCTCCGAGCAAGGAGGCTTTGCTTGCCCAGGAAAAGCTTCGGATCATTCACGAGGAGACGATTCGGAACCGGGACATTTTAAACGGAAAACCGTCCGATTCCCAGCCGGTTACCGCCAGGGCGATCCAACCGTCCCAAGAATCGTCAAGCCTGCGGAACTGATCTGAGCCGACGTATGGCTCTCAAACGTCCCCAATTTCCGTTCGATGAAATCGAAGAAAACAGTAATCTTCCCGCGGTATTCCTTCAGAGGGCGATGATTTGCGGGGAGCGAACCGCCCTGCGATACAAAATCAACGGTGAATTTACCGGCGCCTATTCCTGGCGGGACTGGGTAACTCATGTGAAGAGGGTCGCCCTCGGACTCCATGCGCTCGGCATCCGCAAAGGGGACCGCGTCGGAATCCTTTCTGAAAACTGTCCGGAATGGACTTTTGCCGATCTCGGGACCATGAGTCTGGGTGCCGCGCTTGTTCCGATTTACGCGACTTCTTCGGAAAATGACATTGCCCATATTATTCACCACGCCGAGCTTAAAGCTTTTTTCGTCTCAACTTCCGATCAACTTCAAAAGGTTTTCCCATTCCGGGATCAGTTCGTCAGGGACGGACTGATCGGTTTTTTTACGGAAAGCTTTCCGGAGGTGCTGTCCCTGACCACCCTTGAAGATCGGGGGCGTTTGATGGAGCTCAATTATGGCGGATTTTATGACACCCTCGTCCGGAAAGTCCGTGCGGATGATACGGCAACGATCATTTACACGTCAGGGACCACGGGTCTGCCGAAAGGAGTCATGCTCAGTCATCGGAATCTGATAGCGAATTATCAGGGTTCGTTCCGGAGGATCCAGGTCGATGAAGGGGATTCGGTTGTTTCGTGTCTTCCCCTGAGCCATGTTTTTGAACGGCTGGCCGGATATTATTATATGGTCGCCCGCGGGGCGGTGATCGCCTACGCGGAAAACATGCTGACAGTGGGCGAGGATATCGCCAAAGTGCGGCCGACGATTGTGATCGCTGTTCCGAGATTTTATGAAAAAACCCGCATGAAGATCCTCGACGCGGTTGCGAACGCTCCCCGGTGGAAACAGGGCCTCTTTAAATGGGCCACCCGGGTAGGAATGCGCGTCAGCCAGCTAAGGATTCGCCGCCGCAAGATACCGTTCGGGCTTGCGTTTTTTCACGGGATCGCGGGATTGACGGTTTTCAACAAGATCAGAAAGGCCATGGGCGGAAGAATCCGTTTCTTCGTTTCCGGGGGCGCCCCGCTCTCGAAACGTCTCGCGAGATTTTTTCACGTTTTGTCGATGATGGTTCTCGAAGGCTATGGCCTGACCGAGACCTCGCCCGTGCTTGCCGTGAACGCTCTCGAAGATTTTAAATTCGGAACAGTGGGGAAACCCATCGCGGGTATCGGGGTCAGGATCGCGGAAGACGGGGAGATCATGACATCAGGGCCCTGTGTTATGCAGGGTTACTTCAAAAATCCCGGAGCGACAGCCGGAGTTATGCGGGACGGGTGGTTTTATACGGGCGACATCGGGTATTTTGACAGGGATGGGTTTCTGCGCATCACGGACAGGAAAAAGGATATTATCGTAACCGCCGGAGGCAAGAATGTCGCACCGCTCAATATCGAGGGAAGGATTTTGTCGGATAGTCTGTTCTCTCGGGTGATGGTGGTGGGTGACAAGCGTCCCTATTTGTGCGCCTTGCTGGTTTTGAACCGGGAGAATCTGATGCGTGCCGCAGGCGTTTGCGCGTCATCGGAGCCGGAATATGCCGCACTGCTGAAGCGGACCGAAACCTATGAGTTTGTGCGCCGCCGGCTTGATGCCTGTCTGGAGGGCCTGGCGAGCTACGAGCGGATTAAGGCATTTGAGCTGATCAAGGATGAATTTACGATTGCCGGCGGAGAATTGACGCCGACGCTCAAGATCAAAAGGCGAGCCGTGATAGAAAAATATCGGGACATTATTGATGCCTTATATCAACGGACTGATGATCGGTGGGCGGCCGCTTCCTCCAAAGATGCCGGTACGGGATGTCCATGAGCGAGCATTGGATTGAAGAGGGGTTTCAGGGGCCGGACGGAGTTCGGCTTTTGTGCCGGATTCGGGACGTTCCGAACGCTTCCAAAACGCTCCTGATCCTTCACGGATACGGCGAACATTCTGGCCGCTATGTCAAGTTCGCGGAAAAACTTAAAGTTTTGCCGCTTCGGATCGCGGTCATGAATTACCGCGGGATGGGGACTTCGGCGGATCGGGATCGCTCCGAAGAAGCCCGCGATTTTGACGATTATCTCAGTGATGTTACGAGTTTTGCCCGGTTTGTCCGGAACCGCTACAGGGTTAAAGGCGAGTTTATCCTTTTGGGGCATAGCCTGGGCGGACTTGTCGCGCTGGAATGGGCGAGACGAAACCCGAAACAGGTGAAACGCCTGATTCTTTCCGCTCCCTTCCTCGGTTTCCCGGGTCTTGGTTTCTGGAGATCTGTGAACCGGATTATCGGTTTTCTGCTCCCGGACCATATTTACCGGAATCCCGTGATTCCCAAACATCTAAGCCACGACCCCGAAGAGTGCCGTCTGTATCGAGCCGATCCGCTTATCAAACGGCGGATTTCAGCGCGTCTGATCGGATCAATTTTTGATCGGATTGTTTCCCTCCGGCGCGCGGAGTCGATCGTCGCGCCCTGTCCGGTGATTCTGCTTCTTGCGGGGAAGGATCGTGTCGTGGATACCGGAGCGTCCCGCAAGTTTTTTGACCGGCTTATCGCGCCGAGTAAAGAATGCTTCGGATTTGACGATTTTTATCACGAAATATTTAACGAGACGGGGCAGGACCGCGCCTTCAATGTTTTGAAGACAATTCTGGAAGAATGTGTATAATTACGTCGCCCCTCACACGTTTTTTTCATCTTTTTTCGTGGGCCTGTAGCTCAGCTGGGAGAGCGCCGCATTCGCATTGCGGAGGTCAGGAGTTCGATCCTCCTCAGGTCCACCAGTTTTATCCGGTTCTTCCCCGGCAAAAGAGGTAGAAGATTTTTTTGCGGCTGGCCTGCCCGGATTTTTGTCAATTCGCACAGGAATCAAAAACGGACTGAAATTTACCCCGAAAGTTTTACGATTTGACGTAAAAGGATTTGATAGAATAATCCCTCAGCCTTTGAAAAAGGGTGCATCGCGAAGAGCCGGAGGAAGTTCGGGAAGGACTTTAAGAGGAAGCCGATTGAGGCCGCTCGTTTGTATGACGGAAACAGTATTTCCGATAGGTGCGAAACGGTCGCAAAAGCATTTCCCGGCTCCCGCTACCGGAGAGCGACAAAGTGGAAGCGAGAGCGGGTTACGATGTTGCCGTCTGAGGATTTACGGCGGAGCCGGCGTTTGCCGGGTCAGAGGGGATAAAAATCATTGTGGCAAAGAAATTGAAATGAATGGCGCGTAAGGGGTCTCTTTAGAATGTGGTCATTTGAAGCTGTTTTGCTGTGGGCGGCGGTATTGCTGTTCGCGAGCGCTCTTTCGAGCAAGATCTCGGATAAGTTCGCGGTGCCGGTTTTACTGCTTTTTTTGGCGATCGGAATGCTTGCCGGATCCGAGGGGATCGGCAAAATATATTTTGATAACGCCCAGCAGGCGAAAAATATCGGTGTTCTGGCGCTTATCTTTATCATCTTTTCAGGCGGGCTTGATACCAACTGGAAAGACACAAAGCCGATTGTTTTCCCCGGGGTTTTGCTTTCAACCGTCGGGGTGTTTATCACGGCGATCATAACGGGGTTGTTTGCCGCTTATATCCTTAAAATTTCTATCCTTGAGGGAATATTGCTCGGCTCTATCGTTTCATCCACAGATGCCGCCGCGGTATTTGCTATTTTAAGGTCAAAACGAATCAGCCTGAAGAAACCGCTCAAGCCGCTCCTGGAATTTGAGTCGGGCAGCAACGACCCGATGGCTATCTTCCTGACCACGGGTTTCCTGAGTTTGCTGACGGCAAAAAGCACAGAAATCGTTTCGCTCATTCCGAGAGTCTTTCTGGACATGGGGATGGGGGCGCTGATCGGTTATGTCATGGCGAGGGGAATCGTTTTTTTGATCAAGCGGCTTAAGCTGGATTACGAGGGGCTTTATCCGGTCGTAACGATTTCGCTTGTATTGTTTACCTATGTCATCGCTGTTTTCCTGAAAGGCAACGGGATCCTCGCGGTTTACCTCGCGGGGCTCGGGCTGGGGCGGGCGGAATTTCCCAACAAAAAATCTATCATGAAATTCCACGACGGTTTGGCCTGGATCAGCCAGATTACGATGTTCGTGACTTTGGGATTGCTTGTTTATCCGTCCCATCTGCTTCCGCTGATTGGAGCGGGGCTCTTGGTTACGCTTATTCTCATGTTTATTGCCCGCCCGGTGAGTGTTCTTTTGTGTTTGCTGCCGTTTAATTTCGCGATGTCGAAAAAAATTATGCTTTCGTGGGTGGGTTTAAGAGGTTCGGTTCCGATTATTCTGGCCACGTTTCCGCTGGCGGCCGGTATAGACCAGGCTCAAACCATTTTTAATGTTGTGTTTTTCATTGTTATCGCGTCTGTTTTTGTCCAAGGCACATCAATCCCCATGGTTTCGAAACTGCTCAAACTGGATCTGCCTTTGCTTGACAAGAAGAGGTACCCGATAGAATTTGAGAAAGTCGAAGGCATTGACGCGGAGTTGATGGATGTTATCGTGCCGTATAATTCCGAAGCGGTAGGCAAGATGATCAAGGAATTGAATGTTCCCGAGAAATGTTTGATCTTGCTTATTTCACGTAACAACAGATTTACTATTCCGTCCGGGTCAACCGTGATAGAGGGCGGTGATGTTTTGCTGGTGCTTGCGAATGATGCGGACATGACGGTTTTTCAGCAATTGCTGGCGCGTTTCACAAAATAAAATCAGCCTGACAGATGATGGCTGGAAACCGCATTTCAGGGGATACAGATAAATGAAACGCGTCTTTTTTTGACACCGATTGCCCGGGTTTTATTTGGTAATTTTATTTGGTAATTTTAATTCCTCCGCTTTTTTCTCCCCCGACACTTTCCTTCTAATGTTTTTATCGGACAAACTTATTATTTAATACTTTTTTTCAAGCTGGTAAATATGTTTAGCTATTGTTGAATCAAGTTAAGAAGCTGGATGCGGTTTCACAAGTTCTTTTTGATTTTCCTGAACGCAGAAGCGTTGGGATAGAAAATAGTTCTGAAACCGATTCCGGCAGTATCCATAACAAGTATCATAGTTCTATATTGCTATAAAATTTAATAGATAAGTCAAAATATTTGTAAAAATTTTTTTAATTTTATCTAACTACTTGCTATTAAACAGTTTACAACCTTAAAAAAAATTAACATTTATTTGACATACATAAAGTGATTGTGTATATTTATAATTAGGTTTTTAAGAGTCTAAAAAAAGTTTCAATAATATAGACGAATAGATCCTTACTTCTGAATTACATAAATACATAAAATGGAAAGGACGGCAATCCGAACCATGATGACCTTGCAACAGCCGGAACATAAGCCTTGGTTGCGTACAGTTGCTCTCTTCACGGTTGTCGTCTTCACTTTTACTTCGATCGTTTTTGATACCGGTTTTTCCGACGCTCAGACTCAGGCGGCTGTCTCTCAGACGCAGTTGGTTCAGCCCGCGGGTTCCGGTGCCCTCCCTGTTTCTCTTATCGCGGACCGGCCCGATCTTCCGGATGCCTACGGCTCCGTCAAATCCTCTTTCAAGGGAAAACGCGATGCCCTTGTGATCCATATCCAGGATGCTCATATTAACGAAGAAGCCCAGCGCAACATTGCGAATATCATCCGCCACTTCAACGAAAAGTATGAGCTCGGGCTCGTCAATCTGGAAGGCGCGACAGGGGAGCTCTACACGGAACTCTTTTCCTTTTTCCCGAATCAGCAGGCGCGGAAGAATGTTGCGGATTATTTCCTCCGCGAAGGACGTCTGACGGGTCCCGAATATCTCGCGATCGTGGAGCGGACACCGGTTCTTTTAAATGGCGTCGAAGATCCCGAACTTTATGAAGAGAACCGGGCCGCTTATGTTGATGCGCTCAGCTTCAAGGCGAAGGATGAAGAGATTCTTGCCCAGCTTGCCAAGCTTCTGACCGGGGTAAGCCGCTTTGTGTTTCCCGAGGAGATCCGCGACCTTAACCGCCGCCGTTCGAACTTCCAGGAAGGCGGCCGCGAGATGGTCGGCTATGTCCGTTGCCTCGTCGAGTTGGCCCACAAGAACCGGGTCTCGCTGGATGATTATCCGAACATGCGCTCGCTTCTCGAGCTGGTGGATCTCGAGAAGCAGGTCGATTTTGACAAGGCCGAAAAAGAGGTCGACCTGCTGATCCAGGATCTCAAAAAACTGGTCTCCCGCGAGAAGCTGACCCGTTTCCTCACGAACACTGTCCATTTCCGTATGAACAAAATGAAGCGTTCCCAGTATTACGGGTATCTTCAGGATGAGGTCAAGAGCGCTTTCCGGAGTCAGGCGAATGAAGCGGCCCTGAAAGAGCAATACGCCAATGTCCTTTCCTATATAAGCTACATGCGGCTCTATGATTCGGTGGATGTCGCGATCTTTGACGAGATCGACAGGCTTGAAAAAGCCGTGAAGGGGCGCCTTTTTACCACCCCTGAGCAGGCCCAGCTTGATCGTGTGATACGGATACACGATATTTATCAGAAGATGTTCGAATTCACCCTGACGAAGCAGGATGCCGAGTTCTATTACACATACCAGGATGAATTCAAGGCGGCGACTTTTTCGGATTTTCTCAAACCGCTCATCAAAAAGCACCACTTCTCCTACGGATTGCCGTCCCAATTGGAGATTCTCGATCGGGATCTGCCGCGTGTGGAGCGCTTCTACGAAGCCGCTCTGAAGCGTGACCGGGTTCTGATCGAGAGAGCGGTTGAGAAAACCGCCGAGCGCGGGGCAAGAATTTCCGCAATCGTGACCGGCGGGTTCCATACTCCGGGAATTGAGCGGTATCTCCGCGAGAAGGACATCTCTTATATAGTAGTCGCGCCGCGCATCACAAAAGCCATCGATCAAAAAAGGGAATCCGCGCTTTATGACGCCGCCCTTCGCGAAGCTCCGCTTTCGATAGAGAATGTCCTGAACGAAGCATTCCTCCAGCCCAAGTCGGGTGTCCTGAACGACCCGCGATTTCAGTTGGCGGCCTGGCGTATGATCCTCGCCAAGGGGACACAGGTGGATTTTTCCAGTTTCAAGTCGGATGCCATGCTTTATTTTCCGCTGGTCGCGGCCGTGACGGTCCTGATGGCGGAGTCGCCCGCTGCGGCGAAGGAGTCCTATGACGACTTGAAGGCCGCGGTCGGTGAGCTTGCCGCCGGGGACCGCGTCTATTTCGACGAATTTGTTTCGCGCTTCGATCCTGCCAGGATGATTCCGATCAACGGGCGACCGACGCTCTGGATACCCACGGGCGACAAAGACCGCCGCTACATGGCTTTTTCGCTGAGCGAAAAGGGAAAGGCCCTGAAGCCTTCCGAGATCGCGGGCATCGTTCGTAGCAGTTTTAGTTCGATCGAGTTCCCGGCGACCGGGCAGACGCTTTCGTTCTGTTTCGTCCGGGAATACCAGGTGCCCGAGCAGGCCATGGTTCGCTCCGAACTGCGTGCTGATGCGCTGCCGACAGAGACGGTTGAGGCGGGCGCGGCGCGGGCGGCTGAGGCTGCAAGAGCCAAAGCAGCTGCCGAACAGGTCGTTTATGAACGCAATCTCGATATCTATATGAAGGCCGGGTTCGGGGTTCCCGCGGAGGTTGAGGATAACCCGAAAGTCGCGGCGACGTTCCGCGCCATTCTGGTCAATGCTAATTTCAGTGACAAGATCGGTGCCTTGGGCGATACGGGCGCTTACGAAGCGATCCTGGCCGCCGAAAACGATGAGATAAAGGCTCAGAACAGGGTTCTCTGGCTACTCCGCTACTACTCGGCGGACACGATCCGCGAGCGCGTGCCGCGGCTCCTCGCCCTAAACGTTCCGGTGAACAGTTACACCATGACCATGGGCGCCGACCGCAATGCTTTTGACAAAGCCGTCGAGGATTACGTTGCCAGGAGATCTGCCCGCAAGGCCACCAAAGCCGCTGCAGAGCTCCCGCCTGCCGCTACGATTGCTCCTGCTGCCGCTCCAGCTCCTCAAACAGAGGCGCCACCTGCCGAACCCGCGGAGCGGGAACGTCAGAAGGTCGCTGAACAGGCTAAGATCGAGGAAGTCCGGCCGGTTTTAGCCGAATATACCGGTTTTTTAGAAAAATGGCTGTCGGTTCAGGACGCGCGTACCGATGCCGCCCAAAAATTATGGGGACAAATTGGTGCGGTGTTGAAGAAAGTCAAAGAATTAGCACCCGGCGCCAAACTGTTCGGGAAGAACGGCAGTGAACGTACAGCGAGCGAAGAACTGAATTATATCAAGGCGATTCCTGCTCGGGAGGAGCGCGCCCGTCTCCGCAAAGACCGGGATTCGGCTACGAGCGCTGAGAACCAGAAGCGCCTTCGGGAGTATGACGCGATTGCGACAGAGGTTTTTATTGCTGAAGATCAATGGAGGTCGAAAGGCGGATTCAAGGCTGATCTCAACGTGGCGACGGAAGAAGGTGCGCGGATGGCGGCAGGTTATCTCGTGTTTTTGCGTAACCGGACCGCTGTTTTGATGACCGATGTCCAGAAACGAATGCAGGTTGGCGAGAGAAGAGAGGATATCGAAAGAGATATTCTGCCTCTTGCACTCGCACTTATTAATGAAAGTCTTGCCGTTGGGATCAAGGAGCGGCCGACCCCGGAGCAGACGGTTGGCGCGATCGCGCTTTTAAAAGGAAAGATCGCCGAACAGTTCACAGGAGAAGGAAAAGGCCACGAGGTCGCCATGGCCGCATTCGTCAAGGCGCTTTTCGGCGAAGGCTGTCACGTCGCGACGGCGACAGAGCCTCTCGCGGAGGCCGCTCTGAACCAGTTCCTTCCGGCGTTCGAAGCCCTCGGGTTGACGGCTGGAGTTGTGACGGACAAACAGACGCCGGATGAAAAACGGACCAATTACAGAAAAAGTATCACCTACGGAACGATGAGTCGGTTCGGTTTCGATTATCTTCTCGACAACACGGGTGTTGAAGCGCCTGTCCAGGCTCAAGGGTTGCATCATCTTCTGGTTGACGAGATCGACAAATGTCTTATTGACGAGGCCCGTATCCCGCTCGTCCTTTCCGGGGGTGCCTCCGAGCCGCTCTCTGCCGGGGACCAAGCTAAGCTCAAGCGGATTGATGCCGCTGTGCGCCGCGTTATCGCGCTCTCCGGGCAAGCGGGTCAGGGGATTTATTATGAACTTAGAATTGCCGGGGAGGCCGTCACAGATCAGGAGATCGCGCAGGCCGTGAAAGACGGAAAGTTAGTTTATGCCGGCGAAATAGTCATGACCGAAGCCGGCTACAATCGCTTGAGGCAATTTTTAGACGAGTTGAACCAGAGCGATTTACAGAACGATGTCGTTGGCATGCCCGCGTACGTCCGATTGGATAATGCTCTGGCGGTCAATGTCGAGGCGGTCAACGCGGCTCAGGAAAGAGCGGGAAGCCGGGTCCGCTACCAGAACGATTCTTTCACGAAGGACGGAAAAGGCGGATATATCCTTCAGGAAGGCGAGGTCAAGAGCACGGACGAACAAACCGGACGTGTGACTGACCGCCGCTACAGTAAAGGCATCCATCAGGCGATCGAAGCCAAGGAAGCTACGGATGTGCGGGAAGATACCGGCACGATGGCCTCGATTACCCAGCAGGAATATGTCGGACTTTATGATGGATTTACCGGCCTTACCGCGACGGCACGCGCTTCTGCACCGACGTTCTTCGAAAGCTACGGGCTAGAAGTCGTTGAGATCCCGACTCGGTTGGAAGTGCCCCGTAAGGATGAGGCTGATTTGGGTTACCGGACCAAAGAGGAAAAATATGACGCTATTGTTGCCGGACTCGTTCAACTCTATGAAGAAAAGGGCGAGCTCTCCCCAGTGTTGATCGGCACCGTCAGCGTGGAAGAGACGGGGATACTTGTCGCGAAATTGCGCGCGAAGCTGGCCGTTGAGGGGATCCTGATCCAGCAGTTAACGGGCTCTGCGGAACTTGACGGGCCAGCGAACGAAGGCCTCGGGGATGAGAGGGCGATCTTGGGCCGGGCCGGCAACAAGAACGTGATTACCGTGTCCCCGATCGCGGGCCGCGGCACCGATATCAAGATCCTTCAGAATATAAACCGGATCTTGGACGAATCGGAGGGTTTGTATGTGATTGGTACGGAGCGTAGCGCATCAAGCCGTATTGATGCCCAGCTGGCCGGTAGAACTTCGAGGACCTCGACGGCCCGCATGCATCTGAAGACGAGAGACGCGGGGCGTTCCCGGTTTTACTGGTCGCTTGAAGACGGAATTTTCATGGACCCGGCCAACGAGAGCGAAGCGGATGTGGTTCGCGGCTATTTAACGTCCGATCGTCCTCTGACGGATTCGGAACGCGCCGATATTGCTCGGCAGATCCAGTTGATTCAGCAGAGAACTGAAACGAATACGGCGGCCACGCTCCGAGAATTGAACGGTTTCGCACAGACCGCGAATCGGCACCGCCAGGCTTTTTACGATCTGAGACGCCGGATAATTGATGCGGCCCGTGCTGTGAATGTCGATCCCGAGACGGTTATCCAGATCTCCATGATGCTTGACGCCCAGTGGGAGGCCTATCTCGAAAAGGCCGACCATTTAAAGGCGGTGAGTTCCATCAAGGCCCAGCTGCTGCAGATGCAAGAAGGACAGATGAAGCCCCAGCACCTCATTTTCGCCCAGGATGCGGAAAAGGCGTTCATGGAGATCTTTGACGGGGAGTCATTCGATATCCCGAAGAGCCAAAGGAACGTCGGGATCTTGGAAATGATCGTGAACGGAACGTTGCTTCCCGGCGTGAAAAAAGAACTACCGCAGGCTGTTTACAGGGCCGCACGAGAATTTCGCGATGGCCTAGACCGGCGTCTTGAAGAGGCGAAGGGCGCGCAGATCATTAAGTTTCCCGTCCTGAAAGCTCTTCGCGCAGCGGCGGTGGCGGCGTTCCTGTTTCTCGCCGGCTGCGCGAATCATGTGGACCGAGTCTTTGGCGACAGCGGCAGACAGGTAACTGCTCAGGCGGTGGCGGATCCGTCGAAGTTTGTCGTCAATGGTTTGATCGGTTTGGGGGTTGCCGCTGGTGCATGGGTGCTTGTGAAACTTTATAAAAGCCGCCGCACGATTGGTGGTTTTATCGGGACAGCCGGGTCTGCCATCGGAAAAAGCCTGAGACAAACCGGACACGATTTTGTCCGGGATTTCAAACGGGCCGATAAGAAGGTGATCATCCAAAGGGCTATTCTTCCTGTCGGTGTCGGGGCGCTTGCTGCTGGGGCGGTTTTGCTGATGGCTCCGGTTTCCGCCCCCGTGATCGGAGCCGCAACATTTTTGTTTGTCTTTTTTGCGTTTACCGCTCTTGCAATCCGCTCCATCGTGGAAACCAAGGGCACCGCTCGGTGGAAGAAAGCCGGCCAGATCCTGCATGGCCTGAATTCTTTTGCCGGATTGGGTGCCGGCATCGGTGTCGGGAATGTTTTGATGCCGCCAGTTGCCGAAAAGCGCGAAGTTGTGTCTCAGGCCCATCAACAACAGATGGAAATGCTCGTTCGCGTGAAGCGCGAAGCTTTGCTCCAACAACTCAAACATGTTCCGAGTGTTCTGAACGAAAGTTTCGATCTGGAAAATGCGATCCGTGCGGCCACGACGTTGCCTGCCCTTGCAATGCTTGCGCCGAAAGTTATGGCGTTGGTCGCTGAGCATGCGAGGGCGTCTCCTTCTCAGCAAACAACGGCCACGGCTGTTCAGGAAAAGAAGGCGGAGGAAGCCGCCACTGAGATATCCGCGGAAGAGGCTCTGCGGGCTCAAGCGGTTGAGGACGCTCGCATTGCAGCTGAACGTGCCGCTGAGGAGGCCGCGAGGGCGCAGCAGGAAAACCTGATGGAAGATTATGTGGCCTTTGTCAATCGTACCTCGCCGGATATTCCGGCCGGCGCACAACGTGAAGCCTTCAAAGACCGGGCGATCGAGCTTCGCAAAACCATCAAGAATGAAGCGGATCTTGAAAAGATCAAGGCCGATCTGACTGCCTTGGCCCGGGAGATGATTTTAGAAGAAGAATCCCGCGCGCTTGAGGAAGAACCCGCGGCGGCTCCGGCACTCACGATCGATGAAAGGATTGCGGCGATTCTCGATCCTGACCCCGAGCGGGCAGATGATATCGCGCAGGTTGAGCATTACATCGCCGAGGATCTTGCGAAAGTCGCGGATGCCGCAAAGCGCGAGCAGGCGGTCGGGATGGCCCAAGACATTCTGGAAGGGCTCCGCTCCGGCACGATCAATTCAAGGGATGATCTCGAGAGTAGGATCGGCGAAATCCGGGCTTTCCTCGAGCAGAAGCCGTTGCGGGCCACGGCGGATCAGGATGCGGCGCAAGCGGCTCTTGATGCTGAGCTCGCCAAAGTGATCGGCGGTTTCAGGGATTTGCTCAACCAGCGGGCTAGACTGGCAGGTGATCCGGAAAAGCTGGCGACCCATAACGCGGAGATCGACGCGTTCCGCATGACTATCCTCCGGGCGATCATGGAAGGAGAAGACACTTCCGTTCCGAAAAGCAACCGCACGATCTTTTTCAATTGGAATAAGCCCTGGGACAGAGCCCAGTCGAACCGGGCGGCGATGGAACGGAAAATCGCGAGCGGCGATGTGCGCGTGAATCCCGCTTATCGCGAACATATCCGTAGCCTTGCCGTCCGCGTCAATACGATCGCACCGCAGATCGTGGCAGTTGTCCCCGGTGAAATGACCCTGAGAGATTTGCCCGCGGCTGAAGTTATGGCCGCGGAAGCGTCCGGGGGCGCGCTGAACGCCGTGATGGGGAACCCGCTTACGGCGTCTTCCGAGACGGCGACGCGTGTTTGGGTGAAAGCGGCGGAGCAGACCAAGCCGACTGTGCTTAGCGAGTACGAAGAAAAGGAAGAGCAACTTTTTAATGATTACGGGGTGCCTCCCGAAAAAAGGATGGTCGTCAGGGCCCAACTTCAGGATGCGTACCTGTCGCTGAAGACCGGGGCCAGTACGCCCGATGAGGCGATCGAAATCGCCGAGGCGGAGCTTAAAGCCTCGGGTTATAAGCTCCCGGAGGCGAAGCGGGGCCCTGGAACGAATGCCGGGAAGGTGGCGCGAGCCGGGGCCGTTGCAGCCGGGGACATTGTCACAAGACGTCTTGTCGTTGCCCGGGATGCGGTCGCGGCGATGGACGCTCCGATGCCTACGACAATGGGCGGCACAATGGTGGAATACCTCCGTCGGTCTCCCGATGTGGCGAGCAGTTATCTGCGTGATGTGAGCGCCCAGATTCTGGCGGACTCCTGGTCATTCTGGAGCAGGGCCTTCACAATTGATGTCATGGTTGAACGCAACCTTATGCCGGCGGATCTTCCGCTGTATCAAACCCGGCACGGATTGAACGAAGTAGTGGCCGTCGATTGGAACGGTCTCAACTGGGGGAACGCGGGTAATGGAAATGTTTTTATCGGCCGGCAGGATTATGAGGAGGTTCGGACACCGGTTCACGGTGACTCGTTCACCGATGATGACGGTAATGTGCTGCATTCGGTTACCGAGTATAAAACCACTTACCTGCCGGGCCATGTGACTCCGGTATCATCCGAGGTGACTGTGGATCTCGGCCACGGAAGGTCCGCTCCGGCGAACCAGTTTGCGGGACGTTATAACGAATTTGCCAGCAACAGGAAGTTAATGGCGGCTCTTGGAGTGGCAGGAGTCGCGCCGTACGAACTCGCGACAAACAAGGCCTACCAGAAGCAATCGGGTTTTATCAGTTATCTTGCGGGAAACTGGGATCAGGGACTCAGCGAGAAGTTCAGCGGAGCGACGCCGGATGAAGCCGCGAACGCGATCGGGGATGCCGTTCGTGTCGCGTCCGCACGCCTTGCCAAAACCCGCCCGGGACAGCCTCTCGATATCCTGAACAATCCGAATGACGCCGCGCTCGTCACCTGGCTCGCGCGGGCCAGAATGATCGAAGAAAAAACGGGGAAGAGGGTTTACACAGAATCGGTCAAACAACGGGATTGGGAAGCAAAGGCCGTCGGCCGGCTGGAAGTATATAACTCGGAAACCAGCAAAGAGCGGGGGATCGCGCGGGCGTCTGCCGCGGTTGAGCGCGCAAGCCGAAAGCAGGTTGAAAATCAGGGATTGGCCGACATTGTTGTGATTTTCAATCAGATCGCTCGGTTGAACGGCGAACTTGAGAGCACCCGGGATGGGATCAGCAGGATTGAGGAGGGATTGCGCGCCCTTGAACACCCGGAATTCCTGAAACCTGACCAGGACTCGAAGCGCAGTATGGAGTCCCGGTTAACAGATCTCAAGCTCCGCGAAAGCATTCTCCTCAACACTCGTGCCATTTACGAACAGCGTCTCAAGCTCGTCCTCGGCCGCGGACCGTCCGTTCCGTCCGGGATTGAAGTCAGCACGATCACATTTGCCGAAGTGAATCGTATAACGAAAGAGTTCGGTCTTGGGCCTAGATTGATCGCGGGCGCACTCGCGAAAGATGAAGCGCAGCTTCATCTGGCCTTGAAACAGGCCGCGTCCATGGAAGGAACCCAACTGGTCGTGGCGTTACCGCAAGTCTCCTGGGACATTCTTCGCGCGGTCGGTTATTACAGCCTTGGCGACAAGCTTACGGTGGATCTGATTCGGGCGGATTTCAACTTCAGCCTTGACCGGCTCCGCGCCGAAAAAATGAAGGATGAACAACTTGAAGCGGAGATCTATCGCATCATCGGCAAGATCAAGGATCTTCAGGATGAGCAGGCCACGCTTCAGCGCATGTTCACACAGGAAAAAGCGCTCCTGCAACACCTCAAAACGGTTCGTGAGAACCGGGAAAAGCTCTTGAGAGAGATCGAAACACAGCCCGCATTAGTGCGCTATCGGGACCGCCAGTGGGTCACTGCGGTGATTGAGCTGAAGAATGCCCGCGACAAGGAAATCGGGGCGGAGCTCGGGATCAGCCTTCTTGAGGCGCGCCTGATGGATCCCGCTGAATTCGAATCGGCGGTCAGTGAGAGTCTCGGAAAACTGAAAGAATCGCTTCCCGAAGAGGAGCGAGCCGTGTTCGAGAGGGCTCTTGAAAACTTTGGATTGCGGGAAGACGGAAAACGCGAACCCCTCGCTTCAGACGACGTGCTGCTTGAGCGAGCAGAAGCTTTGGCCGAAATCGTTCTTCCCCAAAATTCCACCGACTTCGACATGGTTCGGATGGAGCGGGTAATGGATGTCCTTTCGCTTTCAATGCGCTACTGGCTCCAGACCTTCATTGAGAAGGCGGATGCGGACAAACTGGATTCCGAGACCATGAATGTGTTCAGTATTTATGTCACAGCCGCGATGGGTTACGGTTTCGGGCAGGAAAGTTACGGGGATGTCATTGACGCCGCGGCTGCTGACGAGTTGAGGATAACCCTTGGCGCCGGGGTTCGCCTTGCTTTCGGGCCCGAGTTTTGGGCCCGCAAGGACGCGAAACAACTCGCTGTGGCTGCGGCGAGACGTATGCTTGAGATGAATGACCAGCAAATGAAAAACATTGTCGAGGGGCTCGTCGGGACGGTTGCCCATCAGCAGAAACTGTTGGAAAGCAAAGACAGGGAGCTTGCCAACATTCAAGGTCAGAATGAAGGTCTCCGCAAGAAGGCTCGCGAGGAGCTTCAGACCAAAAGCGATGAGACGGGGCGGCAACTCGAACAAAATTCCGCGGATGTCAGGATCGAACTTGCGTCGGGTCAGGTCGAGGAATCAACAGCCCAGGCCGCCCTGGAATCGGTCCGGAACAATTTGATCCGCTCGTTCGTCAAATTGCAGCAGCTCGCCCTTCCGGACGGGAGAGAATGGGATACGATTATGGCATTGATGAAAGATGACGCGGAGGCAGGTCTGGCTGCTGCCGATCCGGAACTCGCGGGGTCGTACCTGGTGGATACTGGACAATTGCAGGCCTGGCAGTCATTGCAGGCCAAGAAAATGCTTTCCCCTTTTGGGGCTATTCAAAGCGAGTCGGGAGAAATCACCGCGGCAGGATATGCGACGATTTCCGGCCTTGGGGAAAAGGCCGGAAATTTACGGGAAAACCTGGCGAAACGTGAAAGGTTTTTCACGAGAGATATCGATTCGAAAAAGGCACGGGAAAAGAAGGCCAACGAGGCTCTCCAAAAGTTGAAGGAAAAGGCCGAAAAAGAACGGATGACCCCGCGGGGCGTTTCCAAACGGACGCGGGAGAAGCTTGACGCCGCCAGAAAAGCGCACGCTGAAGCCCAGGCGGCATTGGACCAAGCGAACGAAGGTCTTGAATTCTTTAAGATTTCGCTGGCGAAATTGGCGGAGGCGAAGGATGCCCTGGCCCAGGTAACGGCAAAATCCGAACTCACGGGAGAAGAAAAAGAAGCAAGAATCATGAAGGCGATCTACGCCTGTCTTCATGCCGATATCGCCTATCTCAGGACCGGGCTCGCGGCGGATAAGCCGGGACTTTTTCTTAAAGAATTCCAGGCCATTCGTGAGGCGGTCGGAACCATTTCCGATATCGCCGACATTGAGAATATCCTTTTAATTCTTGACGGCGGCGTGTGGAAAGTAAAGGCCGGGATTCGCGCCGAAGAGCTCGCTAAGTGGACTTTGGGGGTCAACATCGGATATAGCGTCAGCTTCCGTGGCGACAAGGACATGGAGATGACCGGCGTTCGCGTCGGCGTCACTCCGTTCTTTGCTCTCCTGCCCTATGCGGCCGACGGAGTTCTGGACCAGATCCCGCTTGTCGGTGATGCCGCCGGTTGGTTGCTCGGGGTCGATCAAAGCCCCCGGGAGCGAAAGATCAATCAAATGGCTTTGGCTGTCGGTATGGGGCTCCGCGGGGCGGAAGATGCTTTGAATCGCATGGAATCCCAGGTGAAAAGCGACGAGACCGAATATGCCTATTTTGTCCGCCAATACGAGCTGATCCAGGGGCTTGAAGCAACGGTTGAAACCTGGAAGAGAGCCGTGGACGTTGTCTTGGATACACACAGCATCGTCAACCACATCCAGAGTCGTGATCCCAACACGATTGCCCGGGCGAAACGACAGGCCCTGCAGCTCAACGAAAAGCTTTTGAACATTCAGGCGCACCGGCGTACGCTTGAAATCCGGTTGCGGCAGCTTGGGGTCACGGATCTGACGAAACTCAAAGTGGCGCCCACGCCTGAAATCCAGAAACTGATTGATGCGCTGCGGAGGGGCAGGGCGGATGTTCTGGCTTTTGTCGATGAAACCGAAAAGCTCCGGACCACCGATGAAGACGGGAGACCCGCGATCGGCCCTGCCGGAATTGCCGAAAAGACGACCTCGGTACAGAATCTGATGGCCCAGGCAGAAGCGGCTATTCGGGATGCCGACGAGAACTGGCGACTGATGGCCGGGGTTACTTCGAGCGGATTTTTCTCCGAAAGCCCCTGGGATTCCCCGGTACGCATCGATATCTTGAACCGGCAGCGTGTCGATCATTTCAACCAGGACGGGAAAGTCGAAGGTTATGCGATGGAAGACGCGATCATGGAACCGCGTTCGATCCTTTTTACGATCAAACCCGAAGAGCTGTTCTTTGGTTATACCAAATACCAGTATCGGATCTCTGCCGAAAATGCCCGGCTCGAAGCCATAACGCTTTCAAAAGACAAGGAAGCCGAAATCGCGGTCCTAATCCT
This sequence comes from Candidatus Omnitrophota bacterium, assembly GCA_022705945.1. GTDB lineage: Bacteria > Omnitrophota > Omnitrophia > Omnitrophales > Aquincolibacteriaceae > UBA1443. The sequence goes on along the minus strand of JAKJDL010000001.1, from coordinate 12,212 downwards.
GGAATACGAGGGCGAATTGGCCCGCGTCGAGTTCCTTGCCAGGAGAGAAGGGATCGAAGTTTCGGAACTTCTTTCTCGTTATCAGGACCTAGATCGCTCCAGCGGGGCGACCCGTACAGACAAGGAAAAAGTCCGTGACATTGAGTACAACACGGTGGTTCATTATTTTGAAGCGCGCCTGGCGTTGAGCGAAGCTCTTACAAAGTTGACGGGAGCCGCAGGATTCCGCATTGATGCGGTATCGCTTGAAAATTCCGGAGTCGCGACGGTCGGGACCTCCGGGGGCCTTGAGAACGTGATGAGAAAGCTTAGGGGATTTGAAAAGTCGCAGACGGAAAACTGGTCAGAATATGTCAAGGCCCATCCGGAATCCGTGATTCACGCCGGCGAGCTGGACAAAGCCGTTCTTGCCGCGAAAGCGGCCCGCTGGCAGTTTAAGCAGCTTTGGGCACAGGTCGGGATGGAAGACGGTCAAGTGACGGCGGCGATCGGTTTGCGCGCAAGGCTTTTGGGCGATGCGGCTCCGCATCGGCGCAAGGGGGAAGCGGTCGAACAGGAAGCGATCACCTTGGACATGGTCAGGGACCGCAACCGCTATGAGCATGACCTTGACGCCCTTATCAGGGATTTTGAGACGACAGCCGAACAGGCCAGGATTACCTACGAGGATTTTGAAAGGCTTTCTGAAAGGCTTTCCTCCAACCGCGACAAGATTACGGGGAGCGAGAAGGGGGTGGACGATACCGTTGATCTCTTACGGGACTGGATCCAGTCCATGAGCGCCTCTTGGGCCGCCAGCCAGAGTCATATGGAGTCCGGGGTCAAGCTGATCGCGTTTCTGCTGAGGAACAACATTGATCCCGCCTCGGTCGGCCTCACCCTCGTGCCTGTCAAGGAAGCCCAGGAAGCGGTCAAGAGCCAGATTGATGCGGCCATCCCGTCCGGTGAGATCGACCGTAGCCAGGCCCGCCCCGCGGTTCAAGAAGGTCCGGTCGCTGAGAAGCCCGGTGACGGTATTGTTACCCGGAAAGAAGCCGGTCTTGATCAATATCCCAAGGACCTCAGAATAAATTTTATTTCGGGCGATACGCTTGAGGACAAATCCGATTCCGGTGTGGCTGCGAATTTTAAGGACGGATCTACTGTGGCCGGGTTGATCTTTGGGATCATGTTGCCGACGGCCGCTGTTCCAACCGACGCGAATGTGCTTCAGTGGCGCGGTCGGTACCTTGAGAATATTTTGGATGTTTTTTCAAAAAATCATGCCGAAAGACCTGCCGAGACCGAAGCGAATCGACGTACTCTGAAGGCTTTTCTGGAGGCCGAAACGGAATCGAAACTGCTCCGCTCTCTCTTTCCGCCTATTTCATCCGATCCGACCCGGCCGAATTTGGAGGCTTCATGGGCCCAGGATTATCCTGCGCTCAGGGTCGATCCCAACGACGAGGAGGCGTTGAAGGCGGGAGGTGTGGATCTTCCTGTTCTTGGATTTTTCAACTATTTGAGTCTCAAGGTCGAACAGGCCTACGGGTTGGAGGAATTTCCGACAGATTTCCGCAGGCGTGTACCCGCGGTAAAAACCCGCGAGGACGCCGATCGGTGGTTCATTGCTGTTTACCGCGATCTACCCAAGGCCATGGGGATCATGAACAAGGTAAATCGCCAATTTTCGACAAAGTACAACCTGAACGATTCTGATGAGTTTGGCGATGTTTGGGGGTTTGCGTTCTATTGCCATTTGAACAACATTGAAGTCACGGAGGAAAATTATCTGGCGCACCGCACGGGAATCGAGGAAATCTCCAAGAATTTCTCGCTTAACAAGGACTGGCGTTCGGTCCACGATTTCCATCTTATTTCGGACGTGACCAAGTCTTATCTCGAGGCCGGTGCTCGTGCCTTCGCGATCGCGAAAGGCAGGGTTGACTCCGAAGGGAACGTTCATATGGAACGTCAGCCGCATATGGAGATGGAATCCTGGTCGAATATCCAGGCGTTTACTTCGGCAATGCGTCAATCCGGTATTCCGGCGGAGCAATGGGACAAGGTAGCATACTGCTTGGCAAGGCTCCGTGACCGGTTCGATTGGATACAGATACGTTTGGCGCCCGGCCAGACGATCGATCAATGGAAGACCGCTCATCCGGGGATTGAGGTCCGCGAATCAAAGGTTGGACAAGGGGAGAAGGAACGGACGGTCTACTATGAGCGCACCGATATACTGGAATTGACGGACGAAGAGATCCTGAAGGAGCCCGGCGCTTACCGTGCCCGCGAGGCCGATGAGTTACTGAAGCTCCATGAGGCTGGTAAGATCACACTGTCCGAAAAATCGGTCCGAAATCTTAAGGAACAACGGGCGGATTCGATCGACGAAGTCAGAAAAGGAAAACGATTGGGCCGCGCGATGGGGCTTCTCCCGAACCTTCTTTTAGGAACGGGGTTTGAATTAAATAGTGAAAGAGAAGAATGGTTGAATCGGGGGTTAGATGCAAACCTGACGTCAATCCTGGATACGCTTGATGTAGTGATGGTGCTGGCTGACCAGTTGAGCACGGTCGGCATTTCCCCGGAAGACGGGGAGACAACAGTCGGCGATCTTTATGATATTGCCAGGGACAATACCGGAAAGGTTTTTGGCCTTTTTATGGCGGTTGCCAAAGAGCTTGGATCTGAACGCAATCCATGGCGTGATTTTTTTAATGATGACGCGACTATCAAAGACGCCGGCCTTGTTCGCAGGTATTTTGTTTTGCGGGTCGACCCTACTGCCAGGGAGAAGGGTGCGGATTATTTAGAGGCTACTGATGTATCCGGTGCATTCAAGGCGATGACGCCGCGGCAAAAGGAAATCGAAGTTGAAGCGTTTCTCAGGGAATTTGTGTTGCGGGAAGCTGCTGAAATGATGTCCACAGCTCAGAGGATCATCCAGGATGAGGGGGTTGGTGAAGAAACTAAGGGTAGGCTTGAAAATGAATTGCAAAGGATAAATGAGAAAAAAGACGCCCAAGGGCGGAGGGTGGCTCCGACGTTGGAGGATATCGAGGCTCTTCGGTCGATCGTTGTGCCTGTTTTTGGTTTCAATGAATGGGTTCAGAAAGCGGAACGCTACTTCAAGGCCATCCAATTCAATCGGTTACCGCTGCCGAATCGGAGTAATTTGATTTCCGAAATGGAAAACCTGGACACGCTGAACTATGAGTTGAAAAAAGCCAATCCCAAGGCTAGGGAGATCACACCTGAAGAATATTACGCCCAAGTGCGGGAATATATGAGATCCCGGAATGCCCCTGAACAGCTGGCGGATGCGAAGGGCATTGTTGACGGTTTTGTATGGGCGACGGCCGAAGAAAAACAAAGGATGAAGGCGGAGATTGATCGAAAGGGAAACGCCGAAATTCCTTTCGCGGAAGCGGCGGGAAGGGTCCGGGCCCTTGCTTTGAGTTATGCCCTGAAGAGTAATGACAGACTGTTCAATCTTCAGGCTTTTGCGGCACAGGTCAAAAAATTGGCAAAGGCGGAACTGCTCATTCAATCGGCGCATTTGCTTTATGAGGATCAAGAGCTCGTTGAAGGCGATATCTCCTCGATTCTATCTCTGGTTATGAGTAAAGGGGGCGAAGCGGCAGCGCTTTCGGATGCCGCGGAACTTGAAAAGATGAAAGGCGTTTTCCGCACGCTTGTTTTTGCGGACAGTAATTCCGAAGGATTCCGGCGCCTTCAGCAAGAATACCCGCAAATTCAGAAGAGTTTTCCGGAGTTGCTCGTGAAACGTCTCAATGAGCGGGGAAAAGGCAATATTTTCGTTCGGTCTGCTTCGTGGGGTTACGGTGTAACACCCGATCAATATACCCTGGAAAGCGTGAAAACCACGATGCCTGAAGTGGGCGATGCGATGGTGAACGGTTTTGTGTCCAAATTGAAGGAGATCCAGGATGCGCGGGAGGAGGGTCTGGACGGGGCCGATCCCGCGTCTGCCGTGGATTACATTTACCGGTGGATCGGTAACGCGGCTTTTGTCCAGGCTGTCCAGAAGAACCAACACGGGGAGTTTATCCCTTATTCCCGCGTGGAGGCGGAGATTCTGGACCTGCGTAATTCATCGGAATATCTCTACAGTTTGAAAATAGCCCAGGAAGTCAAATTCTCTCCGGCCTATCGCACTCTTAACCGGAATGCGAATTACGGCGGCAGAGAGAACGTCGATATGAATTTGATACGCACCATCAACGGAAATTATCTGAGTGTCTTCAGGGTTCCCTTCGGGTTGCAGGGCGCCCAAAATGTTGATACGGACATGTGGTGGTACGACATCTATCAAACGATCGAACAATTGAAAGTTTCCGAAAAACAGGGTGACACGGTGCGGGAGCGGGCGTTGACGGACCGCGAAAAATCCGATCTGCAGATGAAGGTCATGATCGCTGTGTCTTCGGCCCAGCAAAGGATCCGCAGTTTGCGTCTCGAATCTGTTGCGGATCAACAGGCTTACGAAGCGGGGCTTGCGGAGCTGGATAAGGTCCTTCCCGGAATGCTCAAATCCCTTGCGGATGACCTGATCCGGAATTATGTTTCGGATAGGGCTCTGAAGGCTTCGCGCACGGCGGGAAGCGACATTGCGGGACTGGTAGATGCGCGGCAACAGCAAAGGATTGCGAGGATTAAAGAACGGAAAGCGGAATTTGAACAACAAAGCTATACTGCCGTGGTCTCTGAAATTAAGAAAAATATCAACACCAGGTTTAAGGAGCTTTTCCCGGACCTGGAGCTGACGCGGGAAATGGAGACGGATGCACTTGGCTACATTGTCGGTAGCGGCTATTCCGTGGATGAAGCCGTCTGGTACGTGGGGTATATCCGCGATAAACTGATCAAGTTTTTGAACGAGCAGCGGGTTGACAGACCCTTTCGTTGGGGCGATTCAAGGGACCTGGCACTTCTGGACGGGTTTGGGCAATCGATCCTTGACCGCACGGCGGGACTTTCCAAGGAGAAAATCGACGAACAATTCGCCGGCGTTAAGACGGAACTTGCTCTAAGAGAAAAACTCGGGAAGTTTCTGGATGAGGTTCAGTATCCGTTTGATAATGACCGTGCCCGCCAGATCGAGATTGACCGTCTTGCGAAGCGTGCTGTGGACGCAACTTTTGAGCCGCAGCAACATGTGACTCGATGGACCGATTTAAGTAAAGAAATTCTTCGCCTGTTCGAATCTTCCGAAAAACTCACCGCCGATGACATTGTCCGTGTGCTGTATATTGCAGATGGCATGATCGACCTTGGAGTTGCCGCGATGCCCAAGACGCCCCAGGACCCCGCTCAAGTCAGCAATGCGGTCCGTTCGGCTTTTGCCTGGATCGCGGACCCCGAAGGCAACGGGGGACCCTATTTGGAGGGTACTTACTCCTACGATCATTTTACGGATAAAAGTTTTTGGAGCGCTTTGCGCAGGAGTAATCCTTTGGAACATCAGCTATGGAAACTTGCGTCAGATTCTGCGGAAATGGAAAGGTTTTATCAACGCAATTCTGCGGCTAGGGTGTTTTCAGAAAAAAATCCAAGAAGATCGGACGAATCCGAATCGGAATACAACTTGAGGATTATTCATGGGTTTTTCCTGCAAAGGTTAGCCGAGAATGCGAAGAATATGGCATCCGAAAATGGCGGGTTGTCTGTTGCCGATATTTACTATTTTAATAGCATCATTAACAGCCTCGCGCGGGCCATGGTGCGTCATGAAAAAGCGGCGGACGCCGAAGGCGTGCTTGTTCCCGATAAGATTCCTGCGCCGATCAATGATGCTTCGCCCCTTTTCTTGTTATCGCGGGAAACGGCTTTTGTAACGGGGCCGCTGCAGAGGATGGGTGTCGAGGGAATATTACAGGAGATCTTTGGGTATAGTGATCGGGAAAACAGCAAGCAAAATCTGGCATCAGCCAGCGTACTTTCTTCCAAAACCGCCGCGATCGCTTCGCGAGAACTCTTTCCCAAGATTGAGGAGGCTTCGCCGGTAGATGAATCCGATAGAACCCCGGTTCTGAAATGGCTACGTCCGGACAAATACGGGCTCGGAAGGGCGCTCTGGATTGGTCTGTCTGTCTTTTCGATATTTGGAGTGATCTCGCTGCTTTGGCGTTTTAGCTATACGGACCGTTCCAAATTGAAATGGTATAACCCCAAGACTTGGAGAACCTTTTACGGTGTACACGGTGATCCGGATCAGCGTTTTCCAGCATACACGCACGAGGATGAACCGGACCAGACCAAGGATAAACCGGACCAGACCAAGGATAAACCGGACCAGACCAAGGATAAACCGGACCAGACCAAGGATAAACCGGACCAGACGATGAGCCCTCGGGCGAATAACCGGCTCGCATTTGTGAGGCACATGATCTTGATGGCATTACTGCACGGAACTGTTGGCATGGTGACGATGAGTCTGCTGGCTGCCGGCATGCAATACGCGGGAGGCGCTTTGTTTGGGATAGCACCACTGATCATGGGGGGATTGCCGTGGTTTCTCACGGCTGTTGTGACGGCGTTCTTTATTAAAATTTTCTCCCATAAGACAGGGATAACCAAACCGCTTATTTTAGCGTTAGTTCTTACATCCCCTCTGGGGATGGGGGGTATGGTGCTGTGGTCAACGCTGATCGTGAATGCATTCACATATGTGATGCTTCAGCGCGATGTTTTTAAACCGCATATCGGCATGTATGTGGTCGGATTGCTGCCTCTGTCTGTTCTGGCGGTTCTCGGTCTCTGGTTCGGTGGCGCATTGGCAGGTTTTGGAGCTATGGGGCTTTTGCCGGCGGCAGGAACATTCTTGTTGGCCTATCCTCAGTTTATTGTTGTCGGCTCGGTTTTTGTACTACTAAGACTGCTGATCGGTGTGGACAAGTTCGGTGGGGCTGAAAGCGTTAATGTGGCTTCGGTAGGGGCGCCGGACGTGATTAATCCCGGGAAACCCGGTACGATTTGGCATTGGATACGAAAGTTTGTTTTGATTGATGCCGCGGGGAATGTCGATGCCGTGGTCGACCAGCAGGCGAAGGCCGGAGACGACTGGAATAAGGAAAATTTTACAAGTTACAATGCGGGAGATTTTGAGGATGCGGGGTTTAATGCCTTCAAACAAGAGTTGAATTCTCGTTCCGGAGCCCTGGCGAGCATAAAGGATGTTTTGATGGATTTGGTCGTTGCAAATCTGCCGGCCGGTCAGGATGTTCGAGCGCTTGATAAAAAGCAACTTGCCGAGATCTTTACGAATTTGCTCCGGGATCGCCGACTTTTTAACCGCATCGTTCAAGCCTTTAGGTCGGGGGCTTTTAAGTCGGCCGCGCCATTAACGGTGGAACAGCTTCTGATGTTTAAACCTCTTTTAATCACCCTTCTTCAGCCGGGTGATTTATCGGATGACCAACTTGCGGTCTTTGATATTAAGCCGAAGGAGATCAAACCGGCGGATAAAAAGGAAATAGACCCTGAAAAACTGCTGGAAGACCTCCAGGCATTTGGCAGGATGTGCATCAAACAGAGTTTTCCCGATATGATCTGGAAGGCCTTGCCTCAGTCGATGCAAGACGCGGATGTCGAAACAATCAGTCTGAAAAATCAGTTAATCCAGGGACTCATGAACGACGGTTTTAGCGAAAACAAGGCAAAGAAGATGATTCAGGATCTCCTGGGGGACAACGGCCTGGTGATTAACCTGGTGCCTTTTTATTGGGATCTTACTGCGATTGAAGCCGGTCTTGAATCGATAACGCGGACGTTTATGGGCAATCACCATTTGCCGGAAGATTTCAAAATGGTCATTCATTTTAACCACGCGAAAGTCAAAGACATGGTTACGCGGGGCAAAATAATTGACATGGTACTTAAGACCAAGTTCGCGCCATTGAAGGAGCAACTTGGGGATCGGCTGGTTTTTCTCTTGAGTGACGGTGCCGGTGAAGGAATGCGCAAACCGGTACACGTTATTGCAACGACAGGTTATTCCCAGGAAAACTCCGATGGCACGAGCCCCGACAAGGTGTTGGGCCCGGACGTGGTTTCCAATTATAAAGTGACTACCAAAGGAATGAGATATCGGTTGGGTTCTCCGCGCGCGTCGCTTGAAGCGGATCTTTTGGAGGCTAAAATGGAAGCCTTGTGGGCTGCAGAGAAGCTTTTGAGTGGATTTGAAAAAGAAGCCCAAGATGATCCGGAGAATGCCGAGAAGGCCGGGTTGGCGCAGGCGGCGCGTCGGGCCAGGGATAAGGCGGAAGCCGACCTTGATAAATTCCGGTCAGGAATGTTACTCAGGCAGAGCTATCCAGAACTTGTTAAAAATATAGAAGAGGCTCTCACGGCTCGGGAAAATGCCCGGGAAAAAGCGAATAAGAAGGGTGCGACTCGGGAGGACAAGCAGGCCCTTTCCCTCGCGGAGGAAAAACTTGCCGAGCTTATGCCGAACTGCCCGAAAGTTCTGAAGTCGCCCTATTTTAACGGGATTTTTTCGTTTTCTTTCCGATTTTCCGAAAACGATCTTTTTCGGGAAAGCGATAAAGAATCGGCTTTTTTCGGGCTTCCGCGTGTTTTTGAAAATATCATGGGAAATAAAAATGCCTTGAATGACGATCTTTTGGTTCGTGTCGCGAAACATTTGCAGCGGGAGACTTACGACCCGAACGACCGCCGGGAGGCCGGATTTAAGAAAAAACTCAAGGTCGCCGCGGATGCCGAGGATGCAGTTTTGCTCCGGACGCTTCTCGGAGAATTGTTGAGTCCCGCCGCGAATTTTTCAAAGAACAAAAACCGTAATGCCATCATTGTAAAAGTTGTGACTGCGGCTCTCAATGAAGTGTACGCAACTGATACCGACATTGATAACAAGTACGCTTTGAGTGACATCTCCGCGCCGGCCAGTCAAACGAGCCACCAGGAGCATAATCGGCGGGTTCTTGAGCAGGTATATCAGGGAATGCTCGAGGTTTCTCCTTCACGGGGAGTATTGCAGTTTGTCCCGTGGAATGAGGCAAAATATTTTCCAGAAGTCACGCAGATGAAAAATGCCAAAATACGTTTAACGACAGACTCGGGAAATTACGCGGGTTTTAAGGCGATACTCAAACTTACTGTGGCCGCTGTGAAACGGCCTGATGTCTATTTGTTTCAGGGAACGCTGAGCTACCACTCCGTGAAAGCCGCTGCCTGGTGGTTTGGCGGGAAGATCGCGCAAGTTTTTATGGAGCTCATTCCGATAGCATTTGCAAGGCTGATCGGATATGCGAGGCCTTTCGGAAAATATTACACAAAAGACGAGGACGTCCATGCCATTTTGGGAAGACCTCGTCCCGGTTTGCCGTGGGGAGGGCATTTCTCGAGGATGCATATTTTTTCCGAGTTTCTGCAGATGGTGGTGAATGCCGAGCTTGCTGTGATGGAAGAGGCTGCTGAGGCGCTGGGGGAAGAACTCGAGATGAATGGGGAGGAGCTCTGGGCTCTTCAGAACCGGCTTCAAATCCATCTGAATGATTTTAAAGGGGGTATGAAAATCCTGGCCCGCTTCAAGAAGCTGATGAGAGAGCAGGGGCAAGAATTTTTCTCCTCGCACACCACAATGACTCGCGACGAGTTCCAAAAAATTCTAAGCAAGGTATTTATTGCGCTTAACGGGGAAGATGAAATGACCGCCGCGGCGGCATCAGACCTTTTTATCCAACTTCACCATGTCAAAAAATATCTCCCGGCCCTGAGGCGTTTCAAGGATGAGCAGAAGAACAACCCGGATGTTAAGATAGGGAAGGATTTGCGGCCGCTTTTGAGATTTTTTCCGGAAGCTGTTTTGCGGGGATTTGAGTTCAGTTTCTTTGAAGACCAGGCTAAAACATTCGATGAGATCAAGGAGCATCTCGAGAAGAAAGCGATCCTGGTGGTGGATGTTTTTGGGATACCGATGATCGTAGATGACCGCGATCAGAACATTATTTTGGAGTTCTATAAGGTTTTGCATAAATGGAGTCCGCTCAACGACATTCCAACCGACTTCGCGAAAAAAGCCGGGTCGTTCGCGATCGGTCCGCAATCGACATTTCATAATGACTTGGCCGTGTTAGGTCTGACTTCCACGTTCATTTGGTTTGTCTCGATAGGGGTTGGCCTCTTGCTGCGGTTTGGTCTTCCCGGTCTTTTTGGGTTTTCTTATCTGCCTCTTGCCGCTCTGCTTGGGAATATCGTGCTTGCTTTAGTCGTATTGCTACCTTTCGCGGGGATTGCCATTTCACGGCTTGGAAGGACATGGCGAATCTTCATGCAGAACACTGGCAAAGACTTTCATGTGGCAAAGCTGGTTGCCCCGGTCACTGTGCTGTTTTCAACATTGTTTTTTTACATTATCAAGGATCTTCCGGCTGCGCTGGCTCAGTTGATCACGTCGGCGAGTTATATGATCCGGTTGCTTACAATAGCGCCCTATCAGCGATGGCTCGCCCAGCGGCAAAAACTTTTTGACTCGCGAGGTATTGCGGACCCCGCTCCGCCGGCCCAGCCCATTACTGAAAGCATCAAGTTCCGTGAGATCATGAGCAACGGATACATATTTAGCGCCGTATCCGTGGCTTTCCTCCTGACGACATGGCTTTTTGTCGTCAAAATGGCGACCCCTCTTATTTTAGGCGTGTGGCTGGTGGCCGGTCTTGTTTTGATCGGGGGAGGATTCTTCCTGGCGAGATATTTGATGACCAAAAAGAACATTGATAAGGAACACAAGCAGTTGCTTGGTAAAGGATGGGAAGATGCCGAAGGGAATTACGACTGGTACTTTGGGAGGGGCGACAGACCCTGGATGCTCAAGGGGGCGTGGGCGACAAAGGCGAGGCCGTCGGGGTTTATTGCCGACGACTTTGTTGTCGATGAAAACGGAGCGTTGGTAATCATTAAAAAGATCAATGCCAAGCTGGCCGCAGGCAACATGGAGGGACTCGACGATATAGAAAAAATGCTTCTGAAGGCGGCGGAAAAAGATGGAAAACTTCTCATCGATCTTGAAAAACCTGATGCGTCGAGCCTTGCGAAGGCGATGAATGTTGTTTTGGCTTCTTTTAAGGATCCCGCGGCTTCTAATACGGACGAGGGAATTAAGGCGAGACGGGAAATGCTCCGCAAGCACTTTGATGGCGGGATCAGGGAATTGGAAGGGATCGTTCTCAACCGAGGCCATATTTTTTGGAAAAACATGTTGGGAGGGTTTGATCAATACCAGATTCAGTTCGGTATTTTTGCATTGCTCTTCACGCTGGGTTTTGTGGTCCTTGTGTGGGCGGGACTTCCGGTTGTTGCTCCCGTGGCGCTTTCTGCAACGGTGCTCAATATTATTGTGTCAGTGCTCTTGTCGCCTTTCGCGATCTATGCGACCGGTCAGGTTTTTCAAGAATCTTATTTGCGGTACGGGTTTAGAATTTTCGGTGTATTGGCGCTGGGCTTAACAATGGTGTCCAGAGTCAGCGGATTCATGCAATCAATCTTTGGATTGATTTGGCAGTCTGTTCAATCGGGTGTTTACATGGTGCAGGGTGCTGTCCTGTTTTTAGCCGATTCGGGAGGCGGCCCTATCGGTACGGCGATTCCGGCCTCCGGGGCAGTTTCGACCGCGATCCTTGAGTTTCTTACGATAGGGGTTTCTCTGTTGGGTCTTGTAGGCATCGGTCTATTGATCTGCAATCTGATCATTAAGCCATTCTATCGCAAGTTGCGCCCCGCGAAGTCTGATCCCATTGGGCCGGCTTTGTCCCCGGCCCCTCCGAGCGGAGGCGGAGTTGCTGAGACGCCTGCGTCGGCAACTGCGGACACTCCGGTGGAAACTGTTCAGCCTCAGGGTGAAGCGCCAGCTCATGTTTCAGCGGAAGGTTTGAGCGACAAGATCCTGAAAGCGCTTAAGGAGAGGAGCTGGTCTCCGGAAAATCCGACGGATCCGAAACGGGTCAAATATCCTGTCAATCTAAAGTATCGCGTGGTGAAAGGCGGCCAAGGTCATTGGGTAGGGGTAGAAAATCCCGGTCGGGCTGACAAAGAGTATCGCGAAACGAGCGGCAAGGGCAAACTCCAAGTCGACCCGGGCCCGGTTCTGGAAGGTCCCACAGCCAAAGAGTCCGAAGCCGTCGCCAAGTGGCGGGCGGAGCAGGAGCTTTTCAGATTGAATGTTGACGGCACCGAAGTTGGCGTGAACA
>JAKJDL010000019.1 GCA_022705945.1 Candidatus Omnitrophota bacterium | reverse complement strand
GGTACACCCTCTGCAGATTATCAACCGTCTCGACGATCATGGACGCCAACACAGACAGACCCATCCGGTCAAAATCCGGACGGACTTCCGGGTTCGTCAGCCCCGCAAATTCTTCTTCCGTCCGGCGAAACACTTCTTTGGAAGCCAGCGATCCCAGCTTTTTTTTGAGAAGCCGGATCACGCGCGAAAGGTCTTCGTCCTCCGGCAAAAGCTTCCGAAGTCCCTCCGCACCCGCCATCTGCACAAACGGCCGAGGGTCGGAGAGAAAACTATCGATCATAATCAGCCGTTCGTTATGATCGGCCGCATGCGTCATAAATGTTTCCCAGGCGACTCGGAATTTTATCGCCCCGGCCTTTTCCGCATCGCGGATACGCGTCCATTCGGACCGATCAACAGAAGGTTCCTCAAGCGTCCCCCCAAACTGCATTCCAAGATCAAGTACCGCAAAATATCTCTGATAGGCGTCGCGAAGCCCCTCATCGTAAAGAGTCTGAGTTACCGCGTTCCTTTTCACATCAAAAAGCGGAACAATTACCGATTCGGGAGGCAAGCGGTCAAGATTCCTGTAAGAAGTTTCTCCGTTTACCCGGCGCAGGGAGAGATATTTCTTCGCCTCCATTCGGTAAAAGGGCAGATCGTAGATCATTCGATCTCTGATGATGCTGACCCTTTGTTCCCTCTGCTCCTGAACGCGCCGATCCATCCGATTTTGAAACTGCTGCCGCCACAGCTTCCCCTTGTCCCTGACCCCCGATCCCCGGGCCCACTCACTGACTTCCTTCAACACTTCGGTTTTTAAATCTTTCCGGAGTTTATTCTCCCATTTTTTGTTTGTCTCGCGGAGCGCTTCTTCCCGGGCATTCCCCTCAACAATCTGTCTGATCCTTTTACGCAGGACCTCATACTCATCCTGGCTTCCAAAAAAAATACGCGGTTTTTTGTCTTTTTCGGACACTTTTTCGAAAAGCTTGCCCTCATCGATGCTCGTAATGCGAATTTTCAGCCTCTGGCCCCGTTCATATTTTTTCTGAAATTCAAGAATGAGCAGGGTGATTTCCGGCGACAAAAAAGACAGGTCGAACCGATCTTCGGGAAGAAACCCCGTCGAACCCGGTTTCAGCACTCCGTCCACGAGATCATTCACTTTAAGCAATGTCTTGAACGAAACGTTCGGAAGCTCCTGATATCTCTCGCGCATCAGGAACCAGAGCTGTGCGATCGTGGCCGCATAAGCGCCGGCAAACGGAATAAAGTTATACGGTATAAGCCTGGAAATCCGAAGGGGTCTGCGAAACAGGGATGGAAAACCCTTCGACAAACCCCAGGCAGGAAGGATAAAAAGAACCGTCCTCAGGAAGGCTCCCAGCCAGAGCAGAACGATCGGCGGAATGATCCAGAAGACCGGAGAAATTTCCGCCAGTAGGGCGCTGGCCGGAACGGCTGCCACCTTAATGGCTTCGAAAAAGGGGCCGGCCACTCCGGACGCGGTGGCGAGGAGAAGATAAGCCGCCGTATGGGGCCAGGGCAGGTGAAGCTGGAAGACAAGGTAAACAATCATCCGGAATTTCGGGCTTTTCTGCAATAACCGGTCAAACCGCTCCTGATACCAGTGACTCAGCCGTTTCCCGGCCTCCAGAAACCGCTTTTTAAACTCATGGTTGAAATCAATCTGTTCCTGTGGCGCATCTTCTTCCCGGAGTTCGGAGCGGCTTTGTTCCCCCTCCCGGAGAGTCAGCCCGAAGAGCCGCGGATCATGCTCACCGGAAGCGGTTTTATCGTCGATGTATTTCCTGAGGCTATCAGCGCCGGGATCTCGTCCATCGCCTGCAGGGCCGGAGATTTCAAGCTTCACGGCTCCGGCAACAGGATCGATTTCCCGGACAACCACGCGGATCATTTTTGTCCAGTCCTCTTGATTGAGCGCTTCGGCTGTCCCCGCTACGAATGAATAACCTTCCCGGAACGAAAGCCCCAGAATGCCGCTTCCTTCAAACTTGCGGGTTCTCTCCATGATCCGCCCCTTTTCCCTTTTGTAAATATCCCATCTCAGGATCGCTATATGCGGGAGGGCCTGAATATTCAGCACCGTTACCGGCCGGTCCGTCCCCGGCTTAAAACCGCAGAAACTCTTTTGCACTGCTATGCCGAGCCCGAGCTGAACGATCGATTTGTCCACAATGCGCAAAGACCGGGACTCCGGTGTTTGGGAAATTCCCAAAGGTTCCGACATCCCGGTGCGGGAGGCACTGCCGGCCGCCGATTCCGCCTGACGGACCTCGGAGCGGCCGGTAACGCTCTTTTTCGGAATGATCGGAGAAGGAGAAAGAATACTTGTCCTCTCTTGCCGGGCGACCTCGTAAAGCATCGTTCCTTCGACAAAAACAAGTTCGGCGGCGATGCGGTCGCGGAGGGTCATGTCCCTGCGAACCGGTTTAAAATAATCTGAGTGCCCGTAACGCCCCCGTTCTCCGGCAAGACTCCACTTCGTTTCCTCCTTTTTCTCGCGGCGGATCCGAAGGTCAGCCTCTCCGAAAGAATCCCGGGTGCTCCGAATTATAAAATCGCCGCTTTCACGGCCGATGCGGTCGAGTACTTTACGAACCTCCGTCTCACGTTCCCGGACACTTTGAAGATAGGCCTCCTGGACATTCTGTCTCCCGGCTGATAGACGGCCCCAGGTATCAAGATACGCCGAAAATTCACGTTTCTGACTGACGCTATAATCCATAAGCGGCGCAAGAAGCTTGTGGTAAAACGCCATCGCATCGATGCCCGATATCCAAACGGCTTCCTTGAATCCAGCCTCCCGGAGCCACCCGAGTACGCATTTCATCAGGAATGTCCCCCGCTTTTCGCCCTTCGGATGGGTCCAGAGATCATAAACATTTCCCCGAAGCGGCCCCATCCTCACGATCACATGTCCCGTAATAAGACCCGAGGGATCGACCAAAAGAAATATTTCGTTGGGTTCCCGGCTCAACCACTCATACAGTTTCTGATGATACTGCATAGAATGCTTATCCGCGGGATCCCGGGCAGGATTCCGTTCGCCAATCATTGCGACAAGCGTGTCCCTTCCAGCCTTGTCAAGCGAGTTCCAGACCGGACTCAACCTGATGATCTTCCCGAGATTGGCATCTTCATCAAAAGGAAACGCATACCTCAAAGCGCGAACGACTCTTTCGCGAACCGCGGGATCGATCTTCGGACGGTCGTGAGAATCCGCGAGGGCCGACCGAAACCGTCTCCAGGCCGTAACGATGAATTTCCGGACCGCCGCCCGCATCCGACCGGGGACAAACCAATCGCCCGATGTCGCGGTCCGGGCTGTCGATCCCTTGCGAACCTCGGAGCGGGAGGAAGCTGTTTGGCTCCCGGCTTTGATGTGCGAGCGGATCAATCGTTCGGCCCGCAACCGCGCCTGCGTTTCATGCTCAGCGCCATTCCCCAGGAGCCCGAGCAGCTGGGCATGAAGCAGCTCAATCCCTTCTTCCGTCCCTTGATTCAAAAACCCCCCGTACCAGACGTCCCATTGCCTGAAAAATTCATCTTCCTCGACAGATCGGACATGGTGCAGCAACGTAAGGAGCGATCGATCTTGCCATCCGGTGTTCATCGGGATATCGATAGGACCTATCAAGCCGGGTTTTGAGGAAATCCAGGCAGCCCCCAACCTTAACCTGGAATCCGGCTCAAGGAGCAGAGTGCTAAGAGCGTCAAAAAAGAGTCGCCGCCGCGCAGGGTTCTCGGGAGCGGAAGCATACCGGTCATAAATATTCTTTGCCCAGGCATAATCATTGCAGTTCATCTTTGCATATTTAACAATGGCTTCGGATGATAGAAAATCATTCTGCTCAATGCGGAGAGCATCTTCCTCCAGAGGCAAAGCTTCACTTTTGAGAACCGCTCGCAGGAGCGGACCGATTGCGGCCATCAGATCCTTTCTCAGCATCTCCTCCCGAACATGGATGCGGGTCCCCTCCCGTCCGATCTCTTCCCTTTGGGACCTGTGATTAAGGATCAAATGAACGATCTGTTCGTCAACACTCCCGCGAAGAAAAACAGGAACGACATACGATTTCTTCTCTTCCACATCCGTTCCGATAAAAATCCACATCCTCTTCCCCATCCCCGGAAGCCGCTCGTTCATTTCACGGAGGATCCCCGGAAGCAGATCAAAAAACCGGCCCTTGTTAACAAAAAACCTCTGGCTGACCAAAGCCTCTCCTTCCAGATAAGAGGTCTTTGTGTCCCTCAGCATGTCCGAGGGCGTTGCGAATGAAATGTCATAGGCTACATTTTTGAATTTTCCAAAAATCTCGTGCAGCCTCCCCGACATACCGGACGTACCCCCGGAGATCCGCTCGATCACCGGCAGGATGATCTTGATAATACCGGAGTAGACATTCTGCCCGGTCATATTAGCCGTGAAATTAAGCGTATCAGAAAGAACGCTGTAAAGCGTCAGCCAGGCAATCTTGTAGTGGAGGGGAAGCCCCGTCTTTTCATACTCCTGGCTGGCAAAAAAAGCCGCGGACGCTCCGCGCTCAAGCCTGCTCCCGGGACCGGGGTCCGTGCCGGGCGCTGTCGGATGATGATCCACCGTGAGCCAGGTGGGATAGCCGCTTGAATCGACCTGCACAAATTTCGGATCTCCTTCGAGTTTATCAATCGGGCCCGTTTCGCCGGTGAAAGGCAGGTTTTGAAGGATCAGCGGGGCTGTCACACCAAAAACAAGATCCAGGATCGCCGTGATCACCGGGTCAACGTCATCGCGCCTTCCCTGAAGAACAGGGATCACCGGAATACGTTCACGACCCGTCACTGCCAGCATCCGATGAAGGAGATAAGACATACTCAAAGTACTGACAAACGCGTCCACATCAAGGTGATCGGCAAAAACGATCACGGGAGCCGCATAAGTCCGGGGATCCCGAAGCCAGTCCTTGAAGGGACGCAGGAAAAAATCCTCCGGATCGAGTTCGCTCGGCAAGAACCCTTTCTTGCCCACCAATGCCAGCACCTCATCCCGAAGGTCGGGATAAAATGGAAGCTCTTCCGACCCGATTCCTTTTCTCTGCTCCGACCGGTAGAGCCGGCCAGAATCATCCATACCCCATTGTTCAGCAACACCCCGGGACTTTTTTTCCCATAACTCCGCGGGCCAAAGTTCGAAAAAATCGCCTCGGTCGACAAAATAGAACGCGTCCGGAGCCGAGGGCCACACTTTCCACACCTTGACCATATTCTCTAAAATGTTTTTCAGGGTTGGTCCTTCCGGAGACAAGTAGCCATCGGGCCGGACCTCAACATATCCCGAAACCCCACCCAAAAACCTGTAGACCTCAGACGCAGTCGCATCAGAAAGCGGGTACCTGCCGGTTTCATTTTTTCGGGATCCAAGATCCGGGGCGACCGATTCAACGCCTTCAATAAACTTTCGCTCTGTCCGGACCCCAATCACTCCCGAACGGCTCAGGCGCGGTGTCGCAACCAGCGAGGTCTCGGAATACTTTTTCAGAAGCGCTCCCGGCATTCCCAGACGCCCTCCCCTTTCAACCCGCACCGGCCCGTAAACGGCAGCGACCGGCTCCTCCTTCACTTCGACGCGCCGCGCCGACGCTTCGCGGGCATCATCCTGCCGCACCTCTGACCGGGCCTGCAAGAAAGAGGATTCGGAATATTTTTTCCTCGCGACGGCAACCGCCGGCATCTGATCTCCGAAAGGCAGATCCGTGTCGCTGATCATCCGCGCTCTTCGCTCTTTATCCTCTGCGTGCCACGCCGCATAACGTTTCTTTTCCGCAACACAGATTCCGTACAACATGGACCGACCCATCAAACGATTCTCCCGAAGAATCTCCAAAAGTTCGAGCGAATCATCGAGAGCCTGCCTGAGCCTTGAGACCAGACGATGCACATCCGCGGGGCCGGGACTTTGCGGACCCCAAAGCGGCTTGATCAGCGGCCGCAAGTTTTCATAAAGCTCAAGATTTCGCCGCATGCGGGAAATCTTTTCATCCGCCTCCCTTTTCGCCCCCATGGGGTCCCCGCTTTCCGAAGCCTTCTTTTCAATGATCCGGATTACCCGTGTGGTATTTTTGTTGAAACCATGAACCTTGGATAAAAGAGCCGCCATCAGAAGCGCCCTTTCGTCCCTTTGGGCAACATTTCCGAACTCTTGCAATTCCCGCAAGAGACGTCTTCCGATGAATCTTTCAAGATAGGCCAGATCCCGGCGGTATTCCCATAGCGGGAGTTCCGGCGGCGGATGGTCATCAAAGAGCTTGAGTTCCGTAAACAGGGGGTCATACAGATACTCCGGCTCAAAGACGGGCTGGTGCGAAAGAACCTCCAATCGCCTGATTGTGAGCGGTATCGAATCATACACATAATTGATATTGGCCAGACCCGGGCGTTTCCCGTAGCTTAAAAGTCCGTACCGTATGGTATGCGTCAGCGTGTTGGAAAGATAAAATCCGGCCTCGACGCGGGCTCGAACGGCGGGATCGACCGAATGGATATCGGGCAACCAGATACCGTGTTTCTTTAAAAGGTCATTCACGACAAACCTGCCAAAATACTTGTCAAAAGCCTCCCCCGCAAGGTTCCAGTCCCCAATCACATCAGAATAATCAGCGCCTTTTATATATTTCTCCCGAAGCTTCAGTGTGGTCGTCCAAAAATGTTCCAGAAGAGGCAGTGCTCCTTGCCTGAACTCTTCCGCGATGGTTCGAACGGTCTGTAAACGAATCGCATCCTGCTCATCCCCGTCATCTCCGATCTCCCGCGCTTCGGCACGCCCGGGAGCCACATCAAGGCTCCTCTCGGTGCGACGGCTGTCACGCGCTTCGGACCGGAAAGAAGTGCCTGACTTCTGCCCCGGCCGCTGCAGAAGCGCTTTCAAGATCGAGCGCTGGTTGAAGCGGACAAAACCCTGATCGATAAGCGCCTTCCGGATGTTGCGCAGGGCACGCCCGAGCAGCATTTCCGCAGCCGGACGCGAGATCCCGCTCCCCGCAGCAATATCGGTCAAATTAAGCTCGCCCTTGTACCAGGCCCGGAAGACATCACCCTGCTTGCGGGTAAGTATTCCCGCTGCCCCGCTTAAAACTGTGTCAAGGAAATCCCTGAATGCCTCGTCGGAGCTGTCATAAAGTATAAAAGCATTTTCGAACCATCGGCTACGATCCATTTGCCCTTCCGGACTCCGCGCCTCTGACCGAGCCGGCAAGATCTCATGGACATCGCGATTAAGAAACATCTCGCGGATCTCTTCTTCGGTGTAGGGGAATTCCATCGCAAATTCGGGCCGTTCACCATGAGGAAGATCGGCGAGAAAAATGCTGCGTCCGGTAGCGGCGTCCCGAAAATCCGACTCCTTGAACCCGTGCTCAAGAAAATAGTCGGCAATCTCGTCTCCGATATTGCTTCGGAGCCATTTCTCGATATATTCATTGGTCAGATCCGGTGTAGATTCAAAGCTGAAAGCCTCTTCAAACCCGCCGGAAAGATCGCCAAAATCGAACAAATAAACTTTGCCGCTTTTTTCATCAACGCCATAATTGGCAAGCATGCCTCCAAAATCAGCGTCCACCACGCCGCGCCGGAACATCTGGATCACGAGTCTTTTAAACTCATCCAGGACCCTCTTCTGGGATTCAAAATCGCCTTTCCGGTCCAAATTCTCCAGATACTCGTAAAGAGGAGTGACCTTTTGCTGGATAACGGCAACATCTGTCTTCCTGAAAGATCCGTCTTGCATTTTGTAAACGAATTCCTTTTTATCTTTTTCGGTCGAATCAATGATAAGGGTAGGCACCGCGATGTCTTTGAGGCGCAGGCTGGCCAAATAAATAAAAGCATCCTGCCAATCGATCTGGACCGTCCTCTTTTTTCCAAAGTCATAGTAAGTTTTGATGATGTAGTCGAAATCATCGTTTAAATAAACCGCCAGGTATCGCCCGTGATTGCCGCGCCGGAGCCGGTTATCGACGCGTGCGGACGGGGCAGATTCCCGGCGGTCAAGGAATTCTTTAACGATGGGATGCAGAAACTTTCCTCTCAAAAGCCTTACCACTTCAAGCCCTGACTGAAGAAGGATCTCCCGCCACCTTCCGATATCTTCCGTTTTTTGAAGTTCCGAAATAACAGCGGCAGAGAGGCCGGGGAGTTGGACTTTCAGCGTTTCGTAAAGAGCGTTTTCGCTCAGGCCCCGTTTGTTTTTACCCTTAACGGACACTTCAACCGCGGGCTTTTTTCTGCTCGGCTTATCTTTTTCCTCATCCCTCGCCTCGGAACGAACCGAAGCATTCGGTTGTGCCGGGGCGAGAATGTCGGGGGCAAGCGATACGGCAGTCGCGGGATTTGTTTCAGTTTCCCGTTTTGCCGGGTCCCGCGCAAAGCTTACAGGCACGCTCATTCCCGGTACCATATTCACCGCATACGGCGTCTCGTTGGCCGGCCGAGAAAGCAGTTTCGCGGCATTCACTTCGGTGAGCTTGCCGTTCGCGTGGAGGGACTTGAGACCGTTGATGAATTTTTCGAGCCTGGCGGTCCATGTCTCCCTGAGCGTGCGAAACTCTTCGGACATTTCGACCCCTGCCGAGTCGATATAGCGGGTGTATTTCGAATGGTCGGCAGCGCGGCCCTCCCGGGCGAGCGTACGAATGACAGTGTCGCGCCACTCTCTGGCGTGAAGCGCAGAGTGTCTGGTGTAGAATCTGGAACTATCCGCTCCACGCTCTGCCCTATCCGCCAGCAACCGCTCCGAGGTCGCGCGGGCAAACGCGTCATAAAGATCGATCCTGCCGTCGCGCGGCCGGAAATATTTCGCCCAGGAAACTTTCCCCTGCATGTGATCGACATACCGATTGTCGTCGGGAACATCCCTGATGGCGGGAGAAATCACGACATACGGGATGCCTTGCTCCTTCAGCTTGGCCGCGAGGCCGCTTGTGTGAAACCCGCCCGCAACTAATACAACGGCATTTGTTATGCGGGATTCTCCCCTCGCCCCCCGTGACCTATTTTTTAAAAGCAACTTGTTCAGGTTATCGAGGAAAACAGCTTCGCGCCGTTCCGCCAGTTCATAAAACTGTTGAAATTCACCGGCTTGCCGTTTCAGATTTTCAATTTCGTCTTTGATAGTTATAAACGGGTTCCGGGTCCCGGGGGACGAGTCACGAATCTTAATCCATTCCTCCCTGCTCAACTCAAAGCTCACCAGCTTGTCGGTCAGGCCGAGCCGTTCATCCAGTTCGGCGATCGCCCGGGCTTCCGGCGTTGCCGCGAACCGCGCGCGCATCTCCGCGATAAAAGTGTCGAGTTCCCTCATGAATGCCGGGCCTTTGAGGCCAGCGAGTTTTTCGCGGCCGGAGATAAGATCTCTCAGCTCCGGCGAAAGAGGGACAGGCACCTTTTCCCCGGGGACTGATTCTTTTTCTGAAAGGAAAGGAACCAGACCCCACAGTTCATACGCCAGTTCCGCGCGGCCGATCGCACCGGTACGGGAGGCCTGCTTGAGCTTGTTGAGTTTCATGCGGGCGGAACTGTCTTTCACGAGCCTTTCCGTCCGGATCGCCAGCGCTTTGATCTCGTTCTCGAGCGCGGAACCCTCCGTGACATTTTCTTTCCGAAGAGCCTGAATGACCGCTGCTACGCCGGGATGTGTTTTTTCGAGTCCCGGGTCCCAAGTCCTGATTTCCGCGAAGCATTGAAGCAGTTCCGCCAGCCTGCCCGGATTCTCCTGCCATGCCCGTAGCTTTTGATCGAACTTCAGCGCTTCTTTGGAATAATATTTCAATTTCAGATCTTGCAGTGCCGTTTTGAGATTTGAGATTTGAGATTTGAAATCGGCCTGCTTTGCAAGGCCGTCGAGAAATGCCGCCGCTCCTTCCTGATACAGTTTCCAGTCCTCGATCCCGACGAATTCCGTTTCGTCATTCAGAAAAACGCTCGCCGCGGCCGCTCCGGAAAGTTCGCCCGTATCGAGATAATCCGCAAAAACCTTTTCGCGTTTTTCCGCGTCCGGGAAAAGGCGGAAAAGCGTCGGGTCAAGTTTCCCCGCCGCGCCTTCGAGAGCAACGGTTTTCACGCAATAATTTTTGACGAGATGATCGATCAGCCCCCGGAGAGAACGCTGAGAGTCGGGAATGGAGTGGGCATTTTGCATTAAAACCACAAATCGGGACCCGGGCCCCGGAACTCGTTCCTCGTTTTTTGTTCCGCCTGTCCCGAACGACGAATCCCCGATCCCGGGATAGACATCACTTATCGTACCAAGTCCGGGGGGGACGGCAATTTCCTGCACAATTCCGCCAAAGGAGGAGCCCGGTTCGGCGGTGGCCGAGGCAAGTGAATTGACGTTTGGGCCCCCGCCCGGAGCCTGGACAATAGCAGATCGCGTACCAGCCAGAGCCATGGAAGGAAAAGAGAGGATATCCGAGGCAAGAAAAAAGACACACGTCGCAAGCGCAAGAGTTCTTAAAACCGGCAGCTTGCTACGGAGAAAGCGCCCATACTTGTGGTGCGTTTTTGGGATCATTTTGCCTCGGCCAGTGAGTTATTAAAATGATTATATGAAACTTAACACATCCTGGGGAAATCGCAACTCAAGCATTCATAAACGCTTACGCATTTTTTAGATTAGGCAGGAACAGAATGATTAGTTTTAAATATTGTTTTAATGCTATAAATTGCTAGAAGTGTTCCGCGAGCCATTTTCTATCCCATTCTTTTGAAGCTTTTTTACAAGCTAAATTTAAATTAGAAACGGGTATAGTTTCGTTGATGCTAGTGATGCCGGTCCCCGCCCGGGATTCACTGGCAGTCTCGCTCAGCGGGGTTGGGGCGATGATCCCCATTCAGACTTCTTCTCGGAAGTGTTATTTCGCGTCTATAAATATCAGTTGAAATGGCTCCATTATCCGACCTTCCGGAAACATTGGGGCTGAAAATACCTTGAAACCGTTTCTAGGGATGGGGTGCAAAAAAAGACCGGAGCGATTCTGCCGTTCTGCGATCCATTCCGGGGACTTTCATAAGCTGCTCAATATCCGCCGACTTGATAAGCTCCGGAGAGGCAAAATGCCTGAGTAATGCCTTTTTCCGTTTTTCTCCGATGCCAGCGACGTTATCCAAAAAAGAGCGCTCGAGATTTTTCGATTTCAACGACCGGTGGAAGGTGATCGCAAAACGGTGCGCTTCATCACGAATCTTTTCGAGCAGATGAAGAACCGGAGATCCGGCGTGAAACACTAACGGCTCGCGGAACTTCGGGCTAAAAACATATTCAAACCTCTTGGCGATCGAAATGACTTCCGCATTCCCCGTCTCCTCAGCCTCAATAGCCCTCAGTGCCGTATTGAGATGCCCCTTTCCCCCGTCGATCATGATCAGGTCCGGAATAAAGGCTTCGCGGCCTTCCTTGATTCCCCGGAGCATCCGCGTCAGGGCCTCCGAGATCATCGCGTAGTCATTGATCCCTTTTACGGCACGGATTTTATAGCGGCGGTAGTGGATTTTGTCGGGGAGCTCACGGTAAAAACTCACCTTGGATGCTACCGCTTCATCCCCCTGGATATTCGAAACATCAAAACAAACGATCCGGACCGGCAGCGCATCCATTTTCAGCGCGCGCTTCAGCTCCATCGTGGCCGACAGACCGATGCCTCCCGAGGGGCTTTGAGGAAAGAAACGCTTCCGCCTGAGCTGCGAAAGGGACTCGATCTGCTCTTTGAAAAACTGCGCATCCTCAAAGCGGAGTTCTTTCGCGGACACGTCCATACGTTCCGTCAGATATTCAAGAAAACTCCGTTTCCCGCCTCCCAGGAACCGCCGAACCTCTTCGATGATCTTCCCGTATGCCGGCCCGACCTCCGGCCTGATACACGGCGCAAGGCACTGATGAATGTGATAATACAGGCAGGCCGTCTTGGGCATTGTCTGACATTTGCGGATCGGGAAAAGACTGTTGATCAGGGCCACAGCCTGACGTAGCAGTTTCGAATCCGTGTAGGGGCCGTAATAGGCCGATTTCTGGTCCGATCTCTGCCGGGTCACCACGAGCCGCGGAAACTTCTCTCCCGTAATTTTAAGGAGCGGATAACTTTTGTCGTCCTTGAGTTCCTTGTTATACCGCGGCCGGTATTTCTTAATCAAATGGGCTTCAAGCAGAAGTGCGTCCACCTCGGTCGGGGTTTCGATATGGTCGATCGAACGGACTTTGGACATCATGACCGCGATCTTGGGAAGGTCCCGGCGGACCGCAAGGTAAGAACGGACCCGCTTTTGAAGGAACTTTGCCTTCCCGATGTAGAGAATATCCCCTTCGCTGTCTTTCATCAGATAACAACCGGGGCTTAAAGGAAGTTTCGCAACAATCTTTCGGAGGGTCCTGACAGGATCGGGCCGAGAAGAGAGACCGGAGGAAGGTGAAAACCCTTTGTTTTTTAGTTTGGCTTCATCCGCCATCCGCTATCCGCCGTCCCTGGTTTTTCGTTTCCGGATCCATTCTACCGCCTCACGCATTTCGGGTACTCGCCCGAGATAACAGATAAGAAAAAAAGAGAGCATGGCAACCCCCATACTGCCAAGCAACTGAACCCCTTGGGCAAAAGTCCCGCTTCCGGGATAAAAGCGGATGAACAGGCCGAGAGTGAAACGGCAAACAACCGCCATTAAAAGAGCCGCGAGAAGAATCCTGAAAAACGACATCAGAATCTCTTTCAGGGGAAACTCTCCCACCTTTTTGGGGTAATAGTAAACCAGCTGCGCGAACTGCAAAATGCCCGAGATGGAAGTCGCAAGGGCAAGCCCCGCCTCCCTGAAAGGGATCATCAAAATCAGGTTAAGCGTGATATTGACGATCAGGGCTGTCACCGCCGTTTTCATGGGCGTTCTCGAATCATGCGCGGCATAAAATCCGGTTACCATGATCTTCTGGCCGGAAAAAGCGAACAAGCCTATCGTATAGCCCAGAAGAACTGCGGCGCTTCGGGCCGTCGAAACCGCGTCAAATTCCCCTCGCTCGAAAAGAAATCTCATGATCTCGTTCCGGAACACGATGAGCCCCACGGAGGAAGGTATGATGATGAAGAAAATGCTCCTGAGCGCGAACGAAAGCGATCTCCGGGATGCTTCCCTCTGACCGGCCGCGATTTGCTGGCTCATCATCGGAAGGAGCGCTGTCCCCATGGCCAAGGCAAAGATCCCGAGCGGAAACTGCATCAAACGGTTCCCGTACCAGAGGCTGGAATTCGCTCCCGGCCCGAGTGCGAGACCAAGTGTCGCATCGACCGTAATATTGATCTGGACGACCGCAAAGCTCAGCACTACGGGAAGAAGCAACTTCCATACCCGCCGCAACCCTTCGTAGGCCGTATTCCAAATCCATCGGATCCGGAACCCGATCCGGTAAAGGGCTGGATATTCGACCGCGATATGCAGAAATCCCCCAAACAGGATCGCGTAAGTCAGCCACCGGATCCTTTCTACCGGACTCCCGGCAAAAAAAGAAGGAACCCAAAGCACCGCGGCAATCCATACCCCGTCCAGGATCACTGAGCTGAGAGACCCCTCAAAAAAACGTCCGTGGCTGTTCAGGATCCCCATCCCGAGCGCATAAAGAGAAAGGAACCAAAGATAAGGGAAAAGAACCAGAAGGAGTTCAAGCATCAGGGTAATCGTCGGGCTGTAAGTCCCCAGTTTCAGGACAACGCCGACAAGCGCCTGAACAATAACAATAAATACCATCAACCCGCACGCAAGAAGACAGAGCGTGATATTGGCAAAACGAAAGGCTTCCGGGATTCCCATCTTCGTCTTGATATCGTTATAGACGGGAATGAACGCACTCGTGAGTCCGCCTTCACCCACCACCCTCCGGAAAAGATTGGGTATCATGAAAGCGTAGATAAAAGCGTCCCATTGCCAGCCGGTCCCAAACTGTTTGGCGCTGACAATATCGCGTACGAGGCCCAAAACACGCCCAAGCAGGATCATGGAACTCACAACCGCCGCGGCCCTGATCAGATGTCTCTTACCGGAACCGGCCCCCTGGGGATGTCCGTTGACAGACCGGGAACCCTGTGTTACCTTATCGCCACTTTTTTCACCACAAGGAGTCATTGAAATGCCCAATATCGCTTCAGCAGAAAAACGGATGCGCAGTGATGCCAAAAAACGCGCCAAGAACCAGGCCGTTCTCTCCGAGCTCAAGACGCTTTCCAAAAAGCTCTCCCAACTCGGAACGGATCCTGAGAAGGCTCAATCGGTCGCCCGGGAGCTTGTTTCCCGTTATGATCGGGCTGTGACCAAGGGAGTTGTTCCCCGCGGCCGCGCGGACCGGCGGAAAGCCCGTATCGTGAAGTTTCTCGCGAAAACCTCCGAAAAGAAATAAATCTTTCTTCACGCAACAAATTCCAGAAGCCAGGACTCGATTCCGGGCGCCGCTTCAACCTGGTGGGCCTTGGCTTTTTTATCGAGCTGATAAAGCGCTTCGATCGCGCGCTCCAGTCGCCCGCTCCCGTATCGTTTGATCGAGGAAAAGAAAGACTGCTTTCGAAAGGCAGGAACCTTCATTCTGGAAAAAATCTCCTGTTCGCTCACCCCGGCCTCGCTCAGGGCGGCCCCCTGCCACAATTGCCTCATCTGCCAATGAATAATCCCTATCAAGGACTTCGGATCGGAATCAGAGGACTCCAATAGCGCCCGCAATACTTTCACCGCTTTCGCCCGGTCATTGACAAGGATCGCGTCCGTCAGCTGGAAGATGCTTACGTCGGCCCAATTCTCCGTGAACTCCGCGACCATTTCTTCATCAATTTCGCTGCGATCGCCGGCGTATTGGATCAACCGGTCAAGCATGGAATCCAGAAATACAACCGCTTCTCCGCACATTTCAAAAATCCTTTGACGGGCGGGAGGGGTCATCGTTTTCTTGAATTTGGCAAGCTTGTGATGCAAATAAGCTTGAGCGGCAGAACGGGCTTCCTCTTTGGCCGGCGTTATTACACGGCCTTTGGCCGCGATTAATCTCTGCAGCTCCGTCTTTCCTTCAAGCGAATCCGCCTCGAAAATCAAAAGGGTCGATTGCGCGGGCCTGGAACAATAATTCTCCAAAAGCTCAAGATCGCCCGACTTGAGCTTTTCCGAGCTTTGGATCCGGATAACCTGCCCTTTCGCAAGAAACGGGAGAGTCCGGGCGGCCGCAAGTATTGATTCGAGGGATATTTCGTCCGGACGAAAAACCTGGGAGGAAAGACTGCCTCCGGTTTGTTTTTCAAATTCAGAAATGATCTTTTCCGCCTGTTGGGCACGGAGAAAGGGATCACCGCCGATCAGAAACAGTTTGGTTTTCACGAGGGATGGAACAGCCGCTTTACCAGTCTTCAACAATGCGATCGACGACATTCTTGGCGAGTTTTTCAATTGCTTGCTGAACGGCCTGTTGCTCGCCCATTTGCTTGATATCCGTCACATAATACTCAGCGGCTCCGGAGAAATCAGATTCTTCCCAAATAATCTCATTGGTTTTGGCATCCACCAGGACAAGACCGAGCACGATGAACAACCGGTATTCTTCAACGGATTCCAGCCTGTTGAAACGGAGGCCTTCCTGTTCGTAAGCTTTCAGATCCATCTTCAGGACAGCGTCGGAACGCCCCTCCCGAACCACACGGAGATTGCCGTCCATTTGAAGACGGGCAATCACGGCGTTTGTGATATCCATCTCGAGACCCTGCTGATACGACCGGAGATCTGTGATCGGAATCTTGTTTTTGACCGTTTCGACAAAGATCGTCTTAATATTACGCGGAAGTACCGTTTTGGTCGTGTACCCGCACCCGGCCGTTCCCGCGGCCACCGCAACCGCTACGGCAATAATTGACAATCGCTTCATAATGTCCATGATCCGGCTCCTAAGATAACTTTTGGGCATAACGCGCCTGTTCGTTCATAAGGAAATCCTTCCGGATCTCCAGATCAGCGAGCCGCTGTTCGACACGGCCTTTTTCAGTCAGCATGTCCTGCGTCATCGCCCTGGAATCCGCTTCAGGCATAAGTTTTTCAATTTCCTGTTGCCGTTTGATGAGGATTTGCCTCTCTTCATCCTCGAGCTTAAGCTCCTCACCGATAACTTTTACGAGGTCAGCCTCAGTCTCCTTAAGCTCATTATAACGCTTGGCTCTTTCCTTGTCGGCATGATCCGATTTCATCTCTGTCTCAAGCCTGGCCCTGTAGTCTTCCGTGATCATTCCCTGTTCCTCGGCATACATGCTGTATTGGACTTCGATCTGCTCGAAAAGACCGGTGATATCGTCACGAAGAGTTTTTTCGTACGAAACCGCGGAAGAGGTTCCGGCGGAGGAGGCTTCAGGGTCCGCAGCCTGCGCGACAGGAACCGCCGGAGAAGAC
>JAKJDL010000018.1 GCA_022705945.1 Candidatus Omnitrophota bacterium | reverse complement strand
TTGACGCCTGTGTTAAGAAATTAGACGCGCTTTTTAATATGCGTCTCAATGAAGAGATCGGCCCGGAGGAATACGCCCGGAAGAAAGATGATTTAACGCAGGAAAAGCAGAAATACGAAGGATTGATCGCGGACACGCAAGACCGCATTGAAACATGGCTCAAGCGGGCTGAAGATATGTTCAATTTCGCCCAAACTGCTCAACACCGCTTCGAAACCGGCACTTTGGAGGACAAACGGTATGTCCTCTCGTGTTTAGGTTCGAACCTCGTCCTAAGTGGCAAACAGCTTCGAATACAGGTCGATAAAACCCTCGCCCTCATCCAAGAGGTCGCCCCAGACGTACAAAGCCTCCACAACCGGTTAGAACCTGCGCAAGTCGCTGATTCTACGACAGATTGGGAGGCTTTATATGCTCAAAACAAAAAATGGGGTGGGCGACGGGAGTTGAACCCGCGACCCCAAGATCCACAATCTTGTGCTCTAACCAATTGAGCTACGCCCACCACGCAAGAGGATGAAATTATAACCAAAAAAATGTTTAAGGGAAGGTATAAAACATTATAATGAGGTTGTTGTCAGGGAAACCGGCCGCGGAGGATCAACAATGAAAGAATTTCTGATCGGACTGCTTGTCATCGTCGCAGTGCTTTTGCTTGCGGGACTTGGCGTCCTGCTTTTTCCGCTCCTGTTCGTCCTCGGTTTTGCGCTACGCCTTTTAATACTGGTTGCGGCCGTATTGTTCGCGGTTTGGCTTGTTGGGAAGCTGACCCTGGTGGTGATCGATGCTCTCCGGAGAAAGGAAACCGGATAATCCGGGCGGGGACGGTTTATGAAAAAATTGATGACGGCGAAACAGGTGAGCGAGATCCTCGAGGTGAATCCTTCCACCATCTACCAATGGGTACACCTCGGACTGATCCCTTATGTAAAGCTTGGTAAATGTGTCCGGTTCAAGAAGATCGAGTTGTTCCGCTGGATCGACCGGAATCTTCGCAAGGAACGAGTTTCTTTCAAAAGAGCCGAGAAAGTCCTCAAAAAATATCCTTCCAAAGGCCAGCGAGAATTTTTTCAGTTCGACTAAGCTGTTGAGGGCGGTTTGCCGTAAGAGTATAATGAAGCCGCGGGTAGTTAGGGTTCACACCTTTTTTATGTGGGACGGCAAAGGGGGTGCCCCATGACGGAACCTCAAAGACACAAGCTGGTTGCGGGCGGTGCTTTGGTCGCGATAGTAGGTTTGCTGTTTTATCTGGCGCTTTTTGGATTTGGTGCGGTGGATCCGAAAGGGCTGATACTGATGGCTGTTTTTTTTGCGGCGGCCGTCAAAGTCTCGACGATCAAGCGCAGACACAACCCGATGTTTTGATTGGTCCTCTGCGGAGGAATCAACCGAAAATGATAAAGCGGAAGGGGACAGGCATTTATTGACTGCCTGTCCCCTTTGCCTTACACTACGCGAACCATGAACGAAGAAGTTCTCGCCCTCCAGGAAACTCTCAAGAATCTCAAGGAGAAGCTCCGAGAGATAAGGGGGTATCTTTGACCTGCCCGGCCGCGAGAGTGAAATCGAAGCTATTAACCAGAAAATGACGGCTCCCGATTTTTGGGACCACCAGCAGGAAACCCAGGCAACGGTCGAACGCCTGAAAGCCCTGAAAAAAGTCGTTGATCCCTGGCATCACGCGGAGCGTTCTTGCGACGATCTGGCCGAGCTGCTTGGTATGGTCGACGAACACCAGACCGACTCTCTCAGGGACTTGACCGAAGAGATCAAAAAGGTTTCCCGCGAAGTTGAAAACCTCGAATTTCAGCGCCTCTTTACCGATCCCTTTGATCCCAATAACGCCATCGTCAGTATCAATGCCGGTGCCGGAGGGACAGAAGCCTGCGATTGGGCCCAGATGCTTTTCCGGATGTACACGCGCTATTGCGAGCAGCATGATTATGCGGTTCAAATGATCGATATGATGCAGGGGGAAGAAGCGGGAATCAAGAGCGCGACTTTTATCGTGCAGGGCCCTTATGCCTATGGTTACCTGAAAGCCGAGTGCGGGGTCCACCGGCTTGTAAGGATATCGCCTTTTGACGCGAACAAACGGCGCCACACCTCGTTTGCCTCCGTGGACGTGATCGCGGAAGTTGACGATGTCCCCGAAGTCGAAATCAATGACGCGGATCTTCGGATCGACGCTTTCCGTGCCGGCGGCGCCGGCGGACAGCACGTCAACAAGACCTCAAGCGCGATACGCATCACGCACATCCCGACCGGCATCGTGGTGCAGTGCCAGAATGAACGGTCCCAGGGACAGAACAAGGCGGTCGCGATGAAAGTTCTCCGCGCCAGGCTCTATGAGCGGTATCGCCGGGAGCAGGAAGCCGAGCTTGCCAAAAAATACGGGCCTAAAAAAAAGATCGAATGGGGATCCCAGATTCGTTCCTATGTCTTTCATCCCTATACCATGGTCAAGGATCACCGCACCGCTGTTGAAACCTCGAACGGACAGGCGGTTATGGACGGAGATCTTGACGAGTTTATCCATGTGTATCTGAGGCAGAATGTTTCGCGGGTTTAATAAACAGTCCATCCTGAAATTCAAATCAGACGCGGAAAAAAGCGTTGAATAAAAGGAGCTTAAAGTGATCGGTTTTATATTAAAAAAGATATTCGGGACACAGAATGCGCGAACCTTGAAGACTCTTTGGCCGGTTGTGGCGGAGGTGAACGCGTTTGAAGCGGTGATCCAAAAACTTTCGGATGCGGAACTGCGGGCCAAAACGGATGAGTTCAGAAAACGCCTTGCCGGAGGCGCGGCTCTTGATTCGATCCTGCCCGAAGCCTTCGCCGTGGTCCGCGAAGCTTCGAAGCGGACGACCAAGATGCGGCATTTTGACGTTCAGATCCTCGGGGGACTCGTTCTTCACAAGGGGAAAATCGCCGAAATGTCCACAGGGGAAGGGAAAACCCTTGTCGCGACACTTCCTCTTTATCTTAATGCCCTGGAAGGCAAGGGCGCTCATCTTGTGACCGTGAACGATTATCTCGCCAAACGCGACCGACACTGGATGGGGCCGATTTTCGAGTTTCTTGGCCTGACGGTGGGTGTGATCCAGCATGACATGCCTCACGAAGATCGTCAGAAGGCCTATGCCGCCGATATCACTTACGGAACGAATAATGAATTCGGTTTCGATTACCTCCGCGACAACATGGTGGCAAGCCTCGATGGGCGCGTCCAGCGTCCGCTTCATTATGCCATTGTTGACGAGGTAGATTCGATCCTTATCGACGAAGCCAGGACGCCGCTCATTATCTCCGGTCCGGCCGAGGAGTCGACGGACAAGTATTACCGGGCTCAGAGGGCTTCCCGGGGGCTGAAAGGATACCGGATCGTCAAGGAAGAGGTCGATCCGGAATGGAAAGCCAAGCTCGAGGAAATCAAGAAAGAGCACGATTATATTGCGGATGAAAAAGCCAAGACGATCCGCCTGACCGAATCCGGAGAGGCAAAAGCGGCGAAAGCGATGGGTGTCGAGAATATGCATGATTCGGACACGGTGACCGAACGGCATCATGTTATTACGGCGCTTCGCGCGAAAGAGTTTTTCGAGCGCGACGTCGATTATATCGTCAAGGATAACGAAATATTGATCGTCGATGAATTTACGGGCCGGTTGATGCCGGGGCGCAGATTTTCGGACGGGCTCCACCAGGCGCTTGAAGCGAAAGAATCGGTCGAGATCAAGCGCGAAAATCAGACGCTCGCCACGGTCACGTTCCAGAATTATTTCCGGATGTACAAGAAGCTCGGGGGCATGACCGGGACGGCCGCAACGGAAGCCATCGAGTTCGAAAAGATTTATAAGCTTGATGTTGTCGTCGTGCCGACGAACCGTCCCTGCGTTCGGATCGACCAGCACGATTCCGTTTACCGGACGGAAAAAGAGAAGTTTGAGGCCGTGGTCCGCGAAGTTGCGGAAGTCCACAAACAGGGAAGGCCGGCACTCGTCGGCACGGTTTCCATCGAAAAATCAGAGCGCCTTTCCAAGATGCTTCAGCGGATCAATCTTCCTCACACCGTACTCAACGCGAAATATCACGAAAAAGAGGCCGAGATCGTGGCTCAGGCGGGACAACCGGGCGCCGTGACGATTGCGACCAACATGGCGGGCCGGGGAACCGACATTGTGCTTGGGGCGGGCGTGAAGGAAAAAGGAGGGCTTGCCGTGATCGGCACGGAGCGTCATGAAGCCCGTCGCATTGATAATCAGCTTCGGGGCCGCTGCGGCCGCCAGGGAGATCCGGGAACTTCCAAGTTTTTTATCTCGCTCGAAGACGAACTGATGCGCCTTTTTGGTTCCGACCGCATCTCGGGGCTTATGCAGCGCCTGGGGATGCAGGAAGGCGACGAGATCCAGCATCCGTTCGTGAATCGCGCGATGGAGACCGCGCAGCGGCGCGTCGAGGCCTATAATTTTGAGATCCGCAAACATCTGCTCGAATATGACGATGTTATGAACCGTCAACGCGAACTGATCTACGGTGAACGGGATCTTGTCCTCAAGGGGAGTTACGAAGAGCTGAAAAAACATGTCCTTGAGATGACCGAGAACGTGATCGAAGGACAGCTTCTTGCTTACGTCAATCCGGATATCCGCGAAGAGGAGAAAGATTACGAAGGACTGATCGGGGCCCTGGCCGAGAAATTCGGAGCGGATTTTAGAAAATCGGTAGACGAGAACCTTTACGGTATCGAGTCTTTGCAGGAGGAGATTGAGGAGAAAGTGAGAGAGCTTTACGATTCCCGTGAAAAAGCTTTCGGGATCGACCGGTTTCATTTTCTCGAAAAATATATTCTTTTGCAGGTGATCGATACGAAATGGAAAGAACACCTTTACTCGCTTGACAGCCTCCGGGAGGGAATCGGTCTCAGGGCTTACGGCCAGCGGGATCCGCTTGTCGAATATAAGAGGGAAGCGTTCAATCTTTTTGACGCCATGACCGACGTGATCAAGGAGGAAGCGATTGAGCTTTTGTTCCGCGTTCAGGTTGTCCACGAGGAAAAGATCCGTGCTGTCCCCGAAGCTCCGGCGAGAGCGCAATATATTCATCCCGAGTCGGGCGGGATCAAAAAGACAGCGGAAAAGGTCCAGCAGGCAACGGAGCAGGGGATGGACATGGAATCCCGTTTTGCGTCGAGACAATCCGCTCCGGATCAAAAACCGGTGCCGGTTCACCGGCAGGGGCCCAAAGTGGGCAGGAACGATCCTTGCCCGTGCGGGAGCGGCAAGAAACATAAAAAATGCTGCGGGATGAACGAATGAATCGGAAGGCCGATGACAGGGGGAGGAGGGCGTCGGGACGGATTTTACGCTATCTTCCACCTCCGATTCTCCATCCGGTTGTTTTTTCTTCCCTGTGCGGTGTCCTTCTCGCTTTGAGCTATCCCCGTCCCGGCCTGGGTTTTCTCGCCTGGTTTGCCCTGGTTCCCCTTTTTTATGCGATCCGGTCCGCCCGGTCAGGATTTCACGCCTTTGGCTTGGGCTATCTCGCGGGTTTTGTTTTTTATTCGATTTCCATGCATTGGATGACCCATGTGACGTCGCTCGGATGGCTGCTTCTTTCCGTGATGGAATCGTTTTATATCGCGGTGTTTGCATGGCTTGTTTATCTGGGCAAGCGGACCCGTTGGTCCGCGGTTTTTAAAATTCTCTGGGCGGCTTCTGCATGGACGCTTACCGAATTTATGCGTTCCGAAATACCGGTTTTCGGCTTCGGATGGAATCTGATCGCTTACTCCCAGGCATCCTGTCCCGCCATGATCCAGGCGGCGAGCGTGATCGGAACCTACGGCCTGGGCTTTTTGATCGTTTGCGCAAACGTTTGCCTAGCGAAGCTTTTTTTAAAAGAAAAAAAACGGCCGCGCGGGGCGGCAGCGGCTCTTTTTACTTCGGTGCTTTTGATCATTTGCGGAGTATTCGTTTACGGAGAATGGCGCCTTAAAGGAGAGGAAAAACCCGAGGAGTTTCTCAGGGTTTCGGTTCTGCAGGGCAATATCCCGCAGTCCTTGAAGTGGGCGCCGGTGGCCAGAGAAAAGATCCTGGAGATCTATTCCAAGCTCACGGAGCTCGCTTCCCTGGACATGGCGGATCTTGTGATATGGCCGGAGGCTTCTTTCCCGGGATATTTTAACCGCGATTTCCAGTCCGAAACGGTAAAAAGACTGCCGGTTCTTTTCGGGACGCCGCTGTTAATCGGCGGGCTTCATTGGGAAGCCGAAAAGGAAGTTTACAATAGCGCCTATTTTCTTGATAAAAGCGGCGAGATCACCCAACGGTATGACAAGTTGCATCTTGTGCCGTTCGGCGAATATATTCCTCTCAAACCGTTCTTCTTCTGGCTCACGCCGATTGCGGACGCCCTCGGTATCAGTGATTTCAGTCCCGGCAAGGATGCCGTCATTTTCCGCTGGGCGAGGGAGGAATGGCCGTTCGGTGTTCTGATTTGTTTTGAGGATGTGCTCCCGGGGCTCGCCCGCGGGCTTGCGAGTCGCGGCGCGAAGTTCCTTGCGGTGATCACCAATGACGCATGGTTTATGGATACCGCGGCTCCGTTCCAGCACTTGCAGGCTTCCATCTTCCGGGCCGTTGAAACGGGACTCCCGGTCGTGCGGGCGGCGAATACGGGAGTTTCGGGTTTTGTATCTTCCCGCGGGGAAGTGTTGTCAACAGTCAAAAATGAAAAGGAGAAAGAAACTTTTATTGCCGGCCGGGCGACCTACGACCTTCCGCTGACGACCCGGAAAACGATTTATTCCGGCGGCGGCTGGAGGTTCCCGTATTTCTCGATTGTCCTATTCACCTTTCTGGCTGTTTTAATGATGAGGAGGGGAATGCATGAAAAGATTTAAAACCGGTGACTCTCCGACAGGAGCCGTTTCTCGTGTTTTTTATACGTCTTTCCTGTTCTTGCTGGCGGTGATTTTTTTGTGCGGATGCGTCCGTTTGACCGGTTCGGCCGGCTACTGGAAGACAGACCCGGAAGGGGAGACGAAGTCCAAACGGGCCGCTTTTGATACGGCGGAATTTCTTCCGGGAAGTCCCCATTCGGGATCGATCACGGTTTGAACCGGAGCCGCTCAGGCTCTTCCCGAAACCTCTCCGGTTTCCGTGTTGACGCGAACGATGTCGCCCGCCTCAATATACGAAGGCACCTGAACCTCAATTCCCGTTTCAAGCTTCGCGTTTTTGAGAGAACGCCCTTGCGCTGTTGCACCCCTGAGCGCCGGATCGGTTTCCGTGACTGCAAGCTCCACGTAAACCGGAAACTCGATCGAAATCACACGGCCGTTCAATTTGAGAGCCTGCGTCTCAAAGCCTTCTTTGAGGTAGTAACGCTGATCCCCGAGCTTTTGCGCGCCGAGCGAGAACTGCTCATAAGTCGTATTATCCATAAAGCAGTATTCTTCTCCCGAGGCGTACAAGAAAGCGACCGGAGTTTTTTCAACATCGGCGATATCGAATTTCTCCGAGGTGGTGAAATTCTTGTCGAGGACAGTTCCCGTCAAAAGATTCCTTACCCGGGCCTTGGCCATGGTCGAAGCCCCTCGGGCGGTCGGGGAGGCGAATTTTACGTCAAGCACAAAATAGGGAGTGCCTTCAATGTAAATGTAGAGTTTCTTCTCCAGCTCTTTGGCGGTGACTTGTGACATGGTTTCCCCGTAGCGGAAGTTTGTTAAATCAGTGAAAGGCCGCCGTCCGCGATGACGGTCTGACCGACGATCCATGAGGATTCCGGTGAGCAGAGGAAAGCAACGACGCGCGCCAGATCTTCAGGGGTCGCGACGCGGCCGGCCGGGGTCCGTTTCACGACTTCCTGTTTAAAGATTTCGAAGAACGGGAACGCCCGCAAAGCGTCCGTATCCACAAGACCTCCCGAAACACCGTTCACGCGAATGCCTTTCGGCATCAGTTCAACCGCGAGATAGCGGATCATGGCTTCGAGAGCGGCTTTGGAGATGCCGATGGCCCCGTAATTCGGGATGAATCGGTGCGATCCGAGACTTGAGATCGCGAGGATCGTTCCTTCTTTTTTTGCTTCCATTCCCGGGAGCACTTTCTGGACAAGACCGAGAAAAGCCCTGGTGTTGATGCTCATGGACAGATCATACTGGTTCATCTTGAGCTTGTGGACGGCCTTGAAAGCGCCGAGCGCTGCATTGTGAATGAGGATATCAATGGAGCCGAATGTCTTGAGGATATTGTCAATAAGGGCGGGGAGGGCATCGAGATCCCCGACATTGCACTGGAAAATATCGGCCCGGACGCCCCTGGTCCGGACCTCTTCCGCGCATTTTTTAGCGGCATCCTCGTTTTGCAGATAGTTGACCGCGATATTGACGCCTTTTTCGGCAAGGGCGAGCGCCACAGCTTTTCCGATGCCGCGGGAGGCGCCGGTGATCAATGCGGTTTTACCTTCAAGAGGGGTCATCATAGGCCGAGAGAATAGCAAAGAAATTCTCAAATCTCAATTTAAATTCCGAATTGAGTTTGTGTCGTAAAATACCGCGTTATTCGGAGGACCCGCCATCAGAACAAATTTCAGGAAAAAATCCGGAAGTCTGCTATACTTCTCCGCCTGAGCCCCGGCGGGCCTCTCTGCCAAAGTTAATCACGTGCGGATTAAGTTGGGAGGGGAGGATGCCGGGGCCGTTTATTTGCTTTCCTGGGCTTGAAATCATCAATTCATTTGGAGGTCTGACGGGGTGAAGGTTCTTCTGATCAATCCTAAGTTCGCGCCGACGATTTGGTCCTTTGACGGTCTGCGTCCGTTCACAGGGACAAGTTTTTCGACGACCCCGCTCGGTCTCGCGACGGTTGCCGCACTGACGCCTTCTTCCTGGGAGGTTGAGATTATCGACGAGAATGTTGAACCCATCGATTTTGATCAACCTGCCGATCTCGTTGCCATCAGCGCGTTCAACGTCCAGTATCATCGGGCTCTGGAAATTGCGGGAGAATTCAAGAAACGGGGCCGCAAGATAGCATTTGGGGGCCCTTACTGCAGTCTCTTTCCGGAAGCGTTTGAAGGGAAGGCGGATCATCGGATTGCGGGGGAGGCAGAGGATATCTGGCCGCTTTTTCTCCGTGAGTTTCAACAGGGGAAGGCCCGTGAATTTTATCAGGCTCCGAAAGCAAGCGTCGATATCAGGAAAAGTCCCATTCCGCGCTTTGACCTTCTCAAAGGCGACCGCTACAACATGTTTTCACTTCAGACGACCCGCGGCTGTCCGTATAACTGCGAGTTCTGCGACATCATCATTATGGACGGCCGCAAACCCCGAACCAAAACCGTGGAGCAGGTGCTGGCTGAAGTGGATCACTGCGTCAGGCAGGGAGCCCATTATATTGTCTTCGGGGATGCGAATTTTATCGGGAACATCGCATTTGCCAGGGAGCTCCTGAAGGCGCTGGCCGACTATTCCCGAAAAAACGACTATCCGATCGAGTTTTCCTGTGAACTCACGATTAATGTCGCGCATCATCCCGACCTTCTTGAGCTCCTTCAGGAAGCCAACTTTTACGCGGTTTTTATCGGAATCGAATCACCGCGCAAGCAAAGTCTTCTTGAGGCCGGCAAGCATCAGAATACGCGGGAAGACATCATCGAAGACATCAAAAGGATCCAGTCCTATCACATTTCGGTTGTGGCGGGAATGATCGTCGGGTTTGATTCCGATGACAAGGGTATTTTTAAGGAGACTTATGATTTCCTTCAGGATCTCGGTATCGCTTTCACGACATGCGGAACGCTGATGGCACTTCCCCATACGCCTCTTCTCAAGCGCCTTGAGGCGGAAGGGCGGCTGCTGGATCTTGAATGGACCGATATGAACGGGCACGGCGCATCCGACTGCAATTTTATTCCGAAACTTATGACGCCTGATGAGCTTCGCAGGGGATACAACTGGTTGAGCCGCTGTCTTTATCGTTACGATAGCTACGCAGACAGGCTTGTGGCGTCGCTCAGCCGTTTCCGGAACCGCAACAGGGAGCACAAGCGGGTGAATCTCGATGTAAAGTTTCTGAACATTCTTGCCAAGGTCTTCGTCTATTACACATTCACGTTTGATTTAAAACGGATTTCGTTTTTTTACAGAACCATGTGGCGCGTTGCGGCGGGAGGGCCTTTTTCGGTCGGAAAATGGCTTGAGTTTTTCCGCTGGATCTCGACGCACCGTGCATTCCGTCAATATGTTTTGGAAACCCAGGGAGATCCGGAAGGGGCTAACCCGGAT
The DNA here is from genome assembly GCA_022705945.1 of Candidatus Omnitrophota bacterium. Taxonomy (GTDB): domain Bacteria; phylum Omnitrophota; class Omnitrophia; order Omnitrophales; family Aquincolibacteriaceae; genus UBA1443. Next base: position 6,540 of record JAKJDL010000018.1, on the reverse strand, counting down.
AATCCGCCTTTTCCGGAAGTTCCGGACAGGCGGCCGGCGCCTTCGGCGACCGACGCGGAGCGTGAACTTGTGGTTTCGGGCGAGATTAAAGCGTCGGATTGAGGCCTCTTTTCCGATTTGGCCCCGTCTGATAAAAAAGATGCTTGGGGCCCCAAAACTCCCTATGCTATAATTCCACGCTCCGGAACAGGTAACAGGTCATTTTTTATTGTGAAAACGATCACGGACCGTCTTCGAACGTACCAGCGCGGGTTTTTAGACTCGCTCGTAGGGTGTTGTTTCCGCGGTTCGCTGGAGAAGCGTGCCGAGCTGATCACCTGTTTTTTTGAAAAGGCGTTGTCTCCGGGAAGCCGCGTTCTGGATTTGGGCGGGGGATGGGGTTTTTATTCGCGACCGCTGGCAAGACGCGGGCACGAAAGCGTTATTCTTGATGTCATACGGCCCGGATACCAAAAGGCCCCGGTTGTTCTTTATGAAGGGGAGCGGATCCCTTTTGATGACGAAAGTTTTGACGCTGCGATCCTGATCACAATGCTCCACCATGTGCCGGATCCGGAAAAACTTTTGCGTGAGGTTCGGCGGGTGACCAGGGGTAAGGTTGTTGTTGTCGAGGACCTTTTCCACCATGGGCTTGGGAGATTCTGGACGATCTGCAGGGACCGGTTGCTGAACATGGAGTTCATGTCGCATCCTCACCAATTCCGGAAACACGAAGAGTGGGTGCGGAGTTTTGAGAGGCAAGGATTCAAGCTTGTCCGTTTTGAAAAGTTTTATACCTGGCTTGCGGGTCTCAGGATTTTGAACGGTTTGTATGTTCTGGAGTGACGCTGAGGGGTGTTATGTCCGTTCTCTCTGTTGAAAAAGTGCTTTGGATGAAGGAAGGTGAGGGGATTACGGCTTTCGGCCGGATCCCGAAGGATTCGGAATTTTTTCACGATCACTTCCCGGAGTTTCCGGTTTTGCCGGGGGTCCTTGCGCTGGAGATGCTCAAACAAACGGCTGAAAAGTATCTTGAGGCTCTTTCGGGGCAATCAGGGAAAGCGGACACACGTTATTTCCTTAAACAGATACGGGCCACGCGTTTTACGAAATACCTCCGTCCCGGTGACGAGTGGGAAAGCCGCCTCATGCTGATCCGGGGGTCGCCGGAAGAAACCGTTTGGGACGCGAAGCTCTATTATCACGGCGAGGTTGCGGTTTCCGCGAAACTGACTCTCGCTAAAATCAAAGACCCGCAATCATCAGCGGTATCGTCGTAAATGAAGGCAGGGCTTGCGCTCTTTGTCACAAGCCATCTGCATGAATTTATCCTGCCGCATTCTTGTGAAGGCAAGAGACGGGGTTTAATTCACCCGCATTGCTGGCGGTGCGTCGGTTGCTCCGCAAGTGAAGCGTTTATAGAAAAAGGAGAATCATGGACAACGCAATTTTCAAGAAAGTACAAGAAACGTTAGCCGGTGCTCTCGGCGTCGAAGCGTCGGAGGTGGTACCCGAGGCTTCTCTCAAGAGGGATCTCGGCGCGGAATCGATTGATTTTATCGATATTATCTTCCGGCTGGAAAAAAGTTTTGATCTCAAGATTCCCGCTAATGATCTGTTTCCGAGCCATATTTTCACCGATGAACGTTTTGTCAGGGAGGGCATGGTTACTCCCGAAGGGATCCATGAACTTCGCACGAAGCTTCCTTACCTCGAACTCGGAGATTTTGAAAGAGATCCCCAGGTGTCGAAGCTTGCCGATTACTTCACGGTAAAAATGATCCTCCGGTATCTTGAGGAAAAGCTCGGAAAGTCTTCCGGCTGCTCCGACACCTGCCAATCGTGAAAGGTCGCGCCCGCCGGCTTTACGGCATCGGGATTGATATCATATCCCGAACCCGCATGGAGGCATTCCTCGCTCGCCACCCTGAGATGATTCCGCGGCGATTTCTCAACGCAAGGGAGCGCCGATTCTGGCGAACGATGGATGCCGTGGGACTCGCCGAAATTTTTGCCGCGAAAGAAGCATTTTTTAAAGCTTGCAATGAGCCCTGGATGGGGCCGGAGGGTTTTCGGGGGATGCATATCACCCGGTGCGGAAAAGAAAAATTTAATATGAAATGGCGTGTCCGGAATTCCGGCCGCCGTTACCGGGGCGAGGGCGTTTTCTTTCATGACGGCGATCTTGTCGGAGCCCAGGCCATGATTTGGAGTTCGTAATGCGCTGGCTGCTTCTTGACAGGATCTGCTCGATTCACCGCGGGAAAAAAGCCGTGACCGAATCCCGGGTTCCGAGCGCCCCTTATTCGAGAGAGGTCCTGTTTATCGAAATGATGGCCCAGACGGGAGGACTTCTTGTCGGCGCGGAAAGCGATTACAAAAACGATGTTGTTTTCGCGAAAATCGAGCACGCGACCTTCTCCGAAGTTCCGGTGTCCGGAACACCCATCACCATCGAAGCCTGCGCGGACGGCCTTGCTCCGGAGGGCGGCTGGATTGAAGGCGTTATTACGAGCGCCGGCGGCATCGTTGCCAGATCCAAATTTCTCCTGATGTCCGTGGGAAGGCTTTTGCCCGATCGCGCGGGTTCGGTTACCTTTCACGAAAATTTCATGAGTTATTTTAATGTTCGCGAAAAGGTTTCGGCATTATGACCCGGCGGCGTGTGGCGGTTACGGGTTTTGGGGTTGTCAGCGCCTGCGGCAGCGGTTGGCGGCCTTACTGGGATGCCGCGATCCATTGCCGGTCCGCCATCCGTGAAGTCGAGCATTTGCAGCTGAACGGTTCATCTTTCAAATATGCCGGATGCATTCCTGATTTTGATCCCAAACAATTTATTGAAAATCGCAAATCGCTTAAAGTGATGTCACGGGAGATCCAGCTTGCCGTAGTTGCCGGAAAACTCGCCCTGCAGGATGCGAAACTTTACGGAACACCTTACGATCAATCCCGTATCGGAGTGGTTCTCGGGACGGGCATTATCAATAACGATCTTGATGAGATCGGAACGGGTTTCAGGAATGCGATTGACGGGTCGGGCCGTTTTTCGATGGCGAAATTCGGTCAGGAAGGTGTCCGGTCTCTCTTCCCCCTGTGGTTCCTGAAATATCTTCCCAATATGCCTGCCTGCCACGTATCGATCGCTTATCATCTGCGCGGCCCCAGCAACACAATCACGACATCGTCGGCCGCAAGCGCCCAGGCGATCGGCGAGGCGTTCCGCGTCATCGAAAGGGGAGACGCGGACATCATGCTGGCGGGGGGAACAGATTCCAAACTGAACGCAATGGGTATCTCCCGGTTCCATTTGTTGGGGCTTCTGTCGAAGAGGACGGGAAATCCCGGGAGCGTTTATTGTCCGTTTGATGAAAAACACGACGGAATCGTGATCGGTGAAGGCGCGGGTATTCTCGTTCTTGAATCTTTCGAGAGCGCCAAACAGCGGGGGGTTCCGGTTTACGCGGAAATTACCGGATACGGATCCTCGTCTGACTTTAATTTTGATCCCCGGGATGAGGACGATTTTACCGGAAAACGGGTTGCGATGCGCCGCGCGCTTGAAGATGCCGGGATCGAACACCACGATGTCGATGTGATCGTTGCTAACGGAAGCGGGATTCCGCAAGGCGACATTCAGGAGTCGCTCGCGATCCATTCCTTTTACAGGGGTTCTTTCGGTAAGCAGAGTGTGACCGCGCTGAAGCCGGTGACGGGAAATCTCAATTACGCATCGGGAGGCGCGGAGGCCGTGATTGCGGCGCTGATCGCAGACAAGCAAATCATTCCGCCGGTTGCGAATCTCGAAAAGCCTTATGCCGAATGCCCGCTCCCGCTCGTGAAAAATAAGGCGAGGTCTTCGGAAGTAAATATCGTCATGCTGAATAATTTCGGTTTCGGCGGACAAAACGCATCCCTGGTGTTCAAACATGTCAAATCGTAGAATTGTCATTACGGGAATAGGGGCCGTCACGCCCCTTGGAAATAATGTCAGGGATACCTGGCTTCGGGTCACCCAGGGAAAGTCAGGGATTGGTCCCATCACGCTTTTTGACGCTTCGACTTTTTCGACCCGTATTGCGGGGGAAGTGAAAGGATTTAATTTTGAGCGCTGGCTCGAACGGAATCCTCCGCTTGCTTCGGCGACCCGGAGCACTTTTTTTGCGCTTCACGCGGCGGCGGAGGCGTATAAGGACGCGATGTTAAAGCCTTTCAGCGTGGACTCGCGGCGCTTCGGTCTTTACTTTGGAGCAGGGGACAGCGGCATTGATTTCGATCCTTTTATAAAAACCCTGATGGTTTCTTTTTCCGAGAACGGAGCCTGCCTCGTGGATAAAGGCAAGTACGTTCATCATTCGCCGGAGCATATGAGCGCCCTCCGGGAACTTGAGAGCCAGCCGTTCATGACAGCGACCCACTTAACCCGTCTTTTTGATCTTCGGGGCCCCGTATCGAACTGCCTTACGGCCTGCGCGGCCTCCTCCCAGGCGATCGGGGAAGCTTACGAATGGATCAAGCGCGGCGACGCGGATGTGATGATGACCGGCGGTTCACACTCCATGATTTATCCGCTGGGAGTGGCCGGATTCAGCCTTCTGACCGCCCTTTCAACGCGCAATGAAGCCCCCGAAAAAGCCTCGCGTCCGTTCGACAAGAAAAGGGACGGTTTTGTGATCTCGGAAGGGGCCGGAGTTTTGATCATTGAAGAACTTGAGCATGCCCGCAGGCGCAAGGCTCCGATCTACGGGGAACTTGTCGGTTACGGTTCAACGGCTGATTCCTATCGCCTGACGGATATGGATCCCGAAGGCAGGGGAGCTTGTGAAGCGATGCGGATCGCGATGGCGAAGGCCGGGATCGGTCCCGAAAATATCGACTATATCAATGCGCACGGAACATCGACCGGCGTCAATGACTCGCTTGAGACCCGCGTGATCAAAAAAGTGATGGGGGAATATGCTCCGAGGATTCCCGTGAGTTCCACAAAATCAATGCTGGGTCACATGATCGCTGCCGCAGGGGGTGTGGAAGCGATTTTTTGTCTTCTCGCAATGAGGGATTCGGTCATTCCGCCGACGATCAATTATGAAGAACCGGATCCGGAGCTTGATCTTGACTATGTCCCGAACAAGGCGAGGCCGACAGCCGTCCATGTTGCTCTTTCCAATTCATTCGGTTTCGGCGGACAGAATATCTGTCTTGCCCTGAGGAAATACTGCCATGAGTGATCTCATATTTATGACCGGAGCCACCGGCGTTCTCGGGCAGGAGCTCGTAAAGAAGCTTCTTCTCACGACGGATTCAGAGATCGCGGTTCTTGCCCGTTCGAAGAACCGGGTTTTGCACTCGGAGCGGGTGCAGAAAATACTCAAGACGGCGGGTATGGATTCTCATTACGGGTCGCGGGTCCGTGTGATTGAAGGGGACGTGACAAAACACAAGTTCGGAATCGCCAAACCGGATCTGGAGAACCTCAAACTCAATGTAAAGGTTTTTTATCATATCGCGGCGTTGACGGCCCTGAACGGCTCGGAAAAAGAATGCCGGCAGATCAATGTCGGCGGGACCGAACATGCTTTAGAGCTGGCTTGGGATCTTCGCAAAAACGGAAAGCTCGGGCGTTTTGTTTATTTCAGCACGGCCTTTGTGGCGGGAAGCGTCTGGGATTACCGTTCGAAAGAGGATGCGCTCCCCGAGAAGCCGGTTTTTGCCAATTACTACGAATCGAGCAAATATCAGGCGGAAGGCAAGGTCCGTGAGGCGATGGCGAAAGGACTTCCCGTCACGATTATCCGTCCGAGTATTGTGGTCGGTGACTCCCTGACGGGGGAAGTATCGGATTTTAACGTAATCTATCCTTTTATCAAACTCTTCGCCCACGGAATTTTGACGAAACTGCCGACACATCCTGAAAATACGTTCAATATTGTTCCGATTGATTTTGTGATCAATGCTACGGCCGCGATCATGAAAGATCCCCGGTCGCTCAACAAATGTTTTCACCTGGTTTCGCCGAATCCGCCGTCGATAGGCTCTTTGGTTTCTCTCCGCGAGTCTTTCCCCCAATCCGCCGAGATCGAGATGATCGACCCTTCGGATTTTAACAAGGATCGGCTGGACGCGCAGGGACAGATGGTTTTTTCCATGCTTGAACCTTATTTGGGATATTTGAACGGAAAGCTCACATTTGATACTTCCAATACGGAAGAAATCCTCAGGGATACGGACATTTCAATGCCTGTCACCGATCACGCCTTTTTAAAGACGTTGATCACCTATGCCGTGAAGGCAGGGTATCTCGTGATTTGAGAACTGCGGATTTGTGCGGAATGACCTGTAGTTTAATAAAATGGCTGTCCCCGGTTTGTTGCCCGGCCATTTCTCGCAGCAGAAACCCTCCGCAATCCTTGTCTTTGCTTCCACAGCAGGAACCTGTTCGGGGAATCCGGGAGTTCGATCGTTACCGAACGTCAGGTTGAACTTGCCCCCCCCCGCAAGACCCGGTCTTTCGGAAAAGACCGGGTCTTGGAAGGGTCAAAGCGGCGGGGCAAAAAGACGGCTCGG
>JAKJDL010000017.1 GCA_022705945.1 Candidatus Omnitrophota bacterium | reverse complement strand
CAGGCTGACCGACGCCCGGCTTTGCCGATTCACGGGCCGGAACGCTGTTTTTTGATGAAGTGAAAAGACGTCTCACGGCGCATTTCTCAGGCAGAAAGAAAGACAGCACAATGGCAAGGGCAAGCAGTACCCCTGTTATTATGACGATACGACGATTGGCCGGTGTCACCCTGCATTTAATCCGGGAACAAACTCTGCGAAGAAAATCAGACATACAAAATTTTCAGCTAACCTTTCCGATAATTACTCAATCACGGCCCAAAGACACCTCAAGCCGGGCACGTTTCAACGGTCAACCTGCGGGCAATGCGGGCCGAACAACAGGCCCGGAGGAGATAAGGATAAGATATAGGAGACGACAAGTCCAGCGTTTTTTTCCGGTCATCCGCACCGCAAAACCCTATCCCGGAGACTGCGTCAAATTCCCGGGCGAAAGGATTTTCCGGAGGGCCTTTTCGCTCATCAATCCTTTTTCCAAAACAACCCGGCGCAGGGTCTTGCCCGTCCGCGACGCCTCCTTCACGCACTCCGCCGCCCGGGAATATCCGATATGGGGATTGAGCGCGGCCGCGATACCAAAGCTGTTTTCGGCGTAATACCGGCATTTTTCCCGATTGGCCCTGATGCCGTCCACGCACTTTGTCCGCAAAACCGACAGGCAATTTTTCAGGATTTCAAAAGACTGCATCAGATTGCGGATAATCACCGGCCGCATGACGTTCAACTCACATTCCCCGCTCGCGGCGGCAAAAGCGATCGAAACATCGTTCCCGATCACCTGGTATCCGACCTGGGCCGCTACTTCCGGCATCACGGGATTCACCTTGCCGGGCATGATCGACGAACCGGGCTGAAGCGCGGGAAGAAAAATTTCTCCAAACCCCGTGTTCGGCCCCGAACTGAGCAGCCGGAGATCATTCGCGATCTGGACAAGCGACAGGGCATAATCACGAAGCGCGCCGGAGACCGCCGCGAAATCCGCGTCGTTTTGCATCACACTGAAAAGATCGGGCGAACTTTTTAATCTGAATCCGGTGATCTTCCGGAGGTTCGCGATAACCCGGGCGCGATAACGAAGCGACGTATTCAGTCCGGTCCCCACCGCGGAGCCGCCGATCCCGAGTTCAAGCAGACCGGCCGTCATCAACACCACCCGCCCCCGGGCTTTTTGAAGCTGATGCGCCCAGCCGCCAAACACCTGTCCAAGAGTCACGGGCGCCGCATCCTGCAAATGAGTTCTCCCCGCCTTTACCACATCCCGAAATTCCCGGGCTTTTTTCAGAAGGGACTTTTCCAGGGCCGCCGATTCCTTCCAAAATTCCGCGGAAATCCTGAGCACGGAAAGACGGAGCGCCGTGGGGATCACGTCATTCGTGGATTGTCCCATGTTCACGTGATCGTGAGAATGAAGAAACCCGTGGTCGCCTTTTTTCTTTCCGAGAATTTCAAGCGCGCGATTGGCAATAACCTCGTTCATGTTCATGTGCGCGGAGACCCCCGCCCCGGACTGAAGGACATCGGTGACAAATTCCTGTCTGAGTTTCCCCGAGATGACCTCGTCGCAGGCCCGGACAATGGCCCTTCCCTTCCGCAAGTCAAGCCGCCCGAGCGCCATGTTCGCCCGGGCACACGCCTTTTTGACCGCCGCGAGAGCCCAGATAAAATCGCCGTGGAACCGCTCCCCCGAAATCGGAAAGTTCTCGACCGCGCGGACGGTTTCGACACCGTAATAAGCCGCCGCGGGGACAGGCTTAATCCCCAACGAGTCTTTTTCCAGACGCATTTTCACCTTTTTCATAATTCTGCCTCCAGTGTCGTTTTCCCATAATGAACCGCCGTCGCGGTCCTGACCGCTTCCGGCGTGCAAAGCACCGTATGAATCGCGTCCATTTTCGCAAGCGAGGCAATCTCGTTCAGCGGAATGGCCGTCGTCGGATCCCCGATCCCGATCACAAGCGTTCTCCCCCGGATTTCGACCGGAATGATTCCGTATTTTCGGGCGATACTTTGCGGCACCCGGCGGATCGCGGCCTCATCAATATGGATATGGGAAAGATCCGCAAAAGGAATCTCATGCCGTTCCGCGAGCGCCTTGTAGAGAAGAAAGCGCGGAATCCGCTGTTTGCGCACCAGGATCTCCCCCACGAACTCATGCGTCCGCTTCTGCTCGCCCAGAGCATCTTCAAGCTGTTCCCAGTCGATAAGTTTCTTCCGAATCAGGATCTCACCAATGTGCCAATGACCCATAAATTATCAAAGTCCTCCCTGCCGCCCTTCAGACCGAAAGTCCCAGGTTGGCATAGATCTCGCGCGTCGCCCGCGACTGGTTCAGTGTGTAAAAATGCAGGCCCGGGGCCCCGCCCTTCAGCAATTCGAGGCATTGTCGGGTCGCGTAGTCGATTCCGAAATGGGTGATCGAATCCTGATCGTCCCCGAATTGCCCGATCGCTCGGCGGATCTCGCCGGGGATTTTCGTCCCGCACATCTTCGAAAACTTCTCGATCTGGGGGCCGTGCGTGACCGGCATAATCCCCGGAACGATCGGGACCGTGATCCCGGCCTTGCGCGCCCGCTCCACAAAATCAAAATAAAAACCGTTCTCGAAGAAAAGCTGCGTGTTGACCGCGTTCGCGCCCGCGTCCACCTTGAGTTTGAGATGTTCGATATCCTTCCGGAGGTCGCGGCACTCGGGATGGCCTTCCGGATAACCGGCCACGATCAGATCGAATGTTTCGCCGAACCGCGAATGCGAACGGATGAACCTCACAAGCTCGGACGCGTAGCGGAACCCGTCGGCGACCGGTCTGAATTCGGTTTCCCCCTGCGGGGGATCGCCCCGAAGGGCCACGATGTTTTTGATCCGGGCCGCGGCCAGTTTTTCGAGTATCCCGCTGATCTCGCCGCGTGAGTGCGCGACGCAGGTCAAATGGGCCGCGGTCTCGATCCCGATCCGGTTCCGGATCTCGCTGACGACCCTCAGGGTATTCGCCTGGGTGTTCCCCATCGCCCCGTAAGTCACCGATACGAATGCGGGACGAAGCTCTTTGAGTTCGGCCGCGGATTCATAAAGTTTCCGCTCCCCTTCCGGTGTTTTGGGAGGAAAGAACTCGAAAGAGATCACCGGTTTGCCGGTTTTATAAAAAGATGAGATTCTCATACTTCGGGATTCTACTTCAGGAAGCCTGAAATTTTCAAAAAATTTGAGCAAAATATCCGCGAAACGGCTATCGGTTCCTCGCGGGCCGCGGGAAAATCGTTCCTTAATTTCACGGTATCCATCTTTTCCAAACTGCCGTCTTTTGCCGACCGGTCGCGGAATACGGCCTCAGTCAACTCAATGCGCCCCCGGATGCCGCGGGCTTTCGGAGCAACCCCGACGATCTGGTTTTCACAAATCCCCGCGGTAAAAGATCCGCTATTCCTTCCTTGCGAATGAACCGTTTTTTCATTTTATCGCCGGAGAAAACTCAGGAGTTATCGCCGAAGGCGGCTGCGACCGCATGGAGCAGATCGTCGGCCGCGAACGGTTTAAAAACAACTCCCGCGGCCCCGCGAAGGCGAAATTCGGAGACCGAGCTTTTTCTTATATTGGCAGTGAACATGATCACCGGAATCGAACCGAGGGCGGGATCTTCCTTGAGACGATGCAGGACTTCTTCGCCGGGCATTTCAGGCATGATGCAGTCAAGAAGGATAAGATCGGGCTGTAATTCTTTCGCACTCTCAAGCCCCTGGCGTCCCGAAAGCGCCGTCACCACTTCATAGCCGTTCGCCCGAAGCCGGTTCGAGACCGTAATGAGAATATGCGGTTCATCATCGATCACAAGTATTTTACGCGCCACCCGTTTCCTCCCGTTTCCGCTCCGGTCATTCTAGTCGCGGATCTTTTCGATTATTTCATCCACGGTCCCCGCATCTTCGGGGAAAACAGCCACACTCGAATGAATCCCGATCCGGGTCCCGCCCCCGGCCGCCGCCAGGTATTCTTCCAGCATTTGACACAGGCGGCCCAACACGATATGGGCATTCTCTTTTTTTGTGTCCGGCAAAAGGACCAGGATCGTCCTTTTGTCCTTGATTGCGATATCGGCCATGCGCCGCAAGTTTTCGTTGATCATTTTTTCCATGCGGGTCACGATTTCCTTCAGATGTTTCTCGCCCAGTCTTTCCTGAGACTCTTCAAACGCCACAATGTCCAAAACAATCAGGGAGAGAGTTCCCCCCTCTTCGATGCAACGGCCGAGAGCTTGCGCGATATGTTCGCGGAAGATTTCCCGTGACGTGTATTTGGGGAATAGCATCGTGATTGAAGTCCCTTGCATCGGAAGACTCTCGATCGAGATCTTCCCGTGATGAAGTTCGACGAGTTTCTTGCAGATCGCGAGGCCGAGGCCCGTTCCTTTGATCCCGGGCCCTGCGGTGCGCCCGAATTGATGGAATTTCTCAAAAACTTTCGGCAGGTCCTCGCCCGATATCCCCCGCCCGGTATCCGAAACCCTGCATTCGACACCCCCCCCGAATTCACGTATCGAGATCTTGACATGGCCCTCATGGGTAAATTTAAGCGAATTCCCCACCAGGTTGGTCAGTATTTGTATGAATTTGTCGTGGTCCAAATAAACCTCGATGGAATCGGCGGTTGTCTCCAACTGAAGCTGGAGACCTTTTTGCCGAGCGAGCCCTTCAAAACTCCGGATCACTTCCCTCGCCATCTCGGGTATATTGCAAAGCATCCTTTTCAGGCGGATCTGTCCGGCCTCAAGTCTGGAAACATCCAGAAGATCGTTGATGATCCGTGTCAGGCGGTCAATATTGTCCAGAACCATCGACAAAAGCTCTTTTTGTTCTCCCGAGACCGGACCGAACAGCCCGTCCTGAAGCTGGGCGGTCCCCTCGCGAACAACCGTGAGAGGCGTCCTGAGTTCATGGGAAACCGTTCCCACAAACTCGTCCTTGAGTTCGTCGTATTGTTTGCGCCGGGTAACATCATGAAATATGCCCCACAGCACCTTCGGCCTGCCGTTCGCCTGAAGCGGCGCGAGAGTTCCCTCCACAAAGACTTCCCGGCCGGATTTGGTAATCATGGTCATCTTGATGAATTGGGGAACGTTTTCCGCGATAACTTCGGAGATCGTCCGGCGGAACATGTCGTGATCCCGGGGATGGATTACGTTGTAAATCAAAAAATGGGAGAGATCATCATCAATTCGTTCCAGCGTGATTTTCCATGCGGGGTTCACTTCGAGAAGAACCCCTTCGGGCGTGATCAGCTGAACCAGGTCGCGGGTGTTTTCAAAAAGATCCTTGCCCTTTGGGCCGGACTCCCAGGAGGAGGATCGCTCCGCCGGGTCCGGCGGCAGATGATGCTTTTCATCAGTATTCATGGCGGCTCCGGGTTTCGGACTATTATCGGCTCTCCGGAGCCGATTTTAAAGGATTTCTTTAAATTCTCAAAGAATCCGGGGCTCGGGAAGGGGAACGATAAAACGGACATTCTTTTCTTTCAGATAGGCGCTCTTTTTGATGATCTCGGGAGCAAAATTCCAGGCAAAGATCAGGACGTAATCCGTGGAATGGTTTTTTAAACGGGCGCTTGAAACAATCGGGATGCCGGAGCCCGGGACAAGACGCCCCTGCTTCAGGGGATTGTCATCCACAATATAGTCGATCATCCGGAAATCAAAGCCGCAGAAATTGACGATCGTGGTCGCTTTGGCCGGAGCACCGTAACCGGAAACGGTTTTCCCCTCCTTTTTGAAATCCGCAAGCATCCGGTTCAACCTCAAACGGAATCCAAGAACGCGATCCGCAAATCGGCGGTAAATCCCTTCATCAAGACACCCTTTTTCTTTTTCGACGGCAAGGAATCTGTCCACCGCTGATGTCCGTGCGCGAGGACCTCCTTTTTTTTGCATAAAAACACGAAGCGATCCGCCGTGGGTATCCACTTCCCCGATATCAAAAAGCTCCATGTCGAAAAGCCGCGCAAATACATCCAGCGCCGCGACCCCGATGTAGCAAACATGCTCGTGATACACCATATCAAAATACATTTTTTCGAGCATCGTCACCAGGTAGGCAAATTCAATCACGAAAAATCCGTCGTCGGAGATCAGCGCGCGGACATTTTCAAGAACGGAACGTATGTCATCAATGTGCGCAAACACATTGTTCGCGCTGACTACATCCGCTTTACCGAACTTCTCCGTGATCTCCCGAACCGCCTGAGCGTCAAAATAACGGTTGAGGGTTATCACTCCCCGTTCATTCGCGTCTTTCGCAAGGTTCTTTGCCGGCTCAACCCCGATCCCCCTCAAACCGGCCTTTTCGTAACAGGAAACCAGCAGACCATCATTGCTCCCGATATCGACGGCCAGCGGCCGTTCTTTCCCGCCAAGACGGGATTTTACGTCGCTCGCGTATTCGGCAAAGTGGGTCCGGAAAGTCTGAGTCGTTGAACTGACATAAAGATATTCATCGAACATGAGCTGCGCCGGAACCGAATGGGTCAACTGAACCAAATGGCAGCGAGGACATTTGACAAGCGCGAGCGGACAGCGGAATTCAGGCGTTGCGGAGTCTTCGATGCGCGGAAGGTTGTTAGCCAGCGGCTGCACTCCCAGGTCCAAAAAAGCTTCGCCCAGCGGTGTTTCGCAATAACGACAGGTTTTTCTTTGATATTTCCCGTGTTCCATTTCAGCCATCGGATCAGTGTAAGAAGCGCATTGGGTTCAGGCGGCGGGCGGAGGATAAATGCCGGTGATCCGGCCATGACGGATCACGATATGACCGCCGGACAGAACCTCGATCCTGCCCTGAACGATCCGGTCAATCACATCCGCGACAAAATCCGGCTTTTGCTGACGATCCGCGTCTTCTTTCCCGAAAAGATCCTGACGCATCTGCGTATTCATCCCTCCGGGACAAACAGTGATGCACTTTAACGCGGCCCCTTCGTTTTCCTTGGCGATCGCCTGCGAAAGAGCGAGCACTCCGAATTTGGAAGCGGAGTAGGGAAAAAGGCGCGGAACCGCGCGTGTTCCCGCCATGGAAGAAACGTTAATAATAAGAGGCTGTCCGCTTGTCCTCATACCGGGCATCACATATTTACACATGAGGAACGCCGTCATAAGGTTCTGACGAAGATGTTTTTCAAGTTCATCCGCGCAGGTCTGCTCGACCCGGGCAAGACGCCCGCAATAACCGGCATTATTTACCAGTATGTCAATTCTCTTGTGGGATTTTGTGATCTTTCGGAGTGCCGACAGGATATTCCTGCCCGACGTAAGATCGCACCGGATAAGCCTGAAATTCGCGTCAGGAAGGCTCCGCCCGGCCGTTTTCCAGTGCTTCTCGGTCCGGCTGAAACCGTAAACGATATCCCCCGCGGCAACAAATCTTTTTGCCAGTTCAAAACCAAGTCCGCGGCTGGCGCCGGTAATAAGAACGATCCGGTCCATAGGCAGATGTTATTGACTCTTCAGTTCCTTGTTGAGATAGCCTTCGATCACGGAAATCGCTATCGTATCTTCCTCGTATTTTCCATCTTCCCGCATGCGGGTCGTAAGCGAAAGGAAAACGGAATCCTCGGTGAACTTTTGGGCGTGGGCAATCAACGGGGGCGTCTTGACGATATCTCCCGGCCTGACCCGGAGAACCTGCTTTTTGGAAGGATCTCCCACAGGGAAACAGTGCGTTTCATAAGCCCCGCTGATCAAATACATGTATTGAACGTCTTTTTTATGATAGTGATTGGCGCGGACCGAACCTTTTTTCGAAGTGATATAGGCGACATGCCCGATATCACCTTCAAAAACATTATAGATCTCGCCGCGGGCGTCTTTGAACGCTACATCGATATGTTTGATCGTTTCCAGTTCCATGATCTTCCTCTCTTGATGGCTGACAGTTTTAAAATCAGATCCCTCACCTTCAATCGGGATCAATTCGGACCTCTGGGTTGCCTGCAGCAACCCGGGCCCTCATTAAAATTCCCGGAACCAGGCGATGGTGCGCTTGAGCCCTTCTTCCAGACTGTAACGCGGTTTGTAGCCGGTCACCGCGGACACCTTGGTAATATTCGGGCATCTCCTCTTTGGATCGCTTTTCGAATAGACCGCGTGAGGCGGGTCGATCTTCACAATGTCCACGGGATAAGGCATCGCTTTCTGGACATACCGCGCAAGCTCCTCGATGGAGATCTCGGGCTCGGGGTTCCCGATGTTGAAAGCTTCGCCGTTGGCGTCGCTGAAAAGAACGCGGAAAATCGACTCAACCCCGTCATTGATATAGCAGAAGGAACGGGTGTTCCGGCCGTCCCCGTGGATCGGGAGCGGCTCTTTACGCAACGCGTGTTCGATGAAGTTCGGAAGTACCCGGTAATCGTCCGGGCGGATCCCGGGGCCGTAGATATTAAAAGGCCGCACCATTTTAACCGGTGTTTCGTAAACGTTCCAGAAAGCGCTGCACATCGTCTCGCCGTAACGCTTCGACTCATCGTAGCAGGCCCGCGGACCGATCACCGCGACATTCCCGCGGTATTCTTCGCGGGTCGGCACATACTGATTGTCCGGATCCCCGTAAACCTCGCTTGAGCTCGTGAAGAGGAAGCTCTTCACTTTCTTCTCACGGGCGAGTTCGAGCATATTGCGTGTTCCGATCGTCCCGACATCCATTGTTTCGATCGGGTATTTCGTGTAATAGACCGGAGACGCGATCCCGGCCGCGTGAATGATGTAATCGATCTTTTCATCGGTCAGAAAAGGCTCGATCACGTTGTGGCGGCGGAAGGTAATGTTTTCGTCCGAGATGATCTGCTGTTCGTAACCGGTGATGAAATTATCGAGCAAAATCGCCTTGAGCTTTTTGTGATGAAGATGGTGCTGGTTCTCGAAGCATTTATGATAGGTTTTGAGATTCTTCGCGAGCTCGGCAATATCCTCCTGAATGATCCTGGATTCGTAAAGTCTCTTTCGGGAACAAACGGCAGACACGGTCACCTCTCCTGATGTTGGAGTTGAAAGATAATTCCGGAATAAAAGAGTTGAGATTATAGCCTAAATCGTGTAGAAGGACGAACAAAATATGCGCCGCATCCAGATGATCGTTGAGTTTTTTTTCCGAAAAAAATGGCTGGGGATCCTTCTTGTCCTTTCCCTCGTCATTGGTACCGGGATTTCCACCGTCTACCGCGGAGCATTCGGCCCCAAGCAACGGACCGACCTTGCCGTCTATTTCAAAGCCGCCGAAATGGTCCGGATTGGCCGCGCGAACCATATCTACGGCATTGAAACCGACAGGAACTGGCATTATGTTTACTCTCCGTTTCTCGCGATTCTCCTGGCCCCCGTCTCGGCGCTTCCGTTCGTCGTTCCGGTAACCGCCAATTATCTTCTGGGGCTCCTCTGCCTGTTCGGAGTTATCTTTCTTTCCTTCCGCTTCACTTCAACTTCCGAGGACACACGATGGAAGGTCGTTCTCGCGGCTTTTCTCTCGCTTCCCGTTATTTTGAACACGCTGACGCGCGGACAGCTCGGTCTTCTGATGCTTTTTTTCCAGGCCGCGATCCTTTTTTGTTACCTGAGGAACTACCGCATCCTGACAGGACTTCTTCTTTCTCTTGCCGTTACGATTAAAGCATCGCCTTTGGCGGCTCTTTTTTTCTTTTTTCTCTTCCGCAAGGAATGGAAAATACTCGCGAGCACGGTCTTTTTTGGTGCGGTTTTTTCTGTTCTCTACCCTTCAGTCATCATAGGATTCGGGCAGAACCGGGAACTCCTCGGAATCTGGCGGAACCTGATGGCGGAAGGCTCCTCCATCGCGGCCCATCGAAGCTATTTATGGTCCGAACTTTTTACGCCTTTCGCGGAAGACAATCAGTCCGTTTACGCGGTTCTG
Organism: Candidatus Omnitrophota bacterium; assembly: GCA_022705945.1. GTDB lineage: Bacteria > Omnitrophota > Omnitrophia > Omnitrophales > Aquincolibacteriaceae > UBA1443. The sequence continues at coordinate 9,279 of JAKJDL010000017.1, read as the reverse complement.
ACACGTTTCGCATGGAAAGATGAGGCAAGCTTTATCGCGCATCCTTCCAACCGGGTCCGGCTTTTATCCGCGGGACTGGGACTTTTGGGTATGTTTTTTTTGTATCTTCAGAAAGGCAGAAACGGCAAAACCCGGCCGGCAGAAATAACCATGACCGAGTTTTCCCTTTACCCGGTCTGGATGCTTCTTTTCTCGCCCGTGACACAGATTCATCACTACACCTCGCTTTATTTTCTTTTCCTTGCCGCTCTTTTCCTTTATGAACCGGGCAAAGCGAGGTCCCGACTTCTCGGGTGGAGTCTTTTGCTCTCAACGGGTCTTTTCTTTTCGGGTTTGATCTTTGATCCGCTTGCCTACCTGGGAATCCCCATGTGGGGATCGCTCGGGCTTTGGTCAGTCCTTCTTTTTATCTGCTTCCGCCCCCGACAGGCTATCGCCGGTTAAAACTTATCACGCCTTGCCGGGGCCGGCGGTCCCGTTGTTTCGCGATCGAAATCTCGGGGAATCACCCCAGTCACCGTAGCCGATCTGCGCGCCGGCGAACCGTATCCTCCGGTCGAGACGGCCGCCGGAAGATTCTCCGGCGTCTTCGTCGAGGCAGGGCTTTCCTTCATAAAGCTGATAGGCTTCCCGGTACTTCACGGGGGTGAGGTTCGGCATGATAATGTTCGCTCCGGCCATAACTCCCTTTTCCCTGCCCTCCGGGTCCAATGCCTGAAGAGCGGTAGCCGCGGTAATGTTTACATTTTTCAAACGAAGCCGCGCAAGTGCGATCATCACAAGACCAAGTCGGAAGTTTTCCCCGATATCCCGTCCGTCCGACGGAAGCGGTGCATCCTCATGGGGGATATAGGGCCCCATGCCGATCATGTCCATGTCTTCCCGCTCGAAGAAAAGGATATCGTTCACGAGATCTTCACAAGTTTGTCCCGGCAGTCCGATCATGACGCCCGTTCCGGTCTGGTACCCGGTCGATTTGAGAGCTCTGAGACATTCCAGTCTTTTCTCGAACGAATGGTCCGATGGGTGAAGGTTTTTATAAAGGGTTGGGTTGCTTGTTTCGATCCGGAGGAGATAACGGTGGGCCCCCGCCCTGAACCATGCCTCATAAGTTTCGAGCGATTGTTCCCCGAGCGAAAGGGTGATGCCGATTTTTCCGCCGCTCAGGGTTTTGATCCCGCGAATAATCTTTTCGATAAACGCGCTGTAACCGGGGCCGCAACGCTCCCCCGCCTGTAAAACAACGGAGCCATAATTCATTTCGAACGCTTCGCGGGCGCAAGCAAGGATCTCGCTTTCCGTCATCGAATACCGGGGAAAATTCCGGTTCCCGCGCCGGATTCCGCAATAATGGCAATTCTTTTCGCAAACATTGCCGGATTCGATCAGCCCGCGGAAATAAACTTTGGAACCGACATGCTCAACCGCACACGCGCGGGCGGCTCTAAAAAGCCCGGTCAACTTCAACGGGTCTCTTTCATTCAGCCAGTCCAGCATTTCACTCGTATGAAGATTTGTCATATACCATCGGCCCGAATCGGGGATGGCGGTGAACAAGCGCCGTCCGCTTCCCGTCATCCATCCCAACCGGTTTAGAGGAACAGATCCCTCTCCCCTTTTCTCACCCGTTCGAGAAAGCCGTAGAATGCCCGAAACCCCTGCGGATTTTTTTCCCGGATCTCGGCGATCTCTTTTTCCAGTACTTTCATGCCGATCTCGCGGGTCTCGTCTGTTGCGAAATCATCGAGCCATTCCTGGAACGTGAGCACGGCGTTCAATTTGCAGAATTTTCCTTCTTTTCCGCTCCTGAGGAGATCCATGATGCATTTGCCCGTCCGCCCGCAACGGTAACCCGCCGTGCAAAACGACGTAATAAATCCCGCCTTCGCAAAATCCCGAACCAGCTCATCCAGTCCCCGCGTGTCGCCGAGTATAAACTGCTGGCGGTCCTGCTGCTGGGTTTCGCTATCTTCGCTGTAGCTCCCGATACCAAGCTTCGATGACGCGTCCATCTGCGTGACGCCGTAGTAGACCGCCTCACGCCTTATGTCTGCCGTTTCCCGCGCTGTGACAATCATACCGGTATAAGGAATCGCAAGACGAATCAGCATAATCACCTTAAGAAAATCCCGATCAGAAACCCGGTACGGTGACTGAAAAACATAGGGGGCGTTCAACGCCGGTTCCAGTCGGGGGAAGGAAACCGTATGCGGCCCGATCCCCATTTTTGACTCAAGATCGATCGCATGATGAAGAAGTGCCATCACTTCAAACCGCCAGTCATAAAGCCCAAAGAGGACGCCGATTCCGACATCGTCAATTCCTGTCTCGGGTTCCATGGCCCGATGCATGGCATAAAGCCGCCACCGGTAATCGGATTTCAGAGTTCCCCCGGGATGGAGCTTGGCGTATGTTTCGTGATGATACGTTTCCTGGAACACCTGATAGGTCCCGAGTCCCACATCATGCAAATGTTTCAGCTCTTCGGTCGCCATCGGCGCGGCGTTGACGTTAATGCGACGGATATTTCCGAACCCTTTTTCAAGCGGTACTTTCACGTCATAAATCGTTCTCATACTCCCGGCGATATAATCGATCCCCGTAAGCGGATGCTCCCCGTAAACCGCGACGATACGCTTATGACCGATCTTCCCTGCCAGTGATTCGGTTTCCCGGCGGATCTCGTCCGTCGAGAGAACGCGCCGCTTCTGGGTGATATTCTCGTACTTGAAACCGCAGTAGGCGCAGTTATTGACGCAGTAATTGCCCATATAGAGCGGCGCGAACGTGACGATGCGGTTGTCGTAGACCTTGAGTTTGATCTTGAGCGCGGCCGCGCGCATTTCTTCAAGAATGTCGGGGTCACTTACCCGGATCAGTTCGGCCAGTTCGCCGGGCGAAAGCGTCTTGATCTCAAGTGATTTCGCAAGGATCTCACGGACACGTGCCGCGGAAGGCACCCCGGCGGTATTAATCCTGTCCCAGATCGCCTCGTCATTGATAAAATCACGGCCGTTTTCGAGATATTTGTCGATCTGATTCTGTTTGATGCGTGTTGTAACCCAGGCAGTTTCCACACTCATGATTTCCCCCCTTCCAAGACCCGGTCTTGATCCTTGTTCCAACACCGGGTCTTGGCAGGGTGACCGGATCCCTGATAAACCTCGCGGGCTTCGGGAAAAGGCTCGATCACGCGCTCAAGCACTCCCCGAAGATAAGAAATACAAAGTCCGTAATTGGTGATCGGCACACCGGCCTGTTTCGCTTTCTGGATCCGGGCGAGCGTTTCCCGACGCGTCAGCATGCACGAGCCGCACTGGATAATGAGTCTGTATTCGGAAATTTCCGGGGGGAAATCACGGCCCGCCGCGACCCGGGTCTCCACTTCGAATCCAAGGTGTTTTTTGAGCCATAAAGGAATCCCGATCCTCCCGATATCTCCCTCGATCGCGTGGTGGCTGCAGGATTCGGAGATAAGAACCTTATCTCCTTTCTTCAAGTTTCCGATTGCGAACGCGCCGCGGGTCATTTCCGCAATATCCCCCTTCAAACGGGAAAAAAGGATCGAAAAGGTCGTGCAGCGCACCCCTTCGGGAGTTTCGGCAACCATCCTGTCCACTATCCGGGAATCGCAGACAACAAGGTCCGGCAGGGATTTCAGCTTCGCGAGCGCTGCCTTGTATTCTTTTTCTTTCACGACAAGCGTCATCGAACCATGGTCCAGAGCATCCCGGATCGCCTGTGCCTGCGGAAGGATAATCCTTCCCCGGGGCGCTTCAAAATCGACCGGAATGATGAGAACAGCGAGACCGCCTTTGGGCATAATGTCTCCGAGAAGCGCGGGAGCGGTCAGGTAGTCTTCCGGGCAAACCTCAAGGAGATACTGTTTGAGAAGATTCACTGCCGCGTCTCGCTTTGAACGATCCGTGCTCGCACAAACAATGACCCTTTGAGACTTTACCCGCAAGGTCTCAAGAAAAGCAGGCGCCGGCTCCCGGAGATCACATTTATTCACTACAAGAATCAACGGACTCTTCCGCTCACCGGCTTCCCTGATCACTTCCTCCTCATGGTCCGTCCATCGATCCGCTTCCACGATCAAAATCGAGACATCGGAACGGTCGAAGATTTTCCGGCTTCGCTCCGCGCGCCTGGACCCGAGATCCGAAATATCGTCCAGGCCGGCGGTATCAAGAAAAACTACCGGGCCGACCGGCAAGAGCTCCATGGTCTTTTCGACAACGTCGGTCGTGGTGCCCGGCACGGATGAAGTGATCGCAACGTCCTGTCCGGCAACCATGTTGAGAAAACTGGACTTGCCGACATTTGTGCGGCCGAAGATACCGATCTGAAGTCTTAAGCTCTTGGGTGTCGTTTGCATAAATTCCCTTGTTTTAGATCCGGAGGAGGGCTAACGGATGGTATTGAAATTTCCCGCTCCCCATCCTCCTTCGGTCATCTTATTGTTTCGTAAGAGCCGATTTGACCGATACACCGTCCAGCGCGCCAAGCTTGCCCGTAAGCGATCCGAGTTCATCGGTAGTCGTATCGACAATCAGCGTAATCACCGAACAACCTCTCTCCCTGTAAGGTAACCCGACCCTTGCCACGATGATTTCAGCATGTTCCGAAAGGATCTCATTAACCGCATGAGCGGCTTTTTTCCTGTCTTCAATGATGATCCCGACAAACCCCACTCGCTTTGACATTGTTTCCTCCTCTTCTGAAAAAAATAACCCCGGCAGAACCTTCCTGAAGGAACGACCGGGGTTACGGCAAACTCTGATTTTCCCCTCGGTATCAGCCCGCAAGGGCCTCCTCTTCAGGAACCTGTTTCTGGTATCTTACATGCCTACGGACGAATGCTTTTTTTTGCGCTCCGCATTTTGTTTATAACTTATCTTCGATAAACCGGAAGCGGTTGATATTTCGTATGGAGCAAGTGATGCGCCTTTTCGCCAAGCGGTTTACCGAGAAACTCCTTGTAGAGCTGCCGGACATAAGGGTTCTCATGCGAACAGCGCACCGTCTTCGCTTCGTCATCCGAATAAAGTCCCCCGGCACGGGCAAGCCGAAGTTCATCCGTCACGCCGTAAGGCTGGCCGCCGCCGCCCACGCAACCGCCGGGGCACGCCATGACCTCCACGAAATGATAAGGCAACGGTTTACCTTCCTTCCGGGCCCGGCGGATTTGGTTCAAGACAAACTCAACGTTGACAAGACCGTGAGCGACGGCAATCTTTACTTCCGTTCCTTTAATATCGACGGATGTTTCCTTAACACCCTCCAGGCCTCGCACATTTTCAAACTCGACCTTGGCAAGTTTTTCTCCGGTCACAAACGAATACGCCGTCCGAAGCGCCGCCTCCATGACACCGCCCGTTGCGCCAAAAATCGTGCCCGCACCGCTGTAATCCCCGAGGATATGATCACACTCTTCATCCGGCAAATTGACAAAATCAATGCCTGCCTGCTTGATCATTCGCGCGAGCTCACGGGTCGTAAGCACCACATCCACGTCCTGGTATCCCGAAACCGACATATCCGCACTTCGGGAAATCTCGAATTTTTTAGCCGTACAAGGCATGACGGACACTACCTTTAACTTCGCGGGATCCAGATTGTTCTTTTGCGCATAATACGTCTTGATCAACGCCCCCATCATTTCATGCGGCGATTTCGCGGACGAGAAGTGAGGGATCATGTCCGAATGAAATTTTTCCATAAAATCAACCCAGGAAGGACAACAGCTCGTGATTAACGGAAGCGGCCCTTTCTTATGGACGAATCGCTCAACAAATTCCGACGCTTCTTCCATAATCGTCACGTCTGCGCTGAAATTCGTATCAAAAACCGCCTTAAAACCCATACGGCGGAGCGCGGCATAAATCTTTTTCGTCACATTGGCTCCGAACGGAAAACCAAACGCTTCTCCAAGCGCGACTCGAACCGCCGGAGCAATTTGAACAACGCAGTACTGCTCCGGGTCACGCAGGGCACGCCAGGCAAGAACGGTATCATCCTGCTCAACAATAGCACCCGTCGGGCAGTGAGCCGCGCACTGTCCGCAGCGCACACAGGGAGAATCCGAAAGACTGATATCCCCCGCGGGCGCCATCCGCGTGTTGAATCCTCGATGCAGAAAGGTTAAAGCCCAGACATCCTGGACATTCTGACAAACATCGACACATCTCCCGCAGTTAATACACTTGCGCGGATCCAGCACGATGTTCCCGGTTGAATCGTCCTTCGGAATATCACGCACAATCTTTTCAAAATATTCCTCCCGAATCCCGAAGTCAGCCACCAGAGTCTGTAACTCACAATTATTGTTTCGTCCGCAGCTGAGGCACTCATTCGGGTGGTTGGACAAAAAAAGCTCGATCACGGTCCGCCGGATCGCGACGATTTCGGGATCGTGAGTAATGATATCCATACCTTCCTCGATCGGTGTGCAACAGGCACGAAGCATCTTCTTTGAACCTTTGACCCGGACGAGACAAATACCGCAAGCGCCCGAGGCGTGAAGATAAGAATCCGGATGTTTGCAAAGTGTCGGAATTTTGATCTGGACCTTCTTGGCAGCGTTGAGAATTGTCGTCTGCTCGGGCACTTCTACCTGGATACCGTTAATCACTGCTTTAACCATATCGACTCCGTCAAGTTCCTAATCAATTTGGATTTGAAATTTCAGATCAGCTTCGGCTTATGGCCTTGGGCTTGCAAACCTCAAAACACTGTCCGCATCGGATGCACTTGGTCTGGTCAATCAGGTAACCGCTTTCACGGCTCCCTGAAATCGCATTCACAGGACAAGCCTTGAAACACATCCCGCACTTCACACACTTATTCTGGACAATCACAAACCGGATCAGCTTCGCGCACTTGCACGCCGGACATTTCTTCTCGTTCACATGCGCGTCATATTCCGCGCGATAATAGTGCAAGGTGGACAACACCGGATTGGGAGCTGTTTGCCCAAGACCGCAGAGGGAGGCCTTCTGCATGGCGTGCGAGATTTGCTCAAGCCGGGCCAGATCCTTTTGCGTCCCCTGTCCATCCGTCACCTTCGTGAGAAGCTTCAACATCTGGGTGCCGCCGATTCTGCAGGGCGCACATTTTCCGCAGGATTCGTCAACGCAAAACCCGAGATAAAATTTCGCGATATCCACCATACAGTCATCCTCGTCCATAACAATCATCCCGCCCGAGCCCATGATTGATCCCATCTTCTGCAGGCTTTCATAGTCCACTTTGGTCCCGAAATATTCTTTCGGGATCACACCGCCCGAGGGCCCGCCGGTCTGAATTGCCTTGACCTGCTTTCCTCGCATCGCACCGCCGCAAATCCCGTAGACAATGTCCTCAACCGTGGTTCCCATCGGCACTTCCACCAGTCCGGAGTTCTTGACTTTTCCCGTCACCGCGAAAACTTTTGTTCCCTTCGACGTCTCGGTTCCGATCTTTGAAAACCAATCAGCGCCCTTGTGGAGAATGACGGGAACATTGGCAAGAGTTTCCACGTTATTGATGCAGGTCGGCCGCCCCCACAATCCCTTGACTGACGGGAAAGGAGGTCTCGGACTCGGATAACCGCGCTTGCCTTCAATCGATGCGATCAACGCGGTCTCTTCACCGCACACAAACGCGCCGGCGCCAAGACGGATTTCCAGATCAAAACTGAAGGAAGAACCAAGAATGTTATTTCCAAGAAGTCCTGTTTCATGACAACGCCTGATCGCCTTTTCAATTCTCTCGATCGCAACCGGATACTCCGCGCGAATGTAAAAGAGCCCCTTGGACGCGCCAATCGCGTAACCCCCGATGATCATTCCCTCGATCACCGAATACGGATCGCCCTCGAGGACTCCCCTGTCCATATAGGCGCCCGGATCACCCTCATCACCGTTACAAACAATATATTTCTGGTCACTCCGGGGCTTGCGGGTAAATTCCCATTTCATGCCGGTAGGAAATCCGGCACCGCCCCGCCCCCGGAGCCCGCTCGCTTTCATTTCCTGAATGACTTTCTCCGGCGTATAACTTTCGAGGACTTTCGCAAGCGCGGCAAACCCGTCGTGAGCGATATAATCTTCCAGGCTCTCGGGATCGACAACACCGCAATTGCGAAGAACAATTCTCAGCTGTTTTGAAACAGGTTTCACCTGTTTTGCCGAGTAGGGCTCCCCTGTTTTTATACTATCTACAATCAGAGAGACATCGGATTCTTCGACTCGGGTATAAACAAAATTATCCGGAACTACGCGAACGGCCACTCCCTGGTTATAAAGACCGATATCCGCAACACGGACAGGGATCACCTCATTTTCAAGACCTTTTTCCCTGATCACACCGAGAAAGAAACCGTAAAAGTCCCTGGTTCTGTCTTTTCCTGCAGTTCCCGTATCCTTGATAAATACTGTCCTAGACATGGCGCTCCTGTTTTTGAGTCAGCTAAATTCGACCATCCATCACGTGATCATTGACAAGCAGTCTGCCGCACACATGATCCTCGATGATTTTGACGGCCGTTTCGCGATCCACCTTGCCGTAATGAACCCGGGGCATTCCCCTGACGCAAACCTCAACTATCGGCTCCGCCGAGCACATCCCCACACACCCGCATTTTCTGATTTCAATATCGGCATTATGTTTACGAGCTTCTTCACAAAGCACATCAAAGATTTCCTGAGCTCCCGCAGCAATCCCGCAACTTGAATAACCCACTTTAATCCAGTTTTTTTCGGCCGCCGTGGCGTCCTGTTTTATTTTGGCCAGATCTTCCCGAGTCAGTTTTGCCATATTTCCCCGTGCTCCCGTTAGACCGCTTTCGTTTCCGCCCCTATTTCATCTGAATAATGTGCGATAATGTTTCCGATATCCTTCTTCCTAACGCCGCCGTATATCTTTTCACCGATCTTGAGGACCGGCGCAAGACCGCAACAACCCAGACAGCGAACTACCTCAAGATGAAACTGTCCATCTTTCGTCGTCTCTCCCGGCTTGATACAAAGAAGATGCTCGAGCTCGGTCACCAGATCTGTGCCGCCCTTCAAATAACAGGCGGTTCCCATGCAAACAGAAATGGTCGTTTTTCCGGGGGGCGAAAGGCGGAAAAAGTGGTAAAAAGTGATAACTTCATAAATGCGCGCCAGCGGCACGCTCAGGACCTCGGAAAGCACCAGGGAAACTTCTCTCGGAACATACCCGTAGCGGTTCTGGATCTGGTGGAGCACCATGATCAGATTGCCTTCCTTGTCCTTCCAGGCATCTGCAATC
>JAKJDL010000016.1:21537-27101 GCA_022705945.1 Candidatus Omnitrophota bacterium | reverse complement strand
CGCCTATATGATCCTTGCCGCACAATTCAATTCATTCCTCCATCCTCTTACGATTCTCCTGGCGCTTCCCTTTTCTGTCTCCGGCGCCCTTCTAGGCCTTCTCGCAATGGACCATTCCCTCAATATGCTGAGCATCATCGGCCTGCTTCTGCTCATGGGCATTGTGAAGAAAAATTCCATTCTTCTCGTGGATTTTACGAACCAGCAACGGGAGGCGGGCCTGGGCGTGAACGAGGCGCTTCTTGAAGCCTGCCCCCTCCGCCTTCGCCCGATCCTGATGACGACCTTCGCGGTCATCGCCGCCGCGTTACCGGCTGCCATGCACCTGGGCCCGGGTGCCGAACAGCGCGCGCCGATGGCGACCGTCATCATCTGGGGCACGGCCGTTTCGACGCTCCTGACCCTTTATGTGATCCCCTGCTTCTACAGCCTCGCGAGCCGCTTCGAATCGCACAAACACGAGAAGGAGCACCGGGAAGCTATCGAAATTTTAGACTCACTTGCCTCGGAAAAGGCCACGCCGAAACACTCTTCCTGACCCGGTATCGTTCACCATTCCTGACGGCGTTTGCCTTGAAATTTAAGCTTCCCTAATTCCCATTCCCTTTTTAACATAGGGGCGTGAATACTACCTTTTTGATCCAGCCTCTGATCGCGGGTCTTTCGGTGGGAGCTTTTTGCCTCGCCCACTGCTTCCCCTTCATGGCACCGCTCGTCGCGGCTGAAGAACGACCCCTCCGGAACAATATATTTCTGATTCTCGAATTCTTGACCGGCCGCCTTTTGGGATACCTTTGTTTCGGACTTCTGGCAGGTTACCTCGGCGAGAGGTTCGATTCAAGATGGCTCAGCATCGCGACCAACCTGTCATTTGTTTTTCTTTCGGTCGTGCTGGTCTTTTATCTGCTGGGGCTCATAAAAGAAAAAGGCCTCTTTTGCCGAACCTCCGGATTTTTCAGGACCCAAAGCCCGCTGCTCATGGGCTTCCTGATGGGGATCAACCTCTGCCCCCCTTTTCTTCTTTCGGTCATTTATGTTTTTTCTCAAAAAAGCGCCCTCTACGGCATGGTCTATTTCGCGCTTTTCTTCCTGGCCAGTTCGGTGTATTTTCTCCCTATGATTTTCATCGGAATGCTGGCAAGCACTCGTGATTTTCGGAAAATCGCGCGCTGGAGCGGTTTTTTGACTGCTTTTTTATTTTTCTCATACGGTATTTATTCCCTCTTGAGAATGTGAAGTGGGGCTGTTATGGCAAAAAAAATAATCGCGTTCCTATTCCTCATGGTAGTCCTTGGGTCCGCTTTTTTTTACATTGCGAGGCGCGAAAAGGCCGCCTTTTCACAATCGAATCCTTCTTCCCTCAAAGAAGCCTCTTATTACCACCCTGCCGCAAACGGCCGTGTGCGATGCGACCTTTGTCCGAATCTCTGCTCTATTGCCGATCAGCGGTTCGGGGCATGCAAGGCCCGGAAGAACATCGGCGGCAAGCTTTATGCCATGAATTTCGGACAGGTCGCGGCATTCCATGTTGACCCGATCGAAAAAAAGCCGTTTTTCCATTTTCTTCCGGGAAGCAAGGTTTTTTCGGTCGGCACGACGGGTTGCAACATGCGATGTCTTTTTTGCCAAAACTGGGAAATCTCTCAAGCTTTCCCCGGCGATGTTGCAACCCGGCCCGCCTCGCCGGAGCAACTGGTCGAAGAAGCGCTCCGGAGCGGCTCCCGATCGATCGCTTTCACTTACAACGAACCCGTGATCGCTTATGAATATATGCTCGAAACCGCCAGAATCGCCAAGGCAAAGGGCCTCCGGATGGCGGTCGTCTCGAGCGGTTTTATCGAAGAGGAACCTCTCCGGGAACTTTTGAAGTATGTTGACGCTTACAAGGTCGACCTCAAGGCGTTCAACGACGGATTCTACAGACAACTTACGGGGGGGGATCTGGAGTCCGTGCTCGGGACGCTGAAAATCATCCGGGAAAACGGTGTGTGGCTCGAGATCGTGACTCTCCTGATCCCGGGCGAAAACGACAGCCCCGAGGAAGTCCGCGCCCTGGCCCGTTGGATCCGTGAAAATCTCGGGCCGGAAGTGCCTCTCCATTTCAGCCGTTTCTTTCCTCAATACAAGCTGAAAAACCTTCCCCCGACTCCGCCCGAAACCCTGGTGATGGCGCGAAAAATCGCCATGGAAGAAGGCCTGCTTTTTGTCTACACCGGAAATGTCGCCTATCCGGAAGGTGAAACAACTTATTGCCCCGCCTCGGGACAAACCGCGATCGCGCGGCAGGGGCATTTCATCATTCAGAACAATCTTAAAAACGGAGTCTGCCCCGATGAGGAAAAGATCCCCGGCATTTGGAACTAAACCCTCTAAACCCTCACTCATAGCCTCGCTCGCATGTGCAATACTGCTCGGAACATTTTGTCTGGCATTTACCTTTTCTTTAGCGGATCAGAAAAAAAACGAAACCAGTAAAGTCAGGAAAGCCGCGGCCGCCGGTACATTCTACCCCGCAGAAAAAAACCGGCTTGCTTCCTACGTGGACGAAATGCTTCGTCAGGCGGATGCTCCGGGGATCCCCGGAACGATCCAGACAATCATCGTCCCCCACGCCGGTTATGTGTATTCCGGTCATGTTGCCGCTCACGCTTATAAAATGATCCGGGACCGTGATATCCGCACCGTGATTCTCATGTGCAACAGTCACCGGCACGGGCTGAACGGCATCGCCGTTTATAAAGAAGGAAGTTTTGAAACGCCCCTCGGAAAAATCGAGATCGACCGCGATAAAACCATGGCCCTGCTTGCGGAAGATCCCCGCATCATGGACCGCGGCGAAATCCACGAAGGAGATCATGTGCTTGAAGTCCAGCTTCCTTTCCTGCAGCGGACCCTCGGGGATTTCAAGATCGTTCCGCTCCTTTTCGGGACGAACGATCCCGCCCTTTCCGGAACGCTTGCCGAAGCGCTGGAAAAGATCGCGGACGACAAGACGTTGCTGATCGCGAGCACGGACATGTCACATTATCCGTCATACACCGAAGCCACCGCCGCCGACAGGAAAACAATCGACGCGATTCTGACCGGAGATCCGGGAATTCTGGATTCCCGGATCGTTGAACTTGAATCCGGAGGCATTCCGAATGCGGATACTTTCATGTGCGGTCTAAGCGGCGTCCGTACAGCCATGATCCTTGCCCAAAGAAAGGGAGCGTCCGACATCAGGCTCCTCAAGTATGCCAATTCGGGAGATGTTTCGGGGGATAAACGGCGCGTCGTCGGTTACGCCTCCATGGTTTTTTTGAAACCCGTTTCTGCGGATACTCCCCGCTCTGCTCCGGGTGCAGATCAAAGCGAGGGTTTAAATGAGGCGGAGCAGGCTGAACTTCTGAGGCTCGCTAAAAATACGGTCGAAACCTATGTCAAAACACGTAAAATTCCGTCTTACACACCCGCGCTGAAAACCCTGGAAAAACCTGCCGGCGCATTCGTTACACTTAGAGAACACGGTCGCCTGCGCGGCTGTATCGGCCGCTTCGAGCCGAATGTTCCTCTTTATAGCGTCATTCAACAAATGGCCGTGGCCGCGGCCGCACAGGATCCGAGATTTCCGCCCGTTGAGGAGGCCGAATTGCAAAAACTTGACTATGAGATCTCCGTCTTGAGCCCCTTGCACAAAGTCCCGGACGCGAGCGGGATCATTCCGGGGAAGCACGGTGTTGAAATCCGCAAGGGTTTATTTCACCGCGGGGTTTTCCTGCCTCAGGTCGCAACTGAAACAGGATGGGGCAAGGAAAAATTCCTGAGCGAACTTTGCAGTCAGAAAGCAGGGCTGCCCGGGGACTGCTGGAAAGATCCTTCGGTAGACCTATACGTCTTTACTGCCCAGGTCTTTCCGGAAGAAAAGAAATAGAAAAACAACGCCGTTCAGCAGGGCAATCAGCACCAGAGTCCGCGGAACACCCCATATCGGGATTAAAAAACCGGAGGCGCAGAAAGCACCAAGGCAGGAACCCGTCAGATCCGCCGCATAGACCGCCCCCGGCTTCTCCCCCTTTCCCGAATCCAGATAAAGGGCGTTTGCAAACGGAAATTCAAATCCGATCCAGCCTCCGCCCAGGAAAGCCAGCCCGTAAAAAACCGCCCCGTGGGTACCGATCAAAAAACAGGAATTTCGGGATAAAAGAAACACCATCCCCCCATAGAAAAAAACGGCCATCAGGTGAATACCCCGCAAAATACGTTGCGGCGCGGAGGACCTTTTCCGGATACCGATCAGGGCCCCTGCAGCCATTCCGGTCATAAATGCCGTTATCAGCCAGGCAATCCTGTAGTAAAGATCCCCGTAACAGACCTGAAAAAGATAAATCAGTATGATCTCAAAAACCATGATCGAAAAACCGCTGATCCTCACCGCTCCGCAAGCAAAACGCCTTGCCCTGCCCGACGGGTCACTGTTGCCCGGAAGGAACGGAAAACCGAATAAAAACAAAAAAAATACCGCCACAAAACCAAAAGGCACTTCCGAGAGATCCAGCAACCGGCGCGACAACCCGGAATGAAAATGACTGATCCACCGGACGAGTGAAAAATAACAGCTCCGCGGCACCCTATCGGTATTCTTGACCTCGTGCAATGCGTTTTCAAAAATGGTTTGAACGCGAAGCGCCCGGCTGTTGGTTATCCGGTCGCGGATCAGGCCGGACGTTACAAAAGAGTTTCCGATGTCCTTCGCCCGCAACCTCTCGATCATCTTTTCGAGCGGAGGAATCCACCGTCCTTCCGTGGAAGCGAGAAAATACGCCGTATCTTCGGGAAGAACGGTCACGGATGGAAACACCTGATGAAGTGTTGCGTAAACGGAACTCCCCAGCCTTTCCAGTTCAGGGCTGATGTAATTGGGAGAAAAATCAAGCCGGAGCGCGAAAATCCCTTCAGGTGCAAGATGTTTTTTTATTTTTTGGAAAAATTCCACCGTAAAGTTCCGATTAAGGAGAACCGTTCCGGGGTCGGGGAAGTTCATGATCACGACATCCCATTTTTCTTCGGAGGAATCCAGAAAGGCCCGGGGATCGCCGTTTGCGATCCGGACCCGCTTGTCGCAAAGCGCACTTCTCAGATCTCCCGGCAAATACCGCTCAGCGACACGAACCAGCTCCGGATCAATATCGACATTCGTAACTTCGACCGCACCATACTTCAACACCTCCGGAAGAGGCCCGTTGAAACCTGTCCCCAACAAAAGGACTTTTTCGGGAGACGGATGGGCCAGCATCGGAAGATGTACAAGCAGTTCGCTTGCAAGCTGCTCGCGGGCGCTCCCAATCAAACCGCCGCTTTGATAGAAGTTAAACTGATCCCCGAGTCGAGTCACGGCAATATTCCCGTGCACGGTATTCAGGGTCTTCTCAAGGCGTTCGGAAGGGAACCGCAGCGAGGCCGAGGGGTATTCGAATGAGTTTGAGAAAAGAAATCCGGCAATCGAAGCGGTTAAAATCAATCCTAGGGCGATCTTCATTTTCGGAAGAGCTTCCCGAAATAAAATGGCACTCGCCATGCCCAAA
>JAKJDL010000016.1:0-21527 GCA_022705945.1 Candidatus Omnitrophota bacterium | reverse complement strand
ATAACCGCCAAACTACAAAAAGGGGCGCAACGAACCAGCAAAAAGCTGAAGAGGATCCCCCCGGTTATAAAGCCGAGAGATTCCAGAAAATAAGCACGCCCGAAAACCGCCTCCATCTTCATCTCCCCCGCCCCTAAAGACCGCAGGGCCAGGGGGAATTGCATGCCGAAGAAAAAGCAGAGAGGGGCCATGACAAGAAAGGAGTAAACCAGCGCCGGGAGAAGATCCGGAACTTCCCCCGGATGAATGCCTAGCAAAAAGCGGCTGCTCCGCACAAGAAACACCTGAAGGAAAATAAAGATCCCCACCGCAAAAAACGTCCCTGCCAAGGCCCTTAAAGCCATGGAGGATTCCTTGAATCGGGAACCCGCGAACCGGCTGCCTGATGCCGTCCAGAAAAACCAACTAAAAAAAAGCCAGCCGATAAAAAATTCGTTGCCGTAAAAACTCCCGATAAATTCACGGATCAGAAGAACCTGGGCGATAACCGACAAAAGCCCCAGGAGAAAAAGGGCCGCTCCGGAAAGCCTTCCCCCTGTCATTGGCGCCAGTCTGGTTACGGGATCCTTCATACCTCCTCCGGCAAGGCTCTTTTCCCGGAGTTACCGGGACAAGTTAACAAGATAAACGGCTTGTTGCGGATAAGGGATCGTGATTTTTGATTCCGCGAGGGCCTTGTGGATCGCAAAAACCATCGCCAAGACTTTGATACAACCGGCCGGGAATTTTGAGAGAGTGATATCCGTTTTTTTCTTTTCACAAAACCCGGGGATGACCGCATGGAAGCTGTGGTTGCTCAGGAACTCAACCGATGCGTCCAAGAATTTTTGAAGCATGCTGATCCCTTTTTCCATAAATCCCCCGGACACTTATAAACCGGTTTTGGATTTTCCTGACACGGGCATACGCTCCCCGTTTTTGGTCGGACCTGAAATTAAAAAATTCAGGTCTTTGGAATAAACCGGTTATAGATCCAGGCAAGAAGGAATCCGCAAACGGCTCCGTCCGCAACCGCGCATCCCGAGGCCATAAAAACCCATTTCCATCCCGCGGCGTTCATACACCATGGATAGATCGAGTTGATCATGTCCAGAAAAACATATCCGTAGCCCGGCTGGAAAAGGTTGATCAAACCGACAAACATCACGGCACCGCCCCCAAGGATCGCCAGCGCCGCGGTCATACCTTTAAGTGAAAGTCGCTGCATTTTATTGCCTCCGTCAGTTAGGAACAGTGGGTCCCGGTCCCATCGGAGCAACTATTTTCTTTTCCCCGCTTCTCCGCCGATGGGCACTTTCCCGTCCAACAATAAAGACATAATTTCTCTTTCGGGAGTCCGATCGCTGCGACCATATCGTCAACCGTCTGATAGCGAAGCGTCGTCACTCCCAGGTCGCGGGCGATCGAATCCACCATTTTTTTATACTTCGGAGATTTCGAATCCACGTATTCCGAGACATCCTCAATATCTTTTCCTTCGATGTTGCGGATCGCTTTACGGGCGGCGAGTTCATGAATGCTCCGCGTAGACAAACAAAACTTGCACGGAAACATAAGCGGCGGGCAAGCCGGCCGCGCGTGAATCTCTTTCGCGCCGGCTTCCCAAAGTTTATTGATCGTAAAATTCTTGAGCTGCGTCCCGCGAACGACCGAATCATCGCAGATCACGATCCGGTTCCCGTCAATAACCTCTTTAATGGCGATCAGCTTCATTTTCGCGACCAGGTCGCGTTTTTCCTGGACCGGGGGCGTGTAGCTTCGCCCGTATCCCGGCGTATATTTGACAAGCGGCCGCCGGAAAGGCTTACCGCTCTCCATCGCATAACCGATCGCATGGCTCGTTCCGGAATCCGGCACGCCCGCAACGACATCCACTTTAATATCTTTATCCCTGCGCGCCAGTGCGGCCCCGCATCTCTCACGGGCAGCTTCCGTGTTGATCCCCTCATAATCCGACGCCGGGAATCCCATGTAAATCCAGAGGAAGGTGCATATCTGCATTTCTTCGCCCCCCTCCCTTCTGGAAGCAATCCCGTTCTCGGTCACAAGCACCACTTCACCGGGGGCAATATATTTCACGACCTTGAGATCCGCGTTCGGGAAAGCCGAGGTTTCGGTCGTAACGGCATAAGTATCCGCGTGTTTGCCGATCACAAGAGGCGTATAACCCCGCCGGTCCCTGGCGGCATAAATGCCTTCTTTATTCAATATGAGCAGAGAACAGGAGCCTTCGATCTTTTCAAACATCCGCTCAATCCCATCCACAAGGTCATCGCCAAGCGCGATCAGTTTTGCGATCAATTCGGTCGTGTTCACGAAGCCTTTAACGCTCATTTCCGCGAAGGAATGCCCCCGGCTCAAAAGCTCCCCGACAAGATCCTCGGCATTTTCGATCAGCCCCATGGTCACGATGCAGAAGGGGCCAAATTTGGAATTAAGATAAATCGGTTGTTCGTTGGAGTCGCTGATAACACCGATCCCCTTGTTACCCTTGAGGTTCGAAAGGTCTCCGAAAAATTTTGATTTGAACTGGCTTGGGCCGATCTCGTGAATCTGTCTGAAAAACCGGTCGCCGCTCATCGTGGCGAGGCCTCCGAATTCGGTACCGAGATGGGAATGATAGTCCGTTCCGTAAAAAAGATTTTCGACACACTCCTGCCCGGAAACCACTCCGAAAATACCGCTCACATTTCCTCCCCCGTTTTTAATCCCCGGCACTCCCCGGGCAATAATAATTGCTAAGTCTTTTGAAGCAGGCGATAAAATTCATATTCATCTTTATCAAGGCGCGAAACCATAATTTCCCGAATATGCTTTTCAAGTTCCTTGTCGAGCTCAGCGATGGAGCAACCGATGTGCTTCTCCAGAAGCGCCACGTCCTGCTCCGCGTTATAACCTTTTTTGACATTGATCAGCTCGCGAAGATAGTTAAAAAAGGGTTCGGGATAATGCTCCATCAGATAATAGACGAGGGCCCAGCTCTGGGCATAGCCAAAGAGCGTGTAGTTCGGATCCTGAAGTTTGCGGATGCCCGCCCCGTTTTCGATCTTCATCAGGTATTGAAGCGGCATTAAAGAATGCCCGGCCTCCAACTCGGCTCTCATAAACATGAGCCGCTCCTTATTGATACCGCCCAAAGGATCCGTTGACACATATTCCGCCAACCCCTCCGAGAGCCAGGCTCCCCGGTAAACGTCGCCGGAATCAATCCCCAAAAAATCAAAGAGCTGGTGCCCCGCCTCGTGACGGATCGTCTCCATTGTCCGGTCCCGGGCCCAACCTTCCAGACGCATCCGGTCCGTTTCAATCGCAAACTGGACCTTTTCGAGATAATCATAAGCCGCCCATTTGCCGGCCGAATGCGGGCCCGAATACATCTCTATCTTGGTCTTGACGTCCCCAATCCGGCTTTCCGCATACTCCGCCCTCGCCAGGCGATAGCGGATCATATCGGTTTCTTTCATGTTAAAAAGTACAAGATATTTTTTATCCGGCAAATAAAATCCGGCCATGTTGGTCCCCTTCGGAAGTCCGGCATATTTCAAAAAATCATCATACGACCCGAAAATCACAACCCCGAGGGGCGGCGCGGGTTTTGCGGCGTCGATCAAAGGCATGAAATTCATTATAAAATCGGAGCTAAAATCCTGCAGTGCCCTGAAATAAAGAAGAAGATCCGAAGACTCGACGGTAGACACGACGTAATAGGGAGGCTTCTTGAATGCATACTTCAGATTAAACTTGCGAAGCAACTTGAAGTCCCGGTCAAGATTACTGTCATCGGGCGGCGGCCACAGCTCAATCCTCTCGACTTTATCCTGCTCAAAACCAAATGCGACCGAGCCGCCTCCCTCAACCGTTTGCTTAAGATAAAACGTATCCGCTTCTTTCGAAATATTACTCCCGGAAGCGATCCGGCCGTCTTTGAGGTAAATCCTCGGATAAGGCGCCTCGGTTTCCGGCGGGGCATAAACCGGCTGAAGCCCGTCCCCGCTTTTAACAAGCGTCTCACCCCTTCTGACATCCGCAATATCAGTCATGGGAAATCCGATCTCCCCTCCCCGGATACGGATCGTCACCCGTTCAGCCGTCTGATCGGTAATCACTCCCTGGACCATACTGCCGTTTTTCAAAATCAAGGTGTCCCGGGCCTGTTCGGCAACGGGATTCCCCAAAGAAGGCACCTGCCCCTTACAGGATGATAAAAACAAAAGGGGGAAAAGCAGCGGAAAGAACAGTCTGCAAAAAAAGCCCCGAAATACCGTAAACATCAAACCCTTCCTTTTCGATGGAGTCAACGTGAATAATAGGTTTCAGCTTCCGGAATCGCTTTCCGGATATCCGCGATCCGGCGGGCATTCGCAGGATGAGTGGAAAGGATCTCCGGAGGAGTACTCCCGCCGAATCTGCTCATTCTTTCCCAAAAAGCCACGGCCGTTTTCGGGTCATATCCCGCCCGGGCCATCAGGATCAACCCGATGCGGTCCGCTTCGGATTCATGAGAACGACTGTAGGGAAGAAGGACCCCAACCTGGGTTCCGGCACCATAAACCTGCATAAGAATTTGACGGGCCTGCTCGGGCTTGGTTTTCATTAGCTGCGAAAGCCCCATACCGCCCGCCTGAATCACAAGCTGCTGACTCATCCTTTCCCCGCCGTGGTTCGCAATCGCGTGGGCGACCTCATGGCTCATCACGGTCGCAAGACCGTTCTTGTCCTGGGTCACGGGAAGGATGCCGGTATAAACCACGATCTTGCCTCCCGGCATGCAGAACGCATTCACGGTTTTGTCGTCCTGGATCAGTTTGAATTCCCACTTGTAATTAGATATTTCCTTTTCCATTCCGCTGTCCCGCATGAACGACTCTGCGGCGGCGGCAATCCTCTGCCCGACCTCAACCACTTCCGCGGTTTGGGCGGCGTTACCAGACAGCGTGGATTGGCTTAAAACTTCCCGGTACCCTTGATCGCTGAGAGTCAAAAGCTGTCCCTGAGGGATAAAAGAAAGTTGCTGGCGCCCCGTGATAGGAACCGTCGCACACCCGGCAAGAACGAGCATGGAAACCAGAAAAAAACAGCGGTTATTTTTCATAGGATACTCCTCTTCAGATCTATCAGATAATAAAGGTTTCCCGCAGTTTGCACCGGAGGAAATTCTACCGAACGTAATGTATTGGATGGTATTATATCCCAAAATGAATGCCATGGGTATGTTCCTTAAGTTATTTGCCCATCAGGCCGAAACCTAAATGTCATACTTGGGGAGGATATTATGAAGATCACGCGTAACAGCCGACAGCATAAACGAGCCAGGGTTCAGGGCCTCCTGAAATGCTCATCCGTTTCCGAATCCCGTGTCCTCCACCTGAGCAATGTCCGTGAGATTAGCGAAGGCGGGCTTTCCTTTGTTACCAACAAGCTTTTTGATCCCGGGCAGGAGCTTCGCGTTTCCATTCTCCTTCATCCCAACGAAACACCCATGGAGATCAACGCTGTTGTCGCCCGATGCATCCAGGTCAGGAATCAACCGCCCACCTATCAAACGGGGCTCCGGTTTACCGATGTCAGCGAAAAACAGCAAAACCAGATTCGAGAAACGATCCGCCTTTATCCCAAAAACAAAAAAAGATCCATTTCCTCCCTCCTCGTGATCCGGCTACGGGGCTAGCGCCCATGCTTCGGCGTTCCCCAAAACACGCACTCACTTCCTGGCTTCTCGTAATCCCCCTGGTTTTTTCAGGGTGTATCACCTATCGTCCTCAGCCTCTCGAGCAGGTCCCTTTTATGGAGCGGGCCCAGACCAAAACCCAGGACGATGTGACCGTCACTGTCGCCGTCATGAGCGACAGGGAAAGCAAAAAAGCTTTCGGCGTTTCTCTCGCCAAAAAAAGGGTACAGCCGGTTTGGATCGCCATTGATAACCAAAGTGAAATTCCTTATGTTTTTATTCCGAGGAATATAGATCCGAATTATTATTCCACGGAAGAGGCTGCCTTCATGTCTCATTTCAGACACAGCCGGCAGATTCTCGAAGCGGGCCTTGTGGCGGTCATTTTCTTCCCCGCCCTCGCACTGATTCCCGTCAATTTTTTTGCCGTCCGTCATGCCAACAAAAAAATGGATAAGGTCTTTTCCCGACACGCCCTTCCGAGCCATATCATCATGCCGAAAAGTCAGGAGTCCGGTTTTGTATTTACTTCGGTCGACGAAGGCACCAAACACGTTACGGTAGATCTTCTGGGAGAAAAGGGGCATAACACTTTTTCTTTCGTCGTGACGGTCCCGGGCATGAAACCGGACCATACGACCAGGGATTTCGAAGCCCGTTACCCCGATACCACGCTTGTAACTTATGAGGGGAACGAAATTCCCGGTTACATGAAAGAGCTCCCCTGCTGCACAACCAACCAAAAGGGTAACCGGAACGGAGACCCGATCAACCTGACCGTCCTAGGCGAACTTGAAGACGTCATCACACTTTTCACTTCCGCAGGATGGGCTGAGACGAGGGCCTTGACCGTGAAGTCGGGTCTTTCGATGGCCAAGGCTTTTTTCACCGGCGACGAGGACCGCTATTCTCCCGTCAGCCCTTTGTATCATAACGGTCATCCGCAGGATCTTGCACTTCAAAAGGCCCGAAGCACGATCAACCAAAGACTCCATCTGAGACTTTGGTATACTCCTCTCCGCTGGAACGGGAAACCTGCCTGGGTGGGCACCATCAGCCGGGATATCGGGGTAAAACTCACCCCTAAAACCTGGTATTTCACGACCCATAAGATCGATCCGAATCTGGACGACGCGAGGGATTATGTGCTGGCCGATCTGATCGAGGTCCAGAAAGTGGCACGGTTCGGTTTTATAAAGAATACCGCGCTGGAAAGTTCGGACAAACCGAAAAAGAATCTCACGGGAGACTCTTATTTCACGGACAACAGGATCCTCGTCATTGAATTGTCGACCGAGGACACCACCCCGAAAATATTCCCGTGGCACACAATCAGGAAGGACTCCCCCTCCGAAGAATTTACCGGATAATCCGGTTCCGCCCATCCCTTATTTGCCGCGCCGCCGCAAGAGCGCTTCCGATTAAACAAACCCCCGAATCGGGAGTATCTCCCTAATGCACCTAAAACCTGCGGGGGGATAATCCGCAGAACGGATCAGAAACCTTCCGAAGTTCATTCGTAGCAGGGAACGGAAAG
Source organism: Candidatus Omnitrophota bacterium (assembly GCA_022705945.1). Lineage (GTDB taxonomy): Bacteria > Omnitrophota > Omnitrophia > Omnitrophales > Aquincolibacteriaceae > UBA1443. Next base: position 14,322 of record JAKJDL010000016.1, on the reverse strand, counting down.
AGGAGGGATCGGACAATCCAGGGTCGAGGCAAACGCCCTCAAAAGCTCCATCTCACGAAGATCAAGCTTCCCGTCATGCTCCACACATCTGACGCAAGCCTTGAGGAACTTTTCTTTCAGCTTGGGGAATGCCAAAGCCATATCGCGCAATGATTTTTCCACGCTTGCATGTGAAATAACCTCACCCGGAATAAATTTCCAGTCCTGATCGGGATCAAGCTCGCTCGCCGCTTCCCCGAATGCTTTTTCTGCCCCGGTTCGGGATACATGGCCCACACCCGCCAGGTAAGACAGGAGAACACCGCACGCCGGAACAACCGGACCTATCGTGGAGTGAATCGGTATGTTTTTTTTCGTAATCCCGAAAAAGAAATCGAGATGATGGAGAACCACCTGCTTCAGGGCAAATTCGAATACCGTCACGGTTGAATCCATTCCGATCAGGGCTTCGATATTTTTCCTGAACACACGGTAGAGCGCGGGGCTTTGAGTTTTGAGCGCCGGAGTTGCGAGATCGAGAAGCGGCAGACAAAATTCGATCTTCAGATTTGAAAAATCCGGAAGCAGTTTGAGAAGCATCTTGTAAACGGCCGGGTCGGCCTTTTGCGAAAGATAACCGAGTTGCCGGGTTCTTGTCTCAACATTCAGCCGATCGATCAAAAGACCGTAAACAAGAGCCGTTGCCCCGCTAAGCGACCTCGCGGCATCCATAAACGGTTTCGGCAGCCCTTCAAGGATCCTCCCCGCCTTGTCCAGACTCCCGTCGGCGACCATGCCGACACTTGCAACCATCGATGCCGCGGTCGGAGCGGCAACGGCAGACGCGAGCGGAAGGCCAAAGACAGCTGTTTTCCTTTCCCACTCCCTGATTCTTTTATCCACCCGCGGAACGGTTTTTGCTTTCCGATAAGTTCTCGTCACTGCCGGAGCGATGGACTTGATCACGGGATATTTACCGTCAAATGAGGGATCCAGCATCTTGATCCTGAGACCGAGGGGCGGATGCGTCGAAAACATCAGATTATCCGTAAAGCTGACACCGTTGGCAAAAAAGAAATGACTGACCTCTTCCGCTCCGGTCTGGCACACAAAAGAACCGTCCGAAAGACCGGCGATCTTTTTGAGCGCTCCCGCAAGACCGGAAGGGTTCCGTGTAAACTGGGCCGAAGAAGCATCCGCCAGAAATTCCCTCTGGCGCGACACTGCGGACTTGATCCAGTTACAGAAGAATACCCCGATATACCCCACCGCGATCAGAAGCACCGCGAAAAGGATGATCACAAGGACCGCAGCTCCTCCCCCTCCCCCGCGGCTGTCCGTCCGGACACGCGCCCCTCCGAATCTGAATCCGTGCAAAATCGCCTTTCCGGTCAACGCGATTAAAAGCAATCCGCTCAGAAATCCCGTCAGATGCATGTTGAGCCGCATATCCCCGTTAAAAATATGACTGAACTCATGGGCGATCACTCCCTGGAGCTCGTCACGGGAAAGCAGTTTAACCGCACCTGAAGTGACGCCGATCACCGCATCCTGGGTCGAAAATCCGGCCGCAAACGCATTGATCCCGTATTCTTTTTTAAGAAGGAACACGGGCGGGACGGGCACGCCGGAGGCTATCGACATCTCTTCAACCACATTCAAAACCTTGCGTTCATCAGGATCGGTTGTATTGGGAAGGATGGCTTCGCCGCCGAGCATTTTGGCAACCGAGATGCCCCCCGAAGAGAGCTGGACAATCTTCACTGCCGTGCCTATCAGCACCACCGCGCAAACGATCCCTGTGATCGTCAGAAAGGATTGGGGGTCCCACAAATCAAAAGACACCGGATAAACCACGCCGCTGCGGGAGGGTCTTCCGGTGCTCCACGTCTGTGCCAGGTACCAACAGACTTTGGCAACGGTATAAACGGCCAGGATCGTCCCGATTACCGCTAACGCATAAAATACAAGCAGAAGCAGTGTCCGCTTCCGGGCCTTGTCCTGGTGTTCAAAAAAATTCATGGCCGGAAATTATCTGTTTAGAATTTCACTTCCGGTTTTTGACGCTCCTGAGCGCTTTCCAGTTCAAGCAGGGCGGCGGCGGTAAACCCGAACGATGCGGCAAGAAGAACGTTCGGGAACTTTTCGCGGCCGATATTGTATTCCATGACGGCGTCGTTATAAGCCTGGCGAGCGAACGAGATCTTGTTCTCGGTCGAGGTCAGTTCTTCCATGAGAGAGAGCATCGTCTGGTTCGCTTTAAGATCGGGATACGATTCCGCCAGAGCGAATAATTTCCCGAGAGCACCGCTTAATCCGGCTTCTGCCGTTTTTAAGTTGCCCATGGCCTGGGGATCCCCCGGAGTTGCCGCGGCTTTCCCCGCGGCGTTCAACGCCTGGTTGCGGGCCTGGATTACCGCTTCAAGAGTCCCCTTCTCATGTTTTAGATAGCCTTTGGCCGTCTCGACAAGATTGGGAATAAGGTCATACCGGCGCTTGAGCTGGACATCGATCTGGGCAAACGCGTTTTTGTAGCGATTCCGGAGCGTAACAAGCGTGTTGTAGATACCGATAACAGCAAAAACGGCAAGAACGACAAGGCCGAGCAGGATCCAAAGGAACGTCATGGAACACCTCCGTTGACAGGTTGAAAGCGTCTTGAATGTCTTGACTAGTTTACGTCAAAAATCTTTTTTTTATAAACTTTTTCCGGCGCAGGGCTTATCCGGATTTTGACACGGGACAGCGGCCGGAGAAGTGACAAGACTTACAAAAACCAACGTGAGACATGAAATGACGAATCCGAAAAGATGGGTCGGATAATCATCCGAAAGCATAACCGCCAGAATAACCCATACCACGGTCCCCGCTACCGCCCCCGAAATCGCTCCCTGGGTTGTGGTTTTTTTCCAGAAAACACCAAAAATAAGCGGCGCCGCCACACCGACCAGCAGTATCCCCCAGGACTGGGTGCAAAGCGTGTAGACATTCTGGAAATAAATCGCGATAAGAAGTGAAATTACCGCGATAATCCATATCCCGCTCTTGCACCACCGAAGCTTTGTCGCTTCCGACGCGCGGGGATTGAAAAAAGGGACCATATTATGCCCGATAATGCTTGCGGGCGCCAGGAGCGCCGCGCTTACGGTACTCATAATCGCCGACAAAATAGCTCCGAGCATCAGCGCGACCATGGGCAATGGCAGATAATTCATCGCAAGATCAACCAAAACAGATTCGCTTCGTCCCCCCGAAGGCAGTGCGATACGCCCCATCATCCCCATCAGAACGGGAAGAAGCCCGACCGTGGCATAAAGAATCCCGGCGATCACGGCGCTCCACTTCGCCATAAAAGCCGTCCGGGGAGACATGAGACGCTGAAAAAGGTCCTGTCCCGGAAGAGAACCGATACCCACAAGCATCCAGGCCTGGATATACATCAACCATTCGAGTGCGGAAGCTTTGCGGGGCCAAAAATGGAACATCTCGGGAGGAAGCTGTTCTTTCATCGCACTGAAACCGCCGATCTTCCCGTGCAGAATCGGGAAAAGAACCAGAAATCCCGCCACCAGGATCAGCATCTGAACAAGATCGGTAACCGAGACTGCCCACATGCCCCCCATATAGGTATAAACGACGACCACGGCAGTCGAGATCACGATCGCCGTCATCGAATCGATCCCGGTCACCGTATTCAGGATGATCCCAAAAGCAAGTAGCTGGGCTCCGACCCAGCCGATGTAGACGGGAATATAAAGAACGCTCAGAAGCCCCGCGGCCCAGCGCCCGTAACGGTGGTCAAAATAATCGACAAGCGTCTGGTAATTGCTGTTATGAAAAAATTTCGCGAAAAGAAGACCCGCCAGAATAAGGCAAAGCGCGGCTCCAAAGGGATCCGCAATCACTCCGAGGATCCCTTTTTCGTAAGCGGTGCGCGAGGAGCCCATGCAGGTTTCGGCCCCGAACCATGTCGCAAAGATCGTCCCGATCGAAAGCCACCATCCGAGCCGTTTGCCGGCAAGGATGTAATCTTTCGTGTCGTGGATCTTCCGGCTCGTCCAAAAACCGATCCCGAGCATGACCGCCATATAGACGGCAACGCTGGAAACAAGCCAAACCTGGGAAGTTGTCACGGGATTAATTTCCTTAACATGCGGGTAGTATAGGAAATGACAGCGGAATTGGCAAGATGGCCGACGTCCGAATCGATGCCGAAAACTATTTTATCCGGCAAGTTTTTTCAAAATACGCAAAATCCGGCTCGATTAAACAAAAAGCCCGACGGCTTTCGCCGTCGGGCTTTTCAGTTTCTTCGAAGTGGTTACTCCGCAGACCTGATCAAATCGTCATAACGACTTGATCACCGATCCTCCGGGTTAGATCTTCGAAACGTTCGAGGCTTGCTCGCCCTTGGGGCCCTGGGTCACTTCAAACTGGACCTTCTGGCCTTCTTCCAGGGACTTGTAGCCATCACCCGTGATCGCGGAAAAATGGACGAACACGTCCGCTCCGCCCTCGCGGGAGATGAATCCGTAGCCTTTTGAGTTATTGAACCACTTCACTGTTCCTTGCACCATGGTTAATTTTGCTCCTTTGCAAAATAATTTTGAGACCGGGACTTTCCCGTTCCCATAGTAACGAATGACCGGACCAACTTTCCTGCGTGATCAAGATCAACCACGAGCATTTGGAACTGGCCCGCCCTCCGGTCAGAGACCGAAAAACAGGGGTAAAACAAAAAAAACCGCGAGGCGGATCGTGCTTGCCTTGCGGCCATACAACGTTCACCCTCATTGCTTACTACGTGGGAAAGTCTGCCCTATCTTTGGCGTCTTGTCAAATCCTATTATATTGCCGATGTAATCCCGGATTTTGTCATAGATTTCTACCGGGCTTTCATTTCATCGGGCGGACGGAAGCGGCAGACCTGCTTTCACCGGGATCGAACGGCGCCACGTATGGTTCAGGTCCCGGACGGAAAGATTGATCACATCACTTCCCCCGTTCCTGATGATCAGACGATCCCCGCCGACTGTTCCGATCCTGAAACACGGGACGGAATGTTTGGCCGCGATTTTCTCAAATCCCGCGAGATCTTTCGGATCCGAGGTCACCAGGATTCGCGATGGGGCTTCACCGAATAAAATCTCATCGAGACGAACACCTTTTTGAAAAAATGCATCGATCCGAAGCTCGGCTCCATGCATCCCCTTTTCGTTACTGACGCAGGATTCCGCCGCACAAACCGCAAATCCGCCTTCCGACAGATCGTGCGCGCTCCGAACCAGCCCGGCCTGTATGGCTTCAAGACACGCGGCCTGGACTTTTTTCTCAAATTCAATATCGATCCCGGGATTTCCTTTTTTTTGTTTGTGGATCCGGTAAAGGTACTCACTGCCCGCAAGACTGCCCGCCGGGTTTCCAAGGAGCACGATCGCGTCCCCGTCCTTTTTAAAATCCTGCGTGACATATTTCGCCGCATCCTCAATCAATCCGACCATACCGATCATCGGCGTCGGATCCACGGCACCTTTGGGATTTTCATTGTAAAAACTCACGTTCCCGCTGATGACCGGCGTTTCCAGGGCGCTGCAGGCCGCAGAGAGTCCTTCGATGCATTTCCGGAACTGCCAGTAATTTTCCGGTTTCATGGGATTCCCGAAATTGAGGCCGTCCGTGACTGCGAGCGGTTGGCCGCCGGAACAAACAATATTACGCGCCGCCTCGGCTACGGCAAGCATGGCGCCCTGATAGGGGTTCAGAAAACAGTAGCGGCCGTTGCAGTCTACGCTGATGGCAAGAGCCTTCCGCGTCCCTTTGACCGATATCACGGCAGCATCCGATCCCGCACCCACGAGCACGGTGTCCTTGTCCCGGAATGTGAAACTCCGATACGCGGCTTCTTTGCTCGCGATGGTCGGCGAGTCAAGAAGCTCCAGCAGGACGGCATTGCAATCCCCGGGCTCCGGGATTGTTTCGACATCAAGACGCTGAGACTCTTTCAGATACGCGGGTTCCTGCACCGGGCGGTCATAAAGCGGCGCGTTCTCCGTGAGCGCCTTGACCGGCAACTCCGCTACGATCTTCCCGTTCTCTTTGACGCGGACCATACCGTCCGTTGTGACGGATCCGATTTTAACGACCGGAACGCCCCATTTTTTCAGGACAGAAATCGCTTCGTCTTCTTTTCCTTCCTTCAGGATCGCGAGCATTCGCTCCTGCGATTCGGAAAGCAGGATCTCATACGGCGTCATTTTCGCTTCGCGTTGAGGAATGAGCGCAACATCAAACTCAATCCCCGAGTTTCCCCGCGAGGCCGTCTCGCAGGTCGAACAGATAAGCCCCGCGGCGCCCATGTCCTGCATCCCGGCCACAAGCCCTTTCCCGATCAATTCAAGGCAGGCTTCCCGCAGACGTTTTCCAATCTCGGGATTACCGATCGCAACCGCACCTGAGGACGACGAGGATTCTTCCGTGATCTCCTGCGACGCGAAACTCGCGCCCCCCACGCCGTCGCGCCCCGTGTCCCCGCCGATATAGTAGACCGCTTTGCCCGCGCCGGCCGTAGTCCCATGCACGATCTTTTTTTGCTCCACGATCCCGACGACAAAAGCGTTCACGAGCGGGTTCCCCTCATAGCTTTCATCAAAATAGGCTTCCCCTCCCACGGCATTGACCTCCGCCGTGTTGGCGTAATGCGCAAGCCCGCGAATGACTTCCTTGAAAAGGTACTTAACCCGTTCATTTTCGAGACTGCCGAAACGGAGAGCACCCAGGACCGCAACCGGTTTCGCACCCATGGTGAAAATGTCACGCAGGCATCCCCCAATCCCGGTAGCCGATGCCTCGAAAGGCTCAAGCGCGGAAGGGTGATTGTGCGACTCGATCTTGAACGCCACACCCATTCCGTCCCCGATATCCACAATGCCCGTATTTTCCTCGCCGGCGCCGACCAGCACCCGCTTCCCCCGGGTGGGAAAGAGTTTGAAAAGTTTCCTGGAGTTTTTGTAGCTGCAGTGTTCCGACCACATCGCGGAAAAAAGTCCGAGCTCCGTAAAGTTCGGGTTGCGGCCGATAAGTTTTTGTATCATGCCGTATTCTTCCCGGGTGAGACCCAGCTTTTCCGCCATACTTCCATCGACTTTAATTTCGGTATTCGTAGTCATAATTCGTTCTCCTTGGGATGAAGATTGAGTTAAGTTTGAGGGATATTAATTACTTCAATGCCGGTTCTGAAACTCTCCTGTTAATATCGAAAGCCGCCGTGACATTTTATGAAAACGGCAATTCGCAATCTCTGAGTTCTCATGCGGGGAAAACACACAGGGCTGTAGTATAATTCCGCCTCGCCGCTCAATCCAGCAAAATAGCAGCGGCAAACTACCGCGGAATTTAAAGGGGAGCACTACGAGCCATTTCAGGGGTCTATAGACAAGGATTACCGTCGGTAGGACCGGCCCCGATGGCCTTCGCATTTCAAACCGAGATCAGGGCCTCCTCTAAGACTTCTTCCGCAAGAGCTTGTGCCGGACACAAATCTTTTTCAGGACATCTACCAACGTTTCCAGGGCAGTGGGCTTCGAAAAGAACCTGTATCCGAGCTTCTTGGCTCTTTCCGCCTGGCCGGGATCAGCAACGCTCGTATAGATCACGAAATCTTTCGGAGAATGACCTTCCCCCGCTTTAAAACGTTCAATCAGCTCATCTCCCCACATATGCGGCATCTTGATATCGATGATTCCGATATCCGGTTCAAACTCACGGGATATTCTCAAGGCTTCATCGCCCGAAAAAGCCTTTTTTACTTCAAAGTGCGCATCTCCCACATCCTCGGCCAAAGCCATCCCGAGCAACTCACAAACCTCCGGTTCGTCATCCACAATCAGGATCTTGGCACAAGGCTCATACCCGGGATCAATTTCGACCTCACCCTTATCCTCATTTTTGCGTTCAATCACCCGTTCGACCCTGTCATAGAGATCTTTCAGGCTATAAGGTTTTTTGATAAACGCCTCAATACCGAGTTTTTCACAGGCTTCCTGCTCATCGTGAAGCGCGGTCAGAATGATCACCGGAAGATCCGGCTGGTGCTTGCGAATGGATTTTAAAACCTCGACTCCTCCCATCCCCGGCATATGGAGATCAAGAACCACGATGTCCAGCTTTTTTCCGCATTCCTCAACAATCTTGAGAGCTTCCATTCCGCTCCCGGCCGTCATCGCATCATAACCAAATGACTGACAGGTTTTTGAGATGAAAAAGAGCGTATCCGCTTCATCATCAACGATTAGAATTGTTCCTTTGGGTTTTGGAATATCAACCATAGGTCCTCCGATTATGATTTCCCGCCTTGACTCGAGAAATCATCCCGGGCAAAGCGAAGGATTGCAACAATGCTTATTTAACCGCCCGTATTTTTTTCGATAATATTCATCAGATCCTGCAGGCCCACCGGTTTATGAAGACACATGATCGCGCCGTATTTCAGCGCATCCGCATCGACCTGGCTGTCATTAAATCCCGTGAAGATAACTATCTTGAGATGGGGCTTCTGCGCTTTTGCCTGCCGTAAAACCTCCATCCCTTTCAATCCGCCCAGACGGACATCCACAAAAGCGATATCCGGTTCATGCTCGAGAATCAGCCGAAGCCCTTCCCTTCCTTCCTCAGCCGTATAAACTTCGTGCCCGAACTCGGTAAACACTTTTTTCACCGTTTCCAGCATATCCAGCTCATCATCCACAAATACGATCTTCGCCATATCAACCTCCCGCGACCGCGGGCAAATAAATAGAAAATGTTGTTCCCTTGCCGTATTCGGAATCTATTTGAATGCGCCCCTGATGCGCATCGACCATTTTTCTTATGATATAAAGACCAAGCCCGGTCCCCTTGACGGCGGTTGCCTTCATCGTAAAGAACGGGACGAATATTCTCTTCTGCGTTTCTTCATCCATCCCGATACCGTTCTCCCGGACCGACACCAAAACATGCGGGTTCCCGTTCAACTCCGAATTTTCCGCCTTGAGCCAGATTGTTCCCCTCTCTTCCCTCTCCGGCCTTGAAAGATTGCCGAGCCTGCAGGCTTCCTCTTTCATTCTGACGGCATCGGCCGCGTTATCGAGAAGATTAAAAAGGATTTCCTCGATCTCGCTGAAGTTGCCGTTAATTTTCATCAGGTTCCCGTCGATATCCATGTTAAACCCGATCTCCCGAAGATCATGTTTACATTCCCAAAGCCGCACGCTGCTTTCAATCGCCTCCCTGACATCCATGATCCTGAAACCCTGCGCGAGCCGGCTGAAATCAAGCAGCCGCCTGACAATCTCGCCGCCATGCTCGGCATTCTTCGCAATCTTCCGGCAGGTATCGGTCAGCCCCTGTATCATTTTCATCCCGGTTTCCGGATCGTTCTCTTCAAAACATTTGGGGAGCCGCTTCAGCTCCATCATCAGTGCCGATTCCGCGCCAAGCTTGATCACATTAAACCGGTTGTTCACCTGGTGGCCGATACCGGACGCCATCGTGCCGAGATCCGCCATCTTCGCCGCTTGAAAGAAATGCGCCTGCTGGTGTTCAAATTCCGTTAAGAAGATACAGTTCTCGATCGCAAGTGCCGCCTGGTTTGCGAGCGTTGTGAGAATATCAAGATCGCTTTCCGTATAAAGCCGGTTGGATTTCTTATTGCCCAACACCACAAAACCGATAAGCCTCTCCTGAACAAAACTCGGGATAACAAGCGCGGCCTGAAGCGCCTCTATTTCGTCAATGACCGTCTCATCCGCGGAATTATGGGACCTGACCTCTTCAAACATCAACGGCTCTTTGGTCTTATGAAGCTGCCGGATGAATGCCGCATTCTCCGAGATAACCTCCCCCAATCCTTTCCGGCAATCACCCCGGACGGCTTTGCAAACATAATTCTTCGCGTTGTTGTCCCACAAGAAAATGCGAGTATGCGTAATCCGGACCGTCTTGGTAAGAATATGGACGATAAGTTTGAGGAGATGATCCAGATTTTTGATTAAAGTCATCCCCTTGGATGCCTGAAGAAGGGTTTGCTGATAGGCTTTCTGTTCTTTCAATACAACAGCCTCTGCCTTACGCTGCAAAATCAGATAGATAAACGGCCCGATTGCACTAAGAACGGCATAAAAACCTAACGGGATATACCACCACTTTGATCCCCATCGATCAGTCAGCCATATTTTCCCCCAAGCAATTGTCCCGAGCGGGACTCCAATGATTACGGCATAAAGAAGTACAAATATCGTCGTCCGGGTCATTGCAACATTAACATCCATAAGCCTGAATTTAATGATCGCATATGCCAACGTAGCGATGTAGATGGCGACTAGAAAGTTAAGGAACGGAGGAACCGGAAGAGCATACCAAAGCAGATAGTTGGTACACCCACCTATAAATCCAATAAGGGTTCCGATAAAGACATACTTAATTTGATTCTGTTTTAAACCTGAGGTGCGTTTGATCGCTTGCCACATCAGAAAGTGCGCCAAGATAATATTCACCGAAAAATGGAGTAGCACGAAATGAAACAACATTCCGGGAACCGGCCAGAACGGGAAAAAAAGGCGAGGTTCGACTTCAACTATATAGAGGGGACTGAAACAAAAAATTAAAAATACTACGGAGAGTAAGTAATTGCCGACTATTACAATTTTACGAGACCTCCAGGACGCCTCAATCAAACTTAGAACCAAATGCATAAACGTCGATGGGATAAAAATCGCACCAGCCATGGCATTCCTGATAAAAAAGAGTGCGGAATCAGCTTGCCGTGCTGATAGCCAAAAGAAATAACTGAGCCCCCAATAGCCGACAGAAAAAGCGAAGAAGGCAAATCGTTTATCAAGAAGGGTTTTTTGTTTCTTGAGCGCAATGAATATAACAAACGCAAGGCTGGCTACCGCATTAAGAAGTCCGGTGTATGCACAAAAAGCAACGGCCACCGCCTAGTCCGCCCTGGCGCCGATAATATATTGCAAAACGCCCTGTTGGTCCGCTCCAAACGATAAATCTTTTTCCGCAAATCCGGCGTCGATAAAAATCCGACGAAACTCCTCATCGGGACGATAAACAAGGTTCCAATCACCGACCCACTCCATAAAATGAACGGAAGGGTTTTTGTATTTCTCCCGCACATCCGAAATAGCCAAGATCCCGTTCGACTTTAAAAGCTTGCGAAGGTTTTCAACAAGCCGCGTTGCAATACGCTTATCCAAATAATCAAAAAGACCCGTTGAGTAGATCAGATCGTATCTTTGAGGCATCTGCTCTTCGATGTTCTTTTTCAGAGCAATACGAACAACGTTTTCCTTTACAAACCTCACTCGGCGGACATCTTCTTTCAGCAAACCCTTTGCATAATTCCATGCGTTCTCGTCCTGGTCAAAGCAGTCAAACATGACGTTGGAACAATCCTTTAATTCTCCCCCCAGCAATTCTTGGAGCTCACGACATGGGCCGGAAGCGAGATCCATTATTTTTATTTCCCCAGCACCGCGGAATTTAACCGCTGAAAGAATTATCTTCTTGAAATCCTCTTTACGGTTTCTGACCGCTACGGATATTGCCGCCGCTTGGTAATAATTATCAAACAGTCGGCCGATTCCCTGCGTCTGGGGATCGTTTCGATAAATATCATCTATGATTTTAAAGTCACCGGCATAACCATAGGGCTTATTCAAGCTCCAAACAACATACTCACCATGTAAAAATTCCTTCCGCAAATGAAATACGAAAAGGCTTTTCAGTTTATAAACGCTTTCTTCATCCCCCTTAGCAAACTGCTGTTTCTCGAAGAGCATAATTTCGCGAAAAATCCCATTAAGCTCTCCGTTAAAGTCGCTTTGGAATTTTCCCCATTCATTGGGGTTTTTTTCAAGGTACTGTTTAATCTCACGAGCAACTGCTTTGTAGGTTTTAATCTTTCCAAGCAGCGACTTTTCCTGAGCTTTAAAGAGATCATCCATCTTAAGCATACGCTACTCTCCTAGTGCCTTTTTAACTTCCGTTAAAAATTCCGTGAGATCAAAGGGTTTTAAAATATAAGCTTTGGGTTTTAACGTCTTGGCACCAGATTCAGCGGCCTGGTCAGCATATCCCGTCACAAAAATCCTCGGGGCTTGCTTAACTCCTCGTTTCGTCATCAAATCCAGTATCCTCCGGACAGTCTCGATACCATCTACCCCCGGCATCCGGATGTCGCTGATTATGAGATCGAAGTCAATCGCCTCGGCCATTGCCAAAGCCTCATCACAATGTTTGGCGACAAGCACTTCATAGCCGCTCTTCTCAAGCGCAAGGACAAGGCTCTTTGTTATCAGCTCTTCGTCATCGATTACCAGAATTTGTTTGCTCATCGTCTTTTATCCCATGTTCTTTCAGCTTGTGTTTGAAAAGTTATTTGACACTTTTCATGCCGGGCTCTTTAAGATCATCTTTAAATTGTCTGCGTTTGGTTTCGTATTTCCGAATGACGCAAACCACCATCACAACCAACCCTAAACAACGGCATTTCCCCGGAACAATACTCCCCAAAGCGGACAATTCGGTCCCCAATCCGTGCGGATACACTTCCGGGATAGACCTTTTATACTACTTGTATGTATCGGGAATTTCCGGATATCCTGTAGCGGAACATGTCGGAAGACTGTCCCTTACAAGAATTCTCTCAAGGATGCCTTCCCTTCCTTCGGCGCTTATACCGAAGTTCTTTTCTGAGGGAGGCGAGAATCATCCCGTTGATAGCTTTCCAAATACGGAAGACGTATTGGATATTTGTGAATAATGCCCCGGTCCGTTTTCCGCACACCGAGGCATCGTCCGGCACTTTGCCATGAAAATCCGGGAACAAATGCCGCCCGGAGGACCTGTGACGCGCACTCCGATCGCATTCCGCCTTTACGCATTAAAATTCTGAGGATCCATGCTATAATGAGGCCCTTCCTGCAGTTATCCTTGAGGAAATATAAAATGTCTGCTCCTAACGAAGAAAGGTCTGTATTTCTATCCGGTAACGAGGCGGTTGCCTGGGGTGCGCGGCATGCGGGAGTCTGTCTGGCCAGCGCCTATCCCGGGACGCCGTCAACCGAGATATTAGAGACCATCGCGGCTTTTCCCGAGATCGAGGCCCAGTGGGCAACAAATGAAAAAGTTGCCTACGAGGTGGCTTTCGGCGCGTGTTTAGCCGGAAAGCGCGCCCTGACCGCATGCAAACACGTCGGCCTGAACGTGGCCATGGACCCTCTCATGACCACGGCTTATAGCGGGATTAATGCCGGACTGGTCGTCGTCGTCGCGGATGACCCGGGAATGTTTTCATCCCAAAATGAGCAGGATACCCGGCGTGTGGCACCTTACGGCAAAGTGCCGCTCATCGAGCCGTCAAGTCCGAGCGAGGCCTATCATTTCATCCGGGAATCTTTCCGGATCAGCGAAAAGTTCGATATTCCGGTCCTGTTCCGAATCACCACGCGAATTTCCCATACCAAAGAATCATTTGTCCTCGCGGGACAGCGTGAGATCCCCGTCAAACCGTTGGACAAAAATCCTCAAAAATACGTTATGATCCCGGCCCATGCGCGTCCGCGGCATCTTGACCTGGAAAAACGCCTCGCGGCGCTGAAACAGTATTCCGAGCAAACCCCGCTCAACAGGGCGGAAATAAAAGACCGGAAAACAGGTTTTATTACCGGCGGCGTTTCCGCCTGTTATGTAAAGGAAGCTTATCCGGACGCTTCGATATTGACATGCGGCATGTCTTTTCCCCTTCCCATCAAAAAGATCAGGGACTTTGCCAAAAAGGTCAGGAAGCTTTACGTCGTCGAAGAGCTGGAGCCTTTTCTGGAGGAACAGCTCCTGCAGGCAGGCCTGGCCGTGACGGGGAAAAAACCATCCTGGCGATGCGGGGAATTAAGTCCTTCCGCCGTCCGCGCCATTGTCCGAAGACAGGACCGCAACGATCCTCTTCAAAAAAACCGGCGGCCGTTATTGTGCGCGGGATGCCCTCACCGTCCGGTTTTTACGGCTCTGAAAAAAGCAGGAGTTTATGTGGCCGGCGACATCGGCTGTTACACTTTGGGAGCGCTGGAACCCCTGGCCGCTTTACATACGCAGTTATGTATGGGGGCCAGCATCCCCGTTTTTGAAGGCATCCGCAAAATGACCGGTGACAAAAAAACCGTTGCCGTAATCGGCGATTCCACTTTTTTTCACACGGGATTGAGCGGTTTGCTGAGCGCCGCGCACAACGGAACCCGCGGAGTGGTGCTCATCCTGGACAATGCGATCACCGCGATGACCGGGGCCCAAAGCAATCCC
>JAKJDL010000015.1 GCA_022705945.1 Candidatus Omnitrophota bacterium | reverse complement strand
TTTTTTCGAAACAAGAAAGTTCGCGCGATAAAGAGATTCAAAAGTCCCGGCGTCCGTCCAGTATCCCGGAAGGACATCATATTCAAGTGTGCCTTTGCGAAGATACCAGTTGTTTACATCGGTGATCTCAAGCTCCCCGCGCCGCGACGGGCGAAGCGTTTTGATGAAGTCAAAAACTCCTGCATCGTACATGTAGATGCCGACCACCGCGTAGGGACTTCCGGGTTTTTTCGGTTTCTCGACGATCCCGGTAATCTTGTCTCCCTTGAATGACGCGACGCCAAAACGCTCGGGGTCCGATACTTTCTTTAAAAGAAGACGCGCACCGGATGGCTGGTTCTGGAATCGGCGAACGTAGTGCGTGATATTCGCTTCAATGATATTGTCGCCCAGGATGACCACGATCCGCTCGCCGTCGGCAAGATGCTCGGCCAGGCTGAGGGCGTGAGCGATGCCGCCTTCCCCCTCCTGATAGGTATAATTGATATGTTTCAGACCGAACTGTTTCCCGTTACCGAGCAACTTCAAAAAATCACCGGCATTGTTTCCGCCCGTCACAACAAGGATGTCCCTGATCCCCGCCTTGACGAGAGTTTCGATCGGATAATAGATCATCGGCTTGTCATAGACCGGAAGAAGGTGCTTGTTGGTGACTTTTGTCAAAGGATAGAGCCTGGTGCCCAGACCCCCCGCAAGAATAACACCTTTCATGGTTCGCTCCCTTTCGTTCCGTTTCAAACCGACGGCCGGCCGATACTGGAATACCGGAAACCGTATTTTTTCATCTCACGCGGATCAAACATGTTTCGTCCGTCGAAAAACAGCGATCCTCGCATCGCCCTGCGGACCCGCCGGCAATCCATATTCCGGAATTCTTTCCATTCGGTCAGAAGCACCACAGCATCGGCATCCTTGACCGCATCATAAGTGTCGGAAGCGTATCGAATCCCCTTAAAATGAGGGCGGGCCTTTTGCATGGATTGGGGATCGTAGGCCTGGATCCGCGCGCCCTTTTTCTGAAGCGCGGGGATCACGGCAAGAGAAGGCGCATTGCGCATATCGTCGGTATCCGATTTGAACGCAAGACCGAGCACTCCGATCGTTTTACCCCGGAACGTTTTCATCCCCTTCATGATCTTCTGTACAAAATACTGAGCCTGGGTCTCATTGATCCGGATCACTTCATCCAAAAGATCGAAACTGACCCCGAGTTCACCCGAAATATGCAGAAAAGCCCTGAGATCTTTCGGAAAACAGGCGCCTCCGAATCCGACGCCCGCCCGGAGGAATTGGGGACCGATGCGGGGATCCAACCCCATGCCGCGAGTCACTTTGTCCACATCCGCCCCCACCGCATCGCAGACCCTGGACAAACCGTTCGCAAAAGAGATCTTCGCGGCAAGAAAAGAGTTGGAGGCATGCTTGATCAATTCGGCGCTTTTGATATCGGTCACAATGAGCGGAGCCTTCATGCTGGCATAAAGATCCCGGAGGATCTTTTCGGCCCGGGCAGAATCAACCCCGATCACGATCCTGTCCGGCGCCATAAAGTCATGGATCGCGGACCCCTCCCGGAGAAATTCAGGATTGGAAGCGACATCAAACTTGACCCCTTTCCGGACATGCCGTACCACCGTTCGCCGGACCCACTCGCCCGTTTCAACGGGGACCGTGCTTTTCGATACAAGAAGACAGTATTTCCGGAGGTGTTTCGCGACTACGGTAGTAACCTTTTCCACAGCGTTCAGATCAGCGCCGCCGTCCGGGAGCGAGGGGGTATTCACGCAGATAAAAAGGACTTCACAGCGGTTAACTACATCCAGGATATCCGCGGTAAAAGACAAACGGCCGGCGGATGCGGCCTGGGTCACCATTTCGTGAAGTCCCGGTTCGTAAAAATGCACCTTACCGTCCTTCAGAAGCCGTATCTTTTCCGGATCGTTGTCAACACAAACCACTTCATGGCCGAGCTGCGCAAAACAAGCTCCCGTAACCAATCCGACATATCCCGAGCCGATTACAGCGAGTTTCATAAGCGGAAGAAAGTTCCCTGTTTACCGATAAGTTTGCGAGAAGGGAGAATAAGGCTGGCGGTTGAAATACCCCGCTGATTTCCCGCGGTCCTGACTGGCGCCTTCAACCGTCTCTCCGATCCGGGGTTCCGAAAAAGTCGCCCGGGCCCCTCCGGCCCGAGCCTTATATCCCGGAAAGGCTTTCATATGAAGACTAAAGTAGAGCTCTTTATTGTTATTTTGGATCTTGGAGTTCCTGACGTTGTAACCAAAATCCAGGATAAAATCATGAAGGTCCCGGATCGCGGACACTTGCCACTCTTCCAGGTCTCCGCTCGAGGTATCCCAACGGATATACCCTCCGAGACTCCAAAGGTGGTTGAGCTTGAACTCGGCATCCGCCACAAACTGCTGGGCACCCTCAATCGGAAGGCTCTGCCAATATTCATACTGATCATGGACATACCGGTGCCCGAAGAGGAAGCGAAAGCGCCCCGCCCGGACCAACAGGTCGTTATTCATGCGTTTCACACAGGACCGGGCCGCATCATACTCAAACCGCTGCTGGAACTGCATCCAGTCATAGGGGCGAAGCGTAATCTCATTTGAAATCAGCGTAAACTGGTTGCCTTTCAGGGTCGGATCCCACGGCGAAATAGCGAAATGCGCGTAGGTATTCATGCTGACGATATCCACGCGCTGGCTTTTGCCATTGACGACCCTTTTCGTCTGAAGGCGATTGTCCATTCCGAGGACGATCTCTGACGCATCGTCGATCATGTCAATCGTGTCGAAGCGGGCAATTTTCTCTTCGCTCAGGGTCGACTCTGTCCCCTGGATCTTGACGCTCGGTTCAAATACATGGCGCAGCTGATTCACCTCGATCCCCGCCTTCTCAAATGTGACATCAAAGGTTTTGTAGGCCTGGGTCCTAAGATCCACTCCATATTCAAGTACTTGACGGAAATGGGCATCCGACGAACGAAGGTCCCGGCTGTACTCGGTCCCGCGATATCCGACAAACGGCGTGACCTTGACCTCGTTGTATTTCATCGGTGCGATAAACCGGCTGTAGCCATCAACGCGGGTAACATCTTCATTGTAATCGCTGTAACCGAGTTTTTTCGAAAGGTTGTCAAACTGGATGCGGCTCGCATTGTAAATCTTGTCCCGGAAAACAGGCTGGTTCTTCCAATCCAGACGAACTTCCGGGAGACGCTGGATAATATTTTCATAACGGTTCATCTTCGCTTCCGCGTGGACCATCGCGCCCCATCGCTGCGTGTTGTGCGTTGCGGTCACGAAGGAATGAGGTTCCATTTCGGAGCGATACTCATCCTCAAAAAAATCCTGCAAAAGATAAGCGTCGGCCGCGCGGTGATAGCGCATGATGATGTTGGTATAATCGTCAATGTCCGTCCGGTGGCGCCAGGTGATTCGTCCCCTGTCCCTCTTTTGAAGTTCGCCATAAGGGTCATCCTTCCCGTCAAGATCTTTGTGAGTCGGAGTCGGTGCCCTTTTGTCCTGGGTCCAGTAGAGCTTGATATCCCCTTTTGCCATCTTTCCAAAATCGTAATATTGATCCCATCCGCCGCCGAACCCTCGTTTGGAACGCCAGTCCGCACGCAATTTACCCGCCAGGTGTTCATTGAAAGTGATGCCTTTTGAAAGCTCGATATAGGCACCGTATTTCGAACGGAAACCCGCCGTTGCTTGGAAAGGTACGTTCCAGTTAAGCGGCAGTTCAAGATAGGGAAGCCAGAAGACAGGTTTTCCCATCACATAGATCGTCGCACTCTGCATCCGCAATTTCACGCCCGAATAAAGCGTCGCCTTCTTGCAGCAAATTTCATAGTGGGGATCTTCCAGATTACATGTCGTCACGCCGCCTTGGGAAACCTTGACCACGCCCTCCTTAACCTGACGCAGGTCTTCACCGCGCGCAAACCAGGGCTCACTGAAAACACGCCCGTTGGGAAAACTGCCCGCCTTGTTTTCAAAATCGAAATAAACCTCCTCCCCCTTCATTTTCGGAGTTTCGTTTTCAAAAACAAGAACGTGCCCCTTCGCATAAGCCTTTTTGGTGTCGGTCTCGAGCTCGGCGTAGTCCGCAAGTAGTTTCATACCCTGATATGTCAGAACCGCGTTGCCTCGGGCGACAAGTTTATTGGAATCCTTCTGGTATTCGAGGCTATCGGCCACAGCTTCCACTTTCGCCTGGGATTGATCAAAAACAGTCTTGAAAGGATTGGGGCGGGGAGATTTCTGTTCATCTGCAGGAACCGAAGGATCTTGCCCGAAAGCGGGAGGGACAGCCAAAACAAGAAAAAACAGCGCTAATCTTGATATCTTTTTCATCGGATCAAAACTCATGATTGCTTTTTAGGTTCCTTATAAACACACACCCGGTTGCGGCCTTCTTCTTTGGCGCGATACATTGCTTCATCGGCATTCCGGATCAGATCCGCCACAATCGCCCTGACATCCGCATGCTCCGGGTCCTTAACGGCCTCCGCATCGAGAACTTCGATGCCCTGGCTGACAGTCACTTTCGTCTTGTCGTTATAGACCTGAAAATCATGCCGCGCGATGCTCGAACGGATACGCTCGGCCGCTTCCGCGGCGTTCACGAGGTTTGTTTCCGGCATAGCCACAACAAACTCTTCCCCGCCATACCGCCCCACAAGATCGACCCGCCGGAGATTTTTTTTGAGCAACTCGGAGACGTCCTTCAAGGTTGCGTCCCCAACCAAGTGTCCGAATTCGTCATTATATCTTTTGAAATGATCGATGTCTAACATTAATACCGCCAAAGGAAGCCTGAAACGCAAGCTGCGCTTTACTTCTTCCTCCAGACGTTCGGTAAAATGCTGACGCACAAAAACCTGGGTCAGCTCATCCACGATCGCGAGCTCCCGGACAGTTTCATAAAGCTTGATTTTCTTGATTAAAAGCACCAGGTAGGCGCTTAAAACCTCAACGCGGGCAAGATCCTCATCCTTCACCCCCTCGATCGCAAAAACGGAACTCAACCCGTTCGCATCAAAGATCGGAAAAAACCAGCTCCCATCACGTTTCAACATGTTCCTGCCGGAATTCATTGTTTCAAAATCTCCGCGCTCGTCCGACGACAGCTCACGCTCCGATTCCGAAACGCCTTCGGATACCATCTCGTAGATCTTAACGGCCGTTTTCTTTTCGGAGGCCGCGGCCGACGGCATCAAAAAGATTCGCATCCTTTTGAAAGAAAGCTCGTTGCGGAGCTTTTTGAGCAGGAACTCGGTCAGGGTCGTAAAATCCATGCACTCGCTGAAATCCCTGGCAATCTCGAAAAGATTCATGAGACTGCTTACCTGAAGCTCGAGATGTTTGAGGCTCGAAAGCCTTGTCTGGAATTTGGTCTGGAGGTTTTCCAGATTTTTATGGACTTCGTTCTTTTTTGCCGACGCGAACCGGACGACCGCTTTCATTTCCTGAGAATAAAAACAAAGCAAGGCAAAAAAAACGGTCTGGAACGTCCAGAAAGAGAAAAGACAGATCGGACATGGGTCCACAAGGATGAAACGGCCGTTCACAAGAACCGCCAGTGCGAGCGAAATCCCGAGGAATATCCGGGCGGATTCTTTATGAAAATAAAAAGCCGGAAGAAGCAGGAGGGGTGACAGAAGATAATAAACAAGAATTAGCCCGCTTGAACTCCGGAGGATAAAAATCCCGAGTCCGACCTGGATCGCGAGAATCAGGAGGCGCTTGCGCATACGCGATTCCTCCCTTCCCTCTTTGCCTGATAAAGCGCCTGGTCGGCTTTATGAACCAGCGTCTCGAGATCCAGCGTATCATCCGGAAGACTCGCGACTCCCGCCGAAACGGTCATGCCGACATTTTCACGGCGGAGTCTTTTCAACGGCTTCCCGGAGGGCCTCCGCGACTTTCACCGCCTCGATTTTTGTCACCTCGGGAAGTAGGATCGCAAACTCTTCTCCCCCGTATCGTGCGAGCAAAGCGTTCGGAAGTGTCTGTCCAAGGATTTCCGCAAATTGAATGAGCATCAGGTCGCCTCCCTGATGACCGAACCGGTCATTACACTCCTTGAAATGGTCCAAATCACACATGATAAGCGACATGGTCTTCTGATTCATCAAGACGCGGCGATGTTCTTCCTTGAGCCGTTCGTAAAAATAACGGCGCACAAAAAGCCCCGTCAGCGAATCCTTGATCGCGAGCCGTTCCGTTTTTTCATAGAGCATCGCATTCGAGATGGCGGAAGAGGCCAGCGTCGCGATGGCGTCGAGAAGCCGGAGGTCGTCGTGCGTAAAAACATCCGGCCTCGCCGCATGAATCGCAAGCGTTCCGGCCACGCGCCCCTCGCAGAAAAGAGGCGCTACAATCAGGCTTCGGACATTCTCTTTCTTTTCGTTCTCGCGAAGCGCAAAGCGAAAATCTTCCTGCGCGTTCATCACGATAAGCCGCTTGCGGTTCTTGATACACCAGAAATCAAAAAGATCGCCCTGCTTCGCGATCCAGCTTCCGACGGGACGCATCCTGCGCCGCGCGATCACAGGGAGCTTCTTTTCTTCCCCGTGGGCAAGGGTAATCTTGGCGTAATCCCCGCGCGGAATAAAATCCATCGCGCGGTCCACGATTTTTTGGGCAAGTTCGGCCCAGGAGAGGCTAAGCGTCAGCTCTTCGGCAAGCTTGCGGAGGTTGTAATAAGTGGAATACTTTTCAAAAAAAGTGCTGATCCCTTCCCCTTTGGCCTTAAAAACCACCTCGAGATTATTGATCTCGTCCTGAAGCTTTTCTTCGTCGATCTGGATCATGGAAAGCTGATTATCGAACTGCTGCTCGGCACGGTAAAGCGCAAGCATCAAAACCGCGTAGGCGAGGAACACCCACAGGAACACGGGAATCTTGGTGACTGTCACAACAAAAAAAACAAGCGGGATGACAAAAACAATCATCATGATATTGACACCCGCCCATTTAAACCGCCACCAGGTGGTGAGAATCGGCAGCATAAAAACCGCAAGGCTCACCGCGATCCTCTGCACATAGCCTTCGGGATGGATAGTCGTCCGGAGAGCCGACAAAGAATGAAAAAGTAGGTAGACCAGCAAAAAGCTGACCCCTATCCCCGCTGCGAACGCTAGATGACGACGGGCCGGAGAGGGCATAGGGCTATGGAGTTCTCAGAGGATCGCAACACCCGTTTGGGGATCGAAAAAATGAGCCTTGCTCATATCGAAAACGACCTGAAGGTCCTGGTTCATCGCCGCCGTATCCTGGTTAGAAACACGCACCACAAAATTATTATTTCCCGCCGTCAGATAAAGAAGGATCTCGGCTCCCATCGGCTCCACCACATCCACGGTCGCCGTGATCGTGAATTCCGGGCGGGCATCCTGCGCAAAAATTTTGTCATAGATATCCTCGGGACGGATCCCCATCTGGATGGGCTGTCCCTTGTAGGAGGACATGCGCGGGCAATAATGAGGAAGAATGCGGAGCTTGATGCTTTTATCGTAAAAATAAAAGTCCCCGTTCTCGGCAACGATCGTTCCCTTCAAAAAATTCATCGGCGGAGAACCGATGAAGCCGCCTACAAACTTGTTCCGGGGCCGCTCATAAAGGCTTATGGGATCCGCCACTTGCTGAACGACTCCCTGATGCATCACCACGATCCGGTTTCCGAGCGTCAGCGCTTCGATCTGGTCGTGCGTCACATAAATCATCGTTGACTGAAGCCGATTATGGAGCTTCTGCAGTTCCATCCGCATCTGAACACGGAGTTTGGCATCGAGATTGCTGAGAGGCTCGTCAAAAAGAAAGACCTTGGGCTTTCTCACGATCGCGCGGCCGACCGCCACCCGTTGACGTTCCCCGCCCGAAAGCTCCTTCGGACGTCGGACGAGCATTTCCGTCGTGAGCCCGAGAATTTCAGCGGCCTCATGAACGCGCCGCTCAATCTCCCGCCTGGGATATTTCCTGAGTTTAAGACCGAACGCGAGGTTTTCATAGACCGTCATGTGGGGATAAAGCGCGTAATTCTGGAAGACCATTGCGATGTCGCGGTTTTTGGCGGGGACATCGTTCACAAGTGTATTCCCGATAAAGACCTCCCCCTCGGAGATCTCTTCCAGACCCGCGATCATCCGGAGCGTTGTCGATTTCCCGCAACCCGAAGGTCCGACAAGCACGACAAATTCACGATCCTGAATCTCGAGACTGATATTGTTGACGGCACGAACCCCGCCCTTGTAGATCTTGGAAACATTTTTAAGGGTTACGTTTGCCATGATCTCTTCGTCAACAAAGGATTTCAAGAAGCGTCGTCAGCTTCTGCTTGAGATCACGGCGGTCTATCACCATATCCACCATTCCGTGTTCGACGAGAAATTCGGAGGTTTGAAAATCCGGAGGCAGTTTTTGGCGGATCGTCTGCTCGATTACCCGCGGACCCGCAAAGCCGAGAAGCGCGCGGGGTTCCGCGATAATGATGTCTCCGAGCGACGCAAAACTGGCCATGACTCCGCCCATCGTCGGATTCGTCAGGATCGAAATAAAAGGATGCTTTTCTTTCTGATACCGCATCAGCGCCACCGAGGTCTTGGCCATTTGCATCAGACTGAGCGCTCCTTCATACATGCGGGCGCCTCCGCCCGAGCCCGAGACAATAATGAGCGGAAGCTTGTTCTCCAGGGCATGTTCGGTAAGACGGGTGATCTTTTCACCAAGCACCGATCCCATGGATCCCATAATAAACCTCGAATCAGTAACGCCGAGGGCGACGGAACGGCCGTTGATCTTGCCCTCGCCTGTCACACAGGCTTCCTTGAGACCGGTCTTTTTTTGATCCTGTTTGATTTTTTCCGGATAAGCCTTGACCGCGGAGAACTTAAGCGGATCTCCCGGAAACAGATTGGCGTTGCTCTCCTTGAAGGTCTTATCGTCGATCAGCTGATGGATGCGTTCCCAGGCTCCCATGATAAAGTGGTAACCACACTTGGCACAAACAAGAAAATTCTCTCTGAGAGTCTTGTTAAAAACGACCGTCTGGCAGCTGGGACATTTCGTCCAAAGCCCTTCCGGCATGCTCTTTTTCTTCAGCCCCTTGGTAACCATGAGGGCAGGTGCCTGGATCATTGATCTTTCCTTTTTATCGTTCATTAAGACCTTTGCGGACGGTAAAAAAACCACGAGAAACCGATCCTGATTCCCCCGCGGCAAAGCACGACAGGTAAACTGGAACATTATAAAAAATAACATGGGTGTGTCAATCGCTTTCTCCCCTAACTTAAGAAATCTCATGGCTTTACAACATTTTGCCATCATGGTATTTTCGTCCCATGAAACAAGGTCTTAAACAAGCCCAACAACAGAAATTCATTCTCTCCCCTCAAATGCGGGAATATCTTCACCTTCTTCATCTGCCTGTCGCTGACCTGCGCCGGGCCGTTGATCAGGCCCTTGAGGAAAATCCGACCCTCGAAGAAACCGTTTCCGGGGAACCTCCGGACATCCCCGAGCCATCAGCATCCGCCCGGTCCCGGGAGGACGAAGAGAATGACAGTGCCGCGGCCATCCAGGGTGAATGGGAAAATTCCGACCCTCTGGGTTTCTTTGCGGCTCCGGTTGATTTCTCCAAAAGACCGGCAGCGGATCTTCGAAGAACTCTTGATTTTCAGGAAAATCTGCTTACGCGTCCCGAAAGTCTTTTCGACTTTCTCGAATGGCAGCTGAATTTTTTGGATTTGGCGGAGAAAGAACGTCCGATCGCAATGCAAATCATCGGCAACGTCGCCGAAGACGGTTATCTGACTGCCACGGTCGACGAGATAGCCGACACCCTAGGAACGAATGTCGGGGATGTCTTGCGGGTCCTTGAAAAAATCCAAAAATTCGATCCCCCCGGCGTCGCCGCCCGCGATCTTCGGGAAGCCTTACTGATCCAACTGGAGAGAAAAGGCGCGGACGGAGCCCTTGCCAAGGAGATCGTCCGGGAACATCTTGATCTCGTGGCGAAACGCGACTTCAAAACTTTGAGCCGGATTTTCAATCAGAGCGAAACCGCGATCAAGACCGCGGTCGCTTTCATCGGAAAACTTGAGCCCAAACCCGGCCGAAGTTTTTATGCGGAAGATGCCGTCGCCGTCACTCCCGATGCGACGATTTCGATCAAGGACGGAACGGATAACGACCTTGAGATAAGGGTCAACGATGAATATGTCCCCAAGCTGAGATTGAACGCCGAATACCGAAAAATGCTCAGGGACAGGAATACCGATCAACAGACGCGCGACTTCCTCAAAACGCGGCTGGCCAGCGGTGCGGATTTCATCAAAGCTCTTGAGCTACGCACATCCACGATCCGGGGGATCACGGAAGAGATCGTCCGGGCGCAGCCTCTCTTTTTCACGCGCGGGTTTTCCTACCTGCGCCCCTTGCGGCTGAAAGATATCGCGGAACGACTCGGCCTGCACGAGTCAACGGTCAGCCGCGCAATCCACGGCAAATACATGTCGACCCCTCAGGGAACGGTGCCCTACCGGAGTTTTTTTTCACAAAAGATCGAAACCCGGGACGGCATCGGAGAGTCGCAGAAAAGCATTCTGGAACGGATCCGCTCGCTCGTCAAAAATGAGAATCCCCGAAGCCCTTTGAGTGATGAAGCTATCGTTCAGACTCTTAAAGCTGAAGGGATCCGGATCGCGCGGCGGACGGTCTCGAAATACCGGGACATTCTCAAGATCCTTCCGACCCATCTTCGCCGGCAGCGCTAAGCGCGCATCAGAAAGTGATTGCAAATCTGCCTGCCATTCCCGCTGCTGACAAAATACCCAAATTCACGACTACGCCTTCTGATGAGGCGACGACCCTCGAAGGAACCTGAGTTCACTGATTTGTGGAAGGACAAGCTGGCGACGCGACTTGAACGCGTAACCTGCTGTTTACGAAACAGCTGCTCTACCGATTGAGCTACGCCAGCATGCAGGAAATCCGGCAACGGCAGGACGGGATTATACCAAAAAAACGGCCGTTCAGGTCAAAACTTAAGAAGAACGCATGCTGTAATGTATTTTGCTGACTTTCCGGGGCAGAAAAAGTGGAGCGGGATACGGGAATCGAACCCGTCTGACCAGCTTGGGAAGCTGGGACATTACCACTATGCTAATCCCGCCCTGACAACTGCTCAAATTTTACAGATTTTTTTCAAAACTTCCAGCCGTTTATCAAAATCCTGGCGCTTAACTTCACGAAGCCTTCCCAGACCGAATTTCTCCACAGTGAATGAGGCTACCACCGTTCCGTAAGCGATCGCGGATTTCATGATCTTCAGATTCACTTTCCGGGCAGAGGCAAGGTAACCCATGACACCCCCCGCAAAACTGTCCCCGGCGCCCGTGGGATCATAAACGCTGTCGATCGGATACGCCGGATAGATAAAGACGCCTTCATGGCTGTAAAGCAGCGCCCCGTGTTCTCCCTTTTTAATGATCACGTATTCAGGCCCCATGTTATGGATCTGCTGAGAGGCCTTGATCAGATTGACCTCCCCCGTCAACTGCCGGGCCTCTCCGTCATTCATAAAAACAGCATGCACGCGACCAAGCACCTTTAAAACGAAATCCCGTTTGTTCTGAATCCAAAAATTCATCGTATCGCAGGCAACAAACTTGAGCGCTGACCCGTGCACCTGGTCGAGAACAGACAACTGGAGTTCGGGATCCACATTCGCCAGAAAAACAAATTCCGGCATTTTTTCATAACGGATGCGCGGTTTGAAATCAAGAAGCACGTTAAGGTCGGTCTGCAGCGTGATCGCCGAATTCATATCCGCTTCATACTTTCCTTTCCAGTGAAAGGTCTTTCCGGGAAGAACCTCAAGGTGGGTCAGATCGATCCCGCGCTCTTCAAGCACCTTCCGGTACTCATCCGGAAAATCCTCACCGACAACCGCCACCACTCCGACCTTCGAAAAAAAACTGGCAGCATAGGAAAAAAAGGAGGCTGAACCTCCGAAAACCGTCTGCCGGACCCCGAAAGGCGTGGAGAGTTCATCGATAGCAACCGTGCCGATCACAATGAGATAAGGAGGTTTTGCCATAGTTTTTACCTTTCCAGTCTTTTTTTAAGTTCACGCGCCGCGAACTCCGCATCTTTCGCTTCAAAGATCGCCCTGACCACCGCAATCCGTCCGGCGCCCGCAGCTATCACATTGTCTATATTCTCAAGATCAATTCCGCCGATCGCAACCCACGGGATGCGGATGCATCGCGCGACTCGCCTAACATAATCCAGACCGGCCGGTTTTCGCCCCGGTTTTGTTGGCGTTGCGTAAACAGGTCCGACCCCGATATAATCCGCACCATCCCGGACAGCCTCGCGTGCTTGCCGGATGTCGCAGGTGGATTTACCGATCTTCATCCGGACACCTGCTTGTCTTATCAGTTTCCTGGCGGCCGGCAGCGGCAGATCCGTTTGCCCGAGATGGATTCCGTCAGCCTTCAGCGCAATAGCGAGATCCAACCGATCATTCACAAAAAAAAGTTTTCGGAACCGGCCGGCCATTTTTTTGATCTTTTGGCCAATCTGAAGGAACCGGAAATCGGTCAGCTGTTTCGAGCGAAGCTGCACGATATCAACTCCCCCCCGGAAAGCGTCTTCGGCTTTCCTCAAAACACTCTCGGCGGAAATATCACAAAGATCCGTCACCGCGTAAAGTTTAAAATTCTGAAAAACCCGTTCCCGCCACTCCATATTTCAGGCCAGGCCGAGAGCCTTGATAATCCGGGTCGATGAGCGGCCCTGAACGAACTTGATCCGTTTAACCCGGCCGCCCCATGAGCGGACCTCCTTTGCTCCAACGATGTCTCGAAGAGCCCAGTCCGCGCCCTTGACAAGAACATCGGGCCGGATCGAAAGGATCAGATTCAACGGCGTCGGCTCATCAAAAAGAACCGCGTAATCGACACACGAGAGCGCCGTCAAAACCCGGATGCGGTCATTTTGAGGATTTACCGGGCGGCTTGGATCTTTATAGCTTTTCACAGAACGGTCCGTATTGACCCCTACGATTAGAATATCCGACGAGCTTTTGGCTTTTTGCAGGTAGGTCACATGGCCGAGATGAAGGATATCGAATGTCCCGTTCGTAAAAGCAATCCGCTTCTTCCGGCGCCGAAGACCCGCAATAGTCCGGCCCAGCGTTCTTTCGGTGAGAATCTTGGGGTTCATGGAGTCCCGCTGATCATCCAAAAAGAATTTGTTCGACAACCTCACAGATCCCGTGGAGCGCAATCATATGCATCTCCTGAATATGCGTGGTTTTCTGCGACCGGACAAGAAAAAGATGATCGGCTTCGCCGGCCATGGCCCCGCCATCCCTCCCCGTAAAACCGACCGTCAATATTCCTTTTTGCTTCGCCGCAGCAATCGCTTTGAGAACATTCGGCGATTTGCCGCTTGTCGAAAGCGCGATCAAAACATCACCCTTCTGACCGAGCCCTTCCACTTGACGCTCAAAAACACGGTCATAACCGTAGTCATTTCCAATCGCCGTGATTGCCGCCGTATCCGCAGTCAGAGCGATGGCTGGCAGGCTGACCCGCTCTATTTCAAAACGCCCCACAAACTCGGCCGCAATATGGAGCGCATCCGTTCCCGATCCCCCATTGCCACAAAGCAGCACCTTGTGCCCGGATTTCAGGGCATGGATAATCGCACGGGCGATGGTATCGAGAATCTCAATTTGCTGCGGATCAAAGGTCTTCTGGAACGCCTCGTTATGTCCCGCAAGAATAGGACCAAAATAGCCGGCCATGATCAACCAAAGAACATCTTGGCGGTTTCGTAAAGATCCATCGGAACGGTCTTGAGAGCTCCGACCGCATCCGCGAGGGGCACCTCCACGATATCGCGCCCGCGAAGGGCCGCCATGTATCCGAATTTACCGAACTTGGCAAGTTCAAAAGCCTTGACCCCAAAACGTGTGCCGAGCACCCGGTCAAACGCGGTCGGCGAACCGCCGCGCTGAATATGCCCGAGCACCGTACAACGTGTTTCAAAACCCGTCTTTTTCTCAATGATTTTCGAAAGACGGTCACCAACGCCTCCGAGCATCACGTGGCCGAACGCGTCGAGTTCTTTTTTGGTCGTGACAAGATCCTCCCCCTTGATCGAAAAACCTTCCGCGACAGCGACAATACTGAAATTTTTTCCTCGCTTATGCCGCCTGATGATGAAATCACAGATCTCATCGGCCGTCATCGGCACCTCGGGGATCAGGATAACATCCGCGCCTCCTGCCAGCCCCGATTCCAGGGCAATCCACCCCGCATGCCTCCCCATGATCTCGGCCACCATGACCCGGTTGTGAGAATCCGCCGTCGTGTGAAGCCGGTCGATACAGTTGGTAGCAATGTTAAGAGCGGTATCGTAGCCGAACGTATAATCCGTCGCGCTCAGGTCGTTGTCGATCGTCTTCGGAACACCGATCACGGGAACGCCGTCCTTGAAAAGTTTATGTCCGGCCCCGAGCGTATCCTCCCCGCCGATCGCGATCAACGCATCCAGTCTGTTTTTCTTGACCGCTTCCCGAACCCTTTCGACATCACCGGGGTTCTTGTAAGGGTTCGTCCGGGAAGTCCTCAGAATCGTCCCGCCGCGGGGCAGGATGCCCGACACGGAATCCATGGTCAATTCTTCGTGGTTGTCTTCGATAATGCCTTTCCAACCCTGCCTGAAACCGATACATGTCCAACCTTCGCGTTTCGCCATCCATACGATCGCACGAAGAACAGCATTAAGTCCTGGGCAATCACCGCCACCGGTCAACATACCAATACGCTTCATCTCACTAACTCCTTCTTCTGGTTGGTTTGCTATTTAATATCATTTTACTTCGATTTTTCCGTGGGCCGGAATAAAGATTCGGACTCTTCAAACCCCTTCACGTCACAAGTGACCGTCACCTCATTATCCTCGCCCAAAAGCCGCGTCACCTTGGCCAGCACTTCCTGCTGCAACTCGGCCAAAAGCGGCGGCACCGGGCTTCCGGACCAAAGCGTAAGCCGGAGCTTTACCTCAACATTCTTTCCGCTGATGTTGATTTTTGCTTTTGCGGTTTTGACGAGCGAAAAATGCTTAACCGCCTTAAGGGCGGCCGTTTCGATCGCACTGGAAGATACCACCATGGTGCCGATCGGGCTTTGAAAAATCACCGCCTCATTGGGACGTCCCGACTTCACCAGAGATTTCGAAAAAGCAAGTCCCAAAATGATAAAGACAAGCCCGAGTCCGCCGATCTGCGCCGAACGCCAGGGGCTCTGATAGATCTCCTGTAATTTGAGGATCGCATCATCGAACGCCAACAGCCGGAGCGAAACCATGATCAAAAGGCTTCCGAGCGTCAGGAAAGAAAAAATCGACAAAAGCTGTGCAAACGCGTTTGTAACTTTCATAGCTTAATTCTTGATCGTGTCATCATCGGGATTTTTCGTCTTCGCCGCACAAAAGACGGTTTCGATAAACTTGGTGCTGATGCCGCCCTGTCTGAACTTGGGGTGGTTCAGTATTTTTTCATGCAGCGGCGTGGTGTTTTTGATCGGACCGATCTGCACTTCCCGGAGAGCCCGAAGCATGATGCTGATAGCCTCCGGGCGGCTGTCACCGTGCGCAATCAACTTGGCGAGCATAGAGTCATAAAAAGGAGAAACCGAATAGCCCGCGTAACCGTGACTGTCCAAACGAACTCCGGGACCTCCGGGCATCTGCCACGTCTCGATTTTCCCAGGCGACGGAAGAAAATTATTGTCGGGATCTTCCGCGTTGATCCGGCATTCAATGGCATGCCCGGTGATTTTCACATCTTCTTGCGTAAAACTGAGCTTCTCGCCGGCCGCCACACGTATTTGCTCTTTGACGAGGTCGAATCCTGTGACACATTCGGTCACGGGGTGCTCGACCTGCAACCGGGTGTTCATTTCCATAAAATAAAAATTTTCTTTGCGGTCCAAAAGAAACTCGATCGTTCCGGCATTTTCATATTTGAACGCCTTCGCGGCACGAATCGCCGCAT
The DNA here is from genome assembly GCA_022705945.1 of Candidatus Omnitrophota bacterium. Taxonomy (GTDB): domain Bacteria; phylum Omnitrophota; class Omnitrophia; order Omnitrophales; family Aquincolibacteriaceae; genus UBA1443. The sequence continues at coordinate 19,933 of JAKJDL010000015.1, read as the reverse complement.
CCCCGATCCTCCGGCGAAGCTTCGCGCTGACACCCGGCGCCGGAGATTCTTCAATAAGCTTCTGATGACGCCGCTGCGCGGAACAATCCCTTTCCCCGAGATGAACGACGGCTCCAAAACTGTCGGCAATGATCTGCACTTCGATATGCCGGGGTTCTCCGATGAATTTTTCAATATAAATATCCCGGTTCCCGAATGCCGCCTCCGCTTCGGCTTGCGCGGTCAAAAATGCGCTGATAAGCTTGCCGTCGTTGTGCGCAATCTTGATACCTTTACCGCCGCCTCCGGCCGAAGCCTTAATGATCACGGGATAACCGAGTTTTTGGGCAAGGCGAAGCGCTTCCTCCCGATCCTTGATAGTCCCTTTGCTTCCCGGGATAATCGGAACCCCCGCTTTTTTCATTTCCATGCGCGCCACCGATTTGTCGCCCGCAAGCCGGATACTCTCGGGCCGGGGTCCGATGAACTTGATCTGGCAGGATTCGCATATTTCGGCAAAGTGGGCATTCTCGGCAAGGAACCCATATCCGGGATGGATCGCCTCGACATCGGCAATCTCCGCAGCCGAGATCAGCGCGGGAATATTCAAATAACTCTCGGCAGAGGGCGCCTCTCCGATACAAATCGCCTCGTCCGCGAGTTTGACATGCAGGGAATTACGGTCCTCTTTCGAAAAAACAGCGACCGTTTGTATGCCGAGCTCTCGGCAGGCGCGAATAACGCGGAGTGCGATCTCTCCGCGGTTTGCAATCATAATTTTAGTGAACATAATGCCGGGGTTTCCTTTTCGGGTGAGCCGAGAAGACGGATCAGGCTTTCTTGATCTTCATGATGGGCTGATCATATTCGACGGTCTGGCCGTTTCGGACAAGTATCTCAACGACTGTTCCGCCCGTTTCAGACTTGATCTCATTCATCAGCTTCATCGCTTCGACAATACAGAGAACATCGCCTTCCTTGACCGACTTGCCGGTTGAGACATACGGAGGCTGATCCGGTGCCGGAGCCGCATAGAATGTCCCGACCATGGGAGAACGGACAATTACAATCCCCTCTTCCGCGACGGGAACCGCGGCAGAGACCGCTGCCGCCTGAGGCGCCGGCATGGACATGGCAGGCATCACAGCCGGGACGGCCTGGACCTGATCCGCAATGATTTTCCCTCCCAAAACCTTCCGGAGTTTCACTTTCATGTTTTCTTTTTCAATCTCGATCTCGGAAACGTTATGTTCGGCCATAAGCTCTAGAAGTTCTTTGATCTCTTTAACGTTCATTTTTTCTTCCTTGCCGTTTTGGCTTTTGGTGTTGAGCTTTTCCTGGAACAATAGCCTACAAGGCCGCGAAGACCTAAAAGATAACTGCCCGTACCGAAACCGGTCACCTGGGCCACACAGGCCGGCGCCGTCAGGGAATGCTGACGGAAGTCTTCGCGCTTATAAATATGGCTCAAGTGAACCTCGACGGCCGGAAGACCGCAGGCCGCCAGGGCATCGCGGATCGCAATGCTGGTATGCGTGTAGGCAGCAGGATTGATCAGGATTCCCCGGTAGTTCTTGCGAGCGGACCCGACGGCATCGACAATCGCCCCTTCGTGGTTGCTCTGAAAAATCTCAAGCTCCACATTCAGATCTTTGGCCAATTTCAGGAGAGAGTCATTGATCTGCTTCAAAGTCACAGTCCCGTAGACAGATACCTCTCGATCCCCAAGAAGCTGCAAATTCGGTCCGTGAATAACCAGTAGTTTCATATCAGAGAAAAGCCTTCCGTGTCGTTATTCTAAACTATCCGACTTTAGTTTGCATCATTTCCATATCACGGAGTTCCTTGGGCTTGAGACCGCCCCTGAACGCATAAACGATGCCTGCACCGAGGCTAAATCCGTAAATCAGAAGGTCAATCAGAAGCGTAAACGCCAACGCCCGCTCCGGCGCCATATAACGGCTAAAAAGATAAAGTGTCGACGCTTCACGAACACCGAGACCGCCGATTGAAGGGGCCATACTAACGATGGTGACGACGGGTATCAAGATAAAAAATTTCCAAAAAGGAATGCTCGCACCAAGGCCCAACGCGATCCAGTAATATGTCGCGACAAAAACAGCCTGAGAGACGAAAGAAATCCCGATGGCTCCCAAAACAGGTCCGTGGTGATGACGATAGTTGTAGATTGCATCATAAACCTCCGCCAGGCGATCTTTCCACTTCCGGCCCGGAACAAAAACCTCCAGCCATTTGAAAAGGCCGGCGAACCTCCGGCTCGCAAAAAAAGCCAGGCAAAAAACGAGTATCGCAAAAGCTCCGTAAACACAATAATCGATATAGGAGGTATGCATATCCTTGCTGGAAATCAAAAGTCCGAGAAACGCGATACAAATGATCGCTACAAACCCCATAAGACGGTCGAGAAGAATGGATGTCGCGGATTCAACTTTCTTTCCGGAATACTTGTAGGCGTAATATGCCCGCGCGATATCCCCTCCGACTGCGGAAGGAAGAAAGAGGTTGTAGAACATACCGACAAACCCCAGGTAATAACATTCCCGGAAACCCATCCGGATGTTTTGCACGCGGAAAACCAGGCGCATCCGCACCGCAATGATCGAGAGTCCGGCCAGATATGAAAAAAATGCCGCAACGATCCACGTCCAGTTCGTTTCGTAACGGAGTATTGAGAGAGACTCAAAAATCTTGCCGCGCATGACATAAAAAACAAAGAAAATCGCGAGCGCGCTGATAACAATGCGTGTCGTCCGCCCCCGGGAGCCGATCATACCGATTGAGAAAACTTAACCTGAAGTTCCGCAAGAAGCGTGTCCATCATTTGCTTCTCCTCGGAGCTCAGGTTATTGAGGGTTTTTTCACGCAAGGCGACGAGGACATCGATGGTTTCTTTCGCAGCTTCAAGATTAAGTTCGGTTTGCTGCGAGATGGGGTTCGGCATGGCCCCAAGATGTACGAGAGTCTGGATTCCCAGAGATTGAACGAGGCTGACAAATACCTTGGACGTTGCCGGAACTTTCGGAGAAGCATCCGGAGCCGCGGCCTTGCTGCTGGCTACCTGGTCTTTCCAGGACTGGTCGACCTTTTTTTCCGTAAAACGAATATCCTTGTCCGTATCCATAATTACCTTTTCCTCCCTAACATCTTCGAGACAAAGCCGACAACACTGAAGCTTGTCGTAAAAAAAAGAGGTTCGTGACCGAGTGGGGATCTTTGTGGCCACGAACCTCTGCAGGTGAGTCGAGACCCGTAAGTCTCTTTGGTGCGTATTATGCTCAAAAAACCAGCCTATGTCAATATATGGCCAATCCTCATGTCCGGCCAAAATAGAAATGTCCTATTCTCACCAAAATATGGCAACGGGTGGATGAGTATGGATGAGTGTCGTTTATACCTGCCGCTTGATAAGCGCGTCGTGGCTGGATAGTCCCGTTTTAATTCGGATCGGAGATGAGGTGGTTGCTGTAGTCAATGGCCGCACCGGACTGGTCAAATTGGCCGGCCGCAGGAGGCGCGGCACCCCACCAGTTATGCTGTGCGGTTATGGCGCCTACCGTCTTATTCTGGAAGTCGTAAATAGCATTTCCATATATGGAGTTATTGCCTATGGAACCGAGTGCCCCGCCTCCGAAGTCCGCGACCAAAGGTAATGTATAGCTGGCACTGCCCGCCATAACACCGTAGCCGCCGGAGGCAAATACGTTATTGTAAAAGGATCCGGTAAAGCTTGAGGCAGTCTGGGACCAGATCCCAAGATTTTCCGCTGTGCTACCGGTTACGTTATTGTTATAAACGGTGGCTGTAACGGACGATGAATTTTTTAAGTAAAAGTTAATGCCATACGCATTCCCTGTCACCGTATTATTCGCAATCGTCGTCGTTATAGCGCTGGTGTTGTCCGAACGCATCCAGATGGCTTCTCCGATACTATTTGCAACGGTGTTATTGGATATGACAAGATCGCTTACAACAGCGGAGGTTCCGGAAGTATAGGCCTGGATCCCTTTTGTTTTATTACCGGTAGTCGTATTGTAAGAGATATCGGCAAGGTCGACGGAAGTATTGCCGGCTAGATAAAGATAAACTCCGGAACCGTTGACGCTATTGTTACAAATATTATTTCTTACGCGTAGGTCCTTTATGGATGAATTGTCATATAAAGCAACAACTGCACCATGGCTCTTGTTATTCGATGACACATTATCCGTTATGTAGACGCTTTCTATCACAGAATTGTTATGTGGATAAACGCATATACCGATAGAGGCCGCGTTATTTGACATGTCATTACCGGAAATCCGAATAGATCCGGTGGCGTTGGTCTTAAAATCAGCCATTATGCCGCGCGCATTGCCCGTAGAGGTGTTACCGTCTACGTGAAAAACGGCATTGGCATTGTCATCGGCCAGCAGGTATATGCCATGACTGGTATTGCCGGTCATGGAATTACCGGATATCGCGTAAGTCCCTGCGGTCGTCCCGCCTATGTCCAGATGAACACCTTCGCCGGTGTTCCCGGTTATGGTGTTATGCCGGATAGTTGTGTTTTGGATGTCGATGCCGTATATGCCCCTGGATCCGTTCTGTATCGTAAATCCCATCACGGTGTTGTTATTGGCAAGGGTCATCACGTCGGCGCCGGAACCGTCCACAACCGGAGCGCCGGTCGTGGGTATCCCCGCAAACCCTCCGCTATGACCGGCTCCCCACAAAGTAACGTTATTTGCGAGAGTGACAGTCTCCGCGTAAATTGCATTGCCCTCTTTTACATATACCCACTTGTCTCCCACAGCGTTATTGACGCCGGCCTGGATGGTGGTGTAGGGCCTCTCCAGGGAACCGTCGGAGACGCCCGTATAGGAGTTATCGACATACGTCAGATCATGCACTTTTGTCTCTTCGATCGGTGCGACGGACTTCCCGGTCGTGACATCAATATCCCTCACCACGCGGTCAACCATGCGCTCCCTCAACGGACGGACGCCTTTCTGGTATTTGAAGTATTTGCCGAATCCGTCAAACAAAGCGTTCACCTTGAACACATTGATCGTCTCAAGAGGTATCGTGATAAAACCGCCCACGAAACAGTCCGTGCCATTGTGGTTATCCCTCTTGAGCTCGACCTCGAAGGTCAGCGCACGAATGGGACGGAGCTCGACGCGGCCCTTGATGCCGGACATGTTCTTGCTGAGTTCCGGAAAATAATGGTAGCCCCCCAAAAATGCTCGGGTCTCTACAAACTCAGAAACCACGGGAAGAAGCATGCCCGCCTCATAATCCAGGCCCCGCAGCGCTTCTTCATAGGTCGGCGTCGTCATTTTGACCAGACTGCGGGACCGGAATCCATAACTCGTGTCTTCCGAAACAAGCTTTTTGTCGGAAATGGGAAAATAAAAATTGGCCCTCGCATCCACCCACTTCGTGAGACCCTCCAGACCGAATCCCAGCTGGTGATGCCGGACCTTGTTCTCGGTATACCGGGTATCATAGAAAAAATTGCCCCCGGCAATAAACTCCTCATCGAATAAAAGTCCTCTCGCGCCTATCCCGATGTTCTGCTCATTGGAGCCGTGAGGACCTATTACGGTCTTTGAATCCGCAAAAAACAAACTGTCGGTGGTGCCCGCCACGGGGATCAGGTTATCGATATACGTCAAAAAACGACCGTCACCGCCTCTTACCCCGGGCATCACCTGGGCGGGCCACTCTTGGGGGGCTTCCAGAAACCAGAACTCCCCGGACCCTTCAACGCCTCCGGCGGCAGGACTATGTGATGAGGCGTTGGCAAACAGCATTCCGGAAAAAAAACGGAAAAAAACAAAAACCAGAAATACACAACAAAAAAAGAACTTTTTCATGTCACCTCACAGAACCGCCGGACGCCGCTATGGCCCTCGGAACAAAGTATCGGAAAATCATATGATTTTTATCGTCGCTTTCCGGTTTCCCTTGAACAAAATCTCAGGAGCACAAGTTGCCTCATATTAAACCTTACCCAAACCATAGGAGGTTTTATGAGCCCGAAATCAAAACCGGAATATTTCAAAAGTATCGCTCAACGTTACCAAAAAGCTTTCAAAAAAGATACATCCAGTCCTTGGGTACCGGGATGGGCTAAGTTATTATGGATTTTTGATCAGGACTACGTAGAAAAACTAGCGGAATCTCGGCCCCGGCTGAAACGACTTATCGGGTCGAAACGAAAGAGGTTAAGCGTATTTTGAGCATGGTTCCCTTCAATTACGCCTCTTCCCCAACAAATTCGATTCCGAGACCCAACTGTTCCTTGCGGAGTTCCTTGCGCTTAACCCTTCCCTTCAGATGATATTCCTCGGGAAAATTCGCGCTCGGAAATACATGGATCTCGACCGGAAGATCATGGATCGGATCCAAAGCGTTAATCTTTTGGGCAGTGTCCAGGTCCAGGTATTCGACGAACATCCCCCCCTCGCTAATGTTCGTGGCAATCGCCCGGCTGGTGATCTGCCGGCCCTCAGAGATCAAAAGGCAGATCTCAAGAGGTATCGCTACGTGCATGCGATGGCTGCGCCGCTTTTCGAATTGATACCCGATCGACTCCTGCGGATGCAGAACATCCTTGGCAAGGATCTTCTTCTCGGCGTCTTTATCAAAAAGAAACGATCCAAAACTCTCCGCCACGGATTTCTCGTCTTTGCAAATATCCACCTTCGCGGGGAGATAGGTTTCTTCGAGACAATGCACGACATCCTGCGACGCACCATAAATCACGCTTTGCTTGGGGCGAAGGCATACCGTCAGAAGCCTGCGCAGACCGATAGCGTCCATCGTACCGGCTTGCTGAAAATTGAGGATAATCCGCTGAAGCCGACGGCGACGAATGCTTTTCTGGATCTTCCAGGCAACATCCTGAACGGTCTCAAAGGTCGGGTTCCCTTTAAGGTCAAAAATAGAAACCCCGGCAATCTCTCTTGTGCTGTAACGAAACTTACTCATAGCGCATCTTTCTCTTACGCATACGATCCGCCCTTCTGAGGCTCTTGTGAATTTCCGGATACATGTATCCTGACAAGAATTCGCCCCGAAGAACCCAAGGAAGTATGTGAGGTCCCCCTTTCCCGCTCATTTTAAACTCTCGTAGTCCGCCAAGGTCATGCGTCATAATCTGACTCTCCTGTCTTATTTCTTCTTTCAGAAGCTTGGTAAATCTTTAATCCACATTTTATAGTATAAATATATATCATATTATTAATTCTGTCAATTATTAAATAAATGAAATAACTAATTTATTATTGATATATCATTAGATAGCAATAGATAACAATTTAATGCCTAAAATACTATAACTTATAGCAAAATTTATTTTTTAAACTTGGCTGGAGGGGGGTTTTGAATAACGTCTTTTGAGATTTTGAAGCCTGGAAAAAAGCTCTTTCTCAAAACCACTCTGCCTTGGCTTGTAGTAGGAAGCCACTCGCGGAAGATATATCTGATCAATTTTTCCGTGTGGATTATTGTGGGGGTAGATATAACCTTCACCATGCCCCATCTTCTTGGCACCGGGGTAATGAGCGTCGCGAAGATGCGGCGGAACCTGTTCCACTTTCTGCTCCTTGACGTCATTCAGCGCCGAATCGATCGCCATAATACTCGCATTGCTTTTGGGGGCCAGGGCCAGGTAGGAAACCAGCTGGGAAAGAATGATACGGCCTTCAGGCATTCCGACAAATTCAAGAGCTTGCATTCCGCCCGAAGCAAGCACCAAAGCCTGGGGATCGGCATTCCCGATATCCTCACTTGCGAAAATCAAAAGCCGCCGCACAATAAACCTCGGGTCTTCCCCCGCATAAATCATCTTCGCCAGCCAATAGAGGGCCGCATCAACATCCGATCCCCGCAGGCTTTTGATAAACGCGCTAATCGTATCATAGTGAAAATCGCCGTCCCAGTCATATTGGACCATTTTTTTCTGACAGGACTCTTCCGCGGCTTTCAGATCAAAATGAATGACCCCGTCTTCCAGCGGCGGGGTCGTGAGCATCCCGATTTCAAGCGCGTTCAACGCCCGCCGGGCATCCCCGGCACACTGCGCAGCGAGATGAGCGAGAGCCTCAGGCGCCGCTACAACCCCGGTTGTCCCGAAACCCCGATCCGTATCGGCAAGGGCACGTTCGAGGAGTGAGACAACATGCGCCTCCGCCAGGGGTTTCAGCTCGCACACAAGAGATCGGGACAGAAGCGGTCCCCGGATTGAAAATGAAGGATTTTCGGTCGTTGCCCCGATCAGGATGATGCCCCCGTGCTCAACATCCGGCATGAGAATATCCTGTTGGGCTTTATTGAAACGGTGAATCTCGTCGATAAAAAGCACCGTCCTTCGCCCGGAATTCCGGCGAAGCCGGCGCGCGTCCTCCTGGATCTTGCGCATCTCCGCAACATTGCTTAAAACCGCATTGATCGAGACAAAATTCGCCTCGGTCATACCGGAAATAACAAGGGCAAGCGTCGTCTTCCCTGTCCCGGGAGGACCGTAGAGAATCAGTGAAGTCAGCCGATCCGACTCGATTGTTCGCCGAAGCAGCTTCCCGGGCCCAAGCAAATGATCCTGCCCCAAGATCTCATCCAGAGTCCGGGGACGCATTCGCGCGGCAAGGGGCGAATCCCCGGAAGATCTTGGAAATTGCGTCCGAGGGTCCTGCAAGGAGTCAGGAGGGATTTCATCCTGAAAAAAAATCACCGGTATCGTCCCGATGTTTCCTGGCCATACGTATCACTCCCGGAGATGGGTGGCGCGGTTTTATTTTTGAAACTGGGCCTGATATTTTTTTACCAGCGTTTCAGCGATCCTATCATGAAGCTTTTGAATCTCTTCGGCAATGAGGGTCTTCTCCGGTGAGCGATAGACAACCCGGAACGCAAGATTCTTAAAACCTTCCGGCACCCGCTTGCCGCGGAACAGGTCAAAAAGCCCGACCCCGGAGACAAGGCCCCCGCCGAGAGCCCTTATTTCATGCATTAAATCACTGCATCTCACTTCGTCCCTGACCATAAGGGAGAGGTCCCGTTCAACCGCCGGGTAGCGCGGCCAATCCCGGAACTTCCGGGGAGCATCCCCGGGAGCCAGCATTTTATCAATCGAAAGTTCCGCATAAAAAACAGGGTCCTTGATATCCCATTGCCTCAACACCGCCGGAGCGACCTGTCCAAAAAAACCCACCGGATTCTGCCACATCCGGATCTCCTGGGACGTTTCCGGAAGCAAGTAACTCCGGACCGCTTTTGCCGAGCACAACTCACGACATCCGGCATATTCGGCGACCGCCTCCACGATCCCCTTGAGATCATAAAAACTGACCGGCCGGGCGGCATCTTTCCAGGACTTTGCGGCAAACTTCCCATACAAGGCGATCGCACACACCCTCTCCTCCGCGGGATGTTTCTGCTTCCCCGGCGAGCGGTAAGTATTCGCTATCTCAAAAAGCGGAATCGAATCGGCTCCCGCGTTGATATTCCGCTGGATAACCCCGAGAAACCCGGTCACCAGGGTCGGCCTCATCCAGTGAAGGCCGTGATGGAGCGGGTTAACGATCTGAACCGCCGTTGCGAGGTCGGATGCGGGATCAAGCCCCTGATCCGATATCAAACTGAAGGTCACGGTTTCGTGAAGCCCTAGGCCGCAAAGGAACCGCCTCAGTTTCTTCTCGATCCTGAGCCGCGCACTCTCTCCCACCAAACCCGGCGCCCGTTCCGGAAGGGTTTCCGGTATGTTTTCATAACCGAAGATTCGCGCAATCTCCTCGATCAGGTCCACAGGACGTTCAAGGTCGGGGCGAAATGACGGAACACCGATCTTCCAGCTTCCCGGGGCATGCTGTTTGGCGTCGCATCCGAGCCTTGTCAGAATCGAAGCGACCTGGGTCGATTTGATTTCACACCCCAGGGTTGCCCGGATCTCATCATCACGAAAATGAATGGATTTAACCTTAAGTCCCGGTTTTTCTCCCGCCTTGATCACGGCGCTGATATGACGGGGTTTCGCATACTGTTTAATCAAGGCAAGAGCGCGCTGACGTCCGTAATCCACCCCCTCGGGATCCACGCGCCGCTCAAAACGGTAGGATGAGTCCGTCGAAAGCTGGTGCCGCCGCGAAGTTTTCCGGACGCGGGCGGGATCAAAGAACGCGGATTCCAGAAAAACATTCCGTGTCCGCTCGCTGATTTCGGTCCCCTTCCCGCCCATGACCCCGGCGATCGCGATGGCATGCCCGCTATCGGCGATCACAAGATCTTCCTGTTTGAGGTCAAGCGTGGCCCCATTGATAGCCAGGATCTTCTCGCCGGACTTCGCCTTGCGAACCTGGATCTCTTTCCCCTGAAGAAGATCCGCATCAAAGGCGTGAAGCGGCTGGCCATATTCAAGGAGCACATAATTTGTGATATCGACAATCAGACTGACACTTCGTATCCCGCAAGCCGCGAGGCGATGAACCATAAAATCGGGGGTCTTGGTCGCGGTAATCCCCTCAATCAGGACACCGGTATAATAGGGACAGCCTTCAAGGTCCTTGACGTTGATTTTCCATCCGGGGGGCGGATTCCTCCCCGTTTCACTATCAGGCGCGGGCAGTTTCAGGGAGAGGCCTTCCACCGCGGCAATCTCACGGGCAACCCCGATATGAGAGAGCCAGTCGGGCCTGTTCGATGTGATCTCGATCTCAAACAGGACATCCTGGGGATTCTCCAGAGTCTCGACTTTCTTGACCTCGAGACCCGCGAGTGTCAGGCGATCCGCGATCCGAGGGATCGGCGGCGCAAGCTCGACAAAATCTTTTAACCAGTTCGTGCTGATCTTCACGGGAATTGCCTCAAAAACCTGAGATCGTTCTCATAAAAATGGCGAATATCGGTGATGCCGTGCCGCAGCATGGCGATGCGCTCGACCCCGAGACCGAACGCGAAACCTTTGACGCGGGTTTTGTCATAACCGACCGTTTCAAAAACATTCGGGTCCACACTGCCCGCGCCCAGAATCTCGAGCCAACCCTTCCCCCACTGGATATCGACCTCCACGCTTGGCTCCGTAAAAGGAAAAAAATGGGGACGGAACCGGACCCTGGTCGCGGAACCAAAAAGTTCGCGGAGGAAAAGATGAAGGACGCCCTTAAGATCACTGAAAGACACACGGTCGTCCACCATCAGCCCTTCAATCTGATGGAACATGAAAGAGTGGCTCGCGTCCACGGTATCGGGCCGATAAACACGGCCGGGCGCAACAATCTTCAGCGGCGGCTTGCGCGACTGCATGACGCGGATCTGGACGGTTGAAGTCTGGGAGCGGAGCAACTGTCCGTCCGTCGTATAGAAAGTATCAAAGGCATCCCGCGAGGGATGATTCAGGGGGATATTCAGCGCGGTAAAATTATGAAATTCAGTTTCAATCTCGGGACCTTCGACCACTTCAAATCCCATTTTTCCGTAAATCGAAGTAATCTCATCGATCGTCTGCTGAAGAAGATGAATACTGCCGATCTTCGGAGGAATGCCGGGAAGGGTCCCGTCAAACAACGATTCTTCCCTGTTTTGAGCGGGCTTCGAGACGCGCGATTCTTTCAAAGCCGATTCGATCCACTCCTTGACGCGATTGATCTCGGCTCCGACCTCCTTACGGCTCCCGGGCGGAACCTCTCCGAACAACCTGAAAAGCTCCGGGATCTTCCCCTTTTTCCCGAGATACGCGACCCGGAACGCTTCAAGCTCTTCCGCCGAATCAACGCGGGCAAGGTCTTCCCTGGCTTCTTTTTCTACCTCAAGGATTTTTTCTCTCATTTGAAACACCCGAACCAAAGTCCTGAAAACAAATAAGGCAAAAAAACGGAGATCCGGCGACGGGATCCCCGTTCAAGTGGCAACGAACAGGCGGCCGCCCGCAATAACGGGGCGCCGCCGGATACGGTTATCCTTTTTTCGCGATCTTAAGGATCTCCAGGAACGACTTCTCATCACGGGCCGCGATTTCGGCAAGCGACTTGCGGTTCAATTCGACATTCGATTTCCTGAGCGCGTTGATGAAACGGGAGTAAGTCATCCCGTTCGCCCGGCACGCCGCGTTGATACGCGCGTTCCAGAGCTGTCGGAACTGACGCTTGCGTTGCTTGCGGTCCCGGGTTGCGAACGCCATGGCACGGGCCACGGTCTCGGTCGCGGTTCTGAGGAGCGTGCGCCGTCCTCCGACAAATCCCTTGGCGCGCTTGAAAATTTTCTTTTTACGCTTCCGGCTGGCTACGGCATGTGTTGTTCTTGGCATGGAATCTTCCCTTTCTTACCGATCAAAACGGTGTTTATCTGTCATACGGCAGACGCATGAGGATCGCGCCCACCTTGGTTTTCGGCGCCTGAAGTTTACGCCGGAGCTGTCTCTTCTTTTTGGGACTGCGGTCCGCCAGCATGTGACGGCGCAGTGTTTTATTCGCGAGCACTTTGCCTTTCTTCGTGACCCGGAACCGTTTTTTTATGGTCTTGCTTGTTTTCATCTTCGGCATTGCTGAAACCCTCACTCTGTCTTGGTTGGTCCGGCCGGAGCCGCGGTTGTATCCGCGGTCTCCTTTTTCTTGATGGCCGACGGATTAATCTTCATCAAATAAACCTGAATGGCCTTGCCTTCGAGACCGTCATTCCTTTCGATCATCGCGATATCCGAAAGATCCCGCACAAACCGCGCGATCAGCTGGTTCCCTTTATCCACATAGACGATCTCGCGACCCCGGAAAAACACGGTCAATTTCACCTTGTCCCCGCGCTCAATAAATCTCCGCGCGTTCCGGAGCTTCGTCTGGTAATCATGCTCCCCGATCTTGGTGGTCATTTTAACCTCTTTGATGTTAATGACCGTCTGCTTCTTCCGCGATTCCTTTTCCTTCTTCCCGAGGGAATAAAGATATTTCCCGAGATCCATGATGCGGCATACGGGAGGCGTCGTGTTCGATGCCACCTCCACCAGATCGAGATTCGCCTCTTGCGCAAGCCTCAACCCTTCCTGGGCAGTCGTAATACCGATCTGTTCTCCCGCCGCCCCGATAAGACGGATCTGCGGTGAGCGAATACGCTCATTGGCGCGTACTTTTTTTTGATCGAGAACCAATTTACCTCCTAGGGTTATCCGTTAACGTTTATCCGCGATCTCCTGACGCAAGCGGAGGATCATTGCTTCCGGATCCTGCGCGCCAAGATCCTGTTTGCCCCGGGTCCGGACAGAGACCCTGCCTGATTCGATCTCCTTGTCCCCCAGGACAAAAAGATACGGTGTCTTCAGAAGCTCGGCCTCGCGGACTTTATAGCCGATCTTCTCGGGCCGCAAATCGGTATCGACCCGGAAACCTTCCTGCTTAAGCCGTTCAGTTATTTTTTCCGCAGCCGGAATATGCCGTTCCGAAATCGTTGCGACACGAACCTGGACCGGCGAAAGCCAGAGCGGAAAAGCTCCCGCATAATGCTCGATCAGAATCCCGATAAAACGCTCAAGGCTTCCGAAAATCGCCCGGTGCAGCATGATCACCCTGTGATCGCGGCCATCCTCGCCGACATAATTAAGGTCAAACCGCTCGGGGAGGTTCATGTCAAGCTGGATCGTCCCGCATTGAAGTGTCCGGCCGATCGCATCCTTCAAATGGAAATCGATCTTGGGCCCGTAAAACGCTCCGTCCGCCTCGTTAACCTTGTAAGAAAGCTTGAGCTCATCAAGCGCGTTTCTGAGTCCCTCGGTCGCGACATACCACTGCTCATCGGAACCTATCGATTTCGGAGGCCGCGTCGAAAGCTCGATATGATAATCAAAACCAAAGGTTTTGTATACCTCTTCCGTAAAGCGGATGGTTTCCATGACTCCCGCCTTGAGGCCCTCCGGAGTCGTAAAAATATGCGCGTCATCCTGGGTAAACCCGCGCACCCGGAAAAGACCGGAAAGAACGCCGGATCGCTCGTAGCGGTGGACCTTGCCGAATTCCGCCACCTTGAGCGGCAGTTCGCGATACGAATGTTTCTCTTCAAGATACATCAACATGCCGCCCGGACAGTTCATCGGCTTGATCGCGTAGCTCTCTCCGTCACGCTCAAGAAAGAACATGTTCTCCCGGTAGTTATCCATATGCCCGGAAGTTTTCCAGAGTTTGTCGCGAAGCATGGTCGGCGTTTCAATCTCGAGATAGCCGTAAGCCGCGAGCTTTTCCCGCATGAACTGTATCAAAAGATTTTTGAGAAGCAAACCTTTCGGACGCCAGAACGGAAGACCGGGACCTTCCTCATGAAAGCTGAAAAGACCGAGCTGTTTTCCGACCTTGCGGTGGTCCCTCTTTTGCGCCTCTTCTCGGCGCTTCAGGTAATCATCGAGATCTTTCTGGGAGAAAAAAGCCGTCCCGTAAATTCGCTGGAGCATGGGATTATTCTCACTGCCCCGCCAATACGCCCCCGCCACCGAAAGAAGCCTGAAGGCTTTCAGCTCACCGGTGTTCGTCACATGCCCGCCGCCGCAAAGATCCGTGAAAGGACCGTTCTGAACAAAATTGACCGTATCGCCCTCGATCCCTTCAATGATCTCGAGTTTGTATGGCTGATCCGAAAAGAACGCCCGGGCCTCGGACTTGCTCACCGCCCACTGCCTGAATGCCTGATTCGAATTAACAATCTCCCGCATTTTTTTTTCGATCTTCGGGAGGTCCTCTTCCTGGAAAGCCGCGGGACAATCGAAATCATAATAAAACCCTTCATCAATCACGGGCCCGATGGCAAATTTTGTTCCGGGATAAAGCTCAAGGACCGCCTGAGCAAGAACGTGGGAGGCAGAATGCCTGAGCCGGTAGATAGGCTCGTACTCTTTAGCGTCTGGCATGATTATATTTCCTGAAAATCCTCCGATTTTAAAATGGGGCGTATTCTACAGTTATCGCCAAAAAGCCGCAACTTTTTTTCCTAACCTCTTGCAGATGATTGAATTAGCGTAATTTTATTTGGACCTGATAAATTTTTCTTTGAAAAAATTTCGCACACAACTTGTGTCATTTTTATACGAAACGGAACCACCATAAAGCATTGAAATGATCGTATCTTGTTGATATAAAACAACTTAGGTGGTTTTTGAAAAACTGGCATGTTTTTTGAATTAAAGTTAGCGATACAAAAATCAGCAACTAAAAATTGGAGGATTCGGCTATGAACCAGTTGATCAAAAAAGAAAGCAGATGGATTGATCCGTTTGACATGCTGACGGATCTTCACGAGGATATCAACCGATTGTTTTCGAACTCGCTAAGGTTGGGTTCCCATAAAACCTTTTCGGCGTTCGCTCCCTCCCTGGAACTCAGCGAGGAGGAGGATAAATTTGTGCTCCACGCGGATGTTCCCGGAATTGACCGTAAAGATATTGATATCTCGGTCACGGGCAACACGCTCACGATCAAGGGCGAACGAAAAGCCGAAGAAAAGCGCAAGGAAAAAAGTTATTACTACTCCGAGCGGACTTTCGGAAGCTTTCACAGGGCCATTGAGCTCCCTTCCGAAGTGGACCCCGAAAAGGTCACGGCTGCCTACAAGGACGGCGTGCTCGAAGTAACGGTCCCAAAATCGGAACGGGCCAAACCAAAACAGATCAAGGTTGACGTAAAATAACCACCTCATCACTCCGCTTCCTCCGGCACCCCGGGAAGCGGAGTGATATTCCCGAGGGAGGCTTCCCGTATGAGCGACATCAAAAATCAAAAGAAAGGCTTTTTCCGCCCCACCCGGATAATCATAGTGCTTTTGACAGTGACCGTTCTTCTACAGGGATTCTTGCTGATCCGGTTTTATACGGACAAATCATCCCCAAAGAAACCTTCCGGCAAGCAGACAGAAACGGAAACCACTCCGAATTTCGGAGGTCTGCCGTCCGTATCGTCCCCGGCTGTTTCCGCGCCGGCCGTCTGGAATAACGATCCCTGGGAAGAGTTTGATATGCTTTCGCGCCGCATGAGCAACATGATGCGGAACGCCTTCATAACCGGTTTGCCATCGGCGCAAAATCTTCAAAACTCCGTTCCCCCGGCATTCGTTACGGGCTTTTCCCCCGCGATCGATATCGAAGAGCAGAAAGCCGCGTATATTGTCAGATGTGACTTGCCCGGCCTCGAAAAAGACAAAATAAAAATTTCGGTAGCAGCCGGCGTGATGACAATCAGCGGGACCCGGGAGACTTTATCGTTAAAGGATGCCCGGGATTCGGGCTTCTATGCGCAGGAACGGAGCTACGGATCATTCGCCCGTTCGATTCCACTGCCGGGGCCTGTTGATGAAGCGGGGATCAAGGCCGACTATCAGCAGGGCGTTCTGGTTATCACGCTTCCGAAGTTGAAGGATGCCAAACCGCAAAACATTATTATTGAATAACGAGAAACAGACCCGCCCCGTTCCTCATTATCCTTTTTTGATTGAAAAAGACAGGTGGGAAGGTTAGTATGTGCGCCTTCCCGTCATTCCCTGCCTTCAGGGAACGGTATTATTTTCTTCCCGGGCGGTTAGTTCAGTTGGTTAGAACGCTACCTTGACATGGTAGAAGTCAGAGGTTCGAGTCCTCTACCGCCCACCATCTCTGTCCGCCGGATCATCGGATCGGGAAAAACAACAGCCGGAAACGCGTTGCGGACAATTTCGAGGGCTTCGTCTCCGTCCCGGGCTGAAGAAACATCATACCCCATACCCCGCCTGTCGGGTTTTTTACCGGCGGGGCTTTAAAAAAAATGAACGCTTTTTAACCGCGGGAAGAGATGTATTCCTGAAGAGCTTCCCGCAGTCTTACGAGTGCCCTGGACCGGTGGGATACCGAATGTTTCATTTCGGAAGAAACCTCCCCGAAAGTTTTATCAAAGGGAGGATAGTAAAAGAGAGGGTCGTAACCAAAACCGCCGCTTCCCCGGAGCTCCCTCGTGATGAATCCGTGAACCTCTCCCGATACGGCGGCGACTTCCCGTCCCGGCTCGGCAAGGACAACGGCGGCAGTATAATGTGCCGAGCGTTTGTCATCCTCAACGCCGGCCATCATTTCGAGCATCTTCCGGTTATTCTCATTATCATCTTTACCGTTCCCCGCAAACCGCGCCGAAAAAACTCCGGGCGCGCCGCCCAGGGCGTCACAGGAAATCCCGGAATCCTCGCCGAGCGTCAAATAACCGGTTTGGGCGGCATAACCCAAGGCTTTAAGACGGGCATTTTCCTCAAACGTCAGCCCCGTTTCTTCCACTTCCCTCACATCGGGTACATCACGAAGGCTCAGAAGATCCACCGGAAGATCCGCAAGAAGCGTTTGCAGTTCTTTCAGTTTTTTCAAGTTTCCGGTTGCGACGAGCAGCTTCAGGCGCGGGTGAGAATCAGGCATATCGTTTCTGGACAATCGTCAGCTCCCGAATTCCTTTTTTTGCGAGTGACAAAAGCTTCGAAAGCACGGTCTCCGAGAACGGCTTCCCCTCGGCTGTTCCCTGAACCTCCACAAGCTTCCCGGATCCCGTCATAACCACATTCATATCCACCTCGGCCCTGGAATCCTCCTCGTAGCAGAGATCGAGCATCGGCATCCCGTCGATCACTCCCACGCTAACAGCCGCAACGGAATCAACAATCGGACTCCCGGATATTTTCTTTTCCGCAAGTAATTTCCGCACCACAAGGCTCAGCGCGATAAAACACCCGGTAATGGAAGCCGTGCGGGTCCCTCCATCCCCCTGGATCACATCCGCATCCAGCCAGATCGTCCTCTCTCCGATCCTTTTCAGATCGACAACCGACCGGAGGCTTCGCCCGATCAGCCTCTGGATCTCCTGTGTGCGCCCCGATTGTTTACCCCGTGACGCTTCGCGCTGGATCCTCTCGGGACAGGACCCCGGCAGCATACCGTATTCCGCCGTCACCCAGCCTTTCCCCTCGCTTTTACAAAACGGAGGAACCTTGTCCTCGACGCTTGCCGAACAGACAACCCTCGTATCGCCCATTTCGATCAAACAGGACCCGTCCGCATACTTAAGATAATTTTTCCGAACCGTTACTTTCCGAAGCTGCTCCGGCCCGCGTTTATCAATCCTCACGATCAAACCTCCTAGCTCATGCCGAGCATTTTATGCAGTTGAAACCCGAGGCGGACATCCCGAAGATACCTGCGGGCGATCTCAAAAACGGATTCAATGTAGTCCTTCGCGGTATCCATCTCCCGCCAAACCGGTTGAATAAATACCGTGGTTTCCGGAACCATGTCAGCGATCATCCGGACATGTTTCTCGAAATCTTTTTGGTCCATCAAGGAAGAAACGACAATCTTGATGTTTATTTCTTTCGTCCGGGCGGCCTCAAGAAACCGGCGGTGCGCTTCATAAAAATCCGGATGCCCCCCCACACTTGGAATTTTGATATCCATCGAGATCGAATCACATCGCTCCAGCACCGGGGAAAGCGCTTGCCATTCGATACCGTTCGTCTCAAGAAGGATCCGGAATCCCCTGGCCCTGAGAGCGCCGGCCAGCGAGGCAACAAACGAAGCCGCTTTCAAAGGTTCACCGCCCGTCAGACTGACGAAAGCGTGCGGACCTTCGTCCGACTCAAGCGACATTACCGTTTTCACAACCCCGGCCACGCTCATCGGGACGCCGGTCTTTTGATGCTCATCGCAATAACCGCAGCGGACATCACATCCCGTGAAACGGACAAATATATGACGTTCGCCCATATGAGATCCCTCACCCTGGACGGATGAAAAAATTTCGCTGATTTCGACGGGAGACGGGATTTCAGAAGAGTCCGGCATGGCCCACCAGCGGATCCTCGATCCCCGCCTCATAGAAACCTTTAGCCCTCAGGACACAGGCGTCGCAAGTTCCGCAGGGACGGCCTCCTCCTTCATAACATGTCCAGGTATCCGCAAAAGGGACTCCCAGCTCCTTGCCGAGCTGCACGATCTCCTTTTTGGTCATGTGGAGAAGAGGGGCCATGATCCGGATAGGCTTTCCCTCGGTTCCGGTTTTTGTTCCTTGCCGCATCGCCTCCGCGAAAGCCGCAATAAAATCAGGCCGACAGTCCGGATAGCCGCTATAGTCCAGGGCATTGGCGCCAAAAAAAACGGCTTCCGCCTTCTCCGCTTCCGCGCAGGAAAAAGCAAGGGCAAGAAATACGCTGTTGCGTGCCGGCACATAGGTCGATGGAATTGTTTTTGACATACGCTCCGCGTTCCGGCCGTGAGGTAGTTTGGCAGCTTCGTCCAAAAGAGCGCTTCCGCGCCACGGGAGCCGGATTCGGACCACGGAATGCGGGACCTTCAAACCCTCCGCGATGCGGGCCGCCGCGGCCACTTCCTTCTCGTGCCGCTGCCCGTAATCAAAAGAAAGGGCGACGGGTTCAAAACCATCCCGCTTCGCAAAATAAAGCGTCACCGCGGAATCCATACCGCCTGAAAGGAGACAAACCGCTTTTTTCATGGCACCTTCACCAACCGGACGTTTTTCAATTCTTCGCCGAGGAACGCTTCCCCGATACGCGTGAAATTCCTGACATAATCGGTCACATGGATCCTGATCGGAGCCCTTCGGGATTCCGGATAATAAATTCCCTTCCCCTTCAGGAGAGCTTTTAACCGCTGAGCCGTCGGGATCGCCGAATCAACCAGTCTGACCCCGGCGCCCATGACATCGGCAATCACTTTCTGGAGGAGCGGATAGTGCGTGCAACCGAGAATCAGGGTATCAATCCTCTTTTTTTTCAGCGGCAGCAAATAATTACGCGCCGTTCCGGACGCGATCGGACATTCAAGCCAGCCCTCTTCCGCCAGCGGTACAAAAAGCGGGCAGGGTTTCATAAAATAACTGGCTTCAGGACAGCGGCGCTCGAGCATTTTCGCGTAACTGCGGCTTTCGATAGTCGCGTAGGTCGCGATAACTCCGATCCTGTAATT
>JAKJDL010000014.1:39284-39563 GCA_022705945.1 Candidatus Omnitrophota bacterium | reverse complement strand
AGGTCGCCTCGGATTTCCACTGGGTGTATTCTCCGTCCGCGTTCTTTAGGCCGACCGGCACGTCATTTTTGATCGCAACGCTGTAATTCACGTCCGGGTCAGTTACATCGCTGAAGTTGTAGACCGGATCAATCCCGTCCGTCGCCGATGCGCCATCCGTCACCGAGCGCATCACCGTCACACCGCCCCGCTCAGGATACAGCATTTTGAGGGCTTCCTCGCGGTCCGATTTGTCCGCGATCAGCTTGAACTTGTTCTCGATCTCTTTCAGACTCGCGC
>JAKJDL010000014.1:4505-39166 GCA_022705945.1 Candidatus Omnitrophota bacterium | reverse complement strand
GCGATGGCCGCCTCGATTTTCGCTTTTCGCGAATCATCCGCCGTGATCGTCCCCGCGGCGACCGCTTTCGAGAGCTCCGCGGCAACGGTCGCGGCACTCACCTGCGTGGTTTTCGTTAACGACTGCTGTTTCAGGTTTTCCTTTACCTGCAGGCTATAGCTTACGTTCGGGTCCTCGAAACTTGACCATTGGTACTGCCCGGTGTCGGTCAGACCGGAACGGGAAAGATAAAAATTCTCGCCCGCCGCAAGAGCTTCCGCCGCCGTCACGTCTGTCGCAATCAGCGTAATCCCGGTATTATTCAGCCATCCTTCCACCTCGGTTTTTCCGACGCGGGTATTGATCCCCCACACCGCCTCCGTTCCGGTATTGACCGCAGGATCACCCATCGGCACATCAGACTTCATCGAGACCGTGTAGCTAGTGTCGTTGTCCGACGCATCCCCGAACTGGTAAACCGCGTCCACCCCGTCAATTTTTGCGGGGCCATCCGTCAGCGACCGATAGACTGCGCTCCAGTCCACAAGCGCTCCGGACGCTTCCGCCCGCTTTACTTTATCCGCGATCAAACCGAACTGCGACCGCATCTCTTCCAGACTTGCTCGCGAGTTCACGGTGAACGAAATAAGCGGTTCAGCCGGCGAAGCGTCCGGCGAGACTGTATCGATCAAAAGACTGTAGTTCACGTTCTTGTTTGAATCGTTCGTCCACTGATACGTCGCGCCTTTATCGCCCTGCGACCTATAAAATACAAGACCCGTTTCAAGCGCCGCCTCGATCGATGAGCGCCTTGAGTCAGACGACGGAAGCGTTGCATACTGCGCCTCCAGATGCTCACGGCTCACCCTCTCGCTGTAACTGAATAAGGCGCTGTGAAAAACAGCGTTGACCGAAAGTGTGTAACTCAGGTTCGCGCCCACCGCCCATTGATACGCCGGATCCGCGGTCCCGGTCTGCGACAGGTAGAACGCGCCGTTCATCTTGGTCAGCGCCTCATACGCATCAAGTGCCGCCTTTTTCTTCTCGGGGGCCGCGATCCAGTCCCCGCCCGCGTCGCTCTGGATATGCGCGAGCACCTCCGTCTTCGAAACGCGCCGGTTTACGCTATACGTCGCTTCCGTCTTCACCTTGGGATAAACCCCGTTCACATCCGGCACCCCGGAGGGCACCTTTGTGTTCATCGCAAGTGAGTAGGAAATGTTCGGCTCCCCAAGCTCCGACCACTGATAAACCGGATCATCGGCGCCGGAGCGCTGTTCGTTAAAATAAACACAGTTCACGCAGGCATTCAGTTCCGAAATCTTCTCGGCCCGCTGGCCCGGATCCGCAATCGACTGCATCCGCCGAAGCACTGCGGTTCTGCTCACGCGGACACTGCGGGAAAATGTCCACTCCGTTCCGGTCGGGCTGTTCTCAGGGCCCTCCGGAACCTCATTGTTCTCCGTAATGACAAACGACTCGTTGGGATCCCGGGAGTTCGTCCACTGATAAACCGGAGCACCATCCCCCGTCACGCTCATCATCACGGACGCGAGAGGATCACTTTCGAGAGCCGCAACCGCTTCCGCGCGCTTCACGGGGTCAGTGACCTTATTCGCCGTTTCAAGCGCTGTCGCGCGACTCACGCGCTGGGCGGCATTGAAGGAAACCTCGGGACCATCCGGCGCCGCGCCGTTCACCGAAAGGCTCCATGTTTTGTTCCCGTCCCGGGAACTCCACGAGTAACCCTCCGATGTTGCGACCGCCGCACCGTCCTTCATAATGTAACTTGATGACGTCACCATGAACGTCGCGTACGGGTTTGCGCGAAGCGCCTCCTGGAGCACCTCCCCAAGCGTCTTCCCGGAATCCAGAACCGTCGTGAGCGGAGGGACAAAGACGAGATCACGATCATTGAGAAGGCCCACGATATGCTCCGTGGTCGTTGTCCCGCCGATGCGGTTAAAGACCTCTACGTCCCCGCCCGCGATGTCCGCGAGGCGCAGCCGCTCTTGTTTTTGGTAGGTCAGCACCGGGTAACCTTCGGGAACGCGGTCATCCACGGCGAGCGAATGCGTCGTATCGCCGTCCCGCGCCGACACCTGATAGGCCTTCGACGTGATCACACGGTCAGTTTTATTAAATCCGTCCGTAGAGCCCGTCACAAGATAGAACGGATTATTCGCAAATTCAGGATCGTTGAAGACGGATAAAAACGCGGCAGAATCCCCTTCAAGGATCGTATTATTTTCATCTTCAATAAGTTTTGTGATTTCCGGACGCGTCACCCGGACCGAGCTCGAATAACTCACTTTCGGACCGTCCGGATGATAACGGTCGATGCTCAAGGTTCTTGTTTCCATCCGGTTACGGCTCGTCACCTGATAAGACTCCGAATCAAGGAACCGGTTCGAGATATAAAACGCGTCCCGTGAACTCATCATGTAAAGGATGGTCTTGGGGTTCCAGTTCAGATCTCCCTTCACGTCACCGAGCAAGGACTCGCCGACATGCACTCCCCCCACCGTGTATGTGTCGTAGGGGACTTTCACCTGCTCGACGTAATTGTAATGAACCTCACCTTTGATCGCATCCCAGTTTGCGCTGCGCGTGATTTTTCCGTCCAAAGAAGAAATACTGTAAGACTCCCCCTCGAAGCGGCGTTCCGAAGCGGCCGTGTCAAAACCATGGGTCCATGTCTGCGTCCTCGACACAGGGTCCGACCATTCCACTTTCCCCGCGTCGGGTCCGAGCAACAGCTGACCCACCGTATGGGTCCCGTCGTATGACATTTCATTGTGAGGGATATCCTTGGTTTCCGAATAATTAATCTCGCCGGTCTCGGCGCCGTTTTCCACCACGAAGTTCTTCGAACGGACAAGCGAACCGTCCCCATAAACATCCAGCGAAATTTTTCTGTCCAGAAGGAATTGAAGATCGCTTCCGAAGGCCCCCGCGTAACTCCATGACGCGGTAAGGGACTCGTCGCTCGTCACCAAAAGATTCCCGAGACCGAGAAGCTCCGAACGGACATCGGGGTCAGTGATCTCCACCGAATGCGTGTAGGTTAACAAATCCGTCACCACATCACGGGAAACACTGCGCGTTGTCTTCTCGTCCCGGCTGGTCACCGAATAACTCTCGCTTCTGAAAATACGGTCCTCTTCCGGCTTTTCGAATCCGAACTGCCATGTCCGCGTAAATGTGAACTCCTGACCGAGGAACTGCACCTGCGCCTCCTCCGTCAGATCCGACAAAAGGGTTTCTGAGAGCGTGCCCTCATAACCCTGCATCGCTCCCGTCATCTTCCGCGCTTCACTATAAGTGAATCGGCCCGTCTCAACGCCCTGGATAAACTCAAAGTTTTTCGATCGAATCAGTGTCCCGTCACCGTAGACGTCATACTGGATCGCATGACTCTTTAACCCCGTGAACTTACCGTCAGAAAATGCCGTTTTGTAACCATCCTTCACCGTCAACGTCGAATCCGAGATCCCTGTGTAGGTAAAAACTTCGGATCCCCATTCCACAAGCGAGGCGGTCCCGTCAAGGTCATCTCCGACTTCTTTCGTTGCGGTGACCGTGAACTCATCGTCCGCCGTATCCTCAACAAAGTCTTTCCCAAAGTCGTGTGTTACCGTCACTTCATCATCCACCTGCTCCGTGCGGTAGACGCTCTGCTTGATTCGGTTATCCAGGTCATTGTTTACGATCGACCAGCGGGTCGTGAAATCAATATCATCGGTTCCGGGATAATACGTGAATTCATCCATCGAGACCGCTTCGCAACCGGAAAAACCCGACCCGCAAACATCCGATCCTTCCGTGTTCTTGTAGGTTACGGAGCGGACAAGCTGAAAAATATCGTATTGCTGTTCGACAATCGATAAAAACCGGGGCGCCTCTCCGGGGACAAGCGGCTTCAGATAATTCTCAGTGTAGTCCACGAGCCCGAGTCCGAGATAATCGTACCGTCCGAGCGCCGCCTCCGTAAGTCCGGTTTCCTTTCCGTCCGCTTTCGTTTCCGCGTGCCGCGCAAGATAGTGCGCACGCGACTGGAGCGACCCGCTATTCGCCGGGAGCGCGTTGATATCCAGGATGTTCAGGTCACCAACGTTATAGGTCTCCACCATCTTTAGCAGCGAATAGTCCTCATCCTCCTTGTCCGTCGAAAAATATGTGTAAACACTTCGACTCACAATTTTCGTCCCGCCTGAGTTGTAAGTGTAGGATTTTTCGACGCGGCCGTCCTCGTCATACTTCGTCACATTCGCGACCGTGAGATTCCCCCGGAACTCGATTGTCTGCTTGATCTTATTGTCCGCAAGCTGGTAGACCGTGACGTGACCGAATTCCCCGAGCGAGAACAGAGCGCTCGGAATGTCCTGCCAGTCCTTTCCGGTACCGCGCTTGGCATAAAATGTGATCGTTCCGTCCTCTTTTATTGAATAGTCGAGTCCCGCGTCTGCGGTTGTAATCTCGGGAACCTCAAACTTTGTTTTTGCCGTGTCTATTCCCGTGCCCGACAATGCGTCAAGAGCCGCCTGCATCCGTTCGCGGGCCTCGTCAATATTCACCGAAGCGCACGCCTCGTTCATGTTGCTCCCGTAATAACAATAGGTCTCAATCTCTCCCCGCAGCGAGATGCTATTCCGAATTTCAAAAAAACCGGCCACCTGACTGTAGACACTCTTTCGTCCGTCGTTATAGCGGATGGTCAAATCCCCCGTCCCGGGATCCGTCGTTTGCGTAAACTCCGTGCCCAAAGGATCGCCCACCCAGACGAGTACCGGACGGTCATTCTTCAATTCATATTCAAGCATGATGCCGTTCTCGTAAATCACGCGCCAGTTCGAGCAGTTGTTCGAGGAGCCTTCAAGACAAATCGACACACGAGCCAGCGTCGACCTTCCCTCAAAATCAACATCCGTCAGCTCTCCCGTCACCGGATCCACCACATGGGTGTAGGACCTGAGCACCGTTCCGTCCCGTTTTATGACCGCGAGAATCACTCCGTTCTGAAAAAAAGTCGTGATTCCTTCCTTGTCCGTTACGCTTGTCACATACTGCCCGCTCGGAGTGCGCGTCTCCTTTCCCGTCACAAGATCCGTCACCGACACAAGCTGCTCATTCTCATCCCATTTCCTCTTAACGCCGTCCCGCTCCTCCTCCATGAGCCTGGCAAATGAGAAATCGCCGGGGTGGTCCTCATCAAACTTGTAAACTTGTTTGAAATAACCCCCGCTTGAAGTGATTGTCACTTTTCCGTTCGTGTCATCGAACTCATAACGCAGCTCATCTCCCGTTTCAAGATTCCGGTAAAGCGTAACGCGTCCCTCAGCGTCGAACGACTGCTGGAACCGGATTCCCGTCGCGGGATCCGAAGACTCCACGAATGTGAGGCGGTCATCGGCCGTACCTACGAGCCCGTCCGCGCCGATCGAAAAAACCGTCACCGTCCGGAGCTCAAGCCCGGAATCCGCCGCGGTATAAACCGAGACCGTCATGGATCCTTCCGAACCGGGAACTTTCGGGTCCGCCTCCTGCCATGAATAACGAATCACCTGATGCTCAAGAAAAGTCGCGGCTTCGGACAAAGATAACGCCACCGTTCCGTCCGCTCTCAACAGACGGCCCATGGCATCACGAACAGGGATCGGGGCATAACTGTCAACCGCGAGATAGCGGTCATCCGCTGTCCCTAACACACCGTCCGCACCGAGAGCCACCGTCACATTCGAAATCGAAACACCGTCAACCGAGGTCACGATATTCACCGAATCATTCGAATAAATGAATTCTGTGTGAGAACCGTGCAGGTTATCGAGGATCGAAATCACGCGGCCATTTTCGCTTCGGACTTCAATCTCGCCCGTCCCTCCGATCAGATAGTCATCCGGTGTCCCCAGACGGCCATCCACACCCAAATGCACAAGCCGGCTGCCGGTTGCGGACACAACGGTCGCAAGACCCGATGCAAGATCATATGAATAGGTCGTGCAGTCACCGCCGCCCGCGGCACACGAAGAAACGATTCGGCCGTCCTCATACACCTGCTCCGTCCGGATGCCGTCTCTTACAATTGCCGAGCGGATCAGCTCCCCGGTTTCAAAAGGAGATTTTTCGTCCTTATAGCGATATACATAGGAAGAACCGTCGGCTTGCGTGACCGTCACCGTCTTCGCGTTCCCGTCAAAACTGTAAGAAGCAAGGATCGTTTCTTTACCGTCCTCCATACGAACCGCGCGAGAAACCCGTCCTTCTTCATAGAACCATGTTGTCCCGCTCGAGAGATCGGTCAGCCGGAAAAGTTCGTCGTCCGCGGATCCGAAAATACCGTCCGGGCCGCTTCTCCAAAGCTGTTCCGTCCCGTTCAGCGAAATTAAAAGGTTTCCGGACTCATCCGTAACGAAATTTCCAAGGGCATCGCGCTCAATGACAGCCATCGGATTATCCACGGGGGCGCTCCCGAGCCCCTCAAGCGGCACTACATAATCCGGAGCCGGGGCGGGATTATGATAGTTCAGATCCTGGTCACCTCCACCGCCTTCACCGCGACCCATTACACCTAATCCGCGGTATTGCTCGTTCTCAATATCTTTCTGCAATCCGCCGATCGATCCCATCATCTCTTCGCATTTCCGGGCAAGCTTCCAATCCGAGCGCATGTTCTCTTCCGAGCATTCCTGGAATTCGCGCATCAGCGCGCGCAATCGGCGAATTTTATCCTCGATACTCGTGTTATCACCGCTCGGCAGTCGGGGACCTTCACCGGCCTTACCCGGCTCAAAACCGCGTTTGGGACGGGAACTGCCGCTGTCATCGTCCGTGAGCATTGCACCGTCCGCACCGTATGCGTACCATTTCGCCTCTTTGTCACCGGTACCTTGCAATGAATAGATTTTGTTCGCATCATCAAAAAAACCGGCCTGCAATGTCTCGCCGATCGTCCCGTCCGGATTTAAACGGAGTATGCGCAGCGTCCGTGTTCCGTGATCGATCACGACAAGCTCGCCTTCCCGGTCATAGCGATAAGAAAACTTCAGCGTAAACTCGCCCGCCTGCGACTCCAGCGTCTCAAAAATCCTGCGCCCTTCACTATCATATTCCGTCCAAAGGAATTCTCCGGAAGACTGGGCGGCGCGGGTCTTCCATAGAAGGACATCCCCCGTTTCCACATTAAAGCGGTAATGATATTCCACCCCACCGGAAACAAGCACCACCGTTAATTGGTCGGGATTGCCTGTGTCCGAAATAATGCGAAGAGGTTCGGCCGAACCGGAATCAATGCCAAAATCCGAAGCAAGGGAAGAGAGAGCGGAAGAATAAGCAATTTCCTCGTTGAAAACACCCGCGGGAACGACGGCGGGGCTGAGAATTTCGGAAGTGTAGGAGGTAACGCCATCGGGTCTGCGTGAGATGGCGCCGGAAGGGCCGACAGAAAAATAGCCAACCTCCAAAAGGCGGGGCTGGCCGGAGGATGTCCAACTGTAATGCGCGTAGCGATTAAGGCCGTTTTCGAAAACATGGTCCATGTCATAGACATAGACCGTCTCCGATGTGGTGTCATACTCATAGGTGTAGGTCACCACATAGGAAGCCCCGGTTTCGGGCGGACTTTTATTCCGGATCAACCGGCCCCACTCACCGTCCGGATAGGCTTCAAACACCCAGAAAAGACGGCTATCGGAAGGGTCCGTAACGATCCAGCCCGACGCCTCTTTCTTTAAAAGCTCTTTCAACTTGGGTGTGACACCTTCTGTCGCGAACGTGCCGGCCGAAAGAACATTCTGGGGATTCTCGAGCAAACCGCTCGCATCCACGGGCGCCGTCCCTTGTGTAAATCCCATTTTCAAGAACGTGTGTTCCTTATAATTCAAAACCGTGACAGTTTCATCTCCGCTCACGGGATCGCGATCATAGACAAACTCGACATCATAGTCTCCGTTACGATACTTGAGAATGCGGCCGAACCCGCCTTCGGGGAGACGCTCATACCTTACAAGATAATCGGGATCGCTCGCGCCGTGCGTCACCGTGTAAACGCCGGGGTCGTAAGAAATACGGTAAACGACAGAACCGTCGTGAAGATTCAGCTGCCCGACCGAAAGAAGCTCGCCGCGTTCTTCATTCACCGTCAGCGCGTATTCCCAATACAGGCATTTATCACCATCCGTGGCACGAAATGATCGGTCGATCACCGTAACCGTGCGGGCCTGATTATCATAACGAAGTTCGATCCGGGAATCCTCCACAGCCGAGCCGTCTTCGCCGTATATCACGCGCGTGTAACTCACAAGACGGCTCAAACTCGTCTTCGCGTCCGTTTCAAAAACGCGGATCACAAGACCTCCCGCGTCACTGTGATCATACTCCGTAATTTGATTTCCGGCGTAACTGCGGTTCACAACCGCGGTATACCCCCCGGCCGCATCGTCTGCCACCCAGTATCCCGATTCCACCAAATCGCGCAGTGTCCCGTCCATCACACTGAACTTTTGATAAGCTTCACGTTCATCGGCTTCGTTCAGCGTGGTCACATAAACATATTCATTCTGCGCGGCGTCCTTCACATAAGCATATTGACGTTTTTCGAGTGCGTAACTGACATTCCCCTGGGAATCGCGGATGGCTTTTGTAAAATCGCAAATTTCTTTCAGCCGGTTATTGGCTACATCGTAGGTAAAATAGGTTCCATCCCCGTAACTCACCTTCATGATCCCGTCCTGCATCACCGTCGTTGCACCCTCAGCTGTTTTGTTCTGCAAAGGATTCGCCGCGGCCAAAAACGAACTGCTCACAGGAAGCTGTTCGGCAGGCATTTCCGCGATCAACGGATTGACCTGGGTACCAGCCTGGTCAGGGCTGACGCCTGAAAGAGGGCTTCGATCATGAGCGCCCATCGATCGCTGAAGCTCATCAAGGTCCTGCATGTAATGGATCTTGTCAAGTTTCGAGGAATCAACAGGCGCCGGAGTAACGGAAGATGACTGGGGGGCAACACCATAAGCGAACACTAACTGAACATCACTCTGGGTAAGTAAAAAGACGAAGACAACAAACAAACTGATAACCCGCAACGCCACCGGTTTTTTCTCGCCATGGCATGCAGAAAGCATCGCGTTAAAACCTCCTTTCTTCATCGCAGGCCTTAAAAGATAACAACTGCCCTTCACTCCGCCATTGACCGCTTTTTTCTGCGCTACGCATCATCTCATCAGTTATTGTTATATTTCCTAGTTTTTAAAAACTCTATGAGAAGTATATTCGGCATTCAAGTTATTGTCAAATTTTCCGATGCTATAAATTGATAGTTTTTGATAAGGTCTCCCCTAGCGCTATTTAATGCTATTAAAAATATTTTAAAATCCTTGTCATAGATCGGCCGTAAAACATCCCATGGTCCACGGCAGCCCTTTCAATTAGCCAATCGCTTCCACCCGGCACATTCGAGCTCACACAGGCCGATCCTTACCGCTAACGGTCACTCATAGTTGTTTTATCTTTATTGAGCTCCGTAGTGGAGGGCGCGACCACTGCCTCAACCGCCGTTCCGGTTTGAGTTTGTTCGGAAGTTTTTGGTTCCAAAAGCTTCATAAGCCGCTCAATACTTTTGGTGAGTAATTCCTGGGCACCGACCTGCACAATGCGGCTACTAATATAAGGAAGGTCGGGCACGACAACGACATCGGAAAGGGTTCCCATGCAGCGGAACGGAATTGTGACCAAACCATTCCGGTCGCGAACAGCCTTCAGCTCATGAATTTTTTTAACAAAATATTCCGAGATCGACTTCGAAAAAACAAGCGAGGATGAGATGTCCACCTTGCGCTCATGGAGAGTGTGGGTACCCGTGCCGTCAAGTTGATAATCGGGATGCATCAGAAGAAAATTGTTCACGCTTACCACACCGTTTTCGACCGAAAAATCCACGGTCGTTTTTTGAAAATCGGTATCCGGACCTTGCATCATTCCCGTCATCTCGGCGGGAATCTCTCCTTCAACAAGAGCCGCGACAGCGATAACCGGAGACGTCTTTTCAAGAATTTCTTTTATGAGGTTCCGGTTCTTGATAGCCCCGTCCCGGATCCGAATGCTTCCGCTCCCCGCGAGGGAGCGCATCAATATCGCGGGATTGCCCCCATCGCTTGAGAATCTCAAATCCGCGTTCAGAATCCCCGCAACATACTCTCCTTTTTGATAGGTCTCGAGCATCGCGCTTCCGAGATCAAGCTCCCTCACCTGAACCGCCCCCTCAAAACGCGGAAGCGAACGGATCAATCTCATGATACCTTTGAAAGAAATACGATCGCGATCGTAACGGAAGGACAGATCAAGCGATCGGGAAATGGTGTCCCACTCCCCTTCAAGCGCAATCTTTTTTTCACCACCGTTCCACACGGAAGCAGTCATCGACAAATGAACCGCGGAGAGCGGCGGCGCGGAAATAACTTCGGCATCGCATTTGACGATATCCATCACAAAAGCGGGCTGAACCGTTTCATCTGCATAATGGATCGTTCCGTCATCAATCTCAATTTTACCAAAACCGATATCCCGGCGGGCCAGCCGTCCCGGAAACTTCTCTGTCGGCACGGGGGTGGAAGACACCGACAAGGCAGTTTCATGACCATCCGCCCCTGTCCCCGCGTCCGGTCTCTGCCAATTCCAGTTGCCGTCAACGCGTCGCTTGATAAAAACCTCCGGGTTTTCGATTCGGACAAGAGGTATCCAAAACTTTTTCCGGATGATCGCCCAAAGATCCGTTTCCATAACAACCGAATCGCTCTGAAGCAGCTTTTCCAGGCTTTTCGGATTATAAAATTTGAGCGTATCCAGGGCTAACCGGATCCGCAAGCCAAAACTGAACCGAATATTTCCAAGCTCCACCCGCAAACCGGTCTTTTGCGTCAAATGCTTCTCGAGTTCGCTTCTGAAAATATTAGGATCAACCGTTTTTGCGAGAAAAAAACCGGAAATCCCCAAAATCATTATCAAAACCAACACCAAAAGAAAAAAATCGGAAATGAACTTCAGGATCTTTCGTAGGACCATATCCCCTCCCCGCTTCTTTTCGCCTGTTCCTGTACTTCTAAAAACTCCTCCTTCTTAGAAAAAATCTGGGCATCATCAACCCGCGCGGCGCCCAGCGCTACCAGAAACCGGTTGATCAACACATCTTCCTCTGCCGCAACACCGCCAGGACCGAACGGAAAATCGAGAAATTTTGCTTTCAGGGAAACGTAAGCATACTCCCTTCCTTTGTGATCCCGGGCTGCCTGGAGAATCTCGACCTTCGCGTCACGGCGAATCACAAGGACACGCAAGACGGACACTCCCGAGCGGTCCAACTCAATCCCCGCCAAGGAAACCTGTTTCCCGTCCTCAAGAGTGAGGACTCCGTCGGGTCCGACATCGGTTATCAGCGCGCCCCATAGCAGGGACGGCACAAAAAAAAGAGCTAAAGAAAAGATTACGTATTTCCTGCAATTTGTTTTGTTAAACGTGCTTTCTTTCCGGCTATGCTCCATCTCGGCAACTCCATATATGCTTATTGGGATCTTTCAGCTTTAATTTTATTCCTTGCCCGCACCAGGGCTTCATCACGGTTTTTGATCGCTCCTTCAAGCTGCAGTTCATAAAGATCTTCAAGTACAGGCTTCATCCCCGGTCCGGGCTTCATTCCGAGGGCGATCAGGTCGTGGCCGCTGATCAAGGGCTTGGGTTTGAGCTCTTCATTCGCATACTCTCTTTCTTTCTCGCGAAGAAACTCATAATTATCGAGCATACCGTGGCTCGCAAGGCAATCAACCCTGTGGAGTTCCATCTCATCCTCAAAAGTCGGTCGTGACAGGAACATCTTCAATTTCCCCGACCGCATCTTTTTGACATTCATGAACTTCATGTGATTCAGGATGCATTCACAGATTTGATCGGCCGTGTCATTGGGGAACCTCAGCCGTTTCATGATTTTACGCGCGATTTTCGCGCCCTCTTCGGAATGCTCATAGAAAGTCAGGCGTCCTTTACGGAGCGCCTGGGTCTTGGGTTTGCCAACATCATGAAAAAGGGCCGCGAAAGCAACTACCTCCGTGACGGGCGGTTTCAAATGGGAAAAAAGAAGTCTCGTATGATTGAACACGTCTCCCTCGGGATGAAAGTTCTCGGGCTGCTCAATGCCTTTCATGGCCTCTACTTCCGGAAGGATTTCTTTCATAAGCCCCGACTCATGAAGCAGGACAAATCCGCGCTCCGATCCTTCGCGAGTAAAAATTTTCCCGAGTTCCTCGCGGATCCTCTCCGGGCTGACCGCGCTGATATCGCGGGCATTTTTTTTAATGGCATGCCAAGTGTCCGGTTCAATTTCAAAACCCAACGTAGACGCAAAACGAACCGCGCGAAGCAACCGGAGTTTATCCTCCCGAAAACGCTCTTCAGGGTTCCCGATGGCGCGGATGACCTTGCGCCTGATATCGTCCCGCCCGCCGACATAATCCAGTATCTCGTTCGACAGAGGATCATAAAAAAGGCCGTTTACCGTAAAATCCCGGCGTCTGGCATCTTCTTCCGGGACCGTAAAAGAAACCTTTGTCGGATGACGACCGTCTTCATAACCCCCTTCCGCGCGGAAGGTGGCAACCTCGAACGGAATATCGTCTTCCACAACCAGCATCACACCGAACTGCCTGCCGACCGGGATCGTTTTTTTGAAAAGTCTTTCAACCTGGTCGGGCTTTGCCGTTGTTGCGATATCAATATCGTCGGGTTTTTTACCCATCAGGTGATCACGGACACACCCGCCGGCAAAAAAAGCCGTGTGGCCATGCTCGCGGAGCACCGAAACAATCCGGACCGCCGCCATTCCTTTTTTATCCGCCAGATCCATCGAGTTCGTCATAAAAAGGTTCTCAGAGACCGAAAAATTCTTTTGCGCTTTTATCACCCGTCGCGCTTTTGTAGTCCGACAAATCGATCAGGGTGAGGTCGGGCCGTTTCTCGGCCAGGCGACGGGCGAGCTGGAACCTTTCCGAAGGATGCGAGTCAAGCCTCCGGCTCGCGACATAGCGGAATGTGACGCCGCATTCAGGGCAGACAGCGGTTTTGTAAGGATCGAGCCCAAGGGCGTTACAGGCGGCGCAATTGGCGGTAAGATCGCCGGCAATCATGAGGCTTTTCTTGACCTCTTCGATATCAAACTGACGGAAGGTTCTGAGGAAGTGCGGGCTCATTAATCAGACCTTGTAGACCTTGTCCCCGGCCCGGACACGGGACTTTACCCGGATGCCGATCTCGTCACCGGTCCGGGCCAACTGGACAGGCTTATGATCGATCTGCATGGAATCAGCCGGCTGCCTGAGATTTGTCGTGTGTCCCCGGATCGAAAGAACCTCTCCTTTGCGAATCTCTCCCCGGCCGACCTTGATAACAGCGGCCTGCACATGAGGAAAATAATGCGTTACCTCGCCGACGGGAAGAAGGGCTAATGCTTCCTTCACCATGGCCGGCTGACGCTTTACCGTTTTCTTTTTTACCGGACGTTTTGTCTTGCCGGATCTTCCGGTGCTTTTTCCTTTCGTCTTCCCCTTGGTTTTTGTCTTTACGGAGGTTTTTGTTTTGGGGGGAGGTGATTTTTTCTTTGCGGTTTTCTTGCGGACCGTTTTGCGGATCTTTACAGTTTTCGATCCGGAGCTTTTGACTGATTTACTTTTAGACGAGCGGGACGAACCGAACAGCGATTTTGCGATGCGTTTGAAAAGTTCCATGCTGTTTTTCTCCTTCGATTAATTCCTGTGAAGCAACGCCGACCGGGAGTATCATCCTCCCGCCTTCCCGGAGCTGCTCAATGAGCCCGGGAGGAATCTCATCCGATGCGGCCGTTACGATGATCTTGTCAAAAGGGGCCTCATCCGGCCAGCCTTTCCGACCATTATCGACCCGAAACCGAATATTGTTATAGCCAAGATCTTCCAGGCGTTCTTTTGCGGTTCGGGCCAGGTTCTCAATGATCTCTACCGTGTAAACTTGAGACGCCAGTTCCGCCAGGATAGCCGTCTGATAGCCCGATCCGGTCCCGATCTCAAGCACACTGTCGCTTGACTCAACGCCCAGACATTCGGTCATGTAAGCCACAATGTAGGGCTGCGAGATCGTCTGTCCGGCTCCTATCTCAAGCGGTCTGTCCTCATAAGCCGCGTCCCATAAATCTTCCGGCACGAATAACCGGCGCGGCACTTTGCGCATCGCCTGAAGCACCCGTTCATCCCGGATACCCCGAGGCTCGATCTGCGCCCCGACCATCATCGCCAGGGCCTCCGTCTGCCGCGGGTCATTTCCATGACCCCGGACAAAACCTTCAGCCATATCAGCCATAAAAGTTACCCGTTCTTACCGTCCACAAGGACCGGGGGCGTTTCATCCTTCAGATACCCCTGCTTGTCTCCCATCACGGCAAGCTTGTTCTGGAGTTTCCGAAAACGCTGCTCTGTCCTTTCATAGGAAGATCGGGCGTGGCCAAGATGACCGCCGATCTTCTCAAAATCCGCGAGGCACTGCTCAAGATCCACCTCAAGCTGTCCGATGTTTTCGAGAATAATCTGGGCCGAGCGCTCGA
Source organism: Candidatus Omnitrophota bacterium (assembly GCA_022705945.1). Lineage (GTDB taxonomy): Bacteria > Omnitrophota > Omnitrophia > Omnitrophales > Aquincolibacteriaceae > UBA1443. The sequence continues at coordinate 24,576 of JAKJDL010000014.1, read as the reverse complement.
TCCGCATACCCTTCAGCCCGCGAACAATCGCCTGAAGGTAAGCGTAAAAACTGTTCGGCGAAACAGGGATCACCTTTCGCCGGAGGGCATACGACGAGATACTTTCGTTCTGTGCGTCGTCCTTGATGATCGTTTCGTAGTAAATGCTCTCGGACGGGATATACATAAGGGCGAATTCGAACGTCCCCTCCTCCGGCAGAATATATTTGGAGCTGATGTCCTCGACGTGTTTTTTTACATCGCGCCAGAACGATTTGCGAGCATCAAGCGCCGCAGCTTCGTCACCGGCCGCTTCGAGGATTCTCTTGAAGTTCTCGAGCGGGAATTTCGCGTCAATCGAAATAAGCCCTTCACCCAGCCGAATCACGGCGTCGACCTGGGTCCCGTTCCTGAAACGATGCTGAAGCAGGAAATGATCTTCGGGGAGGATCTGGCGAAGCAGTTCCGCGAGCATGAACTCTCCCATGCCGCCGCGCAGTTTCGGTGCCCGGAGAATATCATGAAGCGACGAGATGTCTTTACCGATATCCATCATGGACTGGGTTGCACCCTGAAGCGCTCCGAGGCGGTGCCGGACATCCCCCATGATCTCGCGGTAGCTCTGCTGGTTTTCCTGAAGGAATCGGGCGTTCTGTTTGGTCTGCTCGGAAAGTTGTCCCGCGAGTGAACGGATCTGTTCCTGGAGATTCGAGTGAAGGTTATGGAGCTCCTGCTGAAACTGGAGGAGATTCTGGAATGTCTTATCCTCCTGACGGGGAACATGCGGAAGAAACCGGCGAAGGACGTAAACAAAAGTGACCAGGACCGCAACCGTAACGATAACCGATCCCGCAACCAGCAAGAAGTTTTCCATAGCCGCATTATACTTGAAACAATGCGAAGACTATAGACGAAAGTAACCCACCCTACCAACACCGGGACTTAGGCCCGGGTGTTGGTAGGGTGGAGGGGGGCTACTTTATGAAAGTGATGTTGACATCCTCGCGGTGGGCTCCGGGTTCGGGATAAACCGAAATGCGACTTCCCGTAATCTTTTCAAGATGCCTCAGGGATTTTTTCTCCTGCTGGATCAGCCTCTCGGCAACCTCGGGATGCACATACGCACTGACAATCCGGTCTTTGGAATCCGCAAGAGCTCTCCTTAGATCCCGGATCACCTGGATCGCCATCGTCGCATTCGACTTCACCATTCCCTTCCCCTCGCAGTAAGGACAGGTGTCGTAGACCGCGCTTTCAAGCGAAGGTCTCATACGCTGACGCGTCATTTCAACAAGCCCGAGTTCGGAGACCTGGAGCAAATGCGTCTTCGCACGGTCCCGGCTGACCGCATCCTTAAAAATGCGAAAAAGATTTCTTCGATGCTCGTGGGTCTCCATGTCGATAAAATCGATGATAATGATCCCGCCGACGTCACGCAGCCTAAGCTGCCTCGCGATTTCCTGCGCGGCCTCGACATTGTTCTTGTAAACCGTCTCCTCAAGGCCCTTGTTGTTCCCCGTAAATTTTCCCGTATTGACATCGATCGCGACAAGACCTTCCGTCTGTTCGATCACGATATGTCCACCCGACTTGAGATAAACGTTCTTCTGGAAAGTCCGCTCAATCTCCTTGTCGATACCGTGCCGTTCAAACAAACTTTCCTGCTCCTTCGTCAGATCTACGGAAAGCTTTTGCCCGGGCATGTAGATTTCGATAAATCGCTTCATCTTTTTGTGAATCTCGGGATGGTCGACCGTAATCTTGGTTGTTTCTTCATTTGTGTGATCGCGAATCACGCGCTCCACAAGTCCCAGTTCGGAATGAATCAGCGCGGGAGCTTTCTTCGACTGGATCGTCGCATGGATCTTCTTCCACAGGCGGACCAGGTAGCGGACATCCCGGACATATTCTTTTTCGGATTTCCCTTCCGCATTCGTGCGAACGATAAACCCCACCCCTTTCGGGATCTCAAGTGTCTTAAAAATCTTGCGGATTCGCTCACGCTCCGCCCGCGATTCGATCCTTCGGGAAACCCCGATCTTCTCCTCGCCCGGCATCATAACAAGATAACGGGCCGGAATAGAAAAAAGCGTCGTAAGACGGGGGCCTTTATTGCCGATAGCTTCCTTGACTACCTGTACGATGATCCGTTGGCCGGGCTTCAAAACTTCTTCGATCCGCTGTCTCCGGGGCCGTTGATGCCGTTCCCTGCTCCGGCCACCCTTATGATGATCCTTTCTGCGATGCCGCTGTTGCGACTGTTCCTGTTGAGCCGGCTGAGCAGGCTGCGCGTCCTGACCCGGCTGACCCTGCGGCTTCTCCTCGGGATCCTCATCATATTCGGCATCAAGATCAAGCGGCGAACGGAGCGCATCCCCGACGTAGAGAAAACCGTCCTTCCCGGTCCCGATATCGACAAACGCCGCGTCAATCCCCGGTATAACCGTTTTGACGATCCCCGCGTAAATATTACCGAACAGTTTTTTGGCATCCGGCCGCTCGATATAAAATTCTTCGAGTTTACCGTCTTCCAGAATTGCGACCTGTTTTTCATTTGCATCTTGCGTGATAAGAATGTGGCGGTCCATAGTGTTTCCTTTCAATTCAACGGCTGTTTAAATTAGCGGAGGAAACACGGGATTCAGGCAGGAGTATCAAGCATCAGCAACCCTAATCAGACGGTTCAAAGGTCCCGAAAGATCCTTAAAACGAAAAATCAAACATTCCGGACTTTTTAAGGCTTCGCGGCCTCGCCCTGAGAGTCGGCTTCTGTTCCGGAGCCCACCGCTTTTTTATCCGTGTCTCTCGCGGCGTTTGCGGCTCCGGCATTCTGATTCTGATCAGCATCTTTTCCACTGACTGGTTGACCCTGTGAGTCCACCATAGTAACTGTTATAAAAAATAACGTCTCAACTTTCGCGTTTGAGGTTCCCGGTGTCTGCCTTTTGGAACGGAATATCTTCCCGAAAAAAGGGATATCCCCAAGATACGGTACTTTGGCCTCCGCAACATCAACGTTATCGGTCATCAGCCCACCGATTGCTATCGTCTGGCCACTCTGGATAAGGACCTGCGTGATGGCTTTTGTAACCGTAAACTCAGGCGCACTGATATCGCCATAGTCTAACAATCCGGTCTTGCGCGAACTCACCTCCGGTTTCAGATCTACCAAGATTTCTTCAGCACTGTTGATGTGCGGTGTTACCTCAAGCACAACCCCCACATCCCGATAAGAAAATCCGGTAACCTCCATGCTTCCCGTATTCTCATTCCTCTCAAATTTCGGTATAGGTGTTTCGTCCCCAACCTGCACTTTCGCAGTTTGGTTGTTTAGCACCACAATCCTCGGATTTGAAACAACCTTTGTATTCGATTTCTGCTGCAAGAACTCAAGGGCGGCCTTAAAACCCCTGAAGCTCAATGTTCCGTAAGTAAACCCCACTCCCGGCTCTATATTCGGCAGCGAACGGGGGTCGGAGGCATTGATGCTATCAAATCCATCTGCGGCATCACCGCCGCCGCTCACCGATTGTATCGGAAAGAATTGCTTGATGCCAAAAGGAGTTCCTTGATCCCGCACGGATGAAAATGGAAACGTTACAGGTCGCTCAGCACCCGTCAGATCTGCACTGGGTGTCCATTGTATACCCATATTTTCAGCGGTCCCATGGTCAGTGCGAACAATTTTCGAATCAATAAATGCCTGGGATGTTACTTTATCGAGATTCCTGATCACCTCACCGATCTTGTAAAGGTTCGTCGGAATATCGGTTACCACAAGCATGTTCGTCCGCTCCGCCACTTTGATACGGCCGCGCTCGCTAAGGATATCCTGGATCGCAGTCTGAATTTCCTGGGCTTTGGAGTAATTAAGGATAAAGGTCTTTGTCTCAACCGGCTCCTTCCCCATTTTCTCGCGGGTCGTAACGCGGATGATATTGCCGTCCCGCTCGAAGACATAATCATAGGTGCGCAGGATCACATCCAGCGCACGGTCCCAGGGAACATCATCCAGCCGCACGGTAACCAGTCCCTTCACTTCGGGCCCCGCAACGATATTCATACCGCTCTTCATGCTGAGCACGCGAAGAACGGTTCCGATCTCCGCATCTTTGAAATCAAGACTGATCGAATCGCTTTTGGCATCCGGCGCCGCCGGAGCGGTCGATTGATCAGCCGGAAGCTGAGCAGCTCCTGCCGGATCCGCCGGCATCAGCGTCGAGGTCTCCGCGAACACACACGGGGTCAACAAAAAACCAGCCGTCACAACCGATATCAAGAATTTCATAGATGTGTTTTTATATTTCATGACGCCGTCACGCCTCCGTCACCTGGTTTAAAAGCTGTTCGCTCTCGCGGATCCACAAAACTTTTTCCTCTTCATTTACCAAAATCACGATATGATCTTTACGAATCCCGGTCACTTTCGCGTCTTCGATCATTTCTCCCAGCTTGTAAGGCTTCCCATTGACCAAAGCCATCGATTGCCCCGCCGGATCATAAACGATACCCTCAAGCGAATATCCGGATGAAGAGCCTGACGACCCATCGCCCGGCCTCCCCTGGAGCGGAATGAACGGATCGCGGCGGCCCTCGTCAGAATAAGTGATACCAAGACCAATCGCGGGTGCATTCGTCAAAAAAAACATCACCGCCAAAAAAAACGCCGCTTTCGAGTAATCAGATTTTCGCATTCCCCTGTCCTGCCGCCGCCTTCCCGGCAATCGCAACAAGATCGAACTGGGCGACGTGTCGCGACTGATCATCTTTTGACGGAACGATCTGGATCTTCTGGATCCGCAATAATTTCGGATACGATTCAATTGCTGCCGCAAGCCGCGCAAGCTGATGATATCCGCCCTGCATCGTAAAATCATAGCCGACGGCAAGATACCGGTCCTGATAGGGTTTCGGGTAAAGCACCGAATCTTTCTGGGGCCGCGACGCGATCATATCGACTTTGGCATCGTGCGCCAGCTTGGACACCTGACCCAGAAGCAGGGCGATATCCCCTTCTTCATAAAGCCGGACCTTTGTTTCTTCAAAGAGCGCCTGATACGTTTTCCGGTCTTCTTCAAGCTTGATCCGCTTTTGGTTCAAAATCTGATACTGCCTCAGCTGAGTATCCATGTTCTGGATTTCCCGCCGCAAATAAGGCCGTTTGATCCACGCCGGGCCGATCAAAACAAACCAAAGAGCCGATAAACCGACGACAGCCGCCGCGATCATCAGCCATGTCCTTTTATCGACATGTTTCAGTAAATCTATAAGATCTTGTTTTGTCCATTGTTTGAGAGGCTTCATGATTTGATCTCGCCCCATGTGATCGTCGCGGAAAACGAAGTGCCGGCAGTCTTCGGGTCTTTCACCTTGGATGTCGTCAGCGTCACATCGGTTTTGGGAAATTTCGTCTTCACTTCCTGGAAAAACGATTCGATCTGCTCGATCCCCGTCTTTGCTCCTGCCGAGAGCACGATACCCTGCATATTCAGTTTTCCGCCTCCGCCGGCCCGTTCAATCTTGAGCTCGGTCAGCCATCCATGCGGCGGAAGGTGGTCGCTCACAGCCTGCAAAACCCTTGTGACGGGGTCGGTGTTGAGAACGGTTGTCACGAGAAAATCCTTCTCGGCCTTCATATCCACTTCAACCATCTTCTCAAGCTCTTTAAGCTGTCTCATCTGCGGGCCGAACTGGACCCACTCTGCATAAACACTATTGTAGGCCCGGCGCGCCTTGAGATAATCCGCATAAAAGAAAAGCGTCAGGAGAAGAAAAAGCGCGCCCGCCAGAATCGCGAGAGAAAAATACGGGAGCGAGCTTGTGGGGCGCTTGACCTCGCGGTATTCCTCGGGCAACAAATTGATCGTAATCATTGAGGTCTCAACCCCAATCCGAGCGCGACCGGAAGGAACACCTGATGTTTCCTGAGCTGCTCTTCGTCCACCGTATCGGCCCATTTAAGCTTCGAAAGGACTTCCATTCCGGCAACGGGAATCCCGAGCCCTGCCGTCAGAGCGCGTATAACCGAGGGGTGGAGGGAACCGCCGCCGCTTACGATCAATTTTTCGACCGGCTTCGGATAACGACTCTGATCCCGGTAATAATCAAACGAAACCCTGAGGTCCCCGATAAAACCTTCAAGGCTTTCTTCGATCGCGGCAGCCACTTCCGGCTTCTCTTCGGAATCTCGCTCGAAAATCCCTTCAATTTGTTCGTCCGGCATGTCGGTGCGGGAACGCAGGCGTTTTTGAATATCATGGGTCCCGTAAGAAATATCGCGAATAAACCGGGGTTTGTTCTCCCTGACAATCCCTAGCGTCGATATTTCGGTTCCGATATCAAGGATGCCCGCATGCCCGGCCGCCGCTTCGGGATAAAAATATTCGAGCGCGGCCATTGCCGAAAGAATATCCACATCAACAACGGAAAGCCTGCAATCAAGATTGCGAAAGACCTCGATCGTCGGATCGAGCTCCTGGCGCTTAACCACAGCCAAAAGGATCTCCATTTTTTCGCCATCTTCAGCCTTAACGCTCTCCTCAACGATCGCATGATCCATCACGCAGTCTTTAATCTCGAAGGGAACATACTGCTCCGCTTCATATTTCAATGCACCGCGCAAATCCTCAGACTTCATTTTGGGAAAACGGATGAACCTCATAATCACCCCGTGCCCCTTTAGGGTAACACGGACACCTTCCCTGCTGAATCGTTTCGATTCAAAAAACGGCTTGAGCAGGAGCGATGGCCTGGAATCGCGGAGGGGGTTCTGGATCAACTCGAATTTTTCTATAAAAGCACCGCCGGAGCGTTCGGAAAGTTCAAGCAACACAATCTTGGAACGGCCGAGATCGCACACAGTTGTCCTGTCAACCGTGCCGCGGTTCAAAGGGAGTGGAAAAAGTTTTGACAGAACTTTGCTTTTCATCGATAGGAGACCGGTTTTCATGGCGTGCATCATACCACAAGTAACGATAAAAAACCCACCCTGCTTTTTCAAGCAGGGTGGGTTTCCAACCACTTAACCTATATTCCGCTTCAATTACCCGGTAATCGCGGTACCACCAGCGCAACCCGATCAATCTCCGGTCGGTGCATCGTCACCATTGACCGACGCAACGATCACACCCGTCTGATCAATGCAGTAAGTGTTGACCGCCGTGGACCCTTGCGTTACAGGAGTGGCGAGGAGAGAAAACGTATCCGTCGATCCCGCGTAGGCAAAGTTGAAACCATGCTTGCTCCCGCTCCACGAAGCATCCAGATAGGCCGGCTCCGCATCCGTCAAATCATCAATCTCCCCCGGATAAGCAGGGGGGTTCTGAGCGGCGCGGAAACTTTCCGCCGCAGAACTGAAAGTCCTTAAATCGGATTTGATAGCACCTTCATTGGCGTTCATTCTCGCGCGAAGCAAGTTGGGGATAGCGATAGCCGCCAAAAGCCCAATGATCGCAACGACAATCATGATTTCAACCAATGTGAAACCACGCTGATTCAGTTTAATGAACATATACTACCTCCTGTTATTTACCATAGCCTAACTCTATTGTAACTCCACAAATATTATTCGGCAACCTTTTATAGCAACTTAAGTCTTTTTTATCAGTTCCGAGAGGATCTTTTTAAAAAACTTTCAAAAGCCTCTCAACGACGGCAAACATTACACTTGTGATGAAAACTACCCCATCGCCTGTGTCAAAGTTAATATCGGCAAAAACAGCGCCATCACAATCCCTCCGATTACGATTCCCAGGAAAGCAATAATGAGAGGCTCGATCAACGACGTTAATCCGGAAACAGCCGTATCAACCTGCGTGTCATAAAAATCCGCGATCTTTGTAAGCATTTCCTCAAGCTCTCCCGTCTCTTCCCCAATCGCGATCATTCGCACGACCATCGGCGGGAAAACATCGCCTTTTTCCAAAGGCCCCGACAAACTTTCCCCGCGATTCACGGCCCCCATCAGCTGAACTATCATTTGCTCGATTTTAGCGTTACCCGACGTTTTGGAAACGATCTCAAGCGCTGCCAGTATGGCAACACCGCTTTTGATAAGGGTCGCCAAGGTTCGGGAAAATTTACTGATCGCGACCTTCAGGATAATTGGACCAAAAACCGGCATACGCAGCTGGAAAGCGTCCCACACAAGACGCCCGGCAGGCAAGCGAACGATTTGTCCAAAAAGAAAGACTCCCCCGCCGATCAAAGCCAGGATCCACCACCAGTTTGCCGCAAGATAATTGCTGACGTTGATCAAAAACTGGGTCGGCGCGGGCAGTTTGGCACCAAGCCCGTCGAAAATCGTCGCGAATTTCGGAATGACAAACGCCAACATCGCAAAAGTAATTCCAAATGCCAAAATCGAAACAACCGCCGGATACATCATGGCCGACTTAACTTTTTTTTGAAGTGCGCTCGCTTTTTCCAGATACAGGGCAACCCGGTCAAGGATCTCTTCAAGCCGTCCGCTCGTTTCCCCCGCCTTCACCATGTGAATGAAAAGCGAGGAAAAAACCTTCTGATAAGGCATCATGGATTCCGACAGGCTTTTGCCTGTCTGCACCTCCGTGAACATTTTTCTGAGGATGACCCGGAACTGCTCTTTCTCGACCTGGTTGGAAAGGATCTCGAGTGATTGCACAAGAGGGATACCGGCCGCAACAAGGGTTGCCATCTGCCGGGCAAACACGACCATATCGTCAATTTTGATGCCGCCCGACTTCCCCGGCGCCTGCTTTTTGACGGGGGCCGCCGTCGACGCTTTGCTCACAGAAAAGAGAGATTGGGTTTTTTTGACTTCCTCGATCCGGATGACCATATAGCCCTGAGCCTTCAGCTTCCGGACAAGCTCCGAAGCGTCGGGAGCGTCGTCGTTTCCCTTGATGTCGTTTCCGGTCTTGTCTTTTACGTAATATTCAAATGACGGCATCGTTTTATTCCGCGCTGGTAACGCGCAGAACCTCCTCCAACGTGGTGATCCCTGTTTTAAAAAGCCCGAGGGCGTTCTCGAAAAGCGTTTCCATGCCTTTTTGAACGGCAACTTCGTGAATAACATTACTCGACTTTTTCTGAATCACAAGATTCCTGATTTCGGAATCAACCGAAAGAACCTCTGCCGCTCCAATTCGCCCCAGATATCCGGTGTTATTGCATTGGGCGCATCCCTTGCCGTGATACGCCGTAATCGAGCGAAGATCAGATTCCGGAATCTTGCAGCGTCTGAGAACATCCGGATGAATCGTGGCCGGAGCCTTGCAACTCGGGCAGATCCTGCGCAATAGCCGCTGTGCCGCGACAGAAACGACGGAAGAAGCTATCAAAAAAGGTTCGACGCCCATATCCATGAGACGGGTCATGGCCCCGGCGGCACTGTTCGTGTGAAGCGTGCTGAAAACAAGGTGCCCCGTTAGCGCCGCCTTGACGGCAATATCCGCCGTTTCACCGTCTCGAATCTCTCCGACCAGAACAATATCCGGACTCTGACGAAGAAGCGCACGAAGACCGCTTGCGAAGGTCAGTCCGATCTCGGGGATCACTTGGGTCTGCGTGATCCCTTCCACCTGATATTCCACCGGATCCTCGACCGTCATCAGATTTTTTTCGGGCGTATTCAAAGAGTTAAGGATCGAGTAGAGGGTTGTCGACTTTCCGCTCCCCGTCGGCCCCGTCACAAGGATCATCCCGTAAGGCCGCTTGACCGCTTCGATCAACCGGCTTGTGGGTTTTTCGGAAAAACCGAGCTTATCGAGTCCCGAACGGATACCGCTTCGATCCAGGATACGAAGCACCATCTTCTCGCCGAAATAAGTCGGCAAAATCGAAACCCGGAAATCAATTTGCCGATCCTTTAAAATGAGGCGGAAACGGCCGTCCTGAGGCACGCGTTTTTCCGTGATATCGAGTTTGGAAATAATTTTGATGCGTGCGACGAGCGCCGGATAGAAATCAAGGGAGTGGGAAAAAGATTCCCTGAGCGCTCCATCAATCCGGTAACGGACCCGAAACTCTTTCTCATACGGTTCGAAATGAATATCCGAGGCCCTTTGTTTAATGGCTTTTTCGAGAATAAAGTTCACCAACTTGATTACCGGCGCATCTTCCACCCCGATCTGGACCGCATCCCGGGAAGCTTCCGCCGCCTCCTCGGAGACAATCTCGACATTGTCCGCATCCTTGCCTCCGATAAATTCATCAAAGTTTCTGGATTCGGCAAAATAATTATCGATAACCTCACTTATTTTTACGGAGGGAACAAGCACGGGTACAATATCACAGCCCGAAACGCGCCTCAGGTCGTCAAAAACCCGGAGCTTAAAAGGATCACCCGTTGCAACGGTCAGAAGCTTGCCGACCTTGCCGATCGGCATCACGCGGTGCTGTTCAATGAGTTTCCTCGGAACCATCGAGAGGATTTCCGGCTCGATCTGAATCGCCTGGATATTGAGGGTAGGGATTCCAAGTTCCTCGCTCATAAATTCGATCATACTTTCTTCGGGAACGGCCTTCGACTGGACAAGCACCTCCGGCATATTCATATTTTGGCGGCCGGATATCTGCTCAAGCTGTTCAATCTTTTCCGGTTCCACGCCATTGCTTTTCAGCCATTCGGCCCACGCTGATTTTTCGATCTTCATGGCGCAACCCCGGATGCTCTTTTCGGAGCCTGGTCTTCTGTCGTGACACGGAAAATCTCATCAACCGAGGTCTCTCCGGCAAGCGCTTTCTGGACCGCGGATTCCCGAAGCGTCCGCATCCCCTGCTCACGGGCCTTGATCTTAATCACATCTGCGGACGCTCCCTGCATGATTAACTCGATGATTTCCGGACTCATCTGAAGAATCTCCGTGATCACGCTCCGCCCCTGATATCCCATCTGTCGACACTGAACGCATCCCTTTGCTTTCCACACCCTGATCTTCTGCGAAGGATCGAGGTGCAGCAGCGGATACAATTCCGGTTCGAGATCATAGGCATAGCGGCACCGGGGGCAGAGTTTTCTGACGAGGCGTTGCGCCGAGATCATCAGTACCGTTGACGCGATCAGAAAAGGCTCAAGCCCCAGGTTCACCATGCGCGTTATCGAGCTGACGGAGTCGTTGGTATGGAGCGTGCTGAGAACAAGGTGGCCCGTCAGCGCGGCCTTGACGGCAATATCAAGCGTTTCCGCATCCCGGATCTCACCGATAAGCACGACATCGGGGTCCTGACGGAGGATTGAGCGGAGCGCCGCAGGAAAAGTCAGACCGATCGCCTCGCGCACATTGACCTGGTTGATACCCGGAATTTGATACTCCACAGGATCTTCAACTGTTGTGATATTGACTTGCGGCGAATCCAGGTATTTCAGCACCGAGTAAAGCGTGGTCGTCTTTCCGCTTCCCGTCGGCCCCGTCACCAGAATCATCCCGTGGGGTTTTTTTGCCGAGTCCCGGATAATCTGCTGCTCGGACTCCGAAAAACCAAGCTTGGAGATATCATGGGCCTGCGACCCGGTGTCCAGGATGCGGAGACAGACCTTTTCACCAAAACTCGACGGAAGCACGGAAACCCGCATGTCAACTTCCCTGCCCTGGGTCCTGACCTTGAAACGACCGTCCTGGGGAACGCGGTGTTCGGCGATATTGAGTTGGCTCATAATCTTGATACGCGAAACGATCGCGGAAGCATAACTTTTCTGCGGCCTCACAATTTCCTCAAGAATACCGTCCACCCTGAGGCGAACACGGACATGCGTCTCCCAGGGCTCGATAAAAATATCGCTTGCCCTTCGCCTCACCCCCTCGATCAGCACCATATTCACCAGCTTAACGACGGGAGCCTGGCTCGCCAAATGCATGAGATCCGATGCCTGCTCCGGCCTGGCACCTCCCGCATCCTGCTCCGCCTGACGCGCCAGATCAATAAGCTCATCCGTTTCGGGCCCCGTGTTAACGGCCTCCGGAAGTTTGGCATTTCCGGAAGTGACGGCACCGGAAGCTGAATAGGATTTTTCAATAGCTTCCCTGATCAGGGAATACTCGGCAACCGCGGCACGGATCCGCTTCCCGGAAACAATCTGAACCTCATCAATCGCCTTGAGATTCGTCGGGTTTGCGAATGCGACGGTCAGCGTCTTGTCAAGAAGAGACACCGGAACGCAGTGATATTCTTCCGCCACTTTTTTGGGGATAAGACCGAGAAGATCTTCATGAATCACAAGCATCCTGAGGCTGACCAACCGGTAACCGTAAAGCGCGCAAAGGAGACTCGCGAGTTTTTTCTCATCACATTTGCCGGCTTCCAGCAAGAGATCGATCATCGGTTTCTTGGGCTGCTTGGCATGCTCCCCGGCCGCCCATTCCACATCCTCGGCAGAGACGATACCCTCCCGCTCAAGAAGCTGCTGAATATCAATCCGGAATTTCTCGTTTTCGCTCATACAGACACCGGGCCGGAATTTTTATTTTTTTTCATGATAAAGATAGAAAATCGCGTTCAGAATCTCAGAGATTCTTGAAATAAATATTTGGGGATCCCGCCGGGTTTTTTTCTTTACCTCCTGGATCACCTCCTGGTCCAAAGGATTCGACATGGCCAGAAAAACCCGTTTGGCATCGACATCAAAGGCAACCGCAAGATTTTGATTACAAAAATCCGCTTCGAGAAGCTCTGCCGTTTCGGGATTCAGGGAGTAGCGCGAGAGCGGGATATAAGGTATCCGGAATTGTTTCCCAAGGGCACTGCCGAGGTCATCCTCATCGATAAATCCCTTGTCGATCAGGATTTGCCCTATAAGCCCACCCTGCCTGCTCTGGTGCTCAAGGGCCTCCGAAAGCTGGGCCGGCTTGATCAGACCGTCCTCTATCAGTATTTCGCCGAGTTTCTTGCGGGTTTTTTCTTTCATTGGCTCCCTTTGACTGTATACAGACCCATGTATGTTACGGCATGATCTTAAAAGAGTTTTGCGTCTTTGGGAAGATTTATCCCTTGACGCAAGGGACAGTTATGACAGCGCGCCGCTGTTCCACAAAACTCTTTGGCCAAACGGACGATCTGGGCATGGAAATCATTGTAAAGCCCAACCCGGCGGGGAAGCGCTTTTTCAAAGACCGCTTTCCAGTCATCGTAATCCCCGTCCTCTTGCATGAGTCGATGACGGGAAAAAATTCTTTTCGTGTATGCATCGATCACGAACGACCGTTTCCCCAGCGCATACAGCAGGATCGAATCAGCCGTCTCCCGGCCAATGCCTTTCACGTTTAAAAGCTTTTTGCGAAGCTCCGGCGTCTTTCCGCAACGCATTTTCCGGATATCTCCCCCGCATTCAGTCTCAAGAAACCAAAGGAAATTTTTGAGGCGGTCGGCTTTAACGTTGTAATATCCGGCCCGCCGTGAGGGAGCTCATGGCCGCAAACGAAAGCTTCCCCGCCCTTTTTAAATTAAGGATCGCTTTCTCAACATTTGTCCAGGCCGTGTTCTGCGTAAGGATCGCGCCGACAGCCACTTCAAAGGGCGTATCTCCCGGCCACCATGCCTGATGCCCGAAAGTGCGCCGCAACTTCCGGTATACGTTAAAAAGATCGGCCGGTCTGATTTTAAACGGTTTGACGGAACGGAAATTCCGAGACTTTCTCATGGACGGCTCCCGCGGGATGAATCTCACTCCTGTACAAAACAAAGCGATCGATGGTCCTGATTATAGAAGGAAGCGGAAGATGTAATTCAGAAAGAGTTTTATCAAACGGAACTTCAGGAGGCAAACTCTTGACCCGTCCCAGGGTTGCGTGCGGAATGAACGGTCGTCTCTCAATCTCATATCCAAGCGTCTCAACTTCGGAGCGTACAGACCGGACAAACTTTTCAAGATTTCCTGACGGGTTCTCGATGCCTGCCCACAAAACACCGGGACGCTTCATGTCGGGGAAGACCCCGATTCCTTTCAAGTTTAAAACGACGGGGCGGGTATTCGCGGAAACCGCATTCATGATCGCGCAAAGACCCTTAACATTCTCCCGGGGGACATTTCCAAAAAAATGAATCGTGAGATGAATCTGCTCAGGCGGAACCCATCTGACTCCATGAATCTCTTTTTTTAAAACGGCAAGTATCTCATGGAGTTCCTCCCGAAAAATACCAAGCGGCAGCGCAAGAAAAAGCCGGAGCCACTCCCCCGTCACAGCAGACTCCTCCAAAGATTCTCCAGGGCTTTGATCACCGATCTTCTCCGGACCTGGTTCCTGTCTCCCCAAAAACGGTATTCCCTGACCTGCGGCCGGCCTTTCGGTCCGGAAAGTCCGATATAGACAAGCCCGACCGGTTTCCGCGGACTTCCTCCCCCCGGTCCGGCGATTCCGGTGATCCCGATCCCGTAATCCGCATTCATACGGGTCTTGACCTTCAGAGCGAGATCTCCGGCAACCTCCGCGCTGACCTCACCCTTTCGCCGGATAATCTCGGGGCAGATCCCAAGTTTTTCTTTAATTTCGGCATCATAAGCAACGATCCCCCCTTTTAAAAAACAGCTCGTCCCGGCGAACCCGGCAATTTCGGCGGCCAGAAGCCCTCCGGTGCAGCTCTCCGCGACCGCGAGCGTCCGTTTTTTTTGCGTCAGAATCCCACCCACCACCTGCGCAAGCGAAAGGTCATCCCACGCGTAAATAAAATTCCCGAGGCGGGCCGCGATTTTTCTCCGCAGACGGGAGATGACAGACGGGGTATCGGCGTAAATCCGGACCATAACCTCTCCGGGAAACGGGTAGATTCCGAATTCAAAACAATCATCAAAGAAATCCTTCCCAAGCCGCTTCATCACTTCCGGTTCCGGAATACCGGTCAGTTTCACAATCAACTGGTGATGGGGACGAACGGAAGGAAAATATTTCCGAAGAACAGGACGGACAACATCCCTGAACATATTTTCAAGCTCCGCGGGGACACCCGGAAGCGCAACCGCAACCTTCCCCTGCCTTTCGATAAAAAATCCGAGCGCGATACCGAAACGGTTGAGAAGCGGCTTTGCGTTTGCCGGATAGAACGCTTCTCGTCTGACAAGACGCGGGATTTTTTTCCTGAACCGCCTGTAAAGCAGTCGAAGTCTCCCATACTGCTTTTCGGAAAAAACAAGCGGCGCATGATAATACGACGCGACCCCTTCCCGCGTCACATCGTCAGGCGTCGGACCGAGCCCTCCGCACATGATCACGAGATCGACACGGCGAAACAATTCCCCGATCTGGAATCTTATCGCCTCTTCGGAGTCCGGACAAACCGTGTGGGTCACGACCTCAAAACCGAGTTCGGACAGGTTCTTTCCCAGAAAGGCGGCGTTGGTATTAAGGACGCTTCCCTTAAGGACCTCGTCACCGATCGAAAGAACAGCCGCGGGAAATCGCATCAGCAGACCTCAGGCGAAAAATAAAAAGAGAATGATCCAGGCATAGAAACCCGCGCCGATGTCATCGGCCATGATCCCCCAATACCCCGGAATGCGTTCCAAAGATTTTATCGGAAAAGGCTTTTTGACGTCAAAGAGTCGGAAGAGGAGAAAACCGAGGGGAATAGTGATCCACGTGACGGGAATCAGCGCAAAGGTCACCATGATACCGGCGGCCTCATCAACCACAACAAATTGCGGGTCAGGATCAGTTTTATCTTCCAGCCTGCGGAACGCGAGTTCCCCGGCGACCGCGACAAAACCGAGAACCCCAAGATAAAGCCAGGTATTCCATGCCGTCAGCAGAACGAACAAAACCCCGACCAGACTCCCCCATGTCCCCGGTGCTTTTGGCAAAAGCCCGACTCCCGCCGCCAGGACAACCTTGCAAAAATGCTGGGATGAAAAATGCTCCCGCTGATTCCATAAAAAGGAAAACCCGGAAAAAAGCGTCAAAACCAGCGTGATGGCCAGCACCGGTTTAAGGGCCGGAGCAAGCCACCGGGAAAGCGAAGCCGTTGACGCATAATCCCATAAAACAAATATCGCAAATGCCAGGCAGGCGCTGCCCGTCTGAAAAACGAATTTCAATTTGCCTAATTTTTCGGCTCCGAAAGATTTGCCTTCCAGAAGCCAGGCCGTCCTGCAGAAAGTAACCACAATCTCCCGGGCAAAGATCGGCACCAGCCACCAGAGCGAGAAAAAACCGAGGTTCGCGAACGCCGCAAGCGGAGCCAGGATAAGGATCTTATCCATAAACGGGTCCACCCATTTCCCGAAAGCCGACTCGAGCTTGTATTGACGGGCAATCCACCCGTCCCAGTAATCGGTAACCGCACCGATCACGAAAAGAACAAAAGCCGCCAGGTGTATCGCCGGACCCGGCGAGAGTATCAAAAAAGGAAGACAAGCGCCGATGATTCCCCGCAGCACGCTCAAGTGATTCGGATCCAAAATCGTAAATCTAAGCTTCGGCAATAAGGTCATAGTCCCTTGTCCCTGTTATCCTGACAGTTTTGAAAGTTCCTTCTCTTAGGATCATCCGGCTTCGAACGATTACGGAAGTATCGATTTCCGGGGCATCCATATAAGAGCGAGCTTCCCAGGCACCGTCTTCCGTTCCGGATCTTCGCTCGATCAAAACTTCGAGTTCCCGCCCGACATGGCGGCGGCTGACCGCAAGCGCCACCTTTCGCTGGCATCTCATGGCTTCATGAAATCTTCTTTCCTTGATCTTTTCCGAAACCTGGCCCCTGAACTTCGCCGCGGGCGAACCCTCTTCCCGCGAATACTTAAAGACCCCCGCGCGCTCGAATTTCGTGTGTTTGATAAAATCCAGAAGCTCCCGAAAATCCCCTTCGCTCTCTCCCGGGAATCCGACAATAAAACCGGTCCTCAGGACAAGCCCGGGAATTTCACACCGGAGCCTTTTGATCAGCTCAATGGTTTTTCCGCGACTAAAGCCGCGGCGCATCGCTTTGAGTATTTTATCACTGATATGCTGAAGCGGTAAGTCCAGGTAGCGGCATATCTTTTTCGAATTTGCCATTTGACGGATCAGCGCTTCGTTGACCGAATGCGGGTAAGCATAAAGAAGGCGGATCCAGCGGAGCTCTTCGATCGATTCCAGCTCGTGAAGAAGCTCCGGCAAAAGGAGTTTCCGTGCATAGTCAAAACCAAACCCGGTGATGTCCTGTCCGACCAGGATGATTTCTTTCGCGCCATCCAGGGCCAGTTTTCGTGCTTCCGTGATCACATCCGAAATACGGCGGGAACGGAACCTCCCGCGAAGCTTCGGTATCATGCAAAAACTGCAGGCGTGGTCGCAACCCTCCGAGATCTTAAGGTAACGGGAAAATCTCGATGTAAGAGAGACCCGTTTCTCTTTCGCGGTTCCAAGATAACCGAGTTGGTCGAGCTCCTTCGGCCTTTGCCCGCCGATAACCTTTCGGATCACACGGACAACACGGTCGTAATTTCCCGATCCAAGAAAAGCGTCCACTTCCGGAAAGTTTTTTTCAAGTTCGGCGGCATAGCGCTGGACAAGGCATCCCATCACGATCAGTGCGCGGATCCGCCCCTGTTTTTTTTGATCGCCAAGCTTCAAGATCGCGTCGATGGATTCGGCCTTGGCGTCACGAATAAATCCGCAGGTATTGACCAGCACAACATCACTTTCGTCACCGGGCCGCGCGATCTCAAACGGGGAATCCTTCAGCCTCCCCAAAACGACCTCGCTGTCAACGAGCGTCTTAGGACATCCGAGGGACACGATTCCGATACGGATCTTTTGTGATTTCATAGAAGTGGGATTCTAAGGGAACATGGGGCGGGAATCAACGAAGGAAGGTCCTGAGGCATCCGGGCTGCAAACTCCATTTCATCCTGATAGCGGTAAAAGCATGGCGGGAGCGACGGGGCTCGAACCCGCAACCTCCGGATCGACAGTCCGGAGCTCTAACCAATTGAGCTACGCCCCCACCGACAGGAAAATTCCCGCGAAAGGTCCCGGTATTCTAGCGATTGTCTCCTGCTTCCTCAAGCAAAAACTGTAAAAAATATGGGCGTTGTAGGATTCGAACCCACGACCCTCTCCGTGTAAAGGAGATGCTCTAACCAACTGAGCTAAACGCCCGTCAAAAACCGCGGGACCCTGATCACCGCCACCGGTCTATTTGCGGATAAATTACAAACACAAAAGATCATCCGAACGAATTGATCGTATCAATCATCTGCCGGAGAACCGTATAGCAGTCTTTCTTGAAATAAAACGCAAGACGCGTCAGATGAAACGTATAGGGAACATTCTTTTCCTCTTCAAACGGTTTCAGGGACTGTGTAATTTTCCCCTTTCTGACGATCGCGCGAAACTTCTGATTCAGGAAGTCGATCTGCTCTTCGGTAAGCGGCTTTTCGATCCGGAGGACGAGCAGGTCCTTGATATAGCGCATCGAGTGATAGACTTTGTAGAAATGAAGGATGTGGTCAACCGCCTGATCCGCGTCCTGGGTAAAAAACATAAGACCAAGATCGTCGGGGTGGATCATCGCTTTTTTCACAAGCTGCTTTTCCAGAAATTTCCTAAAATCGTTCCAATAGCTGTCACCCGGTGCGTCCAGGCAGACGATCGGACGCGGGTCGGTTTTTCCCGTCTGAACCAGCGTCAGAGTCTCAAAACCTTCGTCGTGGGTCCCGTAACCGCCCGGGCAAAGGATCGTGGCGTGAGATTCCCTGAGAAACATAAGCTTGCGGGTAAAAAAATATTTAAATGTGACAAGTTTGGGATCCTTCAGCATCACGGGATTGGCTTCCTGCTCAAAGGGCAAACGGATATTCATCCCAAAACTTCCTCTCCTTCCCGCTCCCGCGTTACCGGCTTCCATGATCCCTGACGCCGCTCCGGTAATGACCATCCATCCTTTTTGAACAATAGTCTTCGAAAACTTAAGGGCAATCCGGTAATTCGGATCCGTTCGCGGGGTCCGGGCGGAACCAAAAACGGCTACCTTCCGCGTAGCCCGGAAGGACTCAAAAACACGAAGGCTGTGACGAAGCTCTCTGACCGCCGTATTGATGATCTTCATGTCGCCCCGGTCAAGCCCGTCTTTATAAACCCGGATGGCCGACGTGATTATTTCTTCCACCAGATCGGCATTCTCACCGGGACCGGCTTCACGGACCAGCTGGTGAACAAGCGAATCAATCCTGGGATTACCGGTATTGGCGCCGTGTTTGTCAAAAGGATGTTCAGGCATCACTCCCCCATCTTGATCTTCAGGATCAGGTCGCCCGGATGATGACAGGATGGACACTCCCGGCCGAGCCGCACCAATCGAAGTTTCTGTCCTTCCTTGATGCCCGCGGGGATTTTCACGTTAATTGTCTTTCCCTCCTGTGTCCGAAAAGTGACTTCTCCGCCCTCTTTGGCTTTCTTCCTTGATATTTTGAGACCCACCGTCACATCAGCGTCCGCTTCCGGCATACCTTGAACATATTCATCCGCATCATATCCCGGAGCTGTCCGGTAATATTGACGTCCCGGTCCTCCGGAAGAATAAAATTTAAACTGGCTTCCGCCGCCCATGCCTCCGCCGAAAAGATCCGAAAAGATGTCCGAAAAAGCCGAGTAGCGTCCCGCACTACCGGCGGCTCGGCCGCGGCCGCCCCCCGAGAACTGCCTAAGAAGTTCTTCAAAATCGAACCCTTGCGCTCCGGCATAATTCCCCTGGAAACCCGCCGCCCCGCCGAATTTCCGCATTTGATCATACTGCTTTCGGCGTTTCTCATCGCTCAGGATATAGTAAGCTTCTGAAATTTCCTTGAACTTTGCTTCGGCTTCCTTGTTCCCGGGATTCTTGTCGGGGTGATACCTGAGCGCCAGCTTCCGATAAACCTTTTTCATCTCGTCGGCCGTCGCGCTCTCGGAAACACCCAATATCTTGTAATAATCTTTCTGACTAGCCATGAACTTTCCTTAAATAAAAAGCCCTCAAAACTCGAGGGCTTTGTTAACTATAAAACTGGTGGAGGTGGAGGGAATTGCACCCTCGTCCAAAAGATCCGTCACCAAAGGTTCTCCATGCTCAGTCCCCATTTCGTTTAATTCCCCAAACCCATGCGGACAGGAACTTGAGGAACGATCCGTTTAGGTCTTTTCCCCCGGCAAAACGGACATGCCGG
>JAKJDL010000014.1:0-4495 GCA_022705945.1 Candidatus Omnitrophota bacterium | reverse complement strand
AGAGGAACGAACACGGGAGCCGAGATCGGCCCGACCGCTCTTTCGTTCCAGCTGAGTTTTTCAGCATTTGTAGTTTGCCACGTTGATTTAAGAGGAACCTGACGAACCTCTGCATGCTCCCTTGTATGCCTGATCCCCTGTCGAACCTGTTCACCCCCAGGAGACTATGTAAAAGAACTGGGGAAATTATAGCACAAAAAGATCGCCGGTTGAAATGCATCTCCGGGCCCGAGTTGACTCACTAAAAGTTGCGGCGTTGTAGCAAAAAAAACGGGGTAACCCGGTGATTAAATCTCTTGCTTTACCCGACCGGTGATCCCCCGACAGGAAGCCAGAATCTACCGAAAGAACCGCGTTCCGTTTTTCTGGTGTTTGTAACGAAACGTTGTCGTATACGGCAACGGTCCGCCCCAGTTCCATACGGTGGGCTGAACGAGCGCATACGTTCCGTCCGAAAGCCGTATGGCGCAAGTTTGCTCACTCACGGGCTGAACCTGGTTGGCATAGCCGGCGGCAGGCGCCTCGGTTACGTTGTTAATATCCACGGCACCGATCAAAACTATTCCGTTCCCCGCTTTCACACCCAAATTACCGTCCCATTTCACAAAATCTTCAACAATGTCGGGACCCGCCGGCAAATCCGAAACCTGATAAGACGCAAAGCTGAAACCCTGCGCCCACCCGTTATTATTGAAGTGTACATCCCGTTGGGTCAGGGTAAAAGTCCCCGTTTTTATCTCAAAGGAACTCGCTCCCCCCGAATTTTCCACGTCGCCGGCACCCGGCTGAACAGGGTTTCGTTCAATCTTGGCGACCCGAATCTCCTCGACAACCGTCTGAGAAAGTCCGCTTGATTCCGCAATCTCCGGAGAAAGCGTCGCGTAAATCAGATTGCCGCGAAGGTTCTTGATCTTGAGTTGTCCCTCTTCAAGCGAGAAAATCATCACGGTTTTTCCGGTCGTCATTTGCTGAAGACCCGTTTTCCGCGGGCTTTGACTCTTTTCCCAATGAGTTTCCGCCACGTACAAATCCCCCCGCTGTTCAATCCGATCGATGAAAATCTTCAGGCGAATATCCGTGAACATATCAAAATCAAAACGCACTCCCTCTTCAAGAAAGACCTTGTTGCCGAGATATTCGCGGGAAATCAGGTTCGCGAAATCCGCGACACTCTGGCTCTCGTAGGCGTTGGCAATCTTCACGACCGCCTCCTGCACAAGATCAAGGTAGGAGATGTTCCGGTAAATGATCGTAACGACCCCGGGAAAGAAGGGTATGACCGCCTCCTGAGAATCGACCGTCTTGATTTTAAGCATTATCTGATATGGTTTCTCGGCCATGGGGGAGAACTGATAGGAAAGATCCCGTTTCACTCGTAACTCCGTCCATGTCCTGCCCGCGTCTTCGGAAATAAGGAGTGTTTGAATCCTCTCCACCGTCGAAAGGCGGGCCGTAACCTCAATGTTGCCGGAACGAAGGTCCGCCGCGGTCAAAACAACTTGCCCCCCCGTCACGCCCCGGAGATCATGCGTATTGAGCCGGGCATCATACAGAGTATAAAATCCAGACAATACCGGCGAACCGCCAGCCGATCCCCCACCCGCGCCCGGACCACTCAATCCGCTATCCTTGCCGCCGCTGTCTCCGGCCGGACCGGATTTTCCGGGATCCGCGTTCCTGGTGTTCCATTCGTCCCGGATCCGGGCGAGAGCTTCCAAAACATTTCCGGCCGGTGCTTTAAGTCTTTCATCTTTTGAAATTTCATCGATTTGTTTCGTCAACTCCGCCGTCTTTTTGACGAAAGACTCCTTGTCCAGACTTGTCCAGGAGCTCCCCTCCTTTTCGATCGTATTCCACACATTAAACAGTGAAAGCGCCTTGCCTCCCTGTGAGGTCGGCGGTAATTCGACCGAGGGCAGTTCGGGCACAGTCCGGAAACAAACCAGATACCGGGTAAATCCGCCGTAGGAAATTCCCCAATCCTTTTCCGTGATGGGAGGAACCTTGAGGATGGCAGCTTCCACTCTCGAGGCCGCCGACATATCCTGAATAATCGAGAGGTTGGTAGACCCCAGGACCGAGGCATAGTACTTGAAGTGGGCCAGCGCCTTGGTGTACTGGCTATTCAGGGATTCTGCCTTCGTCTGAAACTGCCCGTATTTTTCCACAAGATCTGCGGCAAACCTGAAATCCCCGTTGCCTAACGCATCGATAAGCTGGACGGTGAAGGTTTCAGGTGAAAAAACCTTTGATAACACGTATCTCGGCCCACCGGTATAAGGACTGGCGTAGAATTCACTCTGCGGTGAGGTCCTTCGGGCCGACCACGGCGTCCCGGAGACCAGATTTTCGTAGGCCTCACACGCCCCCTCCAATTGCGCGAACGCATTCTCCATATTGGTGTTCGTTTCCTTGATAAAGGCAACCTGGGCATTGTAGGTTCGCATTTTGGCATCAAACATCTTGCGAAGCGTCTGCTCGTTTTTCTGCGAAATTTCAATTGCCAGAGGCAGTAATTCCTCTTTCTGCCCCAAATCCGAATCCCGGGCAGTCATCTGCTCAATCACCCGAAACCCCGTTAATCTTTTATCAAAATTAACAAAATTGGGAATCAGCTCCGAAAAAAGTCTGAAAATTGACCGCTGTGTATCAATACCATCACCCGCAATTTTGCGCCACTCACCATGAATTTGATCCCCCTGATCAATGAATTCATTAAGACGCTTTTCCTGGACGAGAAGATCGAGCGCATCCTGACGTATGGATTGCAATTCCCCACGAACGGACGGCATTGCAGATTGCACGGATTTGTAATACTCCTCTCCGTTTTTCGCATCCCGATGTTTTTCAACGATCACCTGCAGATACATATCGTTTTCCGGATTCTCGGGTTCCGGCACCTGAAAAATGCCGGATACCTTCCGTGTTTCCGGGGACTGATCAAGCTCGCGCGTCCTCTTGTTGATTTCCTCACGCCGTTTGATAACGTCGCTGGCAAGACCAGGCAGTTCCCGCCTGAAAGTGACGGCCGCCTCGTCAAATTTTTTACTCCACACCTTGTAATCCTCTTCCCACTTTCCCGTCACGTTAATCGGCGGCAGTTCCGGCAGTTCTCCCTCTCCGGCCTTTTTCTTCGCTTCTTCAATCCGGGCCTCCATATCGGCCCGTTTCTGTTCATCCAGGGCCGCGATCAGGCGCGTCTGAAGCTCTCCCTTCCTCTTCACCAACGCCTCATTTTCCTTATAAAGCGCCGGAAGTTCAGCCTCTATTTTTTCTTTTGCGGCTTTTAATTCTGAAATAATCTCGTCAACCCTCTTTTTATATTTCCGAAGTCCTTCAAGCGAATACTGAAAACGGCGGTAAAGAATACCCGTCGTATCGTCGCCCCCGAATTCCCCGGATGCCCGCATGTACCCGCTCCATTCCGCGGAAGTCAGCGAGAGTTCCCATTGAAATTTTCGAAGCTCCGGAAGGATCTCGGCGCATTGCGCGCCAAGCTTGTTGACGGATCGGGTGTAAGGCTTCGTCACAGATTCCTTGATCATATCGCCGCCGACTTCCATCGCGATCCCTATCGAAATTCGGGACAGTGAATTCCCCACTAGGTCAGCGGCAGCGGCAATTTTCCCGACCGTTTCAAACCCCAGCGAAATGGTCGACTTGATAAGATTTTGGCTCAGAATCCTCGCGAGCTTTTTTTCGAGTTCCTGGAATTCAATATAAACCGTCTCCAGTTCTTTTCGACGCTCGGGACAACTCTGGAGAAACGCTTCCATTTTCACAATTGAATCGGCGATCGGATCAATGCGACGCTGGATTTCGCGGATTTCCGATTCAAGAAAGTAAATATTGTCCGCCCCCGAAACGCTCGGGAAAAACATTGAGAAGAACAAAAAGAGGAACGCGCATCCTATAAAGTATTTTCTGGCTGAAACCATCGGTTTTCCTTTACGGTTAAGACTGCTTTGCTCAAGGCAATTTCGCAATTTATTTCCCGTTCATTGATTGTTTCCTGAAAGGTTGAAAAACAAAACAGAAACTTTTGAAACCGTTCCCCAAAAATCTTCCCCGGGGCCCGCGGACCCGCGCTTAACTTCGCGAAAGCGGGTCATCACCGTCCACGCGGTAGAGACGCCATTGACCGCCTTCGTCCCTGAATACATATTCGGCATGTCCGGTAAAATTCCGGAGATTCCCGCTGGAATAAGAGACCGCTTTTTTCTCCCAACGGAAGGACACGCTCATAAGATCGTGATTCGTGACGACAGAGTCCACGATCGGATAAAGGTCAAGCTGCTGCGCTCCGTAAAAACCCCGCTCAACCGCGTTCACATACTCGCTCCGGATCGGGTTAAAATCCCTCGAAACAATAGCGTCAAAAGAATCTCTCGAATAATTACGGTAAACCGAAAAAACTTCCTGAACCAGTTTTTTGCCGAGTGCGTATTCACTTTCCATCGGGGCGACCGCGCCCCCCGAAGCGCCCCGCACCGCA
>JAKJDL010000013.1 GCA_022705945.1 Candidatus Omnitrophota bacterium | reverse complement strand
GCATGAGGCGTTTTAATCATAACCTGCAGTGTTCTCGCGAATACTATCCCCGAATTGTTTCAACCCACACCTATGATGACCGCCTTGAAACACTGGAGAGTCTGAAGAAAAACGGGTTGGAGATTTGTTCCGGAGGGATATTCGGTCTCGGTGAAAGTCCGGAAGACCGCCTCAGGCTTGCGTTCGAATTAAAAAAACATTCACCCAGCTGTGTTCCGGTCAATGTTCTGAATCCAAGACCCGGGACACCTCTTGAAAAACAGAAACCGGAGAACCCCGGAGAAATCTTAAAAATGATCGCGATCTACCGGTTTATCCATCCCAAAGCCAACATTAAACTGGCCGGCGGCAAAGAGCTGAATCTGGGTATTTTTTTTCAGGAAAAAGCACTGCGGGGCGGGGCCAACGGGCTTGTGGTCGGAGGCTACCTGACTACCCGGGGGAACCCGGTCGGGGAAGATCTTGAAACTCTGAAACGCGCCGGCTATGAGATTAGTGCCGGCCAGGTCGCTTGAGGTTTGAAGCTTTTTTTATCCGGGAAAAAGATACTGATTACGGGCGGGACAAGCGCGCTGGGAGAAGCCTTTATCCGTCGAGCCGTCGCTTGCGGAGCCGAAGTCCACTTTACCTACCTGACGGCGGAAGCTAAAGCGCTTGAGCTTGAAACAGCGGGTGCAAAAAAACACACGGTCGATCTTTCCGACAAGGATAAGATCGACGCTTTCCTGAAGTCTTTCGTTGCGAAAAATGCGTCCCTGGACGTATTGATTCATAACGCCGCGGCCACGGCGGATGCGATGATTGAAAACATGAGCGAGGAAGCCTGGGAAAAGGTCCTTGCCGTTGATCTTAAAGCTCCCTTTTATCTGACACAAAAACTTCTTCCGCTTCTTCTCGCGGTTCGACCCGCCAAGATATTTACCATTGTGAGCCGGGCGGGTTCGGAGGGACTCATGGGGGCGGCGAATTATGCCGCGGCCAAAGGGGGGTTGATAGCAATGACAAAAACGCTTGCCAGGGAACTCGGCCGCAAACAAATTTTGGTGAATGCGATCAATCCCGGGTTTATGATGTCCCGCATGACGGAAAAAATTTCAAAAAAAGCAATGCAAAACGCTCTGGAACGAAGCCCCCTTCGGACCTATTCGGACCCGGAAGAAGTAGCGGCTTTTTTGGTCTACCTTTCATCGAACCTGGTGAGGCAGGTTACAGGACAGGTATTTCATTTTGAATCCCGTCCGCTATAATACACTCCTCCCATGATCAAACGACGCGTGGTGGTAACAGGCATAGGTGTTCTGACGCCTATCGGAAATACCGCAGAAGACTTTGCGCGAAATCTTCGCCTGGGCATTTCCGGAAAAGACACGGAGGAGAACCCGGGTGTTTCCGGATATGCGTTCCCGCCCGTTTTTCGCATCAAAAACTTTGATCCTCACAAATACGGAACTCATATCCTGGACCCATTCATTCAATATGCTGTTGCGGCGGCCGAGGGAGCCATCCGGGACGCAGGATTTGATGTGGCTTCAGCGGACCCGTACTCGATAGGACTTTCGGTCAGTTCTTCCAAGGGAGGAGTGCATACGCTTGACCGTTTTCGGGACCGTTTTCTCAGGAATCCGAGCGCGATTATGGGGGCCCGGATATACTCAAGCACGGTTCCGAACTTTGGTGATCAATGGATTGCCAGGCGCATGAAAATCAAAGGCCCCGCGAAATGTTACGTAGCGGCCTGTGCGACGGGAGTCGCGGCCACCATTGCGGGATTCCGGATGGTTCAGGAAGGGCAAGCCGATTTCTGTCTTGCCGGTGCGGCGGACGCATCCATTGTCCCTGTGATACTGGCAGGTTATAACAATATGAAAGCCCTGGCAAAAAAGGAGATACGTCCTTTTGATAAGCGCCGCGACGGATTTCTTGTCGGTGAAGGGGCGGCGGTTTTGTTCCTTGAGACTTTGGAAAGCGCAAAAAACCGGAAAGCCGGGATCTACGGAGAGATTCTTGAGTCGGGATGCGCTCAGGATTCCGGGCATCCGGTGCTGTTTGATCCCAGGGAGCACGCTTTGTCCAGAGCGGTAAAAAACCTGCTTGCGCGCTCCGGAACAGATGTCGGCGAGATTGACTATATTAATCTTCACGGGACCGGGACGAAGCATGGCGACGCCTACGAGACGGGCGAGATCAAGGAAGTTTTCGGCGCCAGGGCTTATGAGATGACGATGAGCTCGACCAAAGCCGCGACGGGACACATGCTGGGGGCAACGGGAGCGGTCGAGATTGCGGCTACGCTTCTCGCGATGAGGGATGGTTTTATACCGCCGACCCTGAATCTCGAAGAAAAAGACAAGGTCTGCGATCTTGATTATACGCCGCTCAAGGCCCGCGAAAAACAGACCAGGACCGCTCTTAAGGTTTCCATGGGGTTCGGGGGCCAGGCGATGGCAATTCTTTTAAGAAAGATCTGAACACCTTAATGTCGTTTCAGACAAACCGCATCAAACGAATATGTCAAACTCTCGGCAAAGCGACACGGAAAAACTAAAAAAGGAAAATCTGTACCGCTGCCTCCGGGTTCTCGAGAAAAACGAAGGAACAAGAGCTGTTTTTGACGGAAAAGAAATAATCCTTTTTTGCGGCAATGACTATTTGGGGATGAGTCGTCATCCGCGGGTGTTGGCAGCCGCTCACAAGGCGATAGACCGTTACGGGGTTGGTGCCGGATCGGCACGCTTGATCGCCGGGAGTACCGAGGCGCATGCGGCGCTTGAAAAAAAAATAGCCCGGTTCAAAAAAAAGGAAAGCGCGCTTGTTTTTGGCTCGGGCTTTCTGGCAAACCTTGGCATTCTTACGGCCTTTGCCGGAAAAAACGACACGATTGTCATGGACAAGCTTTGCCACGCCTCATTGATTGACGGGGCAAGACTTTCCGGCGCCGGGATCCGTGTTTTTCCTCATAAAAATTATAAAAAATGCGAGGAGATACTGGCGAAGGATAACTCCGGGCGGAAGCTAATTGTTACGGAAAATGTTTTCAGTATGGACGGGGACCGGGCGGATCTTCGGGAATTGATACGGATCAAAAAAAAGCACCGGGCGTTCCTTGTCGTGGATGATGCGCACGGGACGGGTGTTTTTGGGAAAAACGGTCCCGGGGCGACGGAGAGATTTTCAAAAGACATCGACATTATTATGGGAACGCTTTCCAAGGCGATCGGCGGGCTCGGGGGATTTGCGGCCGCCGACAGGACACTGATCGATCACTTGATCAACTTTGCGAGACCGTTTATTTTCGCGACAGCACTGCCGCCCGTTCTTTGTGAAACGGCGCGCGAAGGTTTTCGCGTGATCGAAGAAGAGCCGGAGCTTGTGAAAAGACTGTGGAGCAACATCCGAAAAGTACACGGCGGACTCGCCGGGGCCGGTTTCCGGCTTGAAAATCCCGAATCGGCGATCCTCCCCGTGATCATCGGGGAAGAAAAAGAGGCGATGAAGGTTTTTGAAAAACTGTTGACCCGGGGAGTTTTTGTGCCGGCGGTGCGGTATCCTACTGTCCCGAAAGGCAGAGCCCGGCTTCGAATTACTGTTTCGGCGGCGCACACGGATGCCGATATCGATTTTTTATTAAAGGCGGTCAAGGGTTTGTTATGAAAAAAACAAAAGAATGGATCAGGAAAGACAGGCGGTTTATATGGCATCCGTTCACTCAAATGAAAGAGTGGCAGACGGAAGAGTTTTTCGTCATTGAAAAAGGAAAAGGGTGCTATCTCATTGACACCGAAGGGAGGAAATATCTCGACGGAGTTTCTTCGCTCTGGTGCAACGTGTTCGGTCACCGCGTTCCCGCGATCGACAGGGCCGTCAAAACACAGCTCGGGAAGATCGCGCACACCACCTTTCTCGGCCTTACGCATCCGTCCGCGATTGAGCTTGCGGAAAAACTGGTCCGGATCGCGCCGAAGGGTTTGTCCCGGGTTTTTTATTCCGATTCCGGATCCGAAGCCGTGGAGATTGCGCTTAAAATGGCATATCAATACTGGCAGCAAAAAGGATCTCCCGGAAAGAAAAAGTTTGCGAAGCTCACGAACGCCTATCACGGCGACACAATAGGTTCCGTCAGTGTCGGGGGGATCGGCCTCTTTCATCAGATCTACAAACCGCTTCTTTTTAAAACGATAGAGATCCCGTCGCCCTACCGCTACCGGTGGCCCCGGTCCTCCGGCAGGCGGGGCGGGGAAGACCCGGAGCGGGCCGCCAAAGAATCCCTGAGGATTATGGAAAAAGTCCTTCGCGAAAACCGGGAAGAACTTGCCGCTCTTGTGATGGAGCCTTTAATGCAGGCCGCCGCGGGGATGATCGATCAGCCCGCAGGGTATATTTCCCGTGCGAGAGAGTTGACGCGAAAGTATAATACTTTGCTGATCTTTGACGAGGTTGCGACCGGGTTTGGACGGACCGGAAAAATGTTTGCGGCGGAGCATGAGAAGGTCACCCCGGACATTATGGCAGTTGCGAAAGGGCTGACCGGCGGATATCTTCCCCTTGCCGCAACCCTAACAACCGAAGAGGTTTATGAGGCTTTTCTCGGACGTTATGAAGACTTCAGAACCTTCTTTCACGGGCACACTTATACCGCCAATCCGCTCGCGTGCGCGAGCGCATCGGCGACCCTGGACATTTTTGAGAGAGAAAGAACGATCGAAAAACTCCGGCCGAAAATCCGTCTGATGAAACACCGGCTGAAAGATTTTTATAAATTAAAAACGGTCGGTGATGTCCGGCAGGTCGGAACCATGATCGGTATTGAGTTGGTGCGCGACAGAGAGAGCAAAGAGACTTTTGAACCGAAAGAAAAAATAGGCGTTCGCGTGATTGAACGGGCGCGGGAAAAAGGAGCGATCCTGCGGCCTCTCGGCTCCGTGATTGTCTTGATGCCGCCCCTTGCGATGAATGAGCGGCAGTTGAATGAGCTGTTTGATATAACTTATCAATCGATTGAAGAGGTTTCGGAATGAAAAAAATGTCACACTGTCCGGAATCCCGGGTTTTTCCATGAAGGCGGGGATCTTCATTACGGGAACGGACACCGAGGTCGGGAAAACCGTCATCTCGGCGGGACTTGCGCTTTGCCTTCGGGACCGCGGCGTCAAGGTTGGGATCATGAAACCCGTCGCGACGGGTTGTTATGGTCCGGAAGAGAGACTGGTTTCCCATGACGCAGCGTTTTTGATGGAGGCGGCCGAAGGGCAGTTCCCTCCGTTGCATAGTCCCTCGCGTTTTCGCAACCCCCTTTCCCCCAATGTTGCCGCGATGATCGAGAAAAAAGAAGTGAATGTCGAGAAGATCCTCAAGAGTTTCCGGGAGCTTGCCGGGCATTATGATTACATGATCGTGGAAGGGATCGGGGGGATCATGGTCCCGTTAAAAAAGGATTATTATGTTGCGAACCTGATCCGGGACATGAAGCTTCCTGTGGTCATCGTGAGCCATGCCGGCCTTGGGGCGATCAATCATACGCTTCTAACGTTCGATGCGGCCATGATCCGCGGGCTTGAGGTGAAGGGGATCATCTTTAACCGCGTTGCTGTCAGCAATTATTCTATGGTGGAATTAACAAATCCCAAAGTTGTCCATGACCTTTCAGGTGTTCCGATTCTCGGGAGCCTTCCCGAGATCGACGACCTTCAGGTTGAAGGCTGCCGGTTTGGTAAACTCAAGGAAATATTTCAGGAACGTATCCAGATAGACAAGATCCTGGGGGAATCATTCGCGAAGTCCGTTCTCAAATCCTAGAAGAGCGCAAGCGATTGCCGGCTTGACCGGGAGTCCGGATCAAGTTTACAGTTGCTTTCTTGTGCCTTAAAGCAGAAAGGAACCAGCCCTTGTCCGGTAGTGTCCGTCTTGAACGGAAAAAATCTTCGACGCTGCTAAATACGCTGAAACGGCCTCATACTGTGAAAAAAGTCAGAATCCCTCTGACTTCCGGAGAGGAAACCCTGATGTTTCCCGCGGTAAAAAACGGAGACGTAATTGAGCGCGGAGCAAAAATAGCTTCCCCGGAAGGGGAACAGGGGTCTCCCTTATTTTCGGGCATTGCCGGAAAGGTGAAGCTGGTCGAGCGAACCAAAAACGGGAATATGGTCTGCACTCATATTGAAGTGACCGCTCCAAACGATTTTTGTCAAACCGCATCTGTTTTACCGGAGCTCCGAAAGGACGCGGAAAAACTTCCCTGCCGGGAACTGCGCAGTATTTTCAGGGAGAGAGGTCTTTTGACAACTGACGGAAGAGCGGAACCGCTTCACAAGATCATCAGCGGCAGTCCTTCAACGATAAAAACGATCGTTATTAACGGATGTGAACCGGAGCCTTATGTAACCTCGGAGCAGGTTCTCATGACGAGTTATCCGACGGAAGTTCTCCGCGGAGCGGAAATTCTTCGAAGAGCGGCGGAGGCGGAAAAAGTCATTTTCCTGATTGAGGATGCCGAGCGCGAGCTTTTTGAGCTCATTAAAAGCAAAATCTATCTTTTGAAATGGGATCGGTTTGAGGCACAGAAAGTCCCCGCAATTTATCCGATGGGGACGGACAATTTTTTGCCGGGACAGCTTTCGATCAACAGTGCCGTTTTAAACGCGTCGACCGCTTATGCGGCTTACGAAGCGGTCTATCTTCACAAACCGTTTTTTGAGCGCGTTGTGACAGTCGGAGGGGAGTGTGTGGCGGAGCCGAGAAATCTCTGGCTGCCTCTCGGGATTTCTATCCGGGATGCCCTTCAGCTTTGCAAGGGGCTCCTTCGGGAACCGGCGAAGCTGATTGTCGGCGGCCCCATGAAAGGGGTCGCGCAGAAAGATGGGGAGGGCGTGGTGATGGCCGGGACCGACGCCGTTTTGGCGCTTCCGAAAGAAATCGCCGGGGAGAGCGCGGAAAAACCCTGCATTCGATGTAACCGCTGCGTCGATGCTTGCCCTGTTTTTCTGTCTCCCGTTATGATTACGCTTGCTGCGGAAAAAAACAGCTTTGAAGTTTCCCGGGAATGGAATGTTGAAGCATGCATCGAATGCGGTCTTTGCTCGTTCGTCTGTCCCTCCAAACGTCCGATGCTGGAACTGATCGCGAAAGCCAAGAAAGGAATTGCTACCGGGTCATGACAGCCTATTCAGTCGCGAGCGCGCCTCATATCCGGAGTGCAGATTCGGTTGCCAGATATTTTTGGATGAAAAGCGCCGCCCTTTTTCCCGTTCTGGCCGCAGTTATCTGGACGGGAGGGGGCGATTTTATGAGAATGCTGGTTCTCTCGGCGGGAGGGAGTCTCGGTTTTGAGTGGCTGAGCCGTGGATTTTCAAGAAAAAAAACGACGCTTCTGAACGGAGATACATTTTTAACCGGACTGACTCTCGCTCTCATTCTTCCGGAGAGGGCTCCCTTGCCGTATGTTCTCATAGCGGTTTTTATGGCAGTGGTTGTTGTCAGGGAGTGCTTTGGCGGGACGGGTAACTACATCGTTCATCCGGCGATTTTCGGACGAGTCTTTCTCGATGCTGTTTTTCCGGTCTCGGCCGGTTCCCCGGTGCTGTTCCGGTGCGCTGCCGAACTCCCGGTGTTTGCGGCTATCGTTCTCAGCGCGGTATTTTTTTTAGCGCAGAGGCGGATCTATTTTGAAACACTGTTTTACTATATCACAATATATCTTCTGGCGGCTTTCATGCTCGGCGGAGGTTCCAAGATTTTAATGCATGCCGGCGTTGCGGTTTTTACGGCTTTTTTTCTCGTTACGGACCCGGTCGTTTTACCGCTGACCCGGCAAGGGACGAATGTTTTTGCCCTTCTCGCCGCGTTTTTTGCCGGGGTTCTTGGTTTGTGGTATCCCGCAGTCACGGCGGTGTGCTACTCAATTTTAATAATGAATATGTTTGTTCCCTGGATAAACGACAGGATGCGACCAGGTTCCCGGAGGGGAATATGAAACAATATTTGGCGAGCGCTTTACGATGGTTTTTCCTGGGGCTTGTTTTGCTCGCAACCGCCGTGTTTTTTTTGAAGCTCACCAACCTTGCCCGGGCCGGAAAAGTTCCCGAAGCGATTACCGGAGTTTTTAGATTATGAAAATGCCGGAAAGTTTTTTTTCCAGGGCGGTTCTGGCTTACCTGCCCTTTATGGCTTATTTGGGGACAGACCTCAATACCTGGCGAATAGCCGGGTGGATCGTCGTCTACTACTGGGTTATGCTTTTGATCTTTTGGCCCCTGCGGAAGCTTTTGCCGCCGGGGAGCAGCAAGCAGGTTTTTTTTCTCTGGCTTGTTCTGTCGGGACAATGGGTCTGGCAAGTCGCGGGACTTCCGCCTTTTTGGACGCTCAGTGTTTTTCTTTTGTTCCCCATAGGGTTTTTAGAAAAAAAGGGAACGGGGCGGCAATCATTTGCCCGGCGCAGGCTTCCGAAATATTTTTCGGAAAGAATCATGACGGGAATCGGTTTTTTTCTTTTTTGCTGGCTTTTGGGAACCGCACGGGCACTCCTGGATTGGATGCCCGCCGCCGCGTCCCCGGCAGGAATCTTCCTCCTGCTGTTTTTTGGGGCCTTCTTGTGGAAGAACCGGCCGTTTTCAGGTGCCGGAATGACGGCCGACGGAAAAAAAGAGGCAGGATCATGAAAACGATGTGGCCCTGGGTTCTTGCCGGATTCAGCTTTTTGTTATCAGTGCGCGCTGTCCGGAATCTTCCGGGCATTCCCGGAGAAAGGATGTCTTTTGCCGGGATTTGGCGCGAGATACTCGACCTTTATTTTTCGATGCTTTTAATCGTGACTGTCCATGCCGTCTGGTCTGTTTCAGGGTTTGCCGCCGGGACTGACCGGGAAACGGGATTTTTAATCCTGTGGCTACTGGCCTACGGGGTGGGACGGCTTCAAGGAAAGACAGATCTTTTTTTTATCGTTACTGCGATCCTTGCGCATTCGGCGGTTCTGTTTTCCGAGAGCCGGATCCTTCAGTTTTCCTTTTTGACCTTTACGGCTGCCGTTTTCTTTTGTTTCAGGGTAGTGTTCCAGGGGCTCAGACATGCTCTTTTGTTTACGAATACACCTTCGGCCATGAAGGGATGGCCGGTTTTTTGTTTCCTGGCGTTTTGTATCACGCTGGTTATGAGCGGGATTTTAAGACTGGTTTTCTAAGGTTTTTCTGTGCAAGGATGAAACTTAACGGTAGAATGAGCGAACCATGGCTATAGAACAGATCCTTACCGAAGCAATTCAGAAAGACGCCTCCGACATTCATTTGACGGTCGGGCGGCCGGTCACATTCCGCATGGTGGGAGACCTGGTTTCAATCGACAATGTTCCCTTAACGGCCCAGCAGACCGAAGCACTGGCCAAAGAGATCACGACCGAGATCCAGCGTAAAAAGATCGAAGAGGTCGGCGGCATTGATTTTGGATTCAGTTTCGGGGATAAAGCGCGGTTCCGTGTTTCTTGTTTCAAGCAACAGGGGCATTATGCGATCGTTCTGAGGCTGCTTCCGTCCAGGTTCTATTCTTTCCAGGATGTGGGGCTCCCGGCGCAATTGATAGAAATCCTGAACCTTCCCCGAGGATTGATCCTTGTGACGGGACCGACGGGATCCGGAAAGACGACCTCCCTTGCGACGATGCTGAACTATATCAATGAAAATTTTCCCAGGCATATCATTACGGCAGAAGACCCTGTCGAATTTGTTCACAAGCATAAAAAATCCGTGATTACCCAGCGCGAAGTGGGTGAGGACGTTCCGACGTTTTCGGAGGCGATCGTGAAGGCGCTTCGCCAGGACCCTGACGTGGTTTTAATCGGCGAGATGCGTGACATCGCCACCATGGAATCCGCGATCCGCGCGGCCGAAACCGGCCACCTTGTTTTTTCGACCCTTCATACGACAGGCGCGGCCCGGACCGTGGACCGTATTATTGATGTTTTTCCGCCGTCCCAGCAGGCGCAGATCCGCGTCCAGCTTTCCGCCACGATCGTGGCTGTTATCTCCCAGGTTCTTGTCCCCAAGATCGACGGAACCGGCCGGGTTGCCGCTTTTGAGATCATGTTTGCGACCCCGGCCATCAGAAACCTGATCCGGGAAGCCAAAACGTATCAGGTGCTTTCTGAAATCCAAACGGGGGCCCGCTACGGGATGATCACTCTCGACGACCATTTGAAACAGCTTTATTCCCAGGGGATCATCGGCTATGAAGCGGCTCTTGAGGTGGCTGTAGAGCCCAAGGAACTCGGAATCCAGCTTTCCAAGATCCAGCC
Organism: Candidatus Omnitrophota bacterium; assembly: GCA_022705945.1. GTDB lineage: Bacteria > Omnitrophota > Omnitrophia > Omnitrophales > Aquincolibacteriaceae > UBA1443. The sequence goes on along the minus strand of JAKJDL010000013.1, from coordinate 36,227 downwards.
CCTGACAGCGGGCAAAAAGAAATAATCACTTGACCTAACCCGCGGCCACAGCTATTCTATGGCCGCTTTTTTGCAGGAAAAGCCGACTTTAATTCCGCCGAAAACAAATCCCTAAAATTCCAACGACAAGCATTTTTGACCGCGTCCTGGCCTTTCCGTTCAAAATCCTGAAGGTTTAAAAAATAAAAAACGAACTTATGACGAACAAGCCCTCAAAAGGACGGCTATTCCTTATTGACGGTAACTCCTTTTGCTATCGTGCATTCTATGCGATTCAGGGGCTTGCGAATTCAAAGGGGGAACCGACAAACGCGATTTACGGGTTTGTGACCATGATGCGCAAACTCGTTTCGGACCACAAACCCGAACACATCGCTGTCTGCTTCGATCCCAAAGGCAAAACGTTTCGCCATGAGCAATATCAGGACTACAAAGCTCACCGCAAACCCATGCCGGATGAGCTTGTGAGCCAGATCGAGCCGATCAAGGAGTTTTGCCGTCTTTCCAGATTTGCCATCTATGAAAAACCGGGATTTGAGGCGGACGATGTCATCGGGACGATAGCCGTGGCAGCCAAAAAGACGGGGATGGAAACCTTTATTGTGACGGGTGACAAAGACGCCTTCCAGCTGGTTGATGACCGGATCAAGGTCCTTCAGCCGCACAAGGATAATCTCGTTTATGACATCGAAGGCGTTAAAAAAAAATATAGCGGGCTCGGCCCCGAAAAAATCGTTGAGATCCTTGCGCTGATGGGAGACGCCTCGGACAACATCCCCGGAGTTCCCGGTGTCGGTGAAAAAACAGCGTTGAAACTTATGCGGCGATTCGGCTCGGTCGAAAACCTCCTGAAAAACCTGGAGGAGATTTCTTCCGAAAAGATCCGGAGTTCAATCAAAGAAAACGAACAGGATCTCCGGCTTTCCCTCACTCTCGCGGCAATCGACACGAGCGTGCCGGTCGAGATCGACTGGGAATCACTAAAGCTCGGGGAGCCGGATGAAGCCGGGCTGACCGAATTTTTCAGACGTTATGAGTTCCGCGGCCTTTTGAAGCAGACGGCACCGGTCGGGGAAGAGGATAAAAGCAAACGCGATTACCGGACGGTGACCGACATGACCGGTCTTGAAGAATTGGCCGGAAAACTTAGAAAAGCGGACGCTTTCAGCTTTGACACGGAAACAACGTCCTCGAATCCCATGAAAGCCGGTCTGGTCGGGATGAGTTTCGCCATAGAGCCGTTCACGGCTTTTTATGTGCCGGTGTCTTGCCCGGAACACCCCGGCCCGGGCATTCTCCGGGGCGATGTCTTGGAGCTTTTAAAGCCTGTTTTGGAAAACAGCAAGATCGGCAAATACGGACAGAACATTAAATACGACGTCATTGTGATGGCTCGCCATGGCGTCCGGTTGCGGGGAGTCATTTTTGACACAATGATAGCGAATTATTTGATCGACCCCATCAAAAGGAATCACAATCTCGACGATCTCTCGCTGGAGCATTTGGGAGTTAAAAAGATAGCGATAGAGAATCTTGTCGGAGAAGGAAAGAACCGTATCAGCATGGCGGAAGTCCCGCTCGCTAAAATTTCGGAATACGCCTGCGAAGACGCAGACTGCGTTTTCAGGCTTGTACCCGTTCTGAAAAAGAAACTGAAAGCGGCAGACCTGAACGATCTTTATGAGCGGGTGGAGCTTCCTCTCGCGAACGTCCTCGCAAAAATGGAAATGAACGGGGTCGCTCTGGACACAGGGTTTCTCAAGGAGCTTTCCGTAAAAGTCAGCGGGGAGATTGAGGAGCTTGTCAAAAAAATCCATTCCGAAGCGGGCGAAGAATTTAATCTGGATTCACCCAAACAGCTTGCCGAGATTCTTTTTGTGAAGCAAAAATTGCCGGCAACAAAAAAGACAAAAACAGGCTATTCGACGGATGCGGGCGTTCTTGAAAAACTTGCCCTTTCTTATGAGCTTCCAAGAAAAGTTCTTGAATACCGTGAGCGGGCGAAGTTGAAATCGACTTATCTTGATGCGCTTCCGGAAATGACGAACCCTTTTACGGGCTGTGTTCATACGTCCTATCACCAGACAACAACGGACACGGGCAGGCTCTCGAGTTCGGAGCCGAATCTTCAAAATATTCCCGTTAAAACGGATGCGGGCCGTTTGGTCAGGAGGGCCTTTATTCCCCGGAAAAGAGACGGGAGACCGGGCAGGATTGTTTCCGCGGACTATTCACAGATTGAACTCCGGATTCTCGCGCATTTTTGCCGGGACCCGAATCTTGTCAGGGCTTTCGAAGAAGACCGAGACGTTCACGCGTTTACCGCGACCCTGCTCTACGGAGTAAAAGAATCGGAGGTGACGCGTTCCATGCGCACGGTCGCGAAAACAATCAATTTCAGTGTTCTTTACGGGAAGACGAGCTTCGGTCTTTCGCAAGACCTTAATATTTCGATCCGTGAAGCCGATGATTTTATCCGGAACTATTTCGAGCGTTACTCAGCCGTAAAGAATTTTCTCGAAGCCCAGAAAGAAAAAGCAAAAAAAGAGGGCTGCCTCACGACGATTCTCGGGCGGAAAGCCTATTTTCCGAATATCCGCTCTTCGAATGTTGCTCTTCGCAATTATGCCGAGCGGGCGGCGATCAACGCACCCCTACAGGGATCCGCGGCGGATCTTATCAAGCTTGCGATGCTCAGGATCCAGGAGCGGCTTGAAAAAGAAAAAGACGGCTGTTTGATGATCATGCAGGTTCACGACGAGCTTGTGTTTGACTCTCCCGCGGATGAGGCGGAGAAGCTCGGGCGGATGGTGAAAAAAGAAATGGAAGACGCTTACTCGCTCAAGGTTCCTCTCAAGGCGGATGTTTCAACCGGAATGTCATGGTACAAAGATTAATCGTCGGTCTTACGGGAGGGTTCGGCACCGGGAAAAGTACCGTTAGCCGGCTCTTTGAACGGTTGGGCGCCAAAGTGATCGATGCGGACAGGATTGCTCATCGGGCACTCAGGAAAAACAGCCCTCTTTTCAAAAAGATCGTAGCGCTTTTTCCGGAGGCGCTGAACGCGCGCGGGCAGTTTTGTCGTGACAGGATCGCGGCCCGTGTCTTTTCGGATCCCCGGAAACGGAAACGGCTCGAAGCATTGATTCATCCTTACGTTTTTCGCGAGATTCAGAGGAAGACGAAAACTTTCGGGAAAAAGGTTGTGATCGTTGAGGTCCCGCTTCTTTTTGAAGCGGGCTTCGAAAGTCTTTGCGATAAAGTCATAGCTGTTGTTTGCGACCGCCCGGTTAAAATGGCCAGACTTGGCGCCAAAGGCTATTCTCCGGCTTCGGTCAAGGCCCGGGAGCGGGCTCAAATGAAAGAATCGCTCAAGGCACAAAAAGCGGACTTTGTCATTGATAATTCAGGTTCCGTATCAAAAACCGGGAGAAGCGTGGAACGCTTATGGGAGCGTTTCGGGCGTCTCTTAAAAGGGGAGTAACCAATGCAAAAAGAAAGAACCCAGCATCACCACCACCATCATCACAGACGAAGCGATGATCATCAACCCGCGAAGCGCCCAATGATGCGCGATGATGACGCCCAAAGCAACGGCGAGGCTTTGGAAAAAGCCATGCAACAGCAGAAAGCGGGTGAAAAACCGCTTGATGTTGCGGGTTTGAAAAAAGCCAAGATCGCAAAACTCCAGGAGATGGCGCATAAACTCAAGATTGAAAACGCGTCGGGACTCAAAAAGCAGGACTTGATTTTCAAGATCCTTCAGGCCCAGGCGCAGCAATCCGGTCTTATGTTCGGAGAAGGGGTCCTGGAAATCCTGGAAGATGGTTTCGGCTTTCTTCGGTCGCCGAACTATAATTACCTGCCGTCCCCGGATGATATTTATGTCAGCCCAAGCCAGATCCGCCGGTTTAATCTGAGGACCGGGGATGTCGTAAGCGGTTTGATCCGGCCGCCCAAGGAAGGGGAGCGTTACTTTGCCCTTCTCAAGGTCGAACTGATCAACTTTGAAGAGCCTGAGAGTTCAAAAGACAAGATTGCTTTCGATAATCTCACGCCTCTTTACCCGAACAAGCGGATTCAGCTTGAAACGACGACGGAGGAGGTTTCGATGCGCGTCATGGATCTCCTGACGCCGGTTGGCTTCGGCCAACGCGGGATGATCGTCGCGCAGCCTTACAGCGGGAAGACGATCCTTCTCCAGAAGATCGCCAACTCGATCACCACCAACCACCCGGACTCGTATTTAATCGTTCTTTTGATCGATGAGCGTCCGGAAGAAGTCACGGATATGCAGCGTTCGGTCAAGGGCGAGGTTATCGCTTCAACCTTTGATGAGCCCGCGGACCGCCACGTTCAGGTGGCGGAGATCGTGCTTGAGAAAGCGAAACGGCTTGTCGAGCACAAACGGGACGTGATCATCCTTCTCGACTCGATCACCCGGCTTGCGCGCGCCTACAACACCGTTGCCCCGCATTCCGGGAAGATCCTCTCGGGAGGCGTGGACTCGAATGCGCTCCATAAACCGAAACGCTTTTTCGGTTCGGCCCGCAATGTTGAAGAAGGCGGAAGCCTTACCGTAATCGCGACGGCGCTTGTCGACACGGGCTCCCGTATGGACGAGGTTATTTTCGAAGAGTTCAAAGGGACGGGCAATATGGAACTGCAACTCGACCGGAACCTTTTCCAGCGCAGGATCTATCCGGCGATTGATGTTAAAAAGTCGAACACCCGCAAGGAAGACCTCCTCATGCCGGCCGAAGAACTTAACCGCGTCTGGATTCTGAGAAAAGTCTTGAATGAGCTGAACCCAACCGAGGCCATGGAGCTTCTGGTGGATCGTCTCCGTAAAACAAAGTCGAACGGAGAGTTTCTTTTGAACATGAACAAAGCCAAAGATTAATGACGGGGAGCGCCCGGAATTAATTAAAGAGACCGCGATTTGCGGCTGTTCCGTCCCGCGAAAAGCGTTATTAAAGGAGAAGAAAATGAAAAAAGATATACATCCGAACTATCAACCCTGCACAATCGATTGCGCCTGCGGAAACTCTATCAAGAGCCGGAGCGTCATGCCCCGGATCCAGGTCGATATCTGCTCGGCGTGCCACCCCTTTTTTACCGGCAAGCAAAAGTTGATGGATACCGCCGGGCGTATTGACCGTTTCAAAAAGAAGTTCCAGGATAAAATTGTCGGCGCAAAAAAATCGACCAAGGCGGCGCCTGTTTCGGCCCTTAGAGCCAAGGCGGCGGACTTGAAGAAGGCGAACCTTCAGGCTCTCAGGGAAAGAGTAAAATCCGAAGGAAAATAACCCGGGAGCCGGTTTCGAGTCCCGATTTTTAAAATGAGAATCCGTGAAAGGCTTGAAAAGACCGAAGCAAGGTGCGCCGAGCTTGAATCCCTGCTTGCCCGGCCCGAGGCTGCGAAAGACACAGCGCAGCTTCAAAGGTTGAGCAAGGAGCTTGCCCGGCTTCGTCCTGTCACGGAAGGATTCAGGCGATACCGGAAACTCGAAAGGGAAATGGCGGAACTTAAAACCAACCTGGCGCAAGGACGGGAAGATCCTGCCATGCGTAGCCTGATAGAGGAAGAAGTCAGGACCATTGATGAAGAGTTAAAAAAGGCAAGTGTCCGTCTGGAAGACATGCTTTTGGAGGGCTGTGAGCCGGACGCCGCGCGCGATGTGATCGTAGAAATCCGCGCCGGGACAGGAGGGGAAGAAGCCGCTCTTTTTGCGGCAGATCTTTTTCGGATGTATTCGCAGTTCGCGGCAGAAAACGGGCTGAAGAGCGAAGTGATAGACATGAGCCCGACCGGAATCGGCGGACTCAAGGAGATTGTTTTCGGAGTGAGCGGGGATAGGGCTTATACTCTTTTAAAATACGAAAGCGGGATTCACCGCGTGCAGCGCGTTCCCAAAACCGAAGCGAGCGGCCGGATTCACACCTCGGCCGTGACGGTAGCGGTGCTTCCGGAAGCGGATGAAGCTGAGGTGGATGTTAAGCCGGACGATCTCAAGATTGATGTTTACCGGGCTTCCGGTGCCGGGGGTCAACACGTAAACAAAACCGAATCGGCGGTCCGGATCACTCACTTACCCACGGGTTTCGTGGTGGCATGCCAGGATGAGCGGTCCCAGCACAAAAACAAGGCCAAAGCGATGCGAATCTTGCGCGCGAAGCTTTATGAGTTCCAAAAAGCAAAGCATGATGCCGCTATCGCGCAAAACCGCAAGGAACAGGTCGGGTCGGGTGACCGTTCGGGGAAGATCAGGACTTATAATTATCCGGACCAGCGCGTTACGGATCACAGGATCGGTCTTACCTTGCACGACCTTTCGAACATCATGGAAGGCAAGCTGGGCCCCATCGTCAAAGCTCTTGCGGAGGATGAAAAGGTCCGCAAGCTTGCTGCCGGATAAAATGGCAACAAGGAAAGGACTTTTAGCCCTGGCGGAGCATGTGCTGCGGTCGGCCGGAATTGAGGAAGCCGGGGAAGAAGCCCGGAGGATTCTTGAGGATGTTTTGGGCATCAAAAAGCAGGAGCTTTGTCTTGCGCCCGGAGCGGAAGTTCCGGAGTCCGGCGAAAAATGTTTTTTGAAAATTATTGATGAGCGGAAAACAAGGAAACCGCTGGCTTATCTTCTTAAGCGGGCTTATTTCAGAAACGAAAGCCTGTTTGTCAATGAGGCTTGTTTGATTCCAAGACCGGAAACCGAAATTTTGGTTGATTCGGTCGCGAGACAGATCATAAACGACGAAGAAATCTCAATCCTTGATATAGGGACCGGCCCCGGAACGATAGCCGTTTCATTGCTCAGAATGCTCCCGAAGACAAGAGCGACGCTTCTTGATATTTCCGGGGAAGCGCTGGATGCGGCGGGAAGGAACCTGGGGCGGTATGGGCTGCAAGATCGCGCAAAACTGGTTAAGGGGGATCTTTTTAGCGCTTTTGACGAAGAATCGAAATGGGACGTGATTGTTTCAAACCCTCCCTATTTGACCACGGCAGAGCTTGAAAATGCGCAGCCGGAGCTCAAGTTCGAACCCGAATGCGCCCTTGACGGCGGGAAAGACGGCCTTGATTTTTATCGGATAATAGTCCCGTCTGCATGGCGGCATCTTGGCTCCGGCGGTCTGCTTGCGTTTGAAGTCGGCGCGGGACAGGCCGAAACGGTTTCAACGTGGCTTCGGGACGCGGGTTATGATAATATTCAGCGTTTCAGGGACTATTTGCAGATCGAGCGGGTTGTAATCGCGAGGAAACCCTAAAGTTTCATGGATAAGCTAATCATTAAAGGAGGCGCCCGCCTGAAGGGCGAGGTTGAAATTGCCGGATCGAAGAACGCGGTTCTGCCGATCATGGCCGCGTCGCTTCTTTCCGAAGAGGAGTCCGTGATCGAGAACGTTCCGAGTCTTTGGGACGTTCAGACCATGGTGAAGCTTCTCAGGTCGCTTGGCGCCAAGGCTATCCTTGATGATAACGGTGTTTTGAAAATTAAACCCGGCGCGTCGCTGAAGCCTTTTGCGCCCTACAAGCTCGTTAAAACCATGCGAGCTTCGGTCTGTGTTCTGGGACCGCTTCTTGCGCGGCTTGGTGAGGCGGAAGTTTCTCTCCCCGGAGGATGCGCTATCGGTCCGAGGCCGATCGATCTTCATTTGAAAGGCCTGGAGGCTTTGGGCGCGGAGATCGAGATTGATCATGGTTATGTCAGGACCAAGACCCGGAAGATTCTCCGCGGAACGGAGATTTACCTTGGCGGGGGTTACGGGTCCTCGGTTCTTGCGACGGACAATGTGATGATGGCGGCCGCCCTTGCTTCCGGAAGGACCGTAATCGAGAATGCCGCGTGCGAACCGGAAGTGGTTGATCTCGCGAAGTTTTTGAAAAAAATGGGCGCAAAGATCGAAGGAGAAGGGTCACCCCGGATTGAGATCGAAGGGGTCAAAAAACTCCGCGGAGTAAATTATCGCGTGATCCCGGACCGGATTGAAGCGGGGACCTATATGTTTGCCTCGGCGATTACGAACGGGGATATTCTGATCCGCAAGATGGAGCCCGGGCATCTTAACGCCGTGATCGACAAGCTGCAGCAAGCGGGAGTGAGGGTTGAGAAGTATAAGAACGCGGTCCGGGTCAAAAGAACGGGAAGGCTCAGGCCGGTGGATGTTACGACGTTGCCTTATCCGGCTTTCCCGACGGACATTCAGGCCCAGGCGATGGCGTTGATGACCGTGACGCCGGGGATCAGCATTATCACGGAGAAGATTTACCCGAACCGGTTCATGCATGTTCCGGAGCTCGGCCGTATGGGCGCCAAGATATTCTTGGAAGGCCCCAGCGCGATTGTACACGGAGTGAAAAAGCTGAGCGGCGCACCGGTGATGGCGTCCGATCTTAGAGCCAGCGCTGCGCTTGTTCTTGCCGGGCTTGTTGCGACCGGTGAAACCGAGGTGCAGCGCATTTATCACCTTGATCGCGGATATGAGAACCTTGAGTTTAAACTGAACATGCTTGGGGCCCGGATCCGTAGAGAGAAGGAATGATAAAACAGCGTCTGAGGTTTTGATACAGGTTTGACTTCCGGACGTTTTTCTTTGGGGAAAAAACGGAATGCCGGAGGTTAATTCGTTCCCGGAAAAACAAATCAAAGGGAACTCATTAAAGGAGAGAAAATGTCAGTTAAAATCAGAATGAAAAGATTCGGCACAAAAGATAAAGCCAAGTGGCGCGTTGTGGTTTGCGATTCCAAGTCGCCCCGCGACGGCCGCTTTATCGAGGAAATCGGCCATTACGACCCGCTTCCGAAACAGGAGAAGTTCGTGGTCAAGGCCGACCGCCTCGAATACTGGATCAAGAACGGCGCGCAGATGAGCGTCGCTCTCAAGAGCCTCGTGCGCCGTCAACAAAAAAAAGCCAAGGCTTCGAAGTAAAACTTTTTTGGACCCGGGCGTGCTATCCATCGATATAGTGACGCTTTTCCCCGGTTTTTTTAAAAGCTCTCTTGCGGAATCGCTTTTGAAAAAGGCGCAGGAACGGAATCTTGTAAAGATTCAGGCAAGAAACCTTCGGGACTGGACTCACGACCGCCACAAAACAGCGGATGACAAGCCTTTTGGAGGCGGCCCCGGGATGGTTCTGAAACCCGAACCTCTCTTCGAATGCGTGGAAGCGATCAGGAGAAGGGGAACCTGTGTGGTTCTGATGGATCCGCAAGGCGAACCGATGACGCAAGCTCTGGCGCGGGAACTTGTGAAAAAGAAGCACCTGATCGTGATTGCCGGTCATTATGAGGGGGTGGATCAAAGGGTCAAGGACCACCTGATTGACCGGGAAATTTCGATCGGGGATTTCATTACGATGGGCGGGGAGGCCCCGGCCCTTTGTTTGATAGAAGCCCTGGTGCGGCTGGTTCCGGGGGCGCTCGGGAACAAGGACTCCGCCGAGCATGAAAGTTTTGAGAACGGGATGCTTGAACATCCGCATTACACAAGACCGCGGGAATATCGCGGCTGGAAGGTGCCGGATGTTCTGGTTTCAGGAAATCATAAAGATCTTGAAGCTTGGCGGAAGCGGACAGCCGAGCAAATGACCAAAAAAAAGAGGCCGGATCTCTTTAAGAGGAACAAAAAAAGCGGGCCCAAACGGACGCGGCAGGGATCCCAAAAGAAAACAACGTCAGGGAAGGATTAAAACGTTAACAGGAGAACCAAAATGAGCAAAATGAAATTTATCGAGAAAGAAGTTGAATCGAAAAAGATCCCCGCTTTCAAGGTCGGCGACACCCTAAAAATTCACATCAGGGTCAAGGAAGGAGACAAGACCCGTCTACAGCTTTTCGAAGGAGTTTGCATTCGCAAGAAGGGACGCGGCGCGAACGCAAGCTTTTCAGTCGTGAAGGAAAGCTACGGAGATATGGTCGAAAAACTTTTCCCCCTCTATTCCCCGGCGATTGAAAAAATCGCGGTAAGCTCCAAAGGAAAAGCCCGCCGCTCCAAACTCTACCATCTTCACAAGAAATAACCGGTTCCTCAAAGCGGAAACGTGATGAGTCTTCCCGGGCAAAGTACACGAAAAGCACTCGCCGAAGCGCGTCTTACCGAACTTCTCCGGTTTGACGGTGAAGAGCGGAGGCCCGGCCAAAGTTGGCTTGCCGGGGTGGATGAGGCCGGGCGCGGCCCTCTGGCAGGTCCCGTGGTGGCTGCGGCTGTTATTCTGGGCCCGACAGAAGACCTCGCCGGGCTCAACGATTCCAAGAAAATGTCCCGGCCGCAACGGGAAGGACTTTTTTCAAAACTTTCCCGGACCGCGCTGATCGGAATCGGTCTAGTGGATGAATCGCTTATTGACGCTATCAATATTTACGAGGCAACGCGACTTGCCATGAAGAGGGCCGTGATGGCTCTTCCCCACACGCCGGACTGCCTTTTAATTGACGGTCCGATAAAACTGGATCTCCCGGTTCTCCAAAAGGGGATTGCCGGGGGTGATCGCAAATCCGCCTCCATTGCGGCGGCTTCGATTGTTGCCAAGGTTTTTCGGGATCGAAAAATGGAAGAGCTTCACGCTTTCTATCCGGCGTATGCTTTTGATAAGCACAAAGGATACGGCACCCCCGATCATCTGGAAGCGCTAAAAGTTTTTGGCCCCTGTCCGGCCCACCGCCGCAGCTTCTCTCCGGTTGAAGCCGCAGTCCGCGAAACTGCCGGAAGTTTTTCATCATGAAACTTACCCCCTCTAAAAGAGCATTCCGGTTTTCGCTCGGGGATCAGGGAGAGGCTTTGGCCGCAGAATACCTTGTAAAGAACGGTTTTAAAATTCTCCATAAAAACTACAGATGCGCGGCCGGAGAAATTGATCTGATCGCGGAAAAAAACGGAAGACTTCACTTTATTGAAGTTAAAACCCGGAGGGACGGGGCCGGTTGTCCCGAAGAGGCTGTGGACGCAAAAAAACAATCCAGACTCGTAAGGTTGGCCTCCTGGTATCTCAGGGAAAAAAACCTTCACGATCCCGGGATTTCCCTCGACGTTATCGGGGTGATTCGGAAAGCCGGGGGAGATGCCCTGGTGAGGTTGACCGAAGGGGCGTTTGAAAAGGGAGATTCATTTTGAAAGCGCTCGCTTCGAAACTTCTTTTTTTTATTGCCAAACCGTTTACCGAAGTTCGTCCCGAAGAGCGGACCAAGACGTTCCTCATGTTCGTCTATTTCTTTCTGACGATTTCCACCCTTTACATTCTGAAGCCCGTCAGAAGCTCGCTTTTTCTTTCGGAGTTCAGCGCCGAAAAGCTCCGCTATATCAATATCGGGGAAGGAATCTTTCTGATTCTTGTTGTCTGGATTTATTCGATTTTGGCCAGAAGGTTTTCTCATCGCGTTCTTTACCCGAGCGTTCTCGGATTTTTGATCGCGGTTTTTGTGGCTTTCTGGTATTTCGTGAAACAGGATATTCCCTATCTCTCCGCGGCTTTTTATATCTGGCAATCGGCCTTTTCAGCCCTGGTGACGACGCAGTTCTGGATACTTGCGAATGATATTTTCCGTCCGGCCGAGGCGAAACGGCTTTTCGGTCTTATTATCAGCGGAGGCTCTCTCGGGGGGATTCTCGGAGGATTTCTTACGAGTCTGGCCGTTAAACGGTTTGCCACGGAAGACCTGTTGCTGGTCGTGGTATTCATCCTCCTGGGTTGTATTTTCCTGATAAGAAAGCTTTGGAAAAGCGTTGAGCCGGATCATATCCGCCGGCGGCCGAATACGGATAAAAAAGATCCGGAAACGGGGGGGCGAGAAGCTGCGCTCGCGGCGGAAGCCGGAAAGCACCCTTTCGCGACGGTTTCGTATCTGGCCCTGATCACCGGAATTATCGTGATCGCAAAGGTGAGTTCCACGGTGGTTGAAAACCAGTTCAGCGGTGTGGTTCAGATGGCGGTTCAAGGAAAAGACGCGCTTACAGCTTTTTATGGAAACTTTTACGGTTGGCTCAATACGGTTTCACTGATCCTCCAGCTTGTTCTGACCGGGAAAATCCTGAAACACTTTGGGGTCGGAATTTCACTTTGGATCCTGCCGGCCGGTCTTACCGCGCTCTCGTTCGTGAGCATTCTTTCTCCCGCTCTTTTTATAGGTGTTTTTTACAAAATGTTTGATGCCGGAATGAACTATTCAATCCAACAAGCGAGCAAGGAGATTCTTTATCTGCCCGTTCCGGCACAGCTCAGGCGCCGGGTGAAGCCCGCGATCGATATGCTTGGTTTCCGGGGCGCCAAAACGCTGGCGGGCATTTATATGGCATTCGCCGCTCCGGCGCTGGGACTTTCTGTTGAAAAACTAGGTGTTCTTGTTTTAATATTGATGCCTGTTTGGTTCGTTCTGACATGGTTTATTCACAGGAAGCTTCACTGTTATGCTGATGCGGGATTGTAGAATCCTCAAAGGGACAGGGTTGGCGGTTTTTTTTGTTTTGGCGGCGGTCTTTGCCTGGTGTCCGCCGGCCGTTTTTTGTGAAGAAGCGGAGTCGGACCAGGAACGCTGCGATCTGGGGCCTTTGACAGACCTCGATAAATCCCCGGCGTTCCGCCGTCTTTTGAAGATGGAACCGGGAGCGCCCGGATACGAAAGGGCAAGAATAGATTTTCTTGTCGAGAGGGTCAGAAAATCTCCGGCCGATTTCATCTGGAACGGTCAGGCATTCAACAGCGCCCGCGCGGCCCTTCACATGCAGTATAAATATGTAAAATACCGTTCGGAAGCGTCGACCGCTGAAGACTTCGTGGCAAATATTGCCTCAAGGTCCAGAAAAACTGGTCGTCTCTACCTTATAGAAACCGGATCGATGACTTGCGAGCTTCGAAATCTTCTTTTTGAGGAGCTCGAAAGACTCGATCGTCTCCTGGAAGAGAAGAAAAAAGAAACAGCGAATGCGGAACCCCATGTTGAAATCCTTTAAAAGAGCTGTCGCGGCAGGAAGCGTTTTTCTATTTTTTTTAGGCATCGCGTTTGCCGCGGATCATTACGCTCCCGTCTACTACAAAGAACCTCTCAAGTCAAAAGCGCTGAGAGACCCCGTCTCTGCTTTGATCGCGCTTCCGTTTGAACTCGTCAGGTGGCCTATCGACAAAGGGCTGGTTTATATCGAAGATAACCACATCGATCGAAAGGCGCTCTATATTTATGACGAGATGAAAGAGTTCGGGATCACCCCGCATGTCGCATTCACGGACTCGGCCATTATGCCGCTTGTGGGCGGGAATGTGGATTTTGTGTCGCTTGCCGGAAAGAAAGGGCAATACCATGACTTGATCGCCGAGGCTTCGCTCCGATATGCCATGGGGAATCTTTTTATTGTTGATTCGGAGCTGGGTTTAAGAAGGATCGGTGAAACGGGATTTTACAGCTCCGGGACCTTCAATTTTGACCATCGGAGCCGTGAACCGTTTTACGGGATCGGACCGGACACAAGCCGCGGCGACAGTTCCTCGGTCCGGATGGAAACGATCTATCTTGCCTGGAATGCGGGGTATGAGTTTTCGCCTTCGCTTAACCTTAAGGGGATTTTCGCATTTAAGGAAAACCGGATCAAACACCGGGCCCATGACGGCAAAGGCGATATGACAGAAATCTTTGCGGGCAAGAATATCCCGGGTCTTTACGGCGGGGAAGAGCTTTTCTGGAAAGCGGAATTTGTCCGGGACACCCGCGACACAAAGGACGAGGCGACTCGCGGAAGTTATCAAAAACTCTCTTTCAAATTTACGGAAGGGGTCGACGGCGGGAAGGCGCGGTTTTTCACCTATCAGCTTGATGCCGCCAAATATTTCCGCCTGGGATCCCCGCGGCGGATCCTGGCCGCAAGAGTTTTTGGCGAACATAACGATGAAGTGAGCGGCGGGGAAGTCCCCTTCTATGACATGGCGCGGCTTGGCGGCATGGGTTCGTCCCAACGGACAAGCGAGGCGCACCGGGCTTTTGTTTATAACCGCTTTTATGGGGAAAGCGCGCTTCTTTTCAGCCTCGAATATCGCTATGCGATATGGGAATACCGGGAATTTAAAATGAACGCGGCGATATTCCTTGACGAAGGCCAGACCTTTAATGAGTTCGGCAAATTCAAGTTTGGTGATTTCAGGGAGTCTTATGGTCTTGGTTTTTATCTCAGCCATTCCCGGCACACTATCCTGAATTTTTCCGTCGCGCACGGGGACGAAGGGACGAAGTTTTACGTCAAGAACAAGATACCTTTTTGATGCGGTGAAAGAATGATGAAAAAATATTTGGCGGGAGTTGTGGTCGTGTTGAGTCTTGTCTTGCCGGTTCCGGGTATTGCCTCGGAAAAGCCGGCGATCAACAGACAGAAAACCGGTCTTTACAAGGATGTTTTCGACCAGGGTGTTTATTATGAAGGAGTGAACCAGCTTGATCTGGGACGCTGGGGCCGGAAGATTTTCGGTAAAAAGATCCCTTCGGCAAACGTTAATATTTTTGACGAAGTTCCGGATTCTTCTTTTTTTACGAATCGCCACGCGCGCCGGAAACTTTCGCCTGCCGAGCTTGAAAGGGGTTGTTCGGAGACACCCGGCCCCGATCTGAGCGGGCCGATGACCGTTATCAAGGGGAAACAGGAGGGGCTTCATCCCGGTTTTTTTATCAAAGACGCTAAAGGGGACTCTTATCTCCTGAAATTTGACGCGGAGGGATATTTGGGGCTTGCGACGGGGGCCGAAGTGGTCGCGAGCAGATTTTATCACGCGATCGGATATAACGTTCCTCAATACACGATCTTTCGCTTCAGGCCGGAAGATATCGTTGCGGGGGAGAACGCCTATACCTATGACGATACGGGCTTTAAAAAGAAGATGACCCCCGAGCTTTTAGAACAGTATCTTTCCTTCCTTCCCATAACGGAAGAGGGAGAGTATCTGGCTTCCGCGAGTAAAATCCTTCCGGGAAAAAACAAGGGATACTTCAGCTTCCGGTCAAGGCGGAAAAACGATCCGGACGATCCTGTCAACCACCGCGATCGCCGCGAAATCCGGGCTCTTGCGATTTTCTCGGCATGGCTCAACAACAACGATATCCGCGAAAGCAACACGCTTGACATGGCGGTTACCGACGAGAACGGCCGGACGACCCTCAAACATTATTTGATCGATTTTAACAGCGCGCTTGGCGCCGCCAAAGGGGGACCCAAACCTCCCATGTTTGGGCATGAATACATGCTTGATTATGGTGAAGTCGCCAAAGCGTTTATCTCGCTGGGGCTTTGGGAGAAACCGTGGCAGGAGCGGTGGCGGGAGGCCGAGGAGGAGGTTTCTCACGAGTCTCCCGCGGTCGGGTATTTTGATAACAACAACTTTGATCCCGACGATCATAAAGCCCAGCTCCCCTACGAGGTTTTCAGGATCCTGACAAGCGCGGACGGGTTTTGGGCGGCCAAAATCATGGCAAGCTTTTCCGAGGATGATATTCGCGCCATGGTAAAGGCCGGACAATATGACAAGGAGGATGAAGATTATCTCACCGGGGTTTTAACGGAGCGGCGGGACATGATTATCCGCCATTGGTTTTCTGAAGCAGCCCCTCTGGATAATTTTGAATATCACGACGGATTACTGAAATTCAGCGACCTTGCGGTTGACCGGGCTTTTGAAAAGAAAGAAACCGCGGTTTATGTTGCCGATCTTTTTTCTTATAAAAAAGGATGGAAGAAAATATCGACCATTGAATCGGGGGAATCTTTTTTCAACCTCGATCCTGCCCTGGTGTCTTCGAGCACGAAGACCAAGCTCGAGATCCGTGTTAAAAGAAACGGGGACGAAGCGGAGGGTCGCTACGTTAAAGTGATTCTCGGCCCGGACGGAATACAAAAAATTCAAAGGGAAGATTGATCCCGGAAGGTTTTGGTTTTAATCAGAACGGAGAAGCCGAAATTTTGGACGTTTGGGTCAGCGGAAGCGTAAAAGAGAAGGTACTTCCTTTCTTATACTCGGATTTTACCTCGATCTTCCCATGATGTGCCTCGATAATTTTCTTTGAGATCGCAAGACCAAGGCCCGTGCCGCCGGGGGCCACCGTTTTGGCTGCTTCGAGCTGACCGAATTTCCTGAAAATCTTAGGGATATCTTTTTGCCGGATTCCCATGCCGGTATCCTGAACCGCCACCCTGACCTGGTGATCCTCAAGCGCTGCCCGGATCGTGATACTTCCTTCCGGGGTGAACTTGATCGCGTTTTGCAGAAGGTTCGTAATGACCTGTGTGATTTTATCTCGGTCCATTTCAATTTCAGGCAACTCTTGCGGGATCTTTTTTTCGAACCGCAGATGCTTCTCTTTGGCCAGCGGTTCCATGGACTCGACGACATCTTCAATGACCTTTTCGATCGACGCTTTACTCACTCTGAATTCAATGACGCCGGCCTCAAGCTTGTGGAACGCCAGGACATCGTTAACGAGTCTTGCGAGACGATCGGCGCAGCGCTTGGCTATTTCTAGTACTTCTTTTTGCTCAGGGCTTATCTCGCCCGTAAGTCCCTCCAGAACGATGCTGAGGCCCTCTTTGACCGAGTGAATAGGCGTCCGAAGCTCATGGGAGACCATCTGGATGAGTTCCGATTTGATTTCAAGAGACTCCCGGTATTTGCGTTCCGTCACGTCTTTTGAGAAGCAGTAAAAACCGTCAAACTCGCCGCGCGGATCGGCTGTTTTCACAAGCATGGCATACTGGTGAAAAATCGTACCGTCTTTTTTTATCGCCTTAACCTCCGCCTCCGATCTGCCTGTCGCGATCATTTCTTCAAAGCTTGCTTTCAATTTATCGTGATCCTCGGGACATACGGTCGATAGACGGTTCAATCCAATAAGCTCTTCGGGAGAGTAGCCGAACAAAGCCGCGGCCGCCCGGTTCGCCTGCACAAATTTCATATTCCGGTCGATTTTGACAATTCCGTCCAGGGCATTTTCCATGGCCAGCGAGAGTTCTCGGAGCTGTCTTTCGGAGGCGATCCGGTCAGTAATGTCTTCGGAGATGCCAAGAAGAAAAACGGGTGCTCCCGAAGAATCCAGGATTGGGATTTTTTTTGTATGAAGGATGCGGCGGCCCTTGTCTTTGGTTTCGATAGGTTCTTCCGAGATTTCGAGCATGACCTTGTTTTCCAGAGTGATGCGGTCTTTCTGTATAAAAAATTCGGCCTGATCTTTCGGAAAAAAACTGTAATCATTTTTTCCAAGAAGATCCCGCCGGTTATAACCGAGGAGGTTTTCACCGGCGCGATTGAACCGGATAAAGCGAAGGTCTTTTGCGTCTTTGATGAAGATCATATCGGGAATATTTTCGATCACGGAATCAAGAAACACGTTGGCTTCCCGGAGCTCCTTTTCCGCCCGGATGCGTTCCTGGATCTGGTCCTGCAGCTGCTGGTTGGAGACGGCGAGTTCTGTCGCTTTTTGTTCCAGCTCGGCCGTGCGTCCTTTTACTTTTTCTTCCAGATCCAGATTAATGTTTTTGAGCTGCCTGAAGTAACCTTCGATATTCCGGATTACGGGGAGGACGATAAAAACCCCGATAATGAAAAGAGACGTCATCGTTAACGCAAACAAAGCAATGCCGAGATCTTTTAACAACGTGATTTTTTTCAGGTTGGCCTTTCGATAGTCCTTGACGGCTGACCGGAGCATGTTTGATGTGCGCAAGGTTTTTGCGTTCAGGTTCTTGAGCTGCGGGTACTCGGAGCTTACATGTATCGGAGACCCCATCAAAAAGTTTTTGACGGAAGAAATGTAATCGATGATTTCATCATTCAGTTTGGCGGGAGACCCGCGATAGAGCCGATAAAGATCACGCTCGCAGTTTTTAGGGACGGAAGCTTTTGAAAGAATGTCCTGACGGGGGCCGTTCGCGAAGACAAGAACCATGGATAAAGTCGAGAAAATCTCTTTTTTGAGAAGACTTCTTTCCCGGGGATCATTGGATTGCGCATAATCAGAGGCGAGAAAGGTGCTTTTATGGATAAAGCCATCCTGATTTTCCATGATGCTGATGATGATAGCGTCCTTTTCCGCCCGGGCCGCCCCATGTAAAATGGTAAGACAAGTTCCCGCGGAGAGAAGAAGAAGGAAGATGAAGGCGAGAGAAAACCTCATCTTGGTCAAAAAAATAACAGGATCCTGATTTTCAGCAGAGGTTGCTGTCATTAAAAATCTCCGGTTGTGCGCTACGCGGGAAGCCCAAGAAAAAATCCCTGCCCGTATTTAACGCCAAGGTTTCGCAAGATGTCCAGGTCCTCCTGAGTTTCAATCCCTTCCGCGATCACTTCCGCGTCAAGATCTTCGGCGACTTTCAGGATGCGGCGAAAAGTTCGCTCAATATGAGTATCCTGTGAAATGCCGCGGACATATTTTTTGTCGAGCTTGATGACGTCCGGTTCAAGCAGGATCAGGCTTTCCAGGCATGTGTTCCCGAAGCCGACATCATCAACGGCTATTGAAACTCCGTAACGTTTGAAGGCCTCCACGGGGCCGATCAAGTGGGACGGGTCTCCAAGAATTTGTTGTTCGCTGATCTCGAAGCAGTAGCTTTTGGCGGGGCAGCTCACGGAAAGTTTTCCAATGACCTCCTCGGGGGAGATATCGACAATCGTTGCCGGGAAGAGGTTGATGTGGCGGTGCAATTCCGGAGACAGTTCCGCGGAAGCCGCAACGCAAGAACGAAAACAGTAATGGTCGACCAGTGTCAGCAGGTTTTGCTCCCGGGCGATGCGGAAAAAGTCGTTAGGCATGCAGACACCCTCGCTTTTCAGGCGGCTGAGGAACTCATATCCGATGATGGAAAGATCGGCAAGATTCATGATGGGCTGTTTGAGGGCAAAAAAATCCGTGCCTCGCCTCAAGACGGCCGAGAATTTTTCAGAGAATGTGGATGTCGTCATCGAGCCGTCCTGCCCCGGTCCCTGCTCATCGCAAGTAACCCTGTTTTTCCCTTTCCGTTTACTTTGTCTCAGGAGCGGGTCAACGATCGCGAGAAGCTCATCGACCGAAGTAATGTCACCGTGGATGGAAGTAAGCCCCATACTGATCGTAATGCCGAGAGTTTCAGTTTCGCTCACATGGATTTTTGTGCCAGAGACAGCCATCCGGAGACGTTCGGCAAGATGGATTCCTTCTCTCAGGCTCGTCTTGGGCAAGAGGAGAATAAATTCATCTCCTCCGATGCGGGCCACATGATCGGAAATGCGCACCGACTCCCTGATTTTTTTCGCGATCTCCTTCAGGAGAATATCTCCGACGGGGTGGCCGAGAGAGTCATTGATCTTTTTAAAATCATCGACATCCAGCAGAAGGACAAGCGGCCGATGACCTTCCCGGATGCCGAGCTGGATCTCACGGCTAAAGACCTGCTGAAGTCCGCGCCGGTTATAAAGTTCTGTCAGGGGATCCAGCAGCGCCATTTTTTCAAGCTGCAGATTGGTTTCTCGAAGCCGTCCGGTTACGGACGCGAGTTTTTCCTTGATTCGATGACGATCGATCGCGTGGTGGATGATCCGCATGAGAAGCCTGGAGCTGATGTCGCTTTTGACAAGATAATCTTCGGCTCCGCGCCGGACGGCATTGATCGCGACCTGATCATTGTCCAGACCCGTCATGATGACGACGGGGGTATGGCGGGCCTCTGTCTTTACTTTCGAAAAAGTGTCAATTCCCGTCGAGTCGGGAAGCATGAGGTCCAGCAGGACAAGGTCATACTCGGTCTCTCGGATCATCAGGAGAGCGTCTTTAAGGGTTTGACGTATCGTGATTTCAATGGAGGGGTTTTGCTCTTTACTTAAACGGATTTTGAGGATGTTGGCAAAATCCAGATCATCTTCCACCAGAAGAATTTTCCGGTTTTTTATTTCCCCTCGCTCATTAGCCATAAACTCTCTTTTGACAAGCGTCAGGAGCCCAGGACGCGTTTGATCTCTCTAAACAGATCCTCAAACTCGTAAGGCTTTGTCAGGTAAGCGTCCGCGCCGATCACTTTCCCCACCACCTTGTCGACAAGAGCGTCTTTTCCGGTCAGCATGATGATCGGGATTTTTGCCACGTTTTCATCAAAACTTTCCCGGATTGCCTTGCAGACTTCTTCCCCCGGAAGCTTGGGAATCATAAGATCCAGGATGACGAGATCCGGGATTTTTTCCACGGCCTCTTTCAGGCCGGTAACTCCGTCAAAGGCGGTTGATACGTTATACCCCAGTCGCTGCAGTCTGAGAGAAAGGAATTTGCTGGCGCTGGGCTCGTCCTCAACGATGAGGATGTTCTTCTTCTGGGTGTGAGTCGGTTGTTCCACGAACGAACTCCTATCTTGTGAGGCAGCGGGTGTATGGCGTTTCGATTTTGTGACCATACAAGCCTCCTGTTAAAAGGAGCAGAAACCTAGAGAATCAAAAAACAACCATGCAATGACACTTCTTTTATGCTTGAAGTAAGTATACCGTTCCGGCTTATAAAAATCAAATTTATCAAATAAACATCTAAAACTTTGTCGCGTAATAAGTTAAGATTAAAAAACCATTATTTTGTTATAAGCAAAAATTCCTGAATCATTTAAAATAAAGGACTAGGAAACCGGTTTAAAAGACGGCGTCTTTTCAAGGCGCCTTTTGCGGATGGCCCAACGACCTTGGAGTTATTGCTGTGGAAAAAGCGGTTAAGATCATTTTTTTGGTGATTGTGATCGGACTAATATTTTATTTTGGGAAGAACAGGGCGGCTGAAGCCGTTTATAACCATGGTAAGCAGTTCTACGAACGGGGGTTGTATGAAAAAGCGGCATTTTTTTTCGGTCTTTCTTTGGAGCTTGGACCTCATAGTGTGATAGCACGACATGCCCTTGCGAGCGCCTATCATGAAATGGGGAAGGAAAACCTGGCTGAAGATGAATACCGGAAGGTCCTCCTGCTGGACAAAAAACATGTTCCCGCCTACCGGGGGCTTGCGGATATTTACGCTTCCCGAAAAGATTACGAAAAGGCCGCCCAAATTCTCGAAGAAGGCCTGAAAACCATTCCGGGCAGCCCGGACCTTGAGGACTCGCAAAAAAGGCTCTCTTCCGATCTGTTCGCGCAAAAGCTAGAAAGAGGAAACTTGGCGCTGATGGAGGGCAGAGTGATGGATGCCCGCGAGGATCTGAGAAAAGCGATTGAGGCCGATCCCCGGAATCCTCAAGCTTACTATTCCCTGGCCTGTCTCTATTACACGGAGAGGGATCATCCCGGGGCGGAGATGCTACTGGAAGATGCGCTTCGTCTGGCCCCCGATTTTTATCCGGCGCGTAAGCTTTTAGGCGATATTTTCTTTGCGAGGGGCAAGTTTGCTGAAGCTATCGGGGAATACCGCCGGATTATGAGCCTCAAGGGCGAAGATCCGGAGATCCTTAATAACATAGGGATTTCCTATATGAATCTCGAAAAATATGACCGGGCCGTTCCGTTTCTTGAAAAAGCTGTTTCTGTAAGCCCCGAGGATATCGATCTTCGTTATGGT
The DNA here is from genome assembly GCA_022705945.1 of Candidatus Omnitrophota bacterium. GTDB lineage: Bacteria > Omnitrophota > Omnitrophia > Omnitrophales > Aquincolibacteriaceae > UBA1443. Next base: position 14,712 of record JAKJDL010000013.1, on the reverse strand, counting down.
TTGGCGAGCGTTTACAGGGACAAGCACATGCTAAATGAAGCCGTTGTGCAGTATCTGAAAGTTATCAAAAGTCGGCCTGATTATCGCAGGGTTCACAATGATCTTGGGGATATCTATAAGGAACAAGGCCGCGAGAAAGAAAGCCTGGAAGAATACCGGAAGGAAATCCGGTTCAGCCGGTCGCGGCTTAAAGCAAATCCGGACGATCCGCTCGATTTGACGGAGGCCGCGTATGCCTACAATGGCATTGGGGAATCAGACCATGCTAAAACGCTCATTGGAAAAGCCCTGGCGATAGATCCGAGATATCAAAGGGGTTATTGGGTCCTTGCACAGATTTACCGGGATATGGCCCGCCCGGAGGAAGCGATTCGAACTCTTGAGGTTATCCAGCGGATGTCGCCTCAACGGCTTGCTTACGTCGATTCAAAAATCAATGATATTCGCAAAGAATATCAGCAAAAACCCTGAAAGATCCGGACTCTGTCCGTAAAACCGGAACATTTATATAAAACAGACAAAAACTTTTAACAAACTATCAATACAGACAAAGCGGCTTTTTGCCGTTAATTGAGTGAAGCGTGGTCTTGTGTTCAAAGGGGTTTTTCGGGAATACAATCAACTCAATGAGCGGAATCCTTCCCGGAAGACGGGCCGGTGTTTGACCCAAGGAAACTAACCTATGTTCGAAGGTCTAGACAAATGACAGAGCAGACCAAAGAGACGGACATTTTGGATCAGGACGATATCTTTCTTAGAAATGCTTTCAAGAATTTCCGGGAAAGAATCTCGAAAAATAAATTCTGGATATCGGGTTATGTTGTTTTTGTGCTGATCGCGGCCCACTTTTGGCTTTCCAAACAACCTTCTTTTTACAAAGCGACCGTAACTATCCTTACTGATCCCACGATGTTAGAGGATGCGGAAGAGAAGAAGAGCCTTACAAACCTGGCTCTCCAGGAAGCTTTAATGAGAAGTCCGGAGGTTGTAGATCGCGTGATCGATGAAAACGATCTAAAAAACACGCCTCTTTTCCCAAAAGATAAAAATCCGAGAGAAGTTTTCTCCGAACTTGTGGAAACCGAATTGGATCAAGGAAGCAAAAGCATCCGTGTAGGTTTTTATTATACCGATCCTGAAACAGCGGCAAGCATTGCCAACAACCTAGCCGAAACCTATATTGAGACCCGCGCCGCAAGAAATTCAGAGCAAAGCGTGCAGGCGATTGAAAAACTCAAAGAGCAAATCAAAGAAAAAAGCGAAAAACTTGGCGCGATCAAGAACCGGCTCGCAACGCTCAGTAGAGAGAATCCGGAGCTGGAAGACGAAGCGATTCTTGAGGAGCAGTTAAAATCCCTCAACGCGCAGATCGTGCAGACGGATGTCCGGAGCAGGAGTCTGGAGGCGACTCTTTCCGAAATTGAGGCGCTGGAACAAAGAGGGGAAGCTTTAGACAGTCATCCCTATATACGTAACAATCCGATGATAGTTGAAAAAACAAAGGCGATCCGTGATTTGGAATGGCAGGTCCTTGAACTGCAGCAGGAATATCGTGAAAAACACCCCCTTGTGCTTAGAGCCCAGACCAAACTGGATATATTAAGGCAATCCCACGACGAAGAAAAACTTCGGATCGTGGAAATGCTCCGCGATGAAATCCGCGTCCTGGAATTAAGTAAAAAGAAATTGCAGGAAAACGTTCAAGAGCTCCAGATAAAGAAAAAAGAACCGACCCCCCCAAAACTGGAATACAGGCGTCTTCAGGACGAAGAGGCGTCGATTGTCAGCACGATACAGCTCCTTAATGCACAGATATCAGAAGCTTCCGTACAAGCAAGTTTGAAAAAAACCGGGATTGAAATACTGAACTACGCAACTCCCCCTGTCAGACCCGAAAAGCCAAACAAGCCCAAAGTGATGCTTTTAGTTTTTATTGCCTCTTTTTTCTCAGCGGCCGGATTCCTTTTCCTTCTTTCCTATCTTGATAGAACTTTTCGCAGTTCGGAGGACGTCGAGGACATTACTCGAAAACCCTTTCTCGGGCAGGTGCCCGCAATACGGACTGTCAAGGATGGTTTCAACCCGAAATTTGCGGACCAGAAGGAAGAGGTTTTTTTTCATAATCATTTAAGACTAATCTGCGCCAACATCAATTTTGTAGCTAGTGATAATGAAAAGAAAACGATCATGGTTACAGGGTCGCAGCCGGGAGAAGGAAAAAGTTTTATTGCCTACCACTTGGCTCACACCTTTGCGAGGGAAGGAAAGGCGGCGGTGATTATTGATGCGGATTTTTGTCGTAGCGCGCTTTCTTCGGTGTTTCCCTCGGCCGGGGGAAACCGTCCCGGCCTGAATCAGTTCCTTATGGAGGATGCCGCGATGGAACAGATTCTGGAAGAGACCTCGCAGCCCAATCTCTATCTAATCAGGTCCCTTGAAGCCAAGTTCAGCGCTCCGCACGCGCTCCGCTCGGATAGGATGAAAAATCTTTTGAATGAGCTTAAAAACTACTTTGACGTCATCGTTGTTGATGCTCCCCCGGTGCTTGCCGTAAACGATGCTGTTGCGCTGGGGGAGGTTGTCGATTTTAGAGTTTTGGTGGTCGAATGGGGGAAGACTCTAAAGGACGAAGTGGTTCGCGCTCTTTCCAAGATTGCGTCCGGGAATCTTACTGTATCGGGAATCATCCTTAATAAAACAAAATTTTCTACAAATAGTTATTACTACGGAAACCGTGAAGCAAAAAAGTCCAAACCCTTTTTGAAGTAGCGAAAGCTTGCCACCCCCGTCATGGTTCTTGCGGGAAGCCGCGTTTTAAGATGCTGGTGTAAGTGGTGCCGTATATCCCGGATATTTGCTGATTTGAGATGAGTGTAAACAGACCAACGAGGCTGTTTCGCGGGAATTTATCGAAAAACACTTCAAACCATATGTTTGTCGGAGAGAAAAAGGCTTACCGTTTATCCCCCCTCTTTTTTAACGAGAATCAATAAAAGTCTAGAGGTGGTTTTTTGCTAATTTCTCGAGAAGTTCAATAATTACACATGAAACCCGATAGGTGGTTTTGCTGGCGGCGGTTCAAGTAGTTCTTTGATAGCCTAGGAAATAATTTGAAATCGGCGATTGTGTTTTTTCCCATTGCTTCGATCTTTTCTCGTAACCTCTTGTGACTCGCCAGCATTTTCCCCAGCTTTGTGAATGTCCGCACGATCTGGATATTGATTCGGACAGCGCATTTTCCTGCCCTCCGCCTGGTCACTATCCAGCATGATCTTTAGACCTATGATGAGCAGTATCCTATTTTGAATAATCTCTAGCGGAACAAGCTGTGTTGTCATGGTTTTATTTTTTCAAGCCCACCACTGCCTGTCCAGACTCCTGTATTGAATGGCCTCGGCGATATGTTCGGACTGGATTTGCTCCGAGCCTGCCAGGTCGCTGATCGTTCGGGCGATCTTGAGAATCTTGTAGTAAGCCCGGGCGGAGAGATGGAGTTCTTTCATGGCCGCTTCGATTAGTTTTTGGCCCTGGATATCGGGAGAAGCGTATTCCTTGATGTCTTTCGGGTTCATAAGAGCGTTTGTCCGGTAGGGACGCATCCGGAACCTTTTTTTCTGAAGTTTCCGGCATTCGCAAATCCGATACCGGATTTTTTCGGAAGATTCGGCTTCTTCGTGCGAAGCGAGCGTTTGAAAGGGAAGCGAGGGAACTTCGATCTGAATATCAATCCGGTCGAGTATCGGTCCCGAGATTCTGGAACGGTATTTGTGGATTTGTCCGAGCGAACAACGGCAGCTTTTCCGGGGGTCCGAGAGGTGTCCGCACGGGCATGGGTTCATCGCAGTGACCAATAAAAACTGGGCGGGGTAAGTGACCTGCATTTTAACGCGCGATACGGTGATGAAGCCATCCTCGAGAGGTCCGCGCAGTGCCTCCAGCGCATCGCGTCTGAATTCCGGGAACTCATCAAGAAAAAGAACGCCGGCATGAGCAAGCGAGATTTCACCCGGGCGGGGGTCCGAACCGCCTCCCGTGAGAGCGACGGCTGAGGCCGTATAGTGAGGCGCCCGGAACGGGCGATTTCTGATAAGGTCCCCCTGCTGCGGCATGAGGCCCGCGACGCTATGGATTTTTGTGACCTCCAGCGATTCTTCGGCGTCCATGGGCGGCAGGATGGTCGGGATCCTCCGGGCAAGCATAGTCTTTCCGCTGCCGGGAGGTCCTATTAACAGGATCTTGTGATTCCCGGCCACGGCAATCTCGATAGCGCGCTTCGCGGATCTTTGACCTTTTACTTCGGAAAAATCAACATCCGAAAACACACGAGATGCTCTGTCCCCTCCGTTTTTGATTTCTGCCGGGGAGAGCATGATTTCGCCCCTCAAGAATCCGACAACTTCTTTCAAGGTTTTTGCCGGATAAACCGTGGCGCCCTTTACAAGAGAGGCCTCGACTGAGTTTTCCGAGGGGAGCAGAAATGTGTGCCCCTTAAGAGCCGCCGTGATCGCGATCACGCCTTTGAGCGGGCGGATATTCCCGTCAAGGGCAAGCTCACCGAGGATAATGAATCCCGAAAGATTCTCGGGAGGAATCATGCCGTGACAGGCCAGGATACCCAGGGCGATAGGGAGATCAAAAGAGGCTCCTTCTTTTTTAAGCTCCGCCGGCGCCAGACTTACGGTTACCTTTTCCTGGGCCAGCTGGAACCCGCTGTTTTTGATAGCAGTTCGGACTCTTTCCCTGGATTCTTTGATGCTGGCGTCCGGGAGTCCTACGATCGCAAGCTGAGGGATTCCGCCGCCGACGTCGACTTCAATGTCGACGGGAAATGCGTGAATACCTAAGGCGAATGCGCTTTTTATGCGGATCATGTTGCCAGCACCCTTTCCGGATTTGGGGAATCAAAACCTTGCATTTTCAAACCTCAAAACCTATAATGCTTGCCAACGCCAGCGAGAGGCGCGGGAGCCGATTTATTATTTTAAATTAATATTATTTATTAATATAAATCATATTATTGAGGATCTGTCAAGTCCAAAGCCTATGATTTCCCCTGAAGTCCAGCCTTTTGCCCCTGAAAAAGCGTTTTTCGCCGTTTTTCTAAGCTGGTTTGTTGCCCAAGCTTTAAAAGTAATCCTTGGGGGAACCATGAAAAAAAAATTCGATTTCCGGTGGCTTTTCGATACCGGGGGGATGCCGAGCGCTCATTCGGCGACGGTTTCCAGTCTTGCGACAGCGACCGGGCTTTATTATGGATTTAACACCCTCCCGTTTCTGATAGTCCTTATTGTTTGCCTCATCACCATGTTTGATGCGGCCGGGGTCAGGAGGCATTTTGGGCGTCAGGCGACGATTCTGAACCAGATGCTGGATGATTTTTATTCGAAAGGTTTTACGCCCGAAAGGCGGGTGAAAGAACTTCTGGGCCACACTCCCTTTGAAGTATTTGCCGGCGCGCTTACGGGTGTCCTCGTCGCAACCTTGTTCTGCGGGTGATCCATGAAAAAATCCCGGGTGTTTTTTTGGGCAGTTATTGTTTTAAGTTTTATGCCCGCCGCCGCGGCCACGGCTGAAGACGGACTGATTATTGAAGAAACCGGTCAGGTTTGGGATGCGGAAGAGAGCCCGGGTCCCGGATCGATGACGGAGGATTTTTTAATTTCACAAGAGGAACCGGTTAGTCCGCTCCCTTCTGATACAAGCGTAGTTCTCCCTGAAGCTCCTGCCACGCACCAGCCTTCTTTGGATGAAGGTGCTGAAAGGACGCCCGTTTCGGAAATGAAATGGAACTGGGACGCGATTTTTGTTTCCGGGACGGCGCCCGGGTTTGTAACTTATACGATCGAATCTGGCGACAGCCTTTACGTGATTGCCAGAAAACATCGCACGACCCCGGACCTTATTAAAAAGATCAATGACCTTGATAGCGATACTATTTATGCCGGCCGAGATATCAGGCTTTACCGGGGGAACTTCTCGATAATGATCGATAAATCATTGAACCTGCTTACCTTGTTTGCGGACGATAAGGCGATTAAAGAATACAGGGTCTCGACCGGCAAGGATAACAGCACTCCTGCAGGTGATTTCAGGATCAAAGACAAGCTTGTCGATCCCACTTGGTTTAAATCGGGTGCTATTTATGCCCCAGGAAGTCCGGACAACGAACTTGGGACCCGATGGCTTGGTTTTGATAAGGAGGGCTACGGAATCCACGGAACGACCGAGCCCGAAAAAATAGGAGAGCAAGCTTCGGAAGGATGTATCCGGATGCTTAACGAGGATGTTGAGGAGCTTTACAGTCTTGTTCCGGTCGGCACAAGAGTTCTCGTGCAGGACTAACCCTTAAGAAGGTTCCGGTTTATGGCGAAAAAAAATAAAAACAAAAAGAAAAAAACCTCGGAAGACAAATCACCTATCCCGACCGAGAAAATCCATCTCGGGACGAAAGATATTTTTGACGCTTGTCTTCCGTTCGAGCGGCCCGTTGTGGATATGGAAAAGAAGATCAATGAACTCAAGAAGGTCAACCAGGAGGGCGTGGATCTCTCTGACGAGATCGAGAGCGCCGAACGCAAGCTTAAAGAGGCCATCAAGGAAATCTTCGACAAGTTGACTCCGTGGCAACGGGTTCAGGTGGCCCGCCATCCGCTCAGGCCCTACAGTCTTGATTACATCAATTATCTGACGACCGATTTTATGGAGCTCCATGGCGACCGCCATTACAGCGATGACCGGGCGATCATTACAGGATTCGCAAAATGGGGCGGGGAACAGCCGATTTGTGTGGTCGGACATCAAAAAGGACGGGACACAAAAGAAAACCTCATGCGTAGTTTCGGAAGCGCGCACCCGGAGGGTTACCGGAAGGCGATACGGGTCATGCGTCTTGCCGAGCGTCACCAGATCCCGATCCTCTGCTTTATTGATACCCCGGGCGCATATCCGGGCATCGGAGCGGAAGAGCGCGGTCAGGCCGAAGCAATTGCCTACAACCTTCGTGAAATGGGAGACCTCCGTGTGCCGGTGATTTGCGTTGTTGTAGGGGAGGGCGGAAGCGGCGGCGCCCTGGGTATCGGAGTGGGGGATAGGGTCTATGTTCTTGAAAATGCCTATTATTCCGTGATCTCACCCGAAGGCTGCGCGGCTATTCTATGGAAAGAACCGACGAGGGCGCCGGACGCGGCGGCCGCTTTGAAATTGACAGGAGAGGACCTTCTTGAACTTGGCGTGATCGACGGCGTGATTCCGGAACCTCTCGGAGGCGCTCACCGCGATTTTGTGCTCACCGCCGAGAATATCCGCAAAACCGTGAACGAAGCGCTTGCCGAATTAAAAGAGATTCCGCGGAGGGACCTCCTGGAGCTTCGGTATCAAAAATACCGGCAAATGGGCGTATTCACTTCAAAATAAAATCTTCCGGCAAAAAACCCTGCCCGTTATTAACAAGGACGGCTGTTAGCGAAAAAAGCCCTTCCGGCACAGAGACAGCATCCGGTTTCGAAACAATAAATCCCTTTTGGGGAAGATTTTTGCTTCATAGCCATGGACAAAGCCGTGCGAGCCAGGGTTGTTTTTTCGGAACCTTCAAAGATGATTGATATTTTTTCTTGAGCTTTAGTATTCTGGAAAGAAGGTGTTTGTCTTTTATGGTTTTTATCAGAACGCTTTCTTTGATCCCCAGTAAGGCAACCTCATGAATTTGGCGCTTTTGTTCCGGGTATCGGGCAATAAGCTTGAAGGTTGGAATTCCCTTCCTGTATTTTAGATCAATCAATTTTTCGTAGTCCGCCATAATCTTTCCTGTGGGAGTATTTCTTCCGGTAGCATTATCGTCTTTTGACGAAATTGCCTTAAAAAATAATATTAAATGCAGCTATATATAGCATAATGATACATATTGACACACAATTAGTTGTGTTTGATTAAAAAATTTTAAAAAAAATGTTGACCGGATTAAAAAAATTTATAGATTGTAATATATAAAATGTATTTTACATTTTGTAAACCTATGAGATCGATTATGGTGCTAACGATAGCCGCAATGCTGATGATGCCGACAGGCACGGCGGATGCCTTCCTTGGAAAAAAGAAAAAAGAAACGCCGTTACAGCGCGCGGAACGATATTACAATGACCGCGAATACTATCTTGCCCGCCAGACCACCCTTGAGATTCTTGCCGAGGATCCTTCTGACATGGAAGCCCAACGGTTAATGGGGAAAATCCTGGACGCCGAGATTGAAAGGCAGAAAGAGCAGGTTTTTCCTTTGGCGGCCGAAGAAATGAACCGTGACGAACGAAGCGCTCAGGCCAAGACATGGATTGAACGAAGCAAGGCGCTTTTGGAGCGGGGCGAATACGATCTCGCCCTCTTTGCGGCCGAAAAAGTTTTTATCTATGAATCTGATAATAGCCAGGCTTCCGATGTTATTGACCAGATCAAGGAGAGGGCGATCAAAGAAGGCAAGGCGGACATGTTGTTCCTGAACAAGATCTATGAGGAAGAAATTTCGGATCGGTTGGACCGTTACCGTGGCGAGGCTCAGGATTTTGCGCGTCAGGGACATTATGGCCAAGCGCGCTTCTCGGTTGAAAAGATTCTGTTGCTTGAACCTGAAGACCCCCAAGCCCTGAAAATCCATCAAAGCATCCTTCAACAGGAAAAGGCGAGTCGCTATGAAGCGTGAAAAACTTTATAAGATCGGGGAAGTGATGCAATACACAAGCCTTTCGCGACAGACCATTCATAACTATACCGTTGCCGGCCTGATTCACGAGGCCCGGCGCACCATTTCCGGCCACCGGCTTTATGACGAAGCGGTATTTGACCGCCTGGAACAGATCAAGATATTGCAATCCAAGAATTACACGCTGACACAGATCAAAAAAATACTGGAACAACAAGAGAGTCCGAAGTAAGGCTTTCTTGGCTTTATAAAAAAGAAAAAGGAGAACAACTTTATGAACCAAGACGAGTTAAACATGTGGAAGAAGTACAAAAGAACAAAAAGCCTGGCGGTCCGGGAGGAAATCGTGAAGAAGTATCTCTACCTCGTGAAGTATGTTGCCGGTCGCGTTGCCATCGGCCTTCCTCCGAATGTGGAGTTCAATGACCTGGTAAGCTACGGTATTTTGGGGCTGTTTGATGCGATTACGAAATATGATGTTACCCAGGGGAACAAGTTTGAGACTTATGCTGTTTCCCGAATTCGCGGTTCGATCATGGATGAACTCAGGAAGCTTGATTGGGCTCCGCGGCTTCTTCGTAAGCGCGCCCGCGAAATTGATCGCAAATGCAAAGAGATCGAGGAAAAGCACGGCCGCATGGCGACGGATGACGAGCTTGCCAAAGCGCTCAACATGTCCACGGATGACCTCAATTCGGTCTACAGCGACCTCAATTCGACGACCTTTTTATCGCTCGATGAAGTCTGGCAGAACGATGACGGCAACAAACCGATCTCCCGGCTCCAGACGATTGAGGATTCCCTAATCACAAACCAGTTCAGCTATGTCCATCAGACCGAGGTCAAGGATCTCCTTGCGGAATCGATCGATCAGCTTCCCGAAAAGGAGAAGCTTGTGATCGTTCTTTATTACTACGAGAACCTGACCCTTCGTGAGATCGGAGAGATTCTGGATGTTTCTGAATCCCGTGTTTGCCAGATTCATACAAAGGTTGTGACGCGTCTTCGCGCGCATCTCATGCGGAAGGCGGGACACATAACCCTCGACGTTTAAAAGGAGGGATTTGTTTTTTAAAAACGATAAAGGTTTGTCACGCTGGGTCGATAAACATAAAGCCGCAGCAAAGGACGCGTGCAGGAGTTTTGAACGTCCGGTCCCAAGTTGGGCAACATGAGTTTTTGTCGGAGACAAAAATTTTACCGCACCAACTCGGACTAAAAGGCGGGAAGAATGGACAGCGTGATAGAAAAAAAGAGAAGCTTTAAAATCCAGGCGCCGGTTGAAAAGACCGTACCGCAGAGCGAGCGGGAGGAAGTCCGGAAATACCTGCGTCAAATCCCCAATGTCCCCGAGCCCAACCTCGGCCGTGTCCGCGAGATCAAGGAAGAAATCAAGAAGGGAACTTACCTTACCAAAGAGGTCATCGAAGAAGCGGCAATGCAGCTGGCGCTCAGACTTCTGAGGAAGAATTCAGACTGACCGGTTCCGATTCTGCCGCTTGTAACTTCGTAAGCTCCAGCCATCGTTTGACCGCCTCAAGGCCCATGAATTTTTTCCAGATAATTCCGTCGTTCAGAAAATTTTCAAGCATCAGGAATGAAATTCCCTGGTCAATCCCGATGTACTCGTCGGCCCACCAGGACTTGTCGAGATTGAAGGCGCCTTTGAACCCGAAATTTCCGTAGAGATTTTCCCCGTAGTTATTAAAAAAGAATTTTATGGCGTTGATCGACAACTCGGGAGTGAAGACGATCGAGGAAAGCGCCGCATAAGGGGCTATGGTTCCGTCATGCAAAGTGCCTCCCGGGAGAGCGCCGTAAGCTTTATAGCCTCCCGGGCCGACTGAGGCCGACAGCCCCCAGGAATTCTCGGAATAAGACTTGTATTTCCCGGCAAAGCTGAGAGAGAAGGCACGATTCGCAAGGGTCGCTTCTGTCGAGTTTGTGAAAAAATCGTTTCCTTGATCTTTAAGACCCCGGAAATCAATGAAAGCGTGGGAATACTGATAAGTGAACAGGGAACCGCTGGAAGAGTAGATCACGCGATGGCCGTTGTAATTCCCCTCGGGACGCAGCCAGGCGTCCCATGCTTCCGGCGGTACGGGATTTTTCGGAGCTCCGACCGCAAGAGCCACGAGAAGCATCAGCTCGTTATAGGAATCCCAGTAATAGGGAAGAAACTTTGACTCCGGGGTCCAGCCCATGCAAATAAACCTGGATCCGTTCATCATCCATTTCCAGTCGACCCTCTCGTAAAGTTCATTAGCGAGAAGTTCTATTTCAGTTCCCGGGTAATATTGGGCCGCGAGCAACGCCCCGGCAAGAAAAAGCGCCGTATCGATGGAGGAAGCTTCTGAAGACCAGACGCGTCTGGCGGTCCTCGCGTCCAGAAAGTGATAAAAGAAACCGTTCTGATGTTCCGCTTTTTCTTTCATGACTTTGAGGGTTGTGACGATCCGGTTGTAGGCGTATTCATGCGGAAGCCATCCGTGGGAACCCGCCACGGCCAAGGCAGCCAAAGCGAAACCGGTGGCGGCAATTGAAGAGGGGGAACCGGGGCGCGAGGAGTCCCTTGTCATGCCGGTAGTTTTGTCAGAGAGGCGGATAAAGTATTGGACGGTGTCCTGCTCAATTTTTGTTAACAAGCTTCTTTCTTCCTGCGAAGGAGTGTAGGCTGAAGACTGAGAAGGCAGCGCGAGAAGAGCACACAGGAAAACGAAGGATAAATGTCTAAACATCAGCACTGGTCTTGATTGTTTCCAGTTTTTCCTTGATCCTCGACAAGGCCTGCAGCGTATCGGGATCCCGGGATGCGTTTTTGATGTCGGAGAGTAGCCGGTCGGTCGACACCAGGGCATCGTTGAGTTCTTTGGCAACAGGGTGGCCCTCATCGCCCTTTCTCAGAAAAATCCGGGTCCGGTAATTCCCCTTCTCAATATCTTCAAAAGTTCTGCTGAACCGGTAGAGGGGCCCCGCGATTTTATGAGAAGCGTAGATGGTCCCCCAGCCGATCAGGATCAGAAGCAGGATCAACTTCCAGGCTAAATCCCGGTTTGTGTCGTTCAGGATTTCGCGGAACACCTCGCGTTGCCGCAGACTCAGTTTTTCCGTTTCCCTGAAAAGAGAAAGAAGCGAGGGGCCCTGTTTTGCGGGTTGATAACGGGCCTGTTCATATTCCACCATACGCGAAGCCGTCAGCATGTCGTTGCGCATTTCTTCGTTCGAGAAAGCCCCGAGGACCCCGCCCCAGATTCCGATATAAATACCGAAAATCGTGATGCAACAAAGAGCAAGCAGAGGAAGGGTGACAACGAGCATATAGCGAACCTGAAGGGGTTTGTTGATAAAAAAACGGCGACGTCGGTTTGGGTTCATAGGGAAATCCTCCGCGGGCTATCTTATTGGAATGATAATCATCTGTCAAAACTAACTTGCGTGGATATAATACCCAACGAACCAAATGAAGCTCACAGGGATGGCGAACAGTGTAAAACAAAAACCTGTCTTTCTTCCGCCATCCGGATAGCGAGGTGTAAAATGTGCGGCATTATAGGATACATAGGATATCGGAACGCCGTACCTGTGCTTATGCAAGGGCTTGAGCAGCTTGAATACCGCGGGTATGACTCCGCCGGGATTGCCTGTTACGATCACAAAAAAGCGGATTTTATTCTTGTCAAGGAAAAGGGGAAGCTCGCGGCCCTCAGAGAAAAAGTAGGAGACTTTTGTTTTGATGCCCACGTCGGGATAGGGCATACCCGATGGGCAACGCACGGTGAACCGTCCAGGGTGAATGCCCATCCGCACACCGATGCCTCCGAGCGTATCGCTTTGGTCCACAACGGAATTATCGAAAATTACGATACTCTCAAAAAGGAACTGCAAAGGAAAAAAATACGGTTCGTCTCGCAAACCGACACCGAGGTCGGAGTCCAGTTGATCGGCCGGCAGTATGGGAAAACCCCCCAAAAGGATCTTTTTGAGGCGGCCAAAGAAGCGATCCCCAAGATCCACGGGTATTTTGCTTTTGCGCTTTTGTCGAAAGACCATCCTGAAACACTCATCGCCTATAAGCGATCCAATCCTCTGGTGATAGGGATCGGACAGGGAGAGAACTTTGTTGCCAGTGATGTGACGGCCCTTTTGCCATATACGCGGCAGGTGGTTTATCTCGAAGATGACGATCTCGCCGTTGTTACACGCAAGGATGTCAGGGTCTTTTCTTTAAAATCACACTCTTGGGTTAGACGGAGCCCGGTAACGGTTCATTGGAATATTTCTCAGGCCCGGAAGCAGGGATACCCCCACTTCATGTTGAAAGAAATGCATGAACAGCCCGAGGTGCTTAAAAACATTCTTAAAAAACGAATCACAAAAAAAGAAGACATTTTTTTTGATACGCTTCCGAGAGGTTTCCCGGGCCGCCTCAAACAGATAGAGCAGGTTTACATGGTAAGTTGCGGTACCGCCCATCATGCGGGGCTTGTGGGAAGTCTTGCCATCGAGCAATACACCAGGCTTCCATGCCGGACCCAAGTATCGAGCGAGTTCCGCTACGGCAACCCGATCCTCAGCCGCAAAGATCTGGTGGTTCTGATCACTCAGTCGGGAGAAACAGCCGACACGCTTGCCGCGCTGCGGGAAGCGAAAGCCAAAGGTGCGGCAACGCTGGCGGTCGTTAATGTCGTAGGGAGCACGATTGCCCGGGAAGCTGACGCCGTGATCTATACCCATGCCGGACCGGAAATAGGCGTTGCTTCGACGAAAGCGTATATTGCCCAACTTGCAACCCTGCTTCTCCTGGCTTTTTATCTCGGAAAGCTGAGAAAAAAAATTCAAACATCCCAACTTAAACGACTTATCAAAGACTTCAAAAAAATCCCCGATCAGTGTTCAAAGGTGCTGAAAGAAGGAAAGCGTTTTGAAGCGTGTGCCAAGAAGTATTTTTCCCGAAGAAATTTTCTCTATCTCGGCCGGGGCTACAACTACCCGACGGCTCTCGAAGGGGCCCTCAAGCTGAAGGAAATATCATATGCGCATGCCCATGGGTATGCCGCAGGAGAAATGAAACACGGCCCCATCGCACTAATCGATCACGAGCAGCCCGTGATCTGCATTGCGCCGGATTCCCCCACCTATGACAAAATGATATCAAACATCCAGGAAATAAAGGCCCGTGACGGGATCGTCGTTGCGATCGGGAGTCAGGGGGATCAAAACCTCGAAAAAATAGCGGACGATTTGTTTATGATTCCGAAAACGATAGAAGTTTTTTCCCCGATTCTTACGGTTATCCCGCTCCAGTTTCTTGCCTATCGGGTTGCGGTGTTGAACGGCCGGGATGTGGACCAGCCGAGAAACCTTGCAAAATCCGTTACCGTTGAGTAGTTCTAACCCGTTAGCTTTAAATGGTTTAACGGCAACCGATAACATTTTAACCTCTGCTATTGCCAAAACATCAAAATGCGGGTAACCTCTTATCCTGTTTCGCCTAAAATATTTTTTTAAAAAAGGCTTGACGCAAGTTCGGGAGTTCATATAATACGTCCCACCCTCGGGAACGGGTGAGACTGGGTTTTTCCAGATTTTGTTTTTCTGTTTTCTTTGTAAATCTGATTATTTCCGAATTTTCAAGTTATTCCTTTCCGGGCATTCCTTGTTTAGGGGAACTGTTGTCTCGAGAGGTTGTTCTTTCACAAAGTTTTTTCGTGCGGATTGCCGAACGTAAGTCTTTGCAAACGTACTGCTCTGACGAGTGGTACATGGATCAACATTCTCTTTATGGAGAGTTTGATCCTGGCTCAGAACGAACGCTGGCGGCGTGGATTAGGCATGCAAGTCGAACGGAACTTCTAGCTTTTTCGGAAGTTTAGTGGCGGAAGGGTGAGTAACACGTGGGTTACCTGCCCTAGGGCTCGGGATAACCTGTCGAAAGACGGGCTAATACCGGATACGTCTCATACTTTTCGAAGTATGAGGGAAAGATGGGGATCCGTAAGGACCTATCACCCTTGGATGGGCCT
>JAKJDL010000012.1 GCA_022705945.1 Candidatus Omnitrophota bacterium | reverse complement strand
GCTTATCTGAACAAGGGGAACATGACGCTTACGGCGAACTACGACTGCACGCTCCGGGATCATTACCGCAATCACACTTACTACCTTACCGCGCGATTTGATTTTTAATCGGTTGACGCCGGGGGTCCGGAAAAAACACGAGGATCAAAACCGCATTCGGTGCGGGTCCGGTGCGAGGGATTTTGAATGCGGACGGGGGCCGGGCCGCTCAGAGACGTACCGGGCGGCACTCAAAAATTCCCGCGCACGGCGTGCCGCAGAACCCGCACTTCCCGTCTCTTAAATTCCACTCCGTGAGCTTATACCAATTTCGGCCGATCAGCTTTTTTCCGCAGGCATGACAGAAGGTCGATTCGCCTTCCGGGTCCGAAACATTGCCGGTGTAGCAGTAGCGGATGCCGTTTGTTATCGCGGTCTCGCGGGCTTTTCGAAGGATTGCCGGGGAGGTCGGCGGAACGTCGGTTATTCTGTAATCGGGATGGAAGGCGGTAAAATGGAGCGGGACATCGGGGCCGAGCGTTTCCGCGATCCGCTTTGTCAGGGAATCGATCTCGGCCGCCGAATCATTCAACCCCGGGATCAGGAGCGTTGTGATCTCAAGCCAGGTCTTAGTTTCGCGGCGGATATATTCAAGCGTTTCGAGGACGGGCGCGAGCGAGGCCCGGCAATATTTTTTATAAAAATCCTCAGAGAATCCCTTGAGATCGACATTGGCCGCATCCATCCACTCGTAGAATTCTTTCCGCGGTTCCGCGCACACATAACCGGCCGTGACGGCGGCCGTTTTGATCCCGAGCTTCCGGCATTCTTTTGCGGCATCGACCGCGTATTCGTGAAAAATCACCGGATCGTTATAAGTGAATGCGACGCTCCGGCATCCCGCATTCTTCGCGGCCCGGGCGATTCCGGCGGGGGAGGCTCTGACGGCGAGGGTGTCTGTCTCGCGGGATTTTGAGATGTTCCAGTTCTGGCAGAAAAGGCATCCCAGATTACAGCCGGCCGTGCCGAAGGAAAGGATGGAAGTCCCCGGGAGAAAATGGAAAAGAGGTTTTTTTTCTACGGGGTCGATACCGAAGCCGCTTGAGCGGCCGTAGGTCGTAAGGACGATCCGCCCCTTTTCGCAGGCGCGGACGAAACAAAAACCGCGTTGTCCTTCCGCGAGCCTGCAGTGACGCGGGCAAAGAACACATTCAATCCTTCCGTCCGGAAGTTTGCGCCCGTATCTTGCCGGGACAGCTTGCTCCATCGGACCATTTTCCTTTCTGCCCGGGTCTCGGGCCGCCCGGCATCGGCCGGGAGCTTTCTATAATTTCTATAGAATAAAGTGCAGGAGCGACAACGCCGCGATGACCCACATGGCGGGCTTTACTTCGGCGAGTTTCCAGCGGAGCACCTTGAAGAGGACGTGACAAAGAAATCCGAACGCGAGGCCGGTTGCGATCGAGTAACTGAGAGCGATCATCACGATGATCACGAACGCCGGGAATCCTTCCTCCATGTCTTCGAAACGGATCGCGGTGACCTCTTTCATCATAAAAAAACCCACCAGGATCAGTGCCGGAGCCGTGGCGTAGGGCGGCACGACCGAGATCACCGGGATAAAGATCACGGCCGCCGCGAATAAAAGAGCGGTCACGACCGAGGTGAATCCCGTCCGACCTCCCTGGCCGATGCCGGTCGCGGATTCGACATAGGCTGTGATTGTGGAGGTCCCCATCACGGCGCCCATCATGCTTGCGAGGGCGTCGAGGGAAAGCAGGCGGTCGAGGCCCTTGACGCGGCCTTTTTCATCGACCATTCCGGCCTGGTTACAGCAGGCGACCAGCGAGCCGATCGAATCAAAGAGGTGCATGAACATCAGGCTGAAGATCGCCCCGAAAAAGCTCCATTTGAGCGCGCCGAGGATGTCTAATTTAAAGGCGACCGGCGAGAGGGTGAAATGAAAAGTAAAAAACTCTTTCGGCCATTCGGCCAGTCCGGCAAAGAGCGCGATCAGGGTAGCTGTCCCGATCCCCGCGATCATGGAGCCCTTGATCTGCCGCATTTCGAGAAGAATCATCACGAGGAAACCCGCGAGGCCCGTCATGACGGTCGGCGTGATCGGCGCCGCGGAAACGAGCGTGATCTCATTTTTGTGAATGATGCCGAGGTTCACGAGCCCGATAAAGGTAATGAAAAAACCGATGCCGACCGATACGGCCGAAATCAGCGAGCGCGGGATGGCTTCGACGATCTTTTGCCGGATCCCGACGGCGGTGAGGAGAAAGAAGAAAAGGCCGGAAAGAAACACGACGCCGAGCGCGGTTTGCCAGTCGAGCTTGTCGGTTAGGACGAGGGAATATGCGAAAAAAGCGTTCAGGCCCATTCCCGGGGCCATGGCGATCGGGGCGTTCGCGAAAATGCCGGTTGCGAGCGTCGCCAGGGCGGTCGCGAGGCAGGTCACGGTAATGACGGCGGTCTTGTCCATCCCCGCGGCGGCGAGGATGCCCGGGTTCACGAAAATAATATATGCCATTGCGAGGAATGTCGTGACGCCGGCGAGAGTCTCCGTGCCGGGGGTTGTGCCGCGTTCCTTGAATTTGAAAAATGTTTCTAACATTTATCTCCCCCTGTCTTTTGAATACATTCCTAATATGCTCCTAAATAATATACTCCTAAACATTTACTCCTAAACATTGCGCGATTGTGCGCACTGCGCCTTTTCGACCCACTCCAACACCCGGGCCTAAGTCCCGGTGTTGGAGTGGGTGGTTTTGAGGGTGGGGCGTGATGCGGCCCGGTATCGAAAAAAGCAATCCCGGATTTTGGGCTGAATCCTTGCGCATGATTTTATTATAATATGGATAATATGGAATCGGCAGTTTAACTTAGCGGGAACTCCCCACCCGTGAGGGTGGGGATGAGAGCCGTCCCGGCATTTTCCGATCTTTGAATTTTTGAGGAAAGTATATTGGGACGGCAGGGGTATCTGGTCAAAGGGCTACTTCGTGTCCACGGTAGGTATCGAGGAACGTGTCATACAGAAATACGTAGAGATGCAAGGCAAGGAAGATGCCGGTCAAGCGGAACTTGAATTTTGATTTTAGTGCCACGCCCGTAAGGGCGTGGTATCTATAAAAGCAGTGATAGATCGGTTTTTAAGGGTAGAATGAAGACGATATCGGGCGGGGGCCGAATGGCGGGGAAAGGGGGCGCCCGCGGAGGCCGGAAGTTTCCGGATTTTTCAGCGAAAGGAGTCTGACGCCATGAAGAACAGAGAAAAAGTCAGAGATTCCGTGGTCAGCGGGCAATTCTATCCGGATCGTCCTTCCGCGCTTGAAAAAGAGATAAAAACCTTCCTTTCCGGAGCTGCCGCGGTCTGTGACCCGCTGACGTGCGGACTCATTGTGCCTCATGCCGGATATATGTATTCGGGGCGGGTTGCGGCCGAAGCGTTCCGCACGATTCAGGACACCGGATTTGAAACGGTGGTGATAGTGGCTTTTCTGCACCGGATATTCATCCGGGGCGTTTTTATCGATGATGCGGATTCTTATGAAACTCCGCTCGGAAGGGTCCCCGTAGACCGGGAGTCGGCTGCTGCGGTTCGTGAGGCAAGCCCCTGTCTCGGCGAAGTGATCCCGGACGAACTGAACGAGCACTCGCTTGAGATTCAGCTTCCTTTCCTCCAGGTTGCCCTGAAAAAATTCAAACTGCTGCCTGTCTATATCGGTGAACAATCCCTTGAGAATGCCGAAGCGCTTGCGGCGGCGCTGGAAAAGTTTTTTGCCGGCAAAAAGGTTCTTTTTGTGTTCAGTACGGACCTTTCGCACTTTCACCCTTATACCGAAGCCGTTAAAATGGATCAAAAGCTCCTCCGGCTGATCGGAGACCGTGATCTTGCGAGGATCGGCCGGTTAGGTCACGCCGGTGAAATTGAAGCCTGCGGGCTCGGCCCCGTTATCACTTCGCTGTTTCTCGCGGAGAGGATGGGATGGGAAGGGCCCCGCCTCCTCAAATACGCAAATTCGGGCGATGTGACGGGGGAGAAGAGTTCCGTGGTCGGTTACGCGGCGATGTCGTATCGAAAAGAATAAATCCGGGACTCTTGCCCCGAGACTCGAAAAAACGGGGACCCAAAAGGGTCCTCCCGGGGGAATCAGACGACCCGATCCCCTTCACAGGGCCCGGACGAGCGGGGGGGGGCGAGTCCAAGTTCTTTTATTTTTAAAGTGAGAATCAAAAATGTTCGGTGACTCTGAAAAAAAGGAAATTCTCCGTTATATCCGAGAGCTCTTGAAGGCAAGGCTCACGAACGGTCCGGAGCCGAGACCCGATCTCTCCGGTGAGCTTCTTGAACAAAAACGCGGGGTTTTTGTGACGCTAAAGCGCCGCGGTGCCCTGCGCGGCTGTATCGGGCAGATTCTCGGACATGAACCGCTCCGGGAGAGCCTCCGGCATATGACGCTTGCGGCCGCTTTTGAAGATCCCCGGTTCCCGCCCCTCAGACTTGATGAACTAAACGATCTTCAGATCCACGTTTCCGTCCTTACCGAGCCGAAACCTGTCCGCTCCTACAAAGACATTAACCCGGGAACGGACGGCATCATCGTGAGCCACGGATGGCGCAAGGGAGTTTATCTCCCCGAGGTCGCCGCCGAAACGGGATGGGACGCGAAAACTTTTTTTATGAACTGCGCTCTGGAAAAAGCGGGTATCGATGAAGCCGAACTGGATGAGGCGGAGATCGAGGTTTTTCAAACAGAAGGCTTCGGCTCCTGATGCCCCGAAGTTGTTTATTTGTTTATATAAAAAAACTTCAAAAATTGCGGAAAAAGACGATTCATTGCTAGATCGGGGTTGTCTCTGTTTCCAATGATCGAACAGGAGGGTTGAGATGAAAAAGATTTTTTCCGTCCTTATAGTTTCGGGTTTTGTTGCCGCGGTTCCCGCTTTTGCGGCGAATCCTATCCAGGCGGATAAAGCGGCGTCCAAGTTTGCTCGCGGCATCGCGAACGTCGCGACCTGTTGGGGGGAATACATTACCCAGCTTCCCGTCGCGATCGAAAAAAGTCCCGACTACCTGACGGGATTCCTTTACGGAGCGGTGCGCGGGACGGGATTTACGGTGCGGCGGGCGGTGGTCGGGCTTTACGATGCGGTGACATTCCCGTTTCCGGGGATGAATAACTACGCGCCCCTCATCCGGCCGGAAACGGTTTTCACTCCGACGATGGACGCTCTTTCCGACTGAACGTACCGGTGGACGGCAATCCCGGAATCGAGACCGCTGCCCGGAAGTCCGGGCGGCGGTTTTTTCATAAGACACGGTCTGCCGGGATTCTGTGATAGAATGAAACCTCGCGCGAGGAGGTCTTTCCATGAAAACCCATACTGAATATCTCTGGATAAATACCGAAGATCGTTATGCGATTGTCCGCATTACGGACGAGGTCGAGGCGGCAGTCCGTAAAAGCGGCGTGAAAGAGGGGCTGTGCCTCGTGAATGCCATGCATATTACCGCGAGCGTCTTTATTAATGATAATGAAAGCGGTTTGCACGAAGACTTCCTGAAGTGGACGGAGAAGCTCGCGCCTTACGGGAAGGACAAGTATCGACACAACCTGACGGGCGAGGATAACGGCGACGCGCACCTGAAGCGCACGATCCTGGGGCGCGAAGTCGTCTGCGCGATCACGAACGGAAAGCTCGACTTCGGGCCGTGGGAGCAGATTTTCTACGGCGAATTTGACGGTCGGCGCAAAAAGCGCATTCTCGTGAAGATTATCGGGGAGTGATTTTTAAAAACCAGGGACTCGTATCTTCCCCGGGACCGGGTCGTCTGACTCCCTCCGGGAGGACTCGTGAACCGCTTTTTTAAACAGGTCCCGGGGAACCGGTCCCGAGGCCCGATTTTTTGAGGTTTTATGGCTCATACTTACCGCGATCATCCGGACCCGAAAAAGCGCAAGGGCCCGCCGAAGAAGAAGCTCGAAAAACCCGAGCCGAAAGAGATTTGGGTCGGCGATACGGCGGTGATCGAGAAGCATTTCCTTCATCTGACCCGCCTCCTTCGCGATGAAGAAAGATCCGAGAGGGACCGGTATAAAAGTGATTTTCTCGAAAAAAAACCGGAAGACAGGGAACGGGGCGGAAAAGCGATCTACCGGCTTGACCTTCTGGAAGTCCACTATAATCCATCGGGGCAGAAGCTTCTGACCTTCGCTCTCAAAACCAAACGCCCCTTGCCGCGCTACAGCCTCGGAACGGGGGACATCGTGAGGCTTTCCGGGTTCCGAACCCCCGAGGCGGAATGTCCCATGGGAGCCGTCTATGAACGGGATCGGATGCGAATCACCGTTGCTTTTAACGGAAGGCTGCCGCCCTGGATCGACCGGGAGGACAGTTTTCAGCTTGCCGCGGCGGAAAATCTTTCAACTTTTGAACGGATGCATGAGGCAATCCGGCTTGTTAAAGAAGCCGACCATTCCAGGATCGCCGTTTTCCGTGATATCAGTCTCGGTCTCAGGAAGCCGAAGCTCGATGATCCGGTTCCTGTCTCCGGGTTTCCTTTTCTCGATCTGACGCTGAATGAAACGCAGAAAAAAGCTGTCTGCATGGCATCGGAGGCCAGGGATATTCTTCTGATCCACGGCCCGCCCGGGACCGGGAAAACACGCGTGCTGATCGAGATCATCCGCCAGGCGGTTTCCCGCGGGGAAACCGTTCTCGTTTCGGCGCCGAGCAACGCGGCCTGTGATAACCTGGTGGAAGGTCTCGCGTTTTATCAGACTCCCGTGACCCGTCTCGGACAGCCGGCGCGTGTCAGCGAACGCATCCGGGAACACACCTTCAGCTACAAGCTTGCCGCTCACCCTTACGCGAAAATGATCGGGGAGAATGAAGCCCGCCTTGAGCAGCTTTCCAGACAAAAGGAGCGCCGTCAGATTCGCCGGACTTATGAATGGGAAGAGCGTAAGGAAATGCGCGCCGAGATCGAACGCCTTCGCATTGATATCAAGGATCTCAGGTCCCGGATCTTTAAGCAGGTGTGGAACGCCTCCGACATCGTGGTCGCGACGCATGTGGGGGCCGCGGACCCGCTTATCAAGGCCAAGAAATTCGACTGGGTTATCATTGACGAGGCAACGCAGGGTGTCGAACCCTCGACATGGATACCGCTTTGCCGCGCCGGGAAGGTGATCATGGCGGGAGATCACTGCCAGCTGCCGCCGACCGTGCAGTCGCCGAGGCAGGGGAAAGACTCGCTTCGCTTCACGCTTTTTGAGCGCCTCCACGAAAAGCTCGGTCATGCCAGCAAGGTCCGGCTTGAGCGTCAATACCGGATGCATGAAGCTATCATGGATTTCCCGTCCCGTGAGTTTTATGAAAAAAGACTGATCGCGGATGAATCCGTAAAGCGACACAAGCTCACGGACCTCCCTTTTGTGAAAGATGAGACGTTGAATGACCCTTCCGCCATGTTTCTGGATACGGCCGGTCTCGGTTATGAGGAGGAAGCGGAGGAAGGGACGGGAAGCCACGCCAATCCCGAGGAGGCCAGGCTGGTCGTGAAGACCCTCGGCACGATCCTGGCGGCGGGTGTCCGGCCGCGGGATATTGCCGTGATCAGCCCTTATAGCGCCCAGGTGAAACTTCTGACGGACCTGATCGTGGGGGACAATCGGGACCCGGGCGAGATGGGCGAGCTTGAGATCGATTCGGTCGATGCGTTCCAGGGGCGTGAAAAGGAAGTCGTGCTGGTATCTCTCGTCCGCTCCAACCCCGAAGGAGAAATCGGATTCCTCGCGGACACGCGGAGAATGAATGTCGCTATGACGCGCGCGAAGCGGAAGCTCATCCTTGTGGGGGACAGCGCGACGCTTTGCCGTTTGCCTTTTTATGACAACCTGCTTAAATATACGGAGTCCGTCGGCGGTTACAGAAGTGCGTGGGAATGAAACATTGGGACCCATACCCCGAACCTCAAGACCTGTGCGATTCAAGGTCGGTTCCGGGTTCCGGGGAACGAGTCCCGGGAGGTAAATTATGCAATGTCCGTTGTCAGGTTGTTTTGTTTTTTCGCCCAAGGTGATTTTTCTTATGATCGCGCTGATCGGTTTTGTACTGGGAGCGGTCTCCGCTTTCCGTCCGGAGCGATCGATCGCCTTTTACCAGCGGATTATGAAATATTTCAACTGGAAAGCCGAACCGATTGACGCGGCGAAGGAATTGCGCAATACCCGGATTCTCGGTCTGTGGCTCGCGGGTCTCAATCTTGCCCTCGCCGTGTTTGCCGGTATGAAATTTTGAGTCGTCCCGTCAAATAACGAGCCCGGAAAATAAACTTTGACAAGAGGGAACTCCCGCCTATAATCCCTTCCTTATTAAGACTCAGTCTGAATAAGGAATCCTATGCCGAAAAAGAAAAACGGGCACTTCAGCGATTTTCTCAAGCGGAAAAGCCTGCGCGTCACGGGTGAAAGACTCCGTCTTTTTGAAGGGGTCAGCCGTCAGCGGGGTCACTTTAACGTGGACGGGCTTGTCCGCCGCCTTCACGAACAAGGACTCCGGGTTTCCCGCGATATGGTTTACCGTAACCTTCCTGTCCTGCTCGAGGCGGGCGTGATCGAACAGAGTTTCAAGACAAACCGGGATACATTCTACGAGGCCGCCGCCCGTAAAAAGCATCACGATCACCTTTATTGCAGGACATGCAACAGGGTGGTCGAGTTCAGCGATCCGGTGATCGAGGAACTCCAGAAAAAGATTGCCGAAAGGTTTGATTTCAAGGTCGAATTCCACTGCCATCAACTCGTGGGGGTATGCAAAAAATGCCGGAAATGAAGGCTGTTACGCTTGATACTCTTTTGCCCGGGGAGGGCGGTTTCATCCGCGGTTATTCGGAAGCCAAAGAGCTCCACCACCGGCTGAAAGAGCTCGGACTCGTGGGAGGAACGATGGTAAGGGTCAGGCGATGCGCTCCTCTCGGGGATCCGATGGAGCTTTCAATCCGCGGCTATCATCTCTCCATCCGAAAAGAGGACGCGCGGCATATCCTCGTGCTTAAGGACGAGCAGGGTCCTTGCGGCCGCGGCCGGGGATGCGGGCGTCGGGACGGAGGACGCTCATAACCTGTAGCCGGCGGTTTACAGGCAATCGAGTATTGCCATCGGCTATAAACTTCAGGCTGCGGGCCCGCAGGTTATCAAAGGAAAATTGCGAAAAGGAATTATGCCGAACCGGGAGAGACAATCAACAAAAATCAGGGAGATCGTGCTCGTCGGCAATCCCAATACCGGAAAGACGACGATTTTTAACGCCCTGACCGGCTTGCGGCATACGACGGGGAATTATCCCGGAGTGACCGTTGAAAGACGCGCGGGAAGCATGAAGCTCGCAAATGGGGAGCGAGTCTCCGTGATCGACCTCCCCGGCACCTACAGTCTTTTGCCGCGGTCTCCCGATGAACAGGTGGTGCACAGCGTTCTTTTCGGAACTCAGCGGGGAACTCCTCTCCCCGATCTTGTGCTTGTTGTCCTCTCCGCGAACAATCTCGAGCGAAATCTTTATCTCGCGACCCAGGTCGCGGAACTGGGACTTAGGACCGTTTTTGTGGTCAACATGTGGGATATCGCGAAGGAGACGGGGATCGAGATTGATCTTGAAAAGCTCGAGGCGATGACCGGGATCCGTTGTATTCCGACGGTGGGGATGAAAAAAGAACCGATCCGGAAGCTGAAGCGTGTGATTGCCGAAGAACTCGGACGCGGACAGTTGCGGGAGAAGACGTTCAATCCCGGTCTCGCTCCGGAGATACGCTACCGGTTGGTTGAGAACATCACGGCATCGGCTGTCAAAACGGTCGCGAGAAAATCCCTCAGTGTTTCCGAATCGCTGGACCGCATCCTGACACACCGCGTTTGGGGGCTTGTTGCGTTCATCGGAGTCATGGCTTTTGTCTTCCAGTCGATCTTTGTCTGGGCACAGGCCCCGATGAAATGGATCTCGCTCGGGATCGAGAAACTCGCGGTTTTGGCGAAAGAGGTTCTTCCCGGCGGAGCACTTGAGAGTCTTGTCGTGGAAGGTGTGATCGCGGGGGTCGGCAATGTGGTCGTGTTCCTGCCGCAGATCATGCTCCTTTTCTTTTTTATCGCGCTCTTTGAAGATACCGGTTACATGGCGCGCGCGGTTTTCGTGCTGGATCGGATCATGAAGATGGTCGGATTGAACGGTAAGGCCTTTCTTCCGCTCCTGAGTTCCTTCGCGTGTACGGTGCCGGGGGTGCTCGCGACGCGGACGATCGAGGACCGCAATGACCGGCTCGCGACGATCCTTGTGGCTCCTCTTATGAGTTGCAGCGCGCGGCTCCCGATCTACACGCTGTTTACGGCGGCTTTTATCCCGCCCGGGACCTGTTTCGGATTATTGTCCGCACAGGGAATCACCCTGCTCGCGATGTATCTTCTCAGCATCGGCGCGGGGCTGGGCATGGCCGCGGTTTTCCGTAAAACTCTCCTGAAAGGGAACCGTATGCCGTTCGTGTTTGAACTGCCGCCTTACCGGATGCCTCATTTGGGGAATGTTTTTTCGGTGATGTGGGATCGCTCGAAAGAGTTCCTCGTGCGCGCGGGAAGCATCATTTTCCTGCTTTCGATCGTGCTCTGGTTCTGCGTGAACTACCCGAAAGACCCTGCGGCGGAAGCCCGTTTCGCGGCCGAGCGGGCCCGGGCCGAATCGGTGATGAGCGGCGCAGAGCTTGAGGAAAGGCTCGGGGAGATCGAACGCGATCAAAAAGAGCTCCAGATCAAATCCAGCTATGCCGGCGCACTCGGGAAAATGATCGAACCCGCGATCCGTCCTCTCGGTTTCAATTGGGAGATCGGGATCGGCATCATTGCGTCTTTCGCGGCACGCGAGCTTCTGATTAGCACGCTTGCGATCGTTCACCATGTGCAGGGCGAAGGCGAGGGCATGACTGCCGGATTGATCCGCGCCCTTCAGTCGACGAGGGATCCGGAGACGGGACGGGAGCTTTACACGCCGCTCGTGGCGGTTGGGCTCATGGTTTTTTATGTGTTCGCGTGCCAGTGTTTTTCGACTTATGCGGTTCTCAGGAAGGAAACGGGTTCCTGGGGCTGGACGTTTTTCACGATCGGCTACATGACCGCGCTGGCCTGGGGTGCCGCTTTTGCCATTTACCGGGGCGGGCGATTGCTTGGGTTTCAATAACCCTTCCAAGACCGGGTCTTGGAAGGGGGGGGGACATTATGGATGCTAACGAAATCATCGCGCTTTTGATCGTGGCGGCCGCGGCTGTCATTCTGGTGATTTATTTCTTCAGAAAAGGCGGCGGAGGCGGCTGCGGCGCGGATTGTTTGAAGAGAAAGAGAGGCAAGCAATGAGGGTTTTTTTTCTTGCGGTTATTTTTTTATCAGCGGTTCTTGGACCCTCCTGGGCGGCGGACTTTGACCGGAAGGATTATGAGGCGCGAACATCCTCCGGCGGACATAGTTACGGGTCCGGAAAACATTCTTCCGCCAAAGCTTCGGTCACGCGGGAGACAGAAGTGTTCCGACCGGAACCGACGAAGCTCACGGTTGTGGACGCAACACCTGTCGATCCCGGGCATATCGAATGGGTGAACACCTACTCGATCACGGGATCCAAGAAGCAGTGGCGGACGAACGGGCGCCGCACGAAGCGGAAATTTTTGAGGGAGCACGGTTTTGAGACGCAGGCCAATATCGGCGTCTTTAACGGTTTTGATTTCGGGATCACGCAGGGATTCGCGTATTTGCTGGACAAAGAGAACAACTACGATGAAACGGGCGGGGCGGCGGACGCGGACGGGGAGTCGCCGGATGAGACCGACGGTCCGCACCGGGGACACGGCCGGACGGATCTGATACTGAACGGCCGCTGGCGTTTTTATCAGTCCTGCGATGAAACCTTGCGCGTTGCCTATATCCCTTCGATTACTATCCCGATCGGCAGGCGGAGCAACCTGGACCATCTTGGACCGTCGCAGGGTTATGTCAGCATGGGAAATACGCTGGCCGTTACCAAGGATATGAACCGCTGGACCATGAGCGGGAACGCCGGATATGAAGTTCCGATTGCCCATAAGGCAAGACGGGAAAATTACGCGGGGACATTAACGCTTGCCGCGGGGGCGGGATATCACGTGTTCGATTGGCTCCAGCCCCAGGTGGAAGTGATCTATGAACATGATTTTGAACAGTCGGGGAAAGGTTCAAAGCTTGTCAGCATGGTCTTTGGCGCGATTATCCCGGTGAACGATCACCTTCGCCTTGATCTCGGTGTTGTGCAGGGTATTGCAGGCAGCAACGCGGACCAGACCACGAGCGGAGTCTTCAAACTGGTTCTTCTGACTTAACACCGCTCACCCCCGATTCCGGAATCGGTCCGTAACCGGCGGGCTATTTCCCGAACGCGACGTCGAGGAGCATCATGAGGGCAAAGCCGAGGATGGTGCCGGTCGTCGCGAGATCGCCGTTGCCGTTCTGCTGGGACTCGGGGATCACCTCTTCCACGACGACGAAAATCATGGCCCCCGCGGCGAAGGCGAGAGCGAACGGCAGAAGCGGTTGGACGGCGACCACGATGAGCGCGCCGATAACGGCCGCGGCCGGTTCCACGATCCCGGACAGCCATCCGTAAAGAAAGCTTTTCTTTTTTGAAAAACCGTCTCGGTGAAGAGGGAGGGAAACGGCGAGGCCTTCCGGGAAATTCTGAATTCCGATACCCACGGCAAGCGCCATCGCGGCCGCGAGCGGCAGGGAATGAGCGCCCGCGCCGGTCGATCCGAACGCCACTCCGACGGCCAATCCTTCCGGAATATTGTGGATCGTGAGCGCCAGGACGAGAAGGGTGCTTTTGGGCCAGGTGGTTTTGATACCTTCCGCCGTTTCCGCGGGCATGAAGGGATGCAGATGAGGAAGGATCCTGTCAATCCCCCGAAAAAAAACAGCGCCGAGAAGAAAACCGGTCAGGGCCGGAAACCAGGGAATCATCCCCTGATCGGCCGCCATTTCAATCGAGGGAGCGAGGAGCGACCAGAAACTCGCCGCGATCATCACGCCCGCCGCGAAACCGAGCATGACGTCCAGGATCTTCTGATTGATTTTCCGGAACGCGAAGATCGTTGCCGCGCCGAGGCCGGTCATGCCCCAGGTAAAAAGGCCGGCAAGCAATGATTGAAAAACAACGTGGTGTTGACTGAAGTCAGGCATAAGGGATTTTCGGGAGGGGCCGACGCGGAATCAGGCGGGGACGGTTCTCTGAAATGAAAACCGTCCCCGCGAGAATCCGTCTCCGTAATCAGGCGACCGGAGTTTTCATGTCATCGAGGATCGCTTCAAGATCTTCTTCGTGCTCGACCTCATCCTCGAGAATTTCAAGGATGATCTTTTCCGTGATCGGGTCTTTGCCCTTCACGAAATCGTAAAGTTTTTTATACGTCGCAATCGCGCACTGCTCGCCCTTGATGTTCTGGGCAAGAAGCTTTTTCGTGCAGGGATCTTCCGGGGCGTCGTAACCGCAGTTGGTTTCCTTCAAAATCGCTTCCGGAGTAAGAAGCGGTTTGCCGCCGAGCTGAAGCATACGTTCGACCAGCATGTCCGCGTGGCGAAGCTCTTCTTCCGCGTGTTCCTTAAGTTCTCCGGCGATAATGCCGCGCATCCGTCCGGCGGCCACTTTCGCGCCGACCCAATACTGATAATAAGCCAGCCATTCGTCCGCGTAGGCTTTGTTTAACAGTTTTAACAGTTCGTCGACATTAACCCCCACGATTTCTTTTCCTTTGGTACCCATGATCTGATTCTCCTTTTTTCTGTAATTTCAGCGAAGGGTGTTCAGGGAAGACCTCCCGCCGATCGGGTCATTTTACTGTAGAAATGTTAATTCAAAAATTAAAATTCTCCCTCCTTTGCTTTATTCGGATTTTTGAAATTTTATTTAAAGTTTCAGGGTGCCGCCCCGGTTCGGTTGCAGGCAGTTGTTTTTAAAAGCCCGCTTGAATAAACGGAAAGCCGGTGCCCCGGTGCAGTGGAGAGGGATGACCTTCTTGACGCCCAGGCGCTGGAGCTCGCCGATAATTCCCAGGTTTTCTTCACGGGAGTTGTCTTTCATATGGAAACCTCCGCAAACGGCGTAAATGTTTTTCCCGAAACACCGAATAGCCCGTTTGATGATCCGTACGATTCCGGGGTGCGCGCAGCCCGTGATTACGGAAAACCCGTTGCGCGATTTCACGACCAGGGCTTGTTCATAAAGAATGCCGCGGCCGGTGTCCGCGCGCATTTGCCCGAGAGAAAAGACGCCGGGCGCGATCCGGCGCGGGGAATCGACAAGCGTGAGCGATCCGCCGTTATCGCGGACAATTTTTTTTAAAACGTGTCCGGTTTTTTTACAGAGAAAAACCTTCATTTTCGGCCGCTTCCGGAGGAGGTTTTCCAGTCCCGCGATATGATCCCAGTCTTCGTGAGAGATCACAACATGCCTGACCCGGGAGAGGTCGATCTTGTAGCGACAAACATTTTCCTCAAAAATGTCGGCCCGGCCGAAAGTGTCAAAAAGAACGTTTCCGACAAGAAACGAGATTCCCCAGCGAAGCGCCTTGCGGTCCTTTTTTGCGGAGCCTTCCGCGATCAGAGTGATTTTCATAAACCTCCCGATATTTTGAAAAAATTTTAAAATTGCCCGGTTTTAAGCATGACCAGCGTACAGCCCCTGACCGTTTGAATGCCGGTCTCTCCGGCCTGCCGCTCGAGGGCCTCGTTTTCCGCGCCCGGATTAAAAATAATACGGCGCGGGCGGCAGGCCAAAATATCCGCGGCCATTGCTGCCGATGTCGATTTACCCACGTACAGGGTAATGGTGTCGATGGGGGCTGTAATATTCCCGAGGGACGGATACACCCTGAGCCCGTCAATCTCGCGCACGCGCTGACGGACGGGGAACACGGTATGACCTTTTTCAAGCAGTAACCTGACGGCCATGCAGGCGTATCGTTCCGGCTTATCGGAAGCCCCGATGACGGCAACGTTCATGGTTTTTCCAAAGGGTTATGCGCCGGCCGTCTTTCAGACGTCGCGATGACGGAAGAAAAACATTTCAGCGCGTAAAAATTACGTTCAAAACGAGACATTGTTCAGCTCCGAACGGCCTCCCAGATTTTGATGAATTCTTCTTTTAAGGAGCCGTCGGCGCGTTCGGTGACGGGTTCTCCGGCAAGGACAGATTCCACGACGACACGATCGAAAGGGATTTGCCCGATAAGCGGAACGTGCCGCGAGTCGCAGAGCTTTTGAATATCTTCCGTGACGGCGGGATTGATGTCCCATTTATTGACGACCAGTTTGACCGGTACTTCAAAGTGTTTCGCGAGATCCATGACCCGCTCCGCGTCGTGGATTGCCGAAAGCGACGGTTCGGTGACGATGACCGCGAGATCCACGCCTGAAAGCGACGCGATCACGGGACACCCGATCCCCGGGGGACCGTCGATGATCACATAATCGGCGGCTTTTGATTCGGCGATTTCCCCGGCGGTTTCGCGGACTTTTGCCACGAGCTTCCCCGAGTTTTCTTCCGCGAGCCCGAGTTTGGCGTGGACGAAAGGGCCGTAACGCGTTTCAGAAACAAACCAGTCGCCGGCCGTATTTTCTTTCATGGTGACCGCTCCGGCGGGGCACACGCGGGCGCAAAGCCCGCATCCTTCGCAGGCGATCGGGTTGACGACAAAATCCCGGGAAACGGCATCGAAGCGGCAGGCGGCCGAGCATTGCCCGCAACGGGAGCAAAGCGCCGGATCAATGACGGCGGAAGCGCCGCTTTGAAACGGGTGTTTTTCCCGGATCGAAGGGTTTAGCAGTAAATAAAGGTTCGCGGCGTCAACATCGCAGTCCGCCATTACTTTATTTGGGGCCAGTGCGGCCAGGGCCCCGGTCAGCACGGTTTTTCCGGTACCGCCTTTTCCGCTGATCACAAGAATTTGTTTCATGGCGACACCTTGACGGTTTCGGAGATTGTTTTAAAAAGGGCCCTGAATTTTTCGCGATATTCCGGCATCGGCCCGATGAACGGGGTTCCGATGGAGTAAAGTTCCGCGATTTTTCGATCCAGGGGAATTTTGAGAAGGAGCGGGATCCGGTTTGACTTAAAATAATCCCGGGTTTTCAGATCGTCCGCTTCGGCGCGGTTCACCACAACGCCGTAGGGGATACCGAGTTTTTTGACGGTATCGATCGCCAGATGAAGATCATTCATCCCGAACGGGGTCGGTTCCGTGACCAGAATACAAAAATCGCTTCCCCGGACCGCCGTGACCATGGGGCAGGAGGTCCCGGGAGGCGCGTCGAGAATGGCGACCGAATTTGGCTCAATCCGGGATTTGACCTGCCGGATGAGCGGAGGCGCCATTGTTTCACCCACGTTCAGCTTCCCTTGGACAAAACGAATGCCCTCCCGGTCCCCGGTCTCGATCTCGCCAATCGTCCGGTCGGTTTCCCGGATGGCCTTTCGCGGACAAAGCATTTCGCAGGCCCCGCAACTGTGACACATTTGGGGAAAAAACAGGACTTTCCCGGGGAGGACCGCGAGCGCGTGATAAGCGCAGACGTCCCTGCATTTCCCGCAGAAGTCACATTTTTGATAATCGATTTCCGGAACGCGGACGGTGGCAGGTTCCCGCGCGCGGATATCGGCCTTCAAAAAAACCTGTGCGTTCGGCTCTTCAACGTCGCAGTCCAGCAGTTGACAATCTCCGAGCGCGAGCGCGAGATTGACCGCGACGGTAGTTTTACCGGTCCCGCCCTTGCCGCTCGCCACTGAAATAATCATCGGGGTTTCTCCACGGTCAGGATTTGCTGAAAACGGTAACGCGTTTTTTCAAGATAAAATCTTTTTCAGGACAGTTTTCGATCCCCGCCGGGGCACGGCGTAAACCGGCGCTGTCCGGCTCGACCAATCAGGACATGCCGGATTTTGAGCCGACGCTGGGATTTTCTGCCGGCGAAAGCTTGCCGTCTTTGTAGGCCCGAAGGGCTTCCGATATTTTTCCCGAGACCCCGGTCACGACCTTGATCCCTGCCGACTGAATAACCTGAAAAGCATTCGGGCCCATATTTCCCGTCAGCACCACTTCAACTCCTTTTGAGGCCATAAGCTGGCCGGCTTGAATGCCCGCGCCTCCGGTTTGCTGTGTGCCCGGATTTTGAAGCGCCTCGACCTTGTCCGTATCGGTGTCGATGATCAGAAAATAACCGCATCGTCCGAACCGCGGGTCAACCGCCGAGTCGAGGGTTCGTCCTTCCGAAGTAATAGCGATTTTCATAAAGTGTCCCCGAATAGTTTGAATTTACTTTTTGTTTTTATCAAAAGGCGAACTTGTTATTGTCGTTTCGCCGGTTTGTGACCTGAGGCCCGCGCGGCTCCGCGTAATCAGTGGCATCCTCCGTCGTGTCCCGCGCAGGCATTGAGCCCGCCGAGGTTCTGCTTCAGAAATTCCCTGACCGCGTCGCCGGCCTTGCCGGTGAAGCCGAAAGCGGGGATTCCCGCGTTCGAAAACTTCATCTGGGCTCCTCCGCCCATGCCTCCCGCGATGACGTGAGTGATCTTGTGACTTAAAATCACGTCCACGGCCTGACAGCCGCCTCCGCCGTGCCGGGCGGTATTGGGAACGACCGTGACGTTTTTAATATTTTGACCCTCAAGGTCGACCAGCCCGAAATAGCGGCATTGGCCGAAATGGGCGCACACGTCGCTCTCAAGTCCCCGGTCATCGTTTAAAGTAATTCCGATTCTCATTCCCGTTCCTCCCCGTTTCCTTTGAAAAGGGGACAGGCCCGTGTTGAAAGCGTCTGTCCCCGTGAATGTTTATTCTTTGTTTTGTTCCAATTCGTTTAGGCGGGCGCGGACCGCTTCAATCTCGGCGGAAAGATAGTCCGCCCGTTCCTTGAGGCTCGCGCTTTCATCTCTTCGTTCCACTACCGGCTGAAAGGGAGAATTTCTTTGCCAACCCGGTAATCCGGTCGCGTAAAACCGGTGTCGCCGGCCCCGGCCTCCCCAACCGCCTGCCCGGCCCAAACCGCGACCGCCGGCACAAGAACCTCGTCCCCAACCTGTCATCGGGCCCGTTCCCGCGGGTCCCGTTCTGTCTCCTCCCGGCATTTTAGTCACCTCCTTGTGGTTACTTTTTCAAAAATTGCCACGCCGGCATCTTCCCCGGCCCCGGCCGCCGCCGAACCCTCCCCGGAAATTTGGGGGAACGGGCGGAAGGCTCCGGACATAAGCGCCTCCTCTGATCTTGAGCGCCTTGCCGTTGACGATGGCGTCCGCCACCTTTTTTCGCGCTTCGGCGATGATGTTCCCGAACGTTTGTCTTGAAATGTTCATTTTTTTCGCGGCGTCTTCCTGGTAAAGCCCCTCGAAGTCGGCAAGCCGGATCGCCTCAAATTCATCGATGGTGAGATCGATTTCCCGCAGGTCAGAAAGGGGAATCCCGCTCGGCTTGAGGTAATCCGATTTCGGCATTCCCAAAACCCGCCGGCACTTAAAAGGACGCGGCATAATTTTCTCTCCCGATCTTCATAAAAAGCCTCTTCCAGTTATTAGCATATGCCAATAATATCCCCGGAGCCGTCTTCTGTCAAGGAACAGGATTGGCTGGTATCAGGCGGTTCCGGCGGTCTTATCCGCCGCGCGCAAAAGGCGCGCCGGCGCACCTTTTGCCCCGGACACATCGTGCGGAGCGTCTCTTGACCCGGCGTCACTTTGGGGTGACACCGGATCAAGAGATCGGGTATTAAAGCTGTCCGGTCGCGCCTTCTACGTCCTCTTTGGGGAGTTTTTTGAAGCACAGGAACCAGTCCTTGCAGTCCATGTCGTCTTGCCCGGATTTTTCCATGCGCTCTTTGGCTGTCCCGCAAGAGCCGGCCGGAGGAATAATCACGTCCTCACCCGGCCGCCAGTCGGCAGGTGTAGCGACCTGAAAGGCGTCGGAGGTCTGCATCGCAATGAGGAGCCGTTTGATCTCATCAAAGTTGCGCCCGTTCGAGAGGGGATAGTAAAGGATCGCCCGAATCTTGGCGGCAGGATCAATGAAGAACACGGCGCGGACCGCCTGCGTGGTGCTGGCCGTCGGCTGGAGCATGCCGTACTTTTTCGCGACATCCATCTTGATGTCCTCGATCAGCGGGAATGTTACCTCGACGTCCTTCATGTCCTTGTATTCGGCCTTTTCCCTGATCGTTCTGAGCCACGCGATATGGCTGTACTTGCTGTCGATGGAAAGACCGACAAGCTGGGTGTTGAGCGCCTCAAACTCAGGCATCATGGTCGCGAACGTCATGAACTCCGTGGTGCAGACGGGCGTGAAATCCGCGGGGTGGCTGAAAAGAATGATCCACTTGCCCTTGTAATCATCGGGGAAATTGATCGTGCCCTGCGTTGTTTCGACCGTGAACGCGGGCGCTTCTTCACCGATTAGCGGCATGTGCGGGGCGGGGGCGACAGCTTCTTCGGCAAAAGCCGGCGAAGCCATGCCCGAGAGCAGGAACATCACAAGCGGAAGCGATGTCAGGGCCTTCATGGAATACCTCCTTGGGTTGATGATGAGTTTTTAAATAATGAGATCCTTCGGGAAAAATCCGGAGGGTCAAATGAACAGGTTCACGTTGCCGTTCTCGGCACGATCAAGGTACATCGCGACGCCGCCGGTTTCGACCCCGTCGATCAGTTCCTCCTGTTTGATCCCCATGAGATCCATGGACATCGAGCACGCGACGAGTTTCGCGCCGGCGAATTTCGCGCTCATGATGAGATCGGTCAGCGATGCCACGTTCTTTTTCTTCATGATGTCCTTGATTATCTGAAGGCCCATGCCTCCCATATTCATCCTGGAAAGAGTGAGCTTTTCGGGTCCCTTTGGCATCATAAACCCGAACATTTTCTCGATGAAGTTCTTTTTGACGGGATCGGACTTCGGTTTCCTGAGGGCATTCAACCCCCAGAAGGTGAAGAACATCGTGACCTCGCTTCCCATCGCGAGCGCGCCGTTCGCGATGACAAAAGCGGCCATCACTTTGTCAAAATCCGAACTGAAGACCACGATCGTCTTTTTCTTTGAGGGCCCGGCGGAAGAAGGAACGCTTAAGACCGCGCGCGGTTCCTTTTTAAGGATCGTCGCGCGGTATTTTTTTCCGGCGGAGCTAAATTCGACCAACTCGTGCCCCGTACTCCGGCACCAGGCGCGGACATCGGCCGCGAAACCGGGGTCTGTGGCCGAAATACGGATTGCTTCCCCGGGCCGTGCCTTTTCTATTTCATTTTTGACCCTGAGGATCGGGCCGGGACACTGCAGGCCGCACGCGTCGATCTCTTTTGTGATCATGACAGGCTCTTGTTGATCCGTGGAATCCTCTCTTTCATCGGTATCACTTTTCATTTCCCGCCCGGCATGCCGCTTCGGAATGATCCCGAGGCTCGCCCGGTAGGTTTCGTAGCCGCCCGTCAGGTTCCTGCATTTAAATCCGTTTTGGGAAAGGATCCGGCAGGCAAGATAACCGCGCAGTCCGACTTTGCAATAAACCAGATACTCTTTTTCTTTTGAGAGTTCCGGAAGGCGGTCCCTGAGCTCCTCGAGAGGGATATTGACGGCTCCCGGGATCAGACCCGCTGCGATTGATGCCGCCGGACGGACGTCGAGGATCTGCCGGTCTTTTTTAGGGTTTTTCACGTCTTCCGGATGACAGACTTTGAGATCGCCTCTGGCGACGTTCGCCGCGACGAATCCCGCGTAGTTGACGGGATCCTTCGCGGAGCCGTAGGGCGGGGCGTAGGAAAGCTCCAGATCTTCCAGGTCGTAAATCGTGAGGCCCGCGCGCAGTGCCGTCGCGATCACGTCAATCCGCTTGTCCACGCCGTCGGCTCCGACTGCCTGGGCGCCGAGGATCTTTCCGTTCTCGGGATCGAAGATCAGCTTGAGATTGACCGGAAAAGCGTCCGGGTAATAACTCGCGTGAGAGGCGGCGTGGATATAGATTTTCTCATAAGGTTTTTTCAGGCGCTTCAATGTTTTTTCGCTTGCCCCCGTCATGCCGATCGCGAGATCGAAGACCTTGCAGATCGCCGTGCCCTGCGTTTTTTTATAGAACGAATTACGGCCGAAGATATTGTCCGCGGCGATCCGCCCCTGGCGGTTCGCGGGACCCGCGAGCGGGATCAGTGAAGGTTCATCCGTGACGAAATCTTTCACCTCCACCGCGTCGCCGACGGCAAAGATCGAGGGATCGCTTGTGCGCATATGTTTATCGACCAGAATGCCGCCTTTGGACCCGAGTTTTAAGCCGGCCTCTCCGGCGAGTCTGGTTTCGGGTTTGACGCCGACCGCGAGGATCGCGAGGCCGCAGGCAACCGATTCTCCGGTACTGAGTTCGGCGACGAGTGATTCCTTTTCGTCGCGGAAAGCCTTCACCGAGGTTCCGAGCCGAAGATCGACGCCGCGGAGCGTGAGTTCCCGGTGGAGCGGAGCTGCCATTTCGGGGTCGGCCGGTCCCATGACCTGGGGCATGAGTTCCACGAGCGTGACGGGGATCCCGCGTTCGCGCAAAGCCTCGGCCATTTCGAGGCCGATGTAGCCGCCTCCGATGACGAGCGCGCGTTCCTTCGTTCCTTCCGCGGCCTTTTTGATAGCGTCCATATCGCCGAGATTCCGCAGTGTGAATATTCTTCTCGAGTCGATGCCGGGAAGCGGGGGGCGGACGGGTTCGGCGCCGGGGCTTAATATAAGGAAGTCGTAGGGCTCGTTCCGCTCGGTTCCGGTGGGGAGATCTTTCGTGACGATCAGCTTTTTTGCGGGATCGATCCGCAGGACTTCGGTCCGGACCCGGGCGTCGATCCGGAAGGTTTTCAGCATGGACCCGGGCGTCTGTACAAGAAGACGGTCACGGTCCGTGATGATGCCCCCGATGTGATAGGGGAGACCGCAGTTCGCGAAAGAAATATGCTCGCCCCGTTCAAAGATCACGATCTCGGCTTTTTCCGAGAGTCTTCGCGCTCGCGCGGCCGCTGACGCTCCGCCGGCGACGCCTCCTACGACAAGAATACGCATGGTCAATGCTCCTTTTGACAGCTTTTTTTGATGCAGTTCAGGACATCCGGGACCTTGGTGTTGGCCAGGGAATAGTAACGGAAGTTGCAGTCGGTGCGGCTCGCAAGCACCCCGTTTTTTTTCAGAAGGGAAAGGTGCTTGGAGACGATCGCCTGCGCGAGCCCGAGCTTTTCGGTAAGCTCGCCGACGGAGCATTCCCGCCGACGAAGCTCTTCAATGATCTGCAGACGGTCGGGATGTGCGAGCGCCTTCAGGATTTTTGAAGCGTATTCGAGAGTCTTGGGATCGATGGGTAGTTTGGACATGCTTAAATATACCAACTTTGGAATATTCCAGTCAAGGAATATTCCATTCGCCCCGGGGATGAGAGATGAAGCCGGACATTGTCCCGCGGGAGAGACAACAGGCGACCGTAACCCGGCGGGGGACGGGTCCTGAATAATTGTCCGTCCCCTTCCTTGCCGCTTACAGGTGATAATCCCGCATCGCTTCGGGCTGATAGAGGAGTTTCAGAACCTTGAACAGACGGTGGCCCGTGGGGACTTCCTGCGGTGTGGGTTCTCCAACGTGAGCGCCGAGGAGGGCAACGCCCAGAGACGAAAAAATAGACACTTTATTTCCGTCATGATCCAGTGCGTCGGGGAATCCCAGCCAGAAAAGACGGATTTCCTTGGTGTCGAGCCAGAGAAGTTTCCCCGCGGAGTTCATCGTGACGGTATTTTTGGGCATTTTTTCGCCGGAGATCAGTTCGGCGGCCGAGAGTTTCTCTTTCAGCTTTCCGAGGATAATGTCCCGCCCGTCGCCCATTTCCCGGGCGATTGAGATAGCCTCATGCAGGCGTTCAAGATCGCCTTTCGAGACAAAAAATTTCTTCGGGGCCATAACAACCTCCTTCTGCGGGGCTGTTGCCGGGCCGGGCTCAGGGCTTAAAGAGAAAATTTTTGAAGCACCACGGATTTTTCCTGTCGAGCGCCGAATCGGGATTTTCGGGAAAAAACACCTGATAATTTTTGAAAGGCGTCCAATCCGAGGCCTCGGACACGAAAGTACCGAGATAGGGTTTTGCGACCTCGAGGACTTGTTCGTGCGGAAGGTCCTCGGGTTCGCAGACGCCTTTTCTGGGATTTTCGATCATCCACATGGCGGCCGAGACCACCCCGATTGCCACCTGGATTGTGGTCGCGTTCTGATGGGGGACAAGCTTTCGCGCTTCTTCGATCGAGAGCATGCTTCCGGTCCACCAGGAGTTGTACTTGTGTCCCATGATCAGGGCACCCAGGATGTCCGTACCCGAAATGATCTCATCCGACATGATGCGGCATTTTGGCTGGAGTTCGTAATTCCGGCAGCGCAGTTCATGGATCGAGGCGAGGGTTTCGTTGCAGGGCATGTAGGCGTAATGGACGGTCGGGCGGTAAACGGGTTTTTCGTTTCTGCGGACCGTCAGCCTTTCGGACAGCGTGAAAGCCTCAGCGTGCCGGATCGCCATGCCGACAATCTCGCAGTTCGGGACCCAGGAGCGCACCCAGGTGTTCATCCCCATCTGGGAAAGGAAGATCTGGTTTTTCGGCCCGTATTCAGGAACATAGGCGAGTTTCGGGAGTTCTTTTTCGTGTGTGCCCCAGCCCATTTCCGAGGGAGCGATGGCCTCTTCACGCAGTCCCTCGATCGACCAGGTGCCGACGAATTCATCGACTTCCTTAGGCCGTTTTGTGATCTGGGTGTCGCGTTCGCTGATATGGATCGTCTTGACGCCGAGTTTCATGGCCAGCTGGGGGAACGCCTCGTCCCGGATCAGATGTTCGAGGATCTTCCGGTCTTTTTTCAGGGTGGTTTTGTCGTGAACCGCTTTTTTGGCGATGTCCAGAAGGCCCTGCTTGGTGAAATGGGAGATCAGTCCCGGGTTGGCGCCGTGGTCCAGTACGGCCGTCGTGGCGCCGTCGTTCCACTGGGCGATCATTTTGCGGATTTCGAGCTGTTTGAAATAGAGCGATTTTTCAAGCGGCGTTTTTTTCTCGATGTTCGCGTAAGGGTCCCATTCCTCAACCGAGGTGTTCACGTAAAGCACCTTGTTTTCATGGCACCAGGAGAGCATGTCGATCGAGTCGATATTCCAGGAAAGGTCGACAATCATGCCGCCGGAGGAAACATATTTGGAAAGGGTTCTGGCGACGTTGACGGGGGTGATCCTTTCCCGGGCATAGTGTACGCCTTTCTTGATCCACGGAGCCAGCTCCTTGCGCTTGTCCTCGAAATCCAGGACAGTGATGTTGCTGTAGGGGATCCGGATATGTCTGAGAAGGACGGGAAGGGTGCATTTCCCGACCGAACCAAAACCGATACAAAGGACTTTCTTATCAAATCGCATCATGGTTGTTTATCTCCTTTACAAGTAGTGGGTTCAGAGGTCAAATTCGCCGGCGGCCTCGGGCTGATACAGAACTTTTTCGATCTTGAGGCGTCTCGTGCCGGCCGGAACCGGCCATTCCACGATATCGTTCACTCGGCATCCCAGAAGGGCGAGGCCGATGGGCGCGAGGATCGAGACCTTGTTCATCCGATGGTCCGCGGAGGTCGGATAAACGATGCTGTATTCGTGCACTTCATTCGTGCTGAGGTCCCGGAACTGCACGAGGGAGTTCATGGTTACGATGTCCCGCGGAATTTTTTGCGATTCGACGATCTCGGCCCGATCGAGTTCCGAAACAAGCTGCTTGAGATAAAAAGGACCGTTCTCTCCGAAGTTTGTTCCGCTTCCGATCAAGTCCCGGAGCCGTCCCGCATCTCTTTCGGTGATGTAGATTTTTTTCTCGCTCATATTCCTTTTCCTTCGGCGCCCGGAATCGGACAGCGGCCGGTTTCTTCTTCCGTCCGGATGCTGTTGATAGTTTCCTCGATCACCGGGGCTTCGCCCGGGATAGCGAGTTTCACGCCGCGGCGTACCAGTTTAATCTGCTTCAGATAATTCTTGTCGAACTCCGGAATCGCAAACCTGCTCCGGATCAAAGACCTGAGGATCCGCTCGTAGAGGAGGGCGATGTAATAGGCGTCATCCAGATAGCCGAACAACCGACGTCCTCCGTCGGGGATGAAATCCTTTGGGTGATAAAAATAAATCAAGGCGGACTCGGCCAGGGTCTTGGCAGCTTGGGGCGTTTCCGGATCGGTGCCGTAACGGTAAATCCTAAGCAGAAGATGGGGCGTGAGGAGAATCATGTCCTTTAATCTCTTTTCGAGGACAGGCGCGGCCTTTTTCCCGATGCGCTCCCGGAGCCTGTCGTGGAAGTCCCCGTTGTCGACTGCCGCGACATTTTTTAGATGTTCCTCGAATGTTTTCAGCACGGTGCCCCCGCTTTCGCTTTGCCGGAATTATCTGATGGAAAATGAGTTAAATAAAATATATACTTTCTATCGTATCCATAATTTATAGTTATGATCCCTTTCAACTTTCATCATCTCTACTACTTCTATGTGGTTGCCAAGGAGCGGTCCTTTTCAAAGGCCGCCCGCAGCCTCTGTATTTCCCAGCCCGCGCTCAGCGCCCAGATCAAGCAATTCGAAAACTACTGGAATTTCCGGTTGCTGGACCGGGAGGGGAGGAAGGTCTCGCTCACCGAAGAAGGGGTCCTTGTTTTTAACTCCGCCAAGGCGATCTTCGATTTTGCCCGGGAACTGGCCGACGGCATGTCAAAGCGGAAATACCGGATCGGTTCCAAGATCCAGATCGGTGTTTCGAGCGCGGTGCCCAAAGTGGTCGCGGAGAAACTGGTCCGGTTTATTCTTGCCGCGGACCCCGATGTCCATCTGACGCTGTGCCAGGACCGGATCGAGACGATGGTCGAAAATCTCATGGTGCACAAGCTCGACCTGGTGTTGAACGATTTTTCCTACCCCTCTCCGATTGAAGAGAATATCCAGAACCATCTTCTAGCGACCATTCCCATGGTATTTTGCGCAAGTAGAAAAATCGCCCGGAGATTCCGCGATCTTCCGAAGGGACTGAACGGGGAGCCCTTGATCCTTCCGACCGCGCCCGACCAGACTTACCACGCGATCCAGAACTACATTCATGCCCACAAGATCAAGCCCAAGGTCGTGGCCGAGATCCAGAACCTCGAAATGGCTCGCGCGCTTGTCGCGATGGGGCGCGGGATCGGATTGCTTAACTCCTATGCCGTCGCCAATGCTCCGGAGAGAAAAGACCTTTCGGTCCTGCGGGACCATTCCCGGCACAAAATCGTGGACACGATCTACCTTGTCACCCGCGAGAGGAAAATTCCTCATCCGCTGGTTACGAAGATCCTTAATGAATTTCGGCTTGAGTCCTGACCGGCGCTAAAGTTTCAGGCCGACGAAGAAGGCGGATTTCATGGTTTTTAATCCTATTGCCGTTTGTCCGCTACCCTCTCCTAAATCCTTTAGCGTCCAAACCTCAAGATCAATAACACCGCGAATCTATTTATGAATATCATTCAGAACTTTCGCGTAAGCATCCTCTGTGTTTTTGGATTGAAACCGGTTTGCATCCAAATCATTCTCGGTGCGCACTTCTTTTGAGGTCAAAATCTCACGGCTCAAACGGGGGTTGATGCGCTCGGCAGTAGGTGTAGCCAAACTACCTAACCGGATTGGGGCCTTTTTTGTGTCCGCATAGCGCAATAATCCATCCTCGATCCAACCGGCAAAAGTAGAATCAAAGTCCTTTCCATACACGTTCGCAACGCGCGTGATTTCCCATCCCTTACCGGACTTCTCGATATGAAGAATACCAGCGGCGGATAACGAAGGGTTTCTCTGACGGGGAGGTTCGTGCCGGATAGTTGTTCGCGGGGGTTCGGGCACTCATGGCTTCCTTGAGAACTTCGACCGATTTCCGGACGGTGACGCCGCCTCCGGGTGAGCAGTTCACACAGCTTTCGATCGTGTGTTCCCGGTCAAGCACGATGATCACGTGACCTTTCCAGACGATCAGATCAAGAGGTTCCAGCCTGGCGGCGATCCGCTCGGCCGTGAGTCCCGCGATCAGAACCGGCTTTCCGAACGAGATCAGATCCGAAGTGTTCCGGGGGAGGGCGCCGTCAGCCGCCTCATAAAGAAGGCCCGAGCAATCCAGACCACGCAGGGTCCACATGTTTTTTGTCCCGGGATCAAGCGCCGCGGACGGTGGATAAAACCGAAGAAGTTCGGGAATACCCCCGGCGAAGTTGCCTCCCCAGACGTATTTTGTTCCCCGGCGGTTCAGCATCCGTTTCAGTATCGTTTCGCGCGGCGGAACGATCTTCGGCCGCTTCGGGAACGGGTTTGGCGAAACGGTAACAAAACGGCTGTCAACAAAAAGGCCGGACGCCCGGGACGGGTAGTCCGCGGTCCGAACCCTGTAGATCAGGTGCCCGGCTACGCGATGCGAGGATTCGATCTCGAATGCGGTGCCCGGCAGGGCGATAAATTCAATCTCGCGGACAAGTCCCTGCGGATCCCTTTTGAGGGTTTTCCCGTCCCTGCCTCCGAAGACGGATCTGAAGTCCGCTGTGTTAAGGACGGGAGCGGGTCTTTCGGCGCGGGCATAAAACATTTTTTCCCCTGCCGCGGCGGAAGCCGAAACGGAGTACAGAATAAAAGAGAGGAAAAGTAGCGCCGCGAAAAATATTGTCCTGCCGAAGCTTTTCATCAATCCTCCGTGAAGTCCGCTTTCCCTTAATGGCGGGGTGCGAACCCGAGTATCGTATCATTTCCCGCCTTTTCCCAAAAGATCTGTCGACTTGCGGGCGAAAATGATTTATTTTGGGCGGTCCTGATACCTGATCAATTTAAAACAGTGTTTTTATATGCGGAGTTCATGAAGATTTCGAGGAGTTTTGCGG
The DNA here is from genome assembly GCA_022705945.1 of Candidatus Omnitrophota bacterium. Taxonomy (GTDB): domain Bacteria; phylum Omnitrophota; class Omnitrophia; order Omnitrophales; family Aquincolibacteriaceae; genus UBA1443. Next base: position 18,807 of record JAKJDL010000012.1, on the reverse strand, counting down.
GGGATGACGAATGAAGTTCATGCCGGGCATTTTGTTGATTGGTCTGTGTTTGTTTGCCGGGTGCGCCTCGCTCGGGCAATTTTCCTCCGTCAAACCGCTGAGTGATCGCCCCTATATTGTGGTCTATGGACGGGCGGATTGTTCCGCCTGCGAGGACGCTAAAAAAGGGCTGGAAGAAGCCGGCGCCGATTATACTTATAAAGATATGGAAAACGGGAATGTCCGCAGTGAAGTCTATGCCAGATTACGGGAGGCAGGACTCGGCAGCGAAAAATTTCTGATACCCGTGATCGACGTGAACGGAAACCTCGCGATCCGTCCGGCTCTGGAGGATGTGCTTGAACGCTTTGATCGGCCGTTATACGGCAAAGGTGTTTCTCTTTCCGCAGTTCCCGCGGATGTCTGCGGAGAAGCGGGCTCCGACCTTTCAAGTTGCGCCGAGCAGGTGCGCTGATTTTACCTTACTCTTTTCGTAACCTGCCTTTTTCGTTGTTTCTCTCCGGTCGCGGCCGGTCGCGGGCCAAAAACAGGTTTAAAATCGACGAGAGACAGATTAAGATGTGCCCATGATGATCCGGAAAGCAACTTCCTTTTTCCTTGTGTTTTCTTTTTTAACGTTTCAGATCACATCTGCCGAGATGACGGCTCCGCGTCCGGCCGCCCGCGGTCGCGTCATGACCTTTCTCGACTGCTATGAAAAGGTTCTGGCTCATTACCCCGCTTTGCGGAAAAGGTATGAACGGCTTGAGCAGGCGAAGGCCGGCCGCAATCTTGCGGTCGCGGAGCTTTTCCCCAGGATCCGCGGCGTTTTCGAAATGCAGACCTCCGACGATCCCGTGTTTGTATTCGGCAGTCTTCTGCGTCAGGAATCCTTTACCGCGAATAATTTTGAACTGAACGCGCTCAACACGCCCCGCCACCGCACAAATTACCGCTTCGGGATCGAAGGCGACATACTGCTTTTTGATTCCTTCAACACGATCTCGAAGATCCGCTCCGCGCGCCGTCTCGTCCAATATTCATCCCTGGAGATTGACTGGACGGAAATGGAAGCCGCGATCCTGACGCTTGAAAGTTTCCTCGGGATTTTGCTTGCCCGGGAGCTTTATTCCGTTGCGCTGGAGGTGAAGAACGCCTCCGGCAAGGATTTGCAGCAGGCGAAGGACCTGGCCGACAAGGGAATGATCCAGGGGGCCGATTTTTACGCGGCGAAAGTGATCGCGGCCGGGATTGACCGCGAGGTGAACCGGCTCGGAGCCCTGCTGAAGACCTCTTGCATGCTGATGAATGTCCTGATGGGGGAAGAACCGGACGGGGAGTGGGAAGCGGCCGGACGGTTTCCAGGTTCCGGTCAGGATAAAAGCGAACTCGAAGCATGGCTCGCCCGGGCGTATCAAAAAAGGCCGGATCTTGCGGCCGTCGACAAGATGCTTGATGCCCGGCGGATCGAGAAGACCCGTCAGAAAACTTCGTTTCTCCCGAAAATTTACGGCTTCGCGAGCCTTGATGAAAACAGCCATGATTGGCACACGGGCGGGCAGAGTTTCGCGGTCGGTATGAAGGGAACGATGGACTGGTTCGATCCGGCCTACCCCGGACGAGTTAAAGATGTCGATGCGAGACACAAGGAACTCAAGGCCGAGCGGGATGCGCTTCGTGACGAGATCGTCAGGGACATTGTACGGGAGCTTGCCCGCTACGAAACCGTACTGCTTGACGTTCCTGTCATGAGATCGGCTTCCGCGGACGCGAAGCAGGCATCAGACCTCACGGCAAAGTTGTATCAGGAGGGGCGCAAATCGATTGCGGACCTCCTTGAAATGCGCCGCGGTTACTATGAGACCGCCGCCGGCTACGAGAGCTTGCTTCTCTCGCTGGAACTCGAATACGCGAAACTTTTATTCCTTTCCGGCCAGCTTACCGAAGACGGCATCCGGCAAGTGAACGCAAGACTAAAAGGATAAAGCCACCCGAACCAACACTGGGACTTAGGCCCGGGTGTTGATAGGGGAGGGATGTATGACAAAGCATCATTCGGATATTTTGGGCGGGATTGTCAGTTATTTCGCGAAGTCGAAGATCACGCCGCTCTTGATCGCGGCGTCGCTTGTGATCGGGGTGTTTGCGGTGATGAATCTCCCGCGCGAGGAGGAGCCGCAGATCTCGGTCCCGATGTTCGATATTTTTGTGCGCTATCCCGGCGCGGATTCAAAAGAGGTTGAGCAGAGGATCGTGACTCTCGGCGAACGGAAGCTCTGGGAGATCCCCGGGGTTGAATATATTTATTCCACGATCGAGCCCGAAGGCGCGCTCATTATTGTCCGCTTCAAGGTGGGTGAGGATCCGGAAAAAAGTCTGATCAAACTTTACACGAAGGTTTACTCCAATCTTGATTTTCTGCCGCAAGGCGCGGCCCAGCCGTTTATCAAGGTTCGTTCGATCGATGATGTGCCGATCCTCACGTTGACGTTTCACTCGGAGGGGCGGGACCCGGTTGAACTACGCAGGATCGTGGCGAATATCCAGAACATCGTGAACGCGATTCCCGATGTTTCGGAAACGCAGATCACGGGCGGGCGCAAGCGCCAGTTCCAAGTGTTTTTTGACGAAGAAAAAATGAAGGCGCGTCTGCTTAACCCGCCCGAGATTGCCCGGATTATCCGCTCCGCCAACGTGAAACAGCATGCCGGATACGCGGAAGGCGTTCCGGCCATCGAACAGGTCGAAACGAATTCTTTTTTCCGGACGAAGGCGGACCTCGAGAACCTCGTGGCCGGTGTCAGCGCGGGCGCGGTGGTGACCCTGAAGGACATCGCGAAAGTGGTGGACGGGCCGGACGAGGAAGACCGGGCGACGGAGATTTTTTTCGGGGCCGCGAGCCCGAGGGAGAACAAGGGACCGTTTGAAGCGGTGACGCTCGCGGTTTCGAAGCGCAAGGGCGCGAACGCCGCTCATCTTTCGGAAGTAATTTTGCGCGCGATCAGGAAACTCCCGGAAACGGTTTTCCCCAAAAATATCGAGATGACCGTGACGCGCGACTACGGTGAGACGGCAAAGGAAAAATCGGATGAACTGCTTTTCCATATGGCGATCGCGGTATTCGGTGTCAGTTTCCTGATTGCCTGGGTGCTTGGTTATCGCGAGGCCGGCGTGATTGCGATCGCCATTCCGGTGACACTCGCGCTTACACTCGCCGCTTTTTATTTTCTCGGATTTACGCTGAACCGGATCACGCTTTTCGCGCTGATCTTTTCGATCGGTATTCTGGTGGATGATCCGATCGTCGACGTTGAAAATATCGTGCGTCATCTCCGCCTTCCCGGTAACAAGGGAAAGTCCATTCTGGATATCACGATCGAGGCCGTGAACGAAGTCCGGAGCCCCCTGATCCTTGCCACGCTCACCGTGATTGCGGCCATTCTTCCGATGGCGTTCGTGAGCGGACTGATGGGACCCTACATGCGTCCCATTCCCATAGGGGCGAGCGCGGCCATGATGTTCTCGATGGTCGTCGCGTTTGTGGCGACTCCCTGGGCAGCTCACCGGATTCTCGGACGGGCGTTTGCGAAGGGGAAACTCAAGGCGCACCATGAAGGCGAAAAGGAAGATTTTCTGACCCGCCTTTACCGCCTTTACATGGGGCCGCTCATCCGGAACGCGGCAGTGAGGCATGTGTTTCTGTGGGCCCTCGGCGGTCTTTTGGTCGCGGCAATGGCGCTTGTTCCGCTCAAGCTGGTGCGGATGAAGATGCTTCCGTTTGACAACAAAAATGAGTTTCAGGTCATTTTGAATATGCCGGACGGAACGGCGATCGAAACCACAAAACAGGTGATCACCGAGGTCGCGGAGTATCTGACGACGATCCCGGAAGTGAAGGATATCCAGCTTTATGCCGGTTGCGCGGCGCCTTATAACTTTAACGGGCTCGTGCGGCATTATTTTTTACGCTCCGGAACCCATCAGGCGGACCTGCAGGTCAATCTTGCCGCCAAACACGACCGGAAGCGGCAAAGCCACGATATTGCGAAGGCCGTCCGTCCGAAGATCCATGAAATTGTTTCCGGCCACGGCGGGCATGTGCAGATCGCCGAGATCCCGCCCGGGCCGCCGGTGCTCTCAACCCTGGTTCTTGAAATTTACGGGCCGACCCTGGAAGGGCAAAATGAAATCGCGAGAAAAATTGAAAAACTTCTCGCTTCGAGCGAAGGCGTGACGGATATCGATACCTATGTCCGGGCGCCCGAAAAGCTTGCGCGTCTGCGGATTAATACGGAGAAAGCTTCCCTGAATGGCATCCCGGTCGCGCAGATTTCCGAAAGCGTCGCGACGGCGCTGGGCGGCAAAGCGGTGGATCTCGCGCACCTGTCGGAAGAATACGAACCGGTCGAGATCCTTTTGCGTCTCCCCAAGGAGAAACGCGCGACGATTGAAAGTGTGCTGAACATGACGCTCCTTTCACGTTACGGCAACCCGATCCCGGTCCGCGAACTGGTGGATCTTGAAACGGACACGAAGGACCTTGCGATCTACCATAAAAACCTGATGCGTGTTTCTTACGTGATCGCGGATGTGGCCGGAAAGTTTGAAAGTCCGGCTTACGCGATCCTGAAACTTAAAAAAGAGATAGCGAAGATTCCGGCGCCCGAAAACCACGAATCGCAGACAAAAATCGACCAGCTTTTTAACGGTCAGCCCGCGAGCACGGATCGCTGGACCCTCAAATGGGACGGGGAGTGGCAGATCACTTACGAAGTGTTCCGGGATCTCGGGATCGCGTTCGCGTTCGTTCTGCTCCTGATCTACGCGCTTGTGGTGGGCTGGTTCCAGTCGTTTAAAACGCCCTGGATTATCATGCTTCCGATCCCGCTCACGCTGATCGGTATCCTGCCCGCGCACTGGATGTTCGGCGTCTTTTTTACGGCGACTTCCATGATCGGCATGATCGCGGGGGCCGGAATCGTCGTGCGTAATTCTATTATCCTGGTGGATTTTATCGAGCTCCAGCGGGAGGCGGGGATGCCGCTTGAAGAAGCGGTGATTGACGCGGGCGCGAAACGCTTTCGCCCGATGCTGCTCACGGCGGCCGCGGTGGTGGTCGGGGCGGCGGTGATCCTTTTTGATCCGATTTTCCAGGGTCTCGCGGTAGCGCTGATGGCCGGGGAGATTGCTTCCACGATCCTTTCTCGGACTGCCGTGCCGGTTTTTTATTACATGATGGCGAAAAAAAAGGGTCCGGGACCGGAAGCGGTTTCATAAGCCGTTTTTTATTTTCCGACTTTTCAGAAATATCGGGGCCGGAAATGCTTTTAAAATCGCCTCCGGGGATTCGTTCCTCAAAAAAAGACTTTGCGAGTCCCCGGCAACGGGGGGGTGTCGATAGTCGTCGGAAAATGCGTCCGTATCGTCGGTGGCGGCGTAAAAATCAAAGATTTATTCCCCGTCCGTTTTCCGATGTCCTGATCCATGGAGGTTTCCTTTGCCTAAAACGGTTTTTCTTGCGGCGCTGGGTACCGCCGTTGTTTTTTTCCTTTTCAGGTTTTTAGAGTTCCGGTCCGTTTATTTTCCGGCCAAACAGATCATGTTCCTTCCTTCGGCCGCGGGGCTTCCTTTTGAGGATGTTTTTTTCACTTCCTCCGATCAAAAACGGTTGCACGGATGGTTCATCCCCGCTTCCGGGGACGGGGACACCGTCCTTTTTTGCCACGGCAACGCCGGAAATATCAGCCACCGGCTCGGAAAGGCGGTTTTTTTAAACCGCCTCGGGCTGAATGTCTTTATGTTTGATTACCGCGGCTACGGGAAAAGCCGCGGCCGGCCTTCCGAGAACGGGTTCTACCGTGACGCGCAGGCGGCTTATGATTACCTGGTCGGGCGCGGGATTCCGGCCGGAAAGGTGATCGGTTACGGGGAATCGATCGGAGGAGCGGTCGCGGTTGATCTTGCCGTGTCCCGGCCCATGAAGGCCCTGATCCTCGAGAACACTTTCACAAACATCAAGGACATGGTCGCGATCCACATGCCGTTCGTCCCTTCCCGGATCCTGGCCAGCCGCTACGATTCCATTCAAAAAATCAAGGGTCTGAAAATACCGAAACTCATCATTCAAAGCCGAAGAGACGAGATTGTTCCGTTCGAGATGGGGAGAACTCTTTTTGAAGCCGGCGCGCCACCCCGGGAGTTTCTGGAGATCCGGGGCGATCACAATAATGGTTTTTTTGAATCCGAGGATCTTATCGAAGAAAAGCTGAAAGAGTTTTTCGCGGCGGAAGGAGCGTGAAAGCTCTTTTCATCATATAGTTTGATCAGGCCGGGCAGGGGGGAACCGCGATGTTTCAGGACGATGAGCCTAAAGATTGGGAAACGGAAGAGGAAGAAGTTCCGCCCGTATTAAGGGAAAAATGGGCGAAAGACGAGATCCTTGGACCGGAATCCGTGATCTGTCCCTCCTGCAAGAATTGCGTGCCGTCCGGAAGCATGAATTGCCTCTATTGCGGCGAACGGGTTCTCCGCAGTGCCGGTTTTCTGAGCGGGCTTCTTGCCCGGGTCAAGAAGCTTTTCTTCAAATAAAGGCCGGTTCCCGCTATAATCTTTCCGTCTTCAGAACGATTCTCTCCGAATCTAAAAAAGGCCCGGATTATGATCCTCAAAATCAACGGCAAAGAATCGCAGGTCGAGAAAGAAGCAAGCCTTTCGGGGCTTATCGAGTCGAGAGGACTGCGCCCGGAAGGGCTTGTGATCGAGCATAACGGCCGCATTGTTCCGAGGGAAATCTGGCGTGAAGTGACGCTTTCTGAAAACGATACGCTTGAGATCATCAGTTTTGTGGGAGGAGGTTGACGTGGAAGATACGCTCCGGATCGGAGGCCGTGATATTCCGAGCCGTCTTTTGCTCGGGACCGGCAAATTTTCAAGCTATGAGGTCATGAAGCGGGCGATCGAGGCCGGGGACTCCGGTCTTGTGACCGTTGCCTTGCGAAGGGTTGACGCTTCATCCAAAACGGAAAACATCCTGGATTTCATTCCGGCGAAATGCATTTTGATGACCAACACGTCCGGAGCCCGGAACGCCGAGGAGGCCGTGAGGATCGCGAGACTCGCCGGGGCGGGCGGGGCGGGGAACTGGATCAAGATCGAGGTTATTCGGGATCAGAAGTATCTTTTGCCTGATAATCTCGAAACGCTCAAGGCGACGGAGACCCTGGCCAAAGAAGGTTTCATCGTGCTTCCTTATATGAGTCCGGACCTCTCGATGGCCCGGCGTATGCAGGATGCCGGTGCGGCCGCTGTGATGCCGCTCGGAGCCCCGATCGGAAGCAACCGCGGATTGAAAACCCGGGAACTTGTCGGGATCATGGTCCGTGAGATCAAGGTTCCCGTGATTGTGGACGCCGGGCTCGGAAGTCCGTCCCAGGCCTGTGAGTGTATGGAAATGGGCTGTGCCGCGGTGCTTGTGAATACGGCCGTGGCCGTTGCCGAAGATCCGGTGCGGATGGCTGCTGCTTTCAAGGAAGCCGTTATAGCCGGCCGGCTCGCGTATTTGGCCGGTGTCCCGCAAGAAAGAAGTGAAGCAAGCGCGTCCTCACCGCTCACGGGTTTTCTTCACGACGAAAAACATAATTCGCAGTGACGGAAGAAAAAACATGAGCTTCTACGAAACCCTGTCAAAGAGTAAAAACCTCCCCGCGGAAAACGTCTTCCGCGCCGTCACGGCGGAGCGGGTACTGCGTTCCATTGCGTCGGATCGTGAGGATCCCGCGCGTCTGCTCGCGCTTCTGTCACCCTGTGCCGCGCGTCATCTGGAAGCAATGGCCCGAAAAGCGCATGAGCTGACCTCGCGTCATTTTGGGAAAGTCATTCAGCTCTACACGCCGCTCTACCTTTCCAATTACTGCGAGAACCGATGCGAGTATTGCGGTTTTAACGCCGCGAATGACCTGCCTCGCCGGACCTTAACCATGGAAGAAGTCGAACGGGAAGCGGCTTATATTGCCGCCACGGGGCTCGAACACATTCTTGTTTTGACGGGCGGCTCAAGGAGGCGGGCGGCGCTTTCCTATATCAAAGATGCGATCCGTGTCCTGAAGAAACACTTCAGTTCGATCTCGGTAGAGATCTATGCCCTGACGGAGGCTGAATATTCCGAAATTGTGAACGAAGGTGTGGACGGGCTCACGATCTATCAGGAAACTTACGATGAAGCGGTTTACGACAGGGTTCATCAAGCGGGCCCCAAAAAAGATTTTCGATTCCGTCTGGAGGCGCCCGAGCGCGCGGCCGGGGTCGGGATCCGCGGCGTGAACATCGGTGCGCTGCTCGGATTGAATGATTGGCGGAGCGAAGCGTTCTTTCTCGGGCTTCACGCGAAATATCTTCAGGATGTTTTCCCTGACGCCGAAGTTGCCGTTTCCGTGCCGCGTCTCCGTCCGCATGAAGGAAGTTTCAAGGAAATAAAACCGGTGAGCGACCGCGATCTTGTTCAGATTATTCTTGCCCTCCGGCTTTTCCTGCCGCGCCTCGGGATCACGATTTCGACACGGGAACCGTCCGAGCTCCGGGAACATCTTCTCCCGCTCGGGATCACCCGGATGTCAGCGGGTTCCACGACCGAAGTGGGAGGCCATACGCTGGGGGGGATCGGAGCGGGAGGGGCTTCGGTTAAAGCCGAACAGTTCGAGATCGCCGACAAGCGGGATGTCGAAGAGGTTAAGGCGATGCTCGCCGCGAAAGGCTACCAGCCTGTGATGAAGGACTGGATGCAATTATGAGCCGTGATGTCTTCGAGAATAACCTGATAGCGAAACTCGGAGATGAAGGTTACCGGAAAGTCCGCGGCGCGAAGGTCGGGATTGCGGGAGCCGGCGGTCTTGGATCAAATTGCGCGACCGCTTTGGCGAGGTCGGGGTTCCGCAGTTTCGTGATCGCCGATTTTGACACGGTCGATGCCGCGAATCTGGACCGGCAGGCCTATTTTTCGGATCAGATCGGCATGAAAAAACCAAACGCCCTGAAGGCAAACCTTCTGCGGATCATGCCCGGGATCGATATTGAGGCGCTTGCGCTTCGGCTTGACCGGGCAAATATCGTTGCCGTGTTCGCCGGCTGTGATGTGATCGTGGAATGTTTCGATAAAATCGAGGCGAAAAGTATTTTTGTGGAAGCGCTGCTTCCGTCCGGCAAGTTTCTCGTCGCGGCCTCGGGGCTCGGGGGGATCGGGGAAAGCGACGGGATTCGCGTTCACCGGATCAAAGAAAATCTCGTAATGGTGGGGGATCTGCGTTCGGATATTGAGACCGCGCCGGCGCTGGCTCCCCGCATCATGATTGCGGCCGCCAAGCAGGCGGATGTCGTGCTGGAGCATGTTTTAAATTCCGGAAGCTGATTTCGGCCCGCTTTATTCGTAATCCCTGCCGCTGTTAAAAACGGAGACTGCGTGATCTCGTCGGTATCCGGTGATTAAAATAATCAGCGTTCCGCGGGGGAAAAGTATAAAAGCATACTCGTCAGGGAGATAAGCATTATGAATTTTGATGAGCTGGTACTCAAACGCAGAAGTGTTCGCCGGTTTTCTGCCCGTCCTGTACGCCGCGAGGATATTCTCCGGTGTCTTGAAGCGGCCCGACTTGCGCCGTCCGCCTGTAACTCCCAGCCCTGGAAATTTATCGTGGTGGATGATCCCGTGAAAAAGGACAGGCTTGCGGACCGGATCTTTTCCGGAATTTATTCCATGAATGAATTTGCGAAAAGCGCGCCCGTGATTGTCGCGGTTGTTTCGGAGAAAATGAAACTCTGGGCCGCGATCGGGGCCCGGGTGAGGGACACCCGGTATTGCCTGATCGATATCGGGATCGCTTGCGAGCACTTTGTACTCAAGGCGACCGAGCTCGGTTTCGGGAGCTGCTGGATCGGATGGTTTGACGAGAAAGCCCTGAAAAGAGAACTGGCGGTCCCGAAAGACAAGAGGGTTGATATCGTGATCGCACTCGGATATCCGGCCGAGGAAAAGGCTCCGGTGAAACTCAGAAAGTTCATGGAAGAAATAAGCGCTTCCAATCAATACGATTGCCCTATTTGACACGTCCCGTGTCTTCAGGCAGAATGTGTTTTTTGTCAAGGAGGACTCGCACCTCGCATGAAAAAGCGAGTTCCCGGGAACAAGTGTCAAGTCCCGGTACATGGTGAAGGATAACCCGTTTATGAAATTCAATATCGATCAGGTCGCGTCGCTTGCGCGGCTCAACCTCAAGCCCGAAGAGAAACCCAAACTCGAGAAAGACCTTGAGGCGATCCTCGATTACATCAGGAATCTGGAGAAACTCGACACGAAGAACGTCGAGCCGACAAGCCACGTTCTGGACCTCAAAAACGTTTGCCGCAGGGATGAGGCAGCATCCTCCGATGCAGCGACGAAGGCGTTAGAACACGCTCCCCACGCCGACGGCCGCTTCTTCAAAGTCCCGAAAATCATACAAAAAGACTAGCGGAGACTGACTCTCCCGCCAAAGGCGGGGTGCCTGTCTTCCCGGACCAAAGACTACAGACCACAGGTGAAAGTGAAAAACATGGATTTAACACAACTTACACTCAAAGAGGCGGTCGAGTTCGCCAAAAAGGACGGAGCCGGACCGATTCTCGACGCTTTCGAGAAGCGTGCGGCGGAACTGAATCCCGGGATCAACGCGTTTTTAAAGATGCCGTGTGCGATGGAGACGGGTTCGAGAACTTGTCCCGAAGGAGTACCCGGTACCTTTTATGGTGTTCCGGTCTCCGTCAAGGACAATATCTGTATCGAAGGCGTAGAAGTGACCTGTGCGTCGAAGATCCTCGAAAAACATATCCCGCCTTACGATGCTACCGTGATCACGAAGCTCAGGAACGCCGGCGTGACGCTTTGGGGCCGGTGCAACATGGACGAATTTGCGCTCGGGTCTTCCTGCGAAACCTCCGCGTTCGGCCCGTGCAAAAATCCGTGGGACATCACCCGTGTGCCGGGCGGCTCAAGCGGGGGATCGGCTGCGGCGGTTGCCGCCGATATGACCCTGGCAGCGCTCGGCTCCGATACCGGCGGCTCAATCCGCCAGCCCGCGGCGCTCTGCGGAGTGGTCGGCGTGAAACCGACTTACGGCCGCGTGTCGCGCTACGGTCTCATTGCGTGCAGTTCCAGCTTTGACCAGATCGGTCCGCTCGCCAAAACCGTAGAAGATGCGGCGCTCCTTATGAACGTCATTTCGGGCCACGACCCGAAAGACTCTACGTCTTCTCCGCAGCCCGTGCCGGATTTTACGAAATCACTTGTGCGGGACGTAAAAGGTCTCCGCGTCGGTCTTCCCAGGGAATATTTCATCGAAGGGATCGACCCGGAAGTCGAGAAAAGCGTGCGCGCCGCGGTGGACCTTTACAGGAAGCTCGGCGCCCAAATCCAGGAGATCAGCCTTCCGCACACGGAGTATTCCGTCGCGGTCTATTATATTGTGGCGGTCGCGGAAGCGAGCTCGAACCTCAGCCGCTTCGACGGTGTCCAGTATGGTCTGCGCGTGCCCACGAAGGATCTCCGCGAAATGTATTTTGAGACGCGGAACCTCGGATTCGGACAGGAGGTCAAGCGGCGGATTCTGCTCGGCACGTTCGTACTCTCGGCCGGCTATTATGAGGCTTACTATCTGAAAGGGCAGAAGGTCAGGACTCTCATCCGCCGAGATTTTGAAAAGGCCTTCCGGGGGGTTGACCTCATCCTTTCGCCGACCTCGCCGACGCCGGCCTTCAAGATCGGCGAAAAAATGCAGGACCCGCTCGCGATGTATTTGTCCGATATTTTCACTATTCCCGCGAATCTGGCGGGGATCCCGGCGATGTCCGTCCCGTGCGGGTTCGCATCGGGCGGTCTTCCGGTCGGCCTTCAGCTCATGGCCCGGCCTTTTGATGAGGCGACCATGCTCCGTGCGGCCTACGCGTTCGAGCAGGAAGCCGGGATTTACAAAAAGAAGCCGAAGCTGGACAGGCAGGAACCGGTTTAACCGTGCAGTTGAAAGGGCGGCGGAAGCCGATCGTGATGGACTGCGGTCCGGTGAATCTGCGAAACAGCCTTTTTGCAACGGGATGCGCATGAAACGAAACCGGGACATTTAAGGCTGCGGGGGACTGATCACCGAAAAAGAAACCGCCGATTATCCGGTGTTCGTTTAAAAGGTTTTCAAACAGACGGGAAAGTAAACAGGTGTTGTTTGGGCGCAGATGTCTTTTGTTTAACGACAAACGGTTTAAAAATAGCGCTTGAGGGAAAAGAGTTTTATGGATGAAATAGTCTATATTCTCATTAATGAAGCCATGCCCGGGTATGTAAAAATTGGGCGGACGACCAATCTCGAAAAGCGCATTCGCGATCTGGACACAACAAATATGCCGCTTCCGTTCGAATGCTTTTATGCTTGCACCGTCAAAAATGCAAATTTTGTTGAAAAGCAGTTGCATGATGCATTCTCGGATCGGCGCGTCCGTTTCAGCAGAGAATTTTTTGAGATTGCTCCGGAGCGAGCTCTTGCGGCACTGCGGCTTGCCGAAGTTGAGAATGTTACGCCTAAAAAAGATTATGTTGAAACGGAAGAAGATCGGCAGGCCTTAAATCAGGCTCGCGCAAAGCGTGCTATCTTCAATTTTAAAATGGTTGATATCCCGCCGGGGGCGGAGCTTTTCTTCGTTAATGATGAAAACACAAAAGCGAAAGTCATTGATAATCGGTCTGTTGAATATAACGGAGAAGTTACAAGCCTCTCAAACGCAGCCCAAAAAGCCCTTGGGAAAGAGTACTCAGTGCAGGGGCCGATTTATTGGATGTACGAGGGAGAAACGCTTGAAGAACGCAGGAGAAGATTTGAGGCGGGAGAATAGAAAATGAACTACGAACCCGTAATCGGATTGGAAGTCCACGTTCAACTGAAGACGAAGAGCAAACTGTTCTGCTCTTGCCCGACGACGTTCGGGGAAGAGGGAAACAGGAATACGTGCCCGGGGTGTCTCGGCTGGCCGGGGTCGCTTCCGGTTGTGAACGAAGAAGCGCTTCGCCTCGCGATCCGCGCGGGACTGGCGCTCAACTGCCGGGTGGCCGAGCGGCTCAAGTTTGACCGGAAAAATTATTTCTATCCCGATCTTCCGAAGGCCTATCAGATTTCGCAGTCTGACATGCCCGTGAACGGACGCGGTGAGGTGCTGATTGAAACGAGGGATGCGGACGGAAAATATACCGAGAAAAAGATCGGGATCACGCGTGCTCACCTTGAAGAAGACGCGGGAAAGCTTCTTCATGAAGGGATCGCGGATGGAAGTCTTGTGGATTACAACCGGGGCGGCATGCCGCTCCTCGAGATCGTATCCGATCCCGATATTCGCTCGCCCCGGGAAGCCTACGATTATCTGACCACCCTGAAAGCTATTCTCCAGTACGCGGAGGTGAGCGACTGCGATATGGAAAAAGGGAGTCTGCGCTGTGATGCGAACGTGTCGGTGCGCCCCGCGGGCCAGGAAAGGTTCGGCACCAGAGTCGAGATCAAGAATCTGAACTCGTTCAAGATGGTTCAGCGGGCCATTCAGTGCGAGATCGAACGGCAGGTTCGCGCGCTCGAAGACGGCGAAACGATTGTCCAGGAAACGCGCCTCTGGAACGACGCGAAGGGGATGACTTATTCCATGCGTTCGAAAGAAGACGCCCATGATTACCGCTATTTTCCGGACCCGGATCTTGTCCCGTTCACCTTGACGCGCGAAACCGTGGAGGCGATTCGCAAGACCTTGCCGGAACTTCCCCTGGAACGCGCGAAGCGGCTTATGAGAGATTACGGTATCCCCGAATACGACGCCTACACCCTGGTCGAAAACAAAGCCCTTGCGGATTATTTCGAGGTTTGCCTTGCCGAAAAAGGGAACGCGAAGCAGACGAGCAACTGGATCCTGACGGAGCTTCTCGCGGTGCTGAATGTGAAAAATCTCGAGATCGAAAATTGTCCCGTAGCGCCGAAAACGTTTGCGGGGCTTCTCGGTTTGATTGAGACAGGGACCCTTTCGGGGAAAATGGCCAAAGATGTTCTCGGGATGATGTTTGACACCGGGAAAGATGCAGAAACCATCGTAAAAGAAAAAGGACTTGTCCAGGTCTCCGATACGGGGCTCATCGAAAAAGCGGTTGAGAAAGCAATCGCCGCGAACCCGAAGGCTGTGGAAGAATTTAAAGCCGGGAAACAGAAAGCTCTTGGCGCCATCGTGGGTTTTGTCATGAAAGAAACGCAGGGCAAGGCGAATCCAAAAGTGGTCAATGAAATTCTCCTTAAAAAGCTCAACTAAAAAGTCGCGCGCCGCAGGCCGTATGCCGCAAAAGCTTTTCGTATATCCTTGCGGTTTTGTGTCCCTGCGGCGCCGGGGTTCAGCCGTATGCTGATCCTTGGCATCGAAACTTCCTGCGACGAAACCTCGTGTGCGGTTGTCAAGGCAGAGCCGCGTTCCGGTACCGCTAAAATCCTCTCGAACATTGTTTCATCCAGTCTTTTCCGTCATAAAAAATTCGGCGGTGTGGTGCCCGAGATCGCGTCGCGGCATTGCATGGAGCAGATCCAATGCGTGTTCGAAGAAGCCCTGACCGAAACAAAGATCAGGGCCGCCGATCTCGGTTTGATCGCGGTGACCCGGGGGCCCGGGCTGATCGGCTCTCTTTTTGTCGGGGTTTCATTCGCGAAGGCGCTTGCCTACGAGCTCGGCATTCCGCTTGTCGGTGTCAATCATATGGAAGCGCATCTTGTTGCGAATTTTTTTGATAAACCGGCTCCGGATAAATTTATCGGGCTTCTTGTTTCCGGAGGGCACACAATGCTGACCTATTGCAAAGGCGCCCGGATTCATATCCTTGGCGAAACGATTGACGATGCTGTCGGTGAGGCTTACGACAAGGTCGCCAAGATTCTCGGCCTCGGATATCCCGGCGGGCCCATTATCGACAAGCTCGCGGGAAAAGGGGATCCGGGAGCGGTCCGATTCACCTGCCCGAAGCTCGACGGGCGCTTTGGCCGCGGTTCCGGTGCCGGGAATGATGCCCGTCGTTTCGATTTCAGTTTTTCAGGAATCAAGACGGCCGTTCTTTACCTTGTAAAAGATCCAAAGACCGGGCTCCCGAAACCGGACGCTCCCTCAAAACAGGATATTGCGGCGAGCTTCCAGCACGCTGTTATTGATTGGCTGGTCGAAAAGACACTTGATGCGGCTGATTTTAAGAGTGTTTCCGATATTGTGGTCGGCGGAGGCGTCAGCGCGAATTCCCATCTCCGGAATAAATTGACCCGGGAAGCAAAAGCGAAGGGTTGTGAAGTTTGGTTCCCGCCGTTCTCTCTTTCAACCGACAACGGAGCCATGATCGCCCGCCGGGGATTTGAGCTTTACCGGAACGGGAAACGGTCGACATTTAAGATGACCGGCGATCCGGCGCTTCAAATTCACTGAAGCCACACGCGTCTCGTGCCACAAGAATCTTTCGTGTGGCCTTGCAGCCTTGTGGCGCGGCAGGAGGTTCCTATGAACTGGTTTTCGTTTTTGACTCCGTATGATTTTGAGATGATGGGCCGTTTGCTGACGGCGGTGGGGCTTGGTGCTATTATCGGACTTGAGCGTGAGTTCCACGGGAAAGAAGCGGGGTTCAAAACCTACACGCTGGTCTGTCTCGGTTCTGCGCTGATGATGGTTGTTTCGATCGGTATTTTCGAAACTTACCGGAACATTGCGACGGTCGATCCTGCCCGGATCGCGGCGCAGGTTGTGACGGGCGTCGGTTTCCTCGGAGCGGGCGCGATCATCCGCTCCCCGCAGGGAAGCATCAAGGGACTGACGACCGCGGCGGGCATTTGGGCCATGTGCGGGGTGGGGCTTGCCTGCGGGGTTGGATTGTTCAGGGCGGCGATCTTTACCACAATGCTCGTCCTGATAGTTATGATTATTTTTTCAAAGGTTCAGGAGCGGATCCTTCCCCAGAAGAAAAACGCCAAATCCGACGAAGGTTAAAATTGACACTCCAGGCACAAACCGCTAGAATCCGCCTCCTGTTTTCAAATAAAACCGATCGGAGATAATGCGTGAAGGGCAGTAAAAAGTTAAAGATAGCGCTTCCCAAGGGCAGTCTCGAAGAAGCGACTTACGCTCTTTTTAAAAGGGCGGGTTTTACCGTTAATGTCAATCCAAGGTCCTATATTCCTTCCATTAACGATCCCGAGATCGAGGTGATCCTTTTTCGCCCCCAGGAAATGTCCCGCTACGTTGAAGATGGTGTGGTGGACTGCGGCCTGACGGGGCATGACTGGATCCTAGAGAATGATTCGGACGTGGCTGAGCTTTGCGAGCTCCAGTATTCCAAGCGGACCTCCAATCCGGTGCGCTGGGTGCTTGCGGTTCATGAGTCCTCGCCTTTCAGAAGCGTGAAGGACCTGAAGGGGAAGAAAGTTGTTACCGAACTTGTGGGTGTGACGAGACGTTATCTTAAAAAGAACAAAGTGGACGCCGAAGTGGAGTTTTCCTGGGGCGCCACGGAAGCCAAGCCGCCCTGCCTTGCCGATGCCATTGTGGAAGCAACCGAGACAGGCTCCAGCCTTCGCGCCAACAAGCTTAAAATTATCGATACGGTCGTGACGTCAATCCCGAAATTCATCGCCAACAAGCAAAGCGTTAAAGATTCCTGGAAGAAGTCCAAAATGGATAACCTTATCCTTCTTCTTGAAGGGGCCATGCGGGCCCAGGAAAAAGTCGGTCTCAAGATGAATGTTGAGAAGAAGAATCTTCGCAAGATTCTTTCTCTTCTTCCTGCGATGAAGAAGCCGACCATCGCGAATCTTACGGACAAGGACTGGCTGGACGTCGAGACGATCATTGACGACTCCGTGGTCCGCGAGCTTATCCCTCAGCTTAAAAAGGCGGGAGCGTCCGGAATTATCGAATATCCCCTGAACAAGTGTATTCCATAAACACCGAAGGAGTCAGAAGATGCCTTGGGCACATAAGCAGCGCCGGAAGAAGATGAATAAACACAAGCGGAAAAAAAAGCTCCGCAGGAACCGGCACAAGAAAAAAGACTGGTCATAGACCGCGGGTTTCCCGCGGTCCGGGAAGCGGATGACGGATGGCGGAAGGCGAAAAACAATGATCGTTTCACGCCATCCTCCGTCCACCGTCCTCTATCCGAATGAATAATATTACCATTCAAAGTCCCGCCAAGCTTAATCTTCACCTCAAAGTTCTCCGGAAGCGGCCGGACGGTTACCATGATCTCCTTACCCTTTTTCACCGTATTTCCCTTTCCGATACGATTACGATCCAAAAACGGAAAAAAGGTTTCAGGCTGAGCACAAACCGTCGCGGTCTTGAGACCGGTGAAGGGAGCCTGATCACGAAAGCTTACCGGTCCCTTCAAAAGAAGTTTCCGGAGCTTGGCGGTGTTTCGGTCCGGTTGGAAAAGAAAATACCGTTAGGCGCGGGGCTCGGAGGGGGGTCGAGCAACGCGGCGCATTTCCTTCTCGGCATGAAAAAGCTTTTCCGGCTCCGCATTTCAAGGAAAGAACTTTTTAAAATAGGGAAAACTCTCGGTGCTGACGTTCCTTTTTTCCTCATGGATACTTCAAACGCAGTAGCGTGGGGGATCGGGGACAAGATGCGGTCTTTGCCTTTTCCCTCAAAACTTTATTTTCTCTTACTGGTTACCGACAAAGGACTTAAAACAAAAAAGGTTTATCAGAATCTCCGGGTTCGGAAGAAACCCGTTTCCTTGACGAAGGAAAAACGTGTTGCTATAATCCTCAGCTCTTTTTTCGGGACCAAAAGGATCCGGGAGGCAGCGGGTTTAGCAGAGAACGATCTTGAGTCTTCTGCTTTTGTTTTGAGACCGTCGATCTCCAGAGCCGTTAAGGCATTACGGTCGGCGGGGGCCTCTTTTGCCCTTATGAGCGGCAGCGGCCCGACGGTGTTCGCGGTGCTTGAAAACCGTGAAAAGGCCGAAGCCTTGCGGCGGCGTTCACAGGCGCGGTCCCTTCCTTACCGGAAACTGATCTGTCACACGTTTTGATTCCATTACCGTAGCGAATTATTGCCCCGTGGTGAAATTGGATATCACACTGCCCTTTGGAGGCAAGGTTTCTGGTTCAAGTCCAGACGGGGCAGTTGCATCAGT
The DNA here is from genome assembly GCA_022705945.1 of Candidatus Omnitrophota bacterium. Classification (GTDB taxonomy): domain Bacteria; phylum Omnitrophota; class Omnitrophia; order Omnitrophales; family Aquincolibacteriaceae; genus UBA1443. The sequence goes on along the minus strand of JAKJDL010000012.1, from coordinate 626 downwards.
CGGTGAAGGTCTTGCATTGTCAATTGTTTGAAGGGCGCGTGTTTGCGGAGCAACGCAAGGCGCGGGTTAGGCGAACCAAGAGACCAATTTATGCTGGATAAAATGAAAGATAGGACAAAGGAGAAGATCGCGGCTTACGCGTTCCTCGCGCCGAACCTGGTGGGTTTTTTGACATTCACATCGCTTCCGGTTCTCGCGTCGCTTGTTCTGAGCTTTCTCAAGATGGATCTTCTCTCCGGCGAAGTCGAAATAGTGGGGTTTAAGAATTTTACCGATCTTCTGAAAGACCCCTACTTTATGAAATACTGCTGGAACACGGTTTATCTGATGCTCTCGATCCCGCTCAGCATGGCGGGATCGCTTTTGCTCGCGATTGCGCTGAACCAGAAGCTCAAAGGGACCGTGATTTTCAGGACGGTTTATTTCTTGCCGACGATCTGCTCCGGCGTCGCGATCTTTATGTTGTGGCGGCTCATTTATAACCCGAATTTCGGACTCCTTAACGGGATGATCGCCCAATTCGGGGATCTGATGGGGTTGAAACTGACGGGTCCAAACTGGCTGACCGATGAAGCCTGGGCCAAGCCCGCCTTTATCATCATGAGCGTCTGGCAGGGGATCGGCGG
>JAKJDL010000011.1 GCA_022705945.1 Candidatus Omnitrophota bacterium | reverse complement strand
CCGAAAAAACTTTATATTTTCGTCGGATGTCGGAGCGGCGGGTTTCAGGGCGACCCCGCCGCGCTATGCTGGAGCTTCCTGGACCTTGAATTAAGGGAAGCAATCGGACCTCTGCCCGTACTCCGGGCGCAAGCTGATTTGCTAAAGAAACCTCAGGAATGGTGATGGTCTTGATAAGTTGCATGATGCTGGATTCGCTGAGGTTGCCTTCGGCATGGAGTTTCCTGAGACCTTCGCCGAAGCGGTCGATATTGGCCAGCCATTTTTCGCGAAGGGCCTGAACATTATCACCTTCCGCCCTCCTCGCCCCTCCTTCCTGTTTCGTCAGTTCATCAATGAAACGGGTGTAGTCGCCGGCTTCGGTAATTCTCCCCTCAGCCGCGAGGTCACGGATGATCTGGTCTCTCCATTCTTTTCCACCTGTAGCAAGAGCGTTTTTATCTCCCAGCAGTTTGTCTCTCGCGGCACGGACAAAGGCATCGTAAAGATTTACCTTTCCGTCTTTGACCTCAAAGTAATCGCTCCAGGAAACTTGTCCCTGCATATGCTCACGGTAAAGGGGTTCTTCGGGGATCGAGCCGATCCGGGGCATCACGAGAACATAGGAGATTCCTTTTTCCTTTAGTTCCCGGATGAGTCCTTCCGTGTGAAAACCTCCGGCCACAAGCAGGGAGCTTTCCTGTTTCGTTTTTGTCATCATGAACCGGATGTTTTCAAGGAATACCTTGTCGCGTTTCTCCGCGACATGATAAAAGGCCAGATGTGTCTTCATTTTTTTTAGGACAGATGACATCTCTTCGCGGCCGACGACCCGGTCTTGCGTCACTGTCCACTGATCCAGCTGAAGCATCAATTTCCGAACCTTCTCCCAGTCCTCAAAGCTGAGTTCAAGGCGGGCAAGGCGCTTCATGAGATCAAGCCCGCGTGTCCTGGCATCCAGCGCCCTCTGCTCTTCGTTTTGAAAAAGTGACTCTTTGACCAAATCAGCGTAACGCTTGAAGTCCTCGAAAAACCGTGTGCCCTCGATATCCTTCAGGCGTTTTTGATGCTCTGTCAAATAAGCCAACTCGCGGGAGACCTTGACCCGGACCCCGTATTTTTTAGCCAGTCCCCTGAGATAGAAGGCAAAAGCCCGGGGCGTTGTTCTGCCTGTCCTGAACTCCTGAAAGCTTCCGTTGAATTCCTGCAGCTCCTGCCGTATCTCCGGATTCAACGACTGGTTTTTCAAAGCAGAAAATATCTGATCCGCGATCTTTTTGATCTCGATCTCGACGGGTGTATCCGTCATCTGGCTTTGCCGGATTTCTTCAAGCAATATCGCAAGTTCGGAGCCTTTGGGCGGCGGCTGGTATTTGGCAAGCTTGTTCAGGACCTGAACCAGGTCTGTTTTATTTCTGCCGAAGTCCGCCAGCAAACGGTCGATCTCAAGAAGTTCCCCGGAATAGACGGATTCTTTTTCGCGGGTGATTGCGGCTTCCATCGGCTCAAGGAGCGTTTCGATCTCGCTTTCCATTGCGGTCGCCTCAAGAAAATACGAAACACCATCCTCATAAAGGGGCCAGTCTTCTATGCCGTAGTAGGCGCTCGCGGATGTATTGAATAATGCCGCGGCTGTGCCCCCGGTAAGCTCACCTCTTTGGCTATATGCATCGAATGTCTTGCGGAGAAGTTCTTTATCCGGAAAACTCCTGAAGATTTGCGGGTCCAGCTTTTCCGAAGCTCCTTCAAGTCCGACGAGAGAGATCCCGTATTTTGTCTGAAAATAATCAATGGCTGACCGAATGCTCTGCTGGGCGTCGGGTATCGAGTGGGCATCCCGGATCAGGATCACGATCTTGTCGCCCGATCCGCGGAAGGTTTCCTGGATCTTCCCGATCTCTTTAGGCAACGCAATCGCCGTAAGATCATCCGTAATCGATCTGAAACTTACGGCAGGGATCGGGGCAACCTCGGCCCTCGCCTTCGGTATATGGATGGATGTCACAAAAAACGTCGCGCACACAAACAGAGCAACGCCTTTTGTCAGCACGTCCACGCATGACTTTTTTGAGTTCTTTATCATGTATCGCCGCCGATAGTTATAGAAGTTCTACTATAAATATAACCTTTTATTTCTAATTTATACCTAAATGTTATATATTGCTATAGTTTATTATGTATAGATAGTATTATTTGAGCAAATTTTCTGTCTTCCATATGGAATTTACTATCCGGGATGTTTGGCGGACTCAATCAACGAAGGAGTGCTTTTTATCCGGGATAACGTCGGACTTTATCCCGGGGATGAAAAAGGGTATGAAAAACCCCTGCTCCGCTCACGCGGAACAGGGGCTGAACACGATTGTAGAGAACCGGTAGGTAAGGCGGGTTAGGCGGAAACGCTCAGTTTTTTGACCCAAGCGCTCATGCGCTCGACGGCAGTCCGGATCTCCTGCTCGGAGGTGGCATAACTCAGGCGGATGTGTTCCGCGCTCCCGAACGGTTCACCGGGGATCACGGCCACGTGCGCCTCTTCGAGAAGCCGCTTCGAGACCTCAAAAGCGGAAAGTCCGGTCTTTTTCACGTTCACGAAGATGTAGAAAGCGCCGGACGGTTTCACGGCTTTAAAGCATTCGATCTTCGCGAGAAGAGAAAGAAAAAGATCGCGGCGTTTTTCGAACACCGCCTTCATTTTCAAGGCTTCCTCATCACCCTTATCAAGCGCGGCCACTCCCCCTGCCTGCGTAAAAGACACGGGATTCGACGTCGAATGGCTCTGGATACTTTCCACCGCTTTCGCGAGCGATTTTTCGGGACAGGCCGCGTAGCCAAGCCTCCATCCGGTCATCGCGTAGGCTTTGCTGTGACCATTCACGGTGATCGTCCGCTTCGCGATGTCGGGATCGAGCTGTGCGATCGACCAGTGCTTCAGTCCGTCAAAAACAAGCTTCTCATAGATCTCATCACTGAGAACAAGCACCTGGGGATATTTTTTGAGGACCGCGATCAGCGCGAGCAGTTCTTCCTTACTGTAGACCATGCCCGTCGGATTGGAAGGTGAATTCAGGATCAGGACCTTCGAACGGGGCGTGATCGCTTTCTCGAGCATGTCGGGAGTGATCTTGAGGTCCGTCGCTTCCGTGGCGGGCAGGAAAACATTCGTTCCCCCGATCACGGTCACCATTTCGGGATAGCTCAGCCAGTAGGGGGAAGGGATCAGGACTTCATCGCCGGGATTGAGCAGGGCAAAAAGCACGTTAAAAATCGCGTGTTTCGCGCCGGTTCCCACCACGATCTGATCGGGCGTAAATTCGAGCCCCTGATCACGTTTGAGCTTCCTGCAGACAGCTTGACGGAGATCGAGCGTCCCCGCGACCGGAGTGTATTTGGTCTGCCCTTTTTTCAGGGCATCAATGGCCGCGTCCTTGATAAACGAAGGTGTGTCAAAATCAGGCTCCCCCGCCGAAAGGGAAATTACATCGATCCCCCGGGATTTCATTTCCTTCGCCTTCGCCGCGATCGCGAGCGTGGCAGACGGTTTAACCGACAAGATCTTTTTTGAAAGCTCCATAAATCCCCCGTGACTGATTTTTAAATTTCAAATCCCGATTGAAACCGGCCGCATAACAAAACGCGCAACGGACAACGCACAAAGCAAAAGCTTTGAATCGTTGAGCGTTGCGCGTTAATTGGCGTGAATTATTATCTATCGTCGCCTTTAAAAAACTTTCGGAGACCGCCCAGGAATCCTCCTTTTTTCTCGGATTCCTTTTTCTCAGCAATCTTCTCGGCCTCGCGCTTCGTCTCGGTTTTCGGAGATCCCTTGACCTCGGGCTTTTCCGAGGGCTTCTCGGCAGCTTTCGGGGCCTTTTTCTTTTTAGCCTTTTTGGCCGGCGCCTCAAATACCGCCGTCCATTCAAGGATCGACATCTGGGACGCATCCCCGATCCGGACGCCCGTGCGCAGCACACGCGTGTAGCCGCCCCGCCTGTCCTTGAACTTGGGAGCGATCACGGTCTCGAGAAGCCGAGCCGTATCCGCGTCTCCAAGCTTGGCAATCAACGTCCGCCGGGCATGAAGTCCGCCTTTTTTTGCAATCGTAACCAGTTTGTCCGCGAGGGCGCTGGTTTCCTTGGCCTTGGCGTGGGTGGTCTCAATCCGTTTTTTCATAACAAGCGCCCGCACAAGATTCCTGAGAAGAGCTTTGCGGTGATCGCTCTTGACGTTTAATTTTCTACGTAACCTTCGGTGACGCATAAAAAGATCCCTTTTCTTTCTTCTTTAGGACGCGGCCGGGATTGAGCTGGCTTCGGCAGCCGGCTTTTTCCCGAGCTTTTCGTCAAGATTCATACCGAGATGAAGCCCCATGGTCGCCAGGATCTGATTGATCTCGTTGAGGGACTTTTTCCCGAAATTCTTGTATTTAAGCATCTGCGCTTCGCTCTTCTGGACCAGATCGCCGATCGTCTTGATATTGGCCGCCTCAAGGCAGTTGGCGCTCCTGACCGAAAGCTCAAGTTCGCTGATCGGTTTATGGACCATTTCCATGAAACCGTGATCGGTCTCTTCCTCTTCGTCCTCCTCTTCGGGAAGCTCCCCGTAGTTGACAAAGATGTCGAGATGACGCTGAAGAATGTTCGACGCGTAAAGAAGCGCCTCTTCCGGCCCCATCGCTCCGTTCGTCCAAACCTCCAGGATCAAACGATCATAGTCCGTCATTTGCCCGACGCGGGTGTCTTCGACCGTGAAATTCACTTTGGTCACGGGCGAGAAAACGGAATCGACGCTGACCACGCCGATCGCCGCATCTTCCTGTTTGTTCTTTTCGGCCGGGACATATCCGCGGCCGCGGCCCACTTCCATTTCCATCTTAAAATGAACGCTCTTGGAAAGCGTACAGATCACGAGATCCGGGTTAACAATCTCCACGGTCTCATCGGCCTGGATGTCGGCGGCTTTCACGGGACCCTGTTTTTTGGCATCAATGTAGATCTTCTTGGGCCCTTTTCCGTGATAGCGAAGCACAAGCCTCTTCAGGTTCAGAACGATCTGTGCACCGTCCTCAACCACGCCGTCAAGTGTGGCGAATTCATGCAGCATTCCGTCGATCTTGATGCTCGTAACCGCTGCCCCTTCGATCGAAGAGATCAGCACCCTTCGAAGGGCGTTTCCGATCGTCGTCCCGTAACCGCGTTCAAACGGCTCAGCGACGAATTTGGCGTAGGTGGCGGTCAGCGTGTTCTTGTCCGCCTCCAGGCGCTTCGGCATTTCAAAAGTCTTCCAACGGATTCCCATTTTCTTTGTCCTCCCTGAGTCCCCTGTCCGGGAACGAATTTAAATTTCCTCCGCCTGCCTTGCTTCGCAAGTGAACCGGCGGGGTAAGTGCTTCCTTACTTGGAATACAACTCGACGATAAGCGACTCTTCGACCGGAAGTCCCGCATCGGATTTGACCGGGAGCCTCAGAACCGAACCCGTCAACTTTTCACGGTCAAGTTCAAGCCACTCCGGAACACTCAGGTCTTTCCACTTTTCAAGGCTGGCCTGCACTCTTTTTTGTGTGGCTTCTTTGGCCTGCACGCTGATCTTGTCATTAACCTTGACCTGATAAGAAGGGATATCCACCTTCTGGCCGTTCACGGTTACAAGGCCATGGGAGACCATCTGTCTCGCTTCCCGCCGGGACGTGCTGAAAAGAAGACGGTAAACCACGTTGTCGAGCCGCCGTTCAAGCTGCTGGATGAGAATTTCGCCCGTAACACCCCTTTTCTGGGCAGCTCGCTGAAAAAATATACGGAACTGGCGTTCCCCAAGACCGTAAATTCTCTTCATCTTCTGCTTTTCACGCAGCTGCACGCCGTAATCCGAAAGTTTCGAACGCTGCGCGCCGTGCTGGCCGGGGGGATTGGTAAGCCGTTTATCGTGTTTTTCATCCGTCGTGCGGCGGCCCTTCAGACCAAGATTGACTCCTTCGCGACGGTGAAGCTTGATAACTGGACCGCGGTACCTGCTCATGCTTAGACCCTCCTCTTCTTCGGCGGACGGCAGCCATTATGCGGCACCGGCGTAATATCATGAATGGACGTGACCTGGAGACCCGCAGCCTGAAGTGCCCGGATCGCTGATTCGCGGCCGGCGCCGGGGCCCTTGATATAGACCTCAACTTCCCGCACACCGTATTCCATAGCCTTTTTGGCGGCCTTCTCGGAGGCGATTTGCGCGGCAAACGGCGTCGATTTTTTCGAGCCCTTGAAACCGGCAGATCCGGCGGATTCCCAGACAACCGTGTTGCCGGTCGCATCCGTGATCGTGATGATCGTGTTATTGAAACTGGCCGCGATATGAACCACCCCGCGGGCCAGCTGTTTTATTTTCTTCTTCTTTGCCATGATAATTGTACCTTTTCCTTTATGAACCTTTCGGGATCTGTTGCTTTATTACGGAGCCGGCGCCTTTTTGCTGAGACCACCGACGGTTTTACGTTTTCCTTTGCGCGTGCGGGCATTCGTGTGAGTCCTTTGACCGCGCACGGGAAGCCCTTTGACATGACGGACGCCGCGGTAGCAGCGGATATCCATCAACCGCTTGATGTTCTGCTGGATTTCGCGACGCAGGTCCCCTTCGACCCGGCAGGTCTTCTGGATAATACCGGTGATCGCGGAAACCTCAGCGTCGGTCAGATCCCTGGCGCGCTTGTTCCAGTCAATGTTCGCCTCATCGAGCACTTGCCTGGCAAGCGCCCGCCCGATCCCGTATAAATACGTCAGGGCGATTTCAGCCTTTTTTTCTTTTGGAATATCCACACCCAAAATACGCGGCATAACTTTAGTTCCTTTCCCGAGCAGTTTATCCCGAATTTTTTAAGAAAAATCCGTCCGGGATCGCTCAGCCCTTTCGGGTTTAAGTAAGCTTAAAATAAATTTTCTCGAAAATTTAAAGCTAACCTACTTAACCCTGTCTTTGTTTGTGTTTCGGGTTAGAGCAAATCACGTAAACATATCCTTTGCGACGGATGATCTTGCACTTCTCGCAAATTCTTTTGACTGAACTTCGAACTTTCATAACACTTCTCCGATCTTATTAAGCTTTTCCGCTTCGGAAAAACCCTCAAACGTTTCGGGAAATTTCGCCCGGTTTATTTGACCCGGAATGTGATCCGGCCCCGGGTCAGATCATAGGGTGAAAGCTCCACCTTCACCTTGTCTCCGGGAAGAATGCGTATATAGTGCATCCTCATCTTGCCCGAAATATGGGTGAGGACACGGTGTCCGTTTTCAAGCTCCACTCGGAACATCGCGTTCGGGAGAGGTTCGATCACCGTCCCCTCGACCTCGATCGCATCTTCCTTTGCCATTATTTTATCACCCTGTCTTTTGTTGAATGACTCGTTGCCGTTTCATCGATGGAGACATCCCGAACAAACATTTCGAGCCGAATGATCTCCGCCAAAGTCTTTCTTCAATCTCACTCGGGAGTGAACCGGAACTACTCCGCTTCCCCGGTTAAATTTATAAAACCATCTTCCGTGAATGCCACGGTATCTTCGTAATGACTCGCACACTTCCGGTCCTTCGTAACGACCGTCCATCCGTTTGAAAGCGTTTCAACCGCAAAGTGGCCCGCCGTCACCATCGGCTCAATCGCAAGCACGATCCCGGGTTCAATTTTTGCTCCGCGCCCGGGCTTGCCGTAATTGGGAACCTGCGGGTCTTCATGGAGATCCCTGCCGATCCCGTGCCCGGCATACTCCCGGACAACCTGAAACCCCTGCGATTCCACGTATACCTGGATCGCTTCCGAAAGATCCCCGATCCGCCAACCCGCGCGGAACTTCGACAACGCCACGTCAAAAGAATCCTTCGCTACGGCGATCAGCCTCTTGCGCTCATCGTCCACCCCGCCGACCATCCAGGTCCTGGCGGCATCGGCATGAAACCCGTTCTGTTTCACTCCGACATCGATACTGACGACGTCCCCGTTCATCAGGCGGCGCTTGTCGGGTATTCCGTGAACTACTTCTTCATTTATCGAGACACATATGGTCGCCGGATACCCCCGGTATCCTTTAAATGATCCCGCGGCCCCGCAGCTTCGGATCACCTCTTCGGCTTTTTGATCAAGCTCTATTCCCGTTACTCCTTCACGGATCATGGGGTGAAGAACCTTGAAAATCTTCCGGATGATCCTGCCTGATCCCGCAATGTTCTGAACCTCGCGGTTCGATTTAAGTTCGATCATGCGGGCTCAGCGGGTGTTTTCAAAGAGCTTTTCTAACATCTTCTGAACCGAAGGCGCATCGCCGTCGGCTGCGACATGACGCAGAATGCCTTTCCGAAAGTAAAAATCGATCAAAGGCTTCGTGGATTCATGATAAACCGCAAGGCGCGTTTTGATCGTTTCCGGCTGATCATCTTTCCTTGTAAGCAGCGGCTGCCCATGGCAATCGCAGATCCCTTCCGTTTTGGGGGGCATGTTCCTGACATGATAGATCTTCCCGTCAACCGCACAGATCCTCCTGCCCGAAAGCCGCTCGATTACCACAGCTTCCGAAGCGTCGAAATTGACGGCGGCCGTTAAAGACATTTTTTCCCTGGTGAGGAACCGGTCAAGCTCCTCGGCCTGCCCGATCGTCCGCGGGTACCCGTCCAGGATAAAGCCCTCGCTCCCTTTAGCTTTCAGGGAGCGGATCTCCGCAAACATCATGTCATTGACCAATGCGTCGGGGACAAGTTCCCCGCGCGCCATGATACTCTTGGCTTGATTGCCGAGCTCCGTGCCTTCTTTGACGTTGCGGCGAAGAATGTCGCCCGCAGCCAGATGGACGAGCCTTTTCTCTTTGCTCAGTATTTCCGCGTGAGTGCCTTTGCCCGCCCCGGGGGGTCCCAAGAAAACGAGATTCATGATTAGCGGCGCCCTTTCAGCCGGCCTCGTTTGATAAACCCGTCATAATGCCGCATGATCAGCTGTGATTCCACCGACCGCATAACGTCCAAAATAACACCGACGATGATTAAAAGCCCGGTACCGCCAAAAAAGCTCGCAACAAGAAACGGTATGCCCATCGCCCCCGAAATGAGCCTCGGGAACAGGGCGATCAGCGCAAGAATAACAGCGCCCGCCATCGCGATACGGGTCATCAAATAATCCAGATACTCCGCGGTCGTTTTCCCCGGTCGGATTCCGGGAATAAAACCGCCGTATTTTTGAAGATTATCGCTTACGTCGATCGGATTAAACGTGATGGCCGTGTAAAAGAACGTGAAGAAAATGATCAAAAGAGCGTCCATCGCCGCGTAAGTCACGGTTCCGTAAGAGATCCACTTGGCGACCGTCGTCAGCGCGCCTGCTTTTGGAAAAAATCCCGCCAGCGTTGCCGGAAACAGGATCACCGATTGCGCAAAAATAATCGGGATCACACCCGCCTGGTTGACTTTAAGCGGCAGGTATGTGCTTTGGCCGCCGTAAACCCTGTGACCGCGGATCTGTTTCGCATATTGCACGGGGATCTTGCGCTGTCCCTGAATAATAAGGATCAAAAAGATCACCGCCCCGACAAAGAGGGCGCACAACACCACGAATTTCCACCACGGAAGCTGCTGCCTCGCAGGGTCAAACGGAGACAAGAGAACCCAGGTCTGGCGGAACGCTTCGGGAAGCGACTCGATAATACCCGCGGTGATGATAATCGACATGCCGTTACCGATCCCCTTCGCGTCAATCTGCTCACCGAGCCACATGATGAACGCCGTGCCTGTCGTCATGGTCAGCATGCACATGAGACGGAACCCCCAGCCCGGATTCGGAACGATCACGGTTCCGTTAAAAGCCGCCGGATTTTCAAGCCAAAGCGCGATAAAAAATGTCTGGAACAAGCTGAGGATAATCGTGCCGTAACGGGTCAGCTGGATGATCTTCTTGCGGCCCTCTTCGCCTTCCTTGGCCATTTTCTCCAGCGCGGGAATAACAACGGTCAGGAGCTGAAGGATAATCGAAGCCGAGATATACGGCATGATCCCGAGCGCAAAGATCGTGGCCTTTTGAAGAGCGCCTCCGGTAAACATCCCCATAAAACCGAACAGGCTCCCGTCTCCCATGTTTTGCTGGAAAAAACGGGCAAGCGCGACCCCGTCGATCCCGGGCGTAGGCACAAAGGCCCCGATCCGGTAGATCCCGATGATCATGAAGGTGAAGAATATCTTCTTGCGAAGGTCGGGGATTTTAAAAATATTTGCGAACGCTTGTAGCACCAGAACTCCGTTCTTCTGAATTTTATTTTGTTATCCGGACCGCTTGTCCGCCCTTCGCCTCAATCTTGGCCTTGGCGGAAGCACTGAAACAATGGGCTTTCACGGTCACAGCATCTTTGAGATCGCCGTCCCCAAGAATCTTGATACCGTCCTGAAGCTTTTTAACGACACCGCGCCGGATAAGAAGTTCGGGAGTGACCTCTTTTTCGGAAAGACCGGCGATCTGCTTCAGATTGACGACCGAATAAACCGTTTCGAATTCCGTGTTATTAAAGCCGCGTTTGGGCAAACGGCGGTGAAGCGGATTCTGCCCGCCCTCAAAACCGGGACGGAAGCGGTATCCCGAACGGGACCGCTGTCCTTTATGACCCTTGGTCGAGGTCTTGCCGCGCCCTGAGCCGATCCCACGGCCGACCCGCTTTTTTCTTTTCTTGTAAGGAGTTTTATGACGCATCTGGGACCTTCTTTTCTTCTTCCGTCGTATCAAGACGGACGCGACGGTCCACAAGCGACGTCAAGCCGTCAACGGAAGCTTTTAACACATTGATCGAATTATCGCTGCCGAGGCTTTTTGCCAGGATATCTTTGATCCCGCAGGCCTCACAAACCGCGCGAACCGATCCCCCGGCGATAACGCCGGTACCGGGTGCCGCCGGTTTTAGGAGCACTCTGGCCGCTCCGTAGCGCCCGATGATCTCGTGGGGGATCGTTGTCCCTTTCAGAGTGATCTTAATTTTTGTTTTACGGGCGGCAATAAGGGCCTTCTTGATCGCATCCGCAACCTCATTGGCCTTCCCCTGGGCGAACCCGAGTTCGCCGGATCCGTTACCGACCACCACAAGCGCGCTAAAAGAAAAACGCTTTCCGCCCTTAACAACCTTCGCGCAACGATTCACCTGAATCACCTTTTCAAAGGTGGTCGCATCCCCCGCCATCTTGGGAACAGACGCCATATTCCGGGGCGCTCTTGCCGGCTTTTTGGGAGCCTCGACTTCTTTTACTTCCTCACTCTTCGGTGCTTCAGGGTTTTGCATGCCTTGTCAGATTCCTTTCAGATTTACTTTGTTAGAGGCTAAAACCGGATACCGCCTTTGCGAACGGCTTCCGCAAACGCCTTGACGCGCCCGTGATACTGGTAGCCCCCGCGGTCAAACGCAATCTTTTCGATTCCCTTTTTCTTCAATTCGCCCGCAAACATTTCTCCGAGCTTTTCGGCAGCGGGAAGTTTCCCCTTCGAGGGAGCCTGCTTCATAAAATCCTTGTCGCACGATGAACAGGCGGCCAGGGTCTTTTGACCGACATCATCGATAGCCTGGGCCTGAAGATTCATCAGGGACCTGTGAACAACAACACGGGGACATTCCGCGGTGCCAAAAATCTTGCGCCGGATCCTCCGGTGCCTCGCCAATCTTCCTGATTCTTTCTTGTTCGACATAACCTTTTCGGCTCCTTAAATTAACCGGCTGCTTTGCCCTGCTTGCGGCGAACCTGCTCGCCCGCATAACGGATCCCTTTGCCTTTATACGGCTCGGGCTTGTAGAAACTCCGGATCTCGGCCGCCACCTGACCCACCCGCTGCTTATCAAGACCGGTAATCGTGATACTTGTCGGCTTGGGACATTTGATCTCAACATCCTTGCCGAACGTATAATCGACCGGATGAGTAAAACCAAGAGACAAGGAAAGAACGTTCCCCTTAACCGCCGCCTTGACACCCACCCCGACAACTTCGAGATCCTTGGTATAGCCCTTCGTCACTCCGATAATCATGTTTTGTATCAAGCTCCGGGTCATGCCGTGAAGCGCCCGGTCGCTCCCAAGGTCAGTCAAGCGCGCGACCTTAACCTCATTCCCCTCAACCGCAACTTTGATGCGGGGATGCGCGCTGATCGTCAGCGTCCCTTTCGGGCCCTGGACCTGGATTGTCTGTCCCTGGACCGATACTTTGACTTTCTCGGGAACTGCAATTGGTTTTTTTCCGATTCGTGACATTAGAATTTACCCCATTAATGAGCCGTCCGTAACCCGCGGCTTCCTTTACCAGACTTTACAAATGATCTCGCCGCCAATCTTGCTTTCTCGCGCCTGACGGTCTGTCATGACCCCGCGCGACGTCGACAGGATGGCGATCCCGAGCCCCCCCTGGACTTTGGGAATTTTATTAAAACCGACGTAACAACGGATCCCCGGTTTCGAAACGCGGCGGATACCCTGGATCGCGGCCTTCTTGCCGCCCCCAACATATTTCATGTGGATTCTCGCGAAACGCTTCTGCCCTTCCGCGAACGGTTTGACGTTCTCAACAAAACCCTCTTCTTTGAGGATCTCCGCAATCCGGACCGTCATGCTTGAAGCCGGAACCGTTAATTTGTCCTTTTTCGCCTGCGCAGCATTGCGGATGCAGGTCAAAAAATCACCGATAAAATCAGAACGCGACATTTGTTTCTCCCTTTTATGAACAGACAACTTGCGGAATATTGCGCCGCAAACTGTAACTGCTTTTTACATCCTCGAACTTACCAGCTCGATTTCACGACTCCGGGAAGCATCCCGACATGGGCAAGCTCACGAAAGCAAATCCGGCAAATGCCAAACTTCCGGATAAACCCGCGGGGCCGCCCGCAACGCTGGCACCGGTGGTATTTCCGGACTTTGAACTTCGGCGTGCGTTGTTGTTTTACGATCAAACAGGTCTTTGCCATGAATCTATCCTTTATGATTTCTTGAACGGGAATCCCAGAAGTTCAAGAAGCCGCTTGCTTTCCTTGCGATCCTTGACTGACATCACAAGAGTGATGTCCATCCCCTGGGTTTTTTTCATCTTCTCATATTCAACTTCCGGGAAAATCGTCTGTTCCGTAAGCCCAAACGTGTAATTCCCGCTCTGATCGAAACTCCGGTCGGAAAATCCCCTGAAGTCGCGAATACGCGGCATCGCGATATTGATCAGCCGGTCCAGAAACTCGTACATCCTCGCGCGCCGCAACGTGACCTTGAGTCCGATCGGAGAACCTTCCCGGAGCTTGAACGACGAGATTGATTTTTTCGCGCGTGTAACAACCGGTTTTTGCCCCGTGATCCTCGAAACTTCCACGGCCAGCTGGTCCAGAATCTTGATATCTTCCTGACCTTCCTTCACGCCCATATTGATAACGATCTTAACGATCTTCGGGGCCTGCATCGGATTTTTATACCCGAATTCCTTCAAAAGCAACGGAACCGCCTCGTTACGGTATTTTTCCAGCAATCTCGGAACTTCCACAACCGCTCTCTGGCTCATACGTTATAAAACCTCACCTGACTTTTTCGCTAGACGATGTTTTGTTCCGTCCGCGAGGATCGAATAGCCGACGCGGGTCGGCTTCCCGCTGCGCGGACAAACGAGCTTGACGTTGGAAACGTGAAGTTTACCCTCGACTTTGGTAATCCCGCCCTTCGGATTATCCTGACTCTTCCGAAGAAATACCGTGCGGTAGTTGATCTTCTCGATCAAAAGCATTTTCTCCTGAGGGTAAACGCGCATCACGCGCCCCTTTTTACCTTTGTCTTTGCCCTTGGTAACAATAACTTCATCACCTTTTTTTATCTTCATGGCTCAGACAACCTCCGAGGCAAGAGAGATAATCTTCGTAAAATCAGCATCGCGAAGTTCACGCGCCACGGGCCCGAATATGCGGGTTCCGCGGGGGTTTTTCTGATTATCAATCAAAACGATTGCGTTCGAGGAGAACCTGACCGTAGAACCGTCGCGCCGCCGGATCGGGGCCTTTGTCCTAACAAGTACCGCCTTGACTACCTCACCCTTCTTGATCGCTCCGTTGGGAAGCGCCTCTTTCACGGACGCCGTAATGATATCGCCCACTTCAGCCGAACGTTTCCCGTGGCGGCCGAGCACGCCTATCATGGCGGCTTTTTTCGCACCGCTGTTGTCGGCAATTTCAAGTACACTTCGTATCTGTATCATTTCATCACCCGCACAAGACGCCAGCGCTTCGTTTTGGAAAGAGGACGGCTTTCCACAATCTGGACGCGGTCCCCTTCTTTCGCCTCGTTCTTTTCATCGTGCGCCGCATAGCGGATCTGGCGCTTGATGATCTTGTTGAACTTTGGATGTTGTAAAAGCCTGGTCACCGACACAACAATGGTCTTGTTCATTTTGCTGCTGACGACCACACCTTCCCTAACCCGTTTGCTGGATTCAGTTTTCTTCTGTTCGCTCATTTCTTTTTCACGGTCCTTTTCATCTCATTTACCACAGTCAAAATCCTGGCAATATCCCGCCTTGTCTGGCCGAGAGTATTCCGTCTTTCCAATTTGCCCGTTTTCTGCTGAAAGCGAAGCTGCATGAGCTCTTTCTTGAGATTCAAAGCTTTCTCCTGAAGCTCTTCCACACTCAACCCGCGCAAATCCGATGTCTTAAGCATGTTAAGCCGCTCCCTCCCGTTTCACAAATTTGGTCCGGAACGGAAGTTTATGAGCGCAGAGCCGCATCGCCGATCTGGCGAGCTGCTCGGGAATGCCGCCCATTTCAAAAAGAATCCTTCCGGGTTTGATTACGGCCACATAATACTCGGGAGCGCCCTTGCCTTTACCCATGCGGGTTTCGGCCGGTTTTTTGGAATAAGACTTGTCCGGGAAAACACGCAACCAAATCTTTCCCCCGCGTTTGACGTGCCGTGTCAGGGCTACCCTGGACGCTTCGATCTGAATCGCGGTAAGCCATGCACACTCAAGCGCTTTCAAACCGTAATCGCCGAACGCGAGCTCACTGCCGCGCGTCGCAACTCCGCTCATCCGGCCGCGGCACTGTTTGCGGAATTTAACCCGCTTAGGCATTAGGGGCATCGTTCGTATTCTCCTGTGCTTCGGGTTTTTCCGTATTGACGGCTTCCGCCTTTTTCAACATCTCCGCCTCAACCTGCCTTAATTTTTTCTCTAGCTCCTGTTTCTGCTCTTCCAGCTCTTTCTTGACAAGAACATCTCCTTTGTAGATCCACGCCTTGCAGCCGATCGTGCCGTAGGTCGTGAACGCTTCGGCAAATCCATAATCTATATCCGCGCGAAACGTACTCAACGGAACTTTCCCTTCCTTATATCCTTCTTCTCGCGCAATCTCGGCGCCCCCGAGACGGCCTTTACATTTCACCTTGATTCCGAGTGCTCCTTTTTGCATCGCCAGCTGAACCGCCTTTTTCATCGCGCGGCGGAAACTGACACGCTTCTCTAACTGCAGGGCCATGTTTTCGGCCACAAGCTGTGCATCGATCTGGGGCATCTTGACTTCCTTGATATCCAAAAAAACCTCGCTCTTTGTAATCTCCGCAAGGTCTTCCTTGATCTTGTCGATCTCCTGCCCGCGGCGACCGATAATGACGCCGGGCTTTGCGGCAAAAATACGAACCCGAAGCCGACTCGAGGCCCGGTCGATCTCAACCGAAGAAACTCCGGCCGACGCCAGTTTTGCTTTCAAATACTTGCGGATCTTCAGATCTTCTCCCAAATACGCAACGGCGTCATTTTTGGTAAACCAGCGCGCTCTCCAGGGCTTGATGTATCCGACCCTTAATCCGTATGGATGTGCTTTTTGACCCAAGGTATTTCCTCCTCTTTAAGCGGCTTTAACGGCCTTTTTCTTTTTGGACTTTGCGTCCTCAGGCGTTTCGCCGCCCCAAACTTTTTTCCCCTCAGAAACAATCACGGTCAAGTGCGATGTCCGTTTCAAAATTCTGTTGGCCCGTCCCATGGAACGGCTCATAAAACGCTTCAAGACAGGGCCTCCGTCCGCGCGAATATCGGCTACCACAAGACGGTTCACGTCAAGCCCGAGATTTTTTGCGTTCGCCATCGCGCTTTTCAGCGTTTTTACGGCGATCCTGGCACCCTTGCGCGGCATCACGGAAAGTATGCCCACCGCTTCAACGGCCGGGCGCTTGCGGATCGAGTCAATCACGAGCCTCAACTTGCGGGGAGCAATCCGGACGTGCTTCGTTATCGATTTAACCCGTCTCGGGTCCGGCGTTGCCACAGCTTCGACTTTTTTCGCTTCTGCTTTTGCCATAATGATCTCTTGGGTTATTAAGTCTTGGAGCCCGCCGCCATTGCCGCGGCTTTCTCTCCGGACGCGCTATGCTTGCGGAAAACTCTTGTCGGAGCAAACTCGCCGACCTTGTGGCCGACCATATTCTCCGTTACAAAGACGCTTAGGAATGTCTTGCCGTTATGAACCGACAGTGTCACACCGACAAAATCCGGAGTGATCGTGGATCGGCGCGACCATGTCTTGATCGGCCGACGGTCCTTTTTTTCAACCGCGGTGCGAACCTTCTTCAGCAATTTCTCGTCTACAAAAACACCTTTTTTAGATGACCGGCTCATTTTCTTCGATCCTTCACGATATATTTATTCGAGGTCTTATAGCGCTTACGCGTCTTGAAACCCTTGGATTTCTGTCCCCACGGACTCTGCGGATGATTTCCGCCCTTCGATTTTCCTTCACCTCCACCCAGAGGATGGTCAACCGGGTTGCGGCAGACACCTCGTGTCACGGGGCGCTTGCCGAGCCATCGGCCACGGCCCGCTTTCCCAAGCACAATGTTCTCGTTATCTATATTGGAACATTGCCCCACTGTCGCGAAGGAATTCACGGAGATTTTCCGCACCTCACCTGAAGGCAGCTTGATATGAGCATAATCGTTTTCCTTGGCAAGAACCTGCGCCACCACTCCCGCCGAACGGACCAGCTTTCCTCCCCGGCCGGGATGAAGTTCGATATTGTGGATCATGGTCCCATCCGGAATCTTCGCAAGCGGAAGATGATTCCCCGCCTTCACTTCAACATTAAGCCCGCTCATCACCTGTTCTCCGACCTTAAGTCCGTCCGGGCAAAGGATATAACTTTTTTGACCGTCAGTATATTCAATCAGGGCAATACGGGCACTTCGGTTAGGGTCATATTCTACCGTAAGAACCTTGGCCGGAACGTCAAACCGGCCGCGGCGAAAATCGACCAAACGCAAGCGCCTCTTGTGTCCGCCCCCTATGCGCCGGGAAGTGATGTGCCCATGATTGTTGCGCCCCCCGGTCCGTTTTTTAATTCTGGTCAGAGGCTTATACGGGCGATCTACCGTAATGTCGGCAAAATCAGAAACATTGCCGTATCGGCGCGTCGGCGTTACGGGTTTGAATTTAATTAATCCCATCGGTTACCTTTGGCTCCTTTTCACTTCGTCAAATCGATCTTCTCACCCTTCTTCAGGGTAACAATCGCTTTTTTCCAATCCGCAGTCTGGCCGGGCTGATAACGAACCCTGCGCCATTTACCGTCCACATTGACCGTGTTAACTTTTTCAACGTGGACGTTGAAAATCTTTTCTACCGCAGACTTGATCTCTTTTTTATTTGCCTTCGGATGGACTTTGAAACCGTATTGATTCGCCTTTTGGGTTGCCTGGGCGATCTTTTCCGTGATCCAAGGCTCAATAATAATGTCATATATCGTGAGGTCCATTATTTGCGGTCTCCCGTCAGTCTTTTTTCGAGGGGTCCAAGCGCTGCCTCGTCAATAATCACCTTGGAACGCTGCAAAATGTCATACGCGCTGACATCGGCCGCTTTTTTCACTTCCACCCATTTCTGAAGATTGCGGCTTGCGCGCTTCAAATTGGTGTCCAGATCACTGACAATCAAAACCGCTTTTTTCGCCTGGATGGGGAGGACCTTGACGATCCCCGCAAATTCCTTAGTTTTGGGGGTTTCAAGTTTGATATTTTCAAGCAACATAAGGTTCTTTTCACGCGCTCTCAGCGCAAAAGCGACCTGAAGCGCTTTGGTCCTGACCGTTTTGGAAAGACTGACCGAGTAATCCCTCGGCCGCGGTCCAAACACCACACCGCCGCCGACCCAGATCGGTGAACGGTTTGAACCATGGCGGGCATTCCCCGTTCCTTTTTGTTTCCAGGGCTTCTTGCCGCCGCCGCGCACTTCCCCGCGTGTTTTTGTTTTTGCCGTGCCTTTTCGCAGATTCGCGCCGTAGGCGTTCCGGACAAGTTCCAAAAGCCGGCGGTTGACTCGCACCTCGAAAATATCGGGATTGAGCACAACCTCCTGTTTCTTTTTTCCCTCTCGTGTATAAAGAGGCACCTTCATCGTCTTCGTTTACCTTTCAGAGCGGACGCGCTACTTCGCGTCCTCTTGAGCTTCCTGTTTCGGAGAGGCTTCAGAGGAAACTTTCGAGGAATCCTTCTGACTACTGACCTTCCATTGATTCTTTTTGCCGCACTTCAAAGCCGTCCTGATGAGAACATAGCTGCCTTCAAATCCGGGAACGCTGCCCTTAACCGCCAGCAGATTGTTCTCAACGTCGACCTTCATAACCTTAATATTATGAACACAGATCCTCTCATTACCCATATGTCCGGGAAGCCCCTTTCCTTTCCGAACTTTCTTACGAGCTCCGGCGCCTCCCGCCTGGGAACCGATCCCCCCCGGCTCACGCCCAAACATCGAACCGTGCCCCTGCGACGCGCCGCCCTTATATCCAAGCCGTTTCACGACCCCCTGAAAACCTTTACCGATAGAAGTCCCGATAACATCCACAAAATCACCGGCTTCAAAATTTTCGACCCTGAGTTCGCTTCCGAGAGCAAGATTTTCAAGGTTATCCGTCCGAATCTCCCTCTGAATATTCAGGGGCGGCAGACCGGCTTTTTTCGTCATTCCGAGCTTCGCTTTATTAAGCCTCTGTTCCTTGACGATATCAAAACCGAGCTGAACCGCCTGATAGCCGTTTTTTTCTTTTGTGCGGAGCCCGGTCACAAAACACGGACCGACTTCGATCACTGTAACCGGAACCTGACGGCCTTCTTCGTCAAAAATCCGCGACATCCCTACTTTTTTACCTAACAATCCAACCATTGCGGTTTCCTTAAAGTTTAATCTCAACATCCACGCCTGCCGGTAGATCGAGCTTCATAAGCGCGTCCACCGTCCGGGAAGTCGGCTCTTCCAATTCGATTAGCCGTTTATGCGTGCGAATCTCAAACTGATCGCGGGCTTTTTTATCGATCGTCGGCCCGCGAAGCACCGTAGTTTTCCAGATATGCGTCGGGAGCGGAATCGGACCGATGACCTTGGCCCCTGTTTTCTTCGCCGTAGCAACGATCTCCTGGACAGATTGGTCCAGCACGCGGTGGTCATAAGCTTTTAATTTAATACGAATCTTCTCTTTAACGGCCATTGTTTTATCCTGTAATAATCTTCTCCGCGATCATGCGGGGAACTTCTTGATAGGAGTTGGGTTCCATGGTAAAAGTCGCGCGCCCCTGGGAAAGCGAGCGGACTGCCGTCGCGTAGCCGAACATTTCCGCAAGAGGCACCAGACCGCGAATTGACTTCAGATGCCCGCGATTCCCGAGTTCCTGGATCACGCAACGGCGCGAATTCAGATCGCCGATCACATCACCCATATACTCTTCGGGACAAAGCGCCTCGACGAGCATGATGGGTTCAAGCAACACCGGTTTCGCCTTCTTGAAAGCATCTTTGAACGCAAAAATTCCCGCCATTTTAAAGGCAATTTCCGACGAGTCAACTTCGTGGTAGCTTCCGTCAAAAACGGTCACCTTGACGTCAGTGACCGGATAGCCGGCAAGCACACCGTTCGTGCAGGCGTCCATCACACCGTCCTCGACGGCCGGAATATACTCGCGCGGGATCGCACCGCCGACCACTTTATTTTCAAACTCGATTCCTTTTCCGCGCTCCAAGGCTTCGACCTTGAGATAACAGTGGCCATACTGACCGCGTCCGCCCGTTTGCTTAATGAATTTTCCTTCCGCTTCGGCCATGCCCAAGATCGTTTCCTTGTAGGCAACCTGCGGCTTGCCGACATTGACCTGAACATTGTATTCACGTTTCAAAACATCGATCTTGATATCAAGATGGAGCTCGCCCATGCCTCCGATAAGCGTCTGGACAGTCTCCTGGTCGGTTTTGACACGAAAAGTGGGATCCTCGGCCACCAGCTTCCCGATCGCATCCGAAAGGCGATCCCTGTCTGCCTTGGTCTTCGGCTCCACCGCCATCCATATCACCGGATCGGGAATAAACATGGACTCAAGCTGGATCGGATGATTTTCATCGCAAAACGTATCGCCGGTTTTCACATCTTTAAGGCCGACCGCCGCAACGATATTACCCGCTCCCGCTTCATTGATCTCTTCGCGTTTATTCGAATGCATAAGCAAAAGACGCCCAAGCCGCTCTGTTTTCCCGGTGCGGATATTGTGAATATACGATGAAGAGGAGAGAGTCCCGGAATAAATCCGGATATAGGTCAAGGAACCGACAAATTTATCACTCGCGATCTTGAACGCATAGCAGCTGAGCGGGGCCTTATCGTCAGCTTCCCGGCTCACCTCGTTACCGGTGTTCGGATCTGTCCCCTTGACCGGAGGGATATCCTTCGGCGAGGGCAAATAATCAACTATTGCGTCCAAAAGCTGTTGAACGCCCCTGTTCTTGAGCGAAGACCCCACGACAACCGGCGTCATTTTCAAAGAAACCGTTCCCTTGCGGATTGCCGCCTTGATTTCCGCTTCCCCCGGTTCCTGGCCCTCGATAAATTTATGCATAAGAGCGTCATCATATTCGGAAATCTTCTCAATCATGTAATCCCGGGCCTTTTTACAAACTTCCAGCATGTCGGCCGGAACATCCGTAACCTGAAACTTGGCCCCCAGACTGTCGTCATTAAAAATAATCGCTTTCATTGTCACAAGGTCAACGAGGCCTTTAAAATTATCCTCACGCCCCATCGGATACTGGATCGGAACCGCGTTGGCTCCGAGCTGGTCGCGCATTTGCTGAACGTTTTTTTCAAATTCAGCGCCCGTCCGGTCCATCTTGTTGATATAGGCGATCCGCGGCACATGATAGCGGTCGGCCTGCCGCCACACCGTTTCCGACTGCGGCTCAACACCCTCGACGGCGCCGAACACGGCGACACAGCCGTCAAGAACACGCAGGGAACGCTCGACTTCCATTGTGAAATCAACGTGCCCCGGGGTATCGATCAAATTGATACGGCAGTCTTTCCAAAAACAGGTCGTCGCGGCCGAGGTGATCGTAATACCGCGCTCTTGTTCCTGCTCCATCCAATCCATGACCGCGGTTCCTTCGTGCACTTCACCGATCTTATACGTCCGCCCCGTGTAAAAAAGAACACGCTCCGACGTGGTCGTCTTGCCGGCATCGATATGAGCGGCAATGCCTATGTTGCGAATCTTTTCCAACGGATAATGTATGCTTTTTTCGTCTGCCATAATTTTGGTTATGCGCTTAACGCGCAGTGCCTCACATTTTTATTTTCTTGCTCTCGTTGCGCTCCGCACATTGTGCGTTGCGCCGCTTTTCTACCAACGATAATGCGCAAATGCCCTGTTGGACTCCGCCATTTTATGAACATCTTCTTTCTTCTTGATGGATGCGCCGGTTTTATTAAAACCGTCGATCAGCTCCTGTGCGAGCTTCTCGTGCATAGGCTTCCCCTTCCGTTCACGGGAATAATTACGGACCCAACGCAGAGCAAGCGAATGACCGCGCTCTTCTGGAACACTGACCGGAACCTGGTAGGTCGCCCCGCCGACCCGACGGGACTTGGTCTCCAATAAGGGGCGGACATTATCTATGGATTGCCTGAAAACTTCAAGTGGTTCTTTTCCTGTTTTTTCTTTGATGATATCAAAGGCTCGATAGACAATTCTCTCAGCCAGGGACTTCTTCCCCCGTTCCATAACCACATTTATCAATTTTGCGACCAAAAGGTCGTTAAAACGCGGGTCCGGATTAATTCTTCTTTTTTGTGCGCGACGCCTTCTCATGCTGCTTTTGCATCCTTCTTGGGTGTTTTGGCCCCATATTTGGAGCGTGATTTTGTCCGGTCCGCGACGCCGGCAGTGTCCAGCTTGCCGCGAACAATGTGATAGCGAACGCCCGGAAGGTCCTTGACGCGGCCTCCCCGTACAAGAACGATAGAGTGTTCCTGGAGGTTATGCCCGACACCGGGAATATACGCGCTCACCTCTTCACCGTTCGTCAGCCTAACGCGGGCAATTTTCCGAAGCGCTGAGTTCGGTTTTTTAGGAGTTTGAGTGCGAACAATCAGGCAAACCCCTTTGCGAAAGGGCGAGTTGTGAAGCGCCGGTGACTTTGATTTTGACTTAAAACGGCGTCTCCCGTGTTTAATAAGCTGATTGATGGTCGGTGCCATTATTCCTTCTCCTTTGCGGCCGCCTCTTCGGAAGCTTTCTGCTTGATCACGTCCGGATCGGGCAGAACATCCGTAAGGTCTTTTTCGATATCAATATTCTGATGGATCTTAAATCCCGTCCCTGCGGGGATCAGATGTCCCATAATCACGTTCTCCTTCAAACCCTGAAGGAAATCGCGCTTACCGGCCGAGGCCGCTTCGGTAAGGACTCTTGTTGTTTCCTGGAAGCTTGCCGCAGAAATAAAACTGTCCGTCGTGAGCGACGCCTTCGTGATCCCAAGAAGGATAGGCGTCCCGACGGCCGGTTTCTTGCCTTTTTTGATCATCTTGGCGTTTTCTTCGGCGAATTTCAGTTTTTCAACGTGCGACCCGACAAGAAAATCCGTGTCGCCCGGTTCTTCGATGCGAACCTTGCGGAGCATCTGGCGAACAATCACTTCAACATGCTTGTCATTCAGCTTCACGCCCTGCAACCGGTAAACTTCCTGAACCTCGTTCACAAGATACGCCTGAAGGCTTCGTTCTCCCGAAACCCGGAGAATATCTTGGGGCACGACAGGCCCGTCCACAAGCTGCTGCCCGGCAACCACTTTATCGCCTTTATAAACGTTCAGATGTTTCCCGTGCGGAATGAGATATTCTTTCGTCATGCCCGCCGAACTCTTGACAACAATCTTGCGCTGTCCCTTCACCGCTTCACCGATTTCCACCACTCCGTCAATTTCCGAAATGATGGCGGGGTTCTTCGGCTTGCGGGCCTCAAAAAGTTCGGCGACGCGCGGAAGACCCCCCGTAATGTCACGGGTTTTGGCGATCTTGCGCGGAGTCTTTGCAAGCAGCGTTCCGCCGGTCACGTGCTGCCCGTCCTTGACAATAATGTGCGCGCCCGTCGGGATCGGATAGAACGCCAGGATCTCGTTATTCTGTCCGACAACAACGAGCTGCGGGTGAAGTTCTTCTTTGTGATCAATAATCACGCGCTCCGTCATTCCGGTGGTTAGATCCGTTTCTTCGTCCATGGTAACGCCGGCCTTGATATCCTCAAACCGGACTTTCCCCGAAACTTCCGTCAGAATCGGAACCGTATAAGGATCCCACTTTACGAAAACCTCGTCTTTTTTGACCGTTTCGCCGTCTTTGTGATAAACAATGGCACCGGTCGGAACGGTATAGCGTTCAAGCTCGCGGCCCGTGCTGTCATGAATTGAAATCTGTCCGTTGCGGTTTAAGACAACAATTTCGTTCGTCTTGGTAACAACGGTCTTAAGACTGTGATACTGCAGCGTTCCTCCATACCTGGATTTGTAATAAGATTGCTCGATGACGCGCGAAGCCGTTCCTCCGATATGGAAAGTCCGCATCGTCAACTGCGTTCCCGGCTCCCCGATCGACTGCGCGGCAATGATGCCGGACGCGGTGCCTAATTCAACAAGTCGGCGCGTCGCAAGGTCGCGACCGTAACATTTTGCGCAAACACCCTTGGGAGCTTCACAGCAAAGAACCGAGCGAACCCGGATCTTTTCAATCCCTGCCTCGTCGATCTTCTTAACGATGGCTTCGTCAATAAGGCCGCCGGATTTCACGATCACCTGGTCCGTAATAACATCTACAACGTTGTCAAGCGCCACGCGGCCAAGAATCCTGTCCGAGAGAGGAACGATCTCGTCCTCGCCCTCATAAACGGGTTCCATAACGATTCCATTCAGCGTCCCGCAATCATCCATCATGATGATCACGTCCTGCGCCACATCCACAAGACGTCTTGTAAGATAACCGGAATCAGCAGTCTTAAGGGCGATATCGGCTAAACCTTTGCGCGCTCCGTGGGTCGAAATAAAGTAATCGAGCACCGTCAAACCCTCGCGGAAGTTTGCGGTGATCGGATTTTCAATAATTTCCCCGGAAGGCTTCGCCATCAGACCGCGCATACCGGCCAACTGACGAATCTGCTGTTTCGATCCCCGGGCGCCGGAGTCAGCCATCATGAATATCGGGTTAAACTGGTGCAGTTCTTCAAACATGATATCGGAAACCCGATCGGTCGCGTGGGTCCAGATATCGATGATCTTGTTTTTCCGCTCACCGTCGGTAATGATTCCCTGCTTATACTGATTTTCAATCGATTTCACTTCCTTGTGGGCCTCGGCAAGAATGTTCTCTTTCTTTTCCGGAATCTGGATATCGCCGATACCGATCGAGATTCCCCCGTCGGTCGCGGCCTCAAAGCCAAGACTTTTCAGCCTGTCAAGAAGATCCACCACAACAGCATGCCCGAACTGGTGATAACAATCGGCGATGATCTTCGAAAGCTTTCCTTTATTGACTACTTCATTAACGAAGCGAAATCCCTTGGGAAGGACTTCGTTTAATATGATACGCCCCATCGTGGTTTCAACGATTTCGCCGGATTCGAGACGTATTTTGCATTTCGCATGCTTTTGAATCTCACCATCCTGATAGGCCAGAAAGGCCTCCTCGATAGTTCCGAAAACAAGTCCTTCCCCCTTCGCGGAGTCACGCATCTTGGTGAGATAGTAAATCCCGAGCACAATATCCTGCGTCGGGGTCATAATCGGATTGCCGCTCGCGGGCGAAAAGATATTATTCGCCGAGAGCATAAGGATGCGAGTTTCCATCATCGCTTCCATTGAAAGAGGCACGTGAACAGCCATTTGGTCGCCGTCAAAGTCTGCGTTAAAGGCCGTACAAACAAGCGGATGGATGCGAATCGCATTTCCTTCGATAAGCAGAGGCTCAAACGCCTGGATACCAAGCCTGTGCAGTGTCGGGGCGCGGTTCAACATGACCGGGTGCTCATGAATCACTTCTTCGAGAATATCCCAAACTTCCGGCTTAACACGTTCGACCATTTTCTTGGCCGAGCGGATCGTGTGAACATGGCCGCGCTCCTTGAGCTTGCGAATGATAAACGGCTCGAAAAGTTCGAGTGCCATTTTTTTGGGAAGCCCGCACTGATGGAGCTTGAGCTCCGGACCGATCACGATCACCGAGCGGCCCGAATAATCAACACGCTTACCGAGAAGATTTTGCCGGAAACGTCCCTGCTTGCCTTTTAGCATATCACTCAAGGATTTGAGCGGACGGTTCCCCGCTCCCAAAACGGGCCGGCCGTGCCGGCCGTTGTCAAAAAGGGCATCCACGGCTTCCTGGAGCATACGCTTTTCGTTGCGAATAATAACGTCCGGAGCCTTGAGGTCGAGAAGCTTTCGCAGGCGGTTGTTACGATTAATGACACGGCGATAAAGATCGTTCAGATCGCTCGTAGCAAAACGGCCGCCGTCAAGAGCCACCAAAGGCCGAAGATCCGGCGGAATCACCGGTATCACTTTTAAAATCATCCATTCCGGACGATTGCCTGATTTGCGGAAAGCTTCCACAATTTTCAGAGTCTTCACCGCGCGGGCACGCGACTGTTTTGAACGGGAAGCCTTCACCTGCCGCTGGTACTTCTGGGTCAGCTTATCCAGATCAAGTTCCGCCAACAATTTCTGAACCGCTTCGGCCCCCATCATGGCATCAAATGCATCGGGGCCGTATTGCTCCTGGGCCTTGTGATATTCCTCTTCGGTCAGGAGCTGACGGGCTTTAAGGGGCGTTTGCTTCGGATCAATCACGATATATTCTTCGTAATAGAGGACCTTCTCCAGTGCCCGGACACTCAGATCAAGCAGATTCCCGATCCGGGACGGCATGGTTTTGAAGAACCAGATATGCGAAACGGGCGTCACCAAATCGATGTGCCCCATTCGTTCGCGGCGAACGCGCGCCTGAGTCACCTCAACGCCGCACCGGTCGCAGGTAATTCCTTTGTGCTTGATGCGTTTGTATTTACCGCAAGCACACTCATAATCCTTGGTGGGCCCAAAGATCTTCTCGCAAAAAAGCCCGTCCTTTTCCGGCTTCAGCGTCCGGTAATTGATCGTTTCCGGCTTTCTCACTTCCCCCTTCGACCACTTGCGGATGATCTCTGGCGAAGCAATACGGATCGCGATTGAATCAAAAGTGTTGACGTCGTAGTTCATACTTTAAGCTTCTCCTTCGCGTCATCTGTAGACGTAAACGCAGCGTTCGAGTCCAGGACGGGCAACTTAGCCCCGCCGGTCCGATCGGGTGCAATGTCAAGTCCGAGAGCCTGAAGTTCTTTTACAAGCACGTTGAACGACTCGGGAGTCCCTGCGTGGAGCGCGGGCTCACCTTTTACAATGGCTTCATACACCCGTGTACGTCCCACCACATCGTCCGACTTGACAGTAAGAAGTTCCTGAAGCGTGAAGGCTGCCCCGTAAGCCTCCAAGGCCCACACTTCCATTTCTCCGAAACGCTGTCCGCCAAATTGGGCCTTGCCTCCCAAGGGTTGCTGAGTCACAAGGGAATACGGGCCGATTGATCGGGCGTGAATCTTGTCATCCGCAAGGTGAGCGAGTTTTAACATGTAAATCTGGCCGACGGTTACTTTGTTGTCAAAAGGCTCCCCGGTCCGACCGTCAATCAGGGTGACTTTTCCGTCTATGGGAAGCTTGGCCTCCTTCATGAGTGCCTTGATCTCTTCCTCGGTCGCTCCGCTGAACACCGGGGTTTCAACATGCAGGCCGAGCGTCTTGGCGGCCCATCCGAGATGGGTCTCGAGAATCTGTCCGACATTCATACGGGAAGGAACACCCAGAGGATTCAAAATAATATCCACAGGAGTACCATCTTCCATAAACGGCATATCTTCCTCGGGAAGGATTTTCGCGATAACACCCTTGTTCCCGTGGCGGCCGGCCATTTTATCACCGACCGAGATCTTCCGTTTGGAGCAAACATAAACAACAACCTTTTTGATCACGCCGGGAGGAAGCTCATCCCCCTTCTTGACACGGTCGATCTCACGCGTCCGCTCCGCGATCAATTCATCGATCTCATCACCCCACACTCTGGCGATTTTCTTGATACTTTCTTCGAGATCCGGATCGTCATCAATCCTGAGCGAATCCCAATCGCAGCTTTCCAGCTTTTTGAGATCCCCCTTGGTCAAAACATGCCCGGCCTTGATCAGAATTTCACCGAGAATATCATCAAGCAGATCTTCGGAAAGCTTTTTGCCGATGACCATGTCGGAAACCCTGGTCAGGCGCTCCCGTTTTAAAAGCTCGATCCTGTCGTTATACCTCTCCTTGATCTCATTAATATCTTTGTTTTCCTGCCGCCGTTCTTCCTTGGTCTTGGCCGCGGACTCTTTGCGGGCAAAAACTTTTACATCCACCACGACTCCCTCAACGCCGGGAGGCACGGTCAGGGAAGCATCACGAACATCCCCTGCTTTTTCTCCGAAAATCGCACGTAAAAGTTTTTCCTCGGGCGAGAGCTCAATCTCGGACTTGGGAGTGATTTTCCCGACAAGAATATCTCCGGGTTTCACTTCCGCTCCGATGCGCACCACCCCCTCGGCATCCAGATCCTTCAGCGCTTCTTCGCTCACATTCGGAATGTCACGCGTAATCTCTTCATTGCCGAGTTTGGTGTCACGTGCCTCAATATCAAATTCTTCGATGTGGAGCGACGTGTAGGTATCTTCCTTGCAGAGACGTTCACTGACGATGATCGCGTCTTCAAAATTGTAGCCGCGCCACGGCATGAACGCCACAAGCACGTTGCGTCCAAGGGCCAGATCACCGCCTTGGGTACCGGCCCCGTCTGCGATCAAATCGCCTCGCTTCACCTTGTCACCAACCTCAACCAAAGGCCGCTGGTTAATGCAGGTTCCGGCATTCGACCGTTTGAATTTTTTCAACTTGTAAACAAAGTCATCGATTACGATCTCTTCCGAAGAAACCGCCTTGACCGTCCCGCGGGATTTTGCCGTCAGGACCGCACCGGAATCTTTGGCAACATGCCTCTCCATGCCCGTTCCGACAAGCGGTGCTTCAGTGGTAAGAAGCGGAACCGCCTGGCGTTGCATGTTGGATCCCATGAGCGCGCGGTTCGCGTCATCATGCTCGAGAAACGGAATAAGCGCCGCCGCCACCGAAACAAGCTGTCGGGGAGAAACGTCCATATAATCGATTTCTTCGGGCTTCGCTTTCGGGAAATCGTCCCGCAGCCGGCAGAACACCAAATCGGTCAAAAACCGTCCGTTTTTGTCAACGGGTGCGTTCGCCTGGGCGATCATATATTTATCCTCTTCGTCCGCCGTCAAAAAAACGATTTCCTCGGTAACCCGTCCGTTGGAAACCTTGCGGTAAGGGCTTTCAAGGAACCCGAGTTCATTCACTCGGGCGAACGTGCTGAGGGATGCAATAAGACCGATGTTCGGCCCTTCCGGAGTTTCGATCGGACAAACACGCCCGTAATGGGACGAATGAACGTCGCGGACCTCGAAACCCGCACGTTCACGGGAAAGACCACCGGGACCAAGAGCCGAAAGACGGCGCTTGTGCGTGAGCTCCGCCAGCGGATTCGTTTGGTCCATGAATTGGGAAAGCTGGCTCCGGCCGAAGAAATCCTTGATAGCGGCAGAAATCAGCTTGGGGTTGATCAGGTTATGCGGCATCGCGGCATCAAGATCATAGATCGACATACGCTCCACACAAGACCGCTTCATGCGCGCCAAACCGACGCGGAACTGATTTTGAAGAAGTTCTCCGACCGAGCGCACACGGCGGTTGCCAAGATGATCGATATCGTCCTTCTGGACAACATCGGCACGGAGTTTAAGGAGCATGCCGACTACCTTGATTACGTCATCGCGGCGGAGCGTCGTCTGCTTCATGTTCGGCTCGAGACCAAGCTTTTTATTGAGCATAAACCGGCCTACCACACCGAGATCATACCGCTGCTGATCAAAGAAAAGTTTCTGTATCAAATCTTTCGCACTCGCTTCCGTCGGCGGATCACCGGGACGAATGCGGCGATAGATAGCCATCTGGGCGTCCTGGGAGTTGCGATAAGGATCGCGCTCGAGGGTATTGATTATGCAAAGATCGTCTTTGGAGATCTTGACGATCGAGAAAGATGTGACATTGTTCGCGAGAAGAACGGCGATGTTATCCTTGGTCAGCTTGCTCCCGGCCAGCAGGATAGGCTCCTTGCTCTGGGGGTGAAGAATATCTTCGGCAAGGAACTCATCTTCGACATCATTCGCCCTGGATTTCTCAAAACCACGAATCTTTTCGACCGGATAAAGCTCGGAAAGGATGTCGAAAGTTGAAGAGTAGCCAAGAGCGCGAAGAAGCACGGTCGCGAGAATCTTCCGGCGCCGGTCGATATATGCGTAAAGAACATCGTTCACATCGGATTCGAATTCAAGCCACGCGCCGCGATAGGGAATGATCCGGACAGAATAGATGCGTTTGCCGCTCGGATGGATCGCTTCTTCCAGGGAGGCTCCGGGAGAGCGATGCAACTGGCTGACGATTACGCGTTCGGCACCGTTAATAATGAAGGTGCCCGTTTCGGTCATAAGCGGAAGCTCGCCGATATAAACTTCCTGTTCCTTGGCCACACCCTTCCGGACAAGACGAAGCTTCACTTTAAGAGGAGCCGCGTAGGTCATACCGCGCTTTTGACATTCGGGAATGGAGTATTTCGGTTTCCCGAGCGTATAACCCTCATACTCAAGACGGCATGTCCCGTCGAAACTCTCGATCGGAAAACAATCCGCAAACGCCGACTCGAGACCCTGTCTCTTCCGGCGCCGTCCCGAGCGGTTCGACTGCAGGAACTCTTCGTAGGACTGAATCTGGATCTCTACCAGATTCGGGAGTTCCATCGTGTCTTGAATTTTCGCGAAACTTTTTCTTTTAATCAAAGGCATCATTAGATGAATGCCCTCCTTAGAATGGTGTGCCCTACTCTAAAGCGTGCTTACTTGATTTCGACCTTGGCGCCCTGGTCTTCCAGAAGCTTCTTGATCTTGTCCGCTTCTTCCTTGGTCACGCCTTCCTTGATGGTCTTGGGAGCGCCCTCGACGAGATCCTTGGCTTCTTTCAGCCCGAGATTCGTCACCGTGCGGATCTCCTTAATCACGTTGATCTTCTTGTCACCGGCACTCGCGAGAACAACGGTAAAAGCAGTCTTTTCCTCCGCTGGAGCGGCGGCTCCGGCACCCGCGCCGGGCATCACCATTCCGGCCATCGGAACGGCAGCGGCAGCGCTCACGCCGAATTTATCTTCGAGAGCCTTCACAAGATCTGCGAGCTCAAGAACGGTCAAACTCTCGATCGTGGTGAGAATGCCCTGAAGTTTCTCAGAGATTTGTTTTGTTTCGGTTGCTTCTGTCATGACTTGTTGCCTCCTTGATTGATTTCCTTTGATAAGGACTGTTGCTTAAGACGCGGTGCCTGCAACCGCTTCTTTCTTCTTCTTGATCTCACCAAGCGCAACCACCAGGTTGCGGGTAAGGCCGCCCAGAACATTGACAATGCCGGCCAAGGGCGATTTAACGCGGATCACAACCTGAGTGAGAAGTTCTTTGCGGCTCGGAAGTGTCGCGAGCTGTTTGACAAATTCCTCGCCGTGGATCTGGCCTTCAAAAATCACACCGGCCGGCTTCCACTTTTCGTTTGCTTTTGCGAAATCAACAATCTTTTTGGAAATATCCTGCGGGTCTTTCTCACCAAAAGTCACAATGATCGAACCCGAAAGAAACTTCTCGGCTTCGGTAAAATTAAGCTTTGCAAAAATCTTCCGGGCCATCGCGTGCTTGATTACCATCGAGCGGGACGCGACTTTTTCAAGACCACGTCGTGCATCGGAAAGGTCGGAAACCGACAAACCGTGAAAGCTCGAGAAAAAAGCATAGGGACTCCTCTCGAACTCTTTTACAATTTCTTTGAACATCAGTTCTTTTTCAATCGAAGGCATCGTGTTACAACGCTCCCGTGTTGAGCTTGAGGCCCGGACCCTGGGTCGCGGAGATCGTCACGCTTTTGAGGTATTCACCCTTGCTGATCTGGGGTTTGGAATCCCGGACGGCCTTGATGACAACACGGGCATTTTCGAGAAGAGCCTCTTCGCTAAAAGAAAGCTTCCCGCAAACAGCGTGCAGTCCTGCGGTTTTGTCGCTCTTAAATTCAATACGTCCGGCCTTGAGTTCTTTTACGGCTTTCCCGATTTGCGGAGTAACCGTCCCCGTCTTGGGTGTCGGCATAAGCCCCTTGGGCCCGAGCACGCGGCCCAGCTTCGAGACTTCGCGCATCATATCGGGATGAGCGACCACAACATCAAAATCAAGAAAACCGTTCCTGACCTTTTCAACAAGCTCATCACCGCCGACGATATCCGCGCCGGCCGCCTCCGCGTCTTTAGCGGTCTCGCCTTTCGTAAAACAAAGAACTTTTACCGAACGTCCGCTCCCATGCGGAAGACTGACGGTGCCGCGAACGTTTTCGTCACCGGCCTCCGCTTTGATCCCAAGCTGGAAATTGAGAGAAATCGTCTCATCCGTCTTGCCCATCTCGACTTTTTTCAGGATCTTGATAGCATCGGCAAGCGAATAAACCTTACCGGCCTCCACCAAACCCGATCTTTTTTGATAACGTTTGCTGCGTTTCATAAGTCCTCTTATTTAACTACTTCGATTCCCATACTGCGGGCCACGCCCTCGACAATCTTGACGGCGCTATCGATTTTTGTCGTGTTGAGGTCAGGCATTTTTGTTTTTGCGATCTCAATAGCCTGCTCTTTTGTGAGCTTGCCGATAATCTGACGTCCGGGCTCCGAAGAAGCTTTTGCGAGTCCTACGGCTTTTTTGATCGCGGCCGAAATAGGCGGATTTTTCAGGATAAACGTGAACGATTTATCCTTGTAGACCGTGAGAAGAACCGGAAGGACCGTTCCCGGGCGGTCTTTCGTGCGCTCGTTGAACTGTTTGCAGAACTCCATGATGTTGACGCCATGCTGACCTAGCGCGGGACCAATCGGCGGCGCGGGGTTTGCCTGACCGCCGGGGATCTGAAGCTTGATCTTAACTTGAATTTCTTTTGCCATTTTTTAGACCTTTTCGACTTGCCAATATTCCAGTTCAACAGGCGTCGGCCGCCCGAAGATTGTCACCATTACGCGGAGCTTGCCTCGATCCGGATTGATCTGTTCGATCACACCGTTAAAATTCGCGAACGACCCTTCTTTAACCCGAACGCTCTCACCCTCGGAAAATTCGACCTTCGGTTTCGGCTTCGTCATTTTTTCTTCCTGCTCCTGGATGATCGCGCCGACCTCTCTCTCCGAAAGAGGAAGAGGTTTTTTACCGGATCCCACAAAGCCCGAGATGCCCGGTGTATTCTTGACGAGATACCAGCTCTCGTCGTTGAGCTCCATTTTCACAAGAATGTAGCCCGGGAAAAACTTCCGTTCGCTGATGCGCTTTTTGCCGGCCTTAACTTCACTGACCTTCTCGGTCGGGATCAGCACTTCATGAATGTAATGCGAAAGCCCCTCGGTTTCCGCCCGACTGATCAGACTTGAACGCGCTTTGGATTCAACGCCCGTCTGAGTGTGAATCACATACCATTTCGCGTCTGCCATAACTTAACCGATCAAAATCCGAATGAGATTTGAGATCAAAAAGTCGCAGCACGCGATAAAAACAGCCACAATGAAGGTTCCGATAATAACGACAACCGCGGCCTGCCAGAGCTCATTCCAGGAAGGCCATGTGACCTTCGCAAGTTCTTCCTTCGTTTGCTGTATAAAATTTCCCGTCTTCTGCAACATCGTTGTTTTCCGATCCCGTGTTGATTTCCCAAACGCAGGCCTGGCAGGACTCGAACCTGCAACATGCGGTTTTGGAGACCGCCGCTCTACCAATTGGAGCTACAGGCCTATAAGGCCCTTACTTTTTCTCCCGAAAAAGAACGCGCTTTCGGCATCCCGGACAGTATTTTTTCCGCTCGAGTTTATCCGGGTTTTTTTTCTTGTTCTTTCTCGTCCAGTAGGTCTCCTTGCAATCGCAAGTGGACACTAAGGAAATGATCTCCTGCATTTTGAGATAAAACCTTTTCTCTAATTTTAAAAATACGGTTAGTGAAAAACTTCCCGCTGTAGGACTTCTTACGGCGACAATAAACGCCCTACAGCCTGCGAGCTTCGCCTTGAGTCGCTAAAACTTCGGAAAAGACGTGACGTTAACCGTTAACGCTTTGTCGGTGAATCTATTTTCTACTCCCGACAGCGGTTAACCATTGAATCAAAATCAAAGATCGATCTTGATTCAAACCGAAGCGGTTAAGCAATAATCTCGCTGACAACACCGGCGCCAACCGTCTTGCCTCCCTCACGGATAGCAAAACGAAGTTCTTTTTCCATGGCAACCGGAGTAATCAGTTCCGCTTCGACAGAAACGTTGTCGCCGGGCATGACCATTTCCACGCCCGCGGGCAACGTCACAACGCCCGTCACGTCGGTGGTGCGGAAGTAAAACTGCGGCCGATACCCCTTGAAAAACGGAGTATGACGTCCTCCCTCCTCCTTGCTCAACACATAAATTTGCGCCTTGAACTTCTTGTGCGGTGTCACAGAACCCGGCTTGGCGATAACCATACCGCGCTCAAGCTGTTCTTTTTCAATGCCGCGGAGTAAAAGCCCAACGTTGTCGCCGGCACGCCCCTCATCAAGAAGCTTGCGGAACATTTCGACGCCGGTCACGACCGACTTCATCGAACCTTCGCGGAGACCAATGATCTCCACTTCTTCGTTGACCTTAATA
Source organism: Candidatus Omnitrophota bacterium (assembly GCA_022705945.1). Lineage (GTDB taxonomy): Bacteria > Omnitrophota > Omnitrophia > Omnitrophales > Aquincolibacteriaceae > UBA1443. The sequence continues at coordinate 17,045 of JAKJDL010000011.1, read as the reverse complement.
ACACCGCGCTCGACGCGGCCCGTTCCGACTGTGCCTCGCCCTGAAATCGAGAACACGTCTTCGACGGGCATCAAAAAGGGTTTATCAGTGTCGCGCTTCGGCTCCGGGATAGTTTCGTCAAGAGCCTTTATGAGGTCCATAATGCACTGGGCCGCTTTATCATCCGTCGGATTCTGAACGGCAGGCAAACTTGACCCGCGGATAACGGCAACCTTGTCGCCGGGAAAATCGTATTTCTTCAGAAGGTCACGAACTTCCATCTCAACAAGATCCAGAAGCTCGGCATCTTCCACAAGGTCGCACTTGTTAAGGAAAACCACGATCGCCGGAACTCCGACCTGACGCGCGAGAAGAATGTGCTCGCGGGTCTGCGGCATCGGCCCGTCAACAGCGGAAACAACAAGGATAGCACCGTCCATCTGCGCCGCGCCCGTGATCATGTTTTTAATGTAGTCGGCGTGCCCCGGGCAGTCAACGTGAGCGTAGTGGCGCTTTTCCGATTCGTATTCCACGTGAGAAACAGCAATGGTTACGATTTTGGAATCGTCACGGACCGTTCCGCCTTTGGCGATATCGGAATATTCGCGAACAGTCGCCATCCCTTTGGCGGCAAGCACTTTTGTCAAAGCGCAAGTCAAAGTCGTTTTACCATGGTCAACGTGACCAATGGTGCCTACGTTCACGTGCGGTTTGGTGCGCTGAAATTGCTCTTTTGCCATGATCGATTCTCCTTGAATTTGGGGGTTCAATTTCTATCTAAGCTGGAGACGGGGATCGAACCCGTGACCTCGTCCTTACCAAGGACGTGCTCTACCAACTGAGCTACTCCAGCGCGTCGACTTTGCTTAACTGGATCCGATCAGATCCAACACAAAATCGCGCACTTCAAATTTAAAAAGCCGAAAAAATTTTTATTTCCGGAAAACCTCACTCGGCAATGAGGACAAAATTCCCATGTTCCAAATAGAGACAGTAATCTCCTTTAGGGAAAGGCCGTATTCTAATCAGATTCGAAATTACGTCAAGCTCTTTTTAAAAAAAATTTTTACGTCTTTTCCGGCACCGCAAATCTGAAGAAACCCCGACAAGACTAAAAACGGGGCTGATTTTTAAAAACGGCAAGCCGCGGCATAAAAACCTGTCGGGTTAAAATATACACTTAATGATCTAACCCGTTTCAATAAAACAGGTTAGATCATCCGAGAATGCTTTTGATCTTATCAAAAAAACCGGATTTCGAAGCAGGAATCTCCTGATCTCCAAAAAACCTTTGAAGCCGGTCATCAAAGAACGCAAAACCAAGTTTCCGCATCGCCAGGGATGCGACAATATAAGCCAGGTCGTCAGCCCCCTGAAGATTATAAAAACTGGCGCCCGCGATATTCGCATTGATCTTTTTATGTTTTTTCATGGTTCCCACAGACTCAGAAAAAGTAATCGTGTCAACCGACAGTATGAACTCATCAATCCGGATGCGCGGACCTCCCGAAGACTTCTTTTCTTTTGGATCCGTCCGTTCCCCCTCTCTTCGTCCGCCAGTATTTTTTTTCAGGGGTTTTAGCTCCATAACATTGATTCCCTGACCCGGAGCGTGCATAACGACGAGCTCCCGAAGTTTGAAGCCGACTGTCTTGAACTTTAAAATCCCGACCGGGAGCTTGCTAATATCGACGGAGATAATGGCAAGCGGTATGTCGGCCAGCAGACCCGGCGGGTAATGATACGGATTCCCTATCTCAAGGTTGTGGACTTCAAATCCGGTAATCTTCCAGTCCATCTTCACCTTTTCGATCGTGACCGGAGCGCCCAGCCCCCATTGCAGCGAGACCCTGACAACCTGCTTGATCGCCCACGTGTGGAAGATCAGGGCCGCGACAAGCAGGATGATCATCAACCGAACCAGACTGAATATTGTTTTTATAAAACTTGTAATCATGTTATCTCCTTAATAAGCTTCCTCTCCTGTATCGGCATTTATCTTGAAACTTTCAGGAACAATACGATAATGTTGATTCTCGTGAGAGATTCCGCCGACACCCCCAGGCTTTTCCGGATGCTTGGACTTGCTACCATGGTGCCGACCATATTGATCGCAGGTCCCCTGGCATGCTTCCTGCTCGGCAAATGGATGATCAACCGGTGGAATTTAAACCCTAAATTGATTATGATACTCGTGCTTTTGGGACTTATCGCCTCAGTCATCCAAACTTGCAGGATTGTCAGGCGTCTCTACCAGGAGAACGCTCCGGAATAATCATGGACCAGACAGGACATTTGATATCTCAGACGGCTCATGCGGCAACTCAGGCTCACGGAGAAGCCCATGAGCTTCCGAATATTTTTACCGTTCTTGATCAAATTTTTCCCGGGAATCCTTTTTTTGAATTTTTTCATCACTGGGAAAATATCGTCTTCTCCGTTCTCATCATGGCCCTGATCGTTTTCTGTTCGGTCCGAGCGGCGCGGAAAAAAAAATTCATACCGGATGCAAACCAGAACCGATGGGAGATGTTCGTCGAAGGCCTGACCGGTTTCGTTACCGGCATCCTGGGTCCCAAAGGGGTTGAGCATGTCCCGTTCCTCGGAACCCTTTTCATTTATATCCTGATTGAGAATTGGCTTGGCCTCTTCCCTCTGATGAAATCCCCCACAAGCGCGTGGAGCACGACGATCGCCCTGGCGCTGGCCGCGACCTTTTATATACAGTGGGTCGGGATCAAGGAACAGGGGTTCTTTCATTATATGAAACATATGGCCGGGAACCCCAAAGGCATCCTCGGAATCGCCCTCCTTCCGCTTATGCTGGTGATCAATGTGACGATCGAATACCTCGCGGTACCGCTTAGTTTGTCGCTGCGTCTTTTCGCGAATGTTTCAAGCGAGGACCGTCTTATCTACAAATTTGCCGAGTTGAATGTCATGTATAAATTCCTTCCGTTTTTTTTCCAGCTCTTTGCGAATATCCTAGCGATCATATTCAGCCTGGTTCAGGCTTTTGTTTTCTTATTGCTGACAACGGTGTATATTTCACTCATCATGCCGCGGGAAGACCACGGCCATGCGACCGGCTCTCATAACAAGAAATTTCCGTCACCCGTTAAACCAACCTAAAGGAGATTTATAATGGATTCAGCCGTTGCTTTGAGTTTTGCGTTGCCTCTCGGACTCGCTATCACCGCTTTTAGCTCCGCCCTCGCTCTCGGCAAAGCCGTTGCCGCCGCCATGGACGCAACAGGGCGCCAGCCGGAAGCCTCGGGAAAAATCCTGGTAAACATGATGGCCGGCTGCGCGCTTATCGAGGCCTTGACGCTTTACGCGCTCGTGTTCGGTTTCGTCCTCATGGGCAAGATCTGAGCCCGGGGAAATTTCATGGATTATTTCCAGGAGAATATCAGGTTAGGCGAAGTCTTTGTTCAGCTCGTCGCCTTTCTGACCGTTTTCTTCGTGCTCAGGAAGTTCGCATGGAAACCGCTCGCGAACGTCATCAAGGCCCGCCGTGAAAAACTCGATCACGAATGGACCGACATCGGGAAGATGAAGGCCCAGGTCGCGGAGCTTCAAAAAGAGTACGAGGAACACCTCCGAAAGATCGAAGACGAGGCCCGGGAAAAACTTCAGGAAGCTGTCCAGGAGGGGCGCCGCATCGCCCGGGAAATCCAGGAGAAGGCACGCTCGGAGTCCCAGATTTCTTTCGAAAAAGCAAAGACCAACATCGAAATCGAATTCGAAAAGGCCCGCTTTGAATTAAAACGCGAGATCGCGAAGCTTTCCCTTCAGATTGCGGAAAAAGTTGTCCGGGAAAAAATGGACGCCGCCCAGCATGAGAAGAGAGCCATGGAGCTCATTGAAGAATTGGAGAAGAAGCTATGAAGAGCCGAACCGAAGTCGGGATCCGCTACGCCCGTGCGCTTTTCGGCCTCGCCGAAAAAAGCGGTCAGCTTGCCGAGATCGACCGATGGCTGGCCCGTTTTGCGGACGGGATTAAGCATTATCCCGAAGTCTCCGCGATGATCCGGAACCCCATCATCAGCGAGCGGGACAAGGTTGATTTCATCGAAAAACTTTTTTCGGAAGGAACACCGCAGCTTCTCAGGAATTTCTTCAGGATATTGATCGAAAAAAAACGTTTTGCGATTTTGGGCGAAGTTTACGATGTTTTTCACGCCATGTTCGAACAAAGCCGCGGCGTTACGGAAGTGGAGCTTCTGTCGGCGCTCCCCCTATCCGGGCAACTTCAGGAAAAATTGAAGCATGTGTTGTCTAAGAAACTGGCTTTGAAAGAGAACCGTGCTCAAAAAGAAATCCGCCTGTTCCCAAAAACCGAGTCTTCCCTTATCGGGGGCTTTGTGCTCCGGTTTGACGGAAAAGAGATCGATTGTTCATTCAGGAACCGTTTTTTTGAGATCGAACAACAACTTCTTGCTCAATAAGGAAAATCTTCATGCTTAAACCCGAAGAAGTCACGCAGGTCATTGAAAAAGAGATCCAGAAATACCAGGCCAAACTCGAACTTCATCCGATCGGTTATGTTCTTCAGGTCGGAGACGGGATCGCCCGCGTCTACGGACTTGAGGAGGTTATGGCGGGCGAGCTTTTGACCTTTCAGGACGGGACGACGGGGATGGCGCTGAATCTTGAGCATCATCATGTCGGAGTCGTGATCTTCGGAGCGGACCGCCAAATCAAGGAGGGGGACCAGGTAAAAAGAACCGGGAAGATCGCCCATATCCCCGTGGGAGAGGCGCTGAAGGGCCGGGTGATCGATCCGCTCGGAAAGCCGATTGACGGCAAGGGACCTATCGTTTCGACCAAAATGCGTGCGATCGAAGCCGTCCCTCCTTCCGTCGTGAAACGCCAGCCTGTGAAAGAGCCCCTTCAGACCGGCATCAAGGCCATCGATTCCATGATCCCGATCGGACGCGGCCAGAGAGAGCTTGTGATCGGGGACCGCCAGACGGGGAAAACCGCCATTTTGATCGATTCGATCCTCAATCAGAAAACAACGGGGGTCCACTGCATCTATGTCGCGATCGGACAAAAACTCTCGACAGTCGTCGCTTTGGCGGAAACCCTTGAGAAACACGGTGCCATGGATTACACCACGATCGTTTCAGCGTCTTCCGAAGATCCGGCGCCGCTCCAATACCTCGCCCCTTACGCGGGTACCGCGATCGGTGAGGAATACATGTATTCCGGAAAACACGCTCTCGTCGTTTACGACGACCTTTCAAAGCACGCCGTTGCTTACCGCCAGCTTTCGCTTCTTTTACAACGGCCTCCCGGACGCGAGGCGTATCCCGGCGATGTTTTTTATCTTCATTCGCGGCTTCTTGAACGCGCCGCAAAACTCCGGGAAGATCTCGGCGGCGGATCGCTTACCGCGATCCCCGTGATCGAAACCCAGCTCGGGGATATCTCGGCTTACATCCCGACCAATGTTATTTCGATTACGGACGGCCAGATCTATCTTGAGAGCGATCTTTTCTACGGGGGCGTCCGCCCCGCGATCAACGTCGGGCTTTCCGTATCCCGCGTCGGCGGCAACGCCCAGACCAAAGCCATGAAGCAGGTCGCGGGCATGCTCCGCCTTTCGCTTGCTCAATACCGGGAGCTTCAGGCTTTTGCCCAGCTTTCGACAGATCTCGACAAGGCCACCAAGGATCAGCTGGCCCGGGGTGAACGCATGATCGAAATTCTGAAGCAAAACGATCTTTCCCCGATGCCGCTCGAGCGCCAGGTTGCCATTATTTTTGCCGGCAACGAAGGGCTTCTTGACGACGTTCCTCTTGAACGTTTGCGGGATTTCGAGGCGCAGTTTCTTGAATATATGGATAAAAACCATCTCGAAGTTTTCCATGAGATCGCTGAAAAAAAGGTGATCTCAGATACTCTCAAAGACCGGATGAAGCAAGCGGTTCTCAAATTCAAACAAACCTTTCAATAACCGGGATTGGGGGCTTGCCCCTCGGGATGCGAGCCCCTGGATTTTAAAATGAGCGGTCAACTAAGAACAATCAGAAAACGGATCCGGAGCATCGAGAGCACGAAGAAAATCACTCGTGCGATGGAGATGGTCTCAGCTGCAAAGCTAAAACGCTTTCAAAAAACGCTTCAGCAGGGTCTCCCTTATACCGATGCGCTTGAGGGACTTTGGGGCCGTTTGCATGATTCGGAAAATGCGTTTCACCACCCTCTCATGGCCGTCCGGGAAGAGAGGGAGTGGGCTCATCTTGTCATCACGTCCGACACGGGACTTTGCGGTTCCTTTAACACGGACCTCACTAATGAGGCGAAACGTCTTATTGCCTCAAAATCAAGGCCTCCCCTTCTGATCGGTTTCGGTAAAAACGGCGCCGCCGCGCTCGCGCGGGCCGGAATAACCTGTCAGGCGGTGTTTAAAGACGTGAAAATCGCCGAGCTGGAAACCGTGATAAAAAAAATAACGCTTCTGCTGGAGACTCTCTTCCGGGAAAGAAAAGTGGACGCAGTCTATGTCACGAGACCCGGATTCACCTCCCAAAACTCGTTCAGGGCGGTCGCGGAAAAGATTCTTCCTTTTCCTGTCACAACAAAACCCCGGGACGGTTCCGCCCCAACCCGATATATTTTTGAACCCGGCGGCGAATTCCTTTTTACCAAACTTATCCCGATGATCTTTGAAGCGAAAATACGGGAGGTCTTCCTGGAGTCATTTGTCGCGGAACAGATGTCCCGCATGAGCGCGATGCATCAAGCCACCGAAAACGCGGGCGAGCTGATCGAATCGCTGACGCTGACGCGCAACAAGATCCGCCAGGCGGCGATCACCAACGAACTTATCGAGATCGTTTCGGGATCGAGAGCATTGAAAACCTAAGGAGCGGGACTTGGGAATCGGGACCGGCCCTCATAAAAAAGAGGAACGGGTCCCGGGAGACAGGTCCCGATTTTGAGAAAGGATTTAATATGTCATTCGGCAAAGTTATTCAGGTTACTGGCCCCAGCGTCGATGTGGAATTTGAAGCCGGCAAATTGCCGCCGATCCTGAACGCTCTTGAAATCGACATCCCCGGCACAGAATCCCGGAAGCTTGTTCTGGAGGTCGCCCAACACACGGGCGATAACGTCGTTCGCTGTATCGCGCTCGCTTCCACGGACGGCCTTGTACGCGGCATGAAGGTCCGGGACACAAACGCCCCTATTTCAGTGCCCGTGGGCGATCAAACCCTCGGCCGTGTTTTCAATCTGCTCGGAGAACCCATCGATGAGGCGGGTGCGGTAAAGGACCCGGACAAAAAATACGCCATCCACAGAAAACCGCCGTCTTTCGAAAAACTGCTTCCGGTCTCCTCAATCCTCGAAACCGGCATCAAGGTCATCGATCTCCTCGCTCCTTATCCGAAAGGCGGAAAGGTCGGGCTTTTCGGAGGTGCGGGCGTCGGCAAAACCGTGATCGTTATGGAGTTGATCCATTCGATCGCCACCGAACACGGAGGGGTTTCCGTCTTTTGCGGCGTCGGGGAGCGAACCCGGGAAGGTAACGACCTGTGGCTCGAACTCAAGGAATCCGGTGTTATCAAAAAAACAGCAATGGTGTTCGGCCAGATGAACGAGCCGCCCGGAGCGCGTTTGCGCGTGGCCCTGACGGGCCTTGCGATGGCCGAATATTTCCGTGATGAAGCCCATCAGGATGTATTGGTGTTTATCGACAACATTTTCCGCTTCACGCAGGCGGGAGCCGAAGTTTCCGCCCTCCTGGGACGCATGCCGTCGGCCGTGGGCTATCAGCCGAACCTCGCGACCGAAATGGCCGAGCTCCAGGAGAGGATCGCCTCCACCAAGGCCGGTTCCATTACTTCCGTCCAGGCGATTTACGTGCCTGCGGACGACCTCACCGATCCGGCACCTGCCGCCGCCTTTTCGCATCTGGACGGCGTGACGGTGCTTTCCCGCCAGATCGTAGAGCTCGGTATCTATCCGGCCGTGGACCCGCTCGCCTCAACTTCGCGCATGCTTGACCCGCGCGTCGTGGGCGAGGAACATTACAACACGGCCCGTGAGGTCCAGAAAATCCTTCAGCGTTACAAGGATCTCCGTGACATTATCGCGATCCTTGGCATGAACGAACTCTCGCAGGAAGACAAAGAAACCGTGACGCGCGCAAGAAAGCTTGAAAAATTCCTGTCCCAGCCTTTCTTTGTCGCCGAGACGTTCACCGGTCGCAAGGGACGCTATGTCCGCCTGAAAGACACGATTGCAAGCTTCCAGAAAATCCTTTCCGGCGAAATGGATGACGTTCCCGAACAGTGCTTTTACATGTGCGGCGGAATCGAGGACGCGATCGAAAACCATGAAAAAATGAAAGCCGCCGCCTGACCCTCTCAAAACCCGGTGTTAGAGTTTTCCCTGACCAGGCTTGAGAACGGACGGAACAAGTCAAAATGGATGAACCTGTTTATAATTTAAGGATTGTAACCCCCCAAGGCATCGCCTACGAAGGGACAGTGGCGCACGCGCAGGTCCCGGCTGAACACGGCTTCGTCGGAGTGCTGGCAAACCATGCGCCGTATCTCACTTCCTCGGCCGGAGGGAAATTCACGATCCGCGAAGAAAGCGGGCTGCTTAGGGAGTTTAAAGTCGAGCCGGGCTTCTTTGAGTTTAAATCCAACAGGGCTTTTTTCCTGACGCGCGGCTGCGAAAACCTATAGGGAGTCCTTATGATCCACCGAAAAGATGTCCGGGTTTCCGAAACACGGGAGCATATGCGCGGCGGTTCCGGCAAGGTTACGGTCCGGCATTATTTTAAACCCGAGGAGATCAAAGCCAGAACGCGCCTTTGCGCCGAACTCAGGATTCCCGCCGGCGCAGGCATCGGAAACCACGATCATATGGACGAGGATGAGATTTACATCATCCGGCAAGGAACAGGCATCATGACCGAAAACGACAAAGAATTTACGGTATCGGCTGGGGACGCGATCGTGACGGGCCAGGGCGCCTCGCATTCGATCCGGAATCCGGGACCGGACGATCTTGTTATTACCGCCGTTATTATCAAATACTGAAAACCGGTATCCTTCTTCCTGTGACCCAGGCCTTCCCCCCCGAAATCCGTATCCCCCGAAAAATCCTTTGCCGGAAAGACGCGCTCCTGCAACTTCCTTCTGAAGCCGCTTCGATTGGAAGCCGGGGGGTTATCGTCCACGGCGCCTCGTTAGAGAAGAGCGGAATTAAAGAACGGACGGCCTCGGCTATGAAAAAATCGGGGGTTGAGTGTCTTTGGATTTGCCGTCCGTCGGGAGAGCCGGACCTTAACGGGATCGCTTCCGTAATCCGGGAGGGCAAAGCCTTCAGGGCAAACTGGATCGCGGGTATCGGCGGAGGGAGCGCGCTCGATCTTGCAAAGGCCGCGGCAGGTCTTTTTAATGCCAGGGAGAGTCCCGCTTATTACCAGGAGGGGGGACGCCTGGAAGAAAAAGGCATCCCGTTCATCGCCGTCCCCACAACCGCCGGCAGCGGCTCCGAAGCCACGTTGAATTCGGTTATTATCAACCCCGTAAAAAAGATGAAACTCTCGATCCGCCATCCGGCATTTCTTGCCTCGCTCGTCATCCTGGACCCGGTACTTTTAAAAAGCCTGCCGCGCGAAGTGATCGTCCATTCCGGCATGGACGCTTTTGTCCAGGCTTATGAGTCCTACATTTCAAAAAACGCTTCCCTCTTCACGGAAACCCTCGCCCTCCGGGCCATTGAAATGATCGCCTCCCGGCTCCCCGGCGCCGCAAGGACAAAGAACGAAGACGCACTGCACGAAATGCTTTTCGCGAGCTTCCTCACGGGGATCGCTTTTTCCCATTCCCGCCTCGGAGTGATTCACGGAATCGCGCATCCCTTGGGCGTTCTTTATGATATCCCCCACGGGCTCGTCTGCTCAGCCTGCCTGATCCCTTCGATCAAACTGAACCGGAGCGTGGTGGGTGAAAAATACGGCCGGATAAGCCGGGCCGTCGGCGGGGATTTTCTCGAAAAAGTCGCGGCACTTCAAAAAGAGCTCGGGATCGTTTCTCCTTTCAAGGGAAAACCTTTGATCGAGAAAGAAAAGATCATTGAAGAAACCCTGAAATCCGGCTCCACGGCGGCAAATCCGGGAACGATCACCCGGGAGGACGCGGATTTTCTTCTCCGGGAGATTTTTTGACGCTCTTTTTTGCGTTTTGTGCTAGGATGAATTCATGGTCGATTTTTTGGTTTATATTCTTGTCTCATGCATCAGTTTTCTGGCCAATCTCCTTCCGATCCCCGTTGCCACCTGGATCGCGAAACGTCTTGCGAACTTGAGCTTCTGTATCTTCCGGAAGCGACGGAAGATTACCATTGAAAATATCGAACGGGCCTTCGGCAATTCAATTTCAAAAAACCGGAAAACAAGGATCGCCCGCGCCGCTTTCGAAAGCACCGCTCTTTCCATCATGGAACTTTTCCTTGTCCGGAAAATCGCGCGGGACGCTTCCGACCGCTTTTCCCTTACCGGGAACGATGCTGTTGAAAAAGCCTTTAAAGATAAAAGAGGGATCATCCTTGCCGTCGCCCATCTCGGCTCGTGGGAGTATCTTTCATTCCTCCCCTATCGCACGGGCCGCAACTGGTCGGTGGTGGTGAAAAACATAAAAAATCCGTTTTTGAACCGGGTCGTTAACCGGCTCCGGTGCGTCATGGAGGTCAATCCGATCCCCAAGGACGGCTCCATACGCAGCGTCCTGACCGAACTCAAAAAAGGGGACGGGGTCGCTATCCTGATCGATCAGTGGGCCGGAGACGAGGGAATCTGGATCGAGTTTTTCGGAGAAAAAACATCGACCACTTCGATCCCGGCGCGGCTTGCCCAAAAAACCGGATGCGCCTTGATCCCGGCTTTTTGTCTGAGAAGATCCGTGGGGCAATACGAAATCCATCTGGGAGCGCCCTACATATACGACGCCGCCTCTCCCGAGTGGGAAGTCCGCATCACGAAAGAGCTCAACCAGCTTCTGGAAGAGCAGATCCGCCGCTATCCCGAACAGTGGCTCTGGGGCCACCGGCGCTGGAAACCAAAACCGGCTAATATCCGTCAGGTTGCATGAATATCGAGCTCAACATAGAAAAACTTGTTTTTGGAGGCGACGGCCTAGGGTTCATAGACGGAAAAGCTTATTTTGTCGAGGGCGCACTCCCGGGCGAGCGGGTCCTTGCCCGAATCACAAACGATAAAAAAAATTACGGGAAAGCGCGTCTCATCAGGGTTTTTGAACCTTCTCCGGAGCGCGTAACCCCTCCCTGTCCCTATATCCAGGCTTGCGGAGGATGTCAGTATCAGCATCTTCATTATGAAAACGAGCTCCGTTGGAAGGAAGCACAGGTCCGCGAAAGTTTTTTAAAAGGGTTCGGCGACAGCGTTCCGCCCATCCGGCCGATCCGACGGAGCCCGAAAGAGTTGGGCTACCGGCAAAGCATCACGCTCCACCGGACCGTAAAAACCAATCAGAAGCCGCACCGCCTCGCCTTCATCGGCCGGGACAATTATTCGTTCGTCTTCATCGACAACTGCCTGCTCGCCGACGAAGCGCTTAAAACTGTTTTCGCTTCCGAACACGCCCTCGGCAAATATGAGAGTAAACGGATTTTCAAGGTCGAACGGGGGAAAGGAATCGTCTCCAGCGAAGAGGACCGGCTTTACCGCGTCTTGCTCGAAAACGAACTCCTGTGGGGCCATTCACGCGGTTTTTTCCAGAACAACCTCGGGGTCACGGAGATGGTCGCGAAAGAACTCTCGGAGATCATCCGCGACATAAATCCCTCGCGCTTCATCGACCTCTACGCCGGCGTCGGGACTTTTTCTATCCTGTCGGCGCGAAAAGTGCCGGAGCTTTGCTGTTTTGAGGAAAGCATTTACGCCATCGACTGCTTAAAGCGGAATCTGAAGGAGAGGAACCTGAGCGCCGCGATTTTCAAGGGAAGGGTCGAACAAACATTCCCGAATTTCTGGCTCGGGAACCGGGAAGAAGGAACCCTTATCTTTCTCGATCCTCCGCGTCTCGGGATCACGCGCGAACTCGCCGAATTCTTTTCCAAGGCCGAAAAAATCTCGGACATTGTTTATCTTGCCTGTGATCTTCAGATTCTGATCCGCGATCTCAGGATCCTCCTGTCGAAGGGACGTTATCAGATCACCTCGGTTGTCCCCTTCGACATGTTCCCCCGCACCAAGCACCTTGAGGTTCTCGCCCGGCTTAAAAGGGTCTGAGCCCCGTCCGCTGTTTTTTTATTTCATTCCGGAAGCTATACGGAGTGTTTTTCCGCTTATCGCAAATAAATCTTTCCCGCGGTGATGGATCATCCGTGGATTTTTTATCCGGGAATCGGCCCAGGCCTTGACCACTTCAAGAATAAACAGGTTATACCGCTCCGCCATCCCTTGATCGACCGTCCGGCATTCGAGACTCGCACAACATTCGCCGATCATCGGGGCTTTCACTTCCGCGGCTTTGACGGGCGTCAGGCGGAAAGCTTTAAACTTGTCCACGGAGCGGCCCGAAACATTGCCGCATCGGACAGCTTTTTTGATCAAGGGCGCGGTGGGGATATTGATCACGCATTCCCCCGTCGCTTTCAAAGCGCGGAACGTATGGCTTTGATCACCGATCACAAGTCCCACAAGCGGGGGCAAAAAATCGATCATGGTATGCCACGACATCGTCATGATATTCGGCCGGTTCCCAAAACGGGTCGTCACCATGAGGATAGGCCCCGGTTCGATCAAGGTATAGACTTTATCCAGGGGGAAAGGTTTTTTGGTCATACTCCGCCTTGAGCTAATCACTTCATGAAGCTTTCAAGATGATACCAATAAGCGGTGTATCCCGTATAAGCCCATATCAGACCCGAGATCATAACCGCGGCCACGGGAAGAGCGCTCTTCGACACGATAAGGATCAAGACAAGCCCTGCCAGGCATCGGGCGACTCCGGCCCAATAGATCCGTTTCCCCCTTTTCATAAAATCAAAAATCTTTTGAGTGAATCCCGGAGAAATAAAGATCGCGAGCCCTAAACCCGTCATCGCCAAACCGATCTGCTTTGCCGGAAAAACCAACATGAGAAACCTCCCGGGTTAAACATTTGTTACTGTATTATGTTGATCGCTCTCTTCCGCGCGGCATCTCTCTGATGAAAAGTTTCCCCGCGTCAGGCGGGACAGCATAGAATTACTTTTTACCTCTTTTTTGATAAAACGACCAGAGGAGGCGCGCCCGGTTTCCCGAACGGCAAAAAACAAAGGCCGGTTTCGCGGCTTTATCCGAAAGAACTTCAGCCAGTCGGTCGGCCTCCGGGGTCAAGTCGCGCCCGTAACCGACCGGAATATTCACATAGCGCATTCCCAGCGATTCAACCAGCTTTTTTTGTTCCTGAATACCCTCCTGCGGACTGCGGATATCAATGATGGTTTTATAACCCTGCCCGGCCGCGGTGCGGATCGCCTCATCGCTCAAAAGGCCTCCCCCCGCTACTCCTTTTTCCAGCTCAATAAAATTCGTGACTTCACCCTTCAGATCCCCGATCCGGGGCTCCTGAATTTTAAAAACCAGAAAAACCAACGCTAAAAATACAGACAAGATCAAAAACAACCGGAACTTGGACACAAAAAACCTCCTTACGATCCCCTGCCCGCATGAGAAGAAAACCGGCCCGCGCAAGCACCGCTCGCCCACGCCCAGGCAAGCTGATAACCGCCCCTGGCGGCCTGAATATCCAGGATCTCACCTGCGAAATAAAGACCTTTTTGAAACTTCGACCGGAGGTCTTCATGGATTTCGCTTGCCGGGATCCCGCCCGCCGTAAACTCGGCTTCATTCCATCCCCGGGTTCCATGGGCCTTGAAACGCCTGTGTTTAAGCATTTTGGCGAGTCTTCCCGAATGCAAAGGACCGGGATCGCCGCGGCTGTTTATTTCCTTTGCGATCAGATGACAAATTTTATGCGGCAAGAGGCCTTCGAAAAGACCTTCGGCCGAAAAATTTTTCTTTAGCCTCCCGGAAATCTCCGCTTCAAGTTCTTTTTCCGTCATGAAAGGAAGGAGATCGGCTTCAAGGGTGACTTCTTTTTGATGTTCCCGATGCAGGAGGATCGAAACGGGATCGCTCACGTCAAGGACCGCGGTCCCCGAAAGACCGTATTGCGTGAACAAAAGTTCACCGCGGGATTCTTTAACGGGTTTCCCGCCGCAAAGAACCGCGACCGAAGCCCGGATTTTTTGCCCTTGCAGGAAGTGACACCACGGATCCTTCACAAGAAGGGGCACAACGCTCGGGACCGGATCGATCACCGAGTGTCCGAGTTTTTGCGCGAGGCCGTAGGCGTTCCCGTCAGCTCCGAGCGCGGGATAGGATCTCCCCCCGCCGCAAAGAATAACTTTCGAGCTTTCAATAATCTGCCCCTGGCTCGACCCGACCCGGAAACCTCCGGGAAAAACCTTGATATCGCGGACGTCAAAACCGGGCTTCACGGGGATTTTCATCCGGCCCATTTCAAGTTCAAGAATTTTCAGGACGCTTGCCGCCTGGTTCGTGACCGGGAACATCCGGCCCGTTTCATCCGATGCGACATAAAGACCGAGCTCTTTGAAAAAACCGAGGATGCGCTCCCTGCCGAAATTTTCAAACACCGCCTTCACAAGCGCGCGGGCTTCCGGCTTGTAGAACGAAGGATCGAGTTTCTCGTTCAGGAGATTGCAGCGGCCGGCTCCCGTGATCAGGAGTTTTTTCCCGGGTTTCGCCATTTTTTCCAAAAGGATCACCTGCCCGCCGGAGCGCTTCGCGAAAATCGAAGCCGTCATCCCTGCCGGCCCTCCTCCGATCACAACCACGTCATACCGGGTCATAACCGCTCCTGCCTCCACCCTTTCAAAGACCCGGTCTTTGAATTAAAGACCGGGTCTTCGCAAATTTGTGCTCACGCCTGGGCTGAACCATAAGCCGCTGCGCTTCCCTTTCTTTGTAGGTCCGGGCTGAAAAAATTTTTTCGCCGGAGAACGGATGCTCCCCCGTCCAATAGATTGCTCCGGATACGGTCATCGGCAAAGGAAGAAAATCCTGTATCTGTTCCGGGTGAATGCCCTCTTTTGAAAAATAACGGGCAAGCTTCTCCGCTTCCCGCCGGCCGGACGCCGGATGCGCACTGATCCAGTAGTTAACAAGATACTGTTTTTTCCCGGCTTCCCTGCTGAATCTTTCGAACCGCTCCACGAATTTATGATATTTTTCGAGCCCCGGCTTGTTCATGACCCTGAGAACGCCGCTGTCGCAGTGTTCCGGCGCAACCTTAAGCCGACCGCTCACATGTTTGGCGCAAAGTGCCCGAAGGTAATCGTCCGATTCGTTTCCGGCAAGAAGATCATAGCGGAGCCCGCTTTGAACAAAAAGATGCTTCACCCCCGGGATCTTCAGGACATCATTCCAGAGCGCGACTGTTCGCGCGTATCCGAGTTTCAGATTTTTACACTTTTCCGGCATCATGCACTGTTTTTCGCGGCAAGCCCCCTGACGCGCCCAAAGATCGCAGTCTGCCCCGTAAAGATTCGCGGTCGGCCCCCCGATATCCGTGATCGTCCCTTTGAAATCGGGGCGTTTCGCGAGCTTTTTTGCTTCTTCAAGAATGGACGCCGGGCTCCGGCTCTGGATTATTCTCCCCTGATGGGCGTAAAGCGAACAGAACGAGCATTCCGCCGAACAGCCTCGGTGCGAGGTGATTGAAAAGCGCGTCGTTTCAAATCCGGGAACACCTCTCCTGCCGGCGGGGAGGTTCCCGTCTTCATAGACAGGATGCGGGGCATAGGCAAAAGGAAGCCCGTAAACGTGATCCATTTCCCGGGTTGAAAGCGGCTCTGCCGGCGGATACTGGATCACGCGGCGGTCCCCGTGATTTTGAACGATTGTTTTTCCCCGCCTCGGATCCGCTTCACGATAGGCAAGCCTGAAAGCGAGATTAAATTTATCTTTATTCCGGGAGACATCTTCGAAAGACGGGATCTCAACCGCCTCTTCATCCCCTGCCGCGCGCGAGTTTCCGCTTCGCGCGATAACGGTGCCGGCAATCCCTTCAAGCACCCTTCCAAGACCCGGTGTTGGAAGGGTGTCAAGGCGGCTGGCGATCTCGGTAATCTGCTTTTCGCCCATCCCGTAAACAAGAATGTCGGCCTTGGAATCGATTAAAAGGGAACGGCGGACCTTATCTTCCCAATAATCATAATGCGCAAGGCGCCTCAGGCTTGCTTCGATCCCCCCGATCACGACCGGAACTCCGGGGAAAAGCCCCTTGATTTTGCTCGTATAAACGATTGTCGCGCGGTTCGGGCGAAGGCCCCCCTTGCCCCCGGGAGAGTAATCGTCGGTCCGCCGCGGTTTTTTGGATGATGTATAGTTGGCGACCATGGAATCAAGATTGCCGGCCGTCACGCCGAAAAAAAGACGGGGCCGCCCGAGCGCGAGAAAATCGTCGTTCCTGCGCCAGTCCGGCTGGGCGATCACCCCGACCTTGTAACCGGCGTCTTCCAGGACCCGCCCGATCACCGCCGTTCCGTAAGCCGGATGATCGACATAGGCGTCACCCGTGACCAGAATAATATCGCAAGCATCCCATCCGCGAGCCTTGAGACCGGCCCGATCCACGGGAAGGAAATTCAAACTGTCTTTCATAGGCAGGGATTATAGAACAACTCGAAGTGAAGTTACACTCCCGGGCTTTCTTTAATGAAAACTCCCCCGGCACTCCGCGCCCTCAATTGACCCCCGGGAAAACTCTCATTGACCCTTTGGCGACAATCCCTATAATTGTGCCTTCTTGCGGTCATTCTTTGTTCTTTGAGAGTTCATTCCCCTGTAGCTCAGTTGGTAGAGCAAGCGGCTGTTAACCGCTTTGTCCCTGGTTCGAGCCCAGGCGGGGGAGCCAATTTGTAACATGGGCAGAACTTCACTTTTTGAGGTTCTGCCTTTGTTGTTTATTATGGGGATGTTATAGAAAACTTCGGCTTTCGGG
>JAKJDL010000010.1 GCA_022705945.1 Candidatus Omnitrophota bacterium | reverse complement strand
GCTTTTGGCGGCCCGAAACCGCGCCCTGAGCCTTGGCCGCCGATGGAACTATCTGAGATCGCTTATGAACAATGAGGAGTTTTTGAAAAGTTTCGAATATCTCGAACCGGGAAAATATTCAAAGCCAGTGGTGTGGATGATGAAGAACAAACGGGCGGGCTTGCTCCTTCTTTACAGCGCTATGGCGAGGATCCGGAGGAGCGTTCCATGAAGAGACTTCTTTTATATCCGCACGGAGGCAGCTGTAATCACGGATGCGAAGCGATCGTGCGGTCCACGCTGAAGGTTTTACGCGACGCGGGCGCTGAAACCCGCGAAGTCGTTTTGCCTTCGGCGAGGCCGGATGAGGACGCGAAGTTCGGCCTTGACCGACTTTGCCGGATCATCCTGCAGAACAGGCCCATCGCGCGATTTTCAGCCGGTTATGTGGGGGCCGCGATCCGGAAGCATTTCTTTCGTGACGGTGATGCCTATGACAAGCTTTCCTATCATGAATTTTTTGACCTGGCCGGACGCGATTCGGTAGCGTTGTCGATCGGAGGGGACAACTATTGTTATGGCAAACCCCGTCATCTTTATTTCCTGAACCGATGCCTGAGAGCGAAGGGCACGCGGACCGTCTTGTGGGGCGCCTCGATTGAGCCTGAGGCTATGGACAGCGAGATGGTGAAAGACCTCAGTGGTTATGATCTCATTTTCGCCCGTGAGAGTGTTACTTATGAGGCTTTGCGCGGCAAAGGTCTTTCGGTAATTTCGAGGTATTGCCCCGATCCCGCTTTTCTGCTGGAGAGAGCCGACCGTGAACTTCCCGAGGGGTTTGCCGAAGGGAAGACGGTCGGGATCAATCTCAGCCCCCTATCGTTCTCATACGAGAAAAATAGCGGAGCTACGATGGAGGCATGTCTGGGGCTAATCCGTCACATTATCGACCGCACCGATTTTCAGATCGCGTTGATCCCGCATGTGCGATGGTCCGGGAATGACGATATCACACCGTTGAAGGCCCTGCATGAACGGTTCAAACGAACTGGCCGGGTCGTGCTGATCGCGGAAGAAGACGGCTTCAGCTGCATGGAGCTAAAAGGATTCATTTCCCGTTGCAGGATCATGATCGCCGCAAGGACGCACGCATCGATCGCAGCTTATTCGCAGGGCGTTCCGGCCCTCGTCCTGGGATATTCAGTAAAGGCGTCCGGGATCGCGAGGGATCTTTTCGGTACCGAGAAGGATTTTGTGGTTCCGGTGCAATCGATTTCGGCCTCCAACGATCTGATCAGATCGTTTGACATGCTGGTCTGCCAGGAGCACGAGCTGAAAGCCCGGTTGCTTCGCGCGATGCCGCAATACCGCAGCAAGATTCAGGGTGCCGCCAAGGAGGTCCAAAGTTTGTTTTGATCTCGCGTTGACCACGGACAGAAACGAAAGGATGCGATATGTCGCTCTCTGACAATGGATTAGTTTTTATTTTTCTCCAGTTGGTTTTGTTGCTGGCCCTGGCCGTTTTTCTTTTTGATCTCATCTGCGCGTTTTGGGAGCGGCAGGCCAGGATTCGCATCGGCAAGTTCCAGGACCGGGACCGCTGGACCCGGATGGTGCTAAGCAAAGGCTTACGGTGGTTGAATGCGACACCGAAGGTCAGGATCAGCGATAACACGAGATGGGTCCTGGCCGACATGTTGAAAGGGACTTTTTGGAGGCGTGCGGTACAGTCATGGCAGGAAGCCGCGCTGTTGCTTGGGTTAAATGCTGCATACCGGTTTTCGAAAGATCCGGCGATCTACGCGGCGATCGCCCGATTTCTGAATTCAAAATTTAACGAAAAAGGCGGCTGGAAACAGTCTCCCCCGGAGGTCGACGTTGCCATGCTGGCGTACGCCGTGATGAGCCTCGACGGGTTTGACGCGCGGCGGTATAAACCCGCGTTCGACGAATTGCTGGATATGATCTTCGACCGGCGAGGGGATGACGGCACGATCATTTACCGGGCGCACGGGCCGGATTACCGCTTTGTGGACACCTTGGGCCTTGTCTGCCCTTTCCTCGCCCTCTACGGAAGAAAATTTCAGCGGCCGGACTGCGTTGATCTTGCCGTAAAACAAATTACAACGTTTCAAGAAAACGGTCTGCTCCAGGGATCGCGGATTCCGTTCCACGCCTATAAGGTCAGCGAGCGGCTTCCGCTCGGTATTGCGGGCTGGGGCAGGGGTGTGGCCTGGTATGGTCTCGGCCTCATGGGGGTATGGCAGCATCTTCCTGAAGGCCATGCGTATAAACAGATTTTAGAGCGGGATATCGTTGAGCTTTCGAAAACAATCCTGAGCTTTCAGAATCCGAACGGCTCCTGGAACTGGACGCTCACGCGACGGGAAGCGCGAGCCGATTCCTCGGCGACCGCGTTTTTTGCCTGGTTTTTGAGAGTGGCCGCCCAATGTGAGGAGACACAGGGTCCGTGCGACTTGGGTTCCGAGAAAGCCGTTAAATATTTGATGTCGGTCACGAGAAGGACGGGGGAAATCGACTTTTCTCAGGGGGACACGAAAGATATCGGAGTCTATTCGCAAAGGTTCGACATACTGCCTTTTACGCAAGGCTTTGCCATCCGCTGTGCATTTTATCGCTCAACCGAAGAGGAGTGCTGACCATGAATCCGATCCGTTCTCTGGGGAGGTTGGTTTTTGCCAAAATCCGGCAAGCGGGATTCCGCTTATCGGATCCCGCCGTCGTGGATATCGAGATCACAACCCGGTGCAACCTCGCGTGCTGCATGTGCCCCCGGGAAACAGTCGGAACGAACAAAAGTCTTGTCCAGGACATGTCGATGGACGCGTTCAAGGTCATCCTTCGGAAATTGCCGAGAGGCGTGAAAACGTTGTCGCTGACGGGCGTGGGCGAATCCCTTTTGAACAAGAACTTTGTCGAATTTGTAGCGCTGGCAAGCCGGAGATTTTTTGTCCGCGTGGTCACGAACGGGATGTTGATGAGCGGGGCAATGTCACGGGCCCTTTTGAACGCAGGTCTTTCCGAGATCGTCGTCTCAATCGACTCGCCCTTTCAGGATGAATATGAAGAGATCAGACGCGGTGCCAGGTTCGGAACGGTGGTTGAAAATATCAAGGTCGCTCAGGCGATGATCGATTCGACCTTCCGCTCCAAAACACTTGTAATTAACATGACTGTGTGGGAGAAAAATTTCCAATCGATTCCGGGGATGATCGACCTGTGTCGTGGCCTGAACGTAAAGCGACTGAATGTCATTGCGTCGCATACCAATTCACAGAAGAAACGGGCCAGCCTTATTCCGGAATACCGCGCGCGGATGAATCAGTTCATGAAGCATGCCGAAGCCCAGGGTGTTCTTCTCACTGTCTCAGGAATGGATTACAGGGATCCTGTGCAGCGGGACCTTTGCGTCATGCCCTGGAACATGCTTTACATCCGATGCGACGGATCTGCGAGGCCGTGTTGTATCCATGAAACGGCAGAGGACGTGAGCTTGGGGAATATTCTGAGCCAAAGTTTTTTTGCGGTGTGGAACGGGAAGGAAATGCGAAATTTCCGGAAGGCTCTTGCGTCGGAGCATAAGCCGCCGATTTGCAGGTGCTGTGACCAGCTTTACAGCTGATGTCCGGCGTCCGTCAAGGCCGCCGCGTTGGCGGGGTGGCCATTTTATTATGCGTATCGGATCAATTCGGAACCGCGTTTTCTGGAAGCTGCGGAAAAGACGCTTCAACGATTGATGAAAGCGACTCGCCGGAACGGAATGATTGACTTTAATCAAGGAGATACCAAGGGGATCGGTTATTATTCAAACGCCTCCGATCTTATGCCTTTTTCGCAAGGGATCGCGTTGCGCCTGGCCTTGGCGGTACAAACTGGAAAACTACCGTAAAGGAAACGATCATCACGCTCCATGTGGGGTTGTCGGAAGATGAAGAGACCTCTTGATTTTCTTTGTAGCCTGGCAGGGCTTGTTGTGCTGGCGCCCTTGCTTCTTCTCCTGGCCGTTCTGGTGCGGATCTGCCTCGGCGCGCCGGTCTTTTTTTGCCAGCAGAGGCCGGGCATCGGAGGGCGTCCGTTCCTCTTGTGCAAGTTCCGTACGATGACCGATCAACGGGACCTCGAGGGCTCCCTGCTGCCGGATGTGAAGCGCCTGACGCCTTTCGGGCGCTTCCTGCGCTCCGCGAGTCTGGACGAGCTTCCGACGCTTTTCAACGTGCTCAGGGGCGATATGAGTCTTGTGGGCCCACGCCCGCTCTTGATGGAATATCTTCCTCTTTACACTCCGGAGCAGGTCCGCCGTCACGAGGTGCGCCCCGGCATCACCGGGTGGGCGCAGGTGAACGGGCGAAATGCCCTCAGCTGGCCGGAAAAATTCAGACTGGACGTCTGGTACGTGGACCACCGATCATTTTGGTTGGATTTGAAGATCCTGATGCTTACAATGGCCAAGGTTTTCAGGAGAGAAGGGATCAGCCAGCCGGGCAGCGCGACGGCGGAAAAATTCACGGGCGGCGACTCATAAAAGGTGACCGATATGAAAAAAGTGAAAGCTCGAAGTTCCCGAAAAAGATTCTCGAGGTGGACCGCTCCCGATATTCCGGAGGCCGCGCCGACGAAATACCGCTGGACGGTGTGGCATAAAAAGAACTTGAAGCTCGGAAAATATACCGATATCGGGGCTTTTACTTATATTAACGCGAAAAACGGCGTGGTTATCGAAGATGAGGTGCAGGTCGGCTCGCATTGTTCCCTCTACTCCGTTTCGACCATGGACGGGAAAGAAGGCCCGGTGACTTTGAAGAAAAATTGCAGGATCGGCAGTCATTCCGTGATCATGCCCGGTGTTACGGTGGGAGAAAATTCCGTGGTGGGAGCGTTTTCGTTTGTTAACAAAGATATTCCGTCCCATTGTCTGGCTTTGGGTGTTCCCGCCAAAAAAATCCGGTGTATCAAGCAATGAAGATCCCTCTTTCAAAGCCTGATGTCACTGAACGGGAGATTCGGGAAGTTGTCCGGGTGCTGCGCACACCCCATTTAAGCATGGGGCCCAAACTTGAAGAGTTCCAGGAAAAGTTCAGCCGCTATATCGGGATCCGTTATGCGGAAGCTGTCAACAGCGGGACCAGCGCGCTGCACCTCCTGATGAAAAGTTTCGGGATCGGGAAGGGGGATGAGGTGATCACTTCACCCTATTCCTTTATTGCCTCCAGCAACTGCATGCTTTTCACCCAGGCCCGGCCCGTGTTCGTTGATATTGAACCGCAGACCATGACGCTGGATGCCAATCTGATCGAAAAGAAGATCACCCGCAAGACCAAGGCTATCTTGGCGGTCCATGTGTTCGGTATGCCGGCGGATATGATTTCGATTAATCGGATCGCCCGCAAACATGGTCTGATCGTTATCGAGGACGCTTGTGAGGCTGTCGGGGCGGAGATCGGTGAAAAAAAAGCCGGCTCGTTTTCGGACGCCGCGGTCTTTGCTTTTTATCCCAATAAACAGATTACGACGGGCGAGGGGGGCATGGTTGTGACGAATAACCGCAAAGTCCGCAATATGTGCAAGAGCCTGAAAAACCAGGGGCGAGGTCTCAAGGGTAAGCACTTCGGTTTTCTGCGGTTGGGATACAATTACCGGATAAGTGATATCAACTGTGCGCTCGGCATTGCCCAACTCTCGCGGATCAACGAGATTCTCCTGAAACGCGAGCGGGTGGCGCGCTTTTATTATGAACGACTCAGCGGCGTTGAGGGCATTGAACTTTTGAGAGAAAAAGAGGGTTACAAACGGAGTTGGTTCGTTTACGTGGTCAAACTGGGCCCCCGATTCAACGCGCGGAAAAAGAAAAAGATCATGCAGGCCCTCGCCCGGAAAGGCATAGGGTGCGGCAACTATTTCCCGGCTATCCACCTGGAGCCTTTTTACAGGGAAATGTTCGGGTACCGCCGCGGCGATTATCCCGTCACGGAGGCAACAGCTGACCGGACGTTCGCGATCCCTTTCTACAGCAATTTGCGCGAAGCGGAGGTCGAGGTTGTTTGCAGGGAGCTTAAGCGCCAAATTGCAGTTACCGGATAAAAAAGGACCGGCTGCAACTGCCTTTTTGAAATCCTCAACAAATAGGAAACCGGTCGAAGAAGTCCCGAGTGAATGCGCCCTGAGACTTTGACTGATTGATCCTGACCTCCCTAAGTAGAGGAGTGTAAGTAACTGTCAGTTTGAGCATTCTGCTAAAAGCCGAAATAACGTGACCTTACCCCTTTAGCTATGTAGTGCTCTGCTTCCTCTATTTCCACCCCGAAAAGTCAGCAAAATACATTACAGCATGGCAAAACTTCAGAGGAGGATTGTGGGGCAAAAGTCTGCTATAATTTCTAGCGGCGGTTTCGCAAGTATTTCCGACCCCGATGCTTCCGAGGGGGCAGGAAAATAAAAAGGCGACTTATGAAACCGCTTCTACTATACTGAAGGGCATATCGTCGTTTTTGGATTCGGAGATTTTGTTGAAAACGATAAAGGTTGTTTTATTGGGAAAGGAGCAGTGAAGGGATAGTAATTGTCTTTGGTTACAAGGTTTTGATGAACTGGATGATTGGAATAAAACGTTACTAAACCCCCCAAAGGGAGGAAACCATGAAAAAAATAATGACCTTATTGGTCGTCATTGGTTTGATAATAGCTCTTTTATGGCTTGGTAAAAACTACCTTGTGCCGCCGGTCAAAACCTTGGTAAATGTCCGGGAGGGTTCGGTCAGCGTCTATTATCTCGGACAGGATAGCACAAGAGAGCATCTCGGGACTTTGCGTGAGGGGCAATCCATGGAAGTGCGCTCCCGGAACCGGGGTTTTTTGGCCGCATTTAACATTATGAAATATCTTGTACCCCAGGCGGTTACGATCTTTAAAAATACTATCGCTGACATTACCGCGCATAAGCAAATGGGGGTTTACGAATATTTGTTTACCGAGGCGGATTTTGAGGCGCGTATCAGCAGTAAACTGCGCAAAATGAGTGTTTTCCCCGATCTTACCGTTAACATCAGCCAGGACGGGTTCGTTGCGGGTGCGACGTTGGGATTGATGAATCGTCGGATTCCCATTTACGGCAGCGGCATCGTGGGGGTTGATGATCATAAATATGCAACCATGTATCTCCGGCTTTATGAGGTAAAGATCGGAAAATTTTCTTTCCCGAAGTTTTTTCTAAGGATGCTTGAGGATGCCTCGAATAAAGTCATGGGGCAGGGTTCTTTCATCATTGAGATCATGAGGATGGACTATCGTCACCAGGGTATTAATATCCTGTATCGGAAAACCGAACCATCGCCCAGGGGAAAAAGGCCCTCCGCTCGCCCGTTGTACCAGCTTCCTGCGGGAGAAGATGTTGCGGCGCCTCTCTCCGGCACAGTTCCCGGAGAGGATACTGGTATTCAGGACAAAACGGAACCCGCTGCTCCGGCACCCATGAAACCGGCTATGCCGCAAGGCATTGATGCCGGGACACAGTATGTGACTTTGCGCCGGCCGGGGGCCGGGGTTTTTGTGAAAAATCGGACAGGTCGTTGGATTCCCGCCGAAGAGGGAATGGTGCTTTTGCCGGGTGATGAATTAAGAACCGCAAAAGATGCGCCTTCCGTCGAAGTTATCCTTGAAAATGGTGAAGCGGGGCGAATTGAGGTCAGCGGAGGAAGCTGGCTGAGGATACCAAAAGTGGAAAAAGATCCCGAGACAGGTGACAAGACCACATTGCTCGATCTTGCGGTGGGCAAGATGCTCTTGAAGGTGGAGGCCCTTAAAGGCGATTCGCGGTTTGAGGTCAGGACACCGACCGCCTTGACCGGGGTCCGCGGAACGATGTTTGATGTTGAAGTTCAAAACAGTTCTGTCCGCTTGCCCCCTGATTAGTTGCCCCAAAAGGTTTTATTGATCATCCCGGGGCTTTAGGGGGTGGGATATATCTGGCCCACTCCGATTCTGTTTGATAGTTTTAAGTGTCTCTCTGCCGGGACATAACGTTTTGTATGGAGGAGACAAGATACACATTCTTGTGCCCGTCCGCGGATGTTTTCCCTGACGGAAAACAATGCTCCCGGACCGGCGCAATGCGCAATTGAAACAAATCAAGGTTGTTTGCGCCCGTAGCTCAATTGGATAGAGTGTCACCCTCCGAAGGTGAAGGTTGCTGGTTCAATTCCAGCCGGGCGCGAATTAAATTCAAAATTCTGGATTCTTCCCGATAAAAACGGATTCTTCCGCTAAAAGGCGTATGCAAACATCCCGTATTTTCAACATGGTTATCGGCGGCGTGATCGCGCTTGCGCTCGTGAGCGGAATCTGCGGTGTGAATCAGTGGATCCGGAATGAGCGAATGCTGCGCCGGATCATCGACCGTCTTTCGGCGGATACGCGGATTGCGGATGTGCTTGTGACAAAAAGCGAATACGATGAAACCGCAAAAAAGATACAGACCACGATCAAATTCCTCGAATACGATGCAAAGGGCAATCCGCTTGAGCCGAAATACTTCTCCTTCAGGGGAAATATCATCCAGTTTCAGGCACTTGTGATACGGTTTCAGGATAAATTTGTGAAAGCCGGCGACAGGCTTCGCGGGAAAAGCGCCTACCTTTTCATGAAAGCCTTTGTTCTGGATGGTGCCCAAACCCAGGAATTTGAAATTACGAAGGCGGGAGAAGTCCCCGCGGGGTATCGTGTCGAATCCGTTCGCGGTAAGGACGAATTCCAGATGCGGCTATGGCAGGATTTCTGGTTGTATGCGCTGGATCCCGAAAAACGGAATCGGGCAGGGATCAAAAACGTTCAGATTGAGGCGCCCGGCTCCATGTTCCTTCCGGGCACGATCTACACTCTCCGCATTGAACATGACGGAGGAATCCGGATCGATGCGCAGCCCGTCCCCGAGATCTTGAAAGGCGAGAAAGTTGAAGTTTCACAGGTCTGATTCTCTCCGCGTCGCGGTCCTCGGCAGCGGAACAATCTCGAGGCGCGATCCCGTTTATTGCCAGGCCGTCAAGCTTGGAAAGTCTCTTGCCGAGGCCGGATTTACCGTTTGCCACGGCGGATACGGCGGGGTGATGGAGGCTGTGGCAAAGGGTTGTCGGGTCGGCGGGGGAGTGAACACTGGTGTGATTGTCGGGAAATCCGCTTCATCAACACCGGGCGCTGAAAAACTTTTCAAACACCCGGTGTTGTCAGGGGTGAATCCCTGGGTGGATGCCGAGATCCGGATGCCTTCCTGGGAAAAGAGACTTCTCAAGTTGGTCGAAATGGGGCAGGCGTATATTTTTCTCGACGGCGCGACCGGAACGCTGAACGAACTTTTCTTCGTTTGGGAAATGGCAAACAAGGAGCTTCACGGGAAGCCGGTTATTATCCTCGGCAAGAGGCTCCGCCGGTTCGTGAAATTACTCAAAAAAGATCCGGCGGTCAAGATCCCCGGAAATTTCCATCTCGCCGCTTCAATTTCCCAATCCATACAACTGCTTCGAAAGTAAATCATGCAACCGAAGACCGGAAGGGGTTTCAAAAGTATTTCCAGCCCCAATGCTCCGGAGGGGCCGGAAAACAGCAAAGTGACTGACTTATGAAATCGTTTCCGCGGACCGCGGGCTACCGCGCAAATTCGGGGACTGTTGGCTGCGGTTTTTAGCTTATGCGCTTGTCCGATTTTGATTACCATCTCCCAAAAGACAAGATAGCCTTATTTCCCGTAAACGAAAGAGCGGACGCGAAGCTTCTTTGCGTTGACCGCGGGACCGGCGCGATCAGCCACCGCGTTTTCCGCGATCTTCCGGACATCCTTCGCCCCACGGACCTGCTGGTTCTTAATAACACCAAAGTTCTCCCCGCCCGGCTTTTCGGCAAGCGTCCCACGGGCGGTAAAGTCGAAGCGCTCCTGTTAAAGGAGTTTGATGCCAATGTTTGGGAGTGTCTTCTTAAACCGGGCGGCCGGGTGAGAGAAGGTCAGACGGTTGATTTCACCGCGAACGGCATAGAGTTTTCAGCGGAGGTGATTAACAAACCTGTCCCGGATTCGGGCCAGCGATTTGTCCGGTTCCTTGGGGACGGCGTTAAAGAAAAGATCAAAATGCTCGGCCATATCCCGCTTCCGCCCTACATCGACCGGCCCGACCAGGCGATCGACCGGAATATGTATCAGACAGTTTTTGCGGAAAAAGAAGGCGCCGTGGCCTCGCCGACCGCGGGGCTGCATTTTGACGAAGCGCTTCTCGCGAAGGTCAGGGCAAAAGGCGTTGAAGTTGTCCCGGTCACGCTCCATGTGAGTTACGGCACATTTCAACCGATCGCGGTCGAGAATATCGAAGATCATAAAATGTTTGAGGAAGAATACGAGATCACGGAAGATGCGGCCGCCCGGATCAACAAGGCAAAACGTGAGGGCCGGCGTGTCGTGGTCTGCGGCACGACCTGTGTGCGGGCCCTTGAATCTGCGGTAAATTCCACCCCGTCAACACCGGGTGTTGGCGCGGGTCGTGCGAGGACATCGATTTTTATCCACCCGCCCTATGAGTTCAGGATCGTCGACGCCCTCATCACGAATTTCCATATGCCGAAAAGCACGCTTCTTGTGATGCTTGCCGCGTTCCTTGATTACAACAAGATGATGACCGCTTACAAGGCTGCTTTGGAGAACGACTATCGTTTTGCGTCGTATGGAGACGCAATGTTTATCGCGTAAGGATTGCCCGCGCCGCCCTGATTTTTCAAAAGTGTTTGATAAAGATGCGGGCGGCAGCGTAATGCTCGTTGATCGCGGAACGCGGAGTATAAAATAGGGGGCGTGGCTAGATTTCTTTGAGAAGTTTATTCTCAGGAAGCTCCCTTAACGTGCGGTTAAAAACCGCAAGAAAAGTCCGCAATTTTTCAAGCTCCGGAGTCCGGGCCACCGGAACATCGGAGGCGCCCGCACTTTCCATCTGCTCGATCACAAAACGAAGCGTCATATCGTTTACGTCGCGCGCGGGCTGATACAACCGGTCACGTTCGTGTTCCGCCTGCGCGAGGGTCAGGATATTTGCCTCGGTCAGGCGGAAGAGGAGGTCCCGGGCGAGGCGTATCGGGATTTCAAGCTGCGAAGCAATCTGTTCGGTTGAAAGAGGCGGAAGTCCCGCGGCGAAGCGCGTCACACATATCTGGGTGATCCGGAGCGATAGAAGCTTCCGGATCTCATAGCTGGCATTCAAGCAGTCGTGCTCAAATTCAAAGGTTTGTTCGTTCTGATGCGAAAAAGCGAGCTCGGCGCCGTAAAGCACGATGCGCCAGCTGGTCTGTAACCATATCAAAAAAAGCGGCAGTGCCGCGAAGCTTCCGTAGATAGCGCCTGCCCGGGAAGCCCCGATCTGAAAACGAACATAGACCCATTGGACTACCAGATACAGGACGCCCGCCACAAGGCCTCCGAGAAGGGCCGATTTGAAATTGACCTTTCCGTTCGGCATGGCAATGTAGAGATAGGTTAAAAGCCCCCCGAACACGAGGCAGGGAAAAACCTTGAGGCCCAGTGTGATCAGCGGGGCTACCGCGCCGAGGAGGGCCACTTTTTGGGTGATGGCCGTGATATGGCTTGCGGCAAAAACGGTTGCGCTGCTGGCCACGATATAGAGCACGGGTGCGATCAACATCATGGAAAGATAATCCGTGAACTTCCTCCCCAGACTGCGTTGTTTCTTGATACCCCAAATGCCGTTGAAGGACGATTCAATATTGCCGAGGACCTGGATAACCGACCACAGGAGGAGCACAATACCGATTCCCGCGATTACGCCGCCCCGGGTGTTCTCCAGAAGGGATTCCGCGAAGGTCATAACCCGAGTGAGGACTTCCTGCTGGCCGTGCATGCCTTCGATCAGTTTTTCGCGAAGGAGTTTATCCATCCCGAACCCTTTGGCGATCCCGAATGACATGGCAAGTACCGGGACGATGGAAAGAAGAGAGAAGAACGTAAGTGCGGCGGCTCGAAGCGAGCACATATCGCTTGAGAACTGGCTGAAAGATATCAGAAAAATACGGAGCATTCGGATACATTTCCCCCGGAAGCCCTTGGCTTCGCGGAGCCGGATGCGCCAGATGTCGCGTGTGAGAAATTTCCGAACCCTGTTGATCATGGCGGGATTGTATCACAGAGTGTCAAAACATAAGTTATTTTTTAGGTTTCGGCGAGAAAAGGAATGCATATAATAAGTTCCATCCTCTTTGCGCCGAACGCCGGTTGAGAACCGGAAAACAGCCTTTCGGCGCAACTTCCGCGGCACTTCGAAAAACTCGAAGGAGCCTTCAGCCGGGGGAGAGTCATGGGATGGCGAATAAAAAATGAAAAAATTCGGTTTTAAACTTTTAGGAAAAGACACGAAATGTAATGCGCGGATCGGGCGGGTGACGACGGCGCATGGAGTATTCGAGACGCCTGTCTTCATGCCCGTCGGGACCCAAGGATCCGTTAAAGCGCTTACGCCGCGCGATGTGAAGGACGCCGGTGCCGAGATTGTTTTATCGAATGCCTATCATCTTTATATCCGCCCCGGTTCGGATCTTGTTAAAAAGCTCGGCGGGCTTCATAAGTTCATGGGCTGGAACGGACCGATCCTTACGGACAGCGGTGGTTATCAGGTTTTTTCATTAAGCAAGCTCCGGAATATCACCGAAGACGGTGTGACGTTTAACTCACACTTCGACGGCCGCCAAATCCATCTGACGCCCGAAAAAGTGATCGAGATCCAGGAGGCGCTCGGGAGCGATATCGCGATGATCTTTGACGAATGTCCGGCCGCGAGCAAGGATAAATATCTGATCGAAAAGGCCGTTAATATAACTCTGCGGTGGGCAAAGCGGGCGAAGAAGCGCCATAGGCTCAAATCGCAGGCGCTCTTTGGCATTATACAGGGCGGGACGTTCAAGGACCTTCGGAAGCGGTCGCTTGAGGAAACACTCGCGATAGGTTTCGATGGTTATGCGCTGGGCGGACTTTCGGTAGGGGAACCCAAGCCGGAGATGCTTGAATGCCTCTCGGAGATCCTTCCCCAGATGCCGGCTGATCAGCCGAGGTATCTGATGGGGGTCGGAACGCCGCTTGATTTTTTCGAAGCGGTGGAACGCGGTGCGGACATGTTTGATTGCGTGAATCCGACACGTTACGGCAGGAACGGAACAGCGTTTACCCGTGACGGTCTTGTGGTCGTGAGGAACGGAAAGTATCAGAAAGATCCGGCTCCGATCCAGAAAGGCTGCGATTGTTACGCCTGCAGGAACTTTTCAAGGGCTTATCTGCGGCATCTTGTGAACAGTCACGAGATCCTGGGTGCCCAATTGATTACCTTGCATAATGTCCATTTTTTCGTAAACTTAGTGAAATCCATGAGAGAGCATATCCGTCAGGGGAGCTTCCTCAGGTTCAAAAAGGCATTTTTCAACAGATTTGATACAGAACAAAGGTAACATGAGTTATAAGCCGTAAGTGGCGCGCCGTAAGAAAACCGGCTGTTACTTATTGCTTACCGCTTATTACTTACCGCTGAAAGGAAACCATGTTCGAGTCTATCGCTTACGCAGCCGACGCAGTCCAGACCGCTCCCCAGCAGGTGAATCCTTTGGTCCAGTTTTTTCCGCTGATCGCCATCTTTATTGTTTTTTATTTTTTCCTGATACGGCCCCAGCAGAAGGCGCAGCAGAAACTCCGGGAAATGGTTGCCGGACTCAAGAAAGGTGACAAGGTTGTGACCTCGGGCGGGATCCTTGGAGAGGTTTCGAGCATTCAGCAGGATTATGTTGTATTAAATGTCGGGGATTCAGGGGCTAAGCTTGAAGTTCTGAAGAGTGCGATTTCAGGGTTGAGACAATAAAAAAGTCGTAAGTTTGTAAGTGATAAATTACAGGCAACCTGAAACTTATCACTTGCGGCTTGCCGCTTATCACTAAAAGGAATTTGAAATGGATAAATATTACAAGTGGAAAGTTCTTTTGATCATTGCGGCGACGGTTTTTTGCATCTGGAAGGCGTATCCGCCCCAGGAAAAGATCAGCCTCGGTCTTGATCTCCAGGGAGGGATGCAGCTTTTGCTTCAGGTGGATATGGACAAGGTTCCTGAAGATGCCAAAAAGGATGTTGCTGATCGGGTGGTCGAGATTGTCCGCAACCGCATCGATTCCTTTGGTGTGAAAGAGCCCGATATCTCCAAGCAGGGGAGTTCCCAGGTCGTCGTGAAGCTGCCGGGTATGACGGACCGTGAACGGGCGAAGGAGATTGTCGGCAAGACGGCATTTCTTGAATTCAGGTTTGTCTCCGAAGATACCGAGCTGATCAAGCAGGCGGAGGCAGGGCAGGTGCCGGACGGTTATGAGTTCAAAAAGGTCAAAGGGACCGTTTTTGACGAATCGGTTCTTGTATCAAAAGAGGCGGCCCTGACCGGGGCGCATCTGACGACGGCCTCCGTGGGTTTTGATAATTACGGGCAGGCGATTGTCCAGCTCAGTCTCGATGATGAGGGTGCGAAGATCTTCGACAAGGCGACATTCCAGAACATCGGTAAGCGGCTTGCGATCGTGCTGGACGGAACCGTCCATTCCGCGCCGGTGATCCGCGACAGGATCCCGAACGGCAAGGCCCAGATATCCGGGAATTTCAAGGCGGCTGAGGCGAGTGACCTCGCACTTGTGCTTCGCGCCGGCGCCCTTCCGGCTCCCGTCAGCATTGTAGAAGAGCGCACAATCGGGCCGGGGCTCGGAAGAGACTCCATTGAGAAGAGCGTGAAGGCCGCTATTTTCGGTGTACTTTTCATCTTCCTTTTCATGCCGGTCTATTATCTTCTGCCGGGTGTGGTAGCGGCGATCGGACTTTTTTTCTACGTCATTTTCATGGTCGGTTCCCTTGCTGCTCTCGGAGCGACGCTGACGCTTCCCGGTATCGCCGGCTTTATTTTGTCAGTCGGCATGGCTGTGGATGCGAACGTACTCATTTCGGAACGAATGCGCGAGGAAGTAATCGCGGGCAAAGGTTCCCGCGCGGCTATCTCGGCGGGCTATCACAAGGCTTTTTCAGCCATTCTTGATTCGAACGTGACGACGCTGATCACGTCGGTCCTTTTGTTCATTTTCGGAACGGGGCCGGTTCAGGGTTTCGCGATAACGCTTTCCGTCGGTATTCTTGCGAGCATGTTTTCAGCAATCGTGGTGACGCGCGTCATTTTTGACCACATGGCCAAAAATAACCCGAACGTTAATCTTCGCATGAACCAGCTTTTCAGAAAGACCAATATTAACTTTCTGAAAAACCGTCTTTGGGCATACGGATTTTCGGCCATCACGATCGGTCTCGGCATCGTGGCGTTTACGATGCGCGGGAGCCAGAACTACGGCGTTGAATTTACCGGGGGAACGCTCATTCAGGCAGGGTTCAAGAATGCCGTGGACCTGGACTCTCTTCGCGACGCGATGGAAAAAGAAGGGCTGAAAAGCCTGACGATCCAGAACTTTGGCGATGCGAAGGACAATCAGGTTATTATCAAGATGTCGGGCGGTGATACGACCAGGGCAGAAACAGCCATCAAGGCCTTTGCGGGGGACAAGGGATGTGAGATTCTCCGGGTCGACCAGATCGGTCCTTCGGTGAGCAAGGACCTTACGAAAAAGGCCCTTTGGGCCGTTTTCTGGTCCGGGATCGGGATCCTGGTCTATCTGGCATTCCGCTTCGAATGGAAATTTGGACTTGCCGCCGTCATCGCGATCGTCCACGACACGATCTTTACGTTCGGCATGTATGCGCTTTCGGGCCGCGAGATCAACCTCCCCACGATCGCGGCGGTGCTGACGATCATGGGGTATTCGGTCAACGACACCATCGTGACGTTCGATCGGGTCCGCGACAACGTGAAGCTTATGAGAAAAGTACCGTTTGCCGAGATTGTGAACCTGAGCATCAATCAGACCCTGAGCCGTACGTTTTTGACGAGCTTCACGACGATCCTCGTGACGCTCGCGCTGTTCCTTTTCGGCGGCAGTAGCATCAATGATTTCGCATTCGTGATGCTCATCGGGTTTGCCGTCGGTATCTATTCGACCATCTTTGTTGCCACGGCGCTTATTGTGGACTGGAAGGCACATAGATAAATCAAGGAACGGAGGCCGGGACTCACGGGTCTAACAGCCGTTTCGGGTTCCGCGGGCAAGCCCGCGGATATTTGCAGAAAATCTTTTGGCCCTTGAGTCCTTGTCCTGCCGTTCATAAGGATCCGGATTCGTGTCCTATTCTCCCGCATTTAAAAAGCTTCTTGCCAAACGCGGCCTGACGGATCCCTCCGCGATAGAGGAGTTCCTTTCTTCTGACCTGTCTTCGCTACATGACCCTTTTTTGATGAAAAATATGCGGGAAGTCAAAACCCGCCTGGAAGAGGCCCTCACGAAAAAGCAAAAGATCCTTCTGCACGGAGATTATGACGCGGACGGAATTACCGGCGTCGCGGTGATGGTCAAGGTTCTCGAAAAACGCGGGGGTGACTTCATCACTTTTCTTCCTGAACGCGACCGTCACGGTTATGGTGTCAGCGAGGAGGCGATTCTCAAAGCGCATCAGGCGGGAGCCGGGCTCGTTATCACGGTTGACTGCGGGATCACGGCGATCGAAGAGATCCGTCTTGCCCGGAGACTCGGAATGGATGTGATTGTGATCGATCATCACCGTCTTCCGGCCGGCGGGCTTCCGGACACGGATCTTATCCTGAATCCGCTTCAGGAGGATTGCCGTTATCCTTTTAAAGAGCTTTCCGCGGCGGGACTCGCCTTTAAGTTGGCGCAAGTCATGATTGGAGAAGACGCTTCGAGTCTTTTGGATCTTGTGGCGATCTCGACGATTAGTGACATTGCCCCGCTTGTCGGTGAGAACCGGATCCTCGTCAAAAGCGGACTTGCAGAGCTTTCCTCGCGAAAAAATCTCGGAATCAAATGTTTGGGTGAAGTTGCCAAGCTCAAGAGTCCGAAGATCGATACGGGACACGTCGGATTCATCCTTGGCCCAAGGATAAACGCCGCCGGAAGGATGGGTTCTCCGGATGCGGCACTGCGGCTTTTGCTTACAGGATCCGGCCGCGAGGCCGTGAGTCTCGCGAACATTCTGAACGAAGAGAACAAGGAGCGGCAGCAGCGGGAAAAAGAAATCACAAAAGAAGCAATTGCAAAGGTGGAACGTACGGTTAACTTTAACAGGGAGCGGATTATTGTTGTTGAAGGGAAAGACTGGCACCAGGGGGTGATAGGGATTGTGGCGTCCCGGCTGGTGGAACGGTATTACCGTCCGGCAATCGTTATCGCCGTCACGGAGGGTGTCAGCAAAGGGTCCGGGCGCTCGATCAAGGGATTTCATCTTTTTAACGCGATCCGATCCTGCAGCGAGGTTCTCGAAGAATTTGGGGGCCATGAGCAGGCTGCGGGTCTGTCCGTCAAAGAAAAAAACGTCAAACTTTTCCGGGAGAAAATCAACGAATACGCCAGGGACAATCTTGATCCCGCGCTTATGATCAAAAAGATCCCGCTCGATCTTGAGATCGGGCTCGGGGATTTGACGGGAATTTTTGTAAGAGAGCTTGAGCAGATGGAGCCTTTCGGAATGGGAAATCCGAGGCCCGTGTTTCTTACGAGGGGACTGAAGGCCAAGGGAAAGCCGAGAAAATTGTATGGAGAAACTTATGAGACCGTTATGACGGACGGCTCCTCAAGCTATCCCGTGTTCATCAACGAAAAGCAAATGTATCGGTGCGAAATATCGCGGTCGGACACCCGTTTTGATATTGCTTACACGGTCAGGACCAAGGTCTGGAACGGTATAGAGACACTGAGCCTGGACGCGAAAGAAATGAAGGAGTCGGCAGTCGGGGATTAACCCGCAGCCTGAACTTCGGTTTTCCGGCGTACGGGTGCCTTGGCGACCTTGCCCGACTGAAGACAGCTTGCGCAGACGTTGACCCGCCTCACCGTTCCGTTCGGGAACCTGATCTTCACCCTTTGGAGGTTCGGCATGAACCGACGGCGTGTAATGCCGGTGGTCTTGACACCGATGCCTCCGGTCTTTTTAGGGAGACCGCGGCGTGAGATTGAATTGCCGATGATCGGCTTCTTGTTGCAGATAGCGCAGATTTTCATAGAGGCGGTATTATAGTGGCCAGATGCCTCTTGGCAAGAGGTTTTTTCTGATATATACTGACGCCACTTCCGCGGTTTTCTTTCTCGGAACACAATTCACGATCATCTGTAAAAACAAAAAGGAGCTTCACCATGGCCAGAGCACCCAGGACATCATCCAAAACATCTTCAGTTTCCAAAACCTGTTCTAAACCCCGCGCGCAGACGGTCGAGTTTAAATTCTACGCTCCCCAAGCCAAAAAGGTCTCTGTCGGAGGCGGTTTTAACAACTGGAATCCTGAAAAGACCCCCCTCAAAAAGGACGCGAGCGGCAACTGGAAGACTTCCGTGCAGCTTTCGGCAGGACGCTATGAATATCGTTACCTGGTCGACGGGAACTGGCAGAATTCCCAGGAGCCGGTTGAATGCGTTCCGAACGCATTCGGTAGCTGGAACTGCGTCCTCGAAGTCCGCTGAAATCCCGATTTCCGAAAAAATTTCAAAGTGATATCGTGAAGATTCTCTTCGTTACTTCCGAAATGTCTCCGTTTGCCGAGACGGGAGGATTAGGCGAGGTTCTTGGTTCCCTGACGAATGCCGTCCGGGGAGAAGGTCACGATGTGACTGTCTTTATGCCCCGCTACAAGCGCATTGATATACGGAAGCAAGGGCTTGAGATCGTCATTGATTACTTTGAAGTGATTATCGGGAACACGCTGGAGGCAACGCGCGTTTTTTTCAAGAAACTGGAAAACGGCGTTAAAGTCTACTTTATCGAACATCCGGACTATTTCCAGCGGGATGAGCTTTACGGCACTTCGATCGGGGATTATCAGGATAATGACCGGCGCTTTACCTATTTCCAGCACGCCGTGCTCAAATCGGCCGAGCGTCTGAAGTTGAGCCCTGATGTGGTCCATTGCCACGACTGGCAGACCGGCCTTATTCCGGTTTTTCTCAAAACGATCGAAACAGGATATCCTCCGTTTGCGAGGGCCCGAAGCGTTTTTACGATTCATAACCTTGGCTACCAGGGCAACTACCCGCCGGATTCATTTCCTTCCACGGGATTAGGGTGGGAGCTCTATAAGTCCGATTTTCTCGAGTTCTACGGTAAGTTCAGCTTCCTGAAGGGGGGGCTTGTTTTTGCCGATGAGGTTACGACGGTGTCCGAGCGTTACAGCCGTGAAATCCAAATGAAAGAATTCGGTTGCGGGATGGAAGGTGTTCTCGCCGCTCGAAAGGATACGGTAACCGGGATTATGAACGGGATCGATCCGGAGGAATGGGATCCTGCGACGGACAAGGACATCGAAGCAAATTACAGCGCTTTGAGTTTTTCCAAAAAAAAGATCAATAAGGCAGCGCTACAGGAGGAGAACGGTTTTGCGGTTGATGATAGTATCCCCCTGATTGGATTTGTCTCCCGCCTGGCGGAACAGAAGGGTATCGAGATCCTGATTCCTGCACTTGAAAAAATAGCCAAAATGGGCGTTCAGTTCGTTCTGCTGGGGACGGGGGAAGAGCGGTATCATCAGATCCTCAGGGTGTTTGCGAAGCGTAACAAGAAGTGGTTTGGCGTTCACATTCTCTTTGATCCCAAAATGGCGAAACGGATCTATGCCGGTTCCGACATGTTCCTTTTTCCTTCCTATTATGAACCTTGCGGACTTGGCCAGATCATCGGCCTCCGCTACGGGTCGGTTCCGGTGGTTCGGGCCACAGGCGGTCTTGCGGACACGGTTGAGCCTTTTGACGCGGCGACCGGGGAGGGCAACGGTTTTCTGTTCGAGGACTACAGCAGCAAAGCGCTGGTGGATTCGCTGGAAAAGGCGATCGCCGTTTTCAGGCGGAAAAAACAATGGCAGATTCTTGTGAGGAATGCCATGGAAAGCGACTATTCATGGTCCGCCTCCGCTAAAAAATATTCCAAACTCTACGAAAGCGTCAAAAGACGGCCCTTCAAGATCAACAAGGTCTGATTTTATCCGGCGCGGTGTTCACTCGTGAAAGGCAGAAGGTTTTATGCATAAGATAGCGGTGTTTCCCGGTGACGGAATCGGGCTTGAAGTAACGGCACAGGCCATGAAGGTTCTCCGCAAGATCGAGGAGATTTCGGCTCTCAGATTCGAGACAGAAGAACTTCTCGCCGGCGGAGCATCAATCGATAAATACGGAGTTCCGCTTACGACGGAAAATCTTGAAAAGGCCCAAAAAACAGAAGCTGTTTTTCTCGGAGCGGTCGGCGGGCCGAAATGGGACAATCTTCCTTCGGAGAAACGCCCTGAAAAGGGTCTGCTCGCTCTCCGCAAGGGGCTGAACGCGTATGCCAATGTCCGTCCCGTAAAAATGTTTCCTCAGCTTGTGTTCCGCTCCCCGATCAAGGAAGAGATTGTCAAAGGACTGGATTTTGTGATCCTGCGGGAGCTTGTGAGCGGTATTTATTTCGGTTCTCTCCGGGGAATCGAGAGACTTCCGGATGGTGCGGAGCGCGGTTTCAACACGATGAGCTACACGACTTTTGAGATTGAACGAGTTGCCAGGAAGGCCTTTGAATTTGCCCGCAAAAGACGCAAGAAAGTGACCTCGGTCGATAAGGCCAACGTGCTTGAAGTGAGCCAGCTTTGGCGTAAAGTCGTGACCACGGTCGCGAAAGACTATCCGGATGTTGAGCTTTCTCACCGCTATGTGGATGATTGTGCGATGCAGCTTATCCGCGATCCGAGACAATTCGATGTCATTGTTACGGGTAACCTTTTCGGGGATATTCTGAGCGACGAATCGGCGATGCTGACAGGCTCGATCGGAATGCTGCCTTCGGCATCCGTGGGCGACAAGGTCGCAATGTTCGAGCCCGTGCACGGATCCGCGCCGGATATCGCTGGAAGAGACATGGCGAACCCGCTCGCGACGATCCTCTCGCTCGCGATGATGATGGAGTATAGTTTTGATCAGGCAGTGCTTGCCCGTCGGATCGAGAAAGCGGTTGAGGCCGTTCTCGCGGACGGATACCGCACCGTCGACATTTATACGGAAGGCACGACCAAAGTCGGATGCGATAAAATGGGCGATCTGGTCGTTCAGAAACTGACGGTTGCTTGAAATTCCAATGATGCGGCGCTTGACGGAAACTTGCAACGATTGGGAAAATCTTTTTACGCCGAGCGTCGATCC
The DNA here is from genome assembly GCA_022705945.1 of Candidatus Omnitrophota bacterium. Taxonomy (GTDB): domain Bacteria; phylum Omnitrophota; class Omnitrophia; order Omnitrophales; family Aquincolibacteriaceae; genus UBA1443. Next base: position 35,096 of record JAKJDL010000010.1, on the reverse strand, counting down.
TCGCGTGCAAGACCGAACGAAAAGTATGTAACAATAAAAAAGGAAAGATTATGCTGAAAAATCCTCATGTTGCTGTTTTGGGTGTCACCGGAGCTGTGGGCCAGGAGCTCCTCGCCATTCTCGAGGAGCGGAAATTTCCGTTCGCCTCTCTCAAAATGCTCGCTTCCGCTCGCTCCGCCGGCAGGGATATGCAGTTTATGGACAGGACCTACAAGATCGAGGAAGCGACTCCGGATTCCTTCAAAGGGATCGATCTTGTTTTCGCGGGAGGATCAATTTCGAAAGCTCTTGCGTCGCATGCCGTGAAAGCGGGGGCGGTAGTGGTGGATAATACGAGTGCGTTCCGCATGGATCCGGAAGTGCCGCTTGTCATACCCGAGATCAATCCCGGGGACATCGCGAAGCACAAGGGGATCATAGCGAATCCCAACTGTTCGACGATCATCGCTCTTGTTCCGCTTTGGCCGATTCATAAGGTTGCGAAGATCAAGCGTATTATAGCCGCGACTTACCAGGCCGCAAGCGGCGCCGGCGCGAAGGCGATGGAAGAGCTGAAGCTCCAGACACAGGATTTTTTGGCGGGCCGACCCGTTAAAAAGGAAGTGCTTCCGCACCAGATCGCGTTCAACGTGTTTTCACATAATTCAAAAATCGGTGCTGACGGTTACAATGAGGAAGAAGTCAAGATGGTGAAAGAAACCAAGAAAATCTTTCACGACGACGCGATTCAGATTACGGCGACTTGCGTGCGCGTTCCCGTGCTCAGGGCCCATTCCGAAGCGCTTTATGTAGAGACCGAAAAACCTTTGTCGCCGGACGAAGCGCGCGAGTTGCTTGCCAAGGCTCCGGGAGTCAAGGTGATCGATGACCGCGAAAAAAACTATTTCCCGATGCCTCTTGAGACGACCGGTCAGGATGACATCTGGGTCGGCCGTTTGCGCGTCGACCCGACCGTCAAAAACGGTCTTGCGATGTTTGTTTCGGGCGATCAGATCCGTAAAGGCGCCGCCACCAACGCCGTGCAGATCGCGGAAATATTGCTGAAACAGCAATAAGTGATAAGCCGCAAGTTGTAAGCTTTTGATTCACCGCTTGTCACTTACCGCCGATCGCTTATGATTCGAAATATTAAACTTGTTTTAGAGTATGACGGAGCATCCTTCTTTGGATTCCAGCGCCAGCCCGGGAAACCCACGATCCAGGAAGCTCTCGAAAAAGCTTTGTCGGGGTTCTTTGACCGGAAGATGAAGATTGCTTCCGCGAGCGGCCGTACCGATACCGGCGTTCATGCGGAGGGGCAGGTTGTTCATTTCAAAACCGACAGCGGGCGCAGCCTTTATCAAATTCAAAAAGGGCTGAACGCACATTTGCCGCCGTCGATCGCGGTGAAATCCGTTGAGGAAGTCCCCGAAGATTTTCATGCCCGATACAGCGCCCGGTCAAAAATTTATGAATACCGCGTGTGGAACCATCCCTGCCGGTCACCGCTCCTCGCGGGGCGTGTCCATCATATCGCTTATCCGCTGGATTCGGCCGCGATGAGGCGAGCGGCAAAATATCTTGTCGGTCGTCATGATTTCCGGTCATTCACTTCCGAGTCGGCTGTCCGTAAAGGCAGGAAGAGGAAAGATGTCAGTTTCGTCAGGATAATAAAGAAGCTCCGTATCGATAAAAAAGGGGATCTTCTTGTTTTTCGTTTTGAAGCGGACGGATTTCTTTATCACATGGTCCGCAACATGGTCGGAACCCTGCTTGAAGTCGGCAGGGGAAAGCGGGAACCGTCGGATATGAAGGCTATTCTGGATTCCCGGGCACGGCGTTTTTCGGGAGTGACGGCGCCTCCGGCGGGGCTGACGCTTCACAGGGTTGACTACACGTCTTGAGTAAGGTCTTCATGCTGAATTAACGCGGCGAGAATGATATCCTGCTCCCGGGCTGGTGTGACAAACAGCGTTGCCGTCGGAAGGCCGAAGCCGGGTTTTATCCCCGCGAAGATAATAAAGCGAAGGAATCTGTTGAGGAAAAAATAGGGCTTGAAAAAAGAGTTTCACAAACTGCGCCGATTCTTTTTCGTTTATTCGCGGTCTAAAATGGGTCATCCCTCACGGCGTTTGTGATCGCGATTGAAATCTTTATCGACATTGCCATATTAGCTCCGGGAAGACCTCATCCGCTTTAAGACTGTGCCGACACCGCCTTGATGGCAATCGCGTGAAAAGTGATTGTCCCGGACATGAAAGAGCTCTCCTCGACGGACATGCGGTGTCTAGCGTCGGTTGTTTTCGCGGCCGGTATTGCTTATGCCGCAGCCGTGGTGATTCCCGCGTGTTTTGCCGAACGGAAAACCGCTCCGGGAGGCGATATTTTCCGAAAATGCTTTGATAAAGATTGATGCCCTCAAACATTTGTTGTAATATCACGCCTTCGCACTGATAAAAATCAGAAGAGACAGTCCTTTTTGAAAGAGAGACCGTCCTTCTTGCCCAACAATGAAAGATTGAGAAAATGGAAAAAACATTCAAATATCCGAAGGTTTCAGCGCGCATTCCTAAAACCCGGATAAAATTCAGCGGGAAACTTCTTGTTATCGGTTGCGGAGGTGTTTCGCAGTGTGCGATTCCCCTGATCCTCCGTCATTTTGACATGCCCGCGAAGCATATCACGATTATGGATTTTGTCGATAACCGTAGCCGCGTGAAGGACGCTCTCAAGAGGGGCGTGCGATACGTGTTCGACAGGGTCACGAAAGAGAATTACAGAAAGCTTCTCGCGAAATACGTGGGCCGCGGGGACATGATTATTGATCTCGCATGGAATATCGACGCCTGGGAGATTCTCGACTGGTGCCGTTCCCATGACGTGCTTTATGTGAACACGTCGATCGAGGAATGGGACCCCTACCGGGACGACAAGCGCACCGACCCGACGAAATACACGCTCTACTACCGTCACATGAATCTTCGCAGGCTAATGGAAAAGAAGTGGGGGAACGAGAAGGGAGCCACGGCCATCATTGATCACGGCGCGAATCCCGGCCTTGTGTCTCACTTCACGAAGAAAGCGTTGATCGATATCGCAAAAAAGATCCTTCGGGAAAAACCGAAAGACTCGCGCGCGAAGAACCTCGAACGGTTCCTCTCGGAAAAGAATTTCGCGAAGCTCGCGCAGACGATCGGTGTCAAGGTTATCCATATCAGCGAACGCGATACACAGGTTACAGACGTTCCGAAGCGGGTGAATGAGTTTGTCAACACGTGGTCGATCGAAGGGTTTTATGAAGAAGGTGTCGCCCCGGCGGAAATGGGATGGGGAACGCATGAAAGAAAGCTCCCGGAGGACGGCTTCGAACACAGGACGGGGCCTAAAAACCAGATATGCCTCGGCACGCTCGGTATGAATACCTTTGTCCGATCCTGGGTGCCGTGCGGTGAGATCAACGGTATGGTGATCCGGCACGGTGAGGCGTTTAGTCTTTCCGACCGCCTGACGGTCTGGAAGAATGGCAAGGCCGTTTACCGTCCTACGGTACATTACGCCTATTGTCCTTCCGATTCCGCGGTGCTCTCGCTCCACGAGCTCCGCATGCGCCAGTACAAGATGCAGGAAAACCTGCGTATTCTGGCCGACGACATCACAGATGGCCGCGATGAACTAGGTGTGCTTCTGATGGGGCATGATTTCACGTCCTGGTGGTGCGGGTCGCTTCTGGATATCCACACCGCGCGCAAACTGGTGCCCCATCAGCAGGCGACGACGCTCCAGGTGGCGGCATCGGTTGTGGCCGCGGCGCTTTGGATGATCGTTAATCCCCGCAGGGGGTTCCTCCTTCCGGATGATATTGATCACGAGTTCATACTGGATTTTGCGGTGCCCTATATCGCTCCGTTCGTTTCCATACCGTCGGACTGGACGCCGCTTCAGAACCTTAATCATAAATATCTCAAGTTCGGGGCCAAAGCGCCGAAAGAGGACGACCTTTGGCAGTTCAAATCTTTCCTCGTGGATGACAGGGTCTGATCAAAAATGAAGCAGTCCCTTCCCGAAAACGGGAGCGTCTCACCTTTGAACAAGCCGGGGAAACCCGCCGAATCTTTGGGCGTTGAGAACCTGATCCGCCAGATGCTGAAGAAATACAAAACGCCTTTTCTGTTGATCCGGAAGTCTATCCTCGAAAAACAGTTCAACCGCTTCCGCAAGGCTCTCCCCGAGGTCGTTCCCTATTACGCCATCAAAGCGAACCCGCATCCGAAAATCGTGAGGTTTTTTGCCGGGTTAGGAGCCTGTTTTGATGTCGCGAGCGCGGCGGAAATGAAGCTTGTCCTGAAACAGGGGGTGAAGCCGGGGCATATCATCTTCGCGAATACGATCAAATCCAGGGAAGACCTCGTGACAGCCCGTAAACGGCGCGTTCGCCTTATGACGTTCGATAATGAAGCCGAGCTCTACAAGATTGCCGAAAGTTTTCCCGGCGCTCATATGATCCTTCGAATCCGTGTCGCGAACCGCGGCAGTGTGGTCCAGCTGTCGCTCAAGTTCGGAGCTGAACCCGAACAGGGGTGTTATCTCCTGAGAAAGGCCAAAAGCCTTGGGCTCGTACCGAAGGGCGTGAGTTTTCATGTGGGTTCGCAGTCCACGAACGTCGAGAACTATCTCCAGGCGCTTGAACTGACAGCCGGGATCTTCGAAGAAGCCAGGGAGAATGGGATGCCTCTTTCGATCGTGGATATCGGCGGCGGGTTCCCGATCCAGCATTTTGATAACGAGATCGGGATCAACTTTGAGCGTATGGCGGCGCAGATCCGGAAGCAGATGAAAGAGCTTTTTCCGAAAAACACGCAGTTCATCGCGGAACCGGGGCGTTTTTTCTCGGGACCGGCGGGAGTGCTTGTGACGCAGGTGGTGGGCAAGGCTTTCCGCGACAACAAGCATTTTTATTATATCAATGACGGGATCTACCAGGATTTTTCCGGCATGATGTTTGACCATTGCAAATACGAATTCAAGACGCTCCGCCGCGGCCAGAAATATATGAGTGTTTTTGCCGGTCCCACCTGCGACTCGCTGGATATTCTCTCGTCGACCGAGGAAGCTCCCGAGCTTTTTGTCGGCGATGTTGTTTACGTGAAAAATATCGGTGCTTATTCTTGTGCGAGCGCTGTTCCGAACTTCAATGGTTTCGAGCCCGCCCGTATTATTCTTGTCTGAAAATCTCAATGAGGTTGTCCTCTCCTCCCGGGAGATCGAATCTGGATCCAAGGGTGATGTTTGTCATGGTAATACCATTTGGGGACGCGGGTTTGTCCATGGGAGCTTTGCCTGCCCGAAATATTATGACAACAGCTCAACGAGCCGGCACCTGGCCGATGGTATGTTAGTACTCGGGTAGGGGATCTTCCGTTTTCTTCAGGGGAACGTTTGGGCGACGGTGACATTATTGGGGATCTTGCTGCTTTCGATATCCCCGTATTCAATCTGTAAAATAAAAAATTCAAAGATTCTCCGGGCATGTTTTTAGGTGCTTTTTCTGTTCCGGACGAAAAGCCTTTCTTCTGGCTCCCGAAAGATGAATTTGATAGAATACAGCTGCTTCTGTCAGCTGTTTTGAGTTCCACGGGCTTGCCCGTGGGTATCTACACGAAGAAATCACAAGGATTCGGGCATGCCGCGTTCAATTCCGTTTTATAAAATGGTAGCGTCGGGCAATGATTTTGTGGTGGTGGATAACCGCCGAAAGATCATCAAAAATGCGGGAGCCTTCTCGCGGGAGATATGCGCACTGCATCAGGGTGCCGGCGCAGACGGGGTCCTTCTCTACGAAAATTCAGCCAGGGCGGATTTCCGGATGAGGATCGTCAATCTTGACGGATCGGAAGCCGCGGCGTGCGGGAACGGTTTCCGCTGTATCGCACTTTATGCGCGGAAAATCATGAGAATGTCCCCGGAAATGCGGTTTGAATCGGGATCGGGTCTTATCGAGGCGGAAGTAAAAAGCGGCGGTTTCGTGAAGGTCCAGCTGATCAAGCCCCGGATTTTTGAAACGGACGGGAAGCTCGTTCTCGGGAGCCGTAATCTCGGCTATGCATTTCTGGATACGGGCGTGCCGCATACGGTTATTTTTTCGGAAGGGCTTGAAAAGATCGATGTGTTCACCCTCGGAAGGGCGGTGCGTCAGCATTCAAGATTCAAGCCGGCCGGGACTAACGTGAATTTTGTTGAGATCAGAAACCGGAAAGAAATCCGGGTCAGGACTTATGAACGCGGCGTCGAGAACGAGACGCTTGCTTGCGGAACAGGATCCACGGCTTCCGCGGTCATCAGTGTTCTCAAAGGTCATTGCCTGCCGCCGGTTACGGTTCATACCCGGGGCGGCGAAAAACTGGTCATCGATATGGTGCGCAAAGGTTCCGGCATCGAGAAAGTCTTTTTGCAGGGGAAAGCAAAATTCGTTTACAAAGGGGAATATTATTTATGAGCAGAAAAAAATTCGTTCCTGAGGGTTCCATGGTTGCGCTTGTCACGCCGTTCAGGAACGGTAAGGTTGATCGCAAGGCGATGGCCGGGCTTCTGGACTTTCAACTGCAGGCGGGAACGGATGCGATCATCCCCTGTGGAACGACGGGTGAGGCCGCGACACTGTCCCACGAAGAACACCGCGACACGCTGACTTTTGTGACGGAATATGTGAATGGCCGCGTTCCCGTTATCGCGGGCTGTGGTTCCAACAACACGGCCGAGGCCCTCGGATTGGTCCAGCACGCCAAAAAGATCGGGGCGGACGCGGCTCTGATCGTGACGCCTTATTACAACAAGCCCACCCAGGAGGGCCTTTGCCGTCACTACGAGTATCTGGCGGGACGGGTGGATATTCCCATCGTCCTTTATAATGTCCCGGGGCGCACCGGTATCTCAATTGCTCCGGAAACTGTCGCGCGGCTTTCCAGGGTTGATAATATTGTCGCGATCAAGGAAGCGAGCGGGAGCATGGATCAAGCGGATCAGATCATGCAGCTTTGTGATCTTCCGGTTATTTCCGGAGAGGACAGCCTGACCTATCCTCTGCTCTCAATCGGGGCTAAAGGTGTGATCTCTGTCACCGCGAACGTGGCGCCGAAACTCGTTCACGATATGGTCTGGGCGGCGCTTGACGGGAATGTCTCCAGGGCCAGGAATCTCCATAAAAAACATTACCCCTTGTCCAAAATTGTTTTTGTCGAAACGAATCCAATCCCCGTCAAAACGGCACTTGGCATGATGGGTCTGATCAAGCCGGAACTGCGTTTGCCGCTCTGTGAGATGAAGCCGGAGAACGCAAAAAAACTTCGAAGTGTTTTGAAATCTTTAAAAATCGTTTAGCGCCATTCACAAGTTGTCGAAGGAAAGCTGAAAGCAAGGGAGCTGACCATGATCAGATTGGCAGTGGCAGGAGCCGCCGGCCGGATGGGAAAGATGATCCTCCAGCTGGCGCTAAAAGACAAGAGTTTCAAAATTACAGGCGGAACTGAACAGAGGGGGCACACTTCTCTGGGGACCGATATCGGGTCTTTGATCGGTTCGGGTCTTTTGAACGTACAGATCCGGCAGGACCCGGTTGCCGTATTGAAAACGGCGGACGTCTTTGTTGATTTCAGCCATTTTTCCGCTTTGCCCGAAAACCTTGCGGCTTGTTTTGAAACGAAAACAGCTTACGTAATCGGAACGACCGCGATCCCGGCCGGGACACTGAAAAAGATCAAACAGGCCTCAAAAAAAATCCCGATCGTTCAATCTCCCAATATGAGTGTCGGGGTCAATCTTCTTTTCAGGCTGGCGGCGCTCGCGGGTTCGGTGCTTGATGAAAGCTATGACCTTGAAATTACGGAGGTCCATCACCGTATGAAGAAAGATGCTCCCAGCGGAACGGCCCTCAAGCTGCTTGAAATCCTTGCCGAAGCCAGGGGGAGAAGCGCAAAAAGGGATGTGGTCTACGGGCGCGAAGGGAATACCGGCGTTCGTGAAAAAGGTAAAATCGGTGTTTTTGCCCTCCGCGGCGGTGATGTGATCGGTGAGCATACGGTGTCTTTTTTGGGAGACGGCGAGCGGTTTGAGCTCGTTCACAAGGCATCTTCCCGTGAGGCTTTCGCCAAAGGAGCGCTCCTGGCGGCGAAATTTCTTGCGAAAAAGAAGGCAGGTCTCTATCATATGGGTCATGTATTGGACATGACTTGGTAACGAAGTAAGTTGTTGACTGACCTTGTTCATTAAAGCTTTTCAAAAGCCGGAAGCCATAAACTAAAAATTTTTAATGAAACTTAAAAATTTCCTCCCCCCTGTTTTGGCAAGTGCACTGATTCTATTTCCGTCCTTGCCGGTTTTCTCCGCGGTTTTGAATCCCGATTTCGGGAACATGCCGGCATCGTCCGGGGAGGAAAAGTCTCCCAATCTCTACGCTGAAAATTTCTTTATTCCTTCCGGACAAAAGCTGGATCAGAAAGTCACCGAGGTCAGGGGATTCCCGGTTATCAAGACACCTTCCAGGTCACAGAATTCCGAGTATTCGATAGTGACGGATTTTGGCGGCGGGGTGCTACGCTCCCGTTCCCTTCCGGGCCTGAAAGATATCAAATCGGTTGACGAATACATCAAGGAAAATCTTCAGACCGCGAACTTTGAGGGCGTCGAGATCCGCAAGCTTCCGCTTCCTGCCGCCAGCGGGAAAGGACCCGAAATGTTCTGGGTGGGTGATAAGGCCTTTTCATCGGCCGAACAGGCGACTTCCGCGGTCGCAAAGATTAAAAGTCGCACGGAGTCCATGGGCGGCAATTTTTCAGAACATGTCAAGCAGGTTCCCGTCTTTTTGGCTCCGGAACCCCGGGAAACGGTTAAGACACCGGCCCAGTTCAAAAAGGAAGAAGAGCTCATCCTTAAATTCACCGATCAGCTTGATATCGGCGAAAAAATGTGGGGGCCTTTCCAGGGCGAAGCGGCCGGGGAGCCGATCCTGTGGCAATCCTTCGGCGAGACTACCTACCGCATGACCAACCTGGAGAACAGAAATTTCAACAGCCAGGTCGGCTACTGGTCGAACCGCGTGGTGTTTAAAGGGATTCGCTTTCCTTTGAACACAGTTGAGCCTTTCCTTGAGGAAACCACGACCATCGAGGCGGTCGGGGCGGATTATAAAAGCCACTTCGATATTTTTGCTGGGCTCCAATGGTATCCTCTTTTGCGAAACCCCTGGCTCTATAATTTCCGTCCGTTCGGGTGGGATATCCCGCTTCTTGAATGGATCCGGAATTACAAGTTTTATATCAAATACGGCAACCGCTATAACATCAAAGACGAGATCCAGAACGCGAAAGATTACGATCTTGTTGCCGGGGTCCAGATTTTCTATGAGTGGGGCACGGAGTTGCCGCCTCTGGACGAAGGGAAGCCCGAGCGTTTTGCCGATTATCTCCGCCAATATGTGTGGGGCGAATATTTCGGCGACTACCGGTGGCATAAAACCGATTTCGGCGAGTTGCGTCATTTCAACGCTTGGATCCTGAACTCCTCCGTGATTATGGGGATCAAACTGCCCGCTATCCCGCTCCCGCATAACCCGATCAACGATGAACTGGTCCTGATGCCTTACCTCCGTTTTGAGCATACGAGCAACGACGAATATTCCCATTATTATCAAAACCAGTATTTCCTTGCTCCCGGACTCCGTTGGATGCCGTTCAGGTCCTATCGCTGGAAAGAAGACGAGTGGCTCTCCAAAATAGCGATCTTCGGGGAATGGCTTGCGATCGGTAGGGTCCAGCACTTCAAGCAGGACGGGGAAGCTCCGGACGCTGTCCGTTACGACCTCCGTTTTGGAATGAAATTCTCGCACAGGCGGTTTTAAATGATGACACACGCCACGCACTACACGCACTATAAGAAGCCGGCAAAGAATGTGCGGCCGTTTTCTGTGCTTTTGTGGTTTTGTGGCTTATGGCTGTTTTTCGCTTTTACGCCTTCTGCCTTCGCCAACATCCTCGGCAACCCGAACTTTGAAGAGCCTTTCGCCAGTGGAGCCGAGGGTAATTGGGAAAATAGGCCAGGCGCCAGGAGGGTGCAATTCGGGAAAGCCGGTTACCCGGTGGGGTGGGCGCCGCCGCCGAACGGTCAATATGGTTTGCGTCTTGATGGAAATGACGGGGATTTTACTTTCCAGGTAAAAAATAATGTGAAACCGGGCGAGCTGGTTACGTTTAGCGCTATGGCCATGTCGGATGTTGACAACACTAAAGCCGCCCACCAAATGAAGATCGAATTTAAAAAAATAAATTCGGATGGATCAGACACGACGATCCTGGTTGTTCCCAGTCCGGCTGCTTGCACCCTCACGACGTGCGTGAACAACCTATCCGCTATGCCTGCGGGAGGATTTAAGCCCTTTCAGGTGAGTGCTGTTGCTCCGGAAGGCACCGGACGGGTGGCGTTTGTTTTTCACCGTTTGTGGGGGCCCGGTGGCGGTCTGCCCATTGGGCAAACTGTATTTGCCAATGCGAACGCGGAAGTGAACCCGGCGAAACTTACGGTTGCGGCGTCCAAGCGTAATATTAAAAAAGGAGATGCGATCGGGATCAATGCCCATTTCAACAACGCCTCCGGTAACACCTTTGCAAACTCGATTATGAAGATCAATCTGCCAAACGGTTTTGATTACGCCAAAAACTCGATTCGAGTCAACGGGCAGACCTCAGGTTACCGGGACGGGTCACTGATCATTCCGCTTGGGACCATTACCCCGGGCTCGGTCCACAATGTGACTTTTGCGACGCTGGTCACGAGCGGTGTCCAGTTGGGAAAGACTTATTCCCTGGAAGTTACGGTGGAGGGGAACGGCGGTATTTTGTCCGAAAAGGCCCGGGTGCAATTTACGGTTGTGGGGGATCCTATTTTTGAGGAGGGGACGATTATTGGAAAGGTTTTCAACGACCTTAACCAGGACGGCATCCAGCAATGCGGTGAGCAGGGAATTCCCTGGGCCACGCTTTATACCGAACAAGGGATCAAGGTCGTGACCGACGAATTCGGGCGTTATCACATTCCCGCAGTTTCACCGGGACGGCATGTCGTGAAGATCGACGGGCACACGCTTCCGGAAGGCACGAAGTTTATTACCGAGGAATCCTACCTCGTGAAGATTACTCCGGGGCTGATGGGGAAGGCGAATTTTGCCGTACTTTTGCCGCCGTCAAAGATTCCGGAGGGGTTCAGGAAGGACCTGATGGTGATGGTAACCCAGGGTGTGGATGTTTCCAGGCCGCAGCTCGATATCCACATGGACCCCGAACTTGTCAAGATCGGGGTCGGCATCCTGGAGAAGGAACCGGTTTTTAGACTGGCCACCAATTACAGCAGTTTTGTCAAAAAATGGTCGATCGAGATCCGGGACGAAATGGGATTCCCCGTCTGGACGGGATACGGGGTGGGACAGCTTCCCCCGGAGGTTGTCTGGAACGGGAAAACGGAATCCGGCCTTTTGATCAAGCCCGGTCTCTATTCCTATCAGTTGAAGATAAGGGATGCGAAAAACCGCGAAGACTGGACAGCGCTTAAGTTTTTTGAGGTTTATAACAAACTTGACCCGAAAGTCCAAAAGAACTACCAGCCGGAGATTCCCGCCGTGGGCGATTTCAATATTTTCAAGGACGGCAAACGGACGATTCCGATGGTCGCAAAGCCCACCGTCCGGGTCCAGGGAAAGACACAGAAAAACTATGAGGTCCGGATCAATGAGTCTCCGGTGAGTGTGGATCCCGAAACGGGAATGTTCCAGAAGGAGTTTTTTGTGGAGCCGGGCGAGCACGAATTCAATGTTTCGGCTACCACACCTGACGGTGAAACAACGACCTATCAGGAAAAGATCAAGGTCAAGGACAGCACCTTCTTCATGGTCGCTTTGGGAGAAGAGCAGCTTGGTATTAATTTTGCGCAGGGTGCCATGGAAGCCGCGGATTCGGACGCCTACCGGGACGGTTTTACGGAGGAAGGCCGTGCGGCATTTTTTTTGAAAGCGAAGCTCAGGGGGAAATTTCTGGTCAAGGCGCGCTACGATACTTCCGACCGCCGTTCTGCGCTTTTCACCAACCTCGATCCGAACGAATATTATCCGATCTACGGGGATTACTCCGTGCGGGATTATGAAGCCCAGGAGACCGCCCAACGGCTTTATGTGCTTGTCGAGATGGATAAATCCTATCTGCGCTGGGGGAGTTTCCGAACCGATTTTACGGATACCGAGCTTGCGACCTACAATCGGACGCTCTCGGGCCTTAGCGGCAGTTTTGATTCCGTAGCGAGCACGATCTATGGGGATCCAAAGCGCGGCGTTCGTTTTTTCTGGGCGGAGTCGGAGAAGCGTGCGGATCATAACGAATTTTATGCGACGGGCGGGTCTCTCTATTATGTCCGGAACCGGAATGTCACCGAAGGGAGCGAAAAGATCAGGGTGGAGGTCCGTGACAAGATCACCGGCATGGTGCTTTCCAACTACGACCTGAGTTCGGGCGCGGATTACGAGATCAGTTATCCGGAGGGGCGTATTTTTCTGTCCCGGCCGCTTTCTTCCGTGGCGGCTACCGACACGCTTGTCTCGGCCGATATCATGGATGGAAATCCGGTTTACCTGATCGTGGATTACGAATATGAACCCGCCTCGACGGATCTTTCCGATATCTCCAATGCCGGTATCCGCGGATATGCCTGGGCCGGAGATCATGTCCGCATCGGGGCGACCGCGATTGAGGAAAAGCGCGATGCCGGGAATGATTATGACCTTCGCGGCGTCGATGTGATGTTTAAATTCGGCCGTAATACCAAAATCACGGCCGAATACGCGACGTCAATCAACTCTCAGATGGATTCCTCAGTCTCTTATGACGGAGGCATCAGCTTTGGAAGCGAAGGGAACCTCCGCGGGAAGAACAGCCGTCCGCGTGAAAACGCGTATCTGATCCGCGCCCAATCCCAACCCGTGAGGAATCTTGAGACGAGCGGGTATGTCCAGGGAGTGGAACCCGGGTTTTCGAACGGCCATATGGCGAATCAGGAAGGTTTCAAAAAATACGGTTTCGCAACCCGGTATAAATTTACGGATAGTTTCGCGGCGAGATACCGGTTCGATTCAAGCGAAGTGGTCGGACAATTGATGCCGCTTGCGGAGCATAATATCGTAGCGCCCTACGAGGATCTCCAAACCCATACGTTCCAGCTGATCTATGATGACGGGAAATATCTTGCCCAGGCCGAGTATCAGCGCAGCAATATCGACCAGGTAGAGAACCCGGCCAATTTGCTGCCCACCCTTTATTCCGAAGCTCCTTTCGAGCACGGGATCTCGACCAAGATCGGTTACCACATCAACGACCGGCTCCTTCCCTACATCAAGGCCCAGACCACGCTTCATTCGTCCAATAATTACCAGTTGGGCGGCGGAATCCGCTGCGAACTTGTCAAAAACGTTTTCGGGTATATCGAACAGATGTTTGGCCCGCTGGGGGATTCCACACATTTTGGATTCGAGCGTCAGCACGATAACGGGACGCGGACTTACGCGAATCTCCGCTCGATCGATCGCGGGATCGGGAGCAAGACGCTCGCGACGGCGATCGGGAGCTCCTTTTCCCTTTCCGAAAGGTCGCGTATTTATTCGGAGCGCGAATACACTTCTTATCAGGATGTGGACGGTTTCGCGGATATCCTCGGCTATGAAGGCGCAATCAACGACCATTGGGATTTCGGAGCGAAATACGAACGGCGTCACCTTGATAATTCAAGGACAAGGCTGATCGATATTGCTTCCGAGAACGGTTATGCGCGTAATAACACTTACAATACGATCGGGGGGCATCTGGGGTATGCCAATGGCCGAAAGGTCCGCGCCCGGACCTATTGGGAATTCCGCCGCGATCCTGACGCGAGAAATCTCGGCCAGGTCGTGACCAGGAATTCCTTTCAATACCAAATCAATCCTGACCTCGCGTTTCTTTCTTACTTCAATTACGGCAATACCCGTCTCTACAACCCCGGAGATGTGCCGGCCGCATTTATTGAATTCAACACGGGTTATGCCTATCGTCCCGTCGGGCTCGACCATCTGAATGTGTTGGTGAAATACACTTACTTGAAAAATCTTGGTGATGATGTTCAATACTCAAACAGCTACTACAACGGTGTCCAGTTTGACAATGCGGCTCACATCTTCGCGATCGATACCGCTTATGACATCAACCGCTGGTTCGGGGTCGTGGAGAAACTGGCTTTCAAACGGTCCTCGCTTTATATTTCGACCGGTGATGAGGTCTCAACGAATAATTTCCTGAGCGTGAGCCGGATCAACTTTCATGTAACCCGGAAGTGGGACGTGGCGGCGGAGTACAGGCTCCTTTGGCAGTCCTCGGCCCTGGATACGATGCGCCACGGCATGCTGTTTGAGATTGACCGCGAAATCTATGATTACGTCCGCCTCGGCGTCGGTTATAATTTCACGGATTTCACCGATGATCTTCGGAATGCGAATAATTTCCGGAGTACGGGGCCGTTTGTTCGCATGACCGGTAAATTTTAAGGGGGATTTTTATGATAAGGAAAAGTCTGGTTCTTGTAGCCGCTCTTGTTTGTCTTCATTTGGCGGGTTGTGCGACCGCTGAAAAGATCCTTCCGTTGCACGATGAAACACTGGTTTATGACCTTCCGCTCGACCTGACTTATTTGAGAACGATGGAGGCCGTGGATTCCCGGCCCGGATGGGAACTTGAGGGAACCGACAAGGAAAAGGGGATCATCAAGGTCCGTAACGTGCAGTATTCGCGGCTGGATGATTCGGACAAACGCAGCCTCACGATTCTGGTCAGGCGGATCAGCGCTGCCCGCACTTCAGTCGCACTTGCCCCTGAATCTCAGCGGAGTCTGGGCGGAGGGGATATGCTGCAGACAATCAAAGAAAAACTGAACGCCGAACAGTAACAGTCCTCCAGGATTCCCTTGGATGCTATCGAGCTTCGTGGGGTTAAAACCCACAATCTCCGGGATCTTCATCTAAAACTTCCTTACCGGCGGTTCTATGTCGTTACCGGGGTGTCCGGGTCAGGGAAGTCTTCCCTTGCCTTTGATACCCTCTATGCGGAAGGCCAGCGGCGTTACCTCGAATCGGTTTCCGCTTATGCCCGCCAGTTCCTCGAACGCATGGAAAAGCCCGATCTGGAATCCGCTACGGGAATCCCGCCCGCGTTGGCGATCCAGGCCAAAAATATGGTTTTGAACGCGCGCTCAACCGTCGGGACGCAGACCGAGATCAACGATTATCTCCGCACGGCTTTTGCCAGAGTCGGGCGCTTGATCTGCCCGGATTGCGGCATTGAAGTCGAGAAACATGATCCTGTGAGTGCGGCCGACAAACTCATCGGCGAAAAAAAAGACAGCGACATACGTATTGTGGTCCGGATTCCTCTCGGCCGTTCGGGTCTGAAATACCTTAAGGAAAATATTGAGGAACTTGAGCGGCAGGGATTCGGCGATTTTTTTCATGAAGGGCATTGGTGTAACGGCGCGGAACTGATTGCCAAAAAGCCGGAACTTTCCGATCTTCTCGTCGGGATCGACGCTTTCCGTGTGACCGTCAGGGAAAGAGAAAGACTGATCGATTCCCTTGAACTTGGTTTCCGCTACGGACAGGGTGAAGTCCGGATCTGGCAGGGCGGGACGAAGACGCTTACGTTCTCCGAAGTCCTTCAATGCTCGGGATGTGAAAAACAATTTCCCGAACCTGTTCCAAATCTTTTTTCCTTCAATAGCCCCTTGGGTGCCTGTCCGGTCTGCCAGGGGTTCGGACGCGTTATTACTATCGACCGCGAGCTGGTTGTTCCGGATACCTCACGCTCGATAAAGGAAGGCGCGATCGAGCCCTGGACGAAGGCCAGCACCCGCTGGGAACGGGGCCAGCTTCTGGATTTCTGTTCCCGGAAACGCATCCCCTTGAAAACCCCCTGGGCCAGGCTGAAAAAAGAGCACCGGCAGTGGATTTTTGAGGGATATGAAGGGGATGATTTTTTCAGTGTGCGAGATTTTTTTGATTATTTGAACAAGAAGATTTACAAAATGCACGTGCGTGTTTTCCTTAACCGTTATCGCGGATATATCCCTTGCAAGGCTTGCGGTTCTTCAAGGTTAAAGCCCGAAGCCTTGAACTACCGGATCGGAGGGAAAAATATCGCGGAAGTCCAGGCGCTTCCGGTTGACAAGCTTCTTGAATTTCTCGATTCGCTCCGGTTCCTTCCCGGCGAACTTGAAAGGATCGGCCCTGTCCATGAGGAACTCCTTGCCCGCGTGCGGTTCTTAAAAGAGGTCGGGCTGGGATACCTGACGCTTGACAGGATGTCCCGGACCTTGTCGGGCGGGGAAATAGAGCGGATCCACCTCGCGAGTTCTCTCGGTTCAGCCCTGGTCGATACGCTTTATGTGCTGGATGAACCGAGCATCGGTTTGCATGAGCGGGACAATCAGATGCTGATCGGGCTCCTGAAAAAACTCCGGGATCTCGGGAACACGGTCGTAGTGGTGGAACATGACCGCACGATGATCGAAGCGGCGGATGAGGTTCTGGACCTGGGCCCCGGAGGGGGCGCGGCGGGCGGCAGGCTTGTTTATCAGGGGAGCGTGGAAAATCTCAAAAAATGCCGGGAATCCCCGACCGCCCGGTATCTTTCCGGCGAGGAAAAACTCGAAAGGTCATTCCATCCTCCCAAAAAGAAAACCCAAAAGATCATCATTGCCGGGGCCGAAGCGCATAACCTGAAGCGTGTCCATGTGTCAATTCCCCTTGGTGTTTTGGCCGTGCTGACAGGTGTTTCAGGTTCCGGGAAAAGCACGCTTCTCTATGACGTCCTTTATAATAATTTTCTTAAATCCAGGGGCGAACCGGTTTCGCAGGAAGACCTCGGTCGGGTCCGGAAAATTTCCGGGTTCGAACACCTCGCCGATGTTGTTATGATCGATCAGTCTCCGCTCGGACGTTCTCCGCGTTCCAACCCCGCTTCCTATACCAAGGCGTTCGATGAAATCCGGAAGGTTTTTGCCTCGACGCCGAAGGCGAGGCGCGCGGGATTTGACGCCGGTTACTTTTCGTTTAATTCCGAGAAGGGAAGGTGCCCTGCCTGCAAGGGGGACGGATCCGTTAAAGTGGAGATGCATTTCCTTGCGGATATTTTTGTGCCCTGCGAAGCCTGCCGGGGGAAGCGTTTCAAGACGGAGATTCTCGATGTTGAATATCAGTCAAGAAATATCGACCAGGTTCTCAATATGACCGTCGATGAAGCCGCGGATTTTTTTTCTTCCAGGAAGGGAATTGTCGAGAAACTCGAAGTTTTAAAAAATATCGGACTTGGCTATCTCAAATTAGGACAGCCGACTTTAACACTTTCCGGAGGCGAGGCTCAAAGATTGAAGCTTTCCCGGGAGCTCTCGGCGGCGAACGCGGGAGCGACGCTTTATTTGCTTGATGAACCTACCACGGGGCTTCACGAAAGGGATATTCATTTCCTCCTGAAGGCATTTGATCAAATTCTTGAGCGCGGGAACTCTCTTTTCGTGATTGAACATCATATGGGCATGATCGCTCTCGCCGACTACGTGATCGACCTTGGCCCGGAGGGCGGCGATCAGGGAGGGGAAGTTGTTTATGAAGGCGACGTAGAGGGCCTGGTTAGTTGTGAAAGGTCATACACGGGGCAATGTTTAAGGAAGTACCTTGATGTATCGCGTAGCGCATAGAGTCCGGAGCAATATCTTTTCGTTGCTCACCGGGCGTTGTATTCCCCCGTGGCCTCAGAATGCCGGGATTTGCAGTTGCTGATTCCATAGGATATCCTTTACTTATGGATAAAAAGGCCGTGTTCTTCATTTTTGTGATCGTTGCGGCGGTGCTGAATACTGCCGCAATCCGCCGGGCGGAGGACCCTGTCCGGGATACCCAGACGGATCCTATCCTTTATAAACAGAAGATGGAGGAGGAAAAAGACGGTAAAAAAGGGCCCTTGATGTATAACGTCAGATACAACCCTTCGGATAATTTTCTGACCGCTCCTCCCTTTGAACGAAAGGCTGACCGGGAGTCATTGCAGGGGAGTTCCCCGGCCGATTCTGCCGCTACAGGTGAGTTGAACTGGTGGGATGAGCCCGTCTCGCCGTCTGGCGAGGGTGACTGGGGTTCCGAAGCATCCGGAAATGAAACGTCTGATGCCTATCCACCTGATGTCCGCGAGGAAAGCCGTTTTAAGGTAGCCGCCACTCCTGCGGCCAATGATGAGGATTATTGGTGGTAGAACGGAACAACGCCCCTTTTTTCCATCCGAAAATTGTATAAATTAGACCTCCTTGCGGTTATAATACCGTCACTTTTATCCCCCCAAGCCCCCGGCGGGTTCCGGGTTCAACCAAAGGAGATTGCTTCTTTATGAATAAATGGCGCCGTTGGAAGTTGTTCTGGATGGATCACTGGCTGAAGATCGCGATTGTTTTTGCCGCGGTTGCCCTCATCATTCTTTCTGTCTGGGGTATGGCCTCCCTGGAAAGCTATTACCGTAATATTACCCTGGCCCAGCTCCCTCTTCAGATCCTCATGGTCACGATCAATGCCGTCATCTTTGTCTATCTTTATATGGTGATCTTCCGCGGCGGGTTCTCGAAGCTGGAGAAAAAGAGTATCAAGGCGCAGAACGTGAACGTCAAGTTCTCGGATGTGATCGGGATTGATGAGGCGAAAGACGAATGCTGGGAAGTGGTCCAGCTGATCAAGGATCACGCGCGGCTCCAGAAGATCGGGGGCAAGATCCTCCGCGGTATTTTGATGATGGGTCCTCCGGGGTGCGGGAAAACGTATCTTGCCAAGGCGATCGCGACGGAAGCGGGTTTGCCGTTCCTCTCTATGGCCGCGAGCGAATTCAACGAGATTTTCGTCGGCGTCGGGGCGAGCCGCGTCAGGAAACTGTTTCAGAAGGCCCAGCGGATGGCTTACGGGTTCGGCGGATGCATAGTCTTTATCGATGAACTGGACGCGATGGGCCAGCGGCGAACATTCAACCAGTTCGGGAGCGGCGAGGGGAATACCACCCAGAACCAGCTTTTGGTCGCTATGGACGGGCTGGGGGAGAAGTCCGAGAACATCATCGTGATCGGTGCGACCAACGCGGCCGAAGATGTTCTGGATCCCGCGCTTTTGCGTCCCGGACGTTTTGACAGGAAGGTCTATATCAAGAAACCGAACCTTGAAGGCAGGGAGGCGCTTTTTAAATACTATCTCGGCAAGGTAAAACATGAATCTTCGGTGGATTGCAAGCGTCTCGCGCGCAAGGCGATCGACAAGTCGCCCGCAGACATCGAGAATGTCGTTAAGGAAGCCGCTCTGATCGCAACCCGTAACCGGCGGGAATCCGTGACGCTGAAGGATCTTTCGGAGGCCATCGAACGCATTGAACTCGGGGTGAAACAGAAACTGACCGTAAATGCCAGGGAACGGGAAATGACGGCTTATCACGAAACGGGTCATCTGATCACGACTTATCTCCTGCATCCCCGGGATGATGTCTTCAAAGCCTCGATTATCCCGCGGAAAATGTCGCTCGGCGTGGTCCATCCGACGCCGGTTGAGGAGTGGCACCTCAAGGATCGGGAAGCCATGCTTGCGGAGATCAAGGTTTGTGTCGCGAGTTATGTTGCTGAAAAGATCAAGTTCGGCACAACCACCACGGGTGTTGGCGGAGGGCCCGGAAGCGATTTTTATCAGGCTATCGGATACGCGAATGCTATGGTGTGGAAATACGGGATGGGGCCTTCCGGTTTTGTGGGGGACTACACCCTGGCGCCGCAACTGCTCTCGGAGGAAATGAAGACCAGGCTCAATCAGGACGTGGACAAAATCCTGAAGGAGTGCATGGCGGAAGTGGAAGCCTTGCTCCGCAAGGAGCATGCTCTCTTTGAGCGGTTCGCGCATGAACTTCTTCAGAAACAAGAGCTCGACTATGATGAGATTGAAGCCATCTTTATGGAATACGGCAAAGCCAATCCGCGCCGCTCTCATCTGACTCAGGGCGGCGATTCACCGGCAGTCTGAGCAGCGATGATGAAAAAAAAGGCAGGTTCAATCTTTTTTAGATTGATCCTGCCTTTTTTGATTTTGCCGGTATGTCTTGCGGGTTGTATGGCGGCAAGCTACTCCGGTGAAAAGCTGAAAGAAGCCATCGCTGACATCGCCCGAAAAGATTACGGTATCGATCATTGCGATGTCCGGATCGAAGGAACGACCCTCGGGGTTTTTCTCCCCCTCTCCCAGCTTTTCGCGGTTGATTTCAAGGAAGCGATCCTGTCGGGTAAGGTGACGGACATGGACGGCCTTTTTCAGCCGACTGAAGAAGCGATCAGGCGCATTGAGGATATGCTTTTTTCCATTTCGCGCGTCATTCTCTCCACCGACAAGAAGATCGATTTCTATTACCTCCAGGCCACCGATACGGACAAGACAGGGATGGAATTGACGTTCCTTGGGCATAGCGATGACATCAAGCGTGTTCGTTTTTGGGATATCCCGCGCAGCGAATACCGCAAACGCATGATCCATGAGATCCAGTTGAACCGGGCGGTTCTTTGGCATAAACCCGTCCGCCGGTTCTTTTCCGATCTGAATGAAAAGACGCGGCCGGAACTGGCACTTCTCTATTTTAAAGACATGCGCGGGGCCGATTGGGGGAAAGAGTTCTTTTTTACGGATACTTCGGGAAATCCGGTCGAAAAAGGGAGCAGGGATTGGGAGATTCTTGATATCCGGAGCCTGTCGGTACAGGACCAGGAGGTTGTGGCCTATGCGAAAGTCAAAGCGGTTTCCAGGGGACGGCCCGGGGCGTTTGTCGAAAAAGAGTATCTCTTCCGCATATTGGCCACGGGCGATAAAGAGGAACTCAAACGTATTATTCCCATGGATTCCGTCGAACAGGTCCTTTCGGACGTTTCGCTACCCATGACAAAAGAGATGATTTATGACAGCCTGGACCGATGGGATACGGAGTTTGAGGTGCCTGATATGACAATGGGGGATTTTCTGGCTCTTCAGCTGACCCGTCGTTCCCAGATGCTGATCTCCCAGGATGAGAGGATCTACAACACATTCTCCGGGGTCAAGGTTGTTCTTAAGTATGATCCGCTTGCGCCGAAACATTTTGCTTTTTTTATGACGGCGCCGCTGAAGGACATCAAGCAGGCTTCCCGTTCCCTTGTCCAGGGCGTCAACGAGGATGTCATCTATCTTTGGGAACTGATGACCCGGGAGTTCGTTGAAGTGATGCGGGGTTACCGATTCGAAGACTGGGACTATCTTTCGTTCAGCCTCACCCAGGCCCAGTCCTTCATTTGGAAAGCTGATCGTGCGGATCTTGAGCTTTTCCGGAGGAAGAAAAAAGGCATCCGGGATATTCTCTCCGTTTCGGCTGTCTGAAAGATAGCCCCCCTCTCCGGTCAAAATCCAAAATCAGGCCATTCCGCCTCTGGAAAACAGGGGGTTTTTTTGCTATGATACGCACCTCTATGAATACGCTGAACGCGAGACAAGCCGACATTCTCAGGGAGGTTGTCGAATCCCACATTGAAACGAGCAGCCCCGTAGGGTCGCAATTGATCGCCCGCCGCTACGCGGTGCCGCTTTCTTCCGCTACCATTCGGAATGAAATGGGGTGTCTGGAGGAGATGGGATATCTTACCCATCCCCACACTTCTTCGGGGCGGATCCCTACGGATTGCGGATACCGGTATTATTTAAACCATGCCGCTTTCGAAACGGTATTACCCGAGCCTCTTGGTTCGCGGGTGACCGAAGAAGTTCAGCGCAAATACCAGGAACAAAAGATGCTGGATAGTTTCCTGGATCGTATTTCTTCGATGCTCTCTTCGATGACTCGTGAAGTCGGTCTTTCTATCTCAATGGCCCCGGAGCAGGATCTGGAGCATAAAATTGATGAGCTCAAGCTGTCGCTCCGGGGGCTTACCCATATACTTGAAAAGCCGGAGTTCCATGATATTCATAAGCTGAAGGCTCTACTGCAGACCCTTGAAGAGAAAATTACCCTGAAACAGTGGCTTTTGAAAAAAGCCCAAACCGCAAAAGTCTGCGTTTCAGTCGGCCATGAGAACGGCCATGAGGCGCTTGAAGACTGCGCGGTGGTGACGGCCCGCTATTCGGCCGGGTCCGTCGGAACGGGGGTGATCGCGATCCTCGGTCCGAAGCGGATGCCCTACCGGCAGGTGATCCCGCTCGTATCCCACGTGGCGGCTCTCATGGGAATTCTTATTGAGAATGAGGGAGACTACGAATGAGTGCGCACTCCAAAAAGAATCATCACAACAAACACTCCCCGGTTCCGGAGGACGCGGTCAAGAAAGAAAGCGGTCCGACCGAAGCGAAAGTAGAGTTGACCGCCGGGGAATATGAAACCCTTAAAAAGCGTCTTGAGGAACTGGAAGGACTTCGGGAAAAGCTCCTTCACGCGGCGGCTGATTTTGAAAACGCCAAAAAGCGGAACGCCCGCGACAAGGAGGAGTTCATCAAATTCAGCCAGGAGCGTATCCTCCGGGACATGCTTCCCGTGCTTGATAATTTCGAAAGGGCAATTACTCATACCACGACAGCAGAGCTTTCCGAGGCCGATGAAGAAAAATTGCGGCAGAACTTCAACAATGTCGCTTCCGGCGTTCAGATGGTCCAAAAACAGCTCGTGGATACCCTGAAAAAACACGGGCTCGTTCGTTTGGAAGCGGTTGGTGAAAAGTTCGATCCCCACCGGCATGAGGCCGTGGCGCGCGTCCAGGAGAGCGGCGAAGAGGATGTGGTTGTTGATGAGCTTCGGGCGGGTTATATGCTCCACGACCGCCTGCTTCGCGCTTCCCAGGTCCGTGTGCGCACGGCCCCTTTTCAGGACAAGCAGGACGAGGTTACCTGACTAAACCCCGAAAGAATCCGTTTCCCGGGTCTTGAGACTTGAAAATATCCGGGAACAAATCCCGAGAGATGCCAGTCCCGAGTCCCGAGAACTATTATGAAAAAACGCGATTATTATGAAGTGTTGGGAGTGAGCCGGAATGCAAGCGACGAGGAGCTTAAAAAAGCTTATCGCAAGCTGGCGCTTCAGCATCATCCCGACCGCAATCCCGGCAATAAAGAGGCGGAAGAAAAATTCAAGGAAGCGGCCGAGGCCTATGCAATTTTGAGCGATGCCGAGAAGCGTTCCCGTTATGACCAGTTCGGACACAGCCTCGGCGGCCACGGGTTTTCCGGATTCGAAGGGTTCCAGGATGCTTTTGGCGGATTCAACGATATTTTCGGGGATCTCTTTGAGGATTTTTTCGGAGGCGGAAGCCGCAGGTCACGGAGTCGCGGCCGGCGGGGTTCCGATCTTGAGTATCCGGTTGAACTGACGCTGGAAGAAGTCCTTACGGGAAAAACGATAGATCTTGAAGTTCCCCGCCGCGAGACCTGCAGTGAATGTCAGGGAAGCGGGGCGGAAAAAGGTTCAAAGAAAAGGACCTGCGCGGATTGTGGGGGGCGAGGCGAGGTCAGGATCAGTCAGGGTTTTTTTACGATGCGTCAGACTTGTCCGGGATGCGGCGGAGAAGGGGAATCGATCGAAAAGCCGTGTCACGCATGCCGCGGCGAGGGCCGGGTGAAAAAGGTTCGCAAACTTCAGGTCAAGATTCCTTGCGGTATTGAGAATGGTTCCCGGCTGAGGGTGACGGGGGAAGGGGAAGCGGGGCAGGGCGGAGCGGGCCGCGGCGATCTGTATGTCCATGTGCTTGTAAAAAAACACGATTCGTTTGAACGCCGGGGGCAGGATCTTTATGCCGAGGCGGTAATCCCTTACACGGTTGCCGTTCTCGGGGGGAAGGCCGAGGTTCCTACCCTGGAAGGGTTGACGGAGCTCAAAATAGGATCCGGAACCCCGTCCGGCAAGATCATGAAAATTCGGGAAAAAGGACTGCCGGCGGTCGGAATGCAAGCGCGGCGCGGGGATCTTTATGTCCGGGTTCAGATCGAGGTGCCGGTCAAAATGTCCAGGAACGAACGTGAACTTCTCGAGGAGCTCGCGGAGCTTCGCAAGGATTCTGTTATCATCAAAAAAGGTTTTTTTTGACCCACTCCAACACCGGGACTTAGGCCCGGGTCTTAGAGTGGGTGATGGGAGGGGAGATGGATTTTTATGACTATCATTACCGGGTGATTTACGCCGATACGGACCGTATGGGCGTGACTTACTACGGACATTATTTCCGCTTTTTTGAGGCGGCCCGTAATGAATATTTTCGCGAACTGGGTCTCCCCTACGCGGAGTGCGAAAAGAAAGGTATTTTTCTCCCTGTCGGGGAAGCGCACGCCAAATACATCGCTCCTTCCACGTATGATGACGAACTGATCGTCAGGACCAGCGTCAGCCATCTTGGTGCGAGCTCGATCAAGTTCCAGTACCAGGTCATCAAGAAGGAAACGGGCAAAGTTATCACGACGGGCGATACGCTGCATGTTTTTGTCGATAAGACCCTGCGGCCCTGCCGGATCCCGGATGAGATCAAGGCGAAGGTGAATGTGCATGCGCTTTTGCGGAGCAAGAGTTAAGACAGGGGATCGTCCCTTGTGCTCCGGCATCTGTAGAGTCCATAATGCAATGAGTGACGGATCCCAAATTGATACAATACGGTTTCGGCAAAGAAATTAGGGAAGGGGCAAGGTAGTATGACCAAGAAAGTCAAGGCAACGATATTAGGTGACGGCGGCTGGGGGACGGCGCTCGCCCTGGTCAGTCAAAGGCGAGGCAACGACACGCTTCTCTGGTCTGCATTTCCGGCCTACGCGAAAACTCTCGAAAAGAAGCGTCAAAACGTTAAATTCCTCCCCGGCATCAAGCTGCCTTGCCGTCTCGGAATAACCGCAGACCTCCGGGAGGCGGTTGATTTTGGCGAGATGATCGTTCTTGCGGTCCCGACCCTGCATTTCCGGAGTGTCTTGTTAAAACTGAAAAAGCTTCCCTGGCATGGCAAGATTCTGGTCAGCGCGTCCAAGGGGATCGAGAACAGAACCTGCCTTCGCCCGTCCGAGATTATCCGGGAAGTGCTTGGCGCCAAAGTCCGCCCGGTTGTGTTGTCCGGGCCGTCGCATGCCGAGGAGGTTGCCCGCAGGGTGCCGACGCTCACCGTTGCCGCTTCCGAGGATGCCAAAGCCGCCTCGTTCGTTCAGGAACATTTCCGGGATCCCCGGTTCCGCATTTATGTCCAGAAAGATGTCACGGGGGTCGAGCTTGGCGGCGCCCTTAAAAATGTAATTGCGATCGCGGCCGGCGTCTGCGACGGTCTCAAGTTCGGGGACAATACCAAGGCGGGCCTCATGACACGCGGAATCTATGAAATGGTGCGGCTCGGCGTCAAGCTCGGAGCGAATCCCGGAACCTTTTTCGGTCTATCGGGGATCGGGGACCTGATCACGACCTGCGCGTCCCGGCACGGCCGGAATCTTTATGTGGGACGCGAGCTTGGCAGGGGCCGTAAGATCAAGGATATCCTCGGCAGGATGGCCATGGTCGCGGAAGGGGTGGGAACCTCCCTGAGCGTCCATCAATTGTCGCGAAAGCACAAGGACCTGCAGCTTCCCATTATGGAAGAGGTCTATAAAATGATTTTCGAAGAAAAATCTCCCGAAGCGGCGGTTTCCACGCTTCTCTCGCGGACGCCTTATGACGAATGGAAGGCGTTCGATCTCTCCTTCTTCAAGAAGAAATAAAAAACCCGGCGCGCGCTAAAACGAACGCCGGGTTTTTCCGGGAGGGTTTTCCCGCTTTTATTTTCCTGCCGGATTTATCTCGATCGAAGGCGCTTCGGCGGTTTCACCCTTGAAGGCTCTCGGGAAAATATCGTCCCATTTTAGGGTCATGCTGATCGTAAAGGCCTGAGAATAAGAAGAGTATCGGCCATCAACGGAAGAATTGATGAGAGACGCGTGTTCCGCAATGCTGTTATCGATCCTCCTCCTGAAATAGAACGAGTTGTAATAGCAGAGATCCGCATTAAGGTATTTGTTTACCTTGTAACCGAGGCCGATCGATAACGCAAGGTGGTTCGCATCGGCGATGCTCGGTGTAAAGTGGGTTTTGGGGATCGGTGTCCAGTAGAACCAGCTGCCGCCACGGAGCGTAAGTTTCTCCGTGAGCTTGTGACTTGCGCCGAGATGGATCCCGTAACCGTTCCGCCAGTCCTTGTCGGCGCTGCGGACCGCGTTCAGGATCGCGTCATCGTAATTATTTCCCGTCGGGTCGTTCACAAAATAAGTGCGTTTCATGGTTGACCAGCGTGTCCATGAGAAGTCCGCTTCGTAATGGGTTTTGGGTGAAGCCTGATAGGCGTAAGCCCAGGTCATGTTCATGGGGAAATTGATCTTTGTGTGGACCCCCGTTTCAAAATGATGAAGCCCTGCCCCGCCGAACGGAAAGCCCGACGGAACATTCGCGTTTTCGACCTTGACGCGCCCCTTGGCGGTCACGACCACGGGGCTCCGGAAATAATAGCCGAAACGGTGTTTCTCTTTCAGTTTTGCCAAAAGACCCATTTGCCATCCCCAGTGATTGCCCGAGGTGTTGATCCGTATCTGCCCGTCCGGCATGTTCTGTCTCAGGAACACGGGGACCGAACTGTCGAGCGTAACGAGGTTGTTCGGATAAGCTTGGATTCCGCCGAAGTCATAAACCCGGTACCACATCGGCCCGCCGCCGATATTGAGCCAGTCGGTGGCCTTGAACGCGATCGTCGGTTTGAGCGTGTACATCTTGAGATAATTTCTCCAGCCCGTGTAGTGAACGGCGGGGTCATTTGAATTGTATTTGTTCATCAGCCCGAACGGTGAATCGCTCCCGATGCCGAACGCCAGGCGGTCGCAGAAGATCTTTCCGGGGTTTATCGTGAGATACGCCGTAGGGACAAGTGAGAGGGTGCCCGAACTTCGGGTATCTCCCGTCACATTGTTGTCCTTGAACGTCATCAGGCTGATGAAATTCGCATTGCTCTGAAGCTGGATGCCCGGCAGGTCCACGATGCCGGCGGGATTATAGGAGATGGCGGCCGGTTCATCCGGGGTCGCGGTGCCTGTTCCGCCGAGGCCGAGCTGTTGGGCGCTGAAAGAAGCGTTTTCCAATCCTCCGGACCCGACGGCCCATGCGGCAGTAGGGGAAAAGGTTGCCATGCTGATCAATGCGATAACCGCAACGAATTTATTCATCTCAACGCTCCTGTTTGAAGTTTATTTTAAAGTTGATCCAACTCTTATAAAAACGGGCAGTTCCGATATTGTATCGGATAGTTTCTTAATTTTCTTCAATGCTTTTATATTTAAAGTGAATAAAAAAGATAGTTTTTTTTATAAATTATTCAAACATATATTTTTATGATTTATGTAGCATTATATAAGGTGTTAATATCTCAAAAGATACGGGAGGAGTGGGGATATTCTCTGACGAACCGGAAGGCAGGCTCCCGCAGATCAAAGACAAAAAGATTGCCGCGGAAGTCCGTCGTTTCCTCCGGAACCTTTTTCTCCTTTTTGATAACCAGCCCCCGATCCACGTCCGGAATTACATCGCTGAAACTCTTGATCTTTCGGAAGACCAAAAGTGTCCGTCCGGAGTCAGCTTCTAGCAGAAATTGTCATCTTCTTTTGAAATAGTTCTGCAGATAAAAATCTTTTCAGCGCGGCCTTATATATCTATTAAAAAGCGATTAAAATCAATCCATAGAATAGCAACAAATTTAATAAGTTTTTATTCCGTTTACATCATTTTCCGGCCCGTCTATCTTTCTGGCGATGAAGAAAATATCCGGAAAAAACGATCGTGAAAATGCAGGTGCGGGGAAGCCGGACGAAGATTTCTCTGAAACACTGGTTTCCCGCATCGCTCCCAACCGCCTCCGGGATCCCCGGGAGAATGCATGCCGTCTTTCCCGGGCCCGGACCATTAAAAGAATGTCCGGCATTTGCAAGCTCGGCTCTCCTGTCGGAGGGGCCCGGGCGGACCGGAATTTTGGTTTTAGGGTGATCTCCTGGATCACGATTTTTTGTTTTATGCTTAACCAGACCGTTTTTGCCGAGATGTTCACCGCACAGGACTACAATATTTTTTCCGAACAGCCGGTTGTTGCCGTGGCTGAAGCCGGCAATGAAATTTCCGGCGCTCCGCTCACAAATTCTACGACGGATGTTTTTTTATTAAATAATGAAAGCCCTCTTTCGCTTTCATCCGCTTCCGTTTCATCGGAAACTTTCGACGACGAGGGAAGGCTTAAAACCGAGTTGCTTGCCGACGGCAGTTCCGTCCTTCATGTTTATGAGGGTGAGTCTATCCAGTCAAGCATCGATCAGGCCCGGTCGGGAGATACGGTCAGCGTTCATGCGGGGACGTATTATGAACACCTTGTTTTAAAACGGGGAGTGAACCTAAAAGGAGAGGCCGCGGAGAGTTCTGTGCTTCACGGCAGTTTTCGGACGGGTGCGCATGTGATCCGGGCGCTTGGGGATAACAGGATTGAAGACCTGACGATTACCGGAGGCGGCCCCTACGCGGGGACTCCCGCGAGCGCGATCCGCGTGGAAGGCGACCACGTGAAGATCCGGAAGAACCGCATTATGGATAACCGGGATTACGGCATTTTTGTCTGGCAGGGCGCGGATACGCTGATCGAAATGAATCTTTTCGGGAACACGCATCTTGGAGTTCAGCTTCCCAAAGATACGACCGTTATCCGCTACAATACTTTCGTCAAAAATAATATTGCGATCAATATTCTCGGAGGGACCCGGTGCCGGGTGACGGACAATGTGATCACCGGAAGTTCGTTTTCCGCGATTTATGAATTTTCCTGGAGCCACCACGCTTCGGGTCAGTCGAGCCGCGGGTATGCCGCGGTGGAACGGAACATCTTTCATTCTAACAGCTGGCGTCCGACCGCCTATGGCAGCTCAACCCCTCCCGCGGTCGAAACTTCAAGCGGCGGTAATCTGAAAGCGGATCCCCGGTTTATCGGCGCGGCGAATGGTGATTACACGGTGGCCGGGGATTCGCCCGCATGGGGAAAAGGCGCGTTCCTTCCTCCCGCGCTTGAAGCCGCTTTGGACCGGGCTTGTGAAGTTTCCGCGGAGCATTGGATCCGGACCATTACCGACGGCCAATCCCTTACCGGCTATCAGATTCTTTATGAGGATGGTTCGATCGAAGAATTCTATCTTGACGGGCGCGTTGTGCTGGATACAACGCCGCCCGAGATCGAAATACCCGAACAGCCGGTTTACACCCGGGAAAGCTCCTGCGAACTTCGTTACACCGTGGACGGCAAGGATCGGACCCGGAGCTATTCCCTGCAGGAAGGTGAGAACACGGTGGTTCTTTCCGCGACCGATATTTTCGGACGCACTTCGACGAAGACCGTGACGATTTTTCTGGATACGGTGCCGCCGTGGGGGAGTTTACGGATCAACAGGGGGGACGCCGAGACGGATTCGAGGGCCCTGGCTCTTTTTATCGAGGCGCAGGATGATCTTTCCCCGGTTGCCAGCGTCAGGTTTTCACTGGATGACGGATCCAACTGGACGGATTGGGAGGCTTACGGAGCGGAAAAGGTTGTTGAGATCTCCGGGGAAGGAGGAGACGGATTAAAAACGGTTTTGTGCGAGGTCGAGGACCGGGCCGGCAATAGAACGGTTTTTTCCGACAGTATTTTTTACACGACGGCTCCGGCGTTGCCGGTTGTGGTCGTGACGTCGCCGTCTTTGACGGATCAGGAATTCTATACGCTGACTTATACGGTGGACGGAGAGCTTCATAATGAGACGTGGAGACTCCGTCCGGGCCTCAACGAGCTTTTGATTAGCGGTAGCCGGGGAAGCGGTTCGACCTATCTGGCTTATGAAGTAATGCTCCGGAAAAATGACCCCGAGGTTCCCGAAATGCCCGGAGTGCCCGTTTTGGGCGCGGACCTGATAACTTTAACCACGCGGAACGGTATGGTGCTGAAGTATGCCGGGGATATGCTGGCGGCGGTCGAACAGCCTTCGGTTTATACG
This sequence comes from Candidatus Omnitrophota bacterium, assembly GCA_022705945.1. Classification (GTDB taxonomy): domain Bacteria; phylum Omnitrophota; class Omnitrophia; order Omnitrophales; family Aquincolibacteriaceae; genus UBA1443. The sequence continues at coordinate 4,957 of JAKJDL010000010.1, read as the reverse complement.
CTTTACCTTCCGGAATTTGATTCCGGGAACAATCTTGCGGGAGGACTTCTTGTTTTTCAGAACGGTGACCGGATGCTTTATCAGGGCGGGAAGCCGGTTTGCCTGGAGAAACCGTCCGGGGAGAAATTGATCTACCACGAGGACGGGACCGTGGCCTATGTCCTCGGCTCCGATTCAACAAGAACGGACTTTGCCTACCGGTCGGGTGATGGAGGCTCCGTGACCGGGATTTTGAGTTTTGAAGAGAGTCTCACCGCCCGCTATGACGGTCAGGGAAAACCGCTCTGGATCAAACGTTCGGACGGGACCCAGATCTATTATGAAGACGGATTTCTCAAAGGTTACAGGAATGCGAACGGTGATTTTTTCCGCTATGAAATAAGTATCAGCCGGGAAGGGCATGATCTTACGGGTTATTTATCGAGGATTATTGCCGTCAGGCCGGCGGGTTTTTCGACCGAAATAGATCCCGACCTTTTCCTCCAAAGCAAGGATGCATTCCCTGAAGCCTGGGAGACCCTGCAGAATGATCTTCTCGAACGGATCGAATACGATGCGACGGGAAATATCCGGCAGACGGTTTCGGGAAAAGGGGAGATTCTGCGGCTTGCGGACGGCCTTCCCGTCGCCTTGACGGGGCCGGATCATCGGGTTGTTTCGATCGGGAATCAAATATCTCAAAACGGCGACCTTCTTTCGATCTCCTGGGATGACGGAAGCGGTGTGGTTCAGATCTATAACGCGGAGGGTGCGCTGGAGGGTCTGCGGTTAAGTGACGGGACTCTTCTTCGTGTCGACGAAAGTTCGCTTGACCGTATCGCGCTCTCGGACGGGACTGTTTTGACGGAGCTTGTCTGGAACGGGACCAGCCTGACGGGTTTCAGGAGGACATCTGCGGACGGGCTGGTAGAGGTCTATCAAAATTCCAAAGTGATCGAACGGATCGGGGCGGATGGTGTCCGGACGATCTTCATCGATTATCAGAACAGCCGGGAACCCGAGAGCCTCATCACGGAAGACGGGATGACCTATCGGGTGATCCGCTATCCGAACGGTGAGGGATTGACTGAAAGGCTGACCGAACTTGTAAAGATCGATCTCCCGGACGGGGGACGGATCGAATTTGAGCAGGGCCGTCCGGTCCGTTATGTTCAATCCAGACAGGTCCGGATCGAGCCCTATGAGGTTCCCGAACTTCTTCCCGGGAAGCACTTTGTTTCCGTGATCGAACTCCCCAACGCGAGCCTACGTTCACTGACGGTTGATGAGAATGGGTATATTTTCAGCGGCGAGATCCTTTTTCGTGACGGGACCCAATGCCTGATCGAAAATAATGAGATCGTCAAACAAATTACCGCGTCCGGTCGTTTTCTCGAATTTTCGGACGCGATCGAATTTCAAGAGCCCGGTCCCGCGTCCCCTCCGGAGGCTCTGACGGCCGCCGAAGCCGCTTACCGGCGGTATCTGGTCGAAAAACAGCTCGGATTTTTTTCGGAAGGCAAAGGGCTCCACGCGGGCACCGGACTTCCTCTCGATAATTACCTGCTCGCGGAAGATCAACAGTCGGATTACAGCCAGGCCACGCTTGTGGGTTTCTGGGCCGAGATCCTTGCCGCGATCGCGGCCGGTGATTTCGAAACGCCGCTTGTTTCAAGGAAACAGGCTTTCGAAAAACTGGAAGCCCTGCTGGCGGTCTATCAGGAAGTCCAGCATCAGGCGGGGTGGAACGGTATAGTCGCTTTTTTCAGGATCATTGAAAGTGAGGAGCCGGTCCTTGACGAATCCGGGGAGCCAACCGGGGAAGTCATAAAGACTTACCGTTACGAAAACCTTTCCGATCAATACGGTTTTGGAGACACGCTGAACCTTGCCGTCAGCCTTTCGAGTGTGCTCGGGGCCGTAAAAAATCTTTCTCTTGAGCCCGATATGACGGTTTTGCGGGAAAGTATTGTCGCGCGGGCTAACGCGATCCTGACAGCCCAGGAAGCGGGATACGCGGCTTTTTATGATCCCGTGAAAAAACGTTTCCGGGGTGCTTACGGACTTAATCCGCAGACCGGGCAATGGGAGTTTGTTAACAATTATTATATAGACCGCCTGTTCAACGAATTTTGCCCGGGCATGGTTTGGCTCGCGGCGAATTACCCCGAGTATCAACCCGCGTTTGACGGACTGGATGTCACAATCCGGCGTTATTTGACGGAAGGAGGCCGGATAATCGAACTCGCGGCGCCGTTTGACGGAGGGGCCTTCCAGATGTTCTGGCCGCTGATCTATGTGGATGAAACCCGGTATCCTGAATTTGATGTCGCGCTCCGGAATTTTCTTTATGCGCAGGCCGAATACGCTTTCGGGACAGGGAATCCCGGTCTTTTGTCGGCGGGCGATAATCCCGGGCACGGATACGAAGGCAAAATCGGTCTTCCCGCGGCCGCCGAAGCGGATGATGTCCGCCATAGCGATATCGGGTCAATTTACGGGACAGCCTCGGCCTTCGGCCTGGCCCCGCATTACACGCTTCAGTTTCTCAAGAATCTGGAAACGAGTTTTCCGGAGATCGTGACGGAAGCGGGTTTTGTGGACGCTCTTTCGATAAGAACCGTTCTTCATACGGATCCCGTCACGGGGGAGATCTTGCCGACCGAAGAGCCTGTTTTTTCGTCGCAGTATTTCGGTGTGGACCAGGCATCATTCATTCTTTCGCTTCTCACGACGAGCCGGGGTTATTTACGGAGCTATCTGATGGACCGGGGTGTCGCGGAGCGCTTCGACAACCTCTACGGATCGTTCCTATTGAACCTGAACCCCGCGACGGATTCCGCGCTCCCCATGCCCCCGTTCGGCGAAAACGTCGAAGTGCTTTATGACGGCGGAAGCGTTATGCCCGACGGAAAGATGTCCGGCCTTGTGAAACAGCCGAGCTTTATTCCGAACGTTTTTGATTCCAGATTCGGCGAAGGTCGTGTGTTCAATTATCACCAGCCGGACGGAACTTTCCACCACAGCGCGATCGAGTTCGGGGAGGGCGTCAGTTTCCGGGAAATGGATATCCAGGAATATCTTTTGTTGACGGGTCATGCCGATCTCGGTCGGGCCCTCATGGGAGGTTTTGAGCTTGATGTTTATAACAGGGCGGATTCCCAGGGGGCTTTTTATACGCCTCTGCATGGTTACGCGGCAAGCGGATTGATCCGCGATCCATTACTGGGAGAGGTCCGCCAGATAGCGTTCCAGTTCCTGGACGCGGAGCATCCTGTGGGGCTTTGGAACAAGTACAGCGCAGCGCCCCTGGACCTGGACAGCTTTGATTTTCTTTCGGTTCCCGTCCGCGTCGGCGACGCCACGCCGGAAAATATACGATTAAAGTTTGAATTTAAAGGGACCGGGAATATTTTTCTGACCGAACCGCTAAAACATGGATGGCAGTTCATCACGATTCCGGTAGTGCGGCCGCTTGACGGCAGGGCGGAGATGATAACGACGGTCATTCAGTCGGCGAACGGGGAGCCTGTCGCCGGAGAAATTTATATCGGACCGCTTTCCGGCTTCAAGGTCCGGACAACGAACCGGCTGGACTGGGCGATGATGCTCGGTAAAAGCGAACAGGAGATAAGGACATTGATCCGGAACGGGATCGTCACGGAGGCTTTCGGCGGAGGGGTTCGCGATGCCGAGGAAATTCTCGAGAATTTTACGATCGATTCGTCCGGGAAACTTGTAAGCGGCATTCTCCGGCGGGCGGACGGCAGTATTCAGTATTTTGAAAACGGGCTTCTTTCAAAGTGGGTTTTTCGTAACGGCCGGACGGTGCTCTATGAAAAAGGGATTGCGAGTTTCATCATTGATCTCGCGCGGGGGAAGCTGGAAACGGGTCGTTTTTACTACGACCAGGATCTCCGGGGAACGATCCATTCCTTCAATATCCAGGACAATGATCGCCGGCGGATTTTCAATACCGACGGGACGCTCCGGACGATGATTCAGGACGGGAATACGGTTCAGATAGAGGGAGGCCGGATCATTTCGATCACGACCCCTCAGGCTATTCTTACGGGGATTGAGTTCGGAGACGACGGTAACCTGATCCGGGCCCATGCGGTTCTGAGTGACGGAAGGGAGATGGACATTGATGAATTCGCGGGTAACCGGGTGAGTGTCGGCGAGGGCATATGGCTTTATTACCGGGGGACCGAGATCACGGCGGTCGAGACCCTCCGGAATGGCCGCACGGATCTTGTTTATCGTTACGACGCGGCCGGCCGCGTCGTCGGGGTTTACGCGGAATTTACGCGGGAAGGCGAGCCCGTTTCCATACCTCTTTTTGAATATCTCATGCTTCCCGAGAGGGCCGCTGAACGGGCGCAGCTTATATCAAGAACGCTGAATGTGATCGCGATCCCGGGGTCGATCGTCGGGGAGTTCAGTTATCCCGATCACCCCCAGGGCGAAATGATCTATGCCCGGCGGGCTGATATCGGCTATGACTCCCAGGCGTATTTTCTGTTTCAATATCAAAGCACGAGCACAAGCCACGTCCTCGGGATGGTTTTTAATCATCAAAACTCTCCGTTCGAGATCTCCGATTACGGATTTTTGTCGGTCACCCTCATGCAGGATCCCTCCATGACATGGAACCAGGATTTTACGTTCAAGATTAAAGGAACGAGCTACAACACTTTATATGCGTTCAGCATGAAAAACCTGGTGCCGGAATACCGGACTTTCTGGTTCCCCATGGCGGGCAAAGCCGGATTGGAAGGCGAGATCACTCTCGAACTTGTGAAGGAAAGCGCCGGCGTGGGGAAGGAAGGATGCGTTTATTTCAAGGATGTTTCCTACATGAGCCTGAAAACTTTTGAAGAGCCTCTCTGGGAGGAGCAGGCGGGTATTCGGGCTTCCCGGATCAGGAATCTCAAGATCGAGGCCGAGAACCTTTCTTCGGTCGGCGCGACCATTG